>DIXF01000008.1 GCA_002448235.1 Syntrophaceae bacterium UBA6087
TGGCTTATTTGATGACAGGCCCTAGCTAATCCTTTTTTCCGTAAGTCTGCAGCCGGTTTTCTCTGATTGCCCGGAGCATCAGGTCCGTACTCTCCCGGATGTCGATCTTTCTTTCCCCGAAACGCCACGCAAGGTAGTCGCCGAGGAAGGCCCCGAAGTGAGAGCGCAGCGCAGGCCACCTCAATGCGATCTGCTCCAGATGCTCTTCGTGGGTTGCGCCGGCATCGAGCGGAAGGCCTTTCCTCTGCATCGCCCGCACCACTTTCCGGTAGAAGCCCCCTTTGCTTCTCCGTGCCGTTTTGAAGTACAGAAGCCATGCAGCCAGGGCAAACGCCGCCGCGCCCGCCGATCCTGCGAGGGCATACCCGACCTCGTGCTCTATGTCGTGAGGCCTGAACAGGACGGTATTCACCATGCGGGCCTGGTCTTCGAGGGAGTATTGGATCACCCACCTGATCCACCGGAACTTCCACGCATCGATGACGCTCGATTCTCTCTGCGCCGTCGCGATCCTCCGGGGCGTCGCTTCGAGGGTATGCCATACGCCGTCTGCGAAATATTCCACCCATGCATGGGCGTCGTCAGCCCTTACGATGAAGTACCCTCCGGCCCTGTTGAACTCATGGACGAGAAAGCCGGTAACGACCCTCGCCGGGACCCCCAATCCCCTGACCATGACGGCCATGGCGGAGGCGAAGTGTTCGCAATTCCCCCGCCTGCCTTCGAAGACAAACCACCGGATGGGAGAGTCGCCGGGAGGGACCCGGAGGCCGTCGAGCGTATAGGAGCAGGATGTCTTCAGATAGGACTCAAGACGGCCGATTCTGACTTCAAGAGGCCCCTGCCCTGCCGCCTTCAGGCTCAAGTGTGTGACGTCCAGAAGCTCTTCGGGCACATGCGTGCTTCCGTACGGATCGTGAGCGCCCGACCTGTTTACCCGGATCTCGTAGACAGGGGGCGCGTCGCTTGCCCAGTAGAGGTTCGGGCCCCTGCGGATGCAGTTCCCGGGCGACACCCGGGAGAGACCGAAAGGAAAAAACACATTCAGGCTGTCGAGCCCCGTGGGATAAACCGTGAGCATATCCGTTTCTCCGGCCTCGGGAAAGTAACCGGACTGTACCGGGTCTCCCTTGGTAAAGCCGTCTTTTGAGAGTTTCTCAAGCCGCGATCCCCCAAGATAGAAGAGCTCGGGCATCGTGCCCCGGCTCCACACCACCCGCATGACAATGCTTCTGTCCGATTCGACGGCCTCGCCTCGCGCGAGGCGGATCTCCTCGGAAAACCCGGTTTTCGTCTCTTTGATGACTCCGCTTTTTATAAGAGTTGAAGACGGCCTCGGTATGATGAAAAAAAGGATGCATGCGGTGATGAAGATGCCCGCCCACACCTTTGGCCAGTGCAGGAGGCCTGTTTTGCGGCAAGGACCCTCGGAGAAGGACGCCTCGTCGAGGTCGGAAAGGATCATGGGGATCAGCCCCGCCATGAAGACCAGCCCGATAAGGAAGAGCGGGCTCTGGGTAAAGATCGTGGACAAGAGATTTTCAGTGAGCGCGATCCCCACTATCTGGTAAATTTCCCGGCCCGTCTTGGGAAGGACAAGCCGGGCAATTGCGAAGAAGACGATGATGTCCCGCAAGCTCGGAACGACGACCTCCCATCCGTATTGTGATATCCTGAAGAGCTCGAAGGTAAAGAGCAGGAGCGTCAGGACCGTGATCTGCGGTGCGGTCACCGGCAGCGGCTCATGGAACTTTCTGCACACGAGAAGATGAGCCCCGAGCAGAAGGAGGAACAGCGGCCAGGCAAGAAGGTCTGCCAGGCTCAACGACAGGAGGCCTGCCGCGGATATGCCTGTGGTGAGGAGTGCGATCCTAGAGAGAGACGACATGTTCGCGGCCCGAAGATGACTTCCGGTCGGGATCATTGATGGACTGTGTCCCGGCCAGGGTTTGGAGGATCGTTATCTTGTGGTCTGAAGAGATTCCCATGCCGCTGAAATAACTGTTTATCGACACTCCGAACGGACACGACGCCTTCCACAGTTCGAGGACCAGGTAGGTCGCCATACCGAGCTTCTTCTCCATATCGCCTCCCGGGTAGAGAACGATCAGGGACCCTGTCCCGCCCCCTCCCTGGACCACCCGGGAAACCAGGCCCTGGTTCTGCTTTTTCCATACGATCGACGAGAAGGGATCTCCGGGCACATAAGGCCGCACGTGGGATATGACATCCGGTTCGCTGCCGGTGTAATCCCCGGAAGGCCCGGACGATGCGGTACAGGAGCAGGGAACAGGCTCGGGGAATACCGTGAGTTCGTCTTCGAGGCCGAACGTGATGGATTTTTCGAAGAGCCCGTAGGGGAAGGTCGTCAGGAATGAAATCTCACCAAGGAGGTAGGTCCCCCTTTGGGGGAAGAGTCTCTCCTGCCTGACGTTTTCCGGAACACCCCTGGGCACGTTTTTCACCTTCACCCTCTGCCCGTCTGCGAGGGTAAGCCTGATGGAAGTTCTCTTCGGATTATACACCCGGTAGGCAACGACCCCCGGCCTCCCTGCATAGATTTCCATAGGAAGAATCCGTGAAACCTCCAGATGGCGCAGGTTCATTTCGGATTCGATCCCGGAGACGATCATGAAAGAAAGGAAGCATGCGAGGATCAGGAAGAGAAGGTTGTTGCCGGTCGCCATGGCGATGATGATGATCGCCAGGAGGAAGGCGAAGAAAACCTTCCCCGACTTGGTCAGGCGAAAGCCCCTCGGCGGCTTGAGAAGGTTATACAGGGATTTCGATTTCATCGAGCAGGGTCTCGATCATCGACTTCGGATCGCCGTTTCTTGAGATGATCCTGTGGGAGAGCACGAGCGGCGCAACGGTTTTTACATCGCCCGGCGTGACAAAGTCTCTTCCTGCAAGGTACGCCCATGCCTGACAAGCTTTTTTCAGGGCGAGCCCTCCCCGGGGAGACGCCCCCAGCTCGATATTCGCATGACTGCGGGTGGACCGGATAATGGAGGTCATATAGCCCAGAACATCTCTGTGCACGAGGACCCGGGACACGGATGCGATCATTGAGGTGATCGCCTCTCCCGAGACGACAGGCTCCAGCTTGAGGGCGTCGTCATGGTCGATGCCGCGTGCGACGATCTGCAGTTCCTCCTCCAGGGGCGGGTAGCCCACGCTTACTTTGATGAGAAAACGGTCCAGCTGGCTCTCGGGAAGGGGAAAGGTCCCCACCACCTCTATGGGATTCTGCGTCGCGATAACCATGAACGGTGCGGGCAGTTCATACGTTGTGCCGTCAATGGTCACCTTATGTTCTTCCATGGCTTCGAGAAGGGCTGACTGGGTTTTCGGAGAGGTCCTGTTGATCTCGTCTGCGAGAACAATGCTCGCAAAGATGGGACCTTTTACCAGATCGAATTCTCCCGAGGCGCTCCGGATGGTATGGAAGCCGGTGATATCCGAGGGGAGGAGATCGTTCGTAAACTGGATCCGTTTGAAGCGTAAATCCATGAGGCGTGACACGGCCATCCCGATCAGGGTCTTGCCGACGCCCGGCACGCCTTCGAGCAGAATATGTCCTTTGGACAGCAGCGCGCAGAGGATGCATTTCACCACGTTGTCCTGGCCGAGAAAGATCCGGTTCATGTGGTGGAAGATTGTTGCCGTTTGGTTGTCTCCCATAAGTGTACCCCTTTCCGGGCATGAAAATTGACATTGAACCACGAATGGCTTAGCATGCCGTGATAATACCTGGTATATTAAGTTTCGTTGCTTCATTTCCGATTATATCTTCGAAGGTTAGGGCATGGCAAGCGAGAAGAACAGAAAGATACTCGAAGATATGCAGGAGGGCTATTATGAGATAGACCTCGACGGTACCTTTACTTATATCAACGATATCGTCTGCGGCATTGCCGAGCTTCCCAGAGAAAGGCTCCTCGGGGTCAACTTCGTTGCCTATACCAGCAAGGCAACGTCCAAAAGGGTCTACAGGAAATTCAATGACGTCTTCAGGACAGGCATACCCCAGCGGATAGAATACGAGATCATCATTCCCGGCGGCAAGAAAAAGATGATCGAAAATTCCGTAAGCCTGCTTAAGGACGATGCAGGCAATGCCATAGGATTCTGCGGCCTGGTGGAAGACATCACGCGGCGCAAAAGGCTTGAGGACCAGATCAGGGAGAGCCGGGAGCGATTCGAGGCCTTGTTCGAGAACGCCAACGAGATCATCATTACCACTGATTCGGGAGGCTATATCAAGAGGGTGAACAAAAAGGTCGAAGAGGTTTCGGGATACCCCCGCAAGGAGATACTCGGAAAGACCATACTCCTGATCGCGCATCCCGAAGACAGAGACCTCTTTATCGAGTTCTGGAAAGAGATTCTCGAAGGCAAGACCCCCCGGTTCGAGCTTCGTGCAGTGGGAAAGGGCGGGAACACTGAGTACCTGCTCGCCAGCGGATCGGTCGTCAAAAAGGCCGGCAAGATCGTCGAGATTCAGTACAACGCGCAGGTGATCACCGATCTGAAACGGGCGCAGCACACCATCGAAGACCTCTCCAACCACCTCAACAGCATCTTCGAATCGAGCCCCAACGTCATCATCTGTCTGGATAAATCCGGGAAGGTCCAGATGGTGAACCCGGTCACCGGCAGGATATTCCATAAACCGCCGCTGTCGATCATCGGCAAGGAGCTGTCCTTCATGAGCACTGAAATGAAGGCGTTCGAGAAGGTGATCAGGGAAGTCCAGGAACAGAGAGCTCCTCTGTTCTTCCATGAGCGGGCGCTGACCGACTTGTCGAACCATGTCTTCGATGTGAGCATCTATCCGCTCATGAACCCTGCCCATGGAGGCGTGGTCTTCACCGCTGTAGACATCACCGAGAAGAAACATATGGAGATCCAGCTTATCCATGCGCAGAAGATGGAGACCATCGGAGAGCTTGCCGGTGGGGTCGCCCATGATTTTAATAATATCCTCACCGGGATATCCGGCAACCTCGCCATGCTGAAATACACCACGGACCGATCGAAGCAGATGGGGTATATCGACACCCTGGAGAAGATTTCGGACCGGGCACGCGACCTTATCCGCCAGATGCTCGTTTTCACCAAGCGCAACGAGGGCAATCCCGAGAACGTCTCCATCGGGCAGGTGGTCCAGGAAGTCATGGGCATGGCGTCGAAATCGGTGCCCAAGAGCATCCGTTTCGATATCGGCGAGATCGACGAAGACATATTCGTGTATATCGACCATACCCAGCTCACCCAGGTGCTGCTCAATCTCATCGTCAATGCCAAGGATGCAATCGACGGCAAGCAGAAGGGCCGGATCGGGATAGACGTGCAGACCATCACGGTCGATAAGAACCTGAAACGGCAGTTTCTCCTGGACTCCATGGGCAGATTTATCAGGATCGACGTGACGGACAACGGGTGCGGCATGAGCAAGGAGATCCTTCCGAAGATATTCGATCCGTTCTTCTCGACCAAGCAGAAAGGGACGAGCAAGGGAACGGGCTTAGGCCTTTCCATCACCTACAACATCGTCAAGAATGCCGGCGGAACCATCAAAGTGCAGTCCGAGGAAGCAAAAGGGGCACAGTTCACCATCCTGCTGCCGGTATCGAAGACAAAGAGAAAGAATATTGCGATCGAGGGAAGGCCTTTCGAGAAGGCCCCCGTTCAGAAAGCACGGGTCATGCTCGTGGACGATGAGGACATGCTGCGCGACATCGGCAAAGAAATGCTCGAGCACCTGGGCCACGAAGTAGTCACCGCGCCGGACGGCGGCTCATGCCTGGAAAAGCTGAAAGGGGATGCGTGCGGATTCGATATCATCATCCTCGATATGATCATGCCCGGGCTCGACGGGTATCATACCCTCCAGGAGATGCTGAAGCAGGGGATCGAAACCAAGGTCATCATCTCCTCCGGGTTCTCCTTCGAGCACGAGAGACAGGAGATCCTGAACAATCCGCTGATCGTTGCAAAATTGAACAAGCCGTTCAATATGAATGAGCTCTCGGCCGTTCTTTCCGACATCCTCAACTAACCTTGTCGTCCGGCTCAGATTATCGCTGACACGTGCCGATAAAATGTGTACGGCTACAACCACAGTGGTTCGTATAAAGGAGTATAATCATGCACGAAAATGAGACATTCTTCGAAGATCTCTTTCAGAACGCAACCGCAATGGCAGCTGTCATGGACAAAGACGGCGGGATCCTCAAGATCAATAAAAAAGCGGTAGAGCTTTTCCTGGGCGCAGATAACTCGGAAGAATCCGCCATAGGCAGAAACATCTTCGAATTCATCCATGACGAAGATAAATCAAAGGTCATCCGTCTCTGGAAAGAGAGCATTTCGGATAAGAAAGAGGTCACCTACCAGGTGCGCATGAAGGCCGCCGACGGGAGGATAATGTACCTCCTCATCTCCGGAAGGCCGATCGTGAAGGACGGAGAAGTGGTGTCTTTCCAGTACCAGGCCCTGGATATGATCGACCAGAAGGTGCAGGAGCAGAACCTCCTTCACAAGGCGAGCATGGAGACCCTGGGCCAGGTGGCCGGAGGCTTTGCACATGATTTCAATAACCTCCTTACCGTCATCAACGGATACTCTGAGATCATGCTCGGTTCCATCGACAAGTCCCATCCGTTTTACAGCAAAATCTATCAGATCTGCCAGGCAGGGACCCAGGCCTCTCTGCTTACCCAGAAGATCCTGGAGTTCAGCCGCAAGACCAAACCCGAATGCAGGGACCTCGACATCAACCAGGAGCTTTCCGATCAGGAAACGATCCTCAGGCGCGTCATCGGGGCGAACACCCAGTTAACGATAATAAAAAAAGAAGGCCTGAAGAAGGTCAGGATCGACCCCACTCAGCTTTCGAAGATGCTGCTCAATCTGGTGATCAATGCGCACGACGCAATGCCCAAGGGCGGCGAAATAACGATAGAGACCGGTGTCGAAACCGTGGATGAAGCAAATGCCTCCGGGTACGACAACATCGGCCATGGGGAGTACTTCATGCTCTCCGTCAAAGATACCGGCATCGGGATGAGCGAAGAGGTGAAAGTGCATATCTTCGACCCGTTCTTTTCCACACTGGGCACAGGCAAGGGCATCGGGCTGTGGACGGTGAACAACATGGTCAAATCGTCCGGAGGGGCCGCCTCTGTGGAAAGCAGGCCCGGTGAGGGGACGACACTGCGCATTCTCCTCCCTTTTACGCAGGAAGAAAAAGCGGCGGATTCCCTATCGGCCGATAAGGCCGATGCATATGATCAGGTCGACGGGAAAACCATCCTGGTGGTCGAAGACGACGATACGGTCCGCGAGCTCGTAAGCGAGATACTCAGACAGAAGGGCCACACCATCATGACCGCGAGGAACGGAGGCGACGCCCTGCAGCTGGCAAGGCAGCACGAGGGGAGGATCGACCTGCTCATCACGGATATGGTCATGCGCAGGATAGACGGGATCATGCTCTCGAAAAAAATGCAGTCGATCCTGCCGGATATTAAAATCATGCTGATGTCCGGATACGGCAATGACGTGGTAAAGGAGGAAGAGCTCAAGGACATCACCTTCCTCCAGAAGCCGTTTCTTCCCAATGAGCTCGTACAGAAGGTGGGCCAGATATTCAGCGGTTCGTGAGGGCGTGCTGCTTTAGCGGACGATGCACCGGCCCACAAGGGGTTTCAATTTCTCGGCGAGGCCCGATATCTCTTCCTCGGTGAATGTCTCTGCCTTCATGTATGCCTGGTCCAGATGCTTCGACAGGACAAATCTCTGCAACGCATAGCATGACGCCCCTTTGATCATGTGTCCGATCTCAATGACGTCATCGGTAGAAAGAAGCCGGGAAACAAGCGTGGTTCTGAACTCGTAGGCGACCTCCGACCCGGTGACGATCCCGATGCTTCCCCCGACCGCGCCGGTGTCGATATGTCTGCCTGCAGCCTCGTGATACTTGGCAAGGGGTGCCTTGACATCCATGGCGATGTAATCCACGAGCCCCCCGTCTACCGCCTCGGCGAGGACATCGGGGCAGGAGCCGTTGGTATCGAGCTTTACCAGGAATCCCAGGTCCTTGATCTTCCGCATGAAAGGGATGAGGTCCGGCTGGAGGGTCGGTTCGCCTCCGGTAATGGTCACGCCGTCGAGCAGCCCTTTTCTCCGGGGCAGCAGAGAGAAAAGCTCGTCCTCGGAAAAGAGGTCCGAAAAGGACGAGCCGTCCACAAGCTCGGGGTTGTGGCAGTACGGGCACCGGAAATTACAGCCGCGGGTAAAGATCACGGCGGAAACCTTCCCGGGATAGTCGATGAGAGACGATTTCTGTATGTATCCGATCTTCATGTCGAGCGACCCTGTTTTTGATTATGTTCTCTTTGTATCATGGTTCTCCCCGGGAGGGGCAGACTTTTTGTTTTTCTTCTTGATTAATTGCCATATCTCGTTATTAATATCGGATGTAAAACGTGACCAATACGTAAGCACACGAAGACTGAAGGGAGTTTGCTCATGGGGAAGCCGAGAATACTGGTCATGGATGACGAAGAGATTATCCAGGATGTTTTAAGCAACATGCTGGATTTCCTGGGATATGAGGTGGAGATAGCATCCAACGGGACCCAGGCGATCGATATGTATGTAAAAGCGAAAGAGTCGCAAAAACCGTTCAATGCCCTTATCATGGACCTCACCATCCATGGGGGAATGGGGGGCAAAGACGCCATCAAAGACCTTATCCGGATAGACCCTGAAGTCAAAGCAGTCGTCTCGAGCGGTTATTCGACGGACCCCGCGGTTACGAACTTCCAGGAGTACGGATTCAAGGCGGTCATTGCCAAGCCTTTCAAGATCGAAGAACTGAGCACGGTACTGAAAGGGATCATCTAAAGACAAACCGGCATCCGGCCTATCGAGCTCTGTTTTCGATACGCCGGATGCCGGTTTTTTCATCTCATTGCGTTGTGCACTCAAGCCCCGTCTTTTCAGTATCCTGAATGGAGATTGCCTGATTCTTCAACTCGCCTGGCTTTACCTTGAAGATCTGGTCGCGGACCGCGATATCTTTCGAAAAATCCTCCTTGACCGCGAACATCTTCCTTTCGTTGAACTCTTCCTTCTTGCCGTTGTTCCATTGGGAGACAGGGCGTAAGTATCCGACGACCCGGGAATACACCTCCGTTACCTCGTCGCACTTCGGGCAGACCTGCTGGTTCCCGGAGAGATACCCGTGATTCGGGCACACGCTGAACGTAGGGCTGAAGGTGAAGTACGGCATCTTGTAGCTGTTGCAGATCTTCATGACCAGATTCTTGATCACCTCCGGGTCTTCAACCTGCTCCCCGAGGAAGAGGTGAAGCACGGTCCCGCCGGTGTACTTGGACTGGATTTCGTCCTGCAGATCGAGGGCCTCGAAGATGTCGTCGGTATAGTTTACCGGGAGCTGAGAGGAGTTGGTATAGTACGGCTCCGCACCTTTCCGGTACCCCTCTTCGTTGGCGCAGACGATATCCGGATATTTGCGCTTGTCGAGGCGGGCCAGGCTGTAGGAGGTGCCTTCCGCAGGCGTGGCTTCAAAGTTGTAGTTGCTTCCGGTTTTCTCCTGAAGCTCGATGAGCCGCTTCCTGATGAAGTCGGCGACCTCAAGGGCGAAGCTCCTGCCCGTTTCGCTCGCGATGTTTTCCCCCAGCAGGTTGAGGCAGGCCTCGTTCATGCCCACGATCCCTATGGTGGAGAAGTGGTTTTTCCAGAATTCGCCGAAGCGCTTCCTGATGGCGTCCAGATAGTACTTCGTATACGGGTAGAGATTCGATTCGGTAAAGCTTTCGAGCACCTTGCGCTTGATTTCCAGGCTCGCGCTCGCAAGGGTGATGAGCGAATCGAGCCTGTTGAGGAATTCGCTTTTGTCCGCGCTCAAGTAGCCGATCCGCGGCAGGTTTATGGTCACCACGCCGATGGAGCCTGTCAGGGGATTCGAACCGAACAGGCCCCCGCCTCTGGTCTCCAGCTGGCGGTTGTCTATCCTTAAGCGGCAGCACATGCTCCTGGCATCCTCCGGATCCATATCGGAATTCACGAAATTCGAGAAATACGGGACTCCGTACTTTGCCGTCATCTTCCAGAGATTGGTAAGGTAGGGGTTGTCCCAGTTGAAATCTTCCGTGATGTTGTAGGTCGGTATGGGGAACGTGAACACCCTTCCCTTTGCATCGCCCTCTGCCATCACCTCGACGAATGCCTCGTTGAACAGCGACATTTCGTGCTGGTAATCGCCATAGGTGGTTTCCTGAAGCTTTCCTCCGATGACGACCGCCTGGTTCGCGAGGTACGAAGGCACTTCGAGGTCGAGCGTCACGTTGGTGAACGGCGTCTGGAACCCTACCCGGGTCGGGACGTTGATATTGAAGATGAATTCCTGGAGCGCCTGCTTCACCTGGGCGTAGTCGAGCTTGTCGTGCCGGATGAACGGGGCGAGCAGGGTGTCGAAGTTGGAGAATGCCTGAGCGCCGGCCGCTTCTCCCTGCAGGGTGTAGAAGAAATTCACGATCTGGCCCAGGGCCGTGCGGAAATGCTTGGCCGGCTTGCTCTCGACCTTTCCCAGTGCGCCTCTGAAGCCCTGGAGCAGAAGGTCATAGAGGTCCCAGCCGACGCAGTAGACCGAGATGATGTTGAGGTCATGGATATGGAAATTCCCCTCCGAGTGCGCGTTGCGCACCTCCGGCGGGTATATCTTGTTGAGCCAGTAGATCTTGCTGATCTCCGAGGAGAGATAGTTGTTCAATCCCTGGAGTGAAAAGGCCATGTTGCTGTTCTCGTTTACCTTCCAGTCGATCTTTTTCAGATACTGGTCGATGAGGTCGACCCCCATTCCGGCCTTGATCTCTCTCATCTTCGCATGCTGGTCCCGGTACAGGACATACGCCTTTGCGGTCTTCCGGTAAGGAGACGAAAGCAGGATCTCCTCCACGATATCCTGGATCTCCTCAACGGCGGGGACCTCGGGTATGGTGTCCTGGGCTATGCTTATGACCTTGAGCATCAGCCTGTGGGCCATATCCTTGTCGAATTCTCCTGTTGCCTCACCTGCCTTGGCTAGTGCTTCGGTAATCTTGGATGCATCGAAAGAGGCGAATCTCCCATCGCGCTTCCTGATTTTGGTGTACATTAAAACCCCCTCTTAATACTAGATGTGGTACTTAATTATGCCCTATATACTATATATAGCCTCAATGGGAGGTTAGCAAGGGGAAAAATCTTTATTCAGTAAATAATTTTCAACCCCTGGGAAGGCTCTTTGAAGTTGGAAAATTAATGAGCCTTGCGTGCTGAATTGAATAAATATGCCTGTCCGGTCAGCATTGACGAATCGTATTCCGCGCCTGGGCATGTATCGATCTTTAAAAAAAGGATACTACCAAGCGCACGTGCAAAGGACAAGCACTAATTCCGGAGGGATATCGTTGGAAGGGGGGCGCGGGAAGGCCCCCCCTGTTTCTTCGGAATGTTATTCGCCGTCCTTATACATTGCTTCTATCTCTGAAAAGAAATTCTGGTTTATGACCTTGCGCTTCATCTTGAGCGTGGGAGTGAGTTCCCCGGACTCGATGCTGAACTCACGTGGCAGCAGCGAGAATCTGCGGATCTGCTCAACCCGGGCATAATCCTTCATAAGGGCATCGATCCTGGACTTGTAGAAAGATACGATCTCCGGTTTCATGATGAGGTCTTCGTTTTTGTCATACGAGATCCCCTGCTTCTTTGCATAGGAGATGAGCTCGGAGAAGTTCGGTACGATCAGGGCGCTCAAAAACTTCCGCCCTTCCCCGATCACCACCGCCTGCTCAATGAACAGGTCCGCGGCAAGGGTGTTCTCGATATTCTGGGGAGCTATGTTCTTCCCGCCTGCGGTCACGATGATGTCTTTTTTCCGGTCGGTTATGTAGAGGCATCCCCTCTCGTCGATCCTTCCGATATCGCCGGTCAGGAACCAGCCGTCCTCGGTGAACGATGCGCGGGTATCCTCGGGCTTATTGAAGTAGCCTTTCATGACCTGGGGTCCCTTGATGAGGATTTCTCCGTCCGGGGCGATCTTGATATGGGTGTCCGCAAGCGCGGGACCAACCGAGCCGAACTCGAAGACTTCGAAGGTGTTTACGTTTGTCACGGGCGAAGTCTCTGTAAGCCCATAGCCGTTGTGCAGGTTCACACCGATTGCGTTGAAGAAACGGTCGATATCGACCGCCAGAGCGCCTCCGCCGTTGATGAAGATTTTGATCCGGTCCATTCCCAGGGCTTCTTTAAGCTTGGAATACACGAGCTTCTCCGCGGCGTCGTACTGGACCTGCAGGGAAAACGGCATGGCTTTCCCCTGCACCCGGTAATCGACAGCCCTCGATGCAACGGACACGGCCCAGGAGAAGAGTTTCTTTTTTGCGGCGCCGGCCTTGTCCACTTTCGAGAAGAGCCCGGCATGGATCTTTTCGAAGAGCCTCGGTACCGATACCATCAGCGTCGGCCTGATCTCCGTCATGTTCTGCATCACCGCGCCGAAATTCTCGGCCAGGCTCATCACCGCGCCTATGTGGATCATGAGGTAGATGCCGATAGTCCTGCCTAAAGAGTGGCTCCATGGGAGCAGCAGCAGCGCTTCATCCTGGTGGCTGATCATGGGATGGGACGCATAGCTCTGCAGGACGTTCGCTATGATGTTGGCATGGGTGAGCATGACGCCCTTGGGCGGGCCAGTGGTGCCGGATGTGTAAATGAGCGTAGCCAGGCCTTCGGGCTCGATGCTCAAGAGGCGCTCGTCAAAGGCCTTCTTGTCCTTATACTCCTCACCGAGGCGCAGGAGTTCGTCGAATGACATGATATCCTTTGCATCTGTCTTGACGGGGTCGAAGGTGATGATCTTCTTCAATCCCTTTATCCTGGACCGTACGCTCAAGATCCTGTCCAGGTGGTCCTGGTCGGACACGAACAGGAAGCGTGAGCCCGAGTCATTGATAATGTACGCGGATTCCTCTCCCGAGTTCGTCGGATAGATCGGCGCATCGGCGGCTCCGATCGAGAGACTCGCCAGGTCGGCAACCAGCCACTGCCAGCAGTTCTCTGAGAAGATGGTCACGATATCGTTCTTTTTTACTCCCAGCGATATAAGGCCCAGGCCGGTATTCGTCACCAGCCGCTGCATCTCTCTCCAGCTGATCGCTGTATATTTCCCCTGCTTTTTGTACTTGAGGAAAGGTTCAAACTGATATTTTTCTGCCCTGTTGTGGAAAATTCCTGCGATGCTCTTCTCTGAATACCCCATATTCCCTCCTAACATTTATCGTGAATCGCTTTCTTTTTTCTGCTGAAAAAGACGCTCCGATCCTTTGGCCTGAGCGCAGGCTCCCCCTCGTCTTGTTGTCATTAAAAAGAATACAGCAAAAAAGACAGGCACCCTTTAAACTGACAGGATACCCCTTATGGCACCACCTATGCCGTACCTTCCCTTCACGGTAAGAGGAAAGGACACGAAGTCCTTTATCACATTTTGATCGAACCATCAATTTGTTTCACGCCATGATGAACGATACGCGGCGTGAAACAGTAATGATTTGTCACTCCTTGCGGTACAGGGCGAAACATACTATACTTGATACCATGAAGAATGCACTCACCATAGATCTCGAGGAATACTTCCAGGTACACGCCCTGTCCGATATCGTACCGGTAAATTCGTGGGACAGCTTTTCCTGCGAAGCTCCCGACAACACGAAAAAGATACTGGATGTCCTGGATGAGTCGGGCGTATCGGCAACGTTCTTCTGCCTCGGATGGAATGCACAGAGAAATCCGAAGCTCATCGAATCAATCCATGATCGCGGCCACGAGGTCGCATGCCACGGCCACATGCACCAGCTCATCTCTACCCAGGACCCGAAGGTGTTCAGGGAGGATGTGTCGCGGGCCAAGAAAACCCTGGAAGACTCCACCGGTGAGGAGGTGATCGGGTACCGGGCGCCTACCTACTCCATTACCAATAAAACGCTCTGGGCCTTCGATATCCTGGAAGAGCTCGGTTTCCGTTACGATTCCAGCATCTTCCCCATATATCACGACAACTACGGCATCCCGGATGCCCCGAGGTTTCCTTACAGGATTCCGGGAAGGTCCCTTGCCGAGTTCCCCATATCCACCATGAAGCTGGGCGCCTTCAATTTCCCTGTGGCAGGGGGAGGATATTTCAGGCTGTTCCCCTACCTCTTGACCCGGTCCGCCCTGAAACACCTGGAAAAAAGCGGCAATCCTTTCATTTTTTATATCCATCCGTGGGAGGTCAACAGCCGGACGCCCCGGGTGGAGGGGATCTCAGCCCTGTCGAGGTTCAGGACATATGTGGGGCTCGCGGCAGCGTATGGGAAATTCTGCAACCTCTTGAAAGACTTCGAGTTCACCACCGCCCGGGATGTCCTTCGCGAACTGGGGTTTCTCGACCCGGAGGATTTAAGCACGGTCCGGCCCGGAGCGTGAGTCTGCCTACAGGACCGGGGGCATCTGGCGCAAATGTGCCGTGGCACGGTTCTTTGTCGTGAAATCGGTAAAAGCCCTTTCTACCGCTTCCTTCGAAATGCCCAGGACGGCCGCCGCCTTTTCTGCCGGAAGCTCGTGCTCCCATGCATAAAGGAGGTGATCGAGCTTCTCGAAGGGAATCCGGAAAAAGAACTCCTGGTCGCTCACCGGAAGACTGAACGTGTCCGGGCTCGGGGAGCGGTCGATAATCTCCCTCGTGACGCCCAGGTAGTCCGCGAGCTGATAGATCTGATTCTTGTACAGGTGTGCGATGGCCTCGATATCTGTCCCGCCGTCCCCGTATCTGCAGAAATCGCCGAGCAGATATTCGGTTTTGTTGGTGGTACCTGCCACGATTGAATTCGATTTTTCCGCCTCTGCATAGAGATGGATCATCCGGGATCGAATCTTGATGTTCGCAAAAGAGGTGATCCGGCGGAACGCATCGAAGCTTAAGCGCTTTGTCTTGATGGTGCCGTCGTCCAGGCGGACGCGAAGCACGTAGAAGCTGAAAGAATTCCGCTCCAGAAGGTCCGTGGGCAGGGTTATGTTGTAGGTGCACCCCGGGCTGTACTCCGGGATGAGTTCTCTGATGTACTCGTCCCTGCGGCTGTAGGGATATACGCTGTCCACCGTGGCGGTAATATCGACCTCGCGGTGTCCGATACCCATTTTTTCTGCGTGGGCTCTCGCGAAAAGACTGCTTACCGGGTTCGACTCCTTTTCCGGAAGGATCAAGCCGCATACCTTGTCCTTTCCCATCGCGCGGACGCAGAGCTCTGCCATTACCGCAGAATCGATGCCCCCGCTCAGGCCCACAACGATTCCCGACCTCCGGTACACCGACTGCACCTGGTCCGCGATAAAGGATGCTACCCGTTCCGCCTCTTTTTCCGTATCTATCCGAAGGACATCAGTCGTGAATTCCATGCAAGACTCCTTGATCTTTTGTTTCCCTTCCCTTGATCGGCACGTTTCTCTCTTCGGCATCCGCAAGGGGAAAGTTTCGTCATAAGGGCCGCGTATCAAATATTTCTCTTTATATCACAGGATTTTACCGTTGAAATTATAATTTTTGAACGATACTATACCGATAGTAGTTTCATAGCGAGAATTCTTAGAGAGGTTCAAATGTCAGACATGCAGAAAACGGTCCTCGATTTCATCAGAGAGAATTTTATCATGGGCAGGAGCGAAGTCTCCCTCGATCCCGATGAGTCGCTCATCGAGAGCGGGGTCATGGATTCGACCGGGGTACTCGAACTCGTCGAATTTCTCGAGTCGACCTATAAAATCAAAATCGAAGATGAAGAGCTGATTCCGGAAAATCTCGAAACCATCAACAATATCGTAAAATTCCTTCAGTCAAAAGGCCTTTCATAGTGGTGAGAGTCGTCCACAGTTTCCTTGAGAGATCGGCACAGGTCTGCCCCGACAAAGCCGCCCTCCTCGAAGGGGACCGGAAGACAACATACTCGGAGATCGATTCGCTGGCAAACAGACTAGCCGGTCTGCTCAAAAAAAACGGCCTGCAAAAAGGCGACAGGGTTCTCATGATCATGGAGAACTCGCTGCAAAACGTTGCCGGCTATTATGGGGTTCTCAAGGCAGGCGGCGTGTGTGTGGAAGTGTCCGACCGGTCCACCCCGGCGGAGGCGTCGTATTACATCGAAAACTCCGGCGCCGGGATCTGCATGGTTTCCCCGACAAGCGCGAAAAGGCTCTCCGGCATCGATATCCCCTGCATCATCGGCCCCGATGAACCCTTGAACGAGGGCCACGGCGTCCGTTTCACCTGGGACGATGTGCGCTCCATGCCGGAGACGCATCCGGAAGGCAATGTTTCACCTGACGACCTGGCCGCAATCGTGTACACCTCGGGGAGCACGGGCAGACCCAAAGGGGTGATGCTCACCCACAAGAACCTCTGCATCAATACTGCATCCATTGTCTCTTACCTCAATCTGAGCGAGTCGGACAGGATCATGGCGGTGCTGCCGTTTTACTATGTGTACGGCAAAACCCTGCTGAATACCCATTTCATGACCGGCGGCTCGGTGGTCATCAACAACCGCTTCGCTTTCCCGAACTCCGTGATCAAAGATATGGCGGAAAAGGAAGTGACAGGATTCGCCGGCGTGCCGTCAACGTTTGCCATCCTGCTCAACCGCTCCGTTTTCGGAAAAACGCCCGTACCGAGCCTGAGGTATATAACGCAGGCGGGAGGAGCCATGGCCCCTGCCCTGACCAGGCGTCTCATCGAATGCATAGGCGACGTCTCTCTGTACATCATGTACGGCGCCACGGAAGCCTCCGCACGCCTCACCTATCTGCCCCCCGAAAGGCTGCGCAAGGACAAGCTCGGCTCCATCGGCATCCCCATACCCGGAGTGGAGATCACGATCAGGGACAACGACGGAGTAATCTTAAGGCCCGGGGAGATCGGCAACATCTGCGCCTGCGGTGAGAACATCATGCAGGGCTACTGGAAGGACGAGCAGGAGACGGGCAAGGCCCTCAAACCCTGGGGCCTCGTCACCGGCGATCTCGGCCACAGGGATGACGAAGGGTTCATCTTCCTCACCGGAAGGAAGAAAGACATGCTCAAGATCGGCGGCGAGCGGGTATCCTCCAAGGAGATCGAAGACGCGATCGTCGAATCCGGCCTGGTGCATGAGGTTGCGGTCATCGGACATTACGACGAATATCTTTCCGAAGTGCCCGAGGCCTTCGTTGTGCCTCTGGATGAGAAGTCCTTTGACCTGGAAGCGCTCAAGGCGTTTACCGGAGTCAGGCTCGCCGCGCATAAACATCCCAAGTACTGGAACATTCTGAGGGCCCTTCCAAAGAAGCCCTCTGGGAAGATAGACAAGGAGGCTTTGAAAAGATGAGTACCTGTACCAGATGCGTTCTCTCGGAAACCTTTCCCGGTATATCGTTTGACGAGTCAGGGGTCTGCAACTACTGCAGGAATACCCCCGTGCCCGATGCGCAGGAAAAGCAGGCGTATATCGAAAAGTTCGAAGACCTTCTTCAAAGCAAGCGGTCGAAGCATTCCTTCGATGTGCTGCTTGCCTACAGCGGCGGAAAGGACTCGACCTATACCCTCTACACGCTCAGAAAACACTATGACATGAAGGTGCTTGCCTTTGTTTTCGACAACGGATTCATATCCGATCAGGCACTGAAGAACATCCGGCATATGGCCGATTCCTTAGGCGCTGCCTGCACCATCTTCAAACCCCCCTTCGACGTCATGAAAAAGGCCTTCGGTCTTGCCGCAGGCACGGATATCTACAGCCCCAAGACCCTTGACCGGGCGAGCTCCATCTGCACTACGTGCATCGGCATGGTCAAGGCGATGATCTTGAAGACCGCGATTTCCTACGACATCCCCCTGGTGGCGTTCGGCTGGTCGCCCGGGCAGGCTCCCATCAGTTCGGCTATCATGCAGACCAACCCGAGGCTGCAGCGCTTTTCTCACCGCACCATCCGCGACCCTCTCGTTGAGCGGATCGGCGACGAGCTCAAACCGTATTTCCTGAGCGATGACGACCTCACGACGGACCCTTCCCGGTGGCCGGTGAATATCCACCCCCTGGCCTTCATGGATTACGATGAAGAGGCCATCATGGAGAAGATCGCGTCTTTGGGATGGGTGAAGCCTCTGGACACGGACCCCAACTCCACCAACTGCCTCCTGAACGCCCTGGCGAATTATCTCCACCGGGAAAGATTCAAGTTCCACCCGTATGCCTGGGAGATCGCAGGGATCGTCAGGTCCGGATGCATGGACAGGTCCTCAGGCGTTTCCAAGGTGACGGAACCGGAAGACATGAACATGGTGAGCTACGCCGCGAAACTCTTAGGAATTGATCTCGGCCTGTAACGGTTTGATTTCGACCTTGTCGGCTGCAACGAGCATGGTCGGCTCCATACCCCGGGGGCTGACCTCCTTGAGAAATCTCTTCAACAGGATATCTTCGGGGTCCTTCACTTTTTTTAAGGCCTGGGCCAGATCTATCTTGCCTGCCGCATAGGTCTCGTGGCCTCCGCCCTTTCCGATGCCGTGGCAGATCTTGTGGGCAAGCACCCCCGCCATGTAGCTCGGGCGGGTGGTCCGGATGGAGAATATGAGAGAGCCGTTGTGCCTTCCGTAGCACAGGCACCACCTGATACCCTCGATCTGGATGAGCTCATCCGCGAATTCACCGATCATCTCCGGCCATCCGATAAGGTCGACCCTCGCCACGACGACATCGCCGTAGATCCTGGCGTTGCTGAGGATGGAGTAGAGCTTGACGTAATATTCCCTGGGCTTTTCCGGGTGTTCTATCCTGGCGAGTTTCTTCTGGAGTGTGAACGGATACAGAAAGACCGACAGCCTGACATCGATGTCCGTAGATTGCCTTCCCAGGTCGCGCGTGTCGGATTTGATGCCGTAGAACAGCGCGGTAGCTACTTCCTTGTCCACGGGCAGGTTCAAGTGCCTGATATACTGAGTAATGATGGTCGAGGTGCTTCCGATGCCCCTGCGCACATCTATGAACTCTGCTTTTTCAGAGGATTTGCGCAGCGGGTGATGGTCGATGACGATGTCGGGATGCACGCCCGGAGGGAGGTAGACATTGCCGGTATGAGGCTGACAGTCCACGAGTGCGACCACCGAATAGCTCCGGATGGAAACTTCACTCAACGGGAGCATGTCGATATGCAGGAGCTTCACCATGCTCTGGTTCTCCACTCTGCCGATGATCCCGCCGTAGGCGATCACCGAGGTGATGCCCAGTGTTTTCTTTAATATGTACTTCAGCCCGAAGGCTGAAGCAATGCTGTCAGGGTCGGGATTATCATGCGTCATGATGAGAACCTTTCGTTTCCCCCTCAGGGGAGCGATAAGCTTCTCTTCAATTTCTTGTTTGGTCATTTCTCCTCACTTGCGTTCACGGATGAATTGAATAGATCGAGCGACCTGTCAGGATGCGTTCCCTTCCAGTAGATTCTCAAGCACCCCGGACATCGCGCGAATTCCCGATGGGTAGCATACACATATTCGGGGACCTGATTTTTCACGTCATCTGCCTTAACACACTTTAAGGGGAGATTGCAAATACTACACCGCGAAAATGGTTGGATTTTCTCATGCAGGCTGAATGCGCGGTTCAGAAACGAGAGCTGCTCCTGCAAGTGATCGCTCTCGACGACGGTGCATCCCTTTTCTCGGGCCATCGATCTTTTCCGTGTGAGGAAGATTCTTCCTTCCGACGTTGCCTTTTCTATCACGGCCCGGTCCCACTTCCGCATAAAGGCAGCGTCAAAGCCAAGCATTCTCAGCCATCTGGCGAGCCTTCCCAGGTTCTGATCGCAGAGAAAGGCCGCCTTAGGACCTGAAAGCGTCTTTGACATGATATATGTTCATTGTATGGTCAACGGCCACGACATCAAATCTGGCGGGAGAGCGGTACAAGCCGCGCCTGCTGAGGTAGATCTCCGATACCCGGATGATGCGCTGCTGCTTCCGGAGAGGAACCCAGCTCAAAGGGTTGCCGAAACGGGTTGAGCTTGCGGATTTCACCTCGACGAACACGACCGTGCCGTTATCCAGGGCAATGATATCGATCTCGCCGAGCTTTAGCCGGAAGTTCAAGTCAAGGATCCTGTACCCCAAAGTCTTGAGATACTTCCGGGCGATCTCTTCGCCCTTCGAGCCTTTTTCCCGTGTGGATTCAGCAGACACCCCGAAAGCTTCTCCTGTGGATAGGACATGCTCCCAGGGAACGTATGGCGTCATAGTGTGCCTGAGTCGGATACCCCTTGTGCTGTGCGAAGCCAAACCCCGGATAAAGCGTGTCCATCTGTTCCATGTACCTGTCCCGGATAACCTTTGCCACGATACTGGCTGCAGATATGGACGGTTCGAGCTGATCTCCCCGTATCACAGGGGTGCATAAACAGGGAAGCTCCGGGGCCGCGTTGCCGTCGATGATGGCGTACCGGGGCACGAGCTCGAGCTTGAGCACTGCCTCGCGCATGGCCATCAGGCTGGCCTTGAGGATGTTTATCTTATCGATGGTGCCCGCATCGACCATGGAAATACCGACGTGGACCTGTGCCGACCCCATGATCTGATCAAAAAGAGAAGCCCTGCGTGCTGCAGAAAGCAGTTTGGAATCCCTGACCTTGAGCCTCAGCTCATGGTCTGGATCCATGATGACCGCCGCAGCTACGACAGGACCTGCCAATGGGCCTCTGCCCGCTTCATCGACACCGCATATGGGCCAGTAGCCTTGAGAAATGAGGGATTCCTCAAGGGCCATGGCTAGCTGCGGACTTCTTTGAGACGAGCTGCCTTGCCTTTCTTTGCGCGTAAGTAGTAGAGTTTGGCCCTTCTGATCTTGGAATGGCTTACCACTTCGATCTTTTCCACAACAGGCGAATGCAGAGGGAAAACCCTCTCGACACCTACTGCGTAAGACTGCTTGCGAACGGTTACGGATTCGCGGTTGTTTCCCCTGTGCCGGGCAATGACCACGCCCTCGAAGATCTGGATTCTCTCCCTCGTCCCTTCGACGATCCTGGTGGAAACCTTCACCTTGTCTCCGATCCGTATCTCAGGCAGATCACTCTTCATCTGCGCCTTTTCGAAATTTTCAACGATATTCATGTTACCTCCCTACAATCCTGTCTATTGCTATCGAAACGGCCGAGCGGACAGAGAGATGGTTGAAGCCGCTCCCTGAATCTATGGGCTCGATCACGGCATCAAGGTTCGCAAGGAGCTCAGGCGCCATGCCCCACCCTGTTCCGAACAGGAGGCACACGTCTTTTTCAGAGGCAAGTTTCCTTGCATCTCCCCACGAAAGACAGCCTGAAACCGTTGTCGCCGAAGTCCCAACCATATATGCACCGGTCTGCCGTTTAATCTCTTCAATGTCCTTTGCCAGCTTAATAATCTCAAAAGCCCTTTTCCGGCCCGGATTATACACGCCTCCGAACCCCGAAAGCCAGTGATCCATGATCTTTTTTGCAAAAGACAATTGGACATCGTTTGGGTGAACGATATAGAGCGTATTTATACCATATGTCAAGCATACTCTTGCAAGGTCATGCAAATCGAGGTTGGTTATCGCGGTGGCGATCTCCGCCCCGTTCTTATCCATGCACGGCCAGTGGACCAGTCCTACGTACAGCATTCGGCACCTTTTCGATTATTTATTAACACCCTGTTGCATCTTTTATGCTTTCTTGCAGACGACTCTTCAATGAGGCCGCTCCCCGTTGTCGGTTTTCTTTTCCAGCAGGTCAGGTCTTGCTTCCTCTGTCTTCCGGCGCGCCATGGCCTTGCGCCAGGAATCGATCTGCTCGTGATTGCCGGAAAGGAGCACCTCCGGCACGGCAAGGCCTTTGAACTCTCTCGGACGCGTATAATGGGGGTGCTCGAGCAGACCGTTATAGTGCGAGTCGCCGCTTATGGTGGTATCATGGCCCAGAACTCCGGGTATGAGCCTGACCGCGGCATCGACGATCACCATCGCAGGCAGCTCGCCGCCGGTAAGGATGTAATCCCCGATGGAGAGCTCTTCATCCACGAAAAGTTCGCTTACCCTCTCGTCCACGCCCTCATAATGACCGCAGATTATGGTCACGGCCTCCAGAGCGCTCAGGCGGACGGCATCCGCCTGCCTGAAGAGGCTGCCCCTGGGGGTGGTGAGGATGACACGGCCCTTCTCCGGGATGCTCTGCAACGCATCGGCTATGGGCTCGGGTTTCATGATCATTCCCCCTCCGCCACCGTATGGCGTGTCGTCCACCACCCGGTGCCTCCCGAGTCCGTATTCCCTTAAGTTTACGAGATTGATTTCGAGGAACCGGCCCTGTATCGCCCGGTGGAGGATGCTCTCGGTGAATATCCCCTGGAACATGTCGGGAAACAGGGTGACAATGTTTATAATCATGCCGGTACGATGCCTTCGCAGGGACGGCATCCTGCAGGGTTTGAAAAAACCGTTTTCATGGGCATAAAACCTAATCCAGAATATCTTCGAGAAGGGATGCGTCGATGGTGATGACCCTCTCTTCCAGCGACACGTCCCTGATCACGTCTTTCGTGGCCGGTATATAATACTGCTTGACCGCATCCACCACATACACATCGTTGCTCCCGGTATTAAAGATCCGTACAAGATCTCCCAGTATACGTCCCTGCATGTCTTTGACGGTCATGCCCAGGAGATCGTGCCAGTAGTACTCATCAGGGCCGGTCTCTTCGAGCTGTTCCCGGGAAATATAGAGGGACTCGCCCCTGATGCCTTCGACCTGGCTTATATCGGTCATGCCCTCTATCGTAAGGAGATATTTGTTTTTATGCGCGGAGCAGGAGAGCACCTTTCTGGGCTCACCCTGCCTGCCGATGATGAGGTGGGTGTAAAGACGGAATCTTTCGAAAGAATCCCCGTAGGGGGTGACCCACATTTGCCCTTTGAGACCCTTGGGGCCGGTTACTTTGGCGATCTCGATGAGATCGGCGCTCATCTACTCGATGATTTCCAGTACAGCTCTCTTCTTGATCTTCGTCGATGCAGCTGTAAGCAGCGTTCTCATTGCCCGGGCAGTCCTGCCCTCTTTGCCGATCACCTTGCCCAAGTCGGACTTCGCAACTCTGAGTTCGATAACAGAAGTGACCTCTCCCTCAACCTCAGAAACAGCAACATCATCCGGATTGTCAACGAGCGCTTTGGCAATGTACTCTATCAGCTCTCTCATCATATGCCCTCACCACGAATATTTTATGTCGAACTCAGAGAGTATGTCCTTTTTCCTTTATGAGCTTGCGTACAGCCGGAGTCACTTGGCCGCCTTTTTGTGTCCATTCCCTGATCTTGTCTATATCCAGATTTATGCTTTCCGGCCTGGTCTTCGGATTGAAATGGCCCACGATTGCCAGGAATCTTCCATCTCTTTTGCTTCTCGAGTCAGCGACTACGACTCTGTAGAATGGTTTCTTCTTGGCGCCACCGCGAGTCAACCTGATACTTACAGCCATTCTTCTTATTTCCCCCTTACTGGTATATTGGTTGTCCACACTTATATTAGAAGTTTTCCCAATGTCAAGACAATTGTCCCCCTGGAATGCGTATACAAAGACGGTATTGTTTATAATTTTTATGATATTGGCACCGTTGACCGGAGCAGGACGCTGTGGTACGTATTCATTGATCAGGTGATCAACCAAGAATCAATTTTTATTGAAAATACGATATCGTATGAGGGGGTCCCTGGCAATGGATATTGATGATCCGAAGAAAGGGATATTCGAGCTTTTCTCCCGGCATGTCTCCAGCGGGAAGGCCGGATTTTTCGAAGGGGTGGGTATCGACTTCGTCTTCGGCAAAAGGCAGGGGCCTTTCGTCTGGGATATAAGCGGTACGAAAAGGCTCATCAACTGCCACTGCAACGGCGGCGTGTTCAATCTGGGGCACCGCAACCCACTGATGGTGCAGACCCTTAAAGACAGTCTCGACCGGTACGACATCGGCAATCATCACCTGGTCAGCGAGCAGAGAGCCCTGCTCGCGAGAAGGCTTGCCGAGCTTACGCCGGGCGATATGAGCTACACCGTGTTCGGCGTGGGAGGAGGCGAGGCGATCGACCTGGCCATTAAGCTCGCCCGCGGGCATACGGGCCGGACCAAGGTCATATCCGCCTGCGGAGGGTACCACGGACATACGGGCCTGGCGCTGGCGGCAGGGGACGAGCAGTACCGGAAGCCCTTCGGGCCTCAGCCTCCCGGATTCGTTCAGGTTCCCTTCAACGATCTCGACTCACTGTCCGGTGAGATCGACGGCCGGACCGCAGCCGTGATCTTTGAAACCATACCCGCCACCGCGGGGATGCCCGTCCCGGACAAAGACTTTTACGCTCGTGTGAAGGACAGGTGCAAAGATGCCGGCGCCCTTCTCATTATTGACGAGGTCCAGACAGGGCTCGGCAGGACCGGGAAGCTCTGGGGGATCGATCACTTCGGCGTGGTTCCGGATATCATGGTAATCGGCAAAGGTCTCTCCGGAGGTATTTACCCCATCTCCGCGACGTGTTTCAGGCCCGATCTCGAAGCCTTTTTCAAACAGAATCCCTTTATCCATGTATCAACCTTCGGCGGTGCCGAGGTGGGCTGCCCCGTGGCGCTGGCCGTGCTCGAAGAATCTTCGCGGCCGGAATTTCTCGCGCATGTCGAAGAGCTTGCCCGGATCTTCGCGGACGGCTTCGAAGGCCTCAAGCGCAAGCATCCGGAGATCCTCGTCGGTTTGCGGCAGCTCGGCCTCATGATGGGCATCGAGATGGTAAACGATCACTGCGGGCCGATCATGTCCAAGGCCTGCTACGACAACGGGGTCTTGAGCGTCTACGCCAACAACAACCCGAAAGTGAGCCAGTTCCTCCCGCCGCTTGTCATCGACCCGGCCCTGGCCTTCGAGATCATCGAAAGAATCGACCAGGCTCTCCTGGATTCGAAGACATTCCTGGGTCTGGGATGAGAGGTGAACCTTGAGCCGAGACAGGATCGATGCAGGGCTCCTCAGTCGCTTCGAAGAAGGCCTCAATCCCTTAAAGCCACATGAAAGCTCTATCCCGGCCAGGATCATCGGCTATGGAGAGATAAGCACCATCTTCGAGATACTGGAGCCGTCCCAGCAGGGGCTTGCCTTCAAAAGGCTTCCCATCTTCGAGACGGAAGACGAAATGGATTCGTACGAGAGTCTGTTCGACCGGTACAACAGAATCCTCAAAGAGGATATCGGCATACCGGTTCCCCGGCACTGGACATTACGGGTTACCCCCGCGCAGGGGAACAGGGTGGTTTACTGTATCCAGGAGAAGATGGCCGACGGCTCGGTCTGCAACGGGCTGCTTCACCGGCTGGACCATGAGTCCATCCTCGTGCTTTTCCGGTCCGTTTTGCACGAGATGAAAAAGGTGTGGGAGTATAACCGATCGCAAACCCTGATAGAGGTTGCCCTCGACTCCCAGCTCTCCAACTGGGCGCTTTACTGCGAGTCGTTGCCTGGGCATTTGAGCAGTGAGGATTCAAGGCTGGTTTATCTCGATACATGCACGCCGCTCATAAGGATAAACGGGCTTGAGCAGCTGAACACCGACCTCTTCTTACGGAGCGCTCCCTCCTTCCTGGTATGGTTCATCAAACGCTTTTTCCTTAAGGATGTTGTTTCGCGCTACTATGATCCGCGGATGTCCGTCGTAGACCTCATCGCCAACCTGTTCAAAGAGCAGCGGCCCGATCTCGTGCAGCCGTTCATCGCCGAAGCCAACCGTTTTCCCGGCATGAGGCCTGCGGGCAGGGAAGCCGAACCCATCACCCTCCGCGAAGTGAGGGCATACTACCGCCGGGATGCGTTTATCTGGCGCTTGTTTCTGGCTTTGCGGAAGCTCGACAGATTCTTGAGGGTCAGGGTCCTGAACACGCCCTACCCCTACATCCTGCCGGGGAAGATCAGGCGCTGAAAGCTCCCTGGATCTCTCTGCGCGGCAGAAAGATCATCTCAGCTTCGCAGCTTTCAGCAAACGATCGGAAATTTTTATGCCGAGCTCCTGCGCGATGTCCTTGTCCACATAGATGTTCAGCTCTTCCTGCTTGAGTATCGGCAGAGATTCGGGTTTCTTTCCATCCTTGAGAATGGCGACGGCCTGTTTGCCCGAAAGCTTTCCTATGTAGGTGAAGTCGGGCCCGGCATAGAGCAGAGCGCCCTTTTCATCGTAATTGACAAAGGCGAAAACGGGCAGCTTCTTCTCTCTGGCAACGGCAAAGAGCGTCTTCCCGTGCTCCTGGTTGCGGATCCCGTAGTATGCATCGAGCGGGATGGCAAAGGAATCCACACCTGCTTTGGCCAGCTCCAGAGCGGCAGGCCTGATCGGCTGCGATTTCTCGATCTGTTTCGCCACGACCGTGATGCCTAAAGACGATGCCTTGCGCGACATTTCCTGTGCAAAAGCGATGGCGTTGTCATCGTCGCTGTGGATGAGCCCGATTTTTTTCGTATCGGGTTTCGCCATCTGGGCAAGGACGAGGAAGTTGAGCGGGTCCTGATACAAGGTAGCCCCCGTGAACCCTTTTGCCGGCTGTGTCACCGACGGGCATCCGATTATGGGCGGGTTGGCCACGCAGGAGAATACGAGCGGTATTCCCGCGCCTATGACCTTGTCCATGGAATACTTCGTGGCAGGGGTGCTTATGGTCATCACGAGATCGGGCTTTGCTTTGACGATATCCGAGGCGGCAGACTTGATCTTCATCAGAATGACAATCTTTTTCCAGATACCGGCATCAGCGCTCGCATCGATAATGTGCCGTTTGACCGTCAGATTCTTTCCTTCTACGATGCCGTTTTTCGCAAGCTCTTCCAGAAACCCGTTGTAGGTGTCGTCAAAAGCCTGGACCTTGGTAACTTGCAGCACTTCGATGTGATACGCAAAGCACGGGACAGTGAGAAACATAAGTGCTGCAAAAAGGATTACCAGCTTCTTCATGATATCGTCTCCTTCATATTTGTGTTGTGTCATGATCAAAACAAGTAAAAGTCAATATCGGGTATGCGTAAATATATCTTTAAAATGCAAACATGCCCCTTACGCAGGATACTCGCCCCGTTCTTTACGACGATGCAGAAGACAAGGTGCCGGCTTGGGCCTTACCATTGTATATGTGATATCCAGGCTCTCACGGGCCATGCATGCGGTGCTCTCTCCAACGGAATAGACGGCGGCGTGAATGGATTCCCCCGCTCCCGCGGGGAAGGCATTCCAATCGGGCATCACCCGGCTATAAAACTATTCCACCGGCTTTGCGAGCTGCAGGATCTCTATAGGCAGCTTTATGCCCAGGGCCTGCATGCGCTTCGTGTCCACGAGGATCTTGAGCTCGTCCTGCCTCATGATGGGAAGGCTTTCCGGCATGGCTCCCTCTTTGAGTATTCTGACGGCCTGTTTGCCCGCATACGATCCGATGTTGACGAAATCGGCGCCGATGTACAGGATTGCCCCGGGCACCTTGAGCAGGGTGAAGCTTACCGCCGGGATCTTGTGCTTGATCGAAAAGTCGCCGAGCTGGTGGCATGGCTCGTAATCCCTCATCCCGTAGTACGAGTCGAGGGGAACGATAAAGAGCTGCGCTCCCTGGGCTTGCAGTGCATTCAGCGCAGGGGTTATGGAATCCTTTTTGTTGATTTCCTTCGATACGCTTGTCATGCCCAGCGCAGGCGCCGTCTTCTTAACGTCTTCAACCGCTGCAACAGCGTTTTCATCGTCAGTGTGGACAATGCCGACTGTTTTCACGGCCGGAAACGCGAGCTTCGTGATCTGGAGGATGCCTTTCACGTCCATCCACAAAGTCGAGCCGGTGAATCCCTTGCCGGCCTCGCTCAGCGACGAGCACCCGGCGGCCTTGGGATAGGCGACGGCGGTGAATACGAGCGGAATGCCTGCAGATACGATCTTGTCCTTTGCATATTTCGTCGCCGGTGTGCCGATGGTGAGCACAAGGTCGGGTTTGGCGGCAACGATCTCGGAAGCCTGGCTCTTGATGCTCATGAGCACGCCCACTTTTTTCCACAGACCGCCCTTTTCCACGTCGAAGTCTATGACCCTTTTGTTGACCTTCAGGTTCTTGCCTTCAACAAGGCCGTTGCGGGCGAGCTCGCCCATGAACCCCTTGAAGGCCCTGTCAAAGGGATCGATGCTCGTTACCTGGAGCACCTCGACACGGTAAGTCTTCTCCTCTGCATGGCCCTGCTGAACGAAACACCCGATAAAAGCAAAAAAGACTGCAACTACCACGAACTTCTTCATGTTTTCTCCTCCCCGTGATTTAATTGCCAATAAATACAAGCTGTTTACAATAAATTTACATAACGTATGAATATGTAAACCCCCTGACCTCTCTTGTCAAGAAAGATACCTCACCAGGTATCTGCCGGTATGAGAGGATTCGCACCGGGCGATCTCTTCGGGCGTTCCGACGGCCACGATCCTGCCTCCGTCATTCCCCCCCTCCGGGCCCAGATCGATGAGGTGGTCGGCGGATTTGATGATATCCATGTTGTGCTCGATGACGAGCACGGTGTTGCCCTGATCAACGAGGTGGTGAAGGACTTTCAGAAGCTTGCTGATATCTTCGAAGTGCAGGCCCGTGGTCGGCTCGTCCAGGATGTACAGGGTTTTGCCCGTGGAACGCTTCGAAAGCTCGCGGGCCAGCTTCGTACGCTGGGCCTCGCCGCCCGACAGGGTGGTGGCGCTCTGGCCGAGCTTGATATAATCCATTCCGACGTCCATGAGAGTGCTCAGCTTGCGCTTGATGGACGGGACGGCATCGAAGAGCTCCAGAGCCTGGGATACGCTCATGTCGAGCACGTCTGCGATAGACTTGCCTTTGTACCTGATTTCGAGGGTCTCGTCGTTGAACCTTTTTCCCTGGCATTGATCGCAGATGACGTACACATCCGGGAGAAAGTGCATGGTGATCTTGATGAGGCCGTCGCCCTGACACGCCTCGCACCTGCCGCCCTTGACGTTGAAGCTGAACCTGCCGGGCTTGTACCCCCGGAGCTTCGCGTCGGGAAGCAGGGTGAACAGCTCCCTGATATGGGTGAACAGCCCTGTATAGGTGGCCGGGTTTGACCTGGGCGTCCTGCCGATGGGGCTCTGGTCAACGTTGATGACCCGATCGATGAACTCGATGCCTTTTATGGCCTCCACGTTGTGCGGTACTGCGCGGGAACCGGAGAGCGACTTGGTGAGATAGGGATAGAGCGTATCGATGATGAGGCTCGACTTGCCCGAGCCCGAAACCCCGGTGACACAGGTGAACAGCCCGATGGGGATGGCCGCCGAAACGCCTTTGAGGTTGTTCGCCTTTGCCCCCTTGATGAGGATTTGTCCCCGCTCGGCCGGCCTTCTCCTCTTGGACTCATGGACGGACAGCCTTCCCGAGATGTACTTTCCGGTGAGTGAAGTCTCTGAGGTGAGAATTTCCTCCGGCGTTCCCTCGAAGATAATGGATCCGCCCTTTTCTCCCGCGCCGGGCCCCATGTCGATCACGTAATCCGACGCCCTGATCGTGTCTTCGTCGTGCTCCACCACGATCAGGGTATTGCCGAGGTCCCGCAGATGGATGAGGGTGCTGATGAGCCGGTCGTTGTCCCGCTGGTGGAGGCCTATGGTCGGCTCGTCGAGGATGTACATCACGCCCATCAGTGCAGAGCCGATTTGTGTGGCCAGCCTGATCCGCTGAGACTCTCCGGACGAGAGTGTCCCCGCGGACCGGGCGAGAGAAAGGTATCCGATGCCTACCGAGGTGAGGAACCCGAGCCTGTCTTTGATCTCCTTGATGAGCCTGCCCGCGATCTCCTGCTTTTTCGGCGTCAGGACCAGCGTGTTGAAATAGTCCAGCAGGCAGTCCACGCTCATGTCCGTGAGCTGGAAGATGTTCTTCCCGCCTATCTCCACATGGAGCATCTCCTTTTTCAACCTCGCTCCGTTGCATTCCGGGCACGCCTTGTAGTTGAGGAAACGCTGGACGTCGCTCCTGATCTCTCCGGTATCGGTATCGGTGAGCTTTCGTTCGAGGTTTGGGATCGCGCCTTCAAACGGCGTCCCCCAGGGGCCGCGGGCGCCGTTGCCGTAAAAGATGGTTTTCTGAATCTCGGCATCGAGTTCCTCGAAAGGGGTTTTCGGATCGAAGCCCAAGGTCCGGGACAGGTGCCTGATGAGCCTGGTGGCAAATTTCCCCGGGGGAGCCCCCCAGGAGACGACGGCGCCCTGCAGGAGAGAAAGCCCCGTATTGGGAACCACAAGCTCGGGATCGACTTCCAGCAGCACGCCCAGCCCCGTGCACCGGGGGCACGCGCCGTGGGGATTGTTGAACGAGAACATCCGGGGCGATATCTCGGGGAACGATACGCTGCAGACAGGGCAGCTGTAGTGCTCGGAATAGATGGTCTCCTTCCCCGAGGCCTCCCTGATCTTGAGGATGCCTTCCGAGAGCCTGCAGGCGATCTCGATGGAATCGATAAGACGCTGGTTGATGCCTTCCTTGATCACGATCCTGTCAACGATCACATCGATGGTATGTTTCTTTTTCTTGTCCAGCGACGGCACGTCTTCGATATCGTACATCTCGCCGTCGATGCTCACGCGGACAAAGCCGTCTTTTGCCAGGCTCTCGAAAAGCTTTGTGTACTCGCCTTTTCTGCCGGTGACGACAGGGGCCTGGATCATGATTTTTGCGCCGGGGCCGAGTGCCAGCACCGCGCTTGCCATCTGCTGAATGGTCATGGACTCGATCATGTTTCCGCACTGCCAGCAATGCGGGGTGCCGACCCGGGCAAACAGCACGCGCATGTAGTCGTAGATCTCGGTGACCGTGCCCACCGTGGACCGGGGGTTGTTCGATGTGGTCTTCTGTTCTATGGCGATTGCCGGTGACAGCCCTTCGATGGATTCCACCTGGGGCTTGGGCATCTGCTCCAGAAACTGCCTGGCGTAGGCGCTCAAGGATTCCACATATCTTCTCTGCCCCTCGGCATAAAGCGTGTCGAATGCGAGCGATGACTTCCCCGAGCCGGAAACGCCCGTAACGACGACGAATTTGTTTCTCGGGATCGAAACGTCTATCCCTTTGAGGTTGTGTTCACATGCTCCTTTTATCTCGATGAAATCCTTCATTGCTGCTCCGTGATGCGTATCGCTATCAAGTATTTACCCTGGGATTACAGTGCACCGCCGTTTCAAGGCTCTGATGGTTTTTGCGGGTTCGGGAAAAGCTTCCGCAGAAGGTACTAAAACGCAAATAATCGAATATGGCAAGCGCTTCTTGCTCAACGATTACAATCACCGGCAACTAAATGTATATCCCGATAAAGTACTCCGACATCATCTTCTGCAGCCAGTGGCTGAATGCTTCCTGCTGGTATTTCTTTTCGAGGATGTCGGCTATTTCGTCCCTGACCTCGTCAAGGCTTTTCTGTCCCGAGAATCCTTTTTCCACGAACTGGTAGAGGGCCTGCCTGTCTGCCCCGACGGTTATGGGGCCTATGATGTCCCCCGGCCCGGCATTCGATACGCCGTTCCTTATCTCTTCGGAAAGGTCGTCTATGGGGATCCACCCGATATCCGAGGTCCCGGATGAGAGTACATCGGAATACTTCTTTGCGACCTCTTCGAAGTCGCCGCCTGACTCAAGCTCTTTGAGCGCGCTCTCGACCTTGGATCCGTCTCCCGTGACGAGGATCTGCCTGAGGTGGACCGCGTTTTCCCCCTGATATTCTTCCCGGCTCAGATAATAGTTTCTGATCATGTTTCCGGTGACTACCACCTTTGACTTGACCATGATGTCCATCAGTGCGCTCTTCATGATGTAGCTTTTTGCGGTTTCCAGACTGACTTTCTGGCTTTCTGCAAAGGCCTGGGCCTCATTATCCCCGACCGGGGGCAGCCCCATGGACTTGTAGATCTTCGCTATGACGATATCTTCCACCATGAGCTCCAGCACCTGCTTTTCGGCGGTCCTGCTCGCCATCGGGGCACCGAGTTCGGCCATCTTTTTATGCAGATCCGAATTCATGATGATGGCATTATCTACCACGGCCACGATGCCGTCGATCTTTTCTGCACGGGCATTGCCCCAGGCGATCACCAGGAAAGCCATGCCGAGCATGATGACTGCCCCTGACCGATATCTCATAGATTTTATCAAATCTCACCTCGCGTGTAGTATGACCGTGACAATGTATTTATAAGGACGGACATGCCCGATGTCACCCCATGGGGCACCCGTAAATACCGGCCCCGTGTCCGGGCGCCCCGGGTTCGACCGGCTCCCAGAGCTACGCGATTCGGTAGAGTATGTCGCGTATCTCATCGGATACATTCTCTTCTCCGATGGGTATTTCGGCAATCCCCTGCGGATAGAGCCGTCCGTTTTTCTCTGTTACCAGTTCTATCAAATCCTTCAGGTTTATTATGCTATCACGACCCAGGTATAACCTCAACCGGTTATCGTGGCGGTCGAGCTTTTTCAACCGGAGCTTTTTCATCCTGTCGCGGATCTCGGCAATGACTATCAGGTCCCTGACCGGCTGCGGCGGTTCTCCGTAGAGGTCGGTGATCTCTTCACGGATCTCGGGCAGCTCGGCCGCATCTGCGGAGAACAGACGTTTATACAGGCCCAGCCGCAAGTGCTGGTCGGGGCAGTATTCCTCCGGGATGTATGCATTGAGCTGGATCTGGATTTCGGGATCGACCTCGGTCACCACCTCTTTGCCCTGCAGCATATCCACTGCTTCTTTCAGCATCTGCTGGAAATATTCGTAGCCGATGGCCGTGACGTGTCCCCACTGCGCCCTGCCCAGGATGTCGCCTACGCCGCGGATCTCCATATCGCGCAGGGCCATCTGGAAACCGGCGCCGAGCGACTCGTACTCTTTGATGGCGGCAAGCCTCTTCCTGGCGTCCTTGGTGATCTGGCCCACTTCGGGGACGAACAGGAGCGCGAACCCCTTGATCTTCGATCTCCCTACCCTGCCGCGAAGCTGATAAAGGTCGGCCAGGCCGAATTTGTCCGCCCGGTTGATGATGATCGTGTTTGCAGACGGGATGTCGATGCCCGAGGAGATGATCGCCGAGGTCACGAGCACGTTCACGGTCCGGTCGAGGAAGTCGGACATGACCCGCTCGAGCTGCGTGCGCGACATCTGGCCGTGAGCCACACCCACCCGCGCATGCTCTGTGAGCTCCTCGATCCTGCGTGCCATGTTCTCGATGGTGGCGACCTGGTTATGGACAAAGAAGACCTGTCCGCCCCTGAGCAGCTCGCGGGTGATGACCTGCTGGATGGTCTCCTCGTCGTACCTGCTCACGACGGTTTCGATGGATTTCCGGTCGATGGGCGGGGTCTCGATCACGGACAGATCGCGGATGCCCGAGATCGCCATGTTCAGGGTCCGCGGTATGGGTGTGGCGGTGAGCGTCAGAATATCTACTTCTGCCCGTTTTGACTTGATCCTTTCCTTGTCCTTGACCCCGAAGCGGTGCTCCTCGTCCACGATGAGGAGACCCAGGTCGCGGAACTTCACCTTCTCGGTGAGCAGGGCGTGCGTGCCGATGACGACATCCACCTTTCCCTTCTCCAGGTCCGCTATGACCTCTTTGTTGTGCCCCGGGGCGGAAAAGCCCGATATTCCCTCGACCCGGAACGGCCACCGGGAGAACCTGTCCTTGAAGGTATTCAGGTGTTGCCTGGCGAGCAGCGTCGTGGGCACGAGCATCGCTACCTGCTTGCCCGACATCACCGCCGCATACGCAGCCCTTAAGGCCACCTCCGTCTTTCCGTAGCCCACATCGCCGCAGACGAGCCTGTCCATGGGCCTGCGCGAAGCCATATCGCCGTACACCTCTTCGACCGCTTTGAGCTGATCTTCGGTCTCTTCGTAGGGGAACGTGTCCTCGAACTCCTCCACGGCGGCGGCCGAAGTATCGTAGGAGAAGCCGACGCTGCTCTCCCGCTTGGCATAAATGGCAAGCAGGTCGTTGGCGAGCTTAGCGACGGACTCCCGCGCCTTTTCCGTAGCCTTTGTCCAACGTGTGCCACCCAGCTTGTCGATGATGAAGACATCGGTGTCGCCGATGTAGCGCTGGAGGAGCGAGAGCCGGTATACCGGCACATAGAGCTTGTCGCCCCCCAGGTATTCCAGCTGGACGAAGTCGCTCTTGAACCCTTCCAGTTCCAGGCGTACGACACCCTGGAAGATGCCGATGCCGTTCTCCTGGTGCACCACCGCATCTCCCACATTGAGCTGGGTGAACGGGTTCAGCAGAGGGGCGCCCGATGCGGAGCGTTTCTTCCGCTTTCTGACCCCCAGCATTTCGTCCGCCGATATCGCGGCGATCCCGAGGGTGGGCAGGACAAACCCGGCAGGGATGTAGCCGTCGGCAACGAAAAGCTTTGCCCTCCACCCCTCGCGGGAAAGCATCCGCGGGCCTTCCGATTTGTCCGGCGCGAGGCCGCGGCTGTTCAGGGCAAAGGTGACGCGCTCGGAAAGCATCTGGTTGCCGGTAAAGACGAATACATCCATGCCTTCGGCCTGGAGGTCCTTTACCGTGTCGATCAGGTTATCGCTCGCCTTCGCCGTTGGCGGAACCGCGGGGATGGTCCGGAATTCCGGGCATTGGCCCTGATCGGCAAAGGACGTGGAGATCTGCCGGCCGATCCTTTCGATGCCTTTGCGTATCGTTTCCCTGCCGACCAGCAGCGTTTCGGGAGGGAGATACCTGCCCTTCCCTTCCTTCAGGTGCTCGTAGGCGTGCGTGAACCGCTCGAAGGTGTTCTCCCACCAGATATCGGTGATGGAGCCGTCCGGGCATGCAGCGATGCTCCCCGCGGGCAGGTAGTCGAAGAGCGTTGCAGGCTGCTCGTAGAACAGTGTGAAATACGCCTCGATGCCCGGCGGGTAGATCCCCTGCTCGATATCGCCTATGAGCGTGGCCATGGACTGGTCCTTCATCCTCCGCAGCCAGGGCCTCGCGTTCTTCACATGGTTCATATCCAGCAGCACTTCGCTTGCGGGCAGGATGGTGACGGCCTGAACCTCTTTGCCGGACCGCTGGGTATTCAGGTTGAACGCCTTGATCGAGGTGATGGTGTCTCCCCACAGGTCTATCCGGACAGGATCTTCCATGCCGGGAGAATAGATGTCCATGACCGAGCCCCGGATACTGAACTGCCCGATATCGTCGATCAGGGCCTCGCGAGTGTAGCCCATCTGTACGAGCCTGCGGGTGAGGTCGTCCCGGTCGATGTCGACCTCGGCCTTCAGCCCGATGTGCGAGGCTTCGAGCTCTTCCTTGGGCATGACCGGCCATACGGCCGCTTCAATGGGTGCTATGACGACACAGGGGTGTTTCAGGAGAAGGCGTGAAAGAACGCTTATGCGTTTGGCCACGATCTCTTTCGATGGGCTGTCGTCCTGGTACGGCCGGACATCCAGAGGCGGGTAGACGTTTATCCACGAAGCATCGAGGAAGGCGCTCAGGTTGTCCTGCGCCTGGTACATCTCGTCGGTGCTCTCCACAAGCCAGAGCACCGGCCTGGCTGCATCTTTTACCGCCGACGCAACGACGAGCGCCTGCAGGGCCGGGGGCAGCGGCCCGATGCATCGCGCCTGTGCAAGGCTTTTCTGGATGCTCGATGCCGAGTGTGTTTTCGCGGGTGAATCAAACATGGTGTTGTTCATTAGTATCTCTTCCAAGAGCGGTCAAGGGCTACATACAATCAGTACGAACTCATGATCGAGAATAAAGGAGCTGATTGAGAATACCGGGTTTTCAATAACGTCGAACGCAAGAGCGGCTCATGAGTTTCCGATGAATGATTTCGTGCTATCCCCGGCAGGGAAACACGGTCTGAACGACCAATCCATCCCTGCTGTCCCGCATACCGACAACGGAGACAACCTCCCCGCCGGATACGAGCACAGGCCAGAAAGGCCGCAGCGATTTCGTAACCTCCTTATCCGCCAGCAATCTCACGACCCTCCTGCCTTGGAACCGGTCCCCGGGCATGTGCGATCTCAGGTGAAACAGACCCATGCCCTTGTCGAAGTCGATCCGTACCTGCTGATGCAGAGGCTCGATCATATATGTACCGGGCTTCTGGATCGTAATATCATAAAAAGGCCCTGCCCCGGAAGTGGAGAAGACCACGCAGTCCTCATCCCTGCTGACCAAGACCTTTCTCTTGACCGTATGTGCCGCCTTCCTTCCTTCGACAACCCCCGCGATGTCTTCCACCTGGAGGCTGTCTATGCCTCTCGGCTCATCGATCATCGTGGACACGATCCTGATCATCAAGCGTTTCAGTACTGCGGGCGGTGCATTTTCCAGGTCGGCATGCCGGTACGCCCGCACGATTCCCCAGTCGATCACCCGCGAAGAATCTTCCAATGCGGAAACCTGCCGCTCGATAAACTCTCCTTCTTCCCGTGCGATGCCTGCGAGGCGGGATATTGCTTTGACCGCCGAGGAATTGATCCTCTTCATGAGAGGAACGATCTCGCGGCGGATGAGGTTGCGGGCCAGGGTCGTGTCAAGGTTTGTCCCGTCTTCGGAATAAGCTATGCCTCTCTTCGCCGCATAGCCCTCGATCTGCTCCCTGGTGAAGGTCAGCATCGGCCTGATGACGCCGTTTGCACTCCGGTATTCCATGCCGGCCAAGCCCCTGATGCCGCTTCCGCGGATGAGCCGGTAAACGAGCGTCTCTGCCTGGTCGTCCATGGTATGCCCCGTGGCAGCGGACAGATACCCCTGCTCGTTCATGCACGCGAGGATTTTATCATACCGCAGCAGCCGTGCCTGCTCTTCCAGGTTCGGTTCATCGGGCGACATGCCCAGCCTGTAGACATGGCAGGGCAGACCGAGCTTTTTGCAGCTCTCGGAAACGAAAAGGGCATCTTTCCTTGATTCCTCCCCTCTGATTCCGTGATCCGCATGCACTACGCCGAGCCGCAGACACAAAGGGCCGGCGGCGAGCACGAGCAGATCGAGGAGCACCATGGAATCTATCCCTCCGGAGCAGCAGGCGAGCACCGAACCGCCCTGCCTGACCATGCACGGGCCCGTGAGCGTCTTTACGAATGAATCGAGCATAACGGTGTTCATTAGTATCTCTTTATAATGCGGTCAAGGGTTACATGCGGGAGATCAAGGGCCTGTGCCGGAAAAACAATCCGTTGATCTTGAGGTCATGGCTATAGGCAGTATACAACAGTTCCACATTTCGTGGGCTCAGGGAAATTCTACAGGAAGAGCTTTGGTAAAAAAGAAACACTTGAGACAATAGTATAAAGATATTATTATTCTCTTCAGGCAGTACATGTGCCCAGTGCCCATGTGAAGCATCCGTATGGCAGAGACGATCACCGAAAAACTTGCCCTGATGCCGGCCGGAAAACATGAAACAAAATAAGTTCATGCACATAAGAGGAGGATTTCTAGATGAAAAAGGGTATACTCGGAATAACCATGATCGCGGCTCTGGTTGCGATAGGCTGGTCGTCGGCTCTGGCGCAGGTACAGCCGGTGAAGATGGAGCGGGTGAGCGTTCTGCCCCAGGGCAGGGCTTCTCTGAATGTGGGCCTGGCGTTTGAATCAGACCGCGAAGTTTTAGGGCTCAAGTATGACAACGTGCGCCTTGCACCGTTCGGGATACGGTACGGCCTGGGCGATTCGGCGGAGGTCGGCGGGTTTATCGCCTTCAGCGCCAATTCGGATGACGATACGAATGCACCGGACGAATCGGGGCTCGAAGGCCTGACGGTCTTCGGCAAACTCGCAGTGAATGAATCCGTTGCCCTGCAGGTCGGAGCGACCTTCCTTGGTGACGACGACGTCTTCCCCTATGCCAATGACGACCTCGATCTCTTCGTAAACGTTCCCATGCAGCGAAAGATAGCTTCGGGAGTGCTCTACGGCCAGTTCGGCTATCGGGTGCAGGGCGGCGACTTCGACAATACCAGCTACTTCAACTTTGGCATCGGGTACGGCCTGCCGATCAACGATCAGTTCGACCTCAATATCGAGCTCGTGGGCGAAGATTCGCAGAAATTCACCGACAATACGCTCGATCTGGTCCTGGGCGGCAACATCCGTGTAGGCGGCAATCTGCGGATCGCCCCCTACGTATCCGTCGGCGTTTACGACGACAGCCCCGATCTTGCGGTAGGAAGCTTCCTGGAAGTGATGTTTTAAGTTGTCAAAACCGGGGCGGGTTCACACCGGCACATGATGGCCTGATGTGAACCCTGCCCTCTTGTATGCCGTACGTGCGACCCGCCGCTGCCTTCGAACAGAAACATGCGTTTAACCGCACCCCGTGCTGCATTCTTTCCAGTTGCCAGGACGTTGAATCCTGGTATATTTGGCGCCATGATAAAAATCATTGCCAACTGGTATAACCGCTACTTCTCCGATAGCCAGGTGATTATCCTTAATGCCCTTTTGCTCCTGGGATTCATCTTCATCTATCTTTTCGGGGACATGCTCGTGTCCGTTTTCGTTGCCGTTCTCATCGCCTATCTCCTCGATGGTTTCGTACCCGTACTCCAGCGCCTCCGCATCCCGCGGAATGTCGCGGTCGTCATCATATTCCTCCTGTTCATCGCCGTTTTCCTCACCCTGATGATCGTTCTGCTCCCGATTATGTACCGCCAGACGGTCGAGTTCTTTCAGGAGTTGCCCGGTATGCTTGCAAAAGGGCAGGAAGAGCTCACGCATCTGCCGGAGAGGTATCCCCAGTATGTTTCCCAGGAGCATGTCACCCGTTTCTTCGCTTACATCGAAACCCATATCCAGGACCTGGGGCAGTACGTGTTATCCCTGTCAGTTTCTTCAGTCCGGGGAATCATCGAGTTGCTCATCTACCTTATCCTCGTCCCGTTCCTCGTGTTCTTTTTTCTCAAAGATAAGGACCTGATACTTCAGTGGTTTGCCTCGCTCCTTCCGGAGGAGCGGAATCTTGCCGCACGGGTGTGGGATGAGATGAACGTGCAGATCGCCAATTACCTGAGGGGAAAAGGCTGGGAGATCATCATCGTATGGGTGGTGAGCTATGGGGTTTTTTCCTTCATGGGACTGCGGTTTACCATGTTGCTCTCGCTGTTCACCGGCCTGTCAGTGCTTCTTCCCTATGTCGGGGCAACGCTGATGACCTTCCCCATCGCTTTGGTGGCTTTTTTTCAGTGGGGTCTGGACGTGCACTTCGTCTATATCCTCATTGCTTACGGGATTCTCCAGGCCCTGGACGGAAACGTGCTGGCGCCGCTGCTTCTGGCGGAGGTGGTCAATATCCACCCGATTGCCGTCATTATCGCAATCCTTCTGTTCGGCGGTTTGTGGGGTTTCTGGGGCCTTCTTTTTGCCATACCGCTTGCCACGCTCGTCCACGCAGTCTACAAGGCCTGGAGGAGCAGCCTGGCAAACGCCGTTCCCCACGGCGCAGCGGATAAGTACCAGACGCTTGCCGAAAGCTGCTCGGACGATAAGAGAAACGGCTGAAGGCTGGATACTCTTCTTTTTATAGACTGCTCACATACCGATAGATCATCTCGGTAAGCTCGTCGATGAGGCGCTCGGTACTCATGGGGGAATCGAGAAATTTCACGGAATGGGCAATGCTCTCCACCGCGCTGTGCATGACCTTCGACACTTCCATGAGCGTCTCGGGGTCTTTTCTTGTGCAATAGGGCTTGATGAGCTCGCTGATGATGAGGAGCTGCTCCTGTTCGACCTTGTCGAAGAGCTTTTTCACGTCTGCGTCCGAGAATTTCAGGACCAGGGCTTCCCTGTGGAAGGAAGCGTGGCGGTCGAACACCGAAAAGGCCTTTCGTATATGCTGCCCGATGTTATCCTTCACGGAAATCGTGTCATCGGTTTCCAGTGAATAGATATCGGTGATAAAGGCATGCAGGTGGCCGTCAAGAATCTTCAGAAAGAGGGTTCGTTTATTCTCGAAATAGCTGTAGAACGTGCCTATGGAAACGCCGGCCTCCCTGGCGATCTCGTTCGAGCTGGTCCCGTTCAACCCTTTTCTCGCAAAAAGATCCCTGGCGGCCTCCGTTATCCGCACCATTCTTTCCCTGCTCCGTTTCTGTCTGGGAATACGAACACGCATTACAGCTCCCTCCGGATTGTATGCTCCTTCTGCCGACCACTTTCGCAGCAGCCGTAAGCTTATCAGAAGTATCCTCGGAAAGAGTAGTACCCGGAAGAATATGTGTCAATCGTAAATATGAGTCATTACTCATATATTGCTTGACATCATTTGTCATTATTCATATATTTTCTCCTATTAATGTAAACTCATGTTGGAATGATTGTGGAGGTGTCGGAGTGAAAACACTTGTTACCGGTGCAACAGGCTTTATCGGGGAGTTTCTTGTAAGGGAGCTTATAAGACGGGGGCACCATGTGAGGGCGCTGGTTCGTCCCGGGAGGGACACAGGGAAGCTGGAAAAGCTCGGGGTGGAGATACGCAGCGGCGATCTGTTGAACAGAGAGTCTCTCTCGGGGATTTGCGACGGGATCGATACGGTTTTCCACCTTGCCGGACGAGTTACCGACTGGGGCACGAGGGAGCAGTTTTACCGCGCCATTTACGATGCCACCATGAACCTGATCGATGAGGCGGCAGGCAATGCGAGAAGATTCTTATACATGAGTTCCGTGGCGGCAATAGGATTCGGCAGGCATATGAAAGGCATACGGGAAACCGATACTGCATACAAGTCCGGTATCCCCTACAACGACGCCAAGCTCGATACGGAGTCGCTTGTCTTGAGCCATCACGAGGCGCGCAACATTGCATGCACCGTTATTCGCCCTACCAATGTGATAGGGCCGGGAAGCGTGTGGGTCAGAGATATCATCGAGAAGATGAAGAGGATGCCCATGCCGCTCGTCGACGGAGGCAGGCACAGCTCCAGCCTCATTTCCGTGGATAATCTGGTGGACGGAACGATCCTTGCCGCTTCTTCCGATACTGCCAGAGGAAAGACGTATCACTTCAGGGACGACTGGGAGGTCACCTGGAAAGAGTACATAAATGATCTCGGAGGGCTCATAGGGAAAAAGCCTTTCGGGAGCTTGCCCTACTACCCGGCAAGGATGCTGGCGACCATACTGGATTTTGTCTGCACTCCGATGTCTCTGCGGCCGCCTGTTTCGCGCATGTCGATCGAGACCACCGGAAGAAATAACGATATCGACAATACCCTGGCAAAGACCGAGCTGGGATGGAAGACAAAGGTTACCTATCCGGAGGCAATGCGGAGCATAGGTGCCTGGGTGAGAGATACCTACGGTCAGGGCTGACAGCGGGATCCTATGAAGTTCATCTCGTAAAGGCCCTTTTAAGACCCGGCCATGCCGGTCGGTAATACACACTTTCACAAGGGGGTATTTATGAGACTATCGCTGCTTCTTTTCATTTTATCCGTAAAGCTCCAGGCGGCTGCAAGAAGAAACAAGGCTTTTCAGAACTACATCGGGCAGATTACGCTCAAAATTCTCATCAAGACCGCAGACTGCAGATGGGGAAGGCTTTTCGTTTTCGACAAGGGAAAGGTCTCTTCCATAAACGGCGCCGATCACACGTGCGATGCAGCGCTTGTCTGGTCGGATTCGGGCACCGCCTTCAGTGTCATGGTCAAGGGCAGCGATGAAGCCACATTTCAGGCAGCCGCGGACGGGAAGCTCAAGGTGGAGGGCATGGCATACTATATCCAGTGGTTCAACGACGGGGTCAAGCTCACCATGTAGACGGCACTGTTTCGCACCATCCTTTACGAAAATAACCACGAGCCGAATAAAAATCGATTTAGGGGGATGCTTATGACGACAACTATTCTGGGCGGCCATCTGGTTGGGAAATACCTGAAGGAAGTTGAAAAGGTCGATACCGTTTTCTGTATATCCGGCGGTCATATAGAGGCAATCCTGGACAGCTTCACCGAGTATCATATCCGCACCATCGATGTCCGCCACGAGCAGGCCGCCGCTATGATGGCCCATGCCTGGTCGATCTACACCGGCCGGCCGGGCGTCTGCCTGGTGACCGCAGGCCCCGGGTTCACCAATGCAATAACCGGCATCGCTAACGCCTATCTGGACAATGCGCCGCTGGTGGTCCTGTCCGGCAAGCACCCGTTACGTGACGACCTCAAGGGAGCGCTGCAGGAGATGAACCAGATGGACGTGGTAAAGCCTATCACCAAATGGGCCGCGACCTGTTATGAGACGAAGCGGATTCCGGAGTATCTCGCAATGGCCTTCCGGCAGGCGGTGGAAGGCAGGCCCGGGCCGGTCTTCCTCGAACTGCCGCCCGATATCCTGAACATCAGGGTGCCTTCGGACAAAGTTCCCATGGCGACCCGCATGACGAGGAAATATACGGTACACCCGGATGACGCGGACCTGAAAGGGGCCGCCGAGATCATAAACGCCGCAAAAAAGCCTTTGTTCATAGGCGGCAGCGGCGTGGGCTTAAGCTGCTGCTGTGAGGCCTTGAGCCAGTTCATCGACAGGTCGGGCATCCCCTTCATCCTTCTGAACTACGGGAGGGGAGAACTTCCCGACAACCACCCGCTCTCGCTGTGGGATATCGGCAACGTAGGCATCCAGTTGGGCATAACGCAGGCGGATGTGATCGTTGCGGCAGGTTTCCGATTCAACTGGCTCCTCCAGTCCGGGGCGATCATCCCTCCCGGGACAAAGGTCGTCCGCATCGACATCGACCCGCACGAGGTCGACCGGAACAGGGTTGCCGACGCAGGCCTGGTGGGGGACGTCTCTTCGGTTTTACGCCGGCTGCTTCCTCTTATCCGGCGGGGCGACCACGATGTTTGGGTCAAGACCCTCAGGGCTGCGAGCAACGCCTTTCTGGGGACCGAGCTTAAACTGAGGGAGTCGCCCTCCAGCCCCATACATCCTATCCGGCTGGCGGCGCAGATCAGGAAATTTGTCGGCGATGACGCCGTTTATGTCATCGACGGCGGAGATACCCAGTATTTCGGCCTCACCGGCTTCATGTCCAGGGAAAAGGCCGGTGTCATGGCAACGGCTGCAGGTCTGCTCGGGTGCCTGGGCACCGGCATCCCCTTTGCCATGGCGGCCAAGCTGGCCAGGCCGGATAAAAAGGTCGTCCTGTTCAACGGCGACGGTTCCTTCGGCTTCAACGCCATGGAGTTCGACACCATGGTCCGGCATAACATCCCGGTGGTGTGCGTGGTGAACAACGATCAGGCCTGGGGCATGATCAAGCACAGCCAGGAGCTCTCCATCGGGCCTTCGCGGCTGCAGTGCTGCGAGCTCGGTGTCCGGCCGTACGAGAAGATGGTGGAGGGTCTGGGAGGGTACGGAGAGCTTGTCACAAAGGACGAAGAGATCATCCCGGCTTTGAAGCGTGCCTTCGAGTCCGGAAAGCCCGCCTGCCTCAATGTCCTGACGGATCCCACGGTGACGAGCCCGGCAACGCCACTTTTCTATCAGTCTCTGAAGATGGATTGACCGTATGAAGGCGCTCGTGTTCAACATAACCGTGCCCAACTATCTTGCACTGCAGCTCATTGGCAGGATAGACAGGAAGTTCTTTTACGAGGGACCGTTTTCCACGGTGAAGCTCGCCGAAGCCCCGGAGCCGATGCTGCCCAATCAGGACTGGGTGAAAATCAGGGTAAAGCTGTGCGGCTTCTGCGGGAGCGATCTGAATCTCCTCACGGTAAAGGACTCGCCCATGGCCTCGCCCTTTACCTCGTTCCCCTGTATCTTCGGCCATGAAATATTCGGTGAGGTGATCCAGACCGGGACCCGTGTGGAAACCTGTGCCGCGGGCGACCGTGTGACCGTCAATCCCGGCTTGACCTGCTCTGCCAGGGGGATATCGCCGGAGTGCCCGGCCTGCGCCGCCGGCCGTCCGGGCAGTTGTGAAAAATACGCCGAGGGAGGATTCGGCCCCGGCATGTTCACCGGGATCTGCCATGACATCGGCGGCGGGTTCGCGGAATACCTGGTGGTGCACAAAAGCCAGGTCTACCGGGTGCCGGACGGGGTGAGCCCCGAATCCGCGGTCCTCACCGAGCCTCTGGCCGTCGGGCTTCAGGCGGTGCTGGACAACAGACCGGGAGAAAAAGACAGGGTTCTCGTCATCGGCGGAGGCGTGATCGGGGCCATGATCGTCAAAGCCATACGGGGCCTGGGCATCGGCTGTTCCGTCACCGTGGCCGAGCCCTCGGTCTTCAGCGGCGAGTACGTCAAACGATCGGGCGCCGATCATGTGGTCCGGGGCGGCATCATCGACGCTGCTGAAAAGATCGCGGGCGCTCGCGCCTACAAGCCCATGATCGGGGAGCGCATCGTCCAGGGGGGGTTCGACCGGGTATTCGATACCGTCGGCCACTCACCTACCCTCCAGGCAGCCTTGATCGTCACCGCGGCAGGCGGCACGATAAGCCTCGTGGGGATCGGCAACAAGGTGACCTTCGATCCCACGCCTTTGTGGCTCAAGCTCCAGACCATCAAAGGCTGTTACGGATACGGCTATAACGATACGGAGAACGGCCGCAGGCACGCCTTCGAGATCGCGCTCGACCTCATGGAGAGGAAAAAGGTCCATGTGGAGGATATGCTCACCCATACGTTCACCATCGAGCAGTACAAGGAGCTTATCCGGGTCAACATGAACAAGGGCGTGAACAGGGCCATAAAAACCGCGATACGGTTTTAGCCTCGTCCTGTGGAGTCCTGTTCCCGAGGGGGAATGAACGGTCTCATGAGAAGACAGATGTATCCTGTTCGAAAAAGGGGTGGGTATGATTTTATTTGAAGAATTGATGCAGGCAGCAGACTTTCGATCCGCAGCGGACGGACTCGGCGGCGAATTCAGGAAAAGATTCGCGCTGCCCCCGCTCCATCAGCTCGGTCTTGTTGTCCCGGACGTCGAGCAGGCATCGCGCGAGCTCGAAGCCGGGGGGATCGGGCCCTTTCTCATCGTGGGAGGGAGTGTCGATTCCTGGCAGGAACGGGGGGAAGGCAGGAGCTTCACCGGCAAGATGGGGATCGCATACCACCAGGGTCTCGAAGTCGAGCTGCTGGAGCCGGGCGTGGGGTCGGACTTCTACCGGCAGCACATCGACAGCGGCGGACGGGCAGTTGTCCAGCACCTGGGATTCCTCGTGCAGGATGTGGATGTCTGGGCCGCAATCGTGTCGCAGGCCGGCCATCCGGTCTGGGTGAAAGGCGACATGAGCGCATGGCCTGCCAGAACCCGGTTCACCTACATGGACACGGTGGAGGAAACCGGTTTCGTCATGGAGTTCATTTCCTGGAGCCTGCTCGGAATACGGTTCAGCCCTGTGGCAGGGCTGTTCCATCTCGGCGGACGTATCCAGAAAGGCATCGGAGTACGGTCGTTTTACTTCAGATAAAGGCCGCCGACCCGTTCACTTTCTCGCCTGTGTGCAGACCGGCCGACTCTGTAGAAAGTTCGTTGTGAGTATATTGAATACTCAGCGCCGGAGCTCTACAAAAGCTGCAGACACAGAAACAGGGAGGATAGTGCATGGCGAAATACGGGAAAAAGGCCCAGGAAAAGGTCAAAGAGACCATGGAAGAATACAAGGAAGGAAAGCTCAAGAGCGGCGGGAGCGATAAAAAGGTAAAGAGCAGGAAACAGGCGGTGGCGATAGGCTTGTCAAAGGCCCGCAAAGAAGGAGCGAAGGTACCGCCGCCTAAGTAACGACAAAAAAAGAGTTTATTATCGAAAAAAGCTTCTGCGCGGAGGGATTGTCGTCTGCCCGACCGATAATCCGCTCCCATCCACCGCGTTTGATGGGAGAGAACGATCCTCTTTCCCGTCGCGGGAAAGAGAGTAATACCCCGTTTCAGGTGTTGCTCATGCCAGAAAGTGCCTCACTCCGGTAAAGATGATCTGAGCCGCCAGGGCGGACAGGACAAGGCCGGTCAGCTTGCTCAAGATCCTCAATCCGGTGCAGCCGATGAGCCTTTCGATGGGGGTGGCAAGAAACAGGAGTGTTCCCACCGAAAGCACGGCTGCGAACAGGGCCGAGCACCCGACGATCTTTCCCCAGACATCCGTGACCTCCGCCCCCATGACGAGAAGAGCACCGGTGGTGGCGGGTCCTATGGTAATGGGGATGGCAAGAGGAACGACCGTAACGCTGCCCGGGCCATCCTGCTTTAAGGGGACTTCATTGCCCCTCACGAGGTCCACTGCCGAAAGGAAGAGCAGTGCGCCCGCCCCGATACGGAATGAGTCCAGCGTGATCCCGAAAACGGAAAAGATGGCATTGCCAAGGAAATACAGGACAAAACCGATGAGAATAACGTCAAAGGTGAGCCATGCAGCCACCTTGCGGCGCTCGGTGGCGGAAATATCCCGGGTGAGCGAGAGAAAAACCGAGAGGACAAAGAAGGGCGTCAGCAGGAAAAAAAGCTTGATATAGATGCTGATGAAGAGGTGCATTGATTCATACATAAGAAGGTCCTGTCCTCGGCTATGTTCCCTTGATCATACAGAAGTATGTAAAGAAGTTATCTTGAGAATCAAGATGCCCCGGCTATTGTGTATCGCAGGTAGGCCGGTACCCTGCGAACGGCTCCGTATCTCCACCGGAGGAACAAGCTGATGGATATGCCTGCGATATTCGATCACTATCCTGCAACTCCCGAGGTCGAAGTTCTGCCTTCCTATTTCCCCATTCCCGGCTTCGGGATACTTCCGGTCAACGCATTCGTGCTCAAGTCGGCCGAGCCCGTGCTGGTCGATACCGGCCTATGGGCGCTCAGCGACGGATTTATGGACCGGTTGTCCTCGGTTATCGATCTTGGCGATCTCAGATGGCTGTGGCTCACCCATAACGACCAGGACCACATCGGGAGCCTGCACCGGATCATCGAAGCAGCTCCCGGTCTGAAGGTCATAACCACCTTTCTCGGCCTCGGGAAAATGAGCCTGTTCCGGCCCTTCCCTCTGGACCGGGTCTTCCTGCTGAACCCCGGGCAGAGCATCGATGTGGGAGACAGAAAGCTTACTTCGATCAGACCCCCCACATACGACGCCCCCGAGACTACAGGGTTCTACGATCACAAGTCCGGCATCCTCTTCAGTTCGGACTGTTTCGGCGCGCTCATGTCGAAACCTGCCGTGAATGCGGCGGAGATAAGCTCAGGCGATCTGCGGGACGGTCTGGTTACGTGGACGAAAGCGGACTCGCCCTGGCTTCATATGATCGATAGAGATCTGTTCACGAAAACGATTAACTATGTCAGAGGACTGTCGCCGATGATTATCCTCAGCAGCCATCTCCCTGCTGCGCATGGGATGACCGATACGTTGCTCCAGTATGTTTCAGCCGTTCCCGAAGAAAAGCCCTTTATTGCGCCCGATCAGCAGGCCTTCATGTCGATGCTGAAGATGGGCGCAGGGAATCCGGTGACTTGAAGCCACCTTCCGGGTACCGCCCATCAGGAGCTGATCCCCCGTTCTTTAAACAGGATTGCTGTCTCCCATGAGGCCGACAGGCATGCATCTGGCTTACGCCGGGTATCGGATGCAGGGTTTCAATATTGAACAAAAAGTGGGGAAGGAAGATCTTTGCACGCACCGCCGCCCAGCCCCTGGCGGCGGTACATGCGGAATGCTCTAAAAAAGTCTATTCGGCGTTCTCTTTATTGAGCCACTCGATTCGGTTCAGGGCGTTGATGTACGCCTTTGCCGACGCGACCAGGACATCCGGGTGTGCGCCATGGCCGACCACGGAGCGCCCGTTGTGCTTGAGCTGCACCGTTGCCTCGCCCTGGGCGTCAGTCCCTCCGGTTACGGCGTTGACCGTATACTTCATCAGGTTGTAGTTGGTCCTGGTGATCTTGCGGATGGCATCGAAGGTCGCATCAACCGGGCCGACACCGAACCCTGCGTCCTGCATGATCTTGCCGTCGGTCTCTATCTGCATGGTCGCGGTGGGCACTGCCACGTTTCCGCTCACCACGTTCAGGTAGACGAGCGTGAACTTCTCTTCGATCCGCAATACTTCTTCGTAGAGGATGGCTTCGAGGTCTTCGTCGAAGATGTCCTTCTTGACATCGGCAAGGTCTTTGAAGCGCGAAAAGACTCTGTTCAGCTCATCATCGCTCAACTCGTACCCGAGCTGTTTCAGGTGGTTGGTCACCGCGTGCCGCCCGGAATGCTTGCCCAGCACCATATGACTGTCCGGCATGCCGACCGACTGCGGGGTCATTATCTCGTAAGTGAGTTTATCCTTGATCAGGCCGTCCTGATGGATGCCCGATTCGTGGGCAAAGGCATTGGCGCCGACAATGGCCTTGTTCGGCTGGACCCGGACCCCCGTGATCTGGGTCAGGAGACGTGAGGTCTGGTAGATGTTCTCGGTGTTGATGTTCGTGTGGAGACCGAACAGGTCCTTGCGTGTCGCAAGCGCCATGACGAGCTCTTCCATCGCGGCGTTCCCCGCGCGCTCGCCGATGCCGTTGATCGTACACTCGACCTGCCTGGCCCCGTTTCTCACAGCGGCCAGAGAATTGGCGACCGCAAGCCCGAGATCGTTGTGGCAGTGCACGGAGATGACCGCCTGGTTGATGTTCTTCACGTGTTCGAAAAGGAATGCGATAAGCTCGCCGAACTCATCGGGTATCGCGTATCCGACCGTATCTGGGATATTGACCGTTGTCGCGCCGGAATCGATGACCGCTTCCACCATCTCGCACAGATAACCTCGGTCGCTGCGGGTGGCGTCCATGGGGGAAAATTCCACGTTCTTCGTCAGCGAGCTTGCATGGGCGACTGCCTGCCGGGCCTCCTTCAGCACCTCCTCACGCGACTTGCGGAGCTGATACTTCAGGTGGATGTCGGAGGAAGAAATGAACGTGTGTATGCGCGGTTTGGCCGCGTCCCTGATCGCATCCCAGGCGCGGTCGATGTCTTTGAGGTTTGCCCTGGCAAGGCCTGCGACCTGCGCCACTTTGATCTCGCGGGCGATCTGGCGCACGGAAGCGAAATCGCCTTCGGATGCGACCGGAAACCCTGCCTCGATGATATCCACCCCGAGCCTTTCGAGCTGGCGCGCAAGGTGGAGCTTTTCATCCGGGTTCATGCTGCAGCCCGGAGACTGCTCGCCGTCTCTTAAGGTCGTGTCGAAGATGAATACCTTTTTCTGATCCGTGTCCATTTCATATCTCCTTTCATGAAAAACAAAAAGGGCCATGGACTTGTTATCGCCCATGGCCCTCAGGTTCTTTATCCTTTTTTTATTTATGGACAACCTGTAAGCGGCGGGCGTCGGTCCATCATCCTAAGGCATAGGAGGAGAAGCAGCGTTGAGCAAGCTTTTCGATACCCGTCGAGTCTCACAAGTCCATTCCTTATCTTTTAAGATTTATTTTTCTTTTTATAAGAGCGCACTGGTTGCGTGTCAAGCCTAAAGAGAATTGTCCGCTTCCACAGCCTCCCTCAGGCGGTCCTGGAATTCGGGAATGGCAGCGCTGATCCTGACCCACGAGCTCATCATGGGGATGCCGACCGGGTCGGAGATGAACTTGGCCGTTGCATTCTTGAGCGAGCACACAAAGGCCTCGGTTGCTTCGATCTCGCTATGGGGATCATAGGTAAGCCCGTTCAACAGCGAGAGTGCATTGTACTTCTCGATGGCAAGCCTCGATTCTTCGATGTACGAGGTGAACATTGTGCGGAAGAAAGATTCGCTCAAAACCATCCCGTCCTGGCTCAGGATCCGCAGCAGCGCCTCGGCGATATCGGTTGCCATGCGGTTGAGACCGCCGCCCGGGTTGTCCCGCTGAAGCGTCTGGTGCTTGTGCTCGTAATTGTCCGCGATCTCGACCTGGCAGATCCGGTTGGGAGAAGTCCGGTGGTATACCTCGTTGAGCATCGAGACCTCGAGGCCCCAGGTGGGAGAGATCCTGATCCCGCGGGCGATGGTGGAGAGCATGGCGAACTCCCCGGAGAGCGCGTACCTGAACGCGCCCAGGTATTCGAGGAAGGGATTATAGCCCACGATGCGTTTGAGCGTGTTGATGATGGGAAGGTAAAAGAGCCTGGTTACCCGGCCGTAGAGTTTCTCGTTTACGCGGGCGTAGTATCCTTTGCTGAAGTCGTAATCCAGCCCCGGATGCATGACGGGATAAACGAGACGGGCAAGCATTTCCCGGGAGTAATTCATGATATCGGTATCGTGCAGGGCAATGGCATCCACGTTTTTGTCGGCCAGGATATACCCGAGCGCCATCCATACCGATCGGCCTTTGCCCGGGATTTCGAGCTTGAAATCATTGCCGCGAAGCTCTTTGTAAAATGCATTCATCCGGGGTCCGTCATGCCATACGATCTTTACCTCGGTCGGTATTTCCGACATGATCTGCTTTACCTGTTTGAACTGGTTCTGATCGGCCCGGTCCAGGGAGAGCACGATTTTATCGAGGTACCTGACCTTCTTGAGTTCGGCGAGGATTTTGGGCACTGCCGGTGTATCGAATTCCGATACAAGGGCCGGAAGCAACAGTACCATCTTGCTTTTCTTTGCTATTTCCGTCAATTCATTCTCAAGGTCTTCCACCGGTCTGCAACGCATTTTCTGTAGTGTGGCTATTATACCGTGCTGATAGAAATCCGCCATGATGCACCTCCTCGCTGTGTTCTATCGTGTATGCCGGAGTGTTCCTTCTTTACATCCCGGAGACGTTTGCCTTCTTCGCCAGGGGAGCTCTCATGGATTTTGAGCCCGTCCTTCTGCCCCGGGACAGCGATTTCCATTCAATGCGGTCGTTTCCTGAAAATTTCCATCCCCTCTCCTCTATGCGTTTGAAGGTGGCAAGGATATTCAAGACTGTCTCGTTCCAGCCCTTGCTGCCCGGGAAAGGCGCATGGATGAGATTCGGCAGGCTTATATCCTCATAGCTTCCGTCCGGATGGGGTATCAGAACCGGTATGTCGACCTGTTTGAGCATGGGCAGATCGTTCAGGCTGTCGCCGAGCCCTATGGTAAGCTCCTGTTTCCGCTTGTTTCTCTCAAAGACTGCCTTCGTGAGCTTTACCGCCTCGCCTTTGTCGTTGCCGCATCCGATGAAGTGGAAAAACCTTCCTCCCCGGGTGATCTTTATGCCTGCTTCCAGCGCCGTCTTTTCCAGGAAACGGATCCGGCCTTCATGCTCGATAGTGAAGGGCTCGGTAAACTCCCTGGCCTTTGCATGCGCGGCCATATTCAGGGGCAGCCCGGTACGGGCAGCGATCTCTTTCTCGGTCATATCTCCGAAACCCCTGATCGAGAATCGAGGGCCGAAGCGATCCATAAAAGTCCTGATCATCCCGTACGGCATACCGAGGGGGATGCATTTGAGGTCGTGGATGATTATGCTTTTTTCGATTCTGAACCCGCGGTAATTTTTCGGGAAGAAGATCCCTCCCCCGTTTTCTACGATAAAAGGTTCCTTAAGCCCCATCTTGCCAAGGATGACTTCGACTTCGTTACGGGTCTTGCTCGTGCACATGACCAGCGGGATGTCGGCGGCCCGGATCTTTTTCAACGCAGGCAGCGCCTCGTAATACGAATAATCGGAATGGTTCAGTAAGCTGCCGTCCAAATCGGTAAAAATAATCATCTGCTCATTCCCCTCTCTCTCATACCTTTCAAGCGTAAAGGCGTTCCTGGTTCATCGATAACAATGAGTAGCTTTGTCCTACCCCACCTTTGATCCTGTAGAGGAAAGAGCAATGAACGTACCACATTAACCCCGATGCTCTGCGTCTCGAAGGGATCTCAAATGCAGGGGTCTGTCATACGTCACGATAAAACAGGGAGTTATGATTCGCAGGGATCGGAGTGTCGTGAAAATAATTATTTTACCTGTCGGGAGCATTACACAAGCGCGTGGTCGGAGCGGAAACGAGTAACAATGCAGTTGAGCGTTATTATACGATATCTCAGCCGTATATGCCCGCCTGTGTGGCGAATAGGCAGATATTTGGAAGTGGAGCTGCTATATGAGCGGTTGCAGGACCGGCAGTCTGTGGAATAACAGGGGAATCCCTCGCAGAAATTGTTTTGCCCTCATCATAATTGTAACAAACAGCCGGGGGCCGGGTTACTCGGCTTTTCTGATCCGGACACTGCCGAGGAGCGTAAATCCCTGGACCCGGAATGCGAGGAGCGGTGAGCTCTGCACCAGTGCATTGCAGACAGGGGCGCTTAGAGGAAATACCTGGGGGATATTCAATGAGAAGACGGGCTTGCTCCCGAACATCGACGTGATGAACTGGCCGCATACTACATTGAGAAGCTCTTTTACCGCATCGTCGATCATGTCCTGGATGAGGTGTTCGCCGGGCGCGAACCCGAGCATGTTCGTCCCGATCAGCTCGGCAAGGGGCTGTTCGATCATGAGACCCAGATCGCCGGAACACGGTCCGCTGAATGCTATGCGGGCGTTTATCACCGGGGTTTCAAAAGGAGGGACATCGCGGGTATCGGTTATCTCGGCAGACATTCCCGCCATTGCCGTAAACACCGAGACAATGGCCTGTTGCAGGGCCTGCCCCGAAAGATCTCTTTCATCTTCCAAGCATAACCTCTCTTACCGCCTTCCTGATCTGCTCAGGGGTAAACGGCTTGCGGATATAAGCCCTGACGCCGTTTTCTTTCAGATGCTCCATACGGTCGGTGCTGCCGTCCGTAGAAATGATAATGATCGGGATACCATTCAGATCGGGATCTTGCGAGATGTTCTTCACGAGCTCGATCCCGTTCATCACCGGCATATTGATATCGGTGAACAGGATGTCGATCTTCGATGACTTGAGGATCACGAGAGCATCCTTGCCGTTTGAAGCATCGAAAATCTTGTTGATCGGTGCCCCGCTATCCGTCAAAGCCTTTATCAGAACGGCCTTGACTACATTCGAGTCGTCTACGATCAGGATGTTCCATTTCATATTTCTTGGCCCGTACAGTCCTTGTGTTTGAACATACGTACTATTTCGGTGCTTTGTATTTTTTCATGAGAGATCTCATGATGTGACGCGTTCGCTGCAATGTCTTGGTCTCATGGCTTATTTTATCTTTGCTTCCAGCGTTCGAGTTTTTCGAAAGCATGCTCTGCAGCCTTTTTCAGGTCTGCCATCTTGGCCGGTTTGGGGAAATAGTCCTCGAAACCCGCCTCTCTGCATTCGGTTAGCTGAAAGAGGCTCGTATAGCCTGTCACGGCATACGGGATTGCCATGGGCCATTCTTTGCGGACCCTCCGGCAAAGCTCTATGCCGTCCATCCCCGGCAGGTCGAGATCCAGGAACAGCACATCGCAGGGTGTTTTCGACAGGAGCTCCAACGCCTCCTCTGCACTCTGGGCAGTCACAACCCTAAAGCCTGCCCGTTCGAACGACCGTTTAAACATCTCCCGGATAACCGGCTGATCATCCACCACCAGAATTCTTTTGTCACCCATACACCTAAACCTCCTGTACCAAGTGTCACAAATCCATGGAGGAAGACCGATCGATATCGATGATCTTGCTCTTCCCGCCCATATAGTCTTTTACCTCGTATTCCGTGATCTTCATGATCTTGTTCGTGAGCGAACCGATCTGCTCGATGCCCGTCTGAACCGACTCCAGCAGCTCATTATCCAGCTTGACCGCAGCTGCGTCAGTGGTGATGAGATCGATGGAGGACATCAGCACCTGGAGCGGCTGGTTTAATTCGTGGCATACGGCCTCTGCCATTTCGAGCACGCCCTGGAGCTTCTCCCTCTTTCTCATCTCTTCCTCTGCACGGTTATGGTCGGTCATATTCAGGCAGGATATTACGCTTTCTTTCGTGCCGGGTATCATGGCCACGGTGAGAAACATATCCAGGAGCTCTCCGTCCCGGTTCTTGCACGTTGCTTCATAGGAGGCCGGCGCAGTACCTTCCTCCTGTCTGCGCTTGAGGTGGTAGGTCTTCATGCGTTCAAGGTCGGTGTCGCTGATAAAGACCGTCCAGCTCATCTTGCCTTCCATCTCTTCCTTGGAGTACCCGGTAAGCTTTTCGAAATTGGAATTGGCCAGCAGGATGGTGGTGTCCTCTGCGCTGAGCACGGTGGCCGTTCCCGTGTTTTCAAAGATCGTCCGGTATCGCTCTTCGCTCCGGTTCAGGGCCTTTTGAGCTTCTTTGCGCCAGGTGACGTCACGGGTAACGCCTCTGAAACCTATGGGATTTCCGTCCGGGTCCCGCAGGAGCGATGCGGATGATTCCACGGGAATTCTGCGGCCGTCTTTCCCCACGATCAGCCATTCGAAGCCCTTGATGGTTTCGCCGGTCAGGAAGATTTTGCCGAAGATATCGATCACGTACTGCATGCATCCGGTGTCCACATACCGGCTGAAGCTCATGCCCTGCATTTCTTCGCCGGTATAGCCGAGAGCCTTCAGGGTAATGCCGCTGAAAAACGTCATATTGCCCCGTAAGTCCAGCTCGTAGTATGCCTCCTCCATATTATCGAGGATGATCCGGTAACGTTCCTCGCTCCTGCGGAGATTTTCTTCTGCCCGCCTGTTCTCCGTGATATCATGAATGACGCCGAATACCACGTGGCGGTAGGGGTCATACTCGGCTATGCCGTGGATGTCCCGCAACTCTCCGTCCGCCGGGCGCCGGATCTTGAATTCCGTGTCAAAAGGCTCATTGTTCTTGATCAATCTCTTCATGGCTTCGTCGAGCATGGTCTGGTATTCCGGCAGAGGGATCAGGAGCACATCCGTTATGGTCCAGTCCGATTGACCCAGGCCGTACAGCCTCCGCGCACCCTCAGACGCAACGACCTTGTTTTCGTTCAGATGGAATTCCCAGTTGCCGAACCCGGCTGCCAGTTCGGCCTTGCTCAGGCGTGCCTCGCTCTTTCTCAAGTTTTCCATGCCCGCGAGGATCCGGCGTTCCAGGACCCTTCTGCTGTACATCAGCAGAACCACAAAAAATATCAGGAGCAATACTGCCATGCCATACATGAACAAGACGTTTTCATGCTGGAAAAGCAAACGGCTCAACATGTCCTCTCCCTTTTCGGCTTCCCCGGAGCTGCGACGCAGGTGTAACCAGCCTTGTTATTCATTTCGGAAATCTGCGGCATCATCTTTAAGCCTATTGAAGGGCCGGGACGGATTTGCCCGGTTGCAGAGTGTGGGTGGACCGATGCCCCGGCTCCTGGCCGTCCGGCCTGATCTTTAAGGGGTGACTCCGAACCTGCTTCATAGTATGTACGATTAAGGATTGATGGCGGTATCGCTTCAGATGATGCCGCCATCCGTGACGATAAATTTAACTGCGTTCATAGGGGGTATTGACCGCATTATGGATTTTCTGCTGATGCTCAAGGAGATCAGGACCCCGTTCCTGGACAACCTCTTTCTGGCCATAACGTTCCTGGGCGATGAGACGTTCTTCACAGCCGTGGTGCTTCTTTTCCTGTGGTGCCTCAATAAGAGAGTCGGCTACTTCATGTTTTACACCTTCATGCTGGGCGCCTGCACCAACCAGATCCTGAAGAACGTTTTCTGCATCCCTCGTCCCTGGGTGATCAACCCTGCCATAGATCCGGTTGAGTGCGCGATCGACAACGCCGGCGGGTACTCGTTTCCGAGCGGACATACACAGTCTGCGGCCGGTCTCTTCGGTTCGCTTGCAGTTGCTTTCCGCAAGGCATGGGTAGCGGTCATGGGGGCCGCAGCGGTGGTGCTCGTAGGTTTTTCCCGCATGTATCTCGGCGTGCACACGCCGGCCGATGTCGCGGTGTCGCTGGCCACAGGGCTGGGAGTAGTTATTCTGACAGCCTGGCTGTTCGGATCGATGGAGTCCCGCCCGTGGGTCAAGCCGGCGTCCCGGATATTCGGGCTGGGAGTCGCCGCGTTCATGCTCCTGCATGCATGGCTCCTTCCGACGTTCGACGATGTGTCCGTGAGGTACCTGACAAACGCCTCCAAGGCCGGCGGCGCCATGTCGGCAATGATACTGGTCTGGTGGCTGGATGACAGTTACATCCGCTACGGCATACAAGGGCCGTGGTGGTGGCAGGCCTTAAAATATGCCCTGGGCCTGGGCAGCACCCTTGCCCTCCTGATCCTCCTGAAGGCCCCTGTCGGAAGCCTGGTGGGAGGTCATCTCCCGGCGTACACGGTACGGTACTTCCTCGTCATTCTCTGGGCCGGCGCCGTGTATCCGCTGCTTTTCAGCCGGCTTGCGGCACGCCTCTCCCTGAAGTGATCAGGAGGAGACGGCCCCGGCCTGGGCGAGAGGTAGAGATGAAAGTCTGCTTCATGAACGCTGCAGAGGCTAACCCATAAATTTCATTGAACCCGTTCAGAAAACACTGTAATACTATATTACAATAGTCTCCGGGAAACTCCCGGTGATGTTTTTTACATTGCATATGAGAGGTTTCGGTATGTCGCTGGTAAAGAACCGCAGCACAAAGAAACAATCAGGACGGAAAAGCTTTTCCGAGCTCCTTGCGGGCATGGCGAGGTTCAATCCAAAGGGCATCGCCATCACCTGCGGGCCAGCCCATATTACGTGGACAGAGCTCAACACAAGGGTGAACAGGTTAGCCAATGCCTTGAAAACCCTCGGTGTGAAAAAGGGGGACCATGTTTCCATCCTGCTCCACGACTGTCCTGAATTCATCGAGGCCAACTATGCGCTCCAGAAGATCGGCGCCGTACCCATACCCGTCAATTTCAGGTTCGTGGCGCGCGAAATCGAATACCAGCTCATTCACTCCGACTCGACGGTCCTGATCCTGGAAGACCTGTTCCTTCAGGAGGCAGCCGGGGCGATGCGGAGCGCGAAAAAACTCGTTCATACGATCTGCATTGCCAGGGACGGACGCAAGGCGCCTGCCGGGATGCACGATTATGAAGGGCTTTGTATATCGCAGCCTGCAACGGAGCCTCCTGCATGCACCACGGAGGACGACGTATGCACGATATGCTATACCGGGGGAACTACCGGACTGCCCAAGGGGGTTGTGCTGACGTACTCCAACTTCTGGAATCTCGCAGAGTCGCTCTTCGGCGATCTCATCGGCAGGCTTGCATCCGACGAGAAGGTGAACTTCGGAAGGATAATTGCCGGGCTCGTCCACATCCCCGGCTGCGAACGGCCGCTGAACATGCTGATGCGGTCTGCCCGGATGCGGTCGTTCATAGCTCACGCCGTGCCCGCCCTCTTGGCGCAGACAACGGGCAAAGCGGCCGGCCCGGTCCTCGGCCGGATCACCGGCGGGCTGTCGATTTTCATGAATATGCCCCTGTTCCATATGGCCAATTACCAGCTGCTCATTATCGGGCCCATGTCCGGGATCGTCGGATTCATGCTCCGGGAAGGCATTCATTTCGAACCGCAGGAGGTGCTGGAGACCATTGCCCGGGAAAGACCCATGGTGCTGCTGCTTGTGCCCACCCAATGGAAAATGATCCTGGATTACCCCCATATCGACCGGTATGACCGCACGTCGGTACTTGTCGGAATGACCGGGGCCGGGGCGAATCCTGCCGAGCGCAAGAAGCAGATCCTTCGGAAATTCCCCAACTCGCTCGTGGTGGACGTATTCGGACAGACCGAGATGACCCCTGATACGACGTTCAGAATCGATGCCTCCGCCGATTCGATAAAGAACAAATCAGTGGGGCGGCCCTTGTCGGGCATCAAAATGCGCATCGTAAACGATAGAGGCGAAGACGTCCCTGCAGGCGAAACCGGCGAGATACTCTATCAGAGCGGTACGATCATGAAGGGATACTACGGCGATACGGAGAAGACCTCGGAGGTGATCAAAGACGGCTGGTTTTATTCGGGCGATCTTGGCTACCTCGATGCCGATGGTGAGCTGATCATCGTTGACCGGAAGGGAGAATGCATATCCACAGGGGCCGAGAAGGTCTTTCCTCACGAGATCGAGGAAATCCTCATGGGCAATGAGAAGATCGAGGGGGTATGCGTCATCGGCGTCCCCGACGAGAAGTGGGGCAGCACCGTACGGGCGGTCGTAGTCCTGAAACCGGGCGCGAAAGTCACGGAGGAAGAGATCATAGCCTGGGGCAAAGACAGGATGTCCGGGTACAAGCGGCCCAAATCAGTTGTATTCGCTGACAATTTCCCCATGAGTCCCGTGGGCAAGATATTGAGAAGCAGGGTAAGGGAGATCTACGGGCGATAACCATGGGCGCATGCCCTTGACAACCGGACGAACGAAAAGAATAATCTATTAAAGGACCGGCAGCGACCGATCCTGGATGGAATCTTCTCGGAAAGTACGGCTTCGGTACATTCCTTATATTAAGGAGGTGAGCGGTGAAAAGTATCGCTTTCTTGATCAGTCTTTTTATTACCGCCCTTGGCGCACAGGGTATCATATCACCTCTTAAGCTGCTCTCTTTCGCCCGGAAATTCGAAAGCCGGGCCGGGCTTTATGCTGCAGCCGCGTTGCGGCTTGCCATGGGCACATCGATTTTTCATTCCGCGATCGCTTCACGCATTCCGAATATCTTACGTGCCATCGGCGCAACGACGTTTGTTACAGGCCTGATAACTCCCTTTATCGGGGTTCAGAGGTTCGCCAGGATCCTTTCCTGGTGGTCTGCTCGAGGGCCTGCCTTCATGCGCGCCTGGGCGGCTCTCGCCCTGGGTATCGGCATCTTCCTCGCCTGGGCGGTGATCCCCTGGCGTGAAAACGGAGCCCGGAAGGGGCAGACAAAGCCGTGACGGGAAGCCGGGCAGTTCGTCCGGAAAAAGGTTCATGAGCGGAGAGGCCTTCCCGGCAATGTGAAGCTTTTTTTCGCTAAAAAATATGAAATTCCAGGTGAAAGATAAGACGCGTTCCTTCCGTTTCGGGCTGGACGGAATGAAGAAAATGTATTACAGTCATATAATAATACGATCTTAAAAATTATATCAACCTATTGATATTTTGTTAGAAAATATCTCCTCATAAAGTAAGGGAAAATTCAGATTCATCTGCGGGGTTTGTCCCCGTGCACGTGCTCTTTCTCAAAAAGCGAGACGATTATAATTTATTGACATTAATAGCTATTTTGCTTATACTCCCAGTGCATTCACCCAAATGTAATCTAAAAAGAAGGAGAATCAAAAAGATGGCATCCAATTTTCTGTATTCCACTCGTGACCACAAGTTCATCCTGAAAGAATGGCTGGACTTGTCAAAGGTTTTCGAAGCAGGGCGTTTCGCAGGCGGCTACAGCGTTGAAGACATCGACTCCATCCTTGAAAATGCATACAAGATAGCCAAAGAGGTCATCGCTCCGACAAATGAAGACGGAGACACCATCGGCGCCAAGTACAGCGACGGGGTCGTCACCACTCCCGAGTCCTTCAAGAAGGCCTACTGGGCCATCCAGGAGAACGGTCTGGGCTCCAGCAACGCCGACCACAGCGACCCCAGCTCCATGCCCCTGTGCGTAATGGGCGTAACTAACGAGTATCTGGCGGCAGCCAACGCGGCACTGGGCCCCTATGCCATGGCAACAACCGGCTCTTCGGGCCTTATCCGCGACTTCGGCAGCGAAGAGCTGAAGAAGATATACCTGCCCAAGATGTGGAGCGGCCAGTGGGCCGGAACCATGGACCTCACCGAGCCCAACAGCGGCTCCGACGTGGGCGATCTCACCACGAAGGCCATCCCCACCGACAAGCCCGGGGTCTACAAGATCGTGGGCACCAAGTGCTTCATCACCGGCGGCGAGCAGGACATCACCGAAAACATTATCCACCTGACCCTGGCGCGCATCGAAGGCTGCCTCCCCGGAACCAAGGGCATCTCCCTGTTCGTGGTTCCCAAGTACCTGCCCGATGCCAACGGCGAGAAGGGTGAATTCAACGACGTGAACTGCGGCGGCATCGAGCACAAGATGGGCATACGAGGCTCCGCAACCGCCATCGTGAACTACGGCGAGGAAGGAAAGTGCATCGGCTTCCTGCTGGGAGATGTGCCGGTCGACGGCAAGGGCGCCGGCATGGCCCAGATGTTCCAGATGATGAACGAAGAAAGAGCAGTGACCGGTCTGGCCGGTCTGTCCGCAGCCACGGTGGCCTACAACAATGCCTGCATGTACGCCGCAGGCCGCATCCAGGGCCGAAGGCTCACCAACCCCAAGGCCGGCAGGGCGCCGATCATCAACCACGAAGACGTGCGCCGCATGCTCATGTTCCAGAAGTCGATCACCGAGGCGTCCCGCGCCATGGTTGCCGTGTCTTACTATGCCATGGACCTGGCCGAAAACACCGCGGACGAGAATACGAAGAAGTGGGCCAAGGGCATCGTCGAGGTCAACACCCCGATTATCAAGGCCTGGTGCTCCGACATGGCGTTTCTGAGCATCTCCGAAGCCATGCAGTGCTACGGCGGCTACGGCTTTTCCGAAGAGTATCCCATCGCCCAGCAGCTCAGGGACTGCCGGATCTATCCCATCTGGGAAGGTACGAACTACATCCAGTCCATGGACCTCATCGGCCGCAAGTGGATGATGGCCGGCGGCCAGGTCTTCGCCGCATGGCTCGCCGAGATCGAGAAATTCGTGAACGACAACAGGGAAAACACCGTGCTGAAAGCCCAGATTGCCCTTCTGGAAGAGGCGATGAACAACTATAAAGAGATCCAGATGACCATGGCCGGCTACCTCGGCCAGGGCAAATTTTCCATGATCGGCCTGTATGCCACCCGGATCCTGCATGCCACCGGATATCTCTACGGAGCGAAGCTTCTGCTCGAACACGCCGTGATCGCTCAGAAAAAGATCGACGAGCTGGGCGCAGAGCACTTCGAGTATCCCTTCTACGCAGGCAAGGTCGCGTCGGCAAAGTTCTTCAGCCACAACATCCTGCCCACGGTAGGCAATATCCTCAGGATCATCAAGGAAGGCGATTCCTCGGTAACGGAAATTCCCGAGGCATCATTCTTCGTGCAGTAAAGATTCTCCCTCGATACAAAAAAGGGACGGGGATTTCTCCGTCCCTTTTTTATACAGATTGAAAAAAGATGCCTGTTTGGTTATTCTGTACCCCATTGAGGAGGTTCATAATGCTGTCCAATGCAGGGAAAGGGTATATCCGGTTTATTTTTGCAGTACTTGCCGTGCTTTTTATCACCACCGGCGAGAAAGCGTCCGCACAAACTTCCGCCGTCGCGTCCCGGCGAACCGCCCTTGAAGACATCAGCATCCACTACACCGCCAACGGAACCGGCAGTCCGGTGCTCATGTTCATTCACGGCTGGTCGTGCGATGGGACCGTCTGGCGTTATCAAACCGCTTACTTCAAAAAAAGCTCCCGGGTCATCGCCATCGACCTCCCGGGACATGGCCAGAGCGGAGCGCCGATCCGGGCATATACCTTCGATCTGTTCGCCGACGCGGTAAAACAGGTTCTCGATGCCGAGAATGTCGAACAGGCGGTTTTGGTCGGACACAGCATGGGCTTCCCGGTAGCCAGGCGTTTTGCAAAGAAGTATCCTGCCATGGTCCAGGCCCTGTGCATCGTGGACGGAGCATATTTCCGGGTGCCGAAAAACCCCAAGGACCGCAAGGAATGGAAGGTTCAGACAAGCGAGTTCGTCAAAGGCTTCTCCGGCCCCGGACGCGAAGCATATACCCGTCAGTTTCTCGATTCGCTCTACGTGGCGCAAACGCCTGAGAAACTGAAAAAAGAGATCGAGGCAAAGGTCCTGTCAACACCCGAGCACGTCGCGTGCAGCGCCATGAACGAAATGATCGATCCGGAGAACTGGCACGAATTCTCTCTGCCGATCCCTGCGCTGGCAGTCTATGCCGTCTCTCCCGACATACCGTCCGATAACCGGCAGTACCTGAGTAAATTGTTCCCGTCTCTGGAGTATTCACTCTGGGGCGATGCAGGCCATTTCCTCATGATGGAGCAACCCGACAGGTTCAACAGGATCCTGGCGGGATTCCTCAAAGAGACAGCGGGCAAAGAACCTTCCCGGTAGTTGTTCATGCCGCTGATCGTACAACCTGAGGCCGGCGTACGCATGATCCGCAGGATGCCCGGGTTTCCCAACGAAAGCATATATTGCCTTAAAAGGCGATTCGCTATCCGGGCACAATACGCTGCAGCACAAAGCTGACGATCGAGAAGACAAAGCTGAACAGAAGCGCCCACCAGAAGCTGAGAACATCGAACCCCGGGACGATGGCGCTCGTGAGAAGCACGAGCAGGGCATTCAGTATAAAAATGAAGAGCCCGAGAGTGAGGATGGTGAGCGGAAGCGTGAGAATCACGAGCACCGGTCTCAAGACTGCGTTGATAAGCCCGAGAACGAGGGCCGTAACAAGGGCTGCCCAAAAGCTTCTCACCGTGACCCCGGGCAGAAGGTACGCCGAGATCATGATCGCGACGGTCATTACCAGCCAGTTTACCAGAATACCCATACATGTAACCTCAACATTCATTGTAACTGCCGGCTCGTAAAAAACAACCGGCAGAGGATTGCGCGGCGGGTCCGAAGCGCTCCCCACATCGCCTCACCAGAGCTGATACCGCAGAACAGGCATCAACGGATGGGAAGGTCTCGTGACGTCTCGAAGGCATCATCGGAACAGGTGATGACATGGTCCAGGCGGGACGGATCGCAGAGGTATTTATGCCGACCTTTTCTTTCCCCGGATAGACCAATGACAGTCCATCCCAAGCATCTTGAAACGCTTTATCTCATCGATGTCGAAGTTGAGCGACTTAAGCAGTTCCGGGTAATCGTAGATGGGATGTACCGCATTATCCGCCGTGAGACAGTAGAGTGTCGCGGCGATGTACCAGTAGGCGTTCTGGAAAGACTTGTACAGCGCCCCGCCCTCCTTCGGCAGTACGAAATCGCCGATGACCATGTAACCGCCCGGCTTCACGAAGGTCGTGAGATGAGTGAGGATCTTCAGCATCTTTTCCCGGGGGAAAACGTTGAGGAAATAATTGGCGATGACCATGTCGAATTCCTGCCCGTACTTTACTTCGAGGATGTCGTTGTTGATCATCTGTATGGGCTTGTTCAGGCCGGACCGGTCGATTTTTTTCTGCATGTACTTCAGCATGGTCTTGGAGATATCGACCGCGGTGACATTGACCCCTCTCCGGGCGGCTTCCACCGCTTCCACCCCGTGGCCCACGCCTGCGATAAGCAGCTTGTCCTCGGATTTCAGGCTGTCGAGCATCGCGACTTTACATTTCGGTATCTGTCCCAGGCTGTAAAGGCTCCCGGTAAACTCATACTGAAACCCCATGAGCCAGTAACCGTCTTTCATAAGGTACCTCCCCCTCAATGGATTTATTCAATGTATAGTTTTTTAAGACTATAAACCAATTCAGAGGGTTTGTACATGACCTGGATTTACCTTCATCGGTGCACCGGCTTTGAAAGGCGGCGCTATTGGGAGCCCTTATCCGCTGTTATACCTTCAAACGTCGGCCTGATTGCCTCGATAAAGGCATTCCTGAGCAGATTTCCGATGGCGGTCCAGTAATCGATGTTCTGATCCTCAAAATTCCCTTTAATGGGAACTTGCGTGGCGACCTTTCCGGTACGCTCGCTCTTCAATATCTGGGCAGTCGCGCCGACAATGGCCTCCCAGGTGAGCCTGAGCATGCTTTTGCTGTCTTTCTTCCAGTCCACGACCTCCAGATCGTCGAACAGAGGTTTGGCATACCCTTCGTACGCGCCTTTCGAGGCCACAATTTCGGAATAGAGCGTAAATGTCCCGCTCTCCACGTCAAAGTTCCCATAGGCCTTGAAGAAGTCGTTCATGCGGACGAGGTTCACGTCGTTCAACGAGAATCTCAAGTCAAAGGTCGGCTTCTTCTCAAAGGTGTTCAGCACCACGACCACGCTGACCCTGGGGTCGTTGTTCCCCGGTTTGTTGTAGATTTCGATTCTTGCAAACTTGTTCTGCGAAACATCTCTGCTGTTTGTAAGGTTGGTGGCGTACAGGTAGACCTTGTCGAGGTAGATATCAATTTCGGGTTCGCTGTGAAAATCCCGGTAATGGATTGTGGCATCCGTTGCTTTCAGCTGGTTGATGCTGAACGGAAAGAAATCTTTGGTGATCTCGATCCAGCTGGGCGTTACGGTTGTCTGAGACGTTTCCCTGGTGGGGCCTTTGACGAAGTTCAGCCTGGGTTCGTGGAAGGTGATATCCCCCACGAGAGATCCGTGAACGACTTCCGACCACTGGACGGACAGCTCGACGCGGCTCACGTCGATAAAGGGCACAGGAACGCGCCCGCCGGTTTTCTCCAGCTTCAGCTCGATAATATCGTACGCCCCGCGCCAGAGGTGGAGGTTGATATCTTTTACCTTCCCCTGGTAATCCTCCATCCCGTCCAGCTTATCGTTTACATAATCCAGAACGATGCGCGGAAGGATCACCGCCCGGAAAACCACGAGGGCCGCGGCAAGGAGAAGCAGTCCTATGGTGACCTTTGATCTGAGGAGGCCTTTCGTCTCGGGCATCCGTCACTGTGTCCTTATAGGGACCAAGGGTTACGTCCTCAAGGAATCCATGAGGCGTTTTATACCGTCGAGGTCGATCGTGCGCTCATAGAGCGGCCTGGTATCATGCATGTATGCATCCAGCGTATCTTCGAATGCCGGCCTGTCGTCATTGATGTAAATGACGCCGAGCGGATATTTCCCTGTTTCAAGCGCCTTGGCAAAGGCTGCCGGGCGGTCGCAGGGATCGTAGTCCTCACCGAGATAGTAGGTGTTTTCCTTGTACCACTGGTAAGTGTTCACTTTGTTGTACGTCACGCAGGGCTGGAAAATATCCACCAGGGCATAGCCCTTATGGGTGATGGCCTTTTTCAGGATCTCGGAAGTCTGTTCTTCGTCACCGGCATATGCCCGTGCCACGAACGGGGCGTTGAGCGAGACAGCCACGGCAAGGGGGTTGAAGGCTTCCTCCGTGACGCCCTGAGGCTGGACCGGCGTGACAAACCCTACCCTGGTCGTGGGGGAAGCCTGGCCCTTGGTCAGGGCATAGACCATGTTGTTGTGGACGATATTGGTAATGCCCGGATTGCGCCTTATGGCATGGATGAAATGGTTGCCCCCTTCACCGTAGGTATCTCCGTCCCCGCTCTCCGCTATGACGGTCAGACCCCTGTTCGAGGCCTTGATAGCGGTGGCCGCGGGGAGGCTCCGGCCATGGAGGCCGTTGAAATAATGCACGTCCAGGTACTGCGGAGTTTTTGCCGCCTGGCCGATACCCGAGACCAGCACCACGGTGTCCGGGTCGAGCTCGAGTTCGGACAGTGTATTCTTGAGGGAGGCCAGGATACGGAAGTTGCCGCACCCCCGGCACCAGGCAATATCGATCTCATGGTCGAAATCATAGAGGGAAGCCATGGCCGATCTCCTTTTTACAGCAATTGCCCGTTTAAGGCATCGTATATATCCTCTGGCATGAGGGGAAGACCGTCGAACTTGAGAATACGCAGGTCGAAATCCATGCCGGTTTCGCACGTGATCAGGCGGCCGAACTGAGAGGTGGCATTGCTTTCCGCGATGATCTTCTTCCGCGCCCTGGAAAGGTATCCGGCGATATCCGGGGCCAGAGGGTAGATCTGGGAAAAGTGCAGAACGGCCGTATCTTTCCGGCCGAGCATTTCTACGGCCTCAATCACGGGGTGGTACGACGATCCCCAGCACACGATAATGTTTTCATAATCCTCAGGGCCGATAAAAGCCGGTGGCAATAGCTCTTCCATGAGCCCGTCCATTTTTTTCAGCCTTTTCCGGACCATGGCGGTTCTCATACCGAAGTCTTCCGTGATGAAGCCCTGCTCGTCATGCTCGTCGCTGTCGGTGCGGACCCTGCCGGCGCCGAAACCGGGAACGCCCCTGGGAGAGATGCCGCTTTCGGTCAGGGTATACCGGCGGTAATCCTTCTCGGTCCGTACGATGAAAGGCTGGTCGTACACCTTTGAGGTGTCCAGCTCCGGTATATTGTACCGCGACTCCAGGAGGAACTGGTCAGTGAGGATGAACGCCGGCACCTGGTGTTTATCGGCCAGGTAAAAGGCATGCCTGGTGAGCGCAAAGGCCTGCTCGATGTTTCCGGGAGCGAGTATGGCCCTGGGGAATTCTCCGTGTCCCGAATGGAGGACAAACAGGAGGTCGGCCTGTTCCGTCCGCGTGGGCAGGCCTGTGGCAGGCCCCGGTCTCTGGCCTATGTGAACGACGAGAGGGGATTCCATGCATCCGGCAAGGCTTACGCCCTCCACCATGAGGGCAAAACCTCCTCCCGAGGTGGTGACGAGTGCCCTGCCCCCTGCATACCATGAGCCTATGGCCATATTCACGGCGCTGATCTCGTCTTCGGCCTGCTCTACGACGACGCTTGAACGCCCTGCCTTTTGCGTGAAGAATACCAGTACGCCCGTCGAGGGCGACATGGGATACGAGGAGACAAAGGTGCAGCCTCCTGCAAGTGCTCCAAGGCCAACGGCGTTGATGCCGTCCATCAGAAGCTCTCGTTCGACGCCTTCGGAGTGTTCGATGGAGATCGCAGCCTGGCCGGGTTTCAGGAGTTTCTTTCCCTCCTCGTAGCCGATTTCTGCGGCATGGAGGTTTTTCTGCAGGCGCTGCTCTTCAAGGCTGGAAAAAAACGTTCTGAGCTCTTCTTCCATGAGTTGCCTGTCAACGTAAAACAGGGCGGACAAGAGCCCGAGCAGGATGGTGTTGCCGTAAACGGCCCCTCCTGCATCGCGTGCGAGAGCGGTCAGGGGGACCTCGATCACGGGATAATGCCCCTCGAGGTATCTCTCCTCGATGAACGCCCGATCGCCGATGATGACGGTTTCATGGGTGATGCGGTCATGGAACCGCCTCATCGCGTCTTTCTGCATGGGTATGAAGATGTCTATCCTCCGGGTGTACGAGGCGACCCTTCGGGAGGATACGCGCACCTGGGTGGTGTTGTTCCCCCCGCGGATACGGGACATATATTCGCTGTAGGAAAAGACATGATAGCCGAAGCGTTTGAAAAGCTTCGTGGTGATCGCTTCCAGGGTCTGCAGTCCCTGGCCTGCCTGCCCGGAAAATACGATGGACATGTCGTCTCTCGGTTTAAAGACCATATATACATGGTAGCCGTCACGGGCTTAAGACTCAACCTCTTCGGGACCTGCAGGCCCGTACGAGAGCTTAACGGCGTATCTGATCCGCCATATCCGTTGTTTTAAGGCCTTTCTTTAACGCCGGGCGCTAACCCTGCATTGCCTGCTGGACGGCGTCCTTGAGTTCTTTCGTGCCGGCGGGCTTGATCAGAAGGGCCTGAAAGCCAATGTCTTTCACCTCCTGCTCGCCTATGGTATCGCTGAAGCCGGTGCAGAGGATGATCCGGATATCGGGACGGATCTCGATAAATTTCCTCCCCAGGTCTACCCCTGTTATCTGCGGCATTGTCTGGTCGGTAATGACGAGATCGTATTCTTGAGGGGCTTTGCGGAACATCTCGAGAGCCTCCAAGCTGTCTTTTGCGGTTATCACCGTATAACCCACCCGTTGCAGCGCCCTCTGAAGGCTTGAAAGAATGATCTCCTCGTCATCTATCAGGAGGATTGTCCCGGAGTCTTTCCCCTTTGCTTCACCCTGATTGCGGATCAGGTGTACATTCGGCCTGTTCTCTTCATTCATAGACACCATCCTTGTGCAGGCACGCATGGGCTGTGCTGACTTCCGTTAATCGAACGGGAAGCACACGCTCCTGAACTGCGGTCCTTTAGAACGAACTCAGCAATTGATTGTACAGTTGATTACACTTTAGATGATCGGCATGCCTAAACGGTGCATCGCCGGGTTTGTCAGGCCCGAAAAAGCATATTCATACACGTTTTCGGATCAGAGCAAGGGAAAAGCTTCCAACCCCATGGTTGCGGCCGTGATTCAGGCGGCGGCCTACCGATTTCTTGCACGAACTTTTTTCTCAAGAGGGCTTTGAGTCAGTTTCCCGATGCCGCTTTCAGGCTTACGACGATGCAGTGAACCTGGAGCTTGTTGGCCTGGGGAAAGTAATTATAGGCAGGGCCGTCGCCGTAGGCATAGGGGATGAGTTTGAGCTCACCCTCGAAGACTGTTCCCGGTTTCGCTGCACGGAACAGCTCAGCAGGCTCGGCAGCCGTGAAGTCTTTCCCGGAGATGCCTACGAGCTTTTCCTGCCCGGTGTAGAAGGCGAGTACGAGCTGGGGGACCTGATCGTCCTGCCCAAGCGAACCGATCAATCTCTCCGAGGGATAACAGCTGAGCGTAAACCCGTTTCCGGCCTCGTTGCCTGCCTTGACCAGACGACACTCCCCGCTGGTCCGGATCACGGCTCCAGGCGCGAACCTCTTGTCCAGTATGGCGAAGGCCTTCTTCATTTCCTGCTTTGCGCAGATCGAGCATGGATCGGCCGCTGCACCTGCAAGATGACGGAAGGCCTCATCGGGAAGGTCGAAGGCATAAGGGCAGGAAACAGCCGCCAGGACAACGAACAGTAGGATCCCCATAACCCTGCTCGCGAACGTCATGGGATAACCCCCTCTTTTTTCGTGAGATAGCGGTCGATGAAATCGTTGATGGAGGATACGAAGACCTCCTGCGATTCGATGAACCCCCTGTTGTGGGAGCCGCGAATCCCGGTAAATTTCTTCGGCCCCTTGATCGATTCGTAGAGCTCCTCTGCGTGGCGGAAAGGAACCACTTCATCGTCCGGGCTGTGGATAACGAGGACCGGACAGCTTACCCCTTCAAGATACGCAAGGGTGTCGTAGGCATCCTCTGACACGAAGCATGAAGTTGTCCAGCCGAAGAGGTCGCGGACCAGTGACTGAAGCGTGGTAAAGGTGGATTCGAGGATGAGGAGCCCGGCCTCGTGGACCGACGCGGTCCTCGCTGCGATCGAGCCGCCCAGCGACCTTCCCCAGACGATAATCGTCCGGGGGTGGATTTTTCTCTTCTCGGTCAGATAGCGGTAGGCGGCGTCGGCATCCAGGTAGATGCCGTGCTCTGAAGGCGAACCCTCGCTGTTGCCGTATCCCCGGTAATCGAAGATGAATACGTTCAGCCCGAGCCTGTTGCCGACGGCTACCGAATCGAGGTAGCTGCCGATGTTTCCGCCGTTGCCGTGGCAGAACAGGACGGTTCCCCTCGGATTTGCCGCCGGGACCCACCAGCAGGAGATTTTCACGTTGTCTTCTGTGGTGACGGTCACGTCTTCATACGCCAGGTTCGCATCCGCAGGGGTGTGCCGTATCTGACGCACGGGATAGTAGAGAGCCCCGGATACGCAGCCCGACAGCAGGAGCAGGAGGACCAGGAACTGAACGGCCCTTGCCGTATGCTTTTGAAATAATGCGTTCATCCTGTTTCGCCTTTAGAAAAATACGTTCCAGAGAAGCTTTGTCTCTGTCTGAAAGAAGTCGCGGGTTTTCCGCCGGGTAAGGTCGAGGGTGATGCTCTGGTTTTGCTCCAGGGTGAAGTTCTGCTGCACGCCGGCTTCGAAGCTGTTGAACGTGTCGCCCAGGACATAGTACAGGTCTCTCGCGAATACATGCGCCTTCCAGGGGCCTCTTATGCGTTTGACGAGGCCGGCCGAGCCCCCTGCCCCGAGTGCATAATTCTTTTCCAGGATGCCTCCTGCGTAAAGGTTCGTTTCAAGCATCCAGTACATGAGCCCGAGCTCGTCGCTCTTGTATGCAAAGCCGCCTCCCGGGTTGAGCCCGTAGACCAGATGGTCGTCTCCGTCCCGGGCCGTGATCCGGGACAGTCCGGTCTTGACCTTCCATGAGATCGGATGGAAAATCTCATCCCGCGGGCTTAAGGAAAAGATATCGATGATATCGAGGCTCTCCAGGGAGAGCTTGTTGTCCTCCGGATAGAATCTGGCTCCCACGTCCGCGAAAACCAGGTGCGCTCCTTCGACGAACCCGCTGTCGTTGTCCATGAGATGATGGTATGCGGGGCGGAGCCTCATCTCCACGAATACGTCCCCTTTTTTCATGCCCGAACCTATGGCGAAACGGTTTGACCGGTGGCCGAGGTCGGGCCGGACAGGGTCCTGTATCTCGTACAACTCCCCTGAGGGGGATGTTCCCAGTCTGCTGCGGGCATTGAGGATCGAAAGGAAACGCTCCTGATAGACCTCCTTGGGCAGCGTGTGCTTGGTATAAAGATATTGCAGGTATTCTCCGGCAAGCTCGTAGGTCTTTCTTTTTTCCAAATCCGGCGTATCCGATCCGGAAAACGGGTCTTCCGGGATAACGCCGTCGGCCATGCCCAGGGCGATACCCTGGCGCTCTGCCGATGCGCCCGTTGCCAGGTGTCTGATCTTAGTCGTCCGGGAGGGCCGGTAGGAAGAATCCGTTATCAGCCCTTGCGCTTCGATCATGCGGATGGAATCGAGCGGGATGAGCCATCCGTGAAACTTGTCGGTGAGCTCGATGCCCGGGCGAGCCGCTTCGAGCATGAAATAAAGCAGATACGAGCAGTTCTCATTGAAGAAGTAATAGTCCGACGCAATGGCATCCATCTCCCGGATATGGAGCATCATCCTCTCGATCTCGGGCCCGGTGAGGTTGAGGCGGTATTCCCAGATGTCACGGTGGTCGACGTCGCTGTACTGCTGGAGCTTGGCGTAGTACGGCAGGACCGAGAAATACCCCGGATACAGGCCGAACAGGCCCTTGACGGCGAACAAGGGGCCGAAGGTCTCGTTGGCGTATGCCGAATAACTCACCGAATGGGCAAGGAGCTTTGTTTTATCGCTCGTTTCTATGGTCAGGAGCGTGTGTCCGAACATGGAAGCAGGGCTGTTCAGATGCGCCATGGGAAAAACCAGGGTGGCCGAAGCGGGCCTGTTCTCTTCCATGAAGTCCATGAACGGGCGGCATTCGGGTATGGGAAGCTGTGAAGGGTCCAGGCTCAACCTTTCCTTTATCCACTCGAAGCGCGCCGTGAACCTGCATACCGCGGACGCATTCACGTCTTCGTGAGGCTGGAAAAAGGCGCGGATGGTCGCCTGGAGCTCCGCTTCCGGATTGGCCTTTCCATCGGGAGCCAGGAAGAACTTCGGATCGTCGATAAGGCTTTCCTTGCCGGAAAAGCTCGTCCGGTAGTGCAGAAGGATGTCCCAGTACCTCTCCTCATGGAGCTTCATGCGCTGTGCCGCCTGCAGTACTTCCCTCAGGTAGGGCGTATCCGTATCCTGAGCATGGACGGGGGCAGCGGAAACCAGGGAGAGAACAGCGGCAAGAAAAAGGAAGGAGATACGGGTGGTGACTGTGCCGTATCTCCTTCCCGGTCCTGTATGCATTGAATCGATCTACATCAGGGTTTCGATGTTCGTGAGCACATCGATGCTCTTGACTTCTGCAGAGGTATAGATGCGGGAGAAATTGCTCTGGAGCGTTGCATAGAAATTCGCCCGTGTGCCTTCGGGGACTTCCATGAGGACGGCCAGTGTGTTCAGGTATTCCCCCTGCCCTTTCGCAATGTCGTTGGCCAGGTTGTCCATGTTGTCGGCGACATAATGGTTGATCTGCTCACGGCTGGCAAAGCGATTCGGCTTGTCGCAGTTCAAGGTTCCGGACGTAATGCCGAATGTCTGGTTCCCGAAGGTGCCGTTGGTGGTTACTGCCAGGACCTGGAAGAGCAGGCCGTCATTGCCCTGCATTACGAGAGAGCCGAGCCCGCACCCGGTGTTCTTCTGATTTGCAGCCGATACAGCCGACGCGGCAACCATGATCAAACCAACAAGAAACGCAGCCGATACAAATTTTTTCATCGTGTTTCCTCCTCTATATAGTGTGTAATTAAATCCCGTAGAAAGTGGGCTTACCTTTTAGCCGAAGGGTTCCCTTATATTTCAGAACAGGGTTATTCCATAAGACAGATGTAGAGATACAGAATTACCCTGTATATGTCAAGGAATGCGAAGCGGATTTTCATTGTACGCCTTCCCTTAGAAACTTTTTCGCAGAACGCCCTGGCAAGGCCGCCTGCTCATAAACCTTCTCCTGCGACGAGAAAATATTGACTCCTGGGCGCGGCTATGGCAAAAGTTGGGAATTACGCATAAAAAGGGTCCGGCTTTTACGCCGGAGGCTTGTGATGGTTGGGCCGCCATACGTTTAACAGCAACGGATGGCGGTTTTGTTTTTTGCGAAATAGGTATCTGCGAGGGCTATTGATAGAATACCCGCAAAGATTATCAAAGCCTTAAAGTATTTGAAGAGGAGAAAACAGATGAAAGCTCGTTCATTGATGGTGCCGATTCAGTCATTCCTGAGGCCGGATGACGGTCTGAAGGAGTTTGTCGAAGCGATACGGAATGCACGGGGGTGTGAAGAGACGCACGGGGTGAGATCGCTGCCGGTGATCGATGCATCGGGAAACCTCGTGGGTGTCCTCTCCATGAAGGACATCCTCAAGGCAGCCTATCCACCCTACCTGTACGAAACGGACTTAAGCCTGTTCACCTGGGACGGCATGCTCGAGTCCATGACCAAGCGCATCCTGGATAAAAAGGTTTCCGACCTCATGACCAGGACGGTCGTCTCCGTGAAAGAAGATCATCCACTCATGGAGTGCGTCGACCACATGCTGAAATTCCAGATATCCACTATCCCGGTGATCGACCATGACGGCAAATTTATCGGCATGCTCTATGAGAGCGATCTCTTCTTTGCCGTTACCAACACCCTCCTGGGAGCGGGATCATGAGCCCCCAAACCGCTTTCTGGGTCGCTACGGGCATCTTTATCCTCGCCTATGTCCTGATCGTATCCGAAAAGATCCATAAGACCATTATCGCTCTGACCGGCGCGGCGTTGATGATCGTCCTTGGCATCGTTACCCAGGAGGAGGCGCTGCACTCGGTCGAGCTCGGTGTAGACTGGAACGTCATTTTTCTGCTCTTTTCCATGATGGTGATCATCAACCTCATGAAGCCGTCCGGGATCTTCGAGTATATCGCCATCCGGAGCGCCAAGTTCGCCAAAGGCAAGCCGTTCATGATCATGGCGGTCTTTTCCGTGGTGACCGCGGTGCTCTCGGCCCTGCTGGACAACGTCACGACGGTCCTCCTCATCGCCCCCGTGACGCTGCTCATCTGCGATGCGCTCGATCTCGACGTGGTCCCGTACCTCATTGCCGAGGCTCTGGCCTCGAATATCGGCGGAACCGCAACGCTCATCGGCGATCCTCCGAACATCATGATCGCCTCCAAGGCAGGCTTGAGCTTCATGGCCTTTCTAACCAACCTCGGCCCGGTGGTGATCGTGATCATGATCGCCTTTGTCATCACCATCAAGCTCATCTTCGGAAAAAGACTGGTAGTGAAAGAAGAGCTGCGGGAGCGCATCATGGCGATGGATGAAAGGGAGGCCATAAAGGACCCTCTGCTGGTCAAAAAGTCCCTGTTCGTGCTAGGCCTTACCATGACCGGTTTTGTCATGCACGGGGTGCTTCATATGGAGCCCGCCACCATAGCCCTGTTCGGGGCGGCCATGCTTCTGCTGATCTCCGGCATAAAGGAACCGCACCATGTCCTCGCGGAAGTGGAATGGTCGACGCTCTTCTTTTTCATCGGCCTTTTCATCGTCATCGGCGGTGTCGTCAAGGTAGGGCTCATCGGGTGGATGTCCGTCAAGATGCTTCAGCTTACCCAGGGCAACATGTTCGAGACGAGCATGGTGCTGATGTGGTTCTCCGCCTTTGCCTCGGCCTTTATCGACAACATCCCCTACGTGGCCACCATGAACCCGCTCATCATCGACATGGCGAAGCAGCTGTGGCCGGATGCGCAAGGCGTCGCCCTGCTGCAGCACCCGGAGCTCATGCCCGTGTGGTGGTCTCTTGCCTTGGGCGCGTGCCTGGGCGGCAACGGCACCCCCATCGGCGCATCCGCCAACGTGATCGTGGTGGGCATGTCCGAGAAGATGGGCAGGCCCATAACCTTCCTGAGATTCATGCTCTACGGCATGCCGATCATGATCGGCTCGGTAGTCATCGCCACGATTTACGTATGGCTGAGGTATTATGTCCTTCATTTCTGAGATAGTTTTGAGGATGTCCGTTCTCCTGACACCCTCAAAACCCCTTCTCTCAAGTTGCAGGGCGGGCCGTACGTGCCGGGAAAGCCGCGCGAATCGCGCTCATCGAGCATGACGCAGGAATGGTCCGGCCGGAACGGGAATGTTGAAAGGATGCTGGAACTTTTCTCGTGATACCCATTGACGAGCGGCAAAAAAAACCGGATTAATACTAGCCTATGCAAAGAAAATTTCCCATTGATCTCTCTCCCTCCATGAGGAGGAAGAAACGAAGGCTGCCGCGCCTTCGGTACTTTCTGCTGCCCGTCCTCCTGATCGCTGCCGCAGTGTTCTTCCTGCCCGGCAGGGAGGGCGGCACAAAATCCTCAAAAGAACAGGCCCCTGCCCACGTGAAGCAGGCTCTCAAAGCGCAAGCTGCTGCAAAAAGGCAAACGCCCCCGCTAAAGATAGAAGATATCGTCCGCATCGATCAGAACACGATAACCAGCCGCAACCTGACCATTGACTGGGATCTCCAGCGCTACATCGACGAGCTCGCGGCCCAGTACAAACTGTACTACGGCTCCATTGCGGTCATGGACGCCCGTACCGGCAGCATCCTCTCTCTTTACGGGTATACGCGCTCCGGGCAGGACTGCAGCTTAAGCCTCAACCCCGAACTCGCCGCAAGCGTTTTCAAGCTGGTAACCGCCGTCGCTGCCATGGAGCAGGCGGGGTTCACGGGACAGAGCATGTTCTTTTATACCGGGAGCCCGCATACCCTGTATAAAAGACAGCTCACGAACAAGAGGGACAGGTGGTGCGAAGACATCTCGCTGGCCGACGCGTTTGCCCGCTCCAACAATATCGTCTTCGGCAAGCTGGGCAGCATCTACCTCGGAGAGACGCCGATCTACCTTACCACCAAGAAACTCGGCTTCTGGAAACCGCCCTTGAAAGAGCTCAGAACCCTCCCGAGCACGAGCATGTTTCCAAAGGATGAATACAGCCTGGCCGAGCTTGCCTGCGGGTTCAACAAACAGACGCGCGTTTCGCCGCTGCACGCGGCCGAAATGGTTACCGCCGCCCTGAACGACGGCAATATGGTCGTGCCGAGACTGGTGAAATCCTCTCCGGTTCAGAAAGTCCGGGCCATGAACGCGGGGACCGCCCGGAACTTGAGCGAAATGATGGAGAGGACGGTGAGGAAGGGCACGGTCGCCAAATCTTTCCGGAACCTGTCCTCGGACCGGGTGTTGAAAAACATCGCCATCGGCGGGAAAAGCGGAAGCATCGACGGCATCGAGCCGCGGGGAAGGCGCAACTGGTTCGTGGGCTTTGCACGGAACAAAGTCACCGGAGAAGCGATCACCATCGGCTGCCTCCTGATCCTCGACGACCGTTTCTGGATCGAGGCGGACATGCTGTCCCGGCTGATTATCAGGCGCTACTTCGCCCAACCCGTGATCCTCGCCCCGGCGGGCCGGGAAAAGGTCAGGGGCTCAGGGCAGGCAGGCTGAAAAGATTGCTCCGGGGAATATCCCGGTGTTTCATGGACGGATCTCTCTGTGTTCTTCAAAGATTCATGCTGATGCGGTATACGTGGCAGTCAAGCTCCTGCGTCATGCTGCAGCCGATCTTCTCAAACGATTTGAGCATCTGCCTGTTGTCCTCCCATACATAGGCCCTCATCCGCTGGAATCCAAGGGATTTCCCCAGATCGATCATTGATCTGAGCAGGTAGGTGCCGATGCCTTTATTCTGCCAGGCAGGGTCGACCATGGCTGCGAACTCGCATATCTTCTTATGCCCGACGTCTTCTTCGTAGGCAATGTGCGCCACCGCGACAATGTGCTCCTGCTTGGCGAAGCCGTTCTGCACAACGAGCGCGGTCGAGTTTTTATAGTCGACGGCTACCAGATCCTGCGCCTGCTTATGGTGAAGGGTATTCACGTGCATGAGGAAACGCTGGAACCTGTCGTCCTTGCTCAGGGCGTAGAAAAGGTTCTGGACCGAGCGTTCGTCCGTCACCCTGATAGGCCTGATGATCAGCTCATCACCGCCGAAGGGGTGCGTATGCTCGTATGAGGCGGGATACGGGAAATCTTCGGGCGGGAGAATCTGATCCCGGTACACGAAATTCAGGCGTTTCGCCTCGTCGAGCAGCCACTCTCTGAACTTGGGATGCGCAAGGGTGATGAGCGCAAGGGCCCGCTCCCGGATGGATTTACCGAACAGGTTGACGCACCCGTACTCGGTGACCACATAATTGATGTCGGCCTGGGTCGTGACGATGCCGATCCTGCTGTCCGTAAACTCCGGGACGATGCGCGAGAGCTTCCCGTCCCGCGAGGTCGAGCGCAGGGCGATGATCCCCTTGCCGCCGGGTGTGTACATCGCGGTCCGGTTGAACACCGCGTGGCCCAGCGCCCCGAAGTATGCCATGTGCTCTCCCATGCCCACGCACGACTGCCCGGTGAGGTCTATCTCGACGGCGCCGTTGATCGCGATGAACTTGTCCAGGGTCATGATCGTGGACGGGTCGGTGATGTGCGAGATGTCCTTCAATTCCACCGTGGGGTTGTCGTTCACGTAATCGAAGATCCTTTCGGTCCCGATGCACAAGCTCGCCTTGATCTTATTCCCGTCAGGCCGCCTTCCGCAGCAGTTGATTGCACCGGACAGCGCGAGGTCGGCGATATTGTCGGTAATGATCTCGGAATGGATGCACAGATTCTTCTTGTCCTTCAGGAACGTCATGGCGGCGTCCGGTATTCTCCCGAAACCTATCTGGATGGTCGATCCGTCTTCGATGAGCCGCGCGACGTTCTGCCCGACCGCTTTCGTTTCCACGTCCGGTTCTTCAATCCGGTAGGTAACAAGCGGTTCGTCGTATTCGACGATGTAGTCCACGTCCTTCAAAAGGACCAGGCTGTCTCCCCTGGTCATGGGCATGTTCCGGTTGACCTGGGCGATCACGACATCGGCGGAAGCGATGATGGACCGGGTAATGTCCACCATGACGCCCAGGCTCATGCGCCCCCTGCTGTCCGGCGGGCTGAGCTGGATGACGGCGGTGTTGATCTTTATGTAGCCTTCGGAGAACAGCTTGTGCATGCCCATGGTGGACAGGGGAAGATGATCTGCGTTTCCCTCGGCAAAGGCGCAGCTCATGCTGGGGGAGATGAAAAACGACTGTATCCTGAACCGGGAACCGAAATCCCCTCCGAAATCCGTATATGCCTGGAGCGGCACCGAGGTGTATACCTGGACGTCGCAGAGCTTCTTGTTTTCCAGGATGAGGTGCTTGACGAGATGCCTGGGCTCGCCGCAGCCGGACTCGGCATATACGCAGGAGCCTGGGTTGATGATCTCGGCGAGATCTTCAGCCGTGCTTTTTTTTCTCTCGTACTCCGCTTTCCACACCTTTTTTCAAAGCCTCTTTCAAGCGATTCAGTAGATGCCTGCAGCGCAGCCGGCGGCAATGGTCTGGCCCATGAGCCTGCAGGCATCCCGGACATCTTCTCCGATCTCTCCCTTTGCCACGATGGGCTCATAAATCTTTTTGAACTGGAATCCGATAGCGATCCTCTCGATATGCGTCAAGGCCCCGGTGCCGTCGTTTCCGGCATTGACGAAGACTGCATAGGGTTTCCTGAATACCCGGCCACGGGCCTGTTCATAGGTGCGGTCGAAGAAGTCCTTGACCGCCCCGGACATATAGCCGAAATATTCGGGCGATCCTATGACAAGACCGCTGCAGTCCAAGAGGTCATTCAGACCGGCGTCGCATGCGTCCTTGAGGTTGGCGTCTGAACCTTCGATGGACTTGATACCCTCTGCCACGGATAAAGCCATCTTTCTGTTATTCCCTCCCTGGGAATGGAATATAACAAGTATTATCGCCATATCGTCATTTCCTTTTGCGTGTATGAATATTTGTCTTAAGGTGTGGTTTGACGCTTATCAAACATGTATGTGTATGATAGGTAACTCAAACAAAGGAAATGGGGAAGGCAATTTTATTTAGGACATTATGAGAATCGTGTTTACATGCGACCTCCATGGCAGGAGGCATCTCTATGAGGAGATGTTCCGGTACGCCGTGACCGAAGATGCCGATTGTCTCATTATCGGCGGAGATCTTCTCCCCACGTGGCTAAGGAGCCCATATAAGCTCATCACCGGGGGGATAGACTTCTCCGAAGCCCTCCGTGTGCAGATCTCGTTTATCGATTCATTCTTAAGCCCCGCGGTCAGCTCTTTCTCGGCCCGCTATCCGGATATCCGCATCTTCTATGTCCCGGGCAACCATGACTGGAGCGCTGCGGTAGAGCACTTGAAGGTATCGGTGGAGCAGGCAGCGTGCCTCCATCTGAGAACGGAGACGTTTAAGGATATCACGTTCGCAGGCTACGGATGCGTGACCGATTCCACGTTCTGGGTAAAGGATTACGTGCGCAGAGACATGAGAGAGACGGGCTACGTCAAGAGCAGGTACCCCCTGGTGAGCTCCGGGGACGGTATCGCGACAAGCTTAGACGGGGCCTATGCCCTGCAAAGGCCGAGCATGGAGGAAGAGCTTGTTTCTCTTGCGCTGCCGAAAACTGCAAAGGCCGTCTGCATCTTTCATTGCCCGCCGTACGGAACCGGGCTGGACACACTCTACAGCGGCAAACCGATCGGCTCCCGCGCTATCGCAGGGTTCATACAAAAGAACACGCCCTGTGTCAGCATGCACGGTCATATCCATGAGGCCCCTTACCTGTCCGGCAGTTACCATACGACGATCGGTCCTACCGTGGCGGTCAACCCGGGCCATCACCCCTCAAAGCTCCACGCGGTAAGCTTCGACACCGACAGCCCCGGGGAAAGTCTTTCGCACAGCGTTTTCGGGACAGGCCGGGTGATCCGGTCCGGATTCAGCAGGGTAAAAGACCGCTACGTACGGATGCTCAAAGGCTTTCTCATGAAAAAGGTACTCATGAGCTGAGCGTCCGGATTCTCTGCGGGGCCGATAACCGGGTCGTGTTCCTATGAGGTCTTCTTTATCAGGTCCTCTCCGCAGCAGGAAAACGAGCAGGTGCTCCCCGAACAGGCAGACGAGGACGCCTCCGAGCTGTCGCATTCCTCGACCACCTGGATCGTAAAACCGCAATCCTTGCAGGTGTAGATCTCACCCTTCTTCATCGTAGTGCAGTCAGCCATGGCCCAAGCCCTCCTTTCATGTTTCATCATTGATAGTAACCGTGCCTTCCCTGAAAGCAAGGAAACAAAAATGAGGCTGCCCGGGATAAGATATATCAGATTCTTCTTTCCCCATTTCTGCTTGAATGATAATCCTTTTCATATGAAAGGAAGGCAGAGATGTTTATCTCGGTAATTCTGGCTCATCCCGACCCGTCCAGCTTCAATCACGCGATTGCCCATGCGGCAGTCGATGAGCTTCAGAAAAGAGGGCACTACGTGTATTTCCACGACCTGTACGAGGAAAGATTCGATCCAATCCTTCCGCGAGGGGAAATCACCAGGGATGCGCAGATTCCTTCTCTCGTCGACACCCATTGCCGGGAAATCGCCAGGGCAAAAGGCATCATCGTCGTGCACCCCAACTGGTGGGGCCAGCCGCCGGCCATGCTCAAAGGGTGGATAGACCGGGTCATACGGCCGGGGGTTGCGTATGAATTCCTCGAAGGCGATTCCGGGGAAGGCGTCCCGAAGGGGCTGCTCGGCGCGGATACTGCCCTGGTTTTCAATACATCCAACACCCCTGCGCTGCGGGAAACGAAGATCTTCGGAGATCCTCTGGAAACATTGTGGAAAAACTGCATATTCGGTCTCTGCGGGATAAAGACATTCTCCCGCAGGATGTTCGGGGTTGTCGCCACCAGTACGCCGGAGCAGCGGAAAGTATGGCTCAGTGAAGTGAGGGAAAAGGTTTCCCAGCATTTCCCCGGATAACCCGGATCCGCTTTTTCCTCCGGGCGATCTTTAGAATGATACCCCCCTTCCCTCTTCATCCCGCTCGATGGAAACCGTTCAGGGATTCCGTGGCGGGATGAAGATCGTGGGGGGAGCCGCTTTGTTTATCTTCTGACTTCAACCCCTACCCGTGCCGCATAGAAACCGAAGTAAGCGCCAAGGATCGCTGTCCCCGCATGGAGGAGAATGTCCGCTCCAAAGAGGGGGATGAGACCGAACGTCGTATTCAGGACCGGGATGAGTCCCATTATGGTCAGGATCCCAAACAGCACCGCGATCGATTTCGAGAACACGACTGAGGCGGCATAGCCCTTATAGGCTACAATGCCCCATATCCCGACAGCGAGGTGAACGAGGCTGTGGAGGATGTTCACCGGGAATATCCCGAGGAGCCTGCCGGAGAACAGATCCACGGCCAGCGCCCCTGAAACGGGCTGGGTATCGGTTATCAGCGGAGGGAAGAACCCGAGCACGCCGACCAGCGTATAGAAGATGCCCAGCACGAGGGCAAAATATCGTGTATTCATTGTGTCCTCCTTCTCGGTTCAGGAAAGGTAAATGTCTTTTCGATTAAAATCGTTGGATGTCTGTTCACGTACTTCTGCTGCTCCTGAGCCGACATTTATACATACAATAGACATCGCTGCTCGGAGTATCAAGAGGGGTCGAACGAACGCCGTGATGCTCGATGAGGGATGTCCTTAACCCCTCCATAAGGATAATTGGCGCCGAACGGATATCACCCTGGGATCATAAAATATTTCCGATCGCCGCCGGGCTCGGTGCAGGGGGGCCCGGAGCGGATTACCGGGCAGGCTTCTTGACGATGGGATATTTACGATTATGCTTACCGATGGAGGCCTTGGAAAATTATGCAGCCAACCGAAGGAAAAGGTACGGCGATCGTAACCGGAGGCGCAAGAGGGATCGGAAAGGCCATTGCCGCGCGGCTTCTCCGGGACGGCTACGCCGTGGTCATCTTTGACCTCGACCGGGACGAAGGGATGCGCACCGCAGCCGAGCTCTCCTTTCTCGGCCGGACGGAATTCATCGAGGTGGATGTAGGGTCCGAAGACTCCGTCAACAGAGGCTTCCGGAAGGTCCACGCAGATCTCGGCCCCGTCGATGCACTGGTGAACAATGCCGGGATCTCGGGTCAGTTCGGCAGCCCGATCGGATATCTCGATATGGGGGAATGGAACCGCATCCTCGCGGTCAACCTCACCTCGATCGTACTGACAACCAAGAATGCCTTCCCTCTGTTCCGGGGAGGCAAAGGGGCTATCGTCAATATCGCTTCCACGCGCTTTCTCCAGTCTGAAAAAAACACCTTTGCCTATACCGCATCGAAGGGAGGCATCGTCTCCCTGACACACGCCTTAGGCGTAAGCCTGGGGCCTGACATCCGCGTGAACTGCATCAGCCCCGGCTGGATCGATACCAAAGGCGAGCCGCTCAGCAGGGAGGATCATGAGCAGCACCCTGCAGGCTGTGTGGGGAAGCCTGAGGATATCGCAGCGCTTGCCGCCTTCCTGCTCTCCGGGGAGGCATCATTCATCACGGGTCAGAATTTCATCGTGGACGGCGGCATGACCCGGAAGATGATCTATGCGGAGTGATCCGGTGCATTCCTGAACGCGAAAAAAAGAGGTTCATGATCAGGACTTTTTCATGCAGGTCTGCATCATTCCCATTGCCCTGGATTGCAAAGAGCGGTAATGTCCCGTTGTGACCGGTGTAATAGTAGGGATCTTTCTCATTGTATATCTCGGCATGCTGCTCGGCAGGCTGCCGCGCCTCCAGCTCGACCGCACCGGCATCGCCCTGCTCGGCTCCATCATTCTCATCGCCATCGGGTCCATGAATCTTCAGGATGCGGCGCGTTCGATCGACCTGTCCACCATAACGCTGCTCTTCGCCTTCATGGTGATATCCGCCCAGCTCAGGCTCGGCGGGTTCTACACCCGGGCCGCCGGGGCGGTCACGGCCATCGACATGACACCGCAGAAGCTCCTCTTTGCCGTCATACTCCTCACCGGGGTTCTGTCTGCCGTGTTCATGAACGATATCGTATGCCTTGCCATCCCGCCCGTGCTTATCCATGCGTGCAGGTCCCGCGGCCTCGATCCGGTCCCGTTTCTCCTGGCCGTAGCCTGTGCGGCCAACGTGGGCTCTGCGGCAACGCTCATCGGCAATCCCCAGAATATCCTCATCGGCCAGAGCCTCAAGCTCTCTTTTTCCGGCTATCTCCTGATCGCGGGTATCCCGTCGCTCCTCGGCCTCCTCGTGACCTGGGCCGTTGTCGCCTACCGGTACAGGGGGAAATGGCACGTAAGGGAATCTGACTGGGGCCGCTGTTCCGAAGAGATTCCCTCGTGGAATCCCTGGCAATCCGCAAAGGCCCTGTTTATCACCGGCGTGCTCTTTGTGGCCTTCCTCGCCACCCCGCTTCCAAGGGACATCATGGCGCTCGGCGCGGCCGGCATCCTGCTCATGAGCCGCAAGATGCACTCGCGGAACATGCTGGGGCTCGTAGACTGGCAGCTCCTCGTACTCTTCTGCGGGCTCTTCATAATAAACCATGCATTGGCGCAGACCGGCGTGCCGGACGACGTAGTAGCCGGGCTCCTGCAGGAGGGGATCGATCCTTCTCATCCCGCATGGCTCTTTGGCATCACGGCCGTGTTGAGCAACCTGGTGTCGAATGTCCCGGCCACCATGCTCCTGCTGCCCATCGCCCATCACCCTCTTGCCGGGCCGATCCTTGCCATGAGCAGCACGCTCGCGGGCAATTTCCTCATCATCGGCAGCATCGCCAATATCATCGTGGTGGAGTCAGCAGCACAGCACGGGATCCGCATCGGCTGGCGGACACACGCGCCCGTGGGCGTTGCCGTCACCCTGCTGACGCTCGGCATAGCCGCCTGCTTTCTCTTGTTCCTGACCCATACCGCAGGGGCATTCTTGATTTAGGAGGTAGAGAAAAACCATGCAGACGTTTTCCGAAAAAACAGACGTACATCCCGATCAGCTGGAGCTGGCAAGGGTTTTCAGCTCGGTGTGGCTGTACGGGCCGCCCATGTGCAGCGAGCTGATCAGGCTTGTCGCCCACCTGTTCACCCCGGAAGAGGCCCGGACTGCACGACATCTCTCCTATTACATCCCGATCTCCGCCGAAAAGGTCGCCCGGAGGGCAAAGGAGCCCGCGGCTCATGTAGAAACCCTCCTCGAAGCAATGGCAGACAAGCGGGTCATTTTCAGATCGGATAAGAAGCGCTACGCCATACTGCCGCTCATCCCGGGCATGTTCGAATACCTGCTCATGACCGGTGAGGATTCCCCCTGGCACCGGGAGTACGGCAGGCTCATCAACGCCCTGTACGCGACAGGATACACCCGCCGCTACAGCACGACTCCTTCGCCCATGATCCGTAATATCCCCCTGCAGGAGGCGGTCGAGCATAAGAGCACAATGGTGGATGCCGATCTGGTGGAAAAAATGATCGAAGCCCACGAGAATCTGGCTGTCCTGAACGTGTGCCAGTGCCGCCAGTCACATGCCTTCGAAGGCCGGTCCTGCAGCCGTTCCCATCCCGAGGATGGATGCCTTGTATTCGGAACCCTGGCCGAATCGGTAGCAAGTCAGGGCGTCGGACGCCTCGTGACCAGGACTGAAATGAGCGACATCGTGAAAAGACGCTGGGAGATGAATCTCGTTTTCATGACAGCGAACATCCACCCGTCGAGCTCCAATGCAATCTGCACCTGCTGCGACTGCTGCTGCCACTACATCGAATCCATCAACCGTTTCAACGGCCGCGTCTCCCTTGCCGAGCCCCATTACCTTGCGGTCATGGATGAAGAGTTCTGCACGAACTGCGGAAAATGCGCCCGGGTCTGCAATACCCGCGCCCACACCATGACAGGGAGAGAGCACGCATACCGTGTGGACAACTGCATCGGCTGCGGTCAGTGCGTTGCCGCCTGTCCGCAGGGCATTATCACTTTGCGCGAGAACCCCGGGTACACACCCCCTTCGAAATCCTGGCTATCCTTCGGGCTCAAGGTGCTGCCTTCGGGCGTGCTCTCTTCGCTCAAGGCACTGTTCCGGAAAGGATAGGAATAGTGGATGGGCGGACAGCAAAGAGGATCCTGATCCGCGGCGGGAGCATTGCTGCTGGGCACGGGGTTCAACGCTGTTATGCGGACATCCTGGAAAGCTGTCTCGCGCCGAGAGGCATAGGGCTCATCAACCGCTCGCGCTATGGCGATAACTCTTTTGACGGCATATGGACCTTCGCCGATGACGTCGAACCGTATGCCCCCGATATCCTTCTCGTGCATTTCGGCGTCGACGATGCGTTCTTCCCGGTGTACCGCTCGGAGTTCAAGGAAAACCTCGTGCGCATGGTCAGGCGTGCCCGGGAGCTTTTTGCCCCGGATATCTTCCTGCTCACCTCGCATACCTTTGACGATCCCTACGATATGGACGCGGTCAATATCTTTTACCGCGTGATCAGAGAGGTTGCGGTCGACCTTTCGTGCGCCATGGTCCCTGTCCATACCTACTGGGCCGGGTATCTCCTTGATACGGGGACGGCCAATGCCGACCTCGTCGGGAAGGATACCCGCTATCCCAATGAGAAAGGCCACAGGATCTTTGCCGAGGCAGTGATCCGCCGTCTCGAGCACAGCATGCAGAAGCCGGATTCCCTGTAACGGAGGGAGCGAATGAATATATTGTTCCGGGGCCTTACATTTTTTGTAATTCGAGGCGCGCCCGTTCATAAGTAAATGATATAATGGATAAAATCACATGCCGGCTTTTGTATGCAAGGCGATTTATTGATGAATGATGTTGAAAACGGATTGTCCTTCCTATATGTATGCGTACCATTATTATAAAATGCATAGGACGGGCTCAATGAGGAATTATCTCTATAAATTAATTATCGATGACGTAACGGACATATGCTATAAAAATTGCCTGGAGTACTTCCCCGCCAATTCCCGGATACTCGACGTGGGCATCGGGAACGGGATCATGATGCAGCAGTATCACCGCATCATCAGATCAAAAGGGCTGAAGATAACGGGCATCGACATTAACAAGAACTACTTGAAACATTGCCGGAGCCTCATCAGGCGTCTGGATCTGGCAGACCATGTAGAAGTCCGGCACACACCGGTGGAGGCTTACACGCCGCCTGACGACGGATATTTCGATTATATCCTCTTCAGTATGAGCTTCATGCTTTTCCACGACCAGCAGCTCGTGCTCGACCTCATCAAGCCTTGGCTCAAATCCCACGGAGAGGTGGTATTCTTCCAGACCATGTTCAAGGACAGATCGTTCCTGCTCGATGTGATCAAGCCCCGGCTCAAATATTTCACCACCATCGATTTCGGCAGGGTAACCTATGAGAAGGATTTTGCCGCCCTTCTGGACAGGAAAGACATCTCCATCACCCAGGACAAAATGCTCAAACGGGAATGGTTCAAGGGCGAATACCACATGATCATCTCCACCCCGAAAAACGGAAACGGGAAGAGATCGCTGGGCGTCTGAACGTCCGGGAGATGGTTACTCCTTCGGGGGGTAAATAACCTCTTTTTCCGTGATGATCGCCGTGATCAGATGATGGTCCGTCACGTCAAACGCCGGGTTGAAGACTTCGACCGCAGGTGCGCACGCTTTCCCGTGGAAAGAGAGCACCTCCGAAGGAGACCGCTCTTCGATAACGATGTCCTCGCCGGTTGATGCGTCCGGGTCGAACGTGGAAGCCGGCGCGGCCACATAGAACGGAATATTGTGCACCTTGGCAAGGACTGCGAGCGAATAGGTGCCGATCTTGTTCGCCGTGTCGTAGTTTTTTGCGATACGGTCGGCGCCCACGATCACTGCGTCTATCCAGCCGAGCTTCATCAGCCACCCGGCCATGCTGTCCGTCACGAGCGTGGACGGGATATTCGCATGTTTCAGCTCGTATGCGGTGATCCGGGCTCCCTGGAGAAGCGGCCTCGTCTCGTCCATGTAGACGTTTTCGAGCTTGCCCTGGCCGTGGAGCGTCTTGACGATTCCGAGCGCTGTCCCGATTCCGCCGGTCGCCAGCGAACCCGCATTGCAGTGGGTGAGAACCGTATACGTCCTCCCCTCCGAGAACAACCCGGCCCCGAGCCTGGCCATCGATTCATTGGAGAGCCGTTCTTCGTCCCAGATATCATAGGCCTCACGGAGGGTGGCCTCGGGAATCTGGTCGTCGGGGTAGTCGTTGACGGCGTCGAGGCACCGTCTGACAGCCCACGAAAGGTTTACCGCAGTAGGACGCGCCTGAATCAGGATCTCGGCGGCCTTCTGGAGCTCTTCCCTGCCCGACCTGGCGGCCATGGCGCACCCGAAGGCTGCAGCGATGCCGATGGCCGGGGCCCCGCGCACGGCCAGGGTCTTGATCGCGTCGGCCACTTCGCCTGCAGAGTTGCAGGGTATCCATACGCTCTGCCCGGGCAGCTCCCTCTGGTCAAGAATATGTAACGTGGTACCTTCAATAGAGAACGGACTGATCATAGGTTTAAGAATTCCTTTGCCGGTGTATTTCGTCTCATGAGAGCAACTTCGTCCATGCATCGCTTGCGGATCTGCTGCGCGTCAGGCAGGCCGGAAACGATCCTTCCCGAATCGATTATCTTCGAAAGTAGGGGCTCGAGGTCCCCGGAGCACTCGCACGTCCTGGCCGTTCCGTACGGGACCACATAGTCCTTCATGCAGGACCGGCAGCGCAGGACCGATTTCTTCCCGGATTCCTTGCCCCGTTTTGCGATCGGCTTTCCCCCAATTTCTACGATATCCATGGAGAAGTCAAGGGTGGCGGACCCGGACAAGTGCGTGCCGACCCCGAATACGTCGGCGGCGTCAGCAAGATCGAGGACATCTTTCACATCGAGCCCTCCCGATACCACCAGCCTGACATGGGTATGCCCCCTTAAGTCCAGCTCCCAGCGCACTTCGTTGAGCAGGCTCTTGAAATCCCCCCTCCTGGACGTGGGCGTGTCGAGCCGTATGCCCGAGAGCCGCTCTTTCATGTGACCGGCCACGTGGATCGCCTCGAATTTCTCGTCCTGGAACGTGTCGATGAGCGATATGCGGGGGACGTTCTTCTCGATGACTTCATCGAACGCCTGCGTAGCGTCCAACGTATCGCCCATGATGAGTACAAGGGCATGCGGGATGGTGCCGACCGGGGCCTCTCCGATGAGCCGCGCCCCGGCAACCGTGGAAACCCCGTCGCATCCCCCGATATACGCGGCCCGCTCGACCATGGGTGCGATGGCCGGGTGAATCCTCCTGGCGCCGAAGCTCATGACCGGCTTGTCCCCGGCAGCGGCCTTGAAGCGTGAGGCCCGGGTGGCGATGCCTGAAGCCTGGCACAAACAGCCCAGGATCGCTGTCTCCATCTCGCCGAAATCGAGATACTTCCCTTCGATGGTCATGACCGGCGTACGGGGGAAGAAGACCGTTCCTTCGGGCAGGGAATGGACCGTAACCGGCCTTCCCTCCAGCAGGGTGCATACCTCTTCGAGCCCGGCGAACACCCCCCAGCGGTACCGTTTATCCGGCAGCGACTTCAGGAAGATCTCCATGCAGACGTGCTCGTTTAATTGCCGCGCGTTCAGGATGCGTTCCGTGCGGACGAAGTATATGTCCGTGACGTCTCCTGCGCATATCATTTCCGTATCGGCGATGTGCAACCGCTTCATTGCTCAAGCGTCTCCTTTACAATCCTGCCGGCGAGCTTGGGGTTTGCTTTTCCCTCGGTTGCACTCATGAGCTTGCCTACAAAGAACCCCAGAAGTCCTGTCTTACCGGCCCTGTACTTTGCAGCCTCGTCCGGATTCGCCTCGACGATGGTCTTCGCGAGGCCCCTGATCTGTTCTTCATCGCTGATCTGCGTAATGTTCTTCTCGTGCACTATCTCGGAGGCGGATTTGCCTGTGGACGTCATCTCGGAAAAGACCTCTTTCGCGATATGGACGGATATGACGCCCTGCCTGACGAGGCCGATCATCTCCGTAAGCCTTTCCGGGCTTATGGGGAAGGAGGAGATGTCTATCCCCTGCTCGTTGATGACGTGCAGGACCTCGGTCATGATCCAGTTGCTGATTTCCTTGGGCGCGTCCAGGAGCTTGACGCACTCTTCAAAATAGCGCGCCAGGGCCTTTGACCCGGTGAGCACCCCGGCATCGTAGGCCGGAAGGCCGAACTGGGACTGGAAGCGCCGCCGTAAATGTGCGGGAAGCTCGGGAAGGTCTTCCCTGATCTTCTCGATCCAGTCCTCGCCGACCTCTACGGGTACGAGGTCGGGCTCGGGAAAGTAGCGGTAATCGTGGCTTTCCTCTTTCGAGCGCATGGACATGGTCGCACCGGCTGCGGCATCCCAGAGCCGGGTTTCCTGAACGATCGAGCCCCCTGACCGCAGAATGCCGATATGCCGCCGGACCTCGAAGTCCAGCGCCTTCTGAACATTCTTAAAAGAGTTCATGTTCTTTATCTCTGTGCGGATGCCGTACTCCCGCGACCCGGCGGGCTTGACCGAGATGTTCGCATCGCACCGGAAAGAGCCTTCTTCCATGTTCCCGTCGCATATTTCGAGAAACATGAGGATCTTGCGGGTCTCTCTCAAGTAGACGGCCGCTTCCTCGGAGCTCGTGATATCCGGCATGGACACGATCTCGAGCAGCGGCACTCCGGAGCGGTTGTAGTCCACATAGCTGTACGGCTCACGGTCGCCGTGGATCGTTTTCCCGGCATCCTCCTCCATGTGGATCCTCATGATCCTGATGCTTTTCGCTCCGGACGCCGTCTCGATGTCGAGCGTTCCGCCGGCGCACAGAGGGGTCAGGTGCTGGGTGATCTGGTAGCCTTTCGGCAGGTCGGGATAAAAGTAGTTTTTCCGCGCGAAAATGCTTTTCTTTGCGATCCGGCATCCGGTGGCGAGGCCGAGCCTGATGCCGTAATCCACCGCCTTGCGGTTCAGCACGGGGAGCGTGCCGGGCATGCCCATGCATACCGGGCAGGTATTGGTGTTCGGCTCCTGCACCGTTCTTGCCCGGCAGCCGCAGAAGATCTTCGATTCGGTCAGGAGCTGTGCGTGGACCTCGAGCCCTATGGTGATATCGTATCCGTTCACGGTTTCACCCGGTGGAATTTCGTCCACTCCTGGAAGGCGATGCCTGCTCCCAGGAGCAGGTCTTCACGGAAATGCGGGGCGATGAGCTGCATCCCGACGGGCAGCCCCTCGGCGCCGAACCCGCAGGGGAAGCTTATGGCCGGCAAGCCTGCGAGGTTCGCAGGAATGGTGTAGATATCGAGCAGGTAGATGCGTAAAGGATCGTCCACCATGTCGTGGATGCCGAAGGCCGTGACCGGCGTTGTAGGGCCGGCGATGAGATCGCATTGCGCGAAGGCTTCCTCAAAATCGCGGGCAATGAGCGACCTGACCTGGGAGGCCTTTTTGTAGTATGCGTCGTAGTACCCGGCGGAAAGCACGTAGGTGCCCAGCATGATCCGCCGTTTGACCTCGTCGTTGAAGCCTTTGGAGCGGGTCTCCAGATACATGTCCAGAAGGTCTTTTGCATCCGTATCCCGTGCCCCGTAGCGGACCCCGTCATACCGGGCGAGGTTCGAGCTCGCCTCCGCCGTGGCGATGATGTAATAAACCGCGACTCCGTAACGGACATGGGGCAGCTTTATCTGCTGTATCTCGGCGCCCAGGTTTTCCAGCGTGGAAATCCCGAAGAACACCGAGCGCTCGACATCGGGGTCGAGCCCTTCGCTGAAGAACTCTTCGGGGATGCCGATGCGGACGCCTTTCAAGTCAAGCGCTTCCAGGCCCATTTGCGGGTATTCCCTTTGCGCGCTGGTGGAATCGAGGGGGTCATGTCCCTTTAAGGCATCGAAGAGCACGGCCGTGTCCCTGGCGGAGACCGCCATGGGGCCTATCTGGTCGAGCGAAGACGCGAACGCCACGAGCCCGAAACGCGATACCGCCCCATAGGTGGGTTTGAGCCCGGTGATGCCGCAGAAGCTTGCAGGCATCCTTATGGAGCCTCCGGTATCCGAGCCGAGGGCGCCTGCGCAAAGCCCTGCGGCAACGGCCGCGCCGGAGCCCCCGCTCGATCCGCCCGGCGTTTTTGAAAGGTCCCAGGGATTGAGCGTGGGGCCTATACTGCTGGTCGCCGTGGTCGAGCCCATGGCGAATTCGTCGAGGTTGGTCTTGCCGATGATGACCGCACCCCGTTCTTTCAGCCTTTTCACCGCCGTTGCGTCGTACGTCGGGACAAAGCCGGCGAGGATCTTCGAAGCGCAGGTGGTGGCGAGCCCGCGGGTACAGATATTGTCCTTGACGGCAATCGGCACCCCGACCAGGGGATCGTCCGAGTGTGCGAGCATCTTCTCCGCCGCCGCCGCATCCCGTAAAGCGCCTTCTTCGTCAATGGTGATGAAGCTGTTGGTTTTGTCCTGGCGGATTGTGCGGATGAGCGCTTCGATTTCCGCTACGGGAGATCTGTCGAATCTCCGGTACGATCGCGCGGTTTGAAGTATCCGGTCTTCCATTACTCGATGACCTTCGGCACCACGACTACGCCGTCTTTATGGCAGGGAGCGTTCAGGAGCGCTTCAGCTCTGTCCTGGCTCCTGACGGCTTCGTCTTCCCTGAAGACATTCGTGACGTGAAACGAGCGGCTCATGGGCTCGATGTCCCCGGTTTCGACCTTGGAGAGCATGTCCATATACTCAAGAATAGAATCCAGCTCATTCTGAAACTTCTCCACTTCAGCCAGTCCGAGCTTGAGCCTGGCGAGCCTTGCTGCATGGAGAACCTCGTCTTGTGTGATCTTCACTGTATGGTCTACTCCTCAACCTGATGGCGGCATACCGCCTTTCGTAATCAGGCAGCATGGATTATCAGGCCATGAGACTTTATATAATAAAAGCCGATGTGCCTCAAGGTAAAGCTCTTGTTAGAAAAATCTATAAAAAAGGAATTGATTAATTTCTATGTATTAATGTATTATATTCGACAGCGCAATCAATAATATCATGCTAATATATATCATTGGAGGAGGCATCCATGCCAAAGTTCGCAGAAACATCGATACCGGCGGTTTTTCAGAACCGGGTTGAGCAGTACGGTAGCAAGGCCATCTGTGCGTACAAAAAAGAAGGCGTCTACACAGACATCTCCTGGCAGCAGATCAACGAGATGGTCAGGAACCTCGGGTACTTCCTTATCAATAGAGGCGTAAAGCCGGGCGATAAGGTATGCCTTTTCTCACCCAACCGGTATGAGTGGTGGGTTTCGGATCTGGCGATTCTCTCCATCGGTGCGGTCAACGTCCCGATCTATGCAACGAACTCTGCGGAGGAGTCCCGGTACGTAATCGACAACTCGGATGCGGTCATGTGTTTTACTGCGACGAAGGAGCACACGGACAAGATCGTTTCCGTCAAGTCAAAGCTTCCCAACCTGCGCGAGATCATCAGCTACGATCCCCTGGCGAAGCCTATCGACGGCGTGCTGGAGCTCAGTGCGGCCTATAAGGAAGGCGTAAGCGCTCCCAAGGCCGATGAATTCGACAAGAGGATCCGCGACATCAAGAAGACCGACATGGCGACCATCATCTATACCTCCGGCACGACCGGGAACCCCAAGGGCGTCATGCTCTCGCACAACAACTTCTTCTCGAACGTCCAGCAGATCTACAACGTCGACCCCGAGTTGTTCGCCCGATCCGAAGAGCTGACGTTCCTCTCCTTCCTGCCGCTCGCGCATTCCTTCGAACGCACCTGCGGCTACTACACGCCGGTGCTGCACGGCATGAAGGTCTATTTCGCAGAGGACTTCTCGAAGATCGTCGAAAATTTCCAGGAAGTTCACCCCGTGTGCATCGTGAGCGTTCCCAGGCTTTTCGAAAAGATCCACACAGGGCTGCTCGCCAAGGTTTCGACAGCGCCTCCCGTAAAGAAGGCCCTCTTCAACTGGGCCATGGGAGTCGGCAGGGACAGCCTGCCCTATATCTGCAACAACAAAAAGCCCACAGGCTTCTTCGGGTTCAAATACCGGCTGGCCGACAAGCTCATCTTCTCGAAGCTCAAAGCTGCGCTCGGAATGGACAAGCTCGAGTTCGGCTTCTCCGGCGGCGGACCTCTCTCTGTTTCCGATGCGGAGTTCTTCCTCGGGCTTGGCGTTACGGTCATCGAAGGCTTCGGCCTGACCGAGACGACGCCGGTCACCAACACGAACAAGAGAAGCAAGATCAAGCCGGGCACCGTGGGCGTAGCCGTCAAGGACACGATCGTAAAGATCGGCGACGGCGGCGAGCTCCTCATCAAGGGCCCCCAGGTCATGATGGGCTACTACAAGAACGAAGCGGCCACCAAGGAGGTGTTCACCGAGGACGGGTTCTTCCGCACCGGCGACATCGCGGAGATCGATGCGGACGGATACGTGAAGATCACCGGCAGGATCAAGGACCTCATCATCACCTCCGGCGGCAAGAACATCTCCCCGCAGAACATCGAGAACGCGCTGAAGACCTCTACCTTTATCGAGCAGGTCGCGGTCATCGGCGACAACCGGAAATACCTCTCCGCCCTGATCGTACCGGCCTTCGGCGATCTCGAGAAATGGGCAAAGGACAACGGCGTGAACTGCAGCTCCCGCCAGGAGCTGATCAAGGATCCGAAAGTTAACGAGCTCTATGCCAAAGAGATCGAGAACTTCATGAAGGACTATGCGCGAGTCGAGCAGATCAGGAAGTTCACCCTCCTCGAAAAGGAATGGTCGCAGGAAACCGACGAGCTCACCCCTACCCTGAAGCTCAAGCGCAGGGTCGTCAACCAGAAGTACAAGGACATCATCGACAAGATGTATCCGGAAGACCAGTCTTAAAAACGAGTAAGCTTCCCGTTTACTCGTCATGGCTATACGGAGGGCGGTTTCCGCCCTCCTTTTTTTATTCCGGACCCCTGATAAAATGCCCCGATGCAGGCCTCACCGTGCCCGAACCCTTGCCTGCGAGGTATTTATAGATAATTACTTAATAACGTCATAGATAAAAGCCTTGATAAATTGATATCATTCTTTTATAATAAATAGAAAATCTTGATCTAATCCATTTCTTTAGGAGGTACTCATGGGGAAATTCAAGGAAACGTCTATGGGAGCGATCTTCCAGAACCGTGCTCAGCAGTACGGCGACAAGGCACTCGTCTCCTTCAAGAACAAAGACGGCGTATGGGAAGACCTTTCGTGGAACCAGATGAACGAAAAGATCCGGAACCTGGGCAACTTTCTCCTCTCCAAGGGAGTAAAGCCCGGAGATAAGATCGCCCTGTTCTCGCCGAACAGGTACGAATGGTGGGTGGCCGACCTGGCCATTCTGTCCATCGGAGCGGTCAACGTACCGATCTATGCAACAAACTCGGCGCCGGAATGCCGGTACATTATCGATAACTCAGATGCGATCATGTGTTTCACCGGTACCAAGGGTCATAACGATAAGATCGTTTCCGTCAAGGCAGAGCTCCCGAACCTCAAAGAGATAATCGTCTTCGACGAGCTGGAGAAAAAGGCTCCCGGGGTTGTTCAGCTGAGCGACGCCATGAAGGAAGGAAGCAAGTATCCCAAGAAGAACGAGTTCGATGAGAGGCTGAAGCCCATCAATATCGAAGACGTGGCAACGATCATCTACACGTCCGGCACGACCGGCAACCCAAAAGGCGTCATGCTGACGCACAAGAACTTCGTTTCCAACGTCAACCAGGCCAACGCCGTCGATCCGGACTTCCTGACCGGCGACCATGTCTTCCTTTCATTCCTGCCGCTGGCCCACTCCCTGGAGCGCACGGTCGGTTATTATGCACCCATACACCTCGGACACAAGGTGGCGTTTGCAGAGGATGTCTCGAAGCTGCTGGAAAACTTCCAGGAAATCCGCCCGACATTCCTCGTGAGCGTACCCAGAATCTATGAAAAGGTCCATAACGGCATCCTTGCCAAAGTTGCAGGCGCGCCGCCGGTCAAGAAGGCACTCTTCAACTGGGCCATGGGCATCGCGAAGCAGAATCTCCCCTACATCTGCAACGACAAGCCGCGCACCGGATTCTATGCATTCAAGTACAACATTGCAGACAAGATCATCTTCTCCAAGCTCAAGGTAGCGCTGGGCATGGACAAGCTGAAAGGCGCCCTTTCCGGCGGCGGGCCTCTTTCCGTCTCGGATGCGGAGTTTTTCCTGGGTATGGACATCAAGGTCCTCGAAGGCTTCGGGCTTACCGAGACGACCCCCATCACCAACGCGAACAGGCCGAAGAAGATCAAGCCCGGCACGGTCGGAGCACCGGTAAAGGACACCATAATCAAGGTCGGTGAAGGCGGAGAGATTCTCATCAAGGGCCCCCAGGTCATGAAGGGATATTACAAGAATGAGGCGGCCACCAAGGAAGTGTTCACCGATGACGGGTTCTTCCGCACCGGCGATATCGGCGAGGTTGACGATGACGGATATCTCAAGATCACCGGCAGGATCAAAGACCTCATCGTGACCTCCGGCGGCAAGAACATCTCCCCGCAGAACATCGAGAACAGCCTTGTGGCGTCCCCCTACATCGAGCAGGTGGCGGTCATCGGCGACAACCGGAAGTATCTCTCGGCACTGATCGTTCCCTCTTTCGAAAACCTCGAGAAGTGGGCAGCGGCTCAGGGCATCACCTACAGCAGCCCCAAAGAGCTTATCTCGAACGACAAGGTCGCAGAGCTCTTCGAGAAGGAACTCGAGGAGAACATGAAAGAGTATGCGCGGGTCGAGCAGATCAGAAAGTTCACCCTCCTCGATACCGTATGGAGCCAGGAGACAGGAGAGATGACACCCACGATGAAGCTTAAACGGCGCATCATCAACCAGAAATATGCAAGCCACATCGAGGCCATGTATCCGCCTGAGTAGCTGACATAAACAAGTATGCAAAAAGGGGAGCGTGCATGACGCTCCCCTTTTTTTGTGCCCGGGCAGGTAATGCCTGCATCTGCCTGCCGGCGGTACTCCGTCAAAATAAAACTATCCGGATGGAGACCTCATTCAGACATTCACCGCCATCACGGCTGCGCCGATGGCGCCGTTGACCTGGGCGAGCGGCGTAACCTGGATCGGCGCATTGAAGCGCTTTTCGAGTATCCTCACCAGGCCGACGTTCTTGGCCACGCCTCCGGTCATCATGAAGGGCGGCTTGATCGCGAGGCGCTGGGCCATGGCATAGACGCGCGACGCCACCGACTCGTGGATGCCCGAAATGATGTTTTCTCTCGACTCGCCCTTGGAGATGAGCGAGATGACCTCGGATTCGGCAAACACCGTGCAGATGCTGCTGATCTTCGAAGGTTTTTCGGCGTGGAGCGACAGCCCGCCGAAGTCGTCGAGGTCGACCTCCAGGGCGCGCGCCATGACCTCGAGAAACCGTCCCGTGCCCGCGGCGCACTTGTCGTTCATGACAAAGTCCCTTACCCTGCCTGCTTCATCGAGGATGAGGGCCTTGCTGTCCTGGCCGCCAACGTCTATCACGGTCCTCGTTTCGGGGTTCTGGAAGTACGCGCCTGCGCCGTGGCAGATGATCTCGGTCATGGTCTTGTGGGCGAAATCGACGCTGTTCCTGCCGTAGCCGGTCGAGACGATCCTGTCTATGGAGGAAAACTCCATGCCGAGCTCTGCCAGGAGCTCTTCGAATATCTTTTTGCCCGCGTTTGCCGCGTTGTATCCGGTGAATCCCACGCGCGTGCCGAGGATTTCACCGTCTTCGATGATGGCCGCTTTCGCACTGATGGAGCCGATGTCGATTCCTGCTGTTCTCATGTCCCATTAGCCTTTCAATCGGTTGTTCACCTGCTTAAACCGCTGTTGCGCCGCCGTCCACGAGAATGGTCTGGCCCGTGATAAAGGCAGAGGCCTCGGACGCGAGAAAGAGCACCGGGTGCACCACGTCCATGGGCTCGGCGATCCTCCCCAGGGGGATGGTTTTTACGATGTGGCTGCACAAGTCCGGGTTTGACCAGAAAGGCTTGCTGAAGTCGGTGCGCACCATGCCGGGCGCCACGGCGTTGACCCGGACGCCTGACTGGGCAAGCTCGCTTGCCATGACCCTGGTGAGCATCTCCACGCCCGCCTTTGCGATTCCGTAGATGCCCATGGCAGGCGATGCCTTCCTGCCCGCGATGGACGATACGTTTACGATAGCGCCGCGTCCCTGCGCGCGCATCACCCGGGAGGCAGCCCTTGAACACAGGTAGGTGCCGTTGAGGTTCGTCTCGATGATCTTCTGCCACATGGTGAAGTCCGTGTCCGGGATCGCCGGGGTCATCAGGTTCATGCCCACGTTGTTGATGAGGATATCGATGCCGGGATAAGCTTCCATGATCCTCCTGAACAGTTCTTCCACCTCGCCTTCCTTGGCGATGTGCGCCTGGAAGGTCATGACGTTTTCGCTGCCGAGCTCGGCCGCCGCCGCATCGAGGTTCTCCTGCTTCCTTCCGCAGATGACGACGCGGGCCTTCTGCCTGACCAGCTCGTGAGCGATCTCAAGGCCGATGCCCCTGCTCCCTCCTGTCACCACCGCGATTTTACCTTCAAGCCCGTATGTGATATCCCCCATGCCCTTCACCCCCTTCTTGTACGTTGAATGAGAAAACAGACCGCTGCACGAACAACCTGCACATCGGCGCCATGCGTCATTAAACTACCTCATGCGGCATTTCCCGTCCACTTGTTTGTTGAACGTTTGCTCGCAAATCGAATGCTAACCCATGAAGATATTCCTTTCAATGAGAATCAGCTTGTAATATGATGATACAACAATTGTTATTAGTCTGATGGAGGGTGGCATGAAGAGTGTTTCTATCCCGTCGAGGCTTTGGTACGACAACGTCGAGCGGTCTCTTACCTTCCCTGACAGGTGGGAGGTCGACAACTTGACCTCCCCCGGTTTCGAGAAGCCGGGCCTTTCCGAAGAAGAGATACGCGAGAAAGTGGCCCATCCCGTCGAGGGCCCGCAGCTTTCCGAGCTTGCTGCAGGCAGGAAGCAGGCCGTGATCGTCTTCGACGACATGACCAGGCCCACACCCGTAAAGGCAGTCGTGCCGCATATCCTTGAGCAGCTGCACAAGGCGGGCATGAAGAAAGACCAGATCCGCTTCCTCTGGGCCCTGGGCTCGCACGGCGCGTACGACATGATCAGCGCGCGGAAAAAGCTCGGCGACGAGATCGTCGAGAACTATGCGGTATACAACCACGACCCGTTCCAGAACACCGTGCGCGTGGGCAGAACGCCCACCGGTGTCGAGCTGTGGTTCAATCGCGAGTTCATGTCCTGCGACCTGAAGATCGGCATCGGGTGCATCACCGCCCATGTGCACGTAGGTTTCGGCGGCGGCGCAAAGCTCATCCTGCCGGGCGTCGCCGGGATCGAGACCATCAACCAGTTTCATAACCAGCTGTACCGCGACCCGGGCCGGACCGGGCTCGGGAATTTCGACAACAACATCATGCGCTCCGAATGCGATGCGGCAGGCGACCTGGCCGGGCTCAACTTCAAGGTGGACTGCCTCATCAACCGTAAAGGCGAGATCGCGAACCTCTATGCCGGCCCCTTCCGGGCGACCCATGCCGCAGGGGCTTCGGAAGGCAAGGAGCACTACGGCATCCCGTTCTCCTCCGGGTATGACATCGTGGTGAGCAATGCCTATGGCAAGGCCAACGAGTCGGCCATCGCGATGCTGCTCGCGCTTGTGGCCATGAAGCCGGGCGGCCAGGCCACTGCGGTGCTCATCTCGGACGCGCCGGAAGGACAGGTCCCCCACTATGTCATGCGCTCGTGGGGCACCGACTACGGCGGAAGGCACTATACGCACAAGGGGCCGGGCTTTGTCCCGCTGCTGATGAAAAAGCTCGTCGTGCTGAACCCGCATCCGGACCGGACCAGCCTTGACCTTATCTGCCACAACGACGACGCGGTCGTGGTCAAGACCTGGAAAGAAACGCTCAAGATCCTGGAGCAGGATTACCCCGGGGAGGCCCGGGTTGCCGTGATCCAGGACGGCACCATGCAGTATATGAAGCCCCAGGCCTGAAACAGCATAAAATTATAATCTCCTCTCACGATCAAGCGCGTTGCCGGCCTCCTACAGGGCCGGCAATGTCTGTTTCTGCATCCGATTTTTAAGCCTTTCTTATTGAGATTTTACCCCGGGGTTCCCATTATATTTACCAGGAATATGCACATGATCGAATGTGCCTGAGAATGTTTTTTTGAATAAGGGATGTGTCAGAGAGAGGTTAAATATGGCGTTTACGCTTAAGGCCCGTTCGGGACATCTGATCTGCCTGCTCGTTCTTGCGGCGCTCGTATTCACCGCCGGATGCGCGAGTACTCCAAAGCCGGTATTGAGTATGATGCCGCCGCAGCTCGCGCCTGTCGTGACGGACGATTACATTATCCATCCGTATGATCTGCTCGAAATCAAATTTTATTACAACCCAGAGCTCAACGAAACGGTCACCGTCAGGCCGGACGGCAGGATAACCCTCCAGATGGTCGACGAAGTCCGTGCGGCGGGGCTCACGCCTGCGCAGCTCGATGAAGTCCTCACCCAGAAGTATGGCCTCCTGCTGAACCAGGCCATGATCAGCGTGATCGTGAGGAACTTTACCGACCAGCAGGTCTACGTAGGCGGCGAGGTGTATCTCCCCCAGGTAATGAACCTGGCGGGGAGGATGAACGCCCTGCAGGCTGTTCTCATGGCAGGGGGTTTCAAACCCGATGCCAGGATCTCTGACGTCATCATCGTGAGCAGGGGCCCGGACAACAAGCCGGTAGCCCGGAAGGTGAACCTGAAAGATGCGCTCAAGGGCGAGCTCGATTATGACGATTACCGCCTCAGGCCGTACGACATGGTCTATGTCCCGCAGACCATGATAGCCAGCATCGATCAGTTCATGACCCACATCTACCGGTTCATACCACCGCAGGTAGGCTTCGGGTTCCTGTACGAAGTTCACGACGAGGCACCGGACGATTAAGCGAAACAGCTTTTTGTCCGGATCGATCCTGGTGAATGATGCTTTCACGCAAGCTGTGTGACTGTTTCAGCGTGTTTCATAGCCATTATTTCCTGTAGCGGACGGCCTACCCCGCCGGTCCCGTTCCCCGAGACCTTCATTGGTGTATTCAATACGTCTGTAATATTCAAATGGAATTCATCATAAGATAATGCTATGATTCCTTTTGATAATTGGTTCACACCATGTATTGACACCAGACATTTATCAAATCACATGATGCTTAAGAATGATACCAGAGGAATGGATACGCTCACCCTCAACGGACGGAGTCTGCTTTCACCTCGACCAGACATCATATATTCGGTTTTGCCGTTTCTTCGGTCAATATTCGGTTATACGGAATCATTCCGTAAGAAGAGGTATATATTATAAAACACGGAATCGTTCAGCATAGTAATTGTTGGGCATAAGAGATTGATATGAATAATGATAGAAATTTTGCAGGCAACTATTTGGTACTTTTTGTTGATATATTAGGGCAACAGGAACAATTACGCCAAATTCGTTGCCTTCCAGATAAATCTAATCCAAAGCAAGTTGCTGAATTTGAAAGTTTACTCAAGAAGACTGTGGGCACAGTCAATGGTTTTCGAGATGCCTTTTATCTTTATTTCAAAGGGGCTGAGAAACAGCATATAGACGTCAGCAGACTAACAGAGGAACAAAAGTGCCTCTTTGATAAGTCTAAAAGCAATGAGATCAAATCACATATGTTCTCTGATTTTGTTACATTATTCTTATCGTTGCGTGATGATATAAACAAGGTCCCTATGATTGGAGTATACTCAGCACTGAATTCAGCTGCATTATCGTTCATTGCAATGCTTTCAGAAGGTTATGCAATACGAGGAGGTATGGATATTGGTGTAGGGGTTGAATTCTGGGAAGGTGAGATCTATGGACCAGCTTTAGCTCGGGCATATGCACTTGAAAGTAAAATTGCTCAGTACCCAAGAATTATTTTAGGCGATGAAATAGTAAACTATATTCAACTCCAGCGGCTTCGAGAAGAAGATAATGTGTTCTCAACAATGAATAAACGTTTTGCAGAAGTATGTGCAAATTTAACAGCAATAGATGATGATGGCTATGTATTTCTTGATTATCTTGGAGAAGGTTTTAGAAATGACATTTCAAGTATTAATGCTACCTTGGTAAATAAAGCCTATAAATTTGTGATAAGTGAATCTGAAAGGTGTAAATCCACAAAAAATTCGAAACTGGCTTTTAGATATAGTTTACTGAGAGATTATTTCGAGGATAGAATATCAAATTGGAATTATTCGCAACAATTAGATGAAAATGCCCAAATCAATCCAGCTGACCCGGCGCAAGCGCCGGGCAGCTGATCTCTGTCGTTGAATCTAAAAAGGAGGCAAGAAAATGTACAAAAGAATTTTGTGTTTTGTGATTATCGCGGTCGTCCTTGGTATGACTACTGCCACTGCTAGTGATCCAGAAAAAGAACAGGCAGCAATAGCATCAGCTGAGAAATGGCTTATCCTTGCTGATGAAGGAAAATATATTGAGAGCTGGAATGAAGCATCAGAGTACTTCAAACAAAATATTAAACAGGACCAGTGGGAACAAGCAGCTCAGGGCGTACGTAGGCCTCTTGGCAAATTGATATCAAGGAAAGTTGTGAGCGCCTCATACAAAACGTCTCTACCAGGAGCATCCGATGGGGAGTATGTTGTAATCGAATTTAATACCTCATTTGAGAATAAAAAAACAGGCATCGAGACAGTTACTCCGAAGATGGAGAAAGATGGAGTGTGGAGAGTTTCTGGATATTACATCAAGTAAAGATCCAACCATAGGTTCCAGCCAAGGCGCTACGCGCGCGGCTGACCCTTCCGTTGTGCGTAATAGAATGTCATGATTGGAGGATGATTAATGGAGATTAGGGTTGTTAATCTTCAAGAGAAAGCAGGCTTAATCAAAGAACTCCATCAGTATAAGTTGATTGCAGAACTCAATAACTATCAACTGAAGTTGGTAAAGGCAAAAAGGGAATTCATATGGCATAGCCATCCTGAGACTGATGAACTGTTCTTTATGGTTGAAGGGGAAATGAAACTTGCATTTCGAGACCGGGCATTTGATCTTAAAGAAGGTGAACTCATTGTTGTTCCAAAAGGTGTTGAGCATAAACCCATTTGTGCAACTGAATGCACTGTCATGTTAATAGAACCAAGAGATACTTTAAATACTGGAAATGCAGGCGGTTCGTTAACGGATACAAACCTAGAGTGGATTTAATAATTGCTGTAAACACAATAGCATGTGCCAAGAGCCGCACAACAAGCCAATCCAGCCAATCCATCGACGGCTTTCAGCCGCCGGTGACCCTTACGTTGAGCTTCCATCGATAGTGTGATGGTTGTAAGATTGCTTGCTGCATAGTATACTGTTTCCATATGAAAAGAACTGAAATTAAAAGAGTTGTTACCAAGGTAGACACAAAGAATCAGCCGAGCGATTTCGCTTATTGGAATTCGCAGCCACACTCCAGTCGGCTTGATGCCCTTGAACAAATTCGAGAGGAGTATCATCGATGGAGGTACGGTGCTGAACCGAGACTTCAAAGAGTTTATTCGGTCGTTAAACGATAACCGTGTTCGTTATTTAGTCGTAGGAGGCTATGCAGTAGCTTTTCATGGTTATCCTCGATATACCAGAGATATTGATATCTGGATTGAAATGACCAAAGATAATGCTGAGAAGGTCATTAAATCATTGGAACAGTTCGGGTTTGGTTCTCTTGGATTGAGAGAAGAAGATTTTTTAGTTCCTGATCAAACTATCCAATTGGGATATCCCCCAAGTCGTATCGATCTTATAAATACTCTCTCAGGTGTCGATTTCAAAGCTTGTTATGCATCCCGTGTTCAAATCGAAATTGATGGAACACAAGTTGATTTTATTGATCTTGAAAATCTTAAAAAGAATAAACAGGCATCTGGTCGTCTCCAGGATCTCGCTGATATTGAAAACCTTAAGTAGAAAAGCCCAAATCAATCCATCTGACCCGGCACAAGGGCCGGGCAGCTGATCTTTGTCGTTTTAGGCAAACAAGGATAGGATAGGAGCCTGTGCTCACATGAGAAAAATGCAGATCAGTAAACTGTTTACGTTGATCGAATCTGGTCCGGTTGTTCTTGTTACGACATATGACGGAAAGAAGAACAACATAATGACGATCTCGTGGACAATGGTGGTGGACTTTACGCCGATATTTGCCATGACCACTGGGTCCTGGAACTATTCCTTTGCTGCTCTTCGTAAAACGAAGGAGTGTGTTATTGCAATTCCCACTGTCGACATGCTTGATAAGGTCGTTGGAGTGGGAACATGCTCCGGCGCTGATACAGACAAATTTGAAAAGTTCGTGTTGACCCCCGTGAAGGGAAAGCATGTCAACGCGCCCTTGATAAAAGAATGCTTGGCGAATATCGAGTGCAGAGTTATCGACATCGTCAAGAAGCACAATATCGTTGTCCTCGAAGGCATTGCCGCGTACTTTGATAATTCACGAGAGGAGAAGCGAACTGTTCACGCAGTAGGCGATGGAACTTTTATAGTGGATGGGCCTATGTTGGACCGGAAGGAAATGATGCGCTCAAAAATCCCAGCTGGTCTCTAATGTTATGACAAATTCAAGGGGTCTATTTGTTCCCGGACTTGTACTATACCTGCTTCGCGGATCGAGTGATTAATTTGCCTAAAAAGCGCATTCAGGCCGACTCGGCAAAGCCGCGCCGCTGATCAGCCCGTTTGGATTTAAGAGGAACATATTCATGTTAAAACCTGAAGCATCGACATTGGATGATTTCTATCAATGGATTCAGTTGGCAAAAGAAGTAGAGCCATTATTTGGTCCAATGGTTGAAGATCCCAAGTTCAAAGAGGGGTTAAAACAGGCAATTTCCGGTGGAGATGCGTTCTGCATAAGGAAAGCCGATGGGGGAAATGGGCAAATATTACAAGGTGGCATTATTATCTCACGAGAGGCAAATGAGATTCTCTGGTTTGCAGTAGCACAAGAGAGCCACGGGCAGGGAATTGGGAAAGCATTACTGAAAAAAGCTCTTCAATACTTGGATCACAGCAGATCAATAACGGTAACCACTTTTGATGGATCGGTAAAAGCGGGTCTTCCCGCAAGGAAATTATATCAGAAGTTTGGTTTCAATGATTTTCAGACGGGTGAGGTGAATCCCGCAGGGATTCCGACAGTCATCATGGTTCGTTCGAAAAGAGGATGAGGGGGTGCTCCCCCCTCCCCTTTTTTATAATAAATTTACTTGCCTTCAGCCTTGCCGCCGCTTTCCTTCATGACGGACATTGCCGTGGCTATGATCCCGGCCACGTTGGACAGGTCGGTGGGCAGGATCATGGTGTTGTTCGTCTTGGCGAGCTTGCCGAACTCGGTGAGATACTGCTCTGCAACCCTTAAGTTGACCGCGTTCATCCCGCCCTGCAGGTTTATCGCTTCCGCGATCTTCGCGATACCGGAGGCAGTCGCCTCGGCGACCTTGAGAATCTCGGCGGCCTTGCCTTCGGCTTCGTTGATGCGTTTGATCTTCTCGCCCTCGGAGTTCAAGATGGCCTGCTGTTTATTGCCCTCGGCGACGTTGATCTTTGCCTGCTTGTCGCCTTCGGAGGTCGCTATCACCGCCCTTTTTTCCCGCTCGGCCTTCATTTGCGCTTCCATGGCGTTCTTGATCGATTCCGGCGGGTTGATGTTGCGGATTTCATAACGGGTGAGCTTCACGCCCCAGGGGTCGGACGCCTTGTCGATGTTCTGGACGATCTCGGCGTTTATCTTGTCCCGCTCCTCAAACGTCTTATCCAGCTCCATTTTGCCCATCTCGCTGCGCATGGTTGTCTGGGCGAGCTGGACAGAGGCGAAGAGGTAATCGCTGATGCCGTAGGATGCTTTATACGGGTCCACCACTTTGAGATATATCAGCCCGTCGACGTCCACGGAGATGTTGTCCTTGGTGATGCACGTCTGCTCGGGAACATCGATTGCCTGCTCTTTGAGCGTGTGCTTGTATGCCACCCTTTCCAGAAACGGCACGAGTATGTGGAAGCCCGCTGTCAGGGTTCTGTTGTACTTGCCGAGCGTTTCAACCACGTAGGCAGCGGTCTGCGGCACCACGATGGCGGTTTTCAAGATAACTATGCCGGCAAAGATTACGAGTATTAAAGCGATAATCGTTCCGATTGTCATGATTCTTCTCTCCTGTCGTTCGATTTGATTGCGATGGGCCTGACGGTAAGCACAAGGTGTTTTCGTTCGGACACTTCGGCGATGTCGCCGGGTTGAAGCGGCCATGCGGATTCTGCGCTCCAGAGGGTTCCGAACAGCTCGACTTTCCCGGGGAAGCCCGGAGCAATACGTTCCTTCACGACAACCTTTTCGCCTCTGAAATTTTCCAGGTTCTCGGCCTCGTCTTTGACGCCGCCTTTGAAGATCGCTTCGAAACGCTTTCTCAAAAAGGCCAGGCAGGCAAAGGAAGTGACGAGAAAGATAAGGAGCTGCGCAGTCAGTGATATCGTGAAGAGCATGCTGATGACCGACACGACAAAGGCCCCGATCCCGAAAAAAATGAAGACCAGCCCGGGTGCGGAAAACTCGATGAGACAGAGCACTACGCCGATGATAAACCAGATAAGGTCCGGCCTGAAATATTGCGTCAATGTTTCCATGCATCCCCCTTGCTATCCGACATAAAGCCCAAAAGACATCAGGCCGATATCCGCTCTCTCCCCGCTCAGGCCTGCGCCGTATACCATGGGTTCAGTATGTACCTCCTTTTGAGGAGAATTTATACCATTTTTTGATAAAGCCTCCTTGTGGGGCCGCCGGATGGAAATAAAAAAAGGCAGGGCTTATCACCCTGCCTTTTTGTTTTGTCCGCTTTTGCTCTCTAGCTGATGAAAAGCATCTCCCAATACTTGGGCATGGGCCAGAGCTCGCTGTCTACATAGAGCTCGAGGGTGTCGACCTTGTCCCTGATCTCGACCATGGTTGGTCTTACCTCGTCGCAGAAATAGGTAGCCTTCTTCTCTTCTGAGCCGATCGAATTGGCCTTGGCGATCTTGGCTTTGAGCTCGTTGACCAGGACCTGTGAGTCGCTGATAAATCCGCATATGAGCTTCAGCAGGTCTTTCTGCGGCTTGAGCGTCTTGCCGTCGCCTATGGCGTCCATTACGGATTCGATCGCCTCTGCGAGGTTCCGCTGGTAGGCGACCGCCGCCGGGATGACCTGGTTCTGGACCATGGTGCACAGGGTCGTGGCCTCGATGTCGATCTCCTTGATGAGCTTCTCGAGGCGGACGTGATAGCGCGACTTCAGCTCGACCGGGGAAAGCACGGCGTACTTTTTGAAGAGCTTGACCGCCTTGTCCGACCTGAGGTCTTTCAGGGCCTCGCAGCTCGTCTTCTTGTTCGGCAGGCCTCTCTTCGCTGCCTCGTCTTCCCATTCCCTGGTATAGTTGTCGCCCATGAAGAGGATGGCCTTGTTGGCCTTCACTTCTTCCTTCACCACTTCCAGAGCTGCCTGGGTGACCTTTCCGCCTTTTGCCTTTGCCCGGATCTTTTCGGCGAGGATGTCGATGCTTTCGGCCACGATGGTGTTGAGCACGGTCGCCGGCAGAGAGATGGACTGCGAAGAGCCGACTGCCCGGAACTCGAACTTGTTGCCGGTGAATGCGAAGGGCGACGTCCTGTTCCGGTCCGTGCTGTCCTTGCTCAGGACCGGGAGCTTGGAGATCCCGAGGTCGATGATCGCCTCGTCGGTGGCCTTGGTGATCTTGCCCTTCTCGATGTTGTCCAGGATCTGGGTGAGCTGCTCGCCCAGGAACACGGAGATAATGGCGGGCGGAGCTTCGTTCGCCCCGAGCCTGTGATCGTTGCCGGCCGAGGCGACGGATGCCCTGAGCAGGTCGGCATGGGTATAGACGGCCTTGATTGTTGCCATGAGGAACACGAGGAACTGGATATTGTCCTGCGGCGTCTTGCCGGGATTGAGCAGATTGTTGCCCAGGTCGTCGGACAGCGACCAGTTCACGTGCTTGCCCGAGCCGTTGATCCCCGCGAATGGCTTCTCGTGGAGGAGCAGCTTGAGCTTGTGGGTCGCTGCGACGCGCTTCATGGTCTCCATGACGAGCTGATTGTGGTCCGCAGCGATATTCGCCTCCTCGAAGATGGGGGCAATCTCGAACTGGCTGGGAGCGACCTCGTTGTGCCTGGTCTTTGCCGGGATGCCGAGCTTGTAGAGCTCTTCCTCGACATCGTGCATGAACGAGAGGATCCTTTCCTTGATGGAGCCGAAGTACTGGTCTTCGAGCTGCTGGCCCTTGGCCGGAGGAGCGCCGAGCAGGGTGCGGCCGCCCAGCACGAGGTCCTGCCTCTTGTAGTAATAGTCCTGGTCGATCAGGAAGTATTCCTGCTCCGGTCCGAGCGTGGCATAGACGCTTTTGGAATCGTTATTGCCGAGCAGGCGCATCAGGTTGACCGCGCACGTGTTGATGGCGCTGATGGAGCGCAAAAGCGGGGTCTTCTTGTCGAGGGCCTCGCCGGTGTAGGAGATGAATATGGTCGGGATGCACAGCGTGGTGCCGAGGCCGTTTTTGATGATGAAGGCCGGGCTGGTCGGGTCCCATGCGGTGTAGCCGCGTGCTTCGAACGTGGAGCGCAGGCCCCCGCTCGGGAAGCTCGATGCATCGGGCTCGCCCTGGATGAGCTGCTTTCCGGAGAACCTTTCGATGATCTCGCCGGAGTCGGTGAATTCTATGAAGGAGTCGTGCTTCTCGGCGGTGGCCCCGGTCATGGGCTGGAACCAGTGGCAGTAATGCGTGGCGCCTTTGTCGATCGCCCATTCTTTCATTGCATGCGCTACCGAGTTGGCTGTGTCGGTATCCATCTTGCGGCGCTCCTGGATGATCTCGAGCACGCGCTTGTACACGTCCTTGGGCAGCTTCTGCTGCATCACCTTTGCGCTGAAGGTATCTTCGCCGTAGTACTTCGATATCTGCATCTCTTTTTCTTTCTCAACGGTATAGGTTCTCTCTGAAGCGGTGATGGAATCTTTGATCTTCATTTCTCCTCCATTTATATTAATGGTTCTGCAAACGAACCCGGGTGCAGAATCGGGAATTGATGTTAGCGTCTTATGCATAAATGCTCCACAATATCAATAGCTCTCTCCGGAACCCGGTAAAGTGGACCGTAATCAAATCCTTCTCCTGTCATTTTTGAGGATTTAAAAGCAAGGAGGGTGCCAATTAAAATAACCATTAATCCTTTGTTATCATTGGTACAATGGTTTTTGCCGGAAAGGTCTGATTGTTCAAAAATGAGCCAAATAAAATATGATTGATCATTATTGTGCCAAATAAAATCCGGTACGATGACCGGCTCTGGCCGAATTCCGGGCTCTCGTAAGGAAAGCTATACGTAACAGCGCCGTATTTCGTGCTTGAAAAACATCTCCTGACAACATAATACCTATGAAGATGAGGTATTATGGGACGGATTTATTCCATACACCGCTATCAGACTGCACATCGTGCCAGGAGCAATGTCCGCCATGAACTGGGAAGAGAGAATCGTAACCCCGCAGGAAGCCCTAAGCAAGATAGAACCGGGTATGAAGATTTTCGTCAGCACCGGCGTCTCCGAGCCGAGGACCCTGATGAAGCACCTCATGGCATCGGATGCCCCGAATCTCCAGGACCTCGAGCTCATTCAGCTCGTGAGCCTGGGAGACGTGATCACCATGAAAGAGCTCCAGACCCAGAAGTTCAGGCTCAAGACCTTCTTCTCCGGGTGGGTGGCGAGCGATGCCATTACCCAGGGATACGTAGACCTGATCCCGAGCCGGTTTTCCCGGGTCCCTGCCCTGATCGAATCCCGCATGCTGCCGATCGATGCGGCGTTTATCCAGGTCACCCCGCCGAACGAGTCCGGCTACTGCAGCCTCGGGATGTCGGTGGATGTCGCCCGCCACGCCATGGAGCAGGCGTCCATCGTTATCGGCGAGATCAGCGACTCTGTTCCCCGCACCTATGGCGACACCTTCGTGCCGGTCTCCGAGTTCGACATGCTCGTGCGCTCCGGGGACACGCCCATCTATTTCCCTCGCTGGCCCGTTGACGAAGTGATCGACCAGGTGGCCGCAAACGTTGCATCCGTGATCGAAGAAGGCAGCTGCATCTGCTTCTCCCTCGGACCTGTCTATGAGGCCCTGGCCCGCCACCTTACCCAGAAGAAGAACCTCGGCATCCATACGCCGTTTTTCACCGACCCCCTCATGGACCTGGTAAAGAGCGGAGCCGTGACGAACCGGAAAAAAGAGGTTTCCCGCGGAAAGTCGCTCACCTCGTATGCGTTCGGCTCCAAAGAGCTCATGTGCTGGCTCGACCGCAACCCGCTCGTTGATTTCCAGGGGATAGACACGGTTTTCAACCCGGTCCTGATCGGCCGGAACCCGAACTTCATCGCCGTGATACCCGCGAGAAAGGTCGACCTCACGGGCAGGATCGCCATGCACATCGGCAAAGGCAACGTGGCTGCAAGCCCGGGCGAAGCCCTCGATTTCGTCAACGGCGCCGAGCTTTCGCACGGCGGGGCCACCATCTTTGCCCTGCCCAGCAGGAACCGCAAAGGCGAGCCGAATATCAGGCTGTCCGTGGAGGACCTCCCCAACCAGTTCAACCTGCGGGAGTCCGTGGACATGGTCATCACCGAGTACGGCGTGGCCAACATGCGCGGCAGGACCGTCCGGGAGCGGGCCCAGTTCCTGATCGACATCGCCCATCCCCAAGACCGGAAAGAACTCTTCGAACAGGCCAAGGAGCACAAGATCCTCTACCAGGACCAGATATTCCTGCCGGAATCCGCACACCTCTACCCCTCGGCGATCGCCACCAGGCATACCTTCAAGGGCGGCGTCGAGGTCAGGTTCCGGGCGATCAAGCCATCGGACGAGGAAGAGATGCGGCACCTCTTCTACCGGTTTTCGGACAAAATGGTCTACTACCGGTACTTCAGCCCCATCAAGGTCATGTCCCACGCCAAGATGCAGCAGTACGTGAATGTCGATTACAACACGGCGCTCTCCATCGTCGGACTCGTGGGGCCGCCCGAGCAGGAGCACATCATCGCCGAGGCCAGGTTCGTCAAGGACAAGAAGCGCCCCTACGGCGACGTGGCGTTCGTTGTCGAGGAAAAGTACCAGGGCTTAGGCATTGCGACCTACCTCTACGACATGCTCGTGCGCCTCGCAAAGGAGCGCGGGCTCCACGGGTTCGTAGCCGATGTGCTCGCGTCGAACAAGTCCATGATGAAGGTATTCGAAAAGGGCAGATACCCGGTCAGGGCCAACCTCGCCCAGGGAGCGTACGAGCTCACGATCGATTTCGTGGATTAGCGCTTTTCACAATCCGGTTCAGCTAGCCAATTGGCTTATTCAGCGTGGGGCAACTGTCACATCCCATGGCTTCCATATTATGGACTCCTGCGGGCGGTAATAATAGAAGCAGTTGTCACTGCTGAAACGATAATTCCACCGCCGATAAGCGTGTGTACGCCCGGGGCTTCCCCTAGGATAAAGAACACCCATACAGGATTGAATACCGGTTCGACGACCGCTATCAGGTTCGCTTGAATTGCAGAGATACGCTTGATCGCGATGGAAAATAAAATCGACGAGATACCGATCTGCACAACTCCCAAAACAGCGATCGCGCCGAGTGATTGAGTTGTTATATGCGGGAGAGGAAGAAACAATGATATGATGATGCAGATTCCGGCTGTCAGCCAATGGGACAGCAGATTGGATTCAAGCGGCGAGCCATCCTTTTGCATCCGCATGAATACAAAGTAGAAGCTGAACGTTACAGCAGACATGAGTCCAAGGACATTACCAAGCAATCTCCCGCCGCCGAGTCTGTCAAAGAACATGATGACCATACCTGCCACTACGAGAGGCAGCGCTACTAAGTTTTCCCCATGCGGTTTCTCTTTGAGGAGAATGGCACCGATGAATACGGTCAGCACCGGCGCGCAATATTGAAGCAGGATGGCGTTGGCGGCAGTTGTCGTTTTGTTGGCGCAGACAAAGAGAAGCATGGTCATGGCATTGGCTACGGCTGCAGCAATCTGCGGAAATGAAAAGTGGATGTCAGGATGCTTCAGATACAGGAAAATAACGACCGATGCAATGAGACTCCGCATGCCTGCAATTGCAATGGGATTCCAGTCTATGACTTTTATGAACAAACCTGCAATGCTCCAGAGGAATGCTGTGGCTACCATAGCAAAAATGCCCGTGCTCTTATTCAGGTTTTCCATCTCGTCCCTGTGACAATAGGTTTATAATTCGGTTCCGGGATACCCTACCTACCTTTTGCCGTTTCACATATTTTCCGGCATAGGGAAATAAAATCGATCCCGACGGCTTGAGCGGATTGGGGCAAGAGACTCGTTGCAGTCATTCCCGGGAGGGTATTCACTTCCAGACACCAGAAGCGGCCGTCCGCATCCATCATGAAATCGACCCGGCTGTAGCTTCTTATTTTCAGCGCCTTGTGCGCTTTGAGGGCCAGATCCTTCAATTGCCCGGTCTGGTTCTCTTCCAGCCCGGCGGGGAATATCTCTATAGCGCCTCCCTTCTGGTACTTGCTCTCATAATTGAAGACCTTGCCGAGCTGTGGAATGATCTCGCCGACCGACAATGGCATGTCGTCAAGGATGCCGACGGTGAACTCCCTTCCCTCGACGTATTGTTCGACGATAACCTCGACATCGTACTTGAAGGCTTCTTCTATGGCGGCTTTCAGGAGGCCGGGCTCTTTCACCACGGTCAGACCGATGGTTGAGCCCTGGTTATTGGGTTTCACAACGGCAGGATATGCAAGCTGACCGTCCGGCACAAACGACGGCGTCGACACAAGGCACCAGTCCGGGGTGGGAATATCCGCAAACCTGAACAGCCGCTTGCTGAGATCCTTGTCCATTGCAACAGCGCTCCCCTTCATCCCGCCCCCGGTGTACCTCAAGCCGGCAAGGTCCAGGAATGCCTGTATGCTTCCATCCTCGCCGGGGACGCCGTGAAGAGCCAGAAAATAGAGATCTACATCTTCCAATGTGGAAATGACGCTCGACAGGACAGAGATAATCGATTTCCCCTTCTCATACGCCGGAGGTGTGCCCGAAAGGGCAGCACGAAAAATCCGGTCTTCTCCCTCGGGCCCCAGCACGCCAACGGATATGTCGACGGCAACTACCTCATGCCCGTCTGCACGCAAAGATCTGATTACCTGAGCGCCGCTCGCAATGGAGACATCCCGCTCGGGACTGGGCCCACCAAACAGCACGGCTATTTTCATCACGCTTCTCCTCAAATAGAGTTTCCTTGATGCCGAACATTAATGAAACTCGGTTCTCTTAGGCAAATCAAAAATTGTTCCCTGCTTTCCACAGCCCTCATCCCATCTCCTAGAGAATAAGGACAGGCCTGTCTTTGGCCGCGTGGGAACAATTTTCGCTACGAGCAGGAATTCATCCCCCCGAGAAAAAACCGCTTGACAGGAAGTTCCTTTTCATTAATTCTATGATCACATTGTGCATAACTCATGCATAATAAGCATGCGGAGGTGGGAAATTGCAGAATATTAAGTCTATTGAGAAGGCAATTGATATCCTGTCCTGCTTCACGATCGATACGCCCGCTCTCACCGTTTCGGAGATCAGCGTAATGACCGGCTTCAATCAGAGCACCGTATCGCGCATCCTGGCCACCCTGGAAAAAAAATTGTGCATGGACCGTGACCACGACAGCGGCAAGTATCGGCTGGGAGGGATAAAATTCCACCAGTGGAAAGGGATCCTGTCGCGGGAGATGAGCATCGCCGAACTGGCACGGCCGATCATGGAGAAGTTGCGGGACGAGTGCGGGGAGGAAGTCTCCCTGTATGTTCCCGGCGAGGGCAACAGGATCTGCGTCGAAGCGATAAAAAGCCGCTTCGGCGTTGCAAAGGTCACGGATCTGGGGAAGGTTCTCCCTCTTCATTGCGGCGCATCGGGCAAAGTTCTGCTTGCCCATCTCCCGGAAAAAACCCGCAAGCTCCTCTACAAGAAACCCCTGGAACGGTACACCCCCAACACCGTCACGGATCCGGCGGAATTAGAGGCCGAACTCGAGAAAATCCGCAGGAACGGGTATGCCGTCAGCCTCGAAGAGCGTGAGGCAGGGTCCTTTTCCGTTGTAGCGCCGGTGATGGGGAAGAGCGGGAACATCAAAGCGAGTCTTGCCATCAGCGGACCGCTCTTCCGCTTTCAGGAAAACATACGGGACAGGACTGTCAAGGCGGTCCTCGATGCCGCCGGTGAGATCTCCATGATGATGGGCAATCCGTCACTGAAAGAAAGGCATCGCCCATGACAATGGCGGAAAGGTACCTAGTTCCACTGGTCCTTCGGAGCGAATTCTGCCCGGGAATCGGCGTACCGCTATCCACCGGCTCCTTCCAGCGCGTTGCAGGCATGCATAAGAATATACGTCCCATACAAGAGGAAAATTATCCGGATATTTAGAGAAACGGCATCTTAAGGAGGAACAGCCCATGTCTATTGCTTTGATAGCATTGATAGTCTGCTTCATCATCCTTCTGATCAGCGGGTTCCCTATAGCGTTCAACCTGATCTTGAGCTCCTTCGTCTACCTCATGGTGGGAGACTACCCCATAACACTGATCCCCCAGAGGATGTTTCAAGGTATGAACGGGTTCGCCCTGCTCGCGGTTCCCTTCTTCATCCTCACGGGGCAGCTCATGGTGAAGGGGAATATCCTGAAATCGCTGACCGACTTCGTCAATGCTTTCGTCGGCCATGTCCGCGGGGCGCTGGCCCTGGTCACGGTGGGCACGTGCCTGTTCATGGGCGCCATCGTCGGCCTGGCGGTGGCGGCAACCGCCTCGCTCGGTTCCTTCCTCATCCCCATGATGAAGAAGGAAGGTTATAAGCCCGGTTTCGCCTCGGGCGTCATGGCGAGCGCCTCATTGCTCGGCCCCATCATGCCTCCCAGTGTGCTCATGATACTCTACTGCATCTCGGTGGGACGGACTTCCATCGCCGGGATCTTCCTGGCATCCATCATCCCGGCCATCCTCATCGCGGTCTCCCAGATGCTGGTGATCTACTTCATCGCCAAAAAAGACAACCTGCCAAGGCATGAGCGGGCTCATTGGCCTGAAAAATGGAAGCAGTTCAAGGCCGCGCTGCCCGCTTTGTTCCTGCCCGTGATCATCCTGGGCGGCATCTTCGGCGGCATCTTCACGGTGACCGAGGCCTCGGCCGCAGCAGCGGCGTACGCCTTCGGCCTGACCATGTTCGTGACCAGGGAAGTCAAGTGGCGTGACCTCCCCGCAATTTTTATGGAGACGGCCGTTACCTCGGGGCTGGTCATCCTCCTTGCGGGGGCCGCAACAGTGACCGCATGGGCAATCGCCAACGAGCAGATCGTCGAGGCCATCAGCGGCCCGCTTTCGAGCGTCCCCCTCTGGGCCTTCCTCCTCCTCCTCAACATCGGCCTGCTGATCAACGGCATGTTCATGGACGACTACGCGTCGGTCATCGTGCTGGGCCCTATCCTTGCGCCCATCGCCTGGGCCCTTGGAGTGGACCCGCTGCAGATCGGCGTCATTATCTGCGTCAACCTGGTCATCGGTCTGGCCACACCGCCATTCGGGATCACGCTTTTCGTCACGAGCCCCATGGCGGGGGTCTCGGTGGAAGACACGTTCAAGGGGGGCTGGCCCATGCTGGTGGCCAGCATGGGCGTGCTGATCCTGCTGACGTACTGGCCGCCCCTCACCCTGTGGCTGCCGAGGATGTTCGGCTATTAACCGGCTGGATCGGAAGGGAAAGCACCTTCCGGATACGATACGGCAATATAAACACGGAAAAAAACATTCTGGAGGTAAGAGTATGAAGAAGAATCGTTGGCTCACCATGGCTGTCTTGATCACCGCGTGCACCTTCCTCGTCTCGGGAATGGCCTTCGCAGGTCCCATCAAGGCCCGGGTCTCGCTCTGCAACTCCCCGACCCATCCGCAGTCCATCGGCATGCAGGCCTTCAAGAAGTATGTCGAGACGAAAACCAAGGGTGCCATACAGGTGGGGCTGTATTACAACTCACAGCTCGGCGGTGAGCGGGAATCGGTCGAACAGGTCAAAAGCGGATCTCTTGAGATGGCAACCGCCTCAGCCGGCCCGCTCACGACATTCAACAGGAACTTCATGGTCCTGGACATCCCCTTTGCGTTCGACTCCTATGAGATCGCCTGGGGCGTTCTCGACGGACCAATAGGCCAGTCGCTGCTCAATTCCAGCGAGAAGATCGGCCTCAAAGGCCTGGCATATCTGGAGAACGGGTTCCGCCATGTAACGAACAACGTCCGTCCCGTCAACGGCCCTGACGACCTGAAGGGTATCAAGATCCGGACCATGGAAGCACCCATGCACATGGAGAACTTCAAGGTTCTCGGCGCAAACCCGACCCCGGTCCCCTGGACCGAGCTCTACCTGACCATGCAGCAGAAGATCGTCGACGGACAGGAAAACCCGCTGGCAAACATCTGGGAAGTAAAGATGTACGAGGTGCAGAAGTTTACCTCGCTCACCGGGCACATCTACGATCCCATGCCGCTGGTGGCAAACATCAAGTGGTTCAACAAGCTCACCAAGGAGCAGCAGGTCATCATCAAGGAAGGAGCCGTCCTGGCACAGAACTACAGCCGGTATGTAAACAAGGCCCGTGAGGATGCGATCGTTGCCAAGCTGACCGCAAAGGGCATGAAGGTCAACGACGTGTCTCCTGTCGGCAAGCAGCAGTTAAGGGCAAAGTCACAGGGTGCCGTCGTGGCGAAGATCAAGGCGGCTGTCTCCCCGAAATTCGTTGACGGCTGGCTCGCTGCCATCACCGCCATGAACAAGGACGTAAACGCGGGTTTCTAGTAGTACAAAACAAAGAGAGATCGGGCCCGCAAAGGCGGGCCCGATCTCCTCAAATGCACAGCAGCACTTAAGGTAGCAGGTAATGAGAGAGAACCCGTGGGGATCAAAGGAGAATCCGACATGGAAAAACCGAGACTTCAAAGTTTCTGCGATGTAATCGAAAAGGCAACGCTCAATGCGACCATGGTCATCTGTGCGGTCATGCTCGTGGTTGCCTGGATGCACGTAGTCAGACGATATGCATTCAACAACGCGCTTACCTGGTCGGAGGAATTCCTGCGCTTTTCCATCGTCTGGTACGCGCTGCTCAGCGCGAGCATCCTGCACAAGAGGAACGGTCATCTGGGCATAACTATCTTCCGCGAGATGATGCCCAAGGCGGTGCAAAAAATCCTCCAGCGGGTCATGATCTATCTCGCGACCATAACCGCAGGTATCGTGACGGTGGCCGGAGTCATCCTGGTTCAGAGCACGTGGGAGCAGATCACCCCGGCGCTGGGCATCTCCACCGCCCTGCCCTATGCGGCGGTCCCGGTGAGCTTTTTCCTGATGACGGTCTACGGCCTCATGCACATCGTCCGGGACATCAAAGGCCTGCCGCCCATCACCCCTGAAGAAGCGAAGCTCGAAGACTAGGACACAGCCATGTATTCCATCCAAGAGCAGGGCAACACGGCCGTTTACCGGGACAGAATCGAGAACGTTGAAATATCCGTCGAGAAACAACGCTGCCTCGGACTGATCGGCATTGAGGAACCGCCCGCCGTTTCCTGGCCTGATGCTTTCCTCTCCGCCTTCCGGTCTCCCCTGGGGACGCCTCGCTTGCGCGATCTGTCGCGAGGCGCGAAGAAGGTCGCAGTCATCGTTTCGGACTCCACCCGGGGTGTTCCCACCGCAAAAGTCATGCCCATGATCCTGGCCGAACTGGCCGACGCAGGCATCCGGCGGGAGAACGTCACCGTGATCATCGCCACGGGTGTCCACCGGCCCGCCACGCAGGACGAGATCCGGGACATCGTGGGAGAGAATAATCTCAAGGGTATCAGTGTCATAAACCACAATCCCTATGACGCGGAGCTGCTTGTCAATATCGGGAAAACCTCATTCGGCACGCCCGTCGAAGTGTCAAAAGCCGTGTATGAGGCGGACATGAGGATATCGGTGGGGAAAGTGGAGCCGCACGAGTTTGCCGGGTTCTCGGGGGGAAGAAAATCGGTCCTTCCGGGTATCGCAAGCGAAAGAACCATCGAGATCAACCATCGGCCCGAGATGCTCATGTCGCCGGAAGCCCGTCCGGGACAACTCGTGAAAAACCCTATCCATCTCGACATGGTCGAGGCTGCGGGACTGCTGAAAATCCATTTTACCGTCAACCTGGCCCTGAACCAGGCTGGCCAGACGATCGGCATCTTCACCGGCGGCATTGACGAGGCTCACGCGGCAGCAGTCGAGTTCATGAGATCCTTCTGCCAGATTACGCTCAAAGAGCGGCCCGACATCATCGTAACCACGCCGGGCAGACCCCTGAACATAAACTTCTACCAGTCCGTCAAGCCCCTGATCGCATTGGCGCCGGTCATGTCTCCGGGAGGCATCCTCGTCCTCTACTGCTCTTGCCGTGACGGACTCGGAACGGACGACATGCTGATCCCCTACGAGGGCGCCAAGGATATAGAAGAGGTCATCGGCCGCCTGAATGCCGACTACCGCATTCAGATGGACCATGCACTCCTGCTGGGCAAGATCCTCCGCAAAGGCGTCCGCATCGTCGTCTCGACGCCGAGCGTAGGAGAAGCGGTGCTGCACAAGATGTTCCTGGATACCGCGAACTCTCCCCAGGAAGCTCTGGAAAAAGCTGCGAACATGGTCAAGGTCCACAAGCCCAAGGTGCTGTTTTTTCCCCAGCCACAGCGGGCTCTGTCTGTTCTCGACCAGGTATCGGCTCACTAATAAAATAAGGGATTTGAAAGGAGCGACATTACGATGAAAAAATTCAAGATTACCGAAGTTTTCGCCAGGGAGATCCTCGACTGCCGCTGGAACCCGACGGTTCAGGTAGATGTGCTCGTGAACAACGAGATCCTTGGAAGGGCCGATGTCCCTGCCGGACGCTCGACCGGTGCCCATGAGGCGAAGGAGATCCGCGACAAGGAGAAGCGGTACGACGGCATGGGCGTCCGCAAGGCAGTCAAGAACATCAACGAGATCCTCGGCCCCGCCATCGTCGGCATGGACGTAACCGACCAGCGCAAAATCGACGAGAAGCTGCGCGACCTGGACGGAACCAAGGACAAGAAGAAGCTCGGTGCGAACGCCATCGTCGGCGTTTCGGTGGCCGTTGCCCGTGCCGCCTCCAGCTCGGTCGGGCTGCCCCTCTACCGGTACGTCAATATGAACGCCCATGTGCTGCCCGTTCCGCTCCTCAACCTGCTCAACGGCGGCAAGCTCACCTCCAACGACCTTGACTTTCAGGAGTTCTGTATATTCCCCTTCGGCGCCGAGACCTTCTCCCAGTCGATGATGATCGGCAACGCGGTCAACAACGAGCTCCGCAAGATCGTGATCAAGAAGTACGGCAAGATAGCGGCCAACGTGGGCGATGAAGGCGGATTTGCGACTCCTATCAAGAAGGTCCGCGAGGCCATGGAATGCCTGGTGGAGGCAGTCGACCGCTCCGGGTACGCGAAGAAGATAGGCTACGGCTTCGACTGCGCTGCCACCCACTTTTACAATGTAAAGACCAAGAAGTATACCCTCGAAGGCGTGGACTACACCACGGACGAGCTCTTCGATTACTATAAGAAGCTCTGCAAGGACTATCCGATCATCTCCATCGAAGACCCGTTCGCGGAAGACGATATCAAAGGCTTTACCCGTGCGACGAAAGAGCTCGGCATCCAGATCATCGGCGACGACTTCTACTGCACCAACCCCGACCGCATCCGGCAGAGAAAGGGCGCAGCCAACGCCCTGCTGTGGAAGTTCAACCAGATCGGCACGCTCTCGGAAGCCCTCGACGCAGCAGAGCTCGCCTACCGTCAGGGCTTCGGCATCATGGTTTCCGAGCGCTCGGGCGAGACCGAGGACCCGATCATCGCGGACTTCGTCGTGGGCATCAACGCGGGCCAGATCAAGACCGGCGCAGGCGTCCGCAGCGAAAGGACCGCAAAGTACAACCGGCTCCTGCTCATCGAAGAAGAGCTCGGGTCACAGGCCCGCTATGCCGGGGCAGATTTCCGCTGTGCGTTATAAGTACGGGGGAATCGATATATATTCATTCAAGAGCGAGGAACAGAACTGACTTACCTTCATCCGGACTCAGGGGATATGCGGCCTGCTTCAGGCAGCCGCACCCCTGATGGACGGGGGAAACGGAAGGAGACCTTCCCATGAGTTATATCAAGAATCTCGATGCCCTGCTTTCACACGGCAACGCAAAGCTCCGCCGTGTCGCATTCGACATCGTGGACCATGGACTGGCCAAGGCTGACCCGTACAAGGCCACGAGGAAACTGGTCCGCCTCGAGGGTGACATCCTTCACGTCGGCGAGATCCCGATCGATCTGAAGAACCGGGGGAAGATCTATCTTCTGGGGACCGGGAAGGCGACGTATCCCATCGCGAAGGCGCTTGAAGATATCCTGGGTGACAGGATCGACGACGGCGTGATCATCTGCAAGTACGGACAGGAAGGGACCCTGACCCGGTCAAGGCTCTATTTCTCGAACCACCCCATCCCGGACGAAGCCGGGTTCAGCGCGGCCAAGGAAGCTCTGGCCCTGGCAGAGAAGACTCTGCCGGGAGACATCGTTTTTGCCTGCGTCACCGGAGGCAGCTCGGCGCTCATGCCCTATCCGGTGGAAGGGGTCACCCTGGATGAGAAGAAGCTGGTCAACAGACTGCTCCTGACATGCGGGGCCAATATCATCGAGATCAACAACGTCCGGAAGCACCTGAGCCGGATCAAGGGCGGCCGGCTCGCCAAGGCCGTCCACCGCGGTGCTCATCTCATCAATCTGACCGTTTCGGATGTCATCGGCGACCCGCTGGATTATATCACCTGCCCCACGGTCCCCGATACGTCGACCTTCGACGACGCCCGCAGGACGCTCACCAAGTATGAGCTCTGGAACAAGGTTCCTGCCTCGGTCGCCAGGTATCTGAAAGAAGGCGGCCTTAAACAGGAGACGCCGAAGGACCTCTCCGACCACCATATGGACAACTTCATCATCGTACCCGGGACCGCTGCCTGCGAAGGTGCTGCGGAGAGGGCAAAAGAGCTGGGCTTCGAGACCATGATCCTTTCCACCATGCTCGAAGGCGAAAGTCGGGAACTCGGCGGCACCTTTGCAGCCATAGCGAAGGAGATCATCATGAGCGGGAGGCCCCTGAACCCCCCCTGCGTGATCATTGGAGGAGGAGAGACCACGGTAAAGATCAGCGCTGAAGCGGGGAAGGGAGGACCGAACCAGGAATTCGCCCTCGGAGCCGCTCTCTGGATCGATTCCATCGGGGATGTGGTGATCATCGGGCAGGATTCGGACGGGACCGACGGTCCCACGGAGTATGCCGGAGGGGTAGTGGACAATCTGACGGCCGCGCGGGCAAAAGAGAGCGGGATGGATATCTTTGCGGCGTTGAACAGGCACGACGTGACGAAGTCGCTCCTGGGGCTGGAAGATGCCATCGTAACCGGCGCCACCGGCACCAACGTGAACGACCTGAAGGTCATGGTCGTGATGCCGAAATGAGCGGCAAGATAATCCCGGCAGTTCCGACCGTGTGCGCGGACCGGTTCTACCTGTCTGACAAAGCAGCCTCCGAAATCGGCCGAATGGGCGGTTTTGCCTGGGCAGACGCCCGCAATGCAGAAGAGCTCGGAGAGATGATAGGCGGATCCTCATCCGTACAGGTCATCGTGTCCGAATACGTCCCGGTGAACGATGCGGTGCTGGCCCGTGCCCCTGCATTGAAAGGGGTGATCGCTTATGGGGCCGGCTACAACCACATCGACGTTGAGGCCCTGAAGAGACGCGGCATCCAGGTTTGCAACTGCCCGGGAGAGAACTCCCAGGCAGTTGCAGAGCTTGTTTTCGGCCTGCTCTTGAGCCTGCTGAGAAAGATCACCACAGCAGACCCCTGGGTGAGGACCGGCGGGTGGGCAAAGGCAGGGATGACCCTGCCCGGCTGGATATCCGGACAAGAGCTCTGGGGAAAAACCCTCGGGATCGTCGGGCTTGGACATATCGGCGCACGGGTGGCCAGGATCGCGCACGGGTTCGACATGAAACTACTAGGCTGCGACCCGTTCCGGAGTACAGAGTATCTGGATAAGTTCGGTATAGAGCAGGCGAGCTTAACCGAAACCCTGTCCCGGTCGGATATTGTCACCATCCATGTCCCCTTCATCCCCGGCACGGAGGGGATGATCGATGCACACGCACTGTCAATGGCCAGGCCCGGGATGATCCTGGTGAACACCTCCCGGGGAAAGGTGATCGATGAGGAAGCTCTCGTCCGTGCCCTTCAGGCCGGACACATCGCCGGGGCCGCACTGGATGTCTTTGACGCCGAACCGCTGTTGCCGGATCACCCGCTGGTCGGGATGAAAAACGTGATCCTCACTCCGCACCTGGGCGCCCTGACGAGGGAAGCGGGTGACCGCCTCTCTGCTTCCGTGGCGCGGCAGGTCGGAGACATCCTGGGAGGACGGCTGCCGGAGGGTCTCATCCCTTAGAAATGGCCATGTCTTATGATATTTAAAAGAGAGCAATCCCTTGATGGGAGCGCTGATCTGACAAAACAGAACTTCAGAAAGGTGACCACCTCTCAGATCCGGTATTAGCTATTACATATAATTGGCAAGTGACAAACATTTTTGGCAAGTGCCGCCCCCTCTTCTCCGAACGTTACATTCTTATTCGATCTGAGCGAGCCTCTCTTCGAACACTGCGCTGTGCTTGTCCAAAGCCTGGGTGAGCTCTTCGAGCTCCTTGAACAGGGCCTCGATCTCCTGCTCGCAGGTATGGATCTCCATGGAGACGGCGGTTATCCGCTTGCCGTCTTTTGCGGCCGCTGCCTCCTGCATCTCGACGCCCAGCACCTTGATCCTCTTCTCACGGGTGTCGATCCCGTGCTCCGCCTTTTCGATGCCGCGCTCCAGGGGGCCGCAGATTTTCGAACGCTCGGTGATGATCTCCGCCCGCCTTTTCCGCAGCTCTTTCTTGTCGAGCTTGTCGCCGCTTTCCTTCTCGGGCTTGGCCTTTCTGGCGGAGGACAGGGTCAGCTCTTCGTCGCCCCACCCGCCCTTGTCGAGGAACCGCTGGTAGCCGCCCTCGAAAACCTCGATCGAATCGTGGAAGAAGATGATGAGGCGCTCCGCAAGGGCATGGAGGAACATCTCGTTGTGGGTCACCATGACCACCGCGCCGTCGAAGTTGTCGATGGCGGCAAGCAGGGCATCGCTCGACTCCATGTCGAGATGGTTGGTGGGCTCGTCGAGCAGAAGCAGGTTCACCGGAGTGACCAGAAGCTTGCCCATCATCACCCTGCTCTTTTCCCCGCCGGAAAGGACGTCGATCTTCTTCAAGGCGTTGTCCCCCTCGAACATCATGGCCCCGCAGATATCCCGGGCCTTCTGGCGGTCGATATCGCTTGCGGCGTACATGATCTCCTCTTCCACGCTCCTCGAATCGACCAAAGTTGAGACATTGGTCTGATCGAAGGTCCCGCGGATGGTCTTCGGGTTGAGGGTGAGCTCGCCCTGCAGGGGCTTGAGCTGGCCGGAGAGGATCTTTAAGAGCGTGGTCTTTCCCTTGCCGTTGGGGCCGATGATGCAGACCTTTTCACCGGGCCGTAACGTGATGGTAAAGTCCTTGATAAGCTCGGTTTCCGGCGTGTACGAGAAGCTCAAGTCGGTCGCCTGGAGCACGTACTTGCCGACGAAGGGCGCATACTTGAAGGAAAACTCGAGGTCCTTGATCTTCTCCAGCTTGTCCTTCCTGTCCATCTTCTCCAGGGTCTTGATCCTTGACTGGACAAGCCCCACGAGCCTGGCCTTCGCCCTGAACTGGGTGATGAAGTGCTCGACCTCTTTTCTGCGGCGCTCGTCGTTCTGGCGGGTCTTCTCGTATATTTCTTCTTCCTGGGCGACCTGGGTATAGTACTTGCCGGTATCGCCTTCGATCTTCCTGATCTTTTTGCGGTGGATGCCCATGGTGTGCGTAACGATGCGGTCCATGAACGTCCGGTCATGGGTGATGAGCATAAGCTCGCCGGGCCAGGCCGTGAGGAACCGCTCGATCCAGCGGATCGACGTGATGTCCAGGTAGTTGGTGGGCTCGTCGAGGAGCAGGAGATCGGGCTCGGACACGAGGACCTTGGCGAGGTTGAGCCTCACCTGGTAGCCTCCCGAGAACTCGTACGGGCTCCGTTCCATGTCCGCCTGGGAGAAGCCCAGGCCCGCGAGCACCTTCTCCACCTTCCAGTGCTGCTCTTTCTGGTTTGCAGGAAGCCCTTTCATCCCTTCGCCGAGCACGGTTTCCTCGCTGAAATCGAGGTGCTGCCTTACATAGCCGATGCGATAGTTCTTGGGGATGATGATCTGACCGTCATCGGGGCTCTCTTCGCCGATGATGATCCTCAAAAGGGTTGTCTTGCCGTGGCCGTTTCTCCCCACGAGGCCGACCCGCTCTCTGGAGTTGATCTTGAAGCTCCCGCCTTCGATAAGCGTCTGCCGGGCATAGCTCTTGGAAAGATTTTCTGCGCTGATCATGGCGAATAACTTATAACATTGAAGATTTCCGTCAAGGGAGAATTACGTCAAGCTTCACGAAAACCGCCCTTTTAAAAAACGGGACACGGCGCCTGCCGATGCTTGTGCCGGTGCAGCCTCTCACCGCAGGGCATGCTTGAGGAAACGCCACTGCCTTTCCATGTCCGCCGGACCCTGAAGCCGGCCGAAAATCCTGGAGCGGAGCTCCGAATAGACAAAATTGTGGAGCCTCAAAGAGCGGACGTGCGGAGACTTTGCCATGTTCTTGTCGAAAAGCTCCGAGGTCTCTCTCGACCACACCCCGGACCTGATCGCCTGGGCGCCGAGCCTGCCTGCCGTATAACCGATCAGAAAGGACGTCCTGATGCCGCTTCCTCCCCTGGCCTGGACGTGGCCGAGGGCGTCTCCCGCCAGGACAAGGCCCGGCCGCTGGCTGAAGGGAAAAATCATACCCCCCATGGGCACCATGGAATTCAACGCATAGAAGCTTTCCGCGCCTTCGAGCCGTTCTTGAAAGAGGCGGTGGCGGCTGCAGAATTCTTCAAACGTTATCCGCCCGGTCCTGCCTTGCTTGGGCAGGCTCATGAGGATGATCTCCGCCTCTGTCCCGCCGCGGGGGAATATCGTGCCGACGGCCAGCGAGCTGTTGTCGATATGGAAGTGATATTCGAGCCTGTCCTGCGACCCGGTATATCCCCGCACGAGTTTCTTCGATACGGGGAGATCGATCTTCGAGCGGTCGTGAAGGAGCTGCCGCGAGGACGGATCTGCCCAGCCGCCGCACGAGAACACCGCCTTTGTCCGGAGCTCTTCCTCGGCAAAGCCGCTGATCATGGCTTTTACGCCCTGGACCCGGCCGTCCTGCTTGATCAGATCGTGGACACAGGACGAAGGCCATATCCGCGCGCCGGATGCGGAAACGACCTCGGCCATGGCCTGGATAAAATCCGGCCAGCTGATGATGAGATTCGGGTTGCTGATGGTGCGGTCCACGGACTGCTCTCCGGAGTGGGAGAAATAAGTTCTCCTGCTGATCTTCCGTAAAGTCTGCTTTTCAAGAAACCCGCCGCCCAGAAGCTCGTCCATCTCGGCATGGAAACGGATCGTCTCGCCCCTTCTTTCCGTGCCGAGCATGCTCTGCTTCTCCAGGACTACGACGTCGATGCCTTCCCGTGCAAGGCCGAGCGCCGTCCCGAGTCCTGCAGGGCCTGCGCCGATGACGATGGCTTCCGAGACGAGCTTCTCTCCCATGAGCTTCCTCCGCTGCGTTCCATTCCAGGTATTTTTAACAAAAGCAGTATACCAGATTCCGTGTCAGGATAAAGCGTGAAAAATCATGAATCTGTAGACCACTCACCCATACATACCGGTTTTTTCAGGAGCCTCTTGAAATCGTGGAGGTCCGTTGAACGGATGAAGCAGTCGAGATCGTCGTACTGATGAGGCAGGGGCAGGACCGCAGCGTCGATGCCACGGGATTCGAGAATCCGGGCCGCTTCGATGGTCTTCTGACCTTTTTGGCTTCCGTTTCCCAGGCAGAGCAGGCACTGCTTCACGCCGTATGCCGAGAGTGCATCGGCCTGACCTTCGCTCAGCCCCTCCTTGCCGATGGCGACAGCCGGCTTGATGCCGATCTGGTCCACCAGGAGCGCATCCAGGAGACCCTCCGCAACGATCACCTGCTCCTGCTTCCGTGCGCGGTACATGAGAAACGGAACGTCCTTGAGCACGGAGAGGTCGGTGAGCGGTCTGTAGGCCTCTCGGCCTGTCCTGGTTATGTCCCTGCCCACCATGCCCATGAGCCTGCCGCACGAATCGCGGAAGGGGATGGCAAGGGTGCAGCCGTCGGCATCCCGGTCCCAGACCGCGGAGAGCACGGCATCGAGGATGTCATCGCCGATGCCCTGGCTCTGCAGGTAACTTTTCAGGTTTTCGAAGCCGGGAAAGAAGCCGAACGCGGCACCTTCGACCTCGCCCATGGCGTATCCCCTCCGGTAGAGATAATGGAGCGTCTCCTCGCCGGCAGGGGAAAAGAGCTGCGTGGTGAAATACCCTGCGGCAATTTCGAGCAGGTGCGCCCTTTCCAGGTCTTCTTCCCACCGGGCCTTGTCATACCCGGCGGGCAAGAGCCCCGCCTCCGCGGTCAAACGGGACAGCGCCTCGGAAAAGCTTAAACCCTCACGCCTCTGGAGATAGCTCAGCCAGTCTCCCCTGCTGCTGCAGACAAAGCAGAAATACTCCGGGCGGTCTGCATACACCACGAGCGTGGGGAGCGGATCGTCATGAAACGGGCAGCAGGCGAGTGCGCCGTTCCCTTTTTTCGTGAAACCTTCGAGGCTGCCGAAAAGCCTGTCCTGATATTTCATGTCCAGCAGCAGTGCATACATGCGTTCGCTCTCTCTCATCATCGTGCAGATGCTCCTTGAGCCTGACGCAGTCTTCTCATTTCAGACGCTTAAACCTGAAGATGCGTGACAGGGTGCTATTCTTTTAAGGGGAATCACGGAGAAATTCAACCGCTCTGTCATCCGGACCGAAGACTCGTACATGAAACCACCCGCAGGCATATTTACGGGGCAAGGCCTGAGGGAGATTTATGCAGCCCTGCGTTTATCGCGAAAAAAAGAATCGATGAGCCCGTCCTTTTCCGACCATATTTTGTTCAGCCATTCCTGAAAGCGGTCCCTGAAGCCCGGATCGTTCGAATAGTCGCCAATGAGGTCGGGGGTTATGGGGATGGCGTCAACACGGAAGACCACATCGCACTCTTTTGAGCAGAGAAAATCCCAGAAGGTCTTGGGGCCCTGGGGGTAGATGATCGTTACGTTTATGATATGGCTGAGCTGATCGCCCATGGCGGACAGGACAAAGGATATTCCGCCTGCCTTGGGGCGCAGAAGGTTGTTGAAGGGGGATTTCTGCTTTTCGTGCTTTGCTTTCGTGAAGCGCGTCCCCTCGACAAAGTTCATGACCGAGATGGGCATCCGCTTGAAACGTTCACAGGCCTTTCTCGTGATCTCAATATCCTTGCCTTTGAGGTGCGGGTTCTTCTTGAGGAACTCCGGCGAATACCGCTTCATGAAGGGGAACTCAAGCGCCCACCAAGCCGGGCCCATGACCGGGACCTTGATGAGCTCCTGCTTCAGGAAGAATTTCAGGAAAGGTATCTTGCGGTGGAGCGCCTTCTGCAGGATGAGGATATCGACCCAGGTCTGGTGATTGGAGATGACCAGGTACCAGCCCCTGGGTGCAACCCCTTCAAGGCCGCGTATGTCCCAGGTGATCTTCTTCGTGATGGACAGGTTTGCGTTGTTGCAGGCGATCCAGTTCAAACCTATCTCGTTTAAGACAGCATTGACCTTGTCACGCATGGCTTGATTGCGGGAGATGAGCTTTACTCCGGCCAGAGGAAAAAGGAACATCGACCAGAAAAGCGTGTTGAGGATGAGAAGGCCCATGGAGACAGAACCGAGTAAGGTTTTCGGCAGTGCGAGGAGCGCGCCCCGGATCAGCGCTATCGGAAGCTTCAGCAAGGACTGTGCGTTCATACCCCCTCCCTTGTAGTTGAAGAGAATATACCACAAAGAACAGGTAAGTGAATGTAAAACTTCGTTAAAAATAGGGAGATATGATCCGCTTCTTGGGCTGGGAAGAAAACAGGGAAAAGGCCGGAAAAAAAAGGCTGCCGTTTCCGGCAGCCTTTTTTGTTGCCTGATGATGGATTACGTACTAGCAGAGCTCGAAAACAGCTGCTGCGCCCATTCCGCCGCCGATGCACATGGACTCGACGCCGTACTTCTTATTCAGCTTCTTCATGTTGTTGACGAGTGTTGCGCAGAGTTTCGCGCCGGTGCAGCCCAGCGGATGACCAAGGGCGATGGCGCCGCCGTTGATGTTGATCACGCGGGAGTCGCTGTCGCTCAGCCACAGAGACTTGTCTCCGATGCCGAGCTCGTTGGCGCAGTAAAGGGCCTGGGATGCAAACGCTTCGTTGATTTCGAAGAGGCCGTTGTTGACCACATCCTGGATCTTCAGGCCTGCGATCTCAAGGGCCTTCGGGATTGCGTACTTCGGACCAACGCCCATCTCATCGGACTTGCAGCCTGCAACTGCGTAGCAGACCACCCTGGCGATCGGGGTGAGGCCGAGGCGTTTCACTGCATCGCCGCTCATGATCAATGAGGCGGCAGAGCCGTCGGTCGTCTGGGAGGAATTGCCTGCAGTGACCGAGCCCTGATTCGGGACCCACGGATTTGCTGAGGCGAATGCGCCCTTCAGCTTGCCGAGACCTTCGATCGTGGTGTCTGCACGCACGCCGTCGTCATAGTCCTGCACGAACGTCGTCTTTACCATCTGCCCGTTCTTTTCTACGAACTTGGTGGCTGTGGTCGGGATGATCTCGGTGAAGAGTTTGTTTTTCTGGGCATTGGCTGCCTTCATATGCGAATGGTAGGCGAACTCGTCCTGCATCTCGCGGGTTACGCCATAGCGCCTTGCAACGTGCTCGGCGGTGATACCCATGGATACGTATACATCGGGGTTCTCTTTGGCCCAGTCAGGATGCGGCCTGGGCATGTTGCCGCCCATGGGCACGATGGACATGGACTCAAGGCCTGCACCGATGCAGACATCGGCCCAGCCTGACATAATACGCAGGCTCTGGAGGGAAATAGCCTCCAGGCCGGAGCAGCAGAATCTGTTGAATGTCGCTCCGCAGGTCTTGTCCGGGAACTTTGCCATCTGAGCGACGACGCGGCCCACGTTGAGCCCCTGCTCGGCCTCGGGGAATGCGCAACCGACGAGAATATCATCGACTTCGCCTTTGTCTACACCGGCTCTCTCGCAAACGCCCTGGAGTGCCTGTGACAACAATTCTTCGGGCCTGGTCTGCGCGAATGCACCTTTGTTTCTTCTGCAACCAGGGGTCCTTACTGCCTGAACAATATATGCTTCTCTCATTGTTTATCCTCCTATCCTTCCTATGCCTATAAGAACATCGGCTTGCCGGTCGTCATGATGCTCTCGGCCATCTTCTGGGTATTTTCATTCTTCCACAGCTCAACAAAGGCTTCCCTCTCAAGTGTCTGGAGGTACTCTTCGGTGACCAGGGTGCCGCAGGGAACATCGCCGCCCGACATGCAGAAGCAGATCTTCTTGGAGATGCTTTCCATATAAGGTGGTATGTAGCCGCCGATGCGCATGTTGTTCATCTCGGCCCAGATCATGCCCTGACCTTCGCGGCCCATGACGGGGATCTTCTTCTTCATGGGTGCCGCATAGCCGTCATCTGCCATCTTGATGACTTCTTTCTTGGCCTCGCCGATGAGGTTGTCGCGGTTCATGACGATACGGTCGTTCATGTTCAGGAAGCCCTTCTCACGTGCGTCAGCAGCGGAAGAAGAGTACTTTGCCTGTGCCACGAGCATGAATGCCTGGATGAAGAACCCGGCATAGTCGGTAAGCTTGGCGATCTCGGGCTTGCCGCTGATGTACTTGCGCCAGAGGTTGATCATGCCGCAACCGCCGGGGACAAGGCCTGCGCCCATCTCGACCAGACCGGTGAAGAGGTCGGTGTGGGCAACGATCCTGTCGGATGCCAGACAAACTTCGCAGCCGCCGCCCAGTGCCAGACCGAAAGGTGCTGCCACGACCGGGTACGGAGCGTACCGTAAGCCCATGATACCTGCATGGACTGTCTTGATGAAATCGTTGATCTCTTCAAACTTGCCTGCGCGTGCAGTGGCAAGCATGTAGGCCAGGTCGCCGCCTGCGGAGAACGCGGGGGGCATGCCGCCGGCCTGGTTGCCGATGACTAAGCCGACGCCGTTTGCGTTGACATAGTCGGAAGCTACGAACATGAAGTCGACCATCTCTTTGTTGATGGCGTTCATCTTGGAATGGAACTCGAGGCAGTACACGCCGTCGCCGATGTCGATCAGCGAGCAGGAACCGGAGGTCTTGGCGACCTTGTTTTCGGCCTTGAAATTGTTGAGATCAAGGGCATTGGCGCTCACCTTTACCGGCTTGTAGCTCTCTGACGCGAAATCAAAGAACATGCGCTTGCCCTTCTCGATCTTATAGAATGAGCTTGCGCCCTTGGCGAGCATCTTTTTGACGTTGGCAGGGACCTTGAGCCCGTCCTTCTCCATTCTTTCGACAGACTCTTTCACTCCGATTGCGTCCCAGGTCTCGAAAGGACCCATCTCCCATGCATAGCCCCACTTCATGGCATTGTCGATTTCCACCAGGGTGTCTGCGATCTCGGGGATGCGGTTGGCGCAATAGATGAAAGCACCTGCCGTTACTTTCCAGGCAAACTTGGCACCTTTGTCGTCGCCGGTTGCCATGATCTTGATCTTCTCGGGAAGAGTCTTTGCCTTCTTGGCTGCGTCGATGCAGGGGAAGGTGACTTTCTTGTCATAAGCGGCATACTCACCCGTTGCGGGGCTGATGACCATTTTGACCTTCTTGCCCTCGGGTGTTCTTTCCGTCTTGTAGAAGCCTGCCTTTGTCTTGTTGCCGAGGAGTTTCTTGTCAAGGAGGTCCTGGATGAATGCGGGGCGCTTGAATACATCGCGCTCTTCATCTTCCGGGCACATGTCGTATGTGTTCTGCATGACGTGGGTCATGGTGTCCAGGCCGACGAGGTCGCCGGTGGCGAACACGGCGGTTTTGGGCCTGCCCAGCGGTGCGCCGAAGAGTGCATCCACTTCGGGAATCGTGAGGCCGTCTTCAAGCATGACCTGGATGGTTTTGCCGATGCCGTGGATGCCGATGCGGTTGCCGATGAAGTTCGGTGTGTCCTTTGCCCATACGATGCCTTTTCCAAGCATCTTCTCGCCGTAGGCAGCTACAAAGTCGAGGATCTCTTTCTTCGTGACCTCGCCCGGGATGATCTCAAGCAGGTGCATGTAGCGTACCGGATTGAAGAAGTGCGTCCCGAGGAAGTGCTCTTTGAATCCCTTGCTCAGTCCTTCCGACATGGCCTTCAGCGGTATGCCGGATGTGTTTGAAGAAACTATGGTGTCGGCCTTGCGGACCTTGTCGATACGTGCGAAGAGCTGCTGTTTGATCTTCAGGTTCTCGACAACAACCTCGATGATCCAGTCGCATTCTGCCAGCTTGGCAAAGTCGTCTTCAAGGTTGCCTGTCGAAATGCGGCTTGCATCTGCCTTTGAGTAGAAGAGCGGAGGCTTTGCTTTTGTCGCGGCCACCAGACCGGCATTGACTATCTTGTTTCTTGCTTTGGGATCGTTCTTTTCCGCATCCTTCAGGTCGAACGGTACGATGTCAAGCAACAGCACATCAACACCTGCACCGGCTAGGAGAGCGGCTATCCCGCCTCCCATGATACCAGACCCGATCACAGCGGCCTTCTTAATTCTCCTGACCATTACTACCTCCTCCGTATGGGTTATTTAACTTAGTTTCCGTTATCTCTGATGAATCGCCATTCAGTTTACCAGGTTGAAATACTTTAGTCAATAAAGGTAATGAATATTATGCAGGAAAAAGGAATCAAGTTATAAATTTAAAAATATCATAAGGAGATCTCGTGTAAACAATCGGTATGAATCTTCATATATTGCATAGGTCCATGGGGAATATGCCTGTAGAATCAGCCATATCGCCGTTATGATAAACGTAAAGAAATGATCGGCCATTCACAGATGCAAGCATGATCGGCGACTCGCATGGCAAGTCCCATGCAGCGCTGCCGGATGAGACTATCAACACAACGCCCGGAGATTCCCGTGTTGCAGACAGAAGAGCTTTCAGGTATTTCTGTGAAAGAATAAAAAAGAGGCAATGAACTCTTTGATTGCAATGAGATGCGGAAAGAAAATTATCGGCATGAAGAAGGATGACCCATTGAAGCCCGGCCGCCGGTGTGTCCGGCAAGAAGACGGCGGAGGGCGGGAGCCCGGACCGCGCGATGAGTACGAGCTTCTCGACAGCGGTGACGGGCGAAAGTATGAGCGCTTCGGAGAGTTCAAGCTGGTCCGTCCGTGCGCCCAGGCTATCTGGCGGGCCGGGAAGGACTCTTCCCAATGGCAGGATGCCCATGCAACCTTTGACCGGACTTCCGGCAACCGCTGGCGTATGGAAACCCGGCTGCCCGAGCAGTGGGTAATCACGGTCGCCGGCATCAGGTTCAGGCTTTCGACAACGGACTTCGGCCATCTGGGCATCTTCCCGGAGCAGAAAGACCTCTGGACGTGGATTGCCGCCATGGTCGAGAAGGCAAAAAAGAAAACGGGCAGGAGCGTATCCGTGCTCAACCTCTTCGCGTATTCGGGGGGAAGCACCATGGCCGCCGCAAAGGCAGGCGCAGAGGTATGGCACGTCGACGCTTCGAAGGGCATGGTGAAGTGGGCTCGCGAAAATGCCGGCCTGAACGGCCTTGAAAATGCGCCGATCCACTGGATCGTCGACGATGTGAACCGTTTTCTGGAAAGGGAGATCAGGCGCGGCAAAAAATACGAGGCGATCATTCTCGATCCGCCTACCTTCGGGCACGGACCGCGCAAGGAAATCTACAAGATCGAAGAAAAGCTTTCTTCCACCATGGACAAGTGCCGGATGCTCATGTCCGACAGCCCTGCCTTCATTCTGCTTTCCTCGCATACCCCGTCGCTCACACCCGTTGCCCTGGCAAACATCCTCCGCTCCGCTACCCGGGACTTTGCCGACTCCTGCATAGAGCACGGCGAGATGCTGCTCGCCGGCCGGACCGACGACGTGCTGCCGGTGCCCAACGGGACCTTTGCCCGATGGTTCCGGAAGTTTCTTTCTGAAGAGAAGCCGTAGCATATGCCCGGCGATTCACCGAAGATCGATGTCCTCTGCGAAGACAACCACCTTATTGCCGTCAACAAGCCCGCGGGGGTCATGACCCAGCCGAGCGGCACCGGTGCGGATAACCTCGAAGACCTGACGAAAGAATACCTGAAACAAACGAGGAACAAGCCCGGCCGGGTGTTCCTCCATGCCGTACACCGGCTGGATAAGGTCGTAAGCGGCGTCGCTCTGTTTGCGTGCACAGATAAGGCATTGAGCAGGATGAACGAGCAGATGCGCGGACACCACGTTTCACGGATTTATCATGCCGTAGTCACCGGAGACCTTCCCGGACCGCAGGGGACGTTGACGCACTTTCTCAGGCATTCGCGCATGCATTCCGAATCTGTCCGGGAAGATGACCCCGGCGCGAAAAAGGCAGCGCTGGGATACCGGGTACTTTCCCGCACGGGCACTTTGACCCTGGTGGAGATCACCCTCGAAACCGGGCGTTACCACCAGATAAGGGCGCAGCTTTCCGCCTCGGGGTGCCCCGTGCTCGGAGACTCGCGCTATGGAAGCCGTGAGCAGTATCAGGGCGGCGGGATCGCCCTGCACCACCGGAGGATGGAGTTCATCCATCCGGTCAGCAAGCTCCCGATGACGATCGAAGCCGGGTATCCCCCGTTGTGGCCCTTGTCTATCCCTTGAAAACACCGTGGTCTACGGGCGCGGGCATGGTATGCCCCTTAGAGCCGGAGTGCCGCATTCCCCGTTAATAACGCCTGATTTGATATTTATTTCTGCGTTGACGATACGGCGAATATGCACATAGGGATATGTATCCATTTATATCAATACATTCGGCAGGCGGCATGGGGAAGATGCGTGAGGATGCCGAGGCTCCGTCACCGTGATTTATAAAGAAATCCCATTTCCCATAGTCTGCGCAAACCAGCGATGCAGCATGGATCTTTATGTAAAGATCAAGGACGAATACCGCTTGTTCGCGGCAAAAGGCGCAGTCTTTACCGAAGAACACTGCCGTCTTTTCAGTAAGGCAAAGCTGAAACTCTTCTTCTTGGCAAAGGATCTCGCTTCAGCCGAAGAATCCCTGGATACCCATCTCATAGACGTACTGACCGACCCGTACGTCGATGCGCAGACCAAGGTGGACATCGTGTATGCATCATCCATGAACTCCATCCGCGAGGTGTTCACGGGAACGAACCTGAGGACCATCGGGGAGCTGGAAAAGATGTCCGGGACCATCGTAAAGCTCATCCTTTCCGATCGAAGGGTCATGGACGATCTGATCAATATCACAAGCTATGACCATTACACGTACAAGCACTCGGTAAAAGTAGGCATCTACGGCACCGCCCTGTCGATCAACCTGTTTCAGGACAGGATCAAAGACCACAACATGGCAGAGCTGAGCACGGCGTTTTTTCTCCATGACATCGGCATGGCCAAGGTGCCGGCCAGGATCCTCGATAAAAAAGGCCCTCTGGACAGCAGCGAGTGGGACATCATCAGAAAACACCCGCTCTGGGGTCACGACCGGCTCATGAAGGCAAACTACTTGAGCAACGAGGCGACATCGATCGTCCTGTACCACCACGAAAGATGCGATAAAAACGGATACCCATTCAGGAAATCGGGCGAGGAAATCCCCATATACGCCAAGATATGTGCAATCGCGGATACCTTTGAATCACTGACGTCGGGAAGGCCGTTCAGGCACTCAAAATCTCCCTTCGAAGCGCTCAAGATCATGCAGGCGGAAATGGCCCGCGAATTCGACGCCGATCTCTTCCGGGCATTCATCATGCTGCTCGGTCCGGGCGCATAGGCTGCAATCGGTTCTTTTATTCACCTTTTGCCGCAGCCGTGCCACCCTTCCCCTCTTCCCCACGGGAAAAGGCACGGAAGAACGGACTATCTCAACAGGTCACGCCCGCTGCTGCAAGGATCTCCCCAGACACCGGCCGGGGATAAGAGCCGTCCCTCAGCCTCAAGAGATAGTCCCTGTTCTCATGGACCCATCTCTTCATCAGGATGTGTCCTCCGGCACGGTACTTTACCCTCCAGGCCCTTCCCTTGCGGTAGGCGCCGAGCACGCGGCCGATGCTGTAGAACCGCTGCATCTGGCGTACGATCTCCATCTGCATATCGAAGGCGGTGAACCTTCTGGGATGAACGACCACGTGCATGCCGTCAAAATATTTCCAGTCCCGATGAAGCAGTCTCTCATGGTCGTCGTTATAGGATTTCGTCCCGGGAAACGGAGTCAGAGAGCAGATCTGTATGGTGTCGATATCGGTTTCGATAGCGTAATCCACGATTTTCTGAACGGTCTCGGGCGTGTCGTCCAGATCCACGACGAACATGCCGTGAATGCCGATTCCGTAGCGGTGAAGTTTCTCGATGCAGCGCGTCGTCGCCTCGATCTGATGCGCCTTGCCGTAGCGTTTCAAGGTTTCTGGATCAACGGACTCGACGCCTACATACACGATCCTGCAGCGGGTTTCACGCATCAGCCCGAGCATCTCCTCGTCTTCTGCGGCCCTTACCGGCATCTCCCCGGACCAGCGAAGCGGTACGGCATTCTGCGAGATCATGTCGCGCAGCAGGGACTTGGTGCGTTTCGTGTTGGCAAAGAAGTTATCATCGCCGAAGCAGACACTCCGATGCTGGATCGGCCTGAGCTCCCGTATCACCTGGTCATTCTCTTTGAACCGGTACTTTCTCCCGAAGACGGCGGTTACCGAACAGAAGGTGCAGTCGTGGGGGCACCCGCGGGAGGTCGTGATGATGGGAGGGATCATGCCGTTTTTGATCTGCGGGCACAGGGAATAGTCCGGAGATGGCAGTTTGTCGAAGTCGGCGGCCTGGGCTTTGGCTGTAATATGGGTCGTGCCGTCCTTAAGCCGGTATGCCAGGCCCTGGATGCCGTCAGGCGATTTCTTGTTCGCTATGGCCTCAACCAGCGCCGGCAGCGGAACCTCTCCTTCGCCCATGACGACGTAATCGCAATGCTCAAGCGCTTCTTCCGGCATGAAGGTGACATGCGGACCGCCCATGACCACGACGGGACCTTTCCCTTTGAGGGAGTCGGCCATGCGGTATGCGGCCGGAATCGTGCTGGTGATTGAGCCTATCCCGACGATATCGTACTGCAGGAGCTTTTCTTCGGGGATCGGAGAATGGGACTCGAACCATATGTCGCATTCATACCCGAAACGTTTCAGCACGGCTCCCAGGGTGGGTATGCCGGTGCGCGGAAGGTATGTCCTGCTGAACACGTGTGTTGACACGGCGGACGACTCAATAAGTGCTATTTTCGGACGGTTCACTGTTGCCTCCTGACTCCTATAAAATAAATACACACCACACCGTGTCACTTACCGTGAACGGTCCCGGGGGGCAACCGTTTTGCATTTCTTTTTCCTTCAGCCGGAGAACAAGGGTACGTATGCATCGAAAGGCTGTACAAGGTGAGAAGGAAATGAAAGGGCCTGCCCTCAGCTCTGATGCAGGCCCTTATGAGTGTGCTTGCTCAATATCCGGGACTATGAGGCGCCGGCCGAAGCGGGTGACGCCTCATCGACGTCACAGATACGACTGGACGTCTTCCATCTTGCGCTGGACGTTGTCCCTTATCCAGTGCGCATCCCACCACTCGATGGGGTTGACGAACACGCCGTTCACCAGCATGCTGAAGTGCAGGTGATCTCCGCCTGCCCATCCGGTGGCGCCTGAATTGGCGATCACCTGGCCCTTTTGTACCTGCTCTCCTTCGGCAGCCTGAATCGAGCTCAGATGGGCATACAGGCTCGCAATGCCCTGGCCGTGATCCAGTATGACCGTATTGCCGTAGATGCCCAGGCGGCCGGTGAAAATCACGGTTCCGCTGTTGAACGCCTCAATGGGAGCACGCTCGGTCGATGCCACATCGATTCCCATGTGCATGCTTCCGCCCACGACCTTCCCGTCGAGCTTATACGTTCTCTTGTCGCCGAAACGGGCCCTTGTCGCGCCGTTTCTCATCATGATGAACGTATCTTCCCAGAGCTTCTGCGGAGAAGTTTTGAGGCAGGTCGACCGGATGGTATTCTCGTTTTCCTTGCGGATGGTATCGTTTATCATGGTGAAGGCTATCTCTGTCGGCTTCCCTTCGAGGTCCGGGTAGTCCTGCAGGAATTCCGAAGCCTTCCGGTTTACGAAAGCAGCGCTCACGCCCAGCGTGTCATCCCTGAAGATGTGGGCTCGCCTGATATAAAAGGATACCGGGGTGACCGACTGGTTTCCCGCCTTGTCGGCGGCCGTGATATTCATGACCGTGGCACTGCTTACATCCATGGGCACGGCGACATAGCAGACGTAGTAGGTCTTGCCGCTTGCCGACGTCTCCGGATATCCGGGAAAGAATTTGTCTCCGCAGATCACGCCGCTTTTCAGAGCCGGCTTGGATACGGTGTAGGCGACGAGGCAGGTACCGCCCGGATTGACATTGTGCGTCATGGTGAGGAGAGACATGTTCAGCGGCACCGTATCGATGGTCACGTTCCTCTGGACGGTGATGTTGTTCCTGAGCGGGGAATGGTCTGTCGCCTTCACCTGAAAAACGGCCGGTCCGTTTGCCATCTTCAGCTTCCGGGGACTCACCTCGACGGTGACATCTTTCTGAAACTCGCCTTGTTCGGGGATATCGAAAGAAGCAACGTCGTACGTACGGTCTTTCTGCGTAAGGCTTACCGTTATCCTGCTGACGCCGCTGCGGGCATCAGATACCTTGATCGAGATGTTTTTCTTCTGGCCGATCATGTCGAACGATTCAACGATCTTGATCTGCGGTTTTTCCCACTCAAGGAAGTGGTAAATGAGAGCCGAGCCCGCCACGACAACAAACAACGTTACGACAAGGGCTACCGTCATGCCTGCATTCTTCATGAATTCCTCCCGACTAATGCGTGATACCTCCGGGGTATGCGCACCCTTTGCGTACTAGATCGCCGGGCATTATTCAAGGGCTTTTGCCAAGGAATATGCAAGGAAGGGGATTTACAAGGAATTCCCCCGGAAGGTCTTTTTCGCCTTATAGGAAGGCACGGCGCCTTTACGGGCGTTACCTGACCGACTGAACGCCGATAGCCCTTCTGCAGAGGTATCTCCAGCCGACGATGTCGGAGATCCTCGTAATGATGACCGCCATGAGCATGGTCTGCGGATCGACCCTTACTACCTGGCCCCAGACCGTCATGTCGAAGTCTTTGAAAAGAACCTGGATTTCTTTCCCGATAAGCTGGAATGCCCGTGCCGGGCTGAAGCACTTTTCGGTGATGCTGTGGGAATTCAGGATCTTCGCGCTGAACCCGCCGAGACTGATATCGATGGTTTCCACCATGCCCCTGACGCAGGCTTCACAATCCGAACTCTCGCAGGCGCCCGTGCTCTCCAAGGCTATCTCGACCTCTGCGGGCATCTGAACCGGTATTCTCTGATACGATCTTTTTTCAGCATGATGTCTCATACCCATCCGTACCCTCTCCCCCCCGGTCGGATTGAACGCCGTTTTCCCTGTCTTCCCCATCACCCCGTGCCCGACACACATCCCTTAAAAGACCGGCTGCAGGTAAAAAAATCACCACAATTCTCATCGACTGATTACGGGATTTGATAAGTACGGCAAGAGGTAACTATGAGGGAATAGACCTTTTTTGGAAAAAACGGCGTGAAAGCGTGAGGGGGGGAACCGTTTCCCCTCCTCACGGGTATGTGAACGGTCTGCTACTTCTTCATGCGAAGCAGAAGAATATTGGTCTTCGGATGGGAAAGGATGCGCTGGTTGTCCAGGAGCTCCGGGTATTCCGAAGCCGGAACGACCACCGGGTTGATGTCGATATCCTGCCGGATGCGGACGATCTTCTTTTTCTGCCCGTTCTTCGCGTCGAGAAGCGAGGTCTTCAGACTTATGCTGCCTTTCTTTCCAACGCCCAGCTTGAGCCCGTCGTGGGGCATCACTTCGCAATCCTGAACGCCTTCGGGAAGCGTGACTTCGATGTTGATCCGCGCGTTCCGCGAGCTGGTCTGATAAAGGGCGCTCCTTCTCTCGTCGCTCGTGACACCCTCGAGGATGTTCACCAAGCCGGGTATCTTCATATACAGGTAGCCGTCCTGGCGGACCGCGTAGGAGTCCACCTGCACGGATATCTCTTCATATCCGGGATACTGGTCGTAACAGGTAATATACTCGCCCGCGGACTTGGCTGAATGGCTGATGGTCGAGAGCAGCTGCTCGTGGTGGCGCTTGCGCTCTTCGGGCGGCATCTCGGAAAACTCCTTGTGGAACGAGCCGAAGCTTTTTCCATGATAGGTGCGCCTTTCCTTCATCACCATGGCGCCGTCATCCGAAAGCCGGATGGAGATGTCGGTATCGGTGCGGTTTTCATAATCCTTCGAGAAAGGCTCGATCCTTTCGAACTTCGCCGTTTTCAGCACCAGGCACGGGTAATCGGCTTTGTTTGTCGAACCCAGGGCGGCATACTGGTCGGTATCGCCCAGGTAGATGTACGAGCCGTTTTCCTTCACCCGGACGAGCACGTTGCTGAACCAGTGTGGAGCAGGAAACTCGAACATAGGTTTCTGAAGTTCTTCAACCTCGGAAACCCACGACGCGAGCACGAACTCGGGATAAAAGCCCGCGGCGGAGAGCATGGCATGGAGGACGACTGCCCGGTCTGCAGAATTGCCGTAACCGTCTGCAAAGACCTTGTCCGCAGGCGTGATGTTGCTCAAGGGAAGCTCGTGCCAGTCCGTGGAGATCTCCTTGACATTTATGGCCACGAAATCCCTGACCGCACGGATTTTATCGAGCCTTGTCTTGGCGCTTTTCAGGAGCTTCTCGGCGGTGAGCTTGATCTTCTCGCCGGATGCAGACGCCTCCAGGAGATGCTTCTGCACTTCTTCGGAGTACTCCTTCCAGCTTCCCGAAGAGGCGAATACATACGGGGTGAAGCTGTACCAGGGAGGAAGGTAGTCTTCCTGACGGACCGGAGGGACCTTTTCGGCGCTGAATTCATACGTGTGCCGCGATTCTTCCGGATAGACGCGGACGCGTATGCCGCTCTTTTCTTTTGTGACTTCCGACGGAGAGAGCTTGAGCTGCATCTCATCGGGAGCGGTGATGCGCACGACTTTCTTCTCGATGGGCTCGGGGTAGCTGAACACGCCGTCCATGGTGACCAGGGACTGGTCCTCGCGGATATGGCTCCGGACCCTCTTGTTGTCCGTGATACACGATTCGCCGTGCAGCGAGAAGAAGGACCGCCCGGTCTTTTTCCTCACCACGGTGTACTCGATGGTGCTGCCGGCATCGACGCCGGGAAGGCTCACGACCATGATCTTCGATGCCGGGTACCGGGAAGCGTCGGCGGCCCAGTCCACGTCCATGGTATTGATTTCCTTTTCATGGATGTGGGTGGCGGCTCCCGCGGATGACGTTACCACTGCGTTTTTGAGCTCGACCTTTTCCCAGCTCGGGTTATAGGCGATGCGGATGTCGCTGTAGTTCTTCTTGCCCGCATAGGTGAGCACCTTCATCTTGACGTGTTTGGTCTCGCTCCAGCGTGTCGGGTTTTCGATGTCGTACTCATGGAGCTCATCGAGAACCACGGCGTCTGGCTGGTAGCGGGAATACCACTCCCTGCCCGTTGATGCGGGAGCCGGCGAAGGAGTCGCGAAGATCGGCATTTTCTTGTTGTCCGTCTCGATCTTCTTCAGGGTTTGCTGAAGCTCCATGTATTCCTGCGGCGTGTACTCGGGGATCTTCATCTTGAAGGTCTGTTCGGTTGTCAGCATTTTGTTTCTCATGGAGATGGTCGTATTCCAGATGGAGCCCTTGTTTTCTACCGGCTGATACTCCGGGATACTCACCGGCCTGCCTACCGACTCTCCCAGATCGAGCCTGAAGGCTTCATGGGTGCCGCACGCCACGTCCGTTACATAGGGGTACTTGCGCTGCTTGAGGCCCATCTTCCCGATGAGGATATTGGACATGCCGATATTCTTCCCGAAGTGAAGCATGGGCAGCATGATGGTGTCGTTGCCCGGAATGCGCCATCCGGGGACCTTGAACCCGATGCGTGCCTCGATCTTCTGCGAGGTGTCCATCATGTTGACGGGATTGAGCTCGAACGAGTGAATGATGCCGCCGGGGGCCGTCCGCATGACGATCTTTTCGAAATACTGCTGCCGTTCTTCAGGGGTGAGCTGCGAAAAGAATCTGCGGTATGCATTGTCGTTGATCCCTTCGAAGAGGATCAGGGTGGTAGCCTGGAGGCCGCCGTCCTTATCGAGGGCGCCGATGGTTTCGATATCGACCATGTTCTGCTCTGCAGGGATGATCGGGCTCGTGAGCAGGGTCTCGCCCTTCGGTGACGCCACGACATAGCTCTGGTCGTTCAGATAGGCCGGACACAGCTCTTTTGTGTTTTCATCCGTGGCGTCCATGAGGAGATAGGTGCCGTCCTGATTTCTCACGCAGGAGATCGCATGGTTGAAGAACGGCTGGGGGACTTCCGGGTCTTTCTTCGGGCCGTTCATGATGAGCACGGGGTACGCCTCGAACCCGGCGATCCTGAGCATGGAAACCAGCAAGGCTGCCTTGTCTCTGCAGATCCCTGCCCTGCGCTCGAAGGTCATGCTCACCGGATGAGGCTCATAGCCCGGCGCTTCCTTTTCCACGGTGATGCCTAAGTATCTGATCTCCTGGGAGACCCACTGGAAGATCGCCTCGATTTTTTTCTGCGGGATATCGATGCCGGACACGAGGCCCGCCACAACCTTCTCCATCTCGGGCGTGGTCGCCTCGATATGGGGTTTGCACAGGTTCCAGTACCACTTGGACACGGTCTCCCAGTCGGGGATGGTGCTCACGAGGAGGCGCTGCATCTGGGTGTAGATGAGCGGCATCTGGGGCTCCACATATGCCTGGGGGATATCCTGGGCCACCCATCTGTACTTGATGCTCCCGTTCATGGATTCTTTCGTGCTCGTGACGCTGCCCGGGATCTCCGCCTTGAGCGCGATGCTCTGAAGCGGTTTTTCCTTGGGCGCGACCACGACGTACTCGGAGCGCTTCACCGGGTCTGTCCCTTCGAAGAGGACATAGTCGCTGAACGTATCCGCCATCCGGGTCTTCGTGAATTCGTCATGCACGACGAAATGCACGACATCGCCCACATTCACTTCCGGGACGCTGACCCGCATGATCCTGTTGTTGGGATCATAGATATTCGAATCCATCTGCGATTGCTCGATCATGTCGCTCAAGTTCTTTTTGACATCGACTTCCATGACCGATCCATCAGGGTGGATCACTTCGACGAGCATGATCTCGGTGGTGTTGTAGGGAATGGTGTATGAAGAAGAAACGGTCTTGTACCGGCGCTTCCCCTTTTCCGTCATTATTTTCATGTAGACTTCGTACCACTCGCTATAGGTGCCGTCCTTGTTGTATGAAACCCAATGGCACCCGTCCACCTGCACCACTTCGGCATTCGGGTATTTGGCAGCCGTCACTCCGTGGGCCGCGTCGATGGCCTGGTCGCGGTCTATGTGGCTGAACGTCAGCGCCGAGCATAAAGGCGCATACCCGAATATCCACACGAGCACGCCGATGATCCATTCGTGAACTCTTACCTTGATTTCTCGCATGCCAGTTTTCCTTTCCCTGATGAATAAATCACAAGGGGGTGATTTTTGAGGGTTTCCGATAGCAATCGAAAAAAAACACGTTCTGATCATACTTCATGGAAGCAGCTCCGTGTTTGAAGAGCGTAAACATTTTTGAGGAGAATTTCAACGGATAAATCGATATTAATTGAAATAGTTAGAAAACAATGAAAATACTCTCCTTTTCATGATAGAATCTCCCGTAATATCAATTCCTGGGAAGCAGGCTGCTTTTGCTTATGATGACGTACTCTCCCTATAGTCGCAGCTTGCCTTGATGAAGTCCCTGAAGAGCGGGTGAGCGCTCATGGGCTTGGACTTGAACTCCGGATGGAACTGGCAGCCGAGGAACCAGGGATGGTCTTCGAGCTCCGTGATCTCCACCAGGCCGGTCTCCGGGTTGCGGCCGCTGATGATGAGGCCGCCGCTGACCAGCGACTTTTCATACTCGGGATTGAACTCGTAGCGGTGGCGGTGACGCTCGGAGATCTCGCCGGAATCGTACGCCCTTCGGGCATTCGTGCCCTCGGAGACGATGCACCGGTATGCGCCGAGACGCATGGTCCCGCCTTTTTTCTTGATGTTTTTCTGGCCGGGGAGAAAATCGATGACCGGGTTCTTTGTCTTCTGATCGAATTCGGTGCTGTTCGCACCTTCGAGGCCGCAGACGTGCCTGGCATATTCGATCACGGCGAGCTGCATGCCGAGGCAGATGCCGAAGAAGGGAATCTTGTTCTTCCGGGCATACTCGATCGCCTTGATTTTTCCCTCGACGCCGCGCTCGCCGAATCCTCCCGGGATGAGCACGCCGTGGATGTTCTCGAAATGGCCCGAAATGTCTTCGGCCTCCATGAGGCTGTCCGCGTCGACATAGATCCGGTTGACCCGGGTGCTGCTCGCCAGGCCGGCGTGCTCAAGGGCCTCGTTGAGGCTCTTGTACGAATCGGTGAGCTTGATATACTTGCCCACCACCGCGATGTTCACCTCGCAGGTGCGGCTGTCGAACGTCTCGATGAGGTTTTCCCACCCCTGCATCTTGGGCTCTCTTGTCCATATGTTCAGGTATTCGACGATGCGGTCGTCGAGGCCTTCGCGGTGGAACTCCACGGGCACCTGATAGATGTTGTTCACGTCCACCGCGTTGATTACCGCTTCCCTTTCCACGTTGCAGAATAGGGCGATCTTTTCCTTAAGCTCCGTAGAGAGTCTTTTTTCGGACCTGCAGAGCAGGATCTGGGGCTGGATTCCTATCTCGCGAAGCTTCTGCACCGAGTGCTGCGTGGGCTTTGTCTTGAGCTCGCCCGCGGTGGGGATATAGGGCACGAGGGTCAGATGGATGTAGAGGACATTGGACCTGCCCATATCGAAGCCGAACTGGCGGATAGCCTCGAGGAAGGGCAGCGATTCTATGTCGCCGACCGTGCCGCCGATCTCGACGATGGCGATGTCGTTGCCGTTTGCCGATTCGATGATGCGGCTCTTGATCTCGTTCGTGATATGGGGGATGACCTGGACGGTTTTCCCCAGATATTCGCCGTTCCGTTCTTTCTGGATAACCGAGTCATAGATCTGGCCGGTGGTGAAGTTGTTCTTCGCGCTTAAGTGCGACGAGGTGAAGCGCTCGTAGTGGCCCAGGTCGAGATCGGTCTCGGCCCCGTCGTCGGTGACGAAGACTTCTCCATGCTGGAAGGGGCTCATGGTCCCCGGGTCTACGTTGATGTACGGGTCGAGCTTGATGTTCGTGACTTTGAGCCCCCTCGCCTCCATGATCGCGCCGATCGAGGCAGCGGCAAGGCCTTTGCCGAGAGAAGAGAGCACACCGCCGGTAATGAAAATGTACTTTGTGGATTTTTTTGTCGACATGACGGATACCTACTCCATGCAGTTTGGATGTGTCAAGGAATGACATCTGGCATCCTTTGACGCAAGACGGTAAAATGACATAGTATTCAGCCCCATTTATTCCAAGTATATTCGATTGCTGCGCAAACCGCGCTTTATGTTGCGGTACTGTAATTCAATTCCTGCCCTGGTGCTCCTGGAGGGAGACGATACGGAACGCTCCCTGCTGCAGTGACTTTATCGCCTCTACGCTGGCCCTGGACGCCGATATGGTCGTTGCATACGGGACGTTGAACCGTATGGCGCTCTGGCGGATGAGGTATGCGTCCTCGGTGGAACGCCTGCCGAGGCTCGTATTGATGATCATCCGGATCTCCCGGTTCTTGATATGATCGACGATGTTCGGCCTGCCTTCGCTGACCTTGAGAACGGTTTCCGCATCAATGCCGTTCTGCGCAAGATGTTTCTGTGTTCCCCTGGTGGCGAGAATCCTGAATCCGAGCTCGGAAAAACACCTGGCAATGCTTAAGATCCTGTCTTTGTGGATATCGTGCACGCTGATGAATACGGTGCCCGACGACGGAAGCCCCAGGCCGGTCCCCAGCTGTGCCTTGGCGAACGCGGCGCCGAACGAGCCGTCGATGCCCATGACCTCCCCCGTGGACTTCATCTCAGGCCCCAAGGCCACATCGGCATTGGGGAACCGCTGGAAGGGGAACACCGCTTCCTTCACGGAGATGTGTTTCGGCGTGATCTTTTCGGTGAACCCGAGCTCTTTGAGCGAATGGCCGAGCATGACCTTTGTCGCGATCTGGGCGAGAGGCCTTCCGATAGCCTTGCTGACGAACGGCACGGTCCTCGATGCCCTGGGGTTCACCTCCAGGATGTAGAGCTCGCCGTCCTTGATCGCATACTGGATGTTCATGAGCCCGATGACCCCGAGCTCCTGTGCGATAAGCCTGGTCTGGTGCTCGATCAGCTCGATGATCGGTTGCGGTATGGCCATGGGCGGCAGCACGCACGCGCTGTCTCCCGAGTGGATGCCCGCTTCCTCGATGTGCTCCATGATCCCGCCGATGACCGTGACACTGCCGTCGGAGACCGCATCCACGTCCACCTCCACGGCGTCTTCGAGGAATTTGTCGATGAGCACCGCATTGCCGGGGAAGAGCTTGAAGACATTTACAATGAACGTTTCCAGACTCCCGCTGTCGTAGATGATCTCCATGGACCGGCCGCCCAGGACATAGGAAGGCCTCACGAGCACGGGGAACCCGATCCTCTCGGCTGCGCTGAGAGCCTTCTCCGCAGTGAACGCGATGTCGTTCTGCGGTTGCTTGAGATTCAGTTTGTTCACGATCTCCTGGAATCTTTCCCGGTCTTCGGCACGGTCGATGGCATCGGGCGATGTCCCGAGGATGGGAACGCCTGCCTTGTACAGGCCCCGTGAGAGGTTGAGCGGCGTCTGTCCGCCGAACTGTACGATCACGCCGCTGGGCTTTTCCTGCTCTACGACATGGAGGACGTCTTCCAAGGTGAGCGGCTCGAAATACAGCTTGTCCGATATGTCGTAGTCGGTGCTCACGGTTTCCGGGTTGGAGTTGATCATGATGCTCTCGAAGCCCATATCCCGCAGGGCAAAGGACGCATGCACGCAGCAGTAGTCGAACTCGATGCCCTGGCCGATCCTGTTCGGTCCGCCGCCGATGATGATGACCTTGGGCTTCTCGGAGGCAACTGCCTCGTTCTCTGTCTCGTAGGTAGAATAATAGTACGGGGTATACGCCTCGAATTCGGCCGCGCAGGTGTCGACGAGCTTGTACACCGGGACGATGCCCTGCTCCTTGCGCCAGGCTCTGAAATCTTCCTCGTCCATGCCCCACAGAGAGGCCAGATGCCTGTCCGAAAATCCCTGCTTTTTTGCTTCTTCAACGAGTTCGCGCTCGGGCTCGCTTTTCCGCAGTTCGGCTTCGAAATCCACCAGGTCGTTGATCTGGTTGAGGAACCAGGGGTCGATCTTCGTCATGGCGCCCACATCCGGGACGGTCATCCCGAATCTGAAGGCCTCGGCAATCCAGAAAAGCCGCGAGGAATTCGGATAGGTGAGTCTTGAGACGATCTCTTTCTTGCTCACCTCCGCATCGGGGTCGATGGGACTGCTCAGGCCGAACCGTCCGATCTCCAGCGACCTGATCGCCTTGCTTAAGGCCTCCTTGAAGGTCCGGCCGATGGCCATGGTCTCGCCCACGGACTTCATGGAGGTGGTGAGAAAATCGGGCGTCTCCGGGAATTTCTCGAAGGTCCACCGGGGGATCTTGACCACGCAGTAGTCCATGGTCGGCTCGAAGGACGCATACGTCTCTCTGGTGATGTCGTTGGGGATCTCGTCGAGGGTGTATCCCACCGCCAGTTTGGCAGCGATCTTCGCGATGGGGAATCCTGTCGCTTTCGATGCCAGGGCGGACGAACGGGAGACCCGGGGGTTCATCTCTATGACCACAATCTCGCCGTCTTTTGGATTGACCGCAAACTGGACGTTGGATCCGCCCGTCTCTACGCCGATCTCGCGCATGACCGCAATGGATGCGTTCCGCAGGCGCTGGTACTCGACGTCGGTCAGGGTCTGTGCCGGGGCGACCGTGATGGAGTCGCCGGTATGAACGCCCATGGCGTCCATGTTTTCGATGGAGCAGATGATGACCACGTTGTCGGCCTTGTCGCGCATGACCTCGAGCTCGTACTCTTTCCAGCCGATCACGGACTCCTCGATCATGATCTCCGAGATAATGCTCGCATCCAGGCCCGCTTTGGCAATCTGCTCCAGCTCCTCCGGGTTGTAGGCAATGCCGCCGCCGATGCCGCCAAGGGTAAAGGACGGCCGGATGATGATGGGGAACCCGATCCGCTCAGAGACGGCGAAGGCCTGCTCCATGTTCCGGGCGAAACCGCTTTGCGGCACGCGAAGGCCGATATTTTCCATGGCATCTCTAAACTTTTCCCGGTCTTCGGCCTTGTGGATGACCTCGGGCGTGGCGCCGATCATCTCGACGCCGAATTTTTCGAGGACCCCCATGGAGGCTACCTGTATGGATACATTGAGGCCCGTCTGTCCGCCAAGGGTCGGCAGCATGGCATCGGGCCTTTCAATCTCGATGATCCGGGCCACGACTTCCGGGGTGATAGGCTCGATATACGTCCTGTCGGCAAGGTCGGGATCGGTCATGATGGTCGCGGGGTTCGAGTTGATCAGCACGACCTCGTAGCCCTCTTCTTTGAGGGCCTTGCATGCCTGGACTCCTGAATAATCGAATTCGCATGCCTGCGAGATGACGATGGGTCCGCTGCCGATGATGAGGATCTTTCTGAGGTCAGTCCGTTTGGGCATGGTGCTCCTTGAACGTGGTTCGGCCGTTCTCTTTACCGGGGCCGTATATTACTATCAAGCATGCACCCCGTGCCTCCACGGGGTGCGATACTATGGTGTCTTGTGTGAACTCCGCATCATCTCGCTTTGCGATGCAGGTCAGCCTACTTCCTTTATTTTAAAGCCCTTAGCGCTCAATGCCTTTTTATTGGCAAGCAACTCTCTGCCGGCAATCCTGTCGAGCACATAGATCAGCTCCCCGCCGTTAGCGGCGTATGTCTGCCCATAGGAAATCGGGATCTCCGGCGTCGGGTCGCCGAGCAACGACAACGTTACCGGCTCGATTTTGCGCTCACCGTTTGCCAGGAGGATGACGGTCTTTGCCTTGTAGACAAGCTCTGCCCCCATGGATATGGCATAGTTGGGAGAATCCTTCTTTGCGGCGAAGTGGCCGTCGGCCACCGCGTTCGTGACCGTATTGTCATCGAGTTTGACGAGCATGACGCTGCTTCCCTTGAAGGGGATGCCGGATTCATGGAAGGCCACGTGTCCTCTGCCGCCGACGCCGATGATCTGCAGGTCTATGCCGCCCATTTTCTTGATCTTTCCGGCGTAGCCGTCCAGAATCTCTTTTTTCACCCATTTCAGGTATTTGGACTTTGGGTTGTTGCCGATGCAGATCGACTTTCCCTTGTCTGTCCCTTTTGCTTCCCAGTCGTTCGGGTTGGCCTTCAATTCCGCTATGAGCTTCTTTTGTTCGACCAGCGAGCCATAGGGCACGTTGGTCTCGATGAACTTATTTTTCAGAAGGCTGAAGAATTCCTGAATCATGAAATACGCATAGCTCTCGGGATGCATGACGCGGTGCTGGACATTGTCGCCCGGCAGGCCGACATACTCGTCCAGGTTGAAGCTCCGGCAGGCCCTGGAATCGAATTCGCCCTTGTTGGCCGCCTTTGCGAGGTGCTTGTAGAGCCCTGTAGGAGAGTTGCCTGTTGCAAGCCCGAGAACTGCCTCTTTTTTTTGTTTCAATACCGCCTGTATCTTCTTTTTGGCGATATCTGCAGCGGCTTCGCTCAATGCTGCGAAATCCTCTGCAACGATGACCTGTATCCCCATGTTTTAAAGCCTCCTCTCTTTATAAGTGTTGTAGTATGATCTTAATCACACTGCCTCACTCATTCCAAGCACCTTTTCCACAAGCTCTGCCAGTTGTGTGCAATAATTCTCCGTGACGGCAGCCGTCGGTCCTTCGACCATAACCCGGCACATATTCTGCGTCCCGGAATAGCGGATCAGGACGCGCCCTTCGTCGCCGAGCTCTTTCTCCGCCTGGGTGATTGCATCTTTGAGCTCCGGGACCGTGTTTATGTCCGGCTTGCTCTTCACGTTCACATTGATCAGCTTCTGAGGGAAGACGTCCATCATCCTTGCGAGCTCGGACAGCGGCTTGCCTGCCTTTGCCATTGCTGCAACGAGCTGCATGGCAGTCAGGATGCCGTCGCCCGTGGTGTGGTGGTTGAGGAAGATCATGTGACCCGACTCTTCACCGCCTATGATGCCGCCCATACCGAGCATATCCTCGAGAACGTAGCGGTCCCCGACCTTTGAGGCGTGATGCTTGAAGCCGTACTTTTTGCACGCCACCCTCAGGCCGAGATTGCTCATTACCGTGCTCACCAGGAGGTCGTTCTTCAGCTTTCCCTCTTCTTTGAGCATCTTGGCGCAGATGAGGAGGATCTGGTCTCCGGTAATCTCATTCCCTTTTTCATCGACCGCGATGAGCCGGTCGCCGTCCCCGTCAAAGGCGAGACCTATGGCCGCACCGTTTTCAAGAACCTTCTTCTTCAGGTCACCGGTATGCTGGGAGCCGCACTTGTCATTGATGTTCAATCCGTTGGGAGTATGGTGAATGACGTCCACATCGGCGCCGAACTCGGTGAACGCCTCCGGCGCGACCCTGTACGTTGCACCGTTGGCCGTGTCCAGGACCATCTTCATCCCTTCCATAGACAGATCGCGGGGGAAGGTGTTTTTCAGGAAAACGACGTAGCGCCCGTTCACATCCTCCATGCGATAGGCCTGTCCCATATCTTTCGACGGGGGCAGGTAATCGGACAGCTTGCCTCCCAGCATGAGGTCTTCGATGGTATTTTCCTGTTCGTCCGAAAGCTTGAACCCATTGCCGCTGAAGATCTTGATCCCGTTATCTTCAAAGGGGTTGTGGGAAGCGGATATGACGATGCCCGCATCGGCCCGCATGCTGTTCGCAATAAAGGCGATGCCCGGTGTGGGGAGCACGCCGACCAGGTAGGGATTCCCCCCCATGGACGTTATGCCTGCTTCAAGCGAGCTTTCGAGCATGTAGCCCGAAATGCGCGTGTCTTTACCGATGATGATCTTTGTGCGGTGGTGTTCTTTTCTCAGAAGGTAAGTCACTGCCTGGCCGACCTTGAAAGCGATATCCGCAGTCATGGGGTAGCGATTTGCCTCACCGCGTATCCCGTCCGTACCGAAAAGTTTACCCATCGAATCCTCCTTTTATAGTAGGGTTTACGTTTTATTGTTTCTGGAACAGCTTCAGGCCTGGCATATCGGTCGAGACCGCCTTGCAGTAACCGGCCACAACGCTTTCCAGCCATTTTGTACCTTGGGAAGAGACATCTGCGGGCAGTCCCTGTATGGTTTCTACATAACTGCCGGGGCCTCCCTGCACAGCCTTGTCCAATCCGGCGAGGAACTCCGCCCTCAACATCCTTGTCTGCGAACTCGGAGCTGCATCTCCTTCGAATATTCCCTGGACCTTATGAATATTGTTTCCTATCTCGTTCCTCAAGCGCACTGCTTCTTCCGATTGGGAAGGGACTGAAGTTTTGGCCCTCTTGGCCATCGCCTCCAGCCTTTTCAGCCGTTCTTTCCTTGCCAGTGAGACTTTGTCGAGGAGCCCCGCATAGACGAGCGGGCCGAGTTCCCTGCCGTCGAGGAAGGGCTTCCGCACGTGAATGTACCACTCCTGCAAAGCGTAAAGGTTTGCGAGATAAACGATATTGCTTTCCACAATACGGAGCAGGTTCGGATACAGAGCGGGCATATAATCCTTGATGCACCCGGGTTTTGTCTCGACCGCGATGAGCTTGTTGTCCCCGGTGCAGTCTTCCCTCAGTATCGAGCCTGCAGCAACGACGTTTCCGAAGCCCATGCGCAGCGGCCCCACGATTCCCCCTTGCCCTCCCAGGAATATGGCAGGCTGGTTCAGCATGACGCCCCTGGGCACGTCGCCGAAAAGGGAGGGGGTCGTCTTGTCCCCGTCAGGGGTGAAATTGAAGTGAATGTAAGAGCTTCCCACCTCGCTGTGATCCTTCCGGCTGGTCCCCCCGGACATGAGGCAGTCGCAGAAGTTGATGAGGCTGCCAAGGGTGACGAAGGGAAAGAGGATGGTCTGTTTGAGGCCGACGCAATGGGCCCCGCCCGCTTCCTCTTCCAGGATGGATCCTTCACGGACGTGGGCGCCCAAACCCAGGTTCGACTTGTCCAAGAATACGGATTTGCTGAAATAGCCACCCTTGAGCTCCACGTCCTGGCCGATCTGGCAGTTCTCGATCGTGACAGGCCCTTCACGGCCTATCTGTGCCCCTGACGATATGACCGTATCCTTGCCGTATATCCTGCACCCGGGAAAGATCTTGACCTTACTTGCGGAAATCCGGTCGACGTCGACCTCGTTGCCGATATCGAGCGTCAGGGGGTTTGGGATGTCGACCCCCTTTTCGATCATCTGCACGATTTTCTCGTGGCATTGCGGCTTCAAGTCCATCTAATCCTCCTCACACCGTGGTATAGAAACCGAAAAAAGTGAATGAAAAAAGCAGCGAGCCGAAACTGCGTTCACATCCTTCCGTTTCATGAGCTTCTGAATCTTTCGAATATCATGTTTTTGATAACTTCGACATCCTCTCCCAGAAGCACCCTGAAAGACAGATCCTCAAGGTACTCGTCGCTCCAGGCGACATTGTACTCGTCGATGAGGTTCTTGATATCGCTGTACTTCTCTCCCAGGAGCTCTTTCTTCTGTTCGATGTCCATTGCCTCGTTGTATTCTACGTGGAGCAGAAGAAGGTGTTCCACAACTTTAAGACTGTTGAGAAGCGGGATGACGATAATGGAGGCATGGTCCGATTTCCCCTCCCCGGCATAGACATCCCCGGTACGGACGATGGTCCTTTTGGAGCCCATGAGGGGGCCGGTGGCGGTAAATCTCGAGGGCATGCCTTCGGCGACACCTTTCTTCTTCAAGACTGTTATGGTGGATGAATCATTCGGCTTACCCTGACCATCGAGACCCCGGATAACGTAAAGGGTGTAGCCGTTGATCTTCGTTACGGCCTCCTGAAGGCGTTTTAAGGTGAGGCCGCCTCTTGCGGGGATTTTCTCGATGGTGAACGAGAGTTCTTCGAGCGCATCGAAGATGATGCCCCGGGGAGGCTCGATACGTCTGCTCGTGCCTACGGTCACGGTCTTTGCCTGGTGCCGGATCGCATCTACGGGCCGGGAGAGCTCTTCGATGGCCTTGCCGATGGTTATGTCGAGCTTGTCGATGGGTGAAGAAGTCGGCTTGAGCTCATCGTACTCGGTCCAGAAATCTTCCAGGGGCAGCTTGCCGGTAGCATATTTCAGGAGAAGGGCGATATCGGTGGCGGTCTCGACGTTCATCGTGGAAAGGACCCCGGACCTTCTCCAGGAATGGAACACGGAGGAGAAGTCCTCTACCGCACGGTGCAGGGCCTGGTCTTCGAAAGTCTCGTACAGGGAAAGCCCGTTTTTTTCCTGATTCCGGGTGATTTCTGCGAGGTTCGATCTGAAGGCCTTGAATGCGCCGGCCTGTGAATCGAGGCTGCACGCCGCATAGTAGCCCCAGATGTGGCCTACGAGGGTATTGAGGATTACGGAAAGCGGAAACGAGGATCTGGGAACAGGGATCACGGAATCGGCGATCTTGCCGAAGCGGCGTTCTCCTTCATCCGCGATGACCACCACGCTCGATGCGTGTGCATGGAATATAGCCACGTCCTTGATGATATCCTGGAGCACCATCTCCGGGCTGCCGGCTGAGCAGACAAGAATGAGGGGCTCCGAAGACAGGTCGATATGCTTCTTGTCCTCGATGATATCCGAGGAGATGGTCTTGTAGCAGAGCTCGCTGAGCTTGATCCGTATCTCGTCAGAGGCGACCTTGTTGGCGCCGCTTCCCACGACCGCCCAGTATTTCTTTTTTCTCACCAGGTCCCACGCGGACTTTCTGATGGTTTCCCTGTCGGCAATGACCTTCTGCATCATCTTCGAAGCCTTCTCGAGATTTTTAATCTCCTCGGAAATCCTTTCTTTCGGGAGTGCTTCTAAGAGCTGGGCAACAAAGAGCGCGAGGATGTAGCCCGCGGTGATCTGGGAATAGAATGCCTTGGTGGATGCCACCGACATCTCGATGTCCCGGCCGTCGCTCGTATAGAAGACCCCGTCCACCTTTGTCGTGATGTCGGACTGCCTTCTGTTCACGATGGCGATGAGATGGGCGCCCCTCTTTTTCGCCATGGCCACGGCCCTGTTGGTATCGGTGGTGGTGCCCGACTGGGTGATGGCGATGACAAGAGAGCCGGACATGTCGTCGTCGAGGCAGAACCCGCTCAGATCGGATGCCTTCTTCGCATGTATCGAGATGCCTGTGCGTTTCAGGTAGAGCGAGAGGGCTTCTGCGATTGCTGCGCCCGCGATGGCCGCCGTCCCCTGCCCCACGACATAGATGGTCCTGATATGGCCCGAGGCGAGCGCATCTCTGGTCTTTTGCGGCACGACCCCCTCGTCGAGGTTGAAGGTGACGCCCCGGCCTTCTCTGACAAGGTATTTCCCCCGCATGGTCTTTCTTATGGACTCGGGGGCATCGAGTATTTCTTTGAGGAGATAGTGGGTGTACTTACCCCGGTCTATATCGCGGGTGGTTATCTCGGCGCTCTGCACGTCATGCTGTCCGAGTTCGAGGGGATAGCCGTCATAGTACATGGCCTCGATGCCTTCCAGACCCGTTCCATTGCTGCTGTGCAGGATGAATATCTGTCCCCTGCTTCGTTCGTCTCCCGAGACCCGCTCGCTTTCTCCATCCATCTTGATGAAGAAGGGCGTCTCTTCCACCAGGCCGTAGATCTCGGAAGAGATCAGGTACTGCTTCTCGCAGAGACCTACATAGATCGACTGGCCGCTGCCTTTCTGGCCCAGAAAGATCTTGCCGGGTTCGAGGTTGCTCTGCACGGCAATGGCATGGGAGCCATGAAAATCGTTCAGTGCCCTCCTGAACGCTTCTTTGAGGTCGTGGCCGTCAAAGAGATACCGCTCTATCTGCAACGGGATGATCTTGGTGTCCGTGGTCACCCGCGAATCGATGGCGGCATGCCGCGAAAGGAGCGAATCCTTCAGGGCCGGATAATTATCGATGTCGCCGTTCAGGACAGCGCTGATAGTCCAGTTGCCCGTGCCGTAGAACGGATATTTCTTCAAGGAAGAGGTGTAATCACACGGGTCTTCCATGGAACCTGCGGCAGCGAAATTATTCACCGGGTGGCAGTTGGCCTCATTGATGGCCCCGACAGAGGCCCATCTCGTATGGGCGAGATACATCTGGTTGTCAGGGGCATGCTCGAGCACGAGGCGGATGAGGGGATCTTCCTGTATGGATTTTCTCAGGCACCTCGTGTTGTCTCCGAGATCGCCCGCGATCTGGGCCGTCTTGTACGTGAAGATCAGGGAATCGGGGGAGAGGCTGATGGACCTGTCCCAGAGGTCGCCCGGAGTGCAGCGCTGCATGAAATCTTCATAGAGGCCTGCTCCCTTGATCTTGTCGATGAGCTTCTTGATCGCTCTCGTATTTGCGAACTGGAATGCCGTCTGGATGCCGCAGGAGTCCCTTCCCCTCACCTCAAGGCGGTCCAGCGCATTTAAGGTGAAGTTGATCCGCTGATACTTCTCGAACGCATCAACCGAGGAAAGGGCTTCATTCCCTGAGAGAAGGGGGATCTTCTCCTGGTTCCTGAAGACATCCTCCTTCAATCCCCAGGAGATGTCCTTGAGGTGGATGAGGCATTTCGTCAGGATCTCCAGGTCCCGAGAAGAGAAAGACGTGGCATTCTCCTCCAGCAGACTCTCCTCGGCATCGATGAACTCGCTCAGGTCTGTGCAGAGCTTCCCGAGCCGGTCTAAAGATTTCAGGTGAAAGAGCTTCCACTGGTTTTCCGGGCTCTGCTTCAGTCCGTAGAGATCCCTATCAAATGCGGCGAGCACCGCCGGGTTGAGATAATCCTTTGGCTCAAAGGATCCTGAAAGGATCTTATCGAGCGATTTTTCCCGAACCTGTCCGAAGTGATCGGAGAACTTTTCCAGGTTGTGATCGGCATGGGGTACGTCTTTGCTTTTGATAACCAGGACACCTGCAAGACCGCAACAGAGTACGTCGGGCATGTGCGGAAAGAGTATAATACTCCTGCCGGGCAGGAGCTCGGGGTTGCGCCCGATATAAAAACACCATTTCCCTGCATTCTGCATAAGGGTACTGATCAAGCTTTTTATCATATTATATCTCTATGTGGGGACGGCCTTCAGTTTCCGTGTCCCATGATAGTATGTTTTATCGCCATCTTGCAATAGAAAATCAAGAGGATATCGGGTATGAGCGGAAATGATGTAGTCATTCTGCCGGGCAGCAGATGAGGGTAATGCCCGATGCGGTATCTCCAATTCCCTGCATTCCGAACTAGGGTACTGGTCACGGTTTTCATCATGTTCAAAAGCCTCTATGGCGCTTCATTTCTTCCCTGAACTCATCAAAGAGGTAATGCGAATCATGGGGCCCGGGAGATGCCTCGGGATGGTACTGGACGCTGAAGGCCTTCATGGAATGATACCTGATGCCCTCCAGGGTGTTGTCGTTGATGTTTACATGAGTTACCTCTGCATCGGGAGGCAGGGTACCGCTGACCACGACAAACCCGTGATTCTGAGAAGTGATCTCGATTTTATTGTTCTTGAGATTCTTGACCGGCTGGTTGGCCCCGTGATGGCCGAACTTGAGTTTTTCGGTCTTGGCCCCCATGGCCTGGCCGAGGATCTGGTGGCCCAGGCATATGCCGAATATGGGGATTTTCCCAAGCAAACCCTGTACTGTCCTGATCTCGCCGTGTAACGGCTCCGGGTCACCGGGACCGTTGGACAGGAGCACCCCGTCGGGATCCAGGGAAAGTATCTCTGCTGTTCCGGTCCCGCAGGGCATGACTACTACCTGGCAACCCGACCGGTCCAGGCTTCTCAATATGTTATATTTTACCCCGCAGTCGAGCACCACGACCCGCAAGCTTCCGTTTTTCGAAGGGAGCCGGTCGGCCGGAATGGCCGAACCATCCTTCCAGAGGTAAGTCTTTGTGCCGCTCACCTGCGATACGATATCGCGCCCGACGAGCCCGGGATATTGACGGAGCTTTTCCCGCAGCTCGTGGATCCTGTCCGCCCCTGACGATACGATGCCGCACATGGAGCCGTTGGAACGGAGCCTCCTCGTCAGAGCCCTGGTGTCGATGCCTTCCACGCCGATCTTGCCGTGCTCTTCGAGGTATTCTTTCAACGTCTTTTTCGATCTGAAGTTGCTGGGGGCAGACTGATATTCTTTGACGATGAATCCTTCCAGATGGATCTTCCCGGATTCCACGTCTTCTTCATTGATCCCGTAGTTCCCGATGAGCGGGTAGGTCATGACCAGGATCTGCTCTTTATACGAGGGATCGGTGAGCACTTCCTGATAGCCGGTCATGGCGGTGTTGAAAACTACTTCTCCAAGGGCGTCGTCCCGCCCGGCAAAGAGACGGCCTTTGAAGACCGAACCGTCTTCCAGTACAACGACAGCTGCTTTTTTATTCCGTAATGCCAATGAACCCTCCTGTCCGTTCACGAGTTATCCAGCGGACTTTATACCCTGTTCTCAGTGAACGAGAACCCGGGGGCGGAAAAATTTATCCTTCTTTACAGGAGCAGAAGGTAGTTATCAATCTCATATTTCTATTATGCGCTGCAGTTTTTGCATGTGAACGGCAGAGCCGCCTTTGCCTATCCCAGGGGCGTATTCTCCACGAGCTCCCAGACCCCGCACGGGCAGGCTCCGGCACAGAATCCGCAGCCGATGCACAGGTTTTCGTCGACCACATATTCATAGTCGCCTTGCTGAAGATCCCTCCGGGAAATAGCCTGCTGGGGACACACCACCTCGCATACCCCGCAGTCCCTGCAACCGCCGCAGGAGGCGCACTGCGAAGCGCACTGGCCGAGATCCGCTCCGGTCTTGATCCGGGGATCGTAGTACTCCATCTTAACCCTGCGGGTGTCGATGGGAGGCAGCCGGTCAAAGGTGTCATCGGTTCCGGACAGGCGTGCATGAATGGCCTGGGCCGCTTTCCTGCCTGCGCCGATGGCGTCGGTGAGCAGTCCGGGCCTCACGGTGTCGCCGATTGCGAATACCTTTGCATCGGTTGTCTGGAAAGCTTCGTCAACAGAGATGTATCCTTTCAGGAGATCGATGCCTTCGGGAAGGAACGAAACATCCGGCAGATCTCCAAGTGCGAATACGATCGTATCGGCCTTGAGGAATCTTCCATCGGCAAGCTCCACCCCTTTTGCGGTGATCGCCCTGGTGAAAACAGGCCACAGGAATTTCGCACCGGCCATTTCCGCCTGTTTGCGCTCGTGACCGAACGATGCCGGTTCCTGAATGTCCAGGAGGGTGATGTCCCGGGCGCCGAGTCTATGGGCCTCGGTCGCCGCATCGCACCCGACATTGCCCGCTCCGATGATGACGACATTCTTCCCCGGCTTGATTCTGTCCTCTTTCGAGCGCTGAAGGAATTCCAGCGCGGTGAGAGCCCGTTTGTATCCTTTTATGTTCAGCGTCCTTGGTATCTGTGCACCGGTTGCAATGACCGTATAATCATGACTGTCGCGAATTTCGAGGAACGTTCCGCTGTCGAGGCCGCTCTCGAGCTTCCGGTAGGAAATCTTATCGGCGACCCTCTTCAGCTCCTGTTCATAGAGCTCTTTTGCAAAGCGGCTGTGGGGAATGGCAGAGGTTATCTTGCCTCCGAGGGCGTCCGCCCTGTCGAACACCACCGGCTCGTGACCGTTCATCCAGAGCTGCCAGGCAACGGAAATGCCGGCCGGTCCTCCGCCGATGACTGCGATCTTTTTCCCGGTCGGCCGGGCAGGTTTCGGTTCATGCGCATCGCTGCCCGCCTTTCCGAGCACGGTCACATCGATGGCGGGCAAAAAGTGCTTTGCCCTGGTGCAGCCGTCCATGCACAGGTTCGGGCAGAGGTACCCGCAGACGGTGGCAGGGAACGGCGTGTACATAAGCGCGAGATCAAGGGCTTCGTCTACCTTTCCTTTCCGGATGAGCTCCCATCTTTTCTGCACCGGGATGCCCGTCGGACATCCTGTCTGGCAGGGAGGAAGGTACTTGTGGTTTTCCCAGGAGGGCACGAATCTGCGCATGACCCCGGTTGTAATGAGAGGGACCGGGCTGCGGTCCATATCGGACAGGTCCCCGATCAAGCCGCCCTTCCCCAACTCCCGGTCCCAGACGCGGGAATGGAACTCGGACATGGCCATGCGTTTCTTCCGTGCCTTCTCATGGGGCTGACGCGCAACGAGAAGCCGCCACTGTGACCGTTCACGGGTGAGCTCTTCATAAAGATCTTTACAGCGGATGGCCTTGAGGAACTCCTGCATGTTTTCGGTAAGCCATCCCCAGTCAGCATCAGAGATGCCGACGAGCTTGGCGTCGCCTTCGCTGTAGCCATGATGTTCACCCCGGAAGAAGATCCTGCCCCCGACCATCCCGACGCAGGGCCGGTGGCCGAGGATATTGTCCCGGTAGTGCGAATCGAAACCGCAGATCACGGCGACACCGCCTGCCATGAACTCTGCGAAAGAATCCCCTACCCCGCCTAAGACCCACAGCTCGGGCGGCGTGTAGTGCGGGTTGCTCTTCGTCATGGTCATGCCGCGGGCCCCGATGTCTCCTTCGATGTATATCTTGCCCTGGGCCATGGCATTGCCGACGCCGTTCGTGGCATCTCCGTGGACGACGATTGTTGCGCCTGCGTTGAGCCAGCCCACGTCATCCGAGGCCGGGCCGTGCACTTCGATGTAGGTAGTGGGCGAGCCCATGGAACCGATCCGCTGGCCGCTGTATCCGTAAATATCTATCTCCACGGTCTCGGAATCCGAGTTCCAGAGCCTTCCGCCGATGCCGTGCTGCCCGAAGGACTGCACCCCGATCTTCCGGTACCCTTGTTCTACCGCCTCCTGGATACGCTCCTCCAGGACTCTGGATTCTATTCGAACGGTGTCTTCCGCTCCGGTGATGATGATCTTTTCCTGCCGGCTCATGTCTGCTCCCTATACTACGTGTTTGATCTTGAGTCGCTCCGCGGTATGGTAGTCATCGATGCCGATGGCGTCCGACATGCCGATGGGCAGCGACGTGGATCTTCCCAGGGGCGCGAGGATCTTCTTGAGCTCGGAATCAAAGCTTGAATAAACGTCCACAACTCTCTGGGCGACGTGTTCCGGGTCGAGACGGCGGTAGATCCTCGGGTCCTGGGATGTTATCCCTTTCGGGCACAGGCCGATGTTGCAGATGTTGCAGCGATCGCCCTCCGAGCCGACGCACCCTGCCGCGGCCTGCATCATGTACTTGCCCACCTGTATGCCGCTCGCCCCGAGCATGATCAGCGCGGCCGCATTGGCGGCGAGATTCCCGTTCTTCCCGATGCCGCCGCCCGCGAATATGGGGATCTCGTTCTGTTTGCCGATCTTCACGAGGTTCAAGTACGCGTCGCGGATATTGCTCGCAATGGGGTGGCCCATGTGATTCATGGATACGTTGTAGGCTGCCCCGGTCCCTCCGTCCTCGCCGTCTATGGCGAGCGCCGCCGCATAGGGGTTGCGGGCGAGGTTGTTGAGGACCGCGAGCGATGTCGTGGTTGCGGAGATCTTGGGATACACCGGCACCCGGAAACCCCAGGCCATGTACATGGACTGTATCATCTTGGCCACGGATTCCTCGATGGAGTACTTTGTCTGGTGGGTCGGGGGCGAAGGAAGGCTCACCCTCGGCGGCACTCCCCGGATGGCCGCGATGAGCTTGTTGACCTTGTGCCACATGAGCAGGCCGCCGTCGCCTGGTTTTGCGCCCTGGCCGTACTTGATCTCGATGGCGCAGGGGTCTTCCTTCATCTCGGGCAGGGCGTGGATGATCTCGTCCCAGCCGAAATATCCGCTCGCTATCTGGAGGATGACAAATTTGATGAACCGCGAGCGCAGCAGCCTCGGGGGGCATCCTCCCTCCCCTGTGCACATTCTCACGGGCATGCCGAGCTCTTCATTGAGGTAGGCAACGCCCATCTGCAGACCTTCCCACATATTAGGCGAAAGGGCGCCGAAGGACATCCCGCCGATAATCAGGGGGTAGATCTCCCGCACCGGGGGTATCCATCCGGTCTGAGAGGAGGGTTTGACCGCTTCCTCGGGGGGCAGGATCCTTCCCAGGAGGGTTCTCAGCTCGAACTCGTGCCTCCCCGCATCGAGTGCGGGGTCCGTGAGCATGGATATCCGGACGAACTTGATGCGGTCGAGCACGCTCGCCGAATCGTTCCGCCTTCCGCCCCTGCGTCTCGGCTCGCCGCCCGCATTGATGTGGAATTTCAGTTTGTCGGTCTCCTCGTTGCGGACCGGGTAGATTGCAGAGTTGGGGCACACCAGCGAGCACATGCCGCAGCCGATGCATGCATGGGCCGGATCGGTGATCTGTCTGATCCCGTGATAGACGCCGTATACATTCTTGGGCTTTTCAGAAAGGCCCAGCGTTATGGGTATCTCACGCTTTCTGTGCACGCCGAGCTCGATCGCCCTCACCGGGCAAACGGCCGTGCAGTGCCCGCAGAGCGCGCACTTCTGCTTATCCCAGCTGATATGCCACAAAAGGTCTTTCTGACTCAGTAAAGATGGGTGCAACGTTCCCACTGGTTCCATCTCTTCACCTCTTCTCGTGATGCGTCTACGTACGCCACGTCATACTTCATTGGCTGGATCTCGAAATCTTTCATCCTGTCGGGGATCGCCTCTTCAAGCCCGCACATCTCGGAAGAAAAGGCGAATACGCCGGGTTTCCCTCCGACAATACCCGGTCTGAGCTTTTTGCTGTCCTGGACCATGAAGAGGGTTTTGTCGGGCAGGCACCCGATGACGCAATTCGGACCGTCAATGGTGAGGAACCGGCAGCTGTGCTTCAGCCTGCGCAGGAATGCCTCATCCGGATGCTGTTTGATTTCCTCGTCCTTGAGCGGGGTGATGATGTGCTTGTATGCATCCAGGCCAAGTCCCAACCCGTTCGCCGTGTAGTGCAGGATATGGGTGAACACCTCGGAATCCGACTGGTATCCGGTATAGCCCGGGAAGCCCCTGGAGCTCAGATATTCCCGTATCGGATCAAAGGCGGTGTTCTCTCCGTTCGTCATGGTCGACATGCCCTGGAGGAAGAAGGGGTGGCATGCATAGAGGGTGATGGCGTAATTGGTGTTCTGCCTTCCCTGGGCCATGATGATGCGTGCCTGGAGTCCCTTGCGGTCGAGGCCCAGGTACTCGGCGATCTCCATCGGATCGCCGACTTCTTTGATCATGATGACGTCGGGCCAGAACGAGAAAACCATCATGGACCCGTCCTCTTCGCCCAGATTGCGCAGATCTATCCGGATCTTCATGAGCCGTTCTTTGATCTCTGCCTCGCTTAAGCCGTCCCAGTCGTAGGGGTACTCGTACACGCGGATGAGATACACGTCGCGTTTCGGCGTGCCGGCCGGCGGTTCCTTTGAAGGACGGATGGAGAACTTGAACTTGGTGAGAAGCCCGAGCTCCATCATATAGCGGTCGAGCTTCTTGATCCCTTCCTGGGAAAATATCCCCGAAAGAATGGGAGAGCCCTTGAACGGCTCCAGATCGCCGCCGAGATCGGTCATGAAAAGGCCGACGCCTGAACCGTCATGTCCTTCTTTCATGGCGTTCAGTGCCCGGATAGCCGCCATGGGAGAAATCGGGTCTTCGCTCGTTATGGCAAATAATCGGCACACGGTTCACGTTCCTCCTTGCTGTCTGTCTTTCATCTAAAGAGCGAAATTCATGCCACCACGATCGATCGGTCCATCCGTTTTGCAGGCCTGTTCATCATGATAATATCAATCAAGGATATCAATAAGATAGGAGTAAGGTATGAGAGGCTTTCTCATCCGATCAGCTGTTTTAGCTAATCATCCGCGACAGGGCCCTGTTTTTCAATATTGTTGAACAGCCTCATAATTGAACAATATTGTTTAAAACAAACCTTTTCCCGATCGCATGGAAAGACCCGGGATATGGCGGCTCGAATGAAGTCTTCAATCACGTACAGCAGCGCTGGAGGCTGCCGCAGGGATGAAGCGGCAAGGACGTCCGGAGCAGGAACGGACGCGTCAATTTCGTATGGGAGACTCTCGATTCAGCGGACAGGCCGACTTCAATTCTCAAGAGATCATCAGGCCTTCTTGTTCTTGAATCTCTTTATCTCGATCCCGTACCTTTCCACCTTATACTGGATGATGCGCTTCGTCGTTCCGAGCATCCGTGCGGCAGAGCTCTGGTTGCCTCTTGCATCCTTGAGCGCATCGATAATGAGGGAACGCTCGTAGGTGTTTACCAGGCTGGAAAGCTTGCCCTGCTTCTTCTTTTCCGGGGTGATGACCTTCATCTGCAGAGAAGGAGGCAGGTGAACGCTGTCGATGGTATCGCCGTTCGCCAGCAGCACTGCCCGTTCGATGCAATTCTCCAGCTCGCGTACGTTTCCGGGCCAGTGGTATGCCAGGAGCGAGTCTATGGCCGGTGTCGATATCCTCTTGATGTTCTTCTTGAACTGCTTTGCATATTTTTCGGCAAAGTAATCAGCCAGAAGGATGATGTCGCTTCCGCGGTCTCTGAGCGGCGGCATGTAGATAGGGAACACGTTGAGCCGGTAATAAAGATCCGAGCGGAACCTGCCGGTGGCTACATCCTGATCGAGATCGCGGTTTGTGGCCGCGACGATCCGCACGTTCACCTTCACCGTCCTCGCCGTGCCCAGCGGCTGAAACTGCTTTTCCTGGATGACCCGCAGGAGCTTTGCCTGTGCGAGGGGAGAGAGCTCCCCGACCTCGTCGAGGAAAATGCTTCCGCCATGGGCCTCTTCGAAGCGGCCGCGCCGTTTCTGGCTCGCCCCGGTAAACGCGCCCCTTTCATGCCCGAACAGCTCGCTTTCGATCAGAGTATCGGGCATTGCCGCGCAGTTGAACTCGATAAAGGGGCCCTCGGATCTCGGGGAATTGCGGTGAATAGACCGTGCAACGAGCTCTTTGCCGGTTCCGGTCTCTCCATGGATCAAGACCGTGGTATTGGAGTCGGCTACCTGGGAGATGAGGCCGAATACTTCTTTTATGCCCTTGGAGTTGCCGACGATATCGGAGGAAGGCCTGAGTGAGCGGCCGACGATGTCCTTGAGCCGCCGGTTCTCCTCCTCGACGGCGCGCAGGTGAACCGCCTTTGCGATAAGGCCTGCCACTTCGGAGAGAAATCTGATTTCATAATCCTGATTGTTTACATTATGTGCGATCTTGTCTGCCGAGAGGACCCCGACGACCTTTCCGTCATATACAATGGGCACGCAGAGGAACGAGAGCTCGGAACGGTCCAGATACTTTCTCGCGCCTGTGCGGTCGAGAAACTGCTCCTCTGCCCCGAGATTGGCGATGACCATGGGTTTCCCGGTCTGGGCCACCTGGCCGGTGATGCCTTCGCCGGGTTTGTAGGTAATGTCCAGCCCGTCGATGTCTACCCCGCACGCGAGATCAAGGATGGCCTCGCCCGTATCCCTGTCGAGGACGGAGATCATTCCCCGATTCATTCCGGCCTGTTCGCTCATGGTGCTCAAGACCTGCTCGAGCTGGTCTCTCAGATCGAGCGGCGTTGCCAGGACCTGGGCCAGATTGTGCAGCACCTCAAGATCTTCGTATGAAAATGAATTCATATTTGCCTTCCTTGATAAGAAGTATCGGTACCTTGCATCCCTCGCGCCCGTCGCCGCACGTGTATGTGGCCAGGGAACAGGGCACAAGACGATTCATGATTCTTGTACCGTATATTAAACAAAATTGTAACCCTTATATTCATCCCATTTTCCGGAAATCATTTGATAAACGAATACAGCCGTTTTCTTTGAAGCAATTATCCTGAAATCCGTTCATCCTTCTCACCATAAGCCTGCAGGCAAACTTTCTATCATTGTATCATGTATCGTACCAGGATGAGCATTTATTAAATAATAAGTACAGAAAAGATACTTAATAAATCATAATAAACAAAATTGAACCAAACAGATCGGGTGAAGATCATAAATCAGAATATTAAATCAGCTAGTTAGGATACGAATCAAACTTGGCATTTCCATTGCTCCCCACCAAGCATTCATCTTTAAAGGAGATCCCATATGATCAGTTCAGGAGATACGGCTTGGATGCTCATTTCCACAGCCCTGGTAATGCTTATGACCCCGGGGCTCGCACTATTCTACGGCGGTCTGGTCAGATCGAAGAATGTTCTGGGCACCATGATGCAGAGTTTTATCTGCCTTGGCATCGTCTCAATTATCTGGGTGCTTTACGGATACAGCCTTGCCTTCGGCGGCGATATCAACGGCCTGATCGGCACCTTGCAGTGGGCCGGACTCAAAGGGGTCGGACTCGAGCCGGGTCCGTACTCCGATAAGATACCTCACCTGCTCTTCTGCGCGTTTCAGCTCATGTTCGCAATCATTACTCCCGCACTCATCACGGGAGCGTTTGCCGAGAGGATGAAGTTCTCCGCATATATTCTCTTCATCATCCTCTGGAGCACTTTTGTATATCTCCCCGTGTGCCACTGGGTATGGGGCGGAGGATGGCTCGGAAAACTCGGTGCTCTGGATTTTGCCGGCGGGACGGTCATTCATCTCAACTCGGGTATTGCTGCACTCACGGCAGCCATTATTATCGGTAAGCGCAAAGGGTTCCACACAAGTCCTTTCTATCCTCACAACATAACCATGACGGTTCTCGGCGCCTCGCTGCTGTGGTTCGGATGGTTCGGCTTCAACGCCGGCAGCGCCCTTGCATCGAACGGGACGGCCGTGCTTGCCTTCTTCACCACGCAGATAGCCACCGGCACGGCTTCACTGTCATGGGTCATCACCGAAAGGATTATACGGGGAAAACCGACAATGCTCGGAGCCGCATCCGGAGCTGTCGCAGGACTGGTGGCAATCACCCCTGCGGCGGGTTTCGTCGGATCGACCGCGGCGATCATTATCGGTTTTTTTGCAGGGATTATCTGCTACCTGGGCATACTCGCCAAGGAAAGACTGGGATACGACGACTCCCTTGATGTAGTTGCCATCCACGGTGCCGGAGGGCTCTGGGGAGCTCTGGCCACCGGCCTGCTCGCTTCGTTCGGTGGAACCGGCCTGCTGTTCGGAAACCCTCATCAGCTCTCTGTACAGGTCATCGGTGCCGTGAGTGCGATGGCATACTCGGGCATTGTCACCTCTATCATCCTTCTTGGCGTAAAGCACACGATCGGCCTGAGGGTGAGCGAAGAGGAAGAGATTCAGGGTCTGGATGTAAGCCTCCACGGCGAGGCCGGGTACTCGATCCGCTGACGCGGATATTGATAATGAAAGGAAACCGCTATGAAAAAAATTGAGGCAGTCATCAAACCCTTCAAGCTGGAAGAAGTGAAAGAAGAACTGCAGGCAATGGGGATAACCGGGATGACCGTGACCGAGGTAAAAGGGTTCGGCCGCCAGAAAGGGCACAGGGAAATTTACCGGGGGGCCGAATACGAGGTGGACTTTGTCCCGAAGGTCAAACTGGAAATCGTCGTTCCTGCCGAAATGACGGATCGCGTGGTGGAGGCGATCATAAAGTCGGCAAGGACCGGTAAGATAGGTGACGGCAAGATATTCATCCTCCCGCTGGAAGACGTTATCCGGATACGGACAGGCGAATCCGGCAAAGAGGCAATATAGGTACTTTGCAAGGAGACGCTCTTTTTATGGGACATGAAACAAACAGGACATCGGGAGGTTTTTCCCTGACCCGGAAGCTTACACTCGAGGCAGACCGGACAGTTGCCGCGCTGTTCGAAGCGTGCTCGATGAAGAATCCCGGACACTGGTGTATCGTTGCGCTGGGGGGCTACGGCAGGCAGGAGCTGTGCCCCTTTTCCGATCTTGATCTGCTGTTCCTCATCGAGAAGAAGGTGTCCAGGGCAGAGGTGGAGGCGGCTCTGAAAGAGATGCTCTACCCCTTGTGGAATGCCGGATACGCAGCCGGGTACAGCATCCGGACCATAGGTCAGGTTATTCAGGATCTTGAGACAGACTTTTATTTCCGAACATCGCTCATCGACGCCCGGTATGTATGCGGTTCGAAGAAGGTATTTGCGGAATTTACCGACAACCTGGGTTCGAGCAGATTTATCCGGAGGACGAACCGGTTCGTTTCAGACCTCATCTTCCATACCCGCAAGCGGCATGAAAAATATGGGGATTCTGTGTACTTCCTTGAGCCACACATCAAAGACGGCCATGGGGGACTGCGTGATTACCAGAGCATTGTCTGGCTTGCCAAAATATTCGACTCCGTACCTGACGCCGTGCACCGGCCTATGTCCGGATGTTCAGAATATGACGGGCTGACACAGTCTGCAGATTTCATGCTCAAGACCAGGTATCTGCTCCATGAACGTACCGGGAGAAAAATAGATCAGATGCACCTCGAGTACCAGGAAATGCTTGCCGACGAGCTCGGATACAGGGCGAAATCGGGTCAACCGGCAGTGGAAGCTTTTTTGAAGGATTTTCATACCGGCGCCCTGACCATTCGCACAGTTTTCGACGGGTTGCTCCAGTCCATCGAGCAGCCCAAGGGCTTTTCCAGTCTTGTCCGGAAGGGCAGAGAAAGGCTCTTGAACCTTCCATCGGGGCGTACCGACGTCTTCCGGGTCGAGAGTCTTAAAAACACCCCGGACGATATCTTTGAAGCCTTCATACAATCAGGCGTCAGGGGGATTCCGCTTACACCATCCATGCGCTCCCAGATCAAATCGTTCATCAAGAACAGCACCGATCTGAGTAAAAACCCTGCAGCGTGCAAGACCCTTCTGCAGGCGCTTCAGCTCACGCATGCGGAAAAGAGTCTGATCGACATGCTCGAAACCGGGTTCATCGAAGCGCTTATCCCCGAATTCAGGACAATACGGGGGAAGGCTATTTTTGACGTTTACCACACCTACACCATCGATCTTCACAGCATTCATACGGTGTGCGAATTGAAAAAGCTGGACAAGAGCGAGGCAGAGAGCTGGGACCGGGTGCTCGATAAAGGCCTGCTGTTTTTCAGCGCCTTTCTCCATGATATCGGCAAAGGCTACGGAAGGCCGCATGCCCTCCTGGGATCCGAGGCGATAGAGCCCATCGCGATGCGGTTCGGATTCAACAGGGACGAAAGGGAATCGATTTCCTTTCTCGTCAGAAATCATTTGATCATGGCCGAGATCGCTTCCAGACGCGACCTGTCTGAGGAAAAGGTGATCAACGATTTTGCACAGAATGTCGGGAATATTTCCCGGCTCTCCATGCTTTATCTGCTCACCATCGCGGATTCGAAAGCAACCGGTCCTAATGCATGGAACGACTGGAAGGCCTCGCTCTTGTGGGAGCTCTGCACCAGAACGATCCATATCCTTGAGACAGGCATTCTGAGGAATCCCAAGGATGCCCTGCGGCTGGAGGAAAAATGGCATCAACTGGTCAATCTGGAGGCCTCCCCCGAAGGTGCTTTCTTCAAGGGCCGGCTCTGGGCGCTTCCCCAGGCGTATGTCCATACCTCCGAGTTCGACGATATCAAACGGCACTTGAGTTTAAGCGCGGAGCTCGAAGGAGATGGCGACATAAAGGTAGAGACGGCGTTGGGCAAAAGCCATGTTCTCCTTACCATCATTACCCGCAACAGGCCGGGCCTCTTCTCCCTGTTAACCGGTATCCTGGCCGTCCACAGGATCGACATCATCTCCGCGAAGATATTCACCTGGTATGACGGGACGGTCGTCGATACGTTCAGGGTACTGCCCCCGTGGAAGGACTATGGAAACTGGCATGCCATCAGGAGTCTTTTCAAGGAATGCCTGTCGGGCACATTGGATATCGAATCGAGGCTCGTGGGGACAAAGGCCCTCATGACGGGCGAACCCGTTCCTGTCCGGACAACCGAGGGCGTCACGCTTGCAGTGGACAATGAGTCCTCGGACTTTTTTACCATTATCGACGTAAGGGCTCACAAAAGGATCGGCCTCATTCATGACATATCCCGGTCCATCAGTGTCTCGGGACTCGATATTCACCGGGCCCTGCTTTCACGGAACTCCGATCTAGTCTCTTCGGTATTCTATGTCGTGGATGCCGGAGGAGAGAAAATGAGCAGCCAGGCAAGGATCCATGAAGTGCTCGGACATATTCGGGAAGCCATTGAGATACCTCGATTCCATGCTTCACCCCTGAAGGAAAAAAAGGTATACACCAGGGTGAAAAAAGAGACTCGGGTTCCGGGAGATTGAGTTATGCTGAGCAAAAGGATCATCGTGTGCCTCGACGTCAGAGACGGCATGACGACAAAAGGCATCAAGTTCGAGGGCAATACGGACATCGGAGACCCGGTGGCCATGGCCAGGGACTACTACGAACAGGGGGTCGACGAACTGGTTTTCTACGACATCACGGCTTCCCATGAGAAGCGGGATATCATGATCGATGTGGTGAACAAGGTGGCCCGTGAGATATTCATTCCCTTTTCCGTGGGCGGCGGCATCCGCAACATCGACGACATATACCGCACGCTCGATGCAGGGGCGGAAAAGATCAGTGTCAACTCTTCCGCAGTGCTCAATCCGGATATCATCACCGAAGGGGCAAGGCATTTCGGGAGTCAATGCATCGTGCTCGGCATGGATGCAAAGAAGGTGGAGAAGTCACCGGGTATCCCTTCGGGATACGAGGTGGTCATCAACGGCGGCAGGACCCCCATGGGAATCGACGCGCTTCAGTGGGCAAAAAAGGCCGAAGACCTGGGTGCGGGAGAAATCTGCCTGAACTCCATCGATGCGGACGGGACAAACGAAGGATACGAGCTCACGCTTACGGGAATGGTCTCCCATGCGCTCACCATACCGGTAATCGCTTCAGGCGGAGCAGGAAGGCCGGAGCACCTGTGCGATGTATTTCTCAAAGCGGACGCGGATGCGGCCCTGATCGCCTCCATGGTTCACTACGGCTGGTACACGATCCCGCAGATCAAAACCGTGCTGAAGGATTCTCAAATCCCGATCCGTGACCTCATCTGAGAGAGCGCTTGCCTTAAGATTGCTGGATTCGGATCTGCCCGGCCCCGCTGCCTTATTTTGCAAAGCCGGGCAGATCCCTTATAAAGAGGTAAAGACGTTATTCAAAGAAAGTGAGTTCTCACTGTTGTGCCTCTGTGAAATCCGGTTCCGGGTTGTTTGGTCCGAGTCGGGTACTGTTCGCCGACTGCATCACCTCTGCCCCTGCTTCCTTCGGTACCAGCCTGATAGGTACCTCCGTGACAGTCACGGCAGCAGCCTTTTCCTTGAAGAGCGGCGGGAAGAGCATCAGGGAAATCGGCAGGAATGTCAGCGCCGAGGCCGCTATGGTGATCATGTCGACGGCGACGAGGAGCCCCAGCTGTGAAACGATGACGAACTGGGACGGCACCAGGACGAGGAATCCTGCGGCGACTGCCAGTGCGTTATAGATAATGCCCCTGCCCGATGTGTTCAATGCTTTACTGATGGCCTGCTCCACCGTGCGGCCCTCTCTGATTTCGTGCCGGTACCTGCTCAGGTAGTGAATGCAGTAGTCTACCCCCATCCCGATGTCGATGCTCGCAACGGTCGCGGTCGCCGCATTGAGCTTGATTCCTGACGCACCCATGATGCCGAAATCCAGGGTTATGGGGATAACGAGCGGGACCATGGTGTACAGGCCGAGCTTGAACGACCGGAAGATCGACGAAGTGATGACGAAGCAGAGGATGAACGAGATGCAGAAGCTCTGGACCTGGCTCCTCACGACCAGGCGGTTGAATTCCTTTGCAAGCATGGCGAGTCCGGTGGTGACGATTCCCACGACCTTTGACTCCCGCGGCCGGGTCTCCTCGAATGCAGCGACCTTATCCACCACATCCTGAGCCAGGTAGCCGCTCTGGGATTTCATGGAGAGCAGGATCTGGCCTTTCTGGAAGTCGTAGTTGATGAAGCTGTCCAGTTCGTCTCCTCCGCCGGAGAACGAGTAGAGCAGGAGATACTGAGCTACGAGCTCTCTGGACTCGGGGATGACATAGAACGCAGGGTCGCCGTCGTGCATGGCCTTGTTCATCTGCTTGACGAAATCAACGATGGAAACCGTCTTGCCTACGCCGTGGAGCCCTTTCAACTCTTCCTGGAGCTGCTCCATCTCTTTCAAGACCGAGGGCTCCTTGATGTCGTCGGCGTTTTTTGTATCAAAGGCTACATTGAACTGAGAGGTGCCGCCGAATTTCTCGTTGAGGATGCGGTCTGCGGTTCTGATCGGGCTTCCTTCGCGGAAGTCTTCCACGAGATTGAGATCGCTTCTCACGTGCCTTCCCACGATAAGAGAAACGACAAAGATAAGAAGATACACTGCGAGCACCCACCGGTACTTGTGGACGTTCACATGGGAAATGACCTTCAGAAGTGGGCCTATGATATCGGTCTTGGTGTGATGATGGGGAATGTACGCCTTCCCTCTTGCGTCCACTATGGACAATGCGGCCGGGACAAAGGTCACTGCCAGGAGCATCGCCATCATGATCCCGAACGCCGAGAGCAGTCCGAACTGCGTCAGGGGAACTACCGGCGTGGTGCACAAGGACATGAAGGCCGCAATAGTCGTCAATCCTGCCATGAGGATAGGGAGCGCCAACCGGTAAAGGGCGCTCGTGATGCACTCTTTCCCTTTTTTCCCCTCGAACGTCTCGGAAAATACGTTTTCAACGACGTGGACCCCGTAGGCGACGCCCACCGCCAGCATGGCAACGGGCAAGGCGCTCGTGACCATGGTGAGGGGGATGTCCAGCAGCGGCATGAGCCCCATGCTCCAGAGAGTGGCGATGCCGACGGAGGTCAGGGGGAGAATCATCCCGCGGAAGCTTCTGAAAAAGAGAAACAAAAACCCTAGAAGCACGATGCTTGCCAGAGGCGGCAGGAGTTTCAGGTCTTTGATCATATAATGGCCCTGCAGCGCTTCAACGACCTTTGTGCCGGAGATAAAGAACTCCTCAGGGCCTTCATATTTTTTCATGATGTCCTGCAGTTGGTAGTAAATGGGTACGATCTGGTCTGTTTCTATGGTCTCTTCGAGGATAATGAATATCGCCGTGCCTTTCCCGTCCTTGGTAATGAACAGTCCGTCATAGATGTCCCAGGCATATGCCTTTCTTCTGAATTCATCCATTTCCGGGCCTGCCGCGGGAATTTCCCCGTCCGGCATCAGCGGTGAAACATCGAGGCCCGATTCATTGCCCGCGATGTGTTTCACGCTGAGGATGCTCGTAACCTTTTTTACCCCCTTGATGTTTTTTGCTTCTTCAGAGATGGCGCTGATCTTCCTGAGCGAATCCGGATGAAAGACATCGGTATGCGCCATTCCGATGAGGATGTCGGCGTACGAGGCAAATTCTTTTTTGTTAAGGCTGTATTCCTTTTCAATGGGATTTTTTGACTGGAGAACGATTTCTACCCGGGGATCAATTTTCAGATTGGGGAGCTGGAGGCCAAAGAAAACCGAGACGATGAAAACAACACCAATTACCCAATATGGATGGAATACACTGAAATCGATGATCCTTTTCATAACACCGAACCCTTCCCTTCATGCATGGCGAAAAACCGGAAAATGCGGCAGCCGCCTCAAACGACCCATATAATCAGCCCAATATCCAACCAATAATGAATCACCATTACTGTGATGACCCTTTGAAAGCCCTGTGGGAAATTAAATTCCAGTTTCTTATAAAGAACCACAGCAGAGAACATGCACAATCAAGAATGACGGAGCAAACTCGATTACCTTATTAAATAATGAACCGTCATTACTAATATATATCAAGTATAAACAAGCTTATCAATCAAAATATGAAAATTGAAATAAATTCTGTCCGGGTTGACTACAGCGGGATTGTTCAGAGGAAAGATCCGAAGGCACCTCTCCTTTGCCACTATCCAACAGGGTTCCACAAGAAACAGCAGCGCTCAGGGCTTTAATTACCGGGAATCAGTATTATTCATTCTAATAAGCGTCATTCGATCGAGGAGCCTTGACTGCGCGGTCCGTCAGCCGTTTTGGCGATGACGGGATCTTTATCATAATAAGGAGGGATAACCATGAACAGTAAGAGCTCTATGCGAAAGCTTTTCCTCTTCATCTCATGCGCTCTGTTTTCAATTATTTTTTCCAATTGCAGCGGAAGCAGCAGCGATTCCGGAGATAAGGGAGGAGCCGGCGAGTCGGCTCTCACCATAACGTCTGTGTTTCCGGCGCAGGATGCGGTGGATGTCGAGCCTGATGAGGCGGTCGTCGTAACCTTCAGTACCGATATCGATCCGGATACCATATCTACGTCGACCATACTCGTAAGTAACGGCCAGGAACAGATTCAGGGAGGTCTTGCTGCCTCTGCGAATACGGTTACGTTTACCCCTTCTCCCATCTTCTCCTGGGGGACGACGTATACGGTTACGGTGACAACCGGGGTAAGGGACAGGGGCGGTGCATCCGCTGCCGGGGATTATTCCTGGTCCTTTACTACCATAAATGCCAAAGAGTTGGGCAAATGGATCATGGTGGCCGCAGGCTGGGACAATGGAGCAGCCATAAACGAGAACGGCACTCTCTGGGTCTGGGGATGCAACTATTCCGGCCAGTTGGGGATCGGAACCGGCGGCGACCATGACGAGGTACATAGATACGACAGCCATGTCCCCATCCAGATGGGGGTAAGGTCGGATTGGTCGGATGTATCGCTCGGGCTTCATTACTCCCTTGCGGTAAGGAATGATGGAACGATGTGGGCCTGGGGGGACGGATACCTGGGCGACGGGTCCACGATAACCAAGAAGCTCCCAGTGCGTATTGGCCTGGATTCGGGCTGGAAAAGCGTAGAAGCAAGCATGGCTCACTTCTCTCTTGCGACAAGTACGCAAAATACGGTGTGGAGCTGGGGGCTGAATACCTACGGCCAGCTTGGAAACGGAACCGCCGGTGAGGGTCAGGAAATAAGGCTTCCCGTTCAGATCGGGCCGGATACCGATTGGGAGATGCTTTCGGCGGGCAAGAAACATGTCGCAGCCATAAAGGCTGACGGGTCTCTCTGGGCATGGGGATCCAACTGGTACGGCCAGCTCGGCGATGGAACGGGCGGCGACCGTACGGTCAACCACGACAGCCCGGTACCGGTACGGATAGGATCGGATTCGGACTGGCGTATCGTATCCGCCAGAGGTGAATCCACCATGGGCATCAAGGAAGACGGAAGCCTGTGGGCCTGGGGCGTCAACCAATACGGGCAGCTTGGAGACGGGACCAATGATGCGAAAAACGTCCCGGTGCGCATAGGGGACGAGACGGATTGGTCTCTTGTCGCTGCAGGCTGGTACCATACGGTTGCGGTGAAGAATGACGGCACTCTCTGGGCCTGGGGCGCAAACACCCACGGCCAGTTCGGGGACGGTACGGCCGTGGACAGAAATACCCCGGTTCAGGTAGGTGCCGACGCCGACTGGAGCACAGTATCCGCAGGCAAAGACCTGACGTTCGGCATCAAGGAAGACGGAAGCCTGTGGGCTTGGGGGTATAACAATTTCGGTCAGGTGGGTGACGGAACCATTGTGGATAAGCTTGTCCCTACGAGGATAAAATAAAAATCACGAAAAGGTACGGGCCATGCCTTTTGCCCGTATCTTTTAACGCTCATGATGTATGCGAGGATACCCCGATAAATACAGCCCGTGCTTCACACTATGGGCATGAGAAGGCAGGATGCCCGAACTTATCCGCAGGCTTGAACTTTTCAGGATGGCTGCCGAAGAGAAAGGATGGGTGGAAAAGAAAGGAAGGAGTGCATGAAGTCACTTGTTGTAGAAGACGAGATTACCAGCAGGCTCATCCTGCAGAAGTTTCTCGCCAACCATAGCGAGGTGCACGTCTCCAGCAACGGACGCGAAGGCCTCGATGCATTCAAGGCAGCCTTTGATCAGGGTTCTCCGTTCGATCTGGTCTGTATGGATGTCATGATGCCGGAAATGGACGGTCCTGCCGCTCTTGTCGGGATACGGGCAATCGAGGAGGGAAACGGAACCGGGGCCGGATCGAGGGTGAAAGTTCTCATGACAACCGGTCTGGGCGAGACCGACAGCGCCCTCGACAACGTCAGGAACCTCTACGACGCGATCCTTACCAAGCCTGTCAGGTTGAACGCTCTCATGGAAACTCTTGCCTTGCTGGGGCTCACATAGCGGTCCTGCTCTGCAAGGGGCGCCCGTACGGCGTGCAAGACGCATTTCCGGTATAAAATGAAGCGAAGCTCAGCTCGTCCGCAGCGATTCTACGATATTCATGCGCGATGCCCTGAAGGCCGGCAGTACCCCTCCCGTAAGGCCCATAATGAGGGAGAACGCGAGAGATTGGAAAAATATGGCCGGAGTGAGGGTAAACTTGAAGGCGAGCTCAGAGAAGGACTGGAAGTTCACGGTCGAGATGGTGATGAATTGCATGAACGAGGCAAACAGTAGCCCTATGGCCCCGCCGATGAGACCGAGAAAAACCGACTCTACGAGAAAGCTCAGCAGAATTGAGCGCCTCTGAAATCCCAGGGCGCGCAAGGTCCCTATCTCCCGGACACGATTCGCTACGGCGGAGTACATGGTGATCATGGCCCCGATGACTGCGCCGAGCGAGAATATCACCGTCAGCGTGATGCCCAGGATCGTGAGAAATTTTGCCATCATCTCGGACTGTTCGAGGTAGAATACCGTTTCTCGCTTTGCCTGAAGTGTGAGGCGCGGGTCATTTTCTACCGTCGCCGTTACCCTGTCCAGGTGGGATGCATCGCTCATCTTGAAAATTACGATGGAGTACACAGGCCTCCTGAATGTCTGCATGACCTGCTCCGCATCCCCCCAGATCTCGGAGCTGAACGCCGTGTTGCCCGCATCCATGATGCCGACGACCCTCCAGTTTCTTATGCTGTCCGAAAGTGTACTTCCCAGGGTGAGCCCGCTGAACCTCTTTACCAGGCTCTTGCCCACGACCATTTCGGGCGTGCCGAACCTGGGCATGCGACCCTGGACGAGCTTCACCTGAGGGCGCAAGGCAAAAGATTCCTTTTCGATACCGCGGACCGTGACATTCGAGGTGCCTCCCTGTTTTTTCGGCAGGGTAATGAGTACCACGATTTCTTTTGCCAGAAGCAGATCGCCGTTTCTATCTGTGGCGATTCCGGAGAGGGTTTCGACCACCGCGGCCTTTTCCCGCTCGATGCCGCTGTCGACTTCGCTGGTCGCTCCCTTGCGCAATACGATTATATTGTCGTACGAACCGGTTTGCACCAACGTCTTTCGAAGCCCTGCGGCAAGCATGAGGATCGTGGCGAAGACAAATACCACCAGCGCCATGCCCATTGCGGTAAGGAAAGTGGTGAGGCGTCTTGTCCAGAGACTGCGGAAACTGTAGGACAAAGGTACCGCCATCTAGCCTATCCTCCTTAAGCCATCTGCGATGCGGATCCTGACGGCCTGTACGGCGGGAATGAACGATGCTGCGAATCCCACTGCGCCCGCGATCCCCAGATCGTACCATATCGTCGAACGTTCGATGTTGAATATGGGGAAAAAGGCGCTTAATCCCTGTTTGAAGCCGGCAGCCGCCGGATAGGTGAGCGCGATGCCGAGCAGCGATCCCAGGAATGTTATCACCAGCGCTTCTCCCACGATCAGGATAGTAATGTGGAGTCCTGTATAACCGAGGGTCTTGAGCACGGCATACTCCCCTATCCTCTCCCTTGTCGTCATTGCCATGGTATTGGCCACAACGGCGAGTATGATGATGATGACCACGATCGAGACCACGTTGATAACCTGTATAATGGCCTGGCTCATGGAGATGAACCCCATGATGAAGGCGGCTTCGGTTTCGGTGAGGGTTTCCGCGGGAGAATTCCTGAACATTGCGTCAATTTCACGAGCAACGTCCGCCGAATGATTTGGATCTCTGACTCCGATAAGATAGAACCCGACCTTGTCAGCCATCGAGGGCATGGTCTGCCTGATGGTCTCGTTGAGGTACTGCCAGTGGAAAAAGAACTGGGTCTCATCCGTATTCTGTGTACGGCCCCGGTAGATGCCCTTGAGCTCGAAATCCCAGTTGCCCGGATAGATCGTTCCCTTGAGCGTCACGACATCTCCGATATCCCAGCCGAAGCGTTCCGCGAGCTTCCTTCCTGCAACGAATCCCCTCCGGTCTCTCAGGAAAGCCTCTTTCTGATCCTCGGGAAGGATATACTCGGGATAGAGCCCGAGATAGGTTTCTGGCTGTATGGCGAAGTTTGCGAAAAAGTTCTTCTCGCTGATGTAGATGCCGCCGAACCAGTTGCCGTAAGACACCGAGGTGACCCCTTCCGCATGGCGAATCTTTTCATAGTATGACAAGGGCAGTGGAAAGATGAGAGAGACGGCGTTGCGGGTAATAAGCCTGTTCGCAGACGATGATTCAACCCCCGCATACCAGGCGCCGATAACGGTCCGGAGCAGCCCGAAGGCAAGAATTGCAATGGCGAAAGCGAGCACGGTGAGCCCTGTCCTCACTTTGCGCCTGAAGGCGTTCTTCAGGATCATCTTCAGCAGGATCATGTGCTGAACTCACCCTTTTCCAGGTGCCGGATGACATGGGCGCGTTCTGCCGCGTGAGGATCGTGGGTTACCATGATGATGGTCTTGTTCAACTCGGTATTGAGCCGGTCCATGAGATCGAGCACGTCGGATGCCGATTTGCGGTCAAGGTCGCCGGTAGGCTCATCCGCCACGAGGATGGCCGGGTCGATCACGATGGCCCGGGCTATGGCGACCCGCTGCTGCTCGCCGCCGGAAAGCTGTGAAGGGTAATGGTCCATCCGTGGCGTGAGGTTCACCATGTTTAAGGCAGCCTCCACATGCTCTCTCCGTTCTTTTTTCGAAAGCCCGGTGAGGTGGAGCGGCAGGTCCACGTTTTCAAAGGCCGTGAGCACGGGGATAAGGTTGTAGAACTGGAAAATGAAGCCCACGTTGCCCGAGCGCCATCCGGCTAGCTCGGTTTCGGACAGTGTGGAGATATCCACGTCGTCGATGACGATCGAGCCGCTGTCCAGACGGTCGATACCTGCGATGAGATTGAGCAGAGTGCTTTTCCCCGACCCTGAAGGCCCCATGATGGCGAGGAATTCACCCCGTGCTATGTCGAAGGTGATGTCCGAGAGAACCGGCACTACGAGATCGCCCTTGTAGTAGCACTTGTATACGTTGCGTATCTCGACAATGGATGACTGCTTGTCCATGATCAGCTCTCGGCGATGGTGATTTTCGAACCGCTTCGCAAGCCTTCAGGGGGATTCAGGACGACGATATCATCAGGCTTGGCCCCCTGGAGCACCTCCACCATATCGCCGATTTTCTCGCCGGTACGGATATTCGTTTTCTCAGCCTTGTCGCCCTTGACGATGAAGACAGCCGGGCCTTCTTCGGAGCTGACGACAGCAGAAGTGCTTACCATGGTATGCGGTTTGTTCTCCTCCGGGGAAAGCTGCCTGGCGAGAAATCCGACTTTGGCGCTCATCTCCGGCAGGATGCGGGGGTCGGGGTTCGTAAACCTGACTTTGACGAGCACGGTTGCCTTTGTCCTGTCGACCGTGGGAACGATCGTATCCACAGTTCCCTGGAACCGTTCTTCGGGAAGCGCGTCAAGCGTTATGACGCAGGGCTGGCCGACATGGACCGTTCCGATGTTCGATTCGGCGACATCCGCCTCTACCTGCAGGGAGGAAAGGTCCGCGATGGTTACGACTGCCGCCTTTGCCTCGGCCGCAGCCCCCATTGGCGTGATGATGTCCCCGACATCCGCGTTCTTGGTGAGGACAACCGCATCGAAGGGTGCCCTTATCTCGGAGTAGGACAGCATGACCTCCGAACTCGAAAGGGCTGCCTGGCTCGATTTTACGGATGCCTGGGCAGCCTCGAGAGCTGCCTGGGCTGAAAGAAAACGTGTCCGGGCGGTGTCGAACTCGGAGCGTGAAACGGCCCCGGATTTAACCAGATTCTTCATCCGCTCATAATCACGGGTGACATTGTCGAGGTTTGCCTTCGCCTCCCGGACTCTGGCCCGGGCAAGATTGAGGTTGGCCCGGCTCTGGTCGACGGCGGCCTCGGCATCTTCGCTTTCGAGCCTGGCGAGGACCTGTCCCTGCTTTACTACGCTTCCTTCCTGTACCATCAGGGAAACGAGCTGGCCGGTAATTTTTGTAGCCACATCCGCCTTCCGCTGTGCAACGACGTAGCCGCTCGCGCTGAGACGGGCGAGGAGCTGAGACGGATAGACTTCGCTCACGGTGGTGACCGAAACCGCTACGCCCTTTGGGGCAAAGGCCCATACAATGAGTATTATGACCACGATACCGGCTGCACCGAGAATTATCGGCATGACCGACTTCGTCCGGCGGCGTGTCTGCTTATCTTTTTGTTTTCTCTCTATGGACAGCTTATCGAGGTCTTTGTCTTCCATCACGAGAAACCTCATTTCAAAGAATTTCACTTCATTAAATAATTATACATTAAACCCACAACTTTTCATATCCAAAGCATAGAAAAGGGCAATACCGGAAATCAACACGGTATTGCCCTGGGGTAGTCTTGCTTCGTGCCGGACCTTCCCGGCTGTTGTCCTTAGAAGAGGAAGATCGGATACGAGTCCGGGTTCTTGCCGAAACAGGTGAGATCGTCGATCTTTTCGATCTTTGGGCCTTTCAACAGGGCATACAACGACCGTTCGACGCCTATTCCGCCACCCATGGTATCCGGGAAATACGACTTGCCGTTCTCGTCCTTCATGCCGACAGCGGTGAGGAACGGCCCGTATCCGTCGAGCACGGAGATATTTTCCAGCACGCCGTTTTCGAATACCGGGGCCTCGGGGATGATCTTATTGTCGATGAGCCGGTAGATGATCGGATCGTAAAGCCACTCCCTGATTGCACCGGAAAGTATCTCGATCGACGGGGTGTACTTGTTCGTCTCTCTCAGCAGCGATCTCGCACAGAGGTCATAGTTGAAGATCTTGTCCGAATCGAATGAGGTCAACGGGAGCCTGGAGCCGTCCGGAAGGAGATAGGGATAGATGAGATCGTAGTTTTCCCGCATGAGGCCCGTTACCCAGAAAAACTGGGAGGGTATGTCGTTCCCGATCTTCGCATCCGTGTCGATCTTCCCGTATTTCTTCAGCGCATCGGTATGCTTGATGCGGGGGAAAGGCTGCTTGGGAACCTCTACCGTAACGCCCAGATGCTTCAAGTCGTCCTCGTTGTTCTGGGCAATCGCACCGGCGGCTGCAATGACCATCCGCTCGAAAAAGTCGATCACCTTTTCGAAATCCTCTTTGAGGATCGTTCTGACCTTGTCAGGAGAGTTTTTGTACTCGTCCAGGCCGATACCCCGGTTGCGCCGCAACTCGATGTCGATCTGGGAAAAATCGATGAGGTATTTCCCGCGCTGCTTCCTCTGCGGGCTTTCTATCTCGAGCCTCACGTTGGGTGAATCTACGAATATCCCTTTGACCCTCGGGTTGAAGCACGCCAGGAATTTGGAATAGATCATGGAATGCGTCGAAACATAGGGCATGCCTTTGTAGTGGATCGTCGGCACGTGCTCGACGTCGTGTGCGAGCGGGTCGGTTACCGGGCTCATCTGGACACGCTCAAGATTTATGAGTCCTTCCTTGGCGAGGTAATTATGGATGGCAACGACAAACGACGTGCGGATATTCATTGCCGAAAAGATCGTCTCGTTCACCCATTTTTCAACGTAATTCTTCCTGATGAAATCGTCGAAGCTGCTTCCCGACTGCACGAGCGATGCCTGAAAGTGGAAAAGATCCTCACCAATAAAAGCCATACTATCCTCCTTGATCCAGATGATATTTATCAGGCCGTTATGGGAGTATGTGTTTCATTAGCTCCCTTCCGGGAGCGTAAGCCCGCCCATAAAGTCCTGCTTGGGTTTCAATTGAGCAACCTTTGTGCCAAATTCCCCAGTCATGCGTATTATGGCTTCCTATCATATCAGTCGGTGCGGTGTAAAGATTTACCTAGTGCTGACAGCCATTTACACGATGCTCATTCCCCCAGGGCCCGTTTTGGGCAGGACTGCAGATTTTAACATAAGGAACAAATAAGACATTATTGGTCAAAAGATAAATACTGAAACAAAAATGAGCGAGCAAACGACTCCCTGCCCTCGCCGAAGCTCCCGCGGATCAGAACTCGAGTTTACCGTATTCTTCCGGAACGCACGTCGGGTAGTCACCGCTGAAGCATGCAGTGCAGTAACGGCTCCCGTCTTCGACTGTCTGCAGCAAGGCTTCGACAGAGAGATACGCCAGGGAGTCCGCCCTGATAAATTCCGCAATATCTGCTATTGACTGGTTGCAGGCGATAAGCTCGGCTTTCGAGGAGATGTCGATCCCATAATAGCAGGGGCTCGCGATCGGGGGCGAACTGATCCTGACATGCACCTCCAAAGCGCCGCGCGACCTCAGGAGCTGGACGATCTGCCGCATGGTCGTGCCTCTTACGATGGAATCGTCAACAAGGACGATGCGTTTCCCATCGATCACCCCGCTCACCGGGTTTAGTTTCACCCTTACGTCGAGCTTTCGCTTGTCCTGGTGCGGCGCGATAAAGGTGCGGCCCACATAGTGATTCCTGATAAGGCCGATCTCGTAGCGTAGGCCTGAGGCCTGGGCATATCCGAGCGCAGCGGTGTTGCCGGAGTCCGGTACGGAGATAACGATATCTGCCTCGCAGGGCGCCTCGCGCGCAAGCTGTTTGCCGAGCCTTCTCCGGACTTTGTCGACCTTCTCGCCGAAGATCAGGCTGTCCGGCCGGGAAAAATAAATGTGCTCGAAGATGCATTGCGAAAGCCTGGGTGCTTGAGGGAGCTTGTGAGAGGTAACGCCGCCTGCATCGATGACGAGGATCTCGCCGGGCTCAACGGACCTGATATACTCTGCCCCGATGATATCGAAAGCGCACGTCTCCGAGGCAACCACGCAGGCTCCATCGGATCTGCCCAGGGAGAGAGGCCTGAACCCCATCGGGTCGCGGGCGGCCACGAGCCTCTCAGGGGTGAGCAGCAGAAAGCAGTAGGAGCCGACAATGTGCTTAAGGGCGTCGATGAACATGCCGAGGAAGTTTTTCTCCCGGGAGCCGGCCATGAGATGAAGGATGATCTCGCTGTCGGAGGTGGTCTGAAATATCGATCCGTTCTGCTGCAGACGGTCCCTGAGCTCTTTGGCGTTCGTTATGGTGCCGTTGTGAGCCAGTGCGATCCTGCCTGCCTTGGATTCGATGGATATGGGCTGTGCATTGGTGACGTCGCTCGTTCCCTTCGTGGAGTAGCGGTTATGACCGATCGCGGAAGTACCCCGCAGACGCGGCATGGCGTCAGGATCGGAAAAGACCGACCATACGAGGCCGAGCCCCTTTTTGAGCTTGATCTCATCGCCGTCCGTTGATGCGATACCTGCGCTTTCCTGCCCCCTGTGCTGGAGCGCGTACAGGCCAAGATAGGTTTTTTCCGCAGCTTCAGGATCTCCGAAGATACCGAAGACCCCGCATTCTTCATGCCAGTGGTCATCATGCAGTTCAATCATGTCGTTTCCTCATGCCCCTGTTTTCGTATCACTGGGTAATAAAATATCTTTTCATGGGCGGTGCTTACGAGAGTACCACGCGATCCGACAAATCAGGACAAACTTCAGAGATCGGGAAGATACACCTCTTTTATACGAAAAGCAAACATGATACCAAAGCGAATACAAGTTAAACATATAAAGGATAACAATCAGTTGAGTGATGTTCCAGTGGGAATTACTCTGAATATTACGTGATAGAAAAGTTCCTTTGCCCGTAGATCGCACATTTTTGTTCTTTCAATGAAGGGTTTTACGAAGGACGGCTCGATTAATCTTGATTTCCATACAGGCGATCTCGATTAAAACTAGTATGAAGCATCTGTTTGACAGGCGGTTTCTCATCGCTATCTGGGTAACGATATTCCTCATGAAGTTTTTTATCGGACTCGCCCACCTCATAACGCTCAGGAAGAGCATTCAGCCTGTAACCCTCGACCTCTCCGAGGAAGTCTACCAGGACGCAAACCCGAAGATGCTCGATGCGCTCGGCAAATTCGCTGCGACAGTCAACACGACCTTCGACACATATCAGAGAAGCGCTCAAAGAGAGCATCTCTTTGCAGCCGGAGGCTACCTTATCGCTGCGCTGACATCTTTTCTTTCCATCATGCTGGTGCTCCGCGACGCCTTTTTCTTCAGGGGGATCAACACCCCGTTGAGCACAACGATAGAGATATAGGAGAAGCAATTACCGGACAGCAGTCGCTGATATCCCGGCAACGAGCATGGCGATCCCTTTCCTCACCATCATAACTCCGATTGATGCCATGAAAAGGTTTGCGATCTTGGAGATGATCGTTGTCCCTGCGCTGCCGAGAACGCGATTGACCTGGCAGGCAAAGAAAAAGAAGACCCCGGCTATCAGTATATTCGAGGTAAGTGCCGTAGCTGTCAGGACCCCGCCATACGTATCATAGAGCAGGATAGAGGTCGTGAGCACTGCCGGACCGGTTATGAGAGGAACACCCAGCGGAACTGCCCCGAGGCCTCCTTTCAGCAATCTCCGCTGGAGCTTTTCGGAAGAAAGCAGATCGCTGATCGCGAGCACAAAGATAAGGATGCCGCCTGCTACCATGAAATCTGCAATGCTGATTCCCATAAGACGTAAGATTGCCCTGCCTCCGAAGAGGAAAGCGAGGGCCACAACCGACGCTGTAACGACCGACTCGAGAATGACCATGAAAATGTGCCGCCATGTCATGCCCTGAGTCAGGGCGATAAACATGGGCAGTGTTCCTATGGCATCCACCGCGACAAACAGCGGAACGAAACACATCCAGAATTCCTTCATCCGTTTATCCTCGTTCTTTTAAGTTCACAGGGTATCCTTCGGTAGATATGGGCATACAGATCCATATCAATGTATCGTTACTATATACTGTAAGTCCTTTCCTCTGCCGGTCAATGCGATGCTTCTCAGTTCTTAAATGCTGCTTAAAAGGAAAGATATTCCGCCATGCACACATCGTATCCAAGCCCAGTTGTGAATCCTAAGCGGTGGATTACTATTTCTGTATCGAGGCAAGTAGTTCACTGGTCAGGTCCTAACGGCAATCGATCGGCCCCGATGTAAATTTCTTGGGCAGGAGGGTACTCTTCAAAGTGTGGTTCAAATGGGTTCCCTGGAAGTTTATGGTAAGCCGCCTGGCACGGTCGGGAGGCTTCATCGACCCGGTCAAGATACTCTTCAAGATCGAGGCGTTCTCCCAGCCCATGGATATTCAGAAGCCTCTGGAGATGCTCAGGTCGGGGATGGCCTTTCATGCACGGGGCATCCTGAACACGAGCGCAATCCAGCATAACCTCGACTGGATATGGCCTTACTGGGTTGAGCGGCAGTATAATCCGTTCGACATATCCTTTGTCCCCCGCTCTTTTCTGCTGACCCACATCAATCTCACACAAAGGAACTGGACGGCGATAGGCCTTCCTGATTGCAACAGCTTCTGTATCGTGGATCCCAAAGGTCTGCTCACCCCTTTCTGGGACAGCTGGTCCATCGACGCGTGGATAGTCTGCAAAGATGGAAAGGGTCTCTTCCCGTCCCGTGTCCGTAACTCGGACCAGCGGCTCGATCTCAAGGAAGGACTAGCCGTCGAGACCCACAGCCGCGTCCTGGGAATGGACCTCAAAGCCCGTCATGAGGTACAGCGTGCCGGGGACGTTCCCGCCTGTGTGACGGACCTGACGGCAAAGAGCAGCAGAGAGGCATGGCTGGCCGTATCCATACGGCCGTACAATCCTGAGGGGGTGAGTTTCGTCACCACCATATCCCGGGAATCCGATCCCTCGGTATGGAAGATCGACGGGCACAAAGAGGTGCACTTCGACCCGGCACCTTCGTATCACCGGTTTTCCTATTACCGTCACGGCGATGTACACACGCGTCTCTTCGAAGACCAGAATGAGACGGAAGTCACCTGCAATGTGGGGATGGCAAGTGCTGCAGCCATGTATCCTTTGGGCAGGGATACGGAAAAACATGTACGGATAACGGTGCCTCTGGTTTCCGGACATGCCGCAAAAAAATCCTGCTCTTCGCCGGTGAGCTGGGAGGATGCGCTCCGGAGATGTGCTTCATTCAATTTGCCGGAAAAGAGGTTTCAGGAACTCACGGAAGGGTCAATCCGCGCCCTTGTCCTGCTCAGCCCCGACGGCGTTGTGTATCCGGGCCCGTACACCTACAAGCGGTTCTGGTTCAGGGATGCCGCCTTCATTCTCAATGCATTGCTTTGTCTGGGCCTGTTCGAGAGGGTGGAAAAGATCCTCGACACCTACCCCGGCCGGCAGATCCCGAATGGGTTCTACCTCTCGCAGGAGGGCGAATGGGATTCCAACGGTGAAGCGCTCTGGATCATCAGGCGATACTGCGAGCTCACGGGAATGCCACCGAAATCTTCATGGCGCAGATCGATACTCAAAGGTGCGCGTTGGATATTGAACAAACGCCTCCCGCCGGATTCCGGGGAGCTCCATGCCGGGCTGTTCCCTCCGGGTTTCAGCGCAGAGCATCTGGGGCCGAACGATTACTACTACTGGGACGATTTCTGGGGCGTGGCAGGACTCCGTGCCGCGGCTGATCTCCTCGAAGCGTACGAAGATTTCAGAAGGGCCGACAAGCTCCGTGACGAATCAAACCTTTTTCTCAAGGCCGTGGAGCAGAGTCTTTCGCGGGTAGCCGATCGCCTGGGGCGGCCCGGCATGCCCGCCTCTCCCTATCGCCGCCTGGACTCAGGCGCGATCGGCTCGCTTGTATCCGGCTATCCGCTCCAGATATTCCCGCAGAAGGATCGCAGGCTCATGGACACCCTTGATTTTCTCCTCGACGGGTGTCTTGTCAACGACGGGTTTTTCCTCGACATCATCCATTCCGGGATCAATCCCTATCTCACGCTTCATCTGGCTCAAGCCCTCATGCGGGCCGGTCGTGAAGGCTGCCTCGACCTGTACCGCACCGTTGCCGATCTGGCTTCGCCCACGGGGAGGTGGCCTGAGGCAATACACCCGCGCACCCTGGGCGGGTGCATGGGAGACGGCGATCATGTGTGGGCCGCTGCGGAGTGGATACTCATGGTCCGTAACAGCTTTATCCGCGAGGAAGGCAATAAGATCGTCCTGGGCTCAGGCATTTTTCCTTCATGGTGCCGCAAGAACGATGTGATCTCTTTCGGCCCTGCACCCACTCCCTTCGGAGAAATGTCGGTAAGGGTGGAACCGAAAATCCAGGGCCTCCAGGTGAGTTGGGAGGGGGCGTGGCGAACATGCCCGCCTGCGCTGGAAGTATCGGTCCCGGGATTCGATTCCCTTGTGCCCGGCCCTGAAGAAACTTCGGTCATGCTCTCCTGGAAAGGATAGGAATGAACATCCTGATGTTCACGAACACATACCTGCCCCACGTCGGCGGTGTCGCAAGGAGCGTGCATAGTTTTATCGAAGCTCTCAGGAATAAAGGGCATCGGGCCAGGGTAGTGGCCCCCTGCTTCAACGGAACTCCTCTGAAAGAGCCCGATGTCTTCAGAATTCCTGCCATAAGGAACTTCAACGGTTCCGGGTTCTCTACGCCTCTTTTTGCCCCGGGTACAGTTTCAGAAGCGGTTGAGGATTTCAGGCCGGACATCATCCATTCCCACCATCCTTTTCTTCTGGGCAATACTGCACTGAGATATGCATCCTTCTTCCGCATACCCATCGTGTTTACCCACCATACCCTGTATGAGCGCTATACCCACTATATACCGGGCGACTCCCTTCTGCTGAGGCGGTTTGTCGTGAGCCTTGCCGTGCGCTACTGCAATGCATGCGATGCGGTCGTTGCCCCGAGCACGTCGCTGGCCTCCATGATAACCGATCGCGGGGTACGTACGCCGATAAAGGTCATTCCCACCGGCGTGAACCGGCAATGCTTTTCGCAGCAGGAGGCAGCCCTGTTGAAAAAGAGGCTGGCAATCCCTTCGGATGCATTTGTGATCGGCCACGTCGGAAGACTTGCAAAGGAGAAGAACCTTGAATTTCTGGCCCTTGCTCTGTCCCGCTACCTGCGTGCAAATCGGGACGATCACGTCATAATCGCAGGGGCAGGCCCCATGGAAGAATATGTGAGAGAACTCTTCGCACACCATGGACTCAACAAGCGGCTCCACATGCTGGGAATCCTGGACGGGGTAGAACTGCCTTTCGTATACCGGGCCATGGATGTATTCGCCTTTTCTTCCCAGAGCGAGACACAGGGTCTTGTCATCACCGAGGCGTTTGCCTCCGGTGTACCTGTAGTTGCCCTGGACGGACCGGGGGTGAGGGATGTGGTGAAGGACGGGATAAACGGAAGGCTCATAAGGGGCAGCGATCTCGGTGCTTTCATCACCGCTCTGGAGTGGATGAAATCACTGGGAGAAGATGGGAAGAAGAAGATAGAAGCGGCCGTGTTCGATACGGCTGCCGAATTCGATATGGGAAGAAGCGCTGAAAAGCTCCTTTCTCTGTATGGCTCCCTCGTGAATCATTCCTCAAAGACCGCCTCCCAGGCGACCTCGTACAGGAATATGCTCGCTACCCACGGCCGCATCATGGGGAACACACTGACCTCAGTGGTTCAAGCCGTTACGCCCATATCGCGGGAGATATACTCGTGCAGCGACAACCTGCCGCAAGATACGGAGATCCAGACTCTTCTGGCCCGGCACTCCGGCATAGGGGCGTGCATTACCGGGTATTTCATATCGATTTACATAAGAATGCAGAAAGTCTCCTGGCACAAACATCAGGAAGGACTCGAGTATCTGAAAAAGCAGCTTCAAAAAGAGGAACCCGTGCTGGTGTCGTTCTGGCACGGCAAGTATCTGCCGCTCTTCGCCCTTCTCGAAGGGCTGCATGGATGCATCTTTGCCAGCTGTTCTTTCAGGGGAGAGGTTGTCGCCGAGATCTGCAGGAGATTCGGCTACGAATGCATCCTCATCCCCGAGCATGCCCGGACCAGGGCAGTCGATATCATGGCCAGATCCATCCTTCATTACGGCGTAGGCGCAGTGGCAGCCGACGGACCACGGGGACCTTATCGCGTATTCAAGCGGGGATCCGTGCAGCTTTCCTCCGAACTGGGGATGACCGTCATTCCGATGTCGGTTGCAACCTTTCCGAAAATCGTTTCACGGAGACGCTGGGACCGGTATGAAGCACCCCTGCCCTTCGGACATGTCTATCTCATGATCGGGAGCGGCATACCGGTGCCTGTGGGATTGAAATCCCATGAGATCGATTCATGGTCGCGCAAGCTTAAAGCCGCGTTGGATGACGTGGATGAGAAAGCTGAGGAAGGGTTGCGTTCAAAAGTACTTCAGACCAAGAGGATAACTCATGGCAAAAAATTATTACGAGATATTGGGCGTTCCAAAGAGCGCTTCCGGGAAGGATATCCGTGAGGCATACCGAAAGCTTTCCAGAAAGTGGCACCCGGACGTGAACCCAGGGAATAAACAGGCTGAAGAAAGGTTCAAGGAAATAAGCAATGCCTATGAAGTATTGAGCAACGACGAAAAGCGCAAGCTTTATGATGAGTTCGGAGAAGAGGGATTGAGCTATGGGTTCGACCCTGAAGGAGCACGGCAGTATCAGGAGTGGTCTGACCGTCAAGAACGCGGTGGAAGGGGCGGCAGCGGGGAGTTCGGAAGGTATCACAGTTTTGAGGATCTCTTTGGAGAGGCCTTCGATTTCGGCGTTGAGCGCGGAGGTCATGCTGCTCGCCGGACGTTTCGCGGAAGCGATATCGAATCGGGCATCACCATCGATTTCATCTCCGCCCTGAAAGGGACCAAGACGGAGATCTCAATGAACAAGGCAAAACCTTGCCCGACTTGCAGAGGTACAGGGGTCGACCCGAACTCCGGGCTTTCGGTCTGCTCGGTATGCGGCGGCGGCCGCCGCATCAACGTTGCGAGAGGTCCCATGGAATTCACGAGAACATGTCCGGGATGCAACGGGACCGGCCGGGTCGGAAAGGAGTGCCCCGCCTGTCAGGGAAACGGCGTCGTCAAAGGATTGGAAAGGATCAACGTCGTGATCCCTCCGGGCGTAAAAGACGGCTTCAAGCTTAAGCTTTCAGGGAAAGGAGAGCCTGGCGGGCCCAGGGGAAAGCCGGGAGATCTGTACCTCACCGTTCATGTGGCAGAGCACCCGCTGCTGAAGCGTGACAACGACGACCTTACCATGGAGGTGCCGATCACGGTCGGCGAGGCCATTGAAGGCCGGACTATCACCGTGCCCACTCCCGACGGCCATATCAATATCAAGGTTCCGCCGAAGAGCCAGAGCGGCCAGAGGTTGAAGGTCCGCGGCAAAGGCGCCGCAAACCCAAAGACAAAACAGCGGGGTGACCTCTTCATCAAGCTCCTGATAAAGGTTCCCAAGACGGAAAACAGAGAGGCCATTGAGGCAGCCGAGAAGATAGAATCACTGTATACGGAGAACGTCAGAGAAGGAATCAGGCTGTAGCGAAATTACTTCTCCAGCTTGCTGAGCAGTTTTGTAAACTCTTCCGCCAGTTGTTTCAGGATCTCGTCGAACTGGCACCGCATCTCGATCATGTTCTGCCCCATGTGGAGTATGACCTCAACCCCGGGGATATTTACATCCATATCCTCGATAAGGGTCTTCGCTAGCTGAATCTTCTCAATCTCTGACGAAGGCAGGAGCTTCCCGCTCTCTTTCCCGTCACTGCAGAAAGTGATCACCTGTTCCCTCTCCATCATATGGATAAGATCCTCCTGCACCTGAAAAACCTCGACGATCTCGCCGATCGTCCAGAATTCCTTCTCCATCCCGTTCCTCCGGGGCTTTTGGGACGTTCGAGCCTGCAGCGCAAAAGGCCGGAAACGGATGCTTCAGCCTATATGCGGGAAAATAAATTTATCAACCGGCCATACACTGTACGATATGAATATCATGTTCGTTATCAAGTGTGCATGGATGGAGCAATGAATATCGATACTTGTATCTTCATTCTTTCCGAGATAGGGTTCTTTTAAATGGATACGGTTTTTTTAAGCGACCTCATCACGGTATTTGCGCTCTCCATAGCGGTTCTGCTGCTCTTCCTGCGAATGCGCGTCCCCTCCATCATAGGCTTTCTCCTGACCGGAATACTTGCCGGGCCTTCCGGATTGAAGCTCATCCAGTCAGGACACCAGGTCGAGCTTATCTCCGAGTTCGGTGTAGTTCTTCTGCTCTTTACCATCGGCATCGAGTTCTCGCTGAAAGGACTTCTCCAGATAAAGAAGTACGTGTTCCTCGGCGGGACAATCCAGATGGTGCTCACCACGACTCTCTGTTTAGCAGCGGCTGAGCTTGTCGGGCTCGAGATTCATGAGGCGATCTTCGTCTCTCTGCTCGTATCGCTCAGTTCCACTGCAATCGTACTCAAAATACTCGACGAGCGGGCCGAGACGAATTCTCCCCAGGGAAGGAACACGCTCGGCATCCTCATTTTTCAGGACATCTCCGTCCTCGCCATCATGCTTGCCATCCCCTTCCTGGCCGGATCCTCCACGATTCTTCAAGATTCGCCGGGAGTATTCCTGGTCAAAGGCCTCGCATTGATCGCGCTCTTTTTCCTCGGCTATAAGTGGATCGTGCCGGCGCTTCTGAGCCTTGTCGCCAAGACACGCAATAATGAGCTCTTCCTCATGAGCATCATACTTATCTGCTTAAGCGTCGCCTGGCTTACCTATTCTCTCGGCCTGTCGCTTGCCTTAGGCGCGTTTCTCGCGGGCCTCATCATTTCGGAATCAGAGTACAGCCACGACGCCCTTGGCCGCATCCTTCCCTTCCGGGACGTGTTCGTGAGCGTCTTCTTCATCTCCATAGGCATGCTCCTGGACGTATCGTTCCTCATTCAGCATCTTGTGCTCATCAGCCTGCTCGTTGCCGGGATCGTCCTGCTCAAGTTTATCACCGGATCGGCGGCAACGTTCGGCCTCGGATTTCCCTTAAGGATCAGCATACTGGTCGGCCTTGCCCTGGCGCAGGTTGGAGAGTTCTCGTTCATCCTGAGCAAGACGGGCTATCACTATGGGTTGATGAGCTTGAACCACTATCAGCTTTTCCTCGCGACCTCGCTCGTTACCATGGCCGCGACGCCTTTCCTCATGAGCGTCTCGCCGCGAACCGCGGACTGGTTTATGAACCTCCCGCTGCCCGAGAGATTCAAGCATGCCATGATGCCTGCAGGGATCATGGCCTTGAACGACGATGCAGCTCAGTATGCGGATCATCTCATTGTAGTGGGGTACGGCGTCAACGGAAGGAATGTGTCCAAGGCTGCGCGTATGGCGGGCATCCCGTATGTCATTCTCGAAATCAACCCGGATACGGTGCATTCCGAGCGTGAAGAGGGAGAACCGATCTTTTACGGAGACGCTACCCAGGAGGCAGTGCTCAACCATGTCGGGATCATTCGGGCGCGTGTCCTGGTCATTGCCATTCCCGATGTTACGGCAACCCGGATGATCACCTCCCTTGCAAAGGGTCTCAACCCCAAGGTGCATATCATCGCGCGCACCCGCTTTGTCAGCGAGGTAAAGCCGCTGTATGACCTGGGTGCCGACGAAGTTATCCCCGAAGAATATGAGACTTCCATCGAGATATTCTCCCGCGCACTGTCCGAATACCTCATCCCGAGGGACGACATCGAGCGCATGATCGCAGAGCTCCGCTCCGGAGGCTACCAGATGCTCCGCACCCTTTCGGGGGACGCGACGACTACATCGAACTTCGGGCTTTACATTCCGGACTTCAAGATTACCACGCTCAGGGTAAAGAAAAATTCCGCGGCAGCGGGCAAGAGCCTCACGGAACTCGAGCTGCGAAAAAGGTTCCGTGTGAGCATCCTCGCAATCCGAAGGGGTGGCGAGACCATACTGAACCCCGGCGGTGACGATATATTGTGTCCTCTGGACAATATCATCGTGACAGGCCAGATGGAGTGCATCCTGGATATCATCCCGCTGCTGCGCGACCCCGGCAATAGCAAAGATGCATAGCTTTACAAATCGCAAGGAAAAGACCGCTACGGAAAAGTTCGATCAATATTTGCCTGATTAATTTATAATTTCAGCCAATAATTGTTCATTTCTCCACTGCCGGCATACAAATCGGTATTGACATGGAATTTAATTTACCCTATCGAGTATTAGCACTCATTACAACCGAGTGCTAACAATTCATTGCAGGGGGTACATAATGAAGATTCGGCCGTTACAGGATCGGATAATTGTTCAGCGTCTTGAGGAAGAAGAGAAAACCGCGGGTGGGATCATCATCCCGGATACCGCCAAGGAAAAGCCCCAGATGGGCAAAGTGATCGCTGCAGGCAAAGGCAAGAAGACCGAAGAAGGCAAGGTGCTGCCTCTCGATGTGAAAAAGGGCGACAAGGTCCTCTTTTCCAAGTATTCGGGCACGGAAGTCAAGGTCGAAGGCGAAGAATACCTCATCATGAGGGAAGACGATATCCTGGGAATCGTGGAATAACGAGGGAGGAATTTTTTATGAGCGCAAAAAAGATTATCTACAGTGAAGAAGCCAGAACCAAGATGCTCTCGGGCGTGAACAAGCTTGCCGATGCCGTCAAGGCAACGCTCGGCCCAAAGGGAAGAAACGCAATCCTCGACAAGACGTTCGGGTCTCCGAATGTCACCAAGGACGGTGTCAGCGTAGCCAAAGAGATCGAGCTCAAAGACAAGTTCGAGAACATGGGCGCCCAGATGGTCAAAGAGGTTGCATCCAAGACCTCCGATGTGGCAGGCGACGGGACCACTACGGCTACCGTGCTCGCACAGGCCATTTATACTGAAGGGCTCAAGTATCTCGCAGCCGGCATGAACGCCATGGCGCTCAAGCGCGGCATCGACAAAGCCACTGCCGCAGTCATCGTAGAGCTCAAGAAGATGAGCAAGTCGGTTGAAGACAAGAAAGAGATCGAGCAGATCGGCACCATCTCCGCCAATGGAGATCTGGAAGTCGGCCAGATGATCGCCGATGCCATGGACAAGGTCGGCAAGGAAGGAGTTATCACCGTAGAAGAGGCCAAGGGCATGGAAACCACTCTTGACCTGGTGGAAGGCATGCAGTTCGACCGCGGATACCTCTCTCCGTACTTCGTAACGGATCCCGAGAAGATGGAAGTGGCGATGGACAACCCCTACATCCTCATTTATGACAAAAAGATCTCGAACATGAGGGACATCATCCCCATCCTCGAGACGATCGCCAAGGAAGGCAGATCGTTCATCATCATCTCCGAGGATATCGAGGGCGAGGCGTTAGCCACCCTGGTCGTGAACAAGCTCAGGGGAACGCTCAAGTGCGCCGCGGTGAAAGCCCCCGGCTTCGGTGACCGCAGAAAGGCCATGCTGGAAGACATCGCCATCCTCACCGGCGGACAGGTCATCTCCGAGGACCTGGGCAGGAAACTCGAGTCAGCGGCCATTGCCGACCTCGGCAAGGCCAAGAAGGTCATCATCGACAAGGAGAACACCACGATCGTCGAAGGCCAGGGCAAGAGCGCGGACATTCAGGGCAGGATCAGCCAGATCAAGGCCCAGATCGAAGAAACCAAGTCCGACTATGACCGCGAGAAGCTTCAGGAGCGGCTCGCCAAGCTTGCAGGCGGAGTAGCCGTCATCAAGGTCGGCGCCGCGACAGAGCCGGAGATGAAAGAGAAGAAGGCCCGCGTCGAGGATGCACTCCATTCCACCCGGGCAGCCGTTGAGGAAGGTTTCCTTCCCGGCGGCGGCGTTGCCCTGCTCCGGTGCATCACCAAGCTGGACAAGCTCGAACTCCCGGACGACCAGAGATTCGGCGTGAAGATCGTACAGAAGGCCCTCGAAGAGCCCATGCGCCAGATTTCGGTGAACGCCGGTCTCGAAGGCGGCATCGTCGTGGAGAAGGTAAAGGACATGAAGGGGAACAAAGGGTTCAATGCCGCAACGGATGAGTACGAAGATCTCGTCAAGGCAGGCGTTGTCGATCCGACCAAGGTTGTCCGTTCGGCCCTGCAGAACGCGGCTTCGGTTTCCGGTCTGCTCCTGACCACCGAGGTAATGATCGCAGACATGCCCGACGACAAGAAGGCCTCCATGGGCATGCCCGGCGGCGGTATGGGTGGCATGGGCGGTATGGGCGGCATGGACATGATGTAAGCGGCAGTTTTTAAATGCATGCAAAGGGGGCTCTTTTCGGGCCCCCCTTTTTTTATCTGACACGCGAGGATTTCAGCCACAGCCGAAACCCTGCATTGTCTCACCACTCTCCTGAAACCATTCGACTACTCCTGGCGGCAGTGGCAATGAGACGCGGGAGTCAATATTCTTTCACCGGGTTCAGGTTCAGCACGCGTCTGACGGCTACTAGCTCGCCCACATGAAAGGCATTGTGGTCGGCAACCAGGAGGATCTCCCTGAAGATCGTATACTTCTTAGCGTGCGGGATGGGGCCGAAAAAATCCACATTCGGATCCTGAACGATCCCTTCAAGGTCCTTAAGATCTTTCCGAATGTCCCTGACCGTCTGCTCCCAGATTTCCGGCGTGCCCGTTTCATCGCTCCGGGGCCAGTATCCTGCCGGGAAATCGGGTGAGATGTGGTTCGGATTCCTGACGAATTCGAGGATATCCCACTGGACGATGCGCATATGTACGAGGAGATGCCAGACCATATAGCTGCTGTGTGGAACATGGGTATTGACGGCCTCCAGGGGAAAACCTGAAACCGCGTCATCAAAACTCATATGGGCATTGCCTCCGCGCAGGAGGTCGAGCAACTGATCTCTGATTACCCTGTCGGCATCCATGGACCCCCCTTTTCTTGAAAGACGAAGAGCAGAGCTTATGGAAGTGAATAATACGAGTGAGGAAGGCGTTTCCCAATGGTCGAACGGCGGGCGGGTCGATGCCCCCACCGGATAAAGGTCCCCCGCTCTTCTTTTATGCCGCCATTGCCGGCCTGAGCAGATGTTTCTTGACCATGGCTTCTGCGTGCCTTTTCGCTTACTCCGAGAACCGTTGTATGATTTTCTGGAGGATGGAGCTGAAGGTGTCGATCTCCTCCTGCGTCAATCCTTGCTTGATGGCGTCGTTATACTGCTTGGTGATGCTCAGGCACTTCATCGCCGCGAATCTCCCCGGCTCCGTGAGGGATATCTTTATAGCCCTGCGGTCCGATGGTACAGGTTTCCGCTTGACGAGGTTCTTGCTTTCCAGCCGGTCGACGAGACCGGTTATTGCCGATTTATCCAGCATGAGAGCCCGGCTGAGCTCGGTCAGAAGGCACCCGTCGTTGGCCATGAGGTAATAGAGTGCGCCGGATTGTGCCGCCGTTACTCCTGCAGCGTCCACAAGGGCCTGGTCGAGCTTCGTAAACAGCCGGTTTCTGGCCTGCCCCAGGAGAAATATGAAGCGCTCGTCTTTTTTCATAAACACCCTCTTTTGTGGATGACTGGTGACAGTATAGTTTTCAATAGTTGATATGTCAACTAAGAGCGCGCTTGTTGCGGATTCGCCGGAGCGGCGCATCCGCTGTATGAAGGCTCGGATATGGGGCAGGGCTTTTTATGTCCTTGCCTGCTATGCCACGCAGGCCTCTCGCTCGGCCTTCTCGTCCCATATGCTCATGAGATAGCTTCTGCGTTCCTCAAAACACTTCGCCTGCTGTTCGACAAGCTCTTCGGCCTGGAGAGAGTCCATGTGCATCGTCTGGTTCACGAACGATGCGACGCGACCGTAGTATAACGGCTCTACCAGCTCGATCAGCTTGTACCGGTTATTCTTCCACGAATGGAATGTGGCGGCGAGCTCATACAGGGCCTTGACCCATACCTCGACAGGGAACGTGAAGTCCTGCTTTCTCAGCTCGGAGATCATCTCGATCTCGCGGTAGCAGCCTGGCGAAAAGATGTCCTTCCACAAGACGCCGAAGTGGCCGAAGCCCGCTTTGAACTTTTCTATCAGCGCATCGAGATTCACCTCGACGGCTACCGGCTCGGTGAATCCTTCCATGCCGAAGGTCTCGATCGGGGTGCTGCCCTGAACTTTTCTCCAGTAGGAATCGTTGGCTTCCATGAGATTGAACAGTGTCCAGGTCACCTGGCGGAACATGGGGCCGAGGTGGGTGGACGGGTCTTTTGCATCGTGGATCTTTACGCCCAGGTTCGACTGGCAGACCCGGAAGTCATTGGTGACGGCGGAGGTGGTCATCCAGATATCGATGCCGAAGCGAGCCACGTCGGTGTTCCAGACATCCTGGTCGGTATAGAATTTGGCGACCTCGTGAGAGAATGCGAAGTCCCCGCCGATGGGCTGGCGGATCCGCTTGCCGTAGAGCGCCCGCGTGAGGTTGTAGACGATGTTGTTGGTGATGGTGCCGTCGTACTTGTGCCGCATGTACACCGGAGACACAAACTGGTAGCCTTTTTCGAGCACAGGCTCGAGGAGATACCGCATCCAGTCGGAGGTAATGCTCCTGATGTCCGAGTCTACAACGGCGCATACTTTTACTTTGAGCCGCTCCGATGCCTCGAAGACCGACCTCAAGGCCGTGCCTTTGCCCCCGTTTCCCCGGTAGATGGATACGATCTTTTCCTGCCACGGCTGTATCAGGAGGTCGTTTGCCTTCTCGCGGGTATCGTCGGTCGATCCGCCGTCTGCGATGAAGATAACGCTCCTCTTGTCTTTGTAATGCTTGGCAAGGCCGTCGGTAACCATCCGGATCACATGCTCGATGGTTGTTTCATTGTTGTAACAGGGAATCCCTACGAGGATATCCGCGCTTTCGATCTCCTCTATCCTTTTTGAGGTATATGCCCTCAATGCCGTGTCGTAATTGAGCAATTCTCACTCCTTTTGGTTGTTATCGATATACGTCAGGGTACATCTTTAGAAAAAACTCCATTCAACATACACGAGGCTCTATTCAAGTCAACCTGAAATCATGGCCCATCCATGATTTGTGGGCTGACTCGACAGAATTGGAAATATTATGAGGGCCTTCAGGAAGATGTCGGATTCGACACAAGCATGATGCGGGCGTCCACCGCTGTACAGCTTTTGGCAGTGCATTTCAGGGGATTGATATCAACAGACTGGATCGAATCATGAAAGTCCATGATGAAACGCGAGAACGCGAGCACGTTTCCCGTGAGCTCTTCCCTGCTGATGGGCTCCGAACCGCGGTACCCGTCGAGAAGCTTACGCCCGCGGAGACGGTCAGCCAGTTGCCCGACATCGCGCGGCTCGAGCGGGGCCATCCTCAGGCTGATATCGTGATAAATCTCGACGCTCGTACCGCCGATGCCCAGCAGGATCATCGGACCGAACTGGCTGTCGTTCTGGGCGCCGAGTATGAGCTCAAGGCCGTTCACGATCTCTTCCACGATCATGCCGGTGAATCCCTGTATGGAAGATAACCGCTCGAATGTATGAAGGAGCCTGTCTTCGCTTTCGATTCCCACCTCCACACCGTGGACTTCAGACTTATGGAGCACATCGGGCGAAACCACCTTCGCCACGAGGGGGTATCCGATCTGGCGGGCTGCATCCTGCGTCTCGGCAGGTGTCGCCGCGACGATGAATCTCGGCACGGTAAGGCCGGCCAGCATTAAAATGCGCATTGCATCCGGCTCCAGCACCCATCCCCGCGGGGCTGACCGCGAGAGGATCTCCTGGATGCCTTCTTTCCCTTCAACCTCTACCATGGCTTATTCCTCCTCAGGGCCTGGGCCATCAGCACGGCCCCCTCTATGGACGGGGAAACCGGCACCCCGTTGAGCTCGAACCCTTCGGTAAGCATCCGGTATTTTTCTTCGTGGGGGACATAAGCGATGAGCGGGATCTTCAACTCCCGCGAGATATTGCTCAACCTTGCCCCCAGGTCCATGGTTACACCGGGGAGGTACGGAAGGAGGAGCACGATGATGCAGTCGACCTTGCCGCTCTCTGCAAGCGCCCTTGTGCAGTTCGAGAAATCGTCGTCGGTTGCGCTGCCCGTAAGATCGATCGGGTTCCCCAGCGAGGCAATCGCCTGAACTGACGGAGAAAGGATGTTACGGAAGGCTGTTTGCTCTTCTTCCGGGATCGCAGGCACGGAAAGACCATGATTCCAGCATGCATCAACGGCCACGGCTCCATGCCCGCCGCTGCCGGTAACGACTCCTATCGATCCCTCGATGGGTCTTTGATATGCGCTCAAAGCCTCGCAGTACGAAACGAGCTCGAATTCATTGTCCGCTTCGATGATCCCGGTCTGGGAAAGCGCTGCGGAAAAGCTTGCCTGATCGCCCGCCATCGAGGCGGTATGGCTCGACACCGCCCTCTGTCCGCTGGGGCTCTTGCCCGATTTCATGACCACCACAGGCTTCCCGCAGCCGTATGCGCGCTCGACGAATTTCCTGCCCTGCCCTTTTCCGAAGCCTTCGATATAGAAGGCAATGACCCTGGTGGCCGGATCGGTTATGAGATAGTCAAGCAGATCGACCTCGTTCAGCAGGGCTTTGTTCCCGATGCTCACGGCTTTTGCGAGTCCCACATGCTCGTTCTTGAACTTGATCATCTGATCCACGAGTATGCCTCCGCTCTGGCTCACGAAAGATACATTGCCCGTGTCGGGCTTCACCATGCGCTCGATGGGAAGGAAAAACGTGTCGATCGTCCTGGGCACATAGATGCCCAGGCAGTTCGGTCCTATAAAGGGGAATTTCGCCTCTTCGGCCATGGCGACGATACGGTCCTGGAGATCATCGCGTCCGGTCTCTTTGAATCCTCCCGAAATGACGGCCGCAGCGCCGGCACCGTGGGTTATGCAATCCTGAATGATGCCGGGCACAAAGTCAGCCCGGGTGGCGATGACGGCCAGGTCTATCTTTTCGGGGATCTCTGCAGGAGACGAGTGGATCCTTTCTCCCTGGAACGTTCCTCCTTTCGGGTTCAACCCATATACCCGGACCGGATACCGGTGAAAGTTCTTCAAAAAGATCACGTTGGCCGGGTGCTGGAAGTTTTTTGACGACACCCCGAAGACAGCCATGGTTTTTGGGGTGAAAAAGGAATCGAGATTCATGAGCGCCTCCTGGTTATGAATACAAGGATAGCCCGGAGAGAATGATTTTAAAGTGTCTGCAGGATCGACAAACGGGAGCGGGCCCGATGGATCAGAAGGTGTAGCCGATGGAGAAATGCCATCTGTCAGGGCTTTCTTCCGGCCCGGGATCGATTTTCCGGCCGTACAGGAGGCCGATGGGTCCGATGGGGGTGACATAGCGCAACCCGGTTCCGTACGATGACCGTGTGCTGTCCGTAACCGGCTCCCCGCTGGTTTTCCGCAGCGACCCGATATCGTAGAACAGGGCGAGCTCGAGATTATATGCAAGGAGATACCTGGCTTCGATGCTTCCTGCAAGAGACTGGCGGCCCCCTATGGGATTATCCTCAGCATCGTACAGAAGCATGTTCTCATCGTACCCCCTGACATCGAGCGTGCCCCCGAGATAGAAAAGCTGGTCGTCGGGCACCTGCATCGTGCTGCCGGCGGGGTTGACGAAGCCTGCCCTTACCAGCCAGGCAAACGTCAGGTTCTCAAAAGGGCTGAGATAGGTTCGCACATCGAGCCTGTACCTGATGAAATCATCGAGTGACTCCTGAAGGCCGTTGGTGAAATCCACGGAAAAGGAGCTGTAAACACCTTTCTGCGGCCGCACGAAAGAGTTTCTGGAATCGTAGGTGATTCCCGGCGTAACCGTGATCACGCTCCGGGGATCGAAGATGCTCTCGTCCTCCACCACAATGGCGTCCCCTGTCTCCGAATCCTGTAACGACCTTTCCCTCCGCTCGTACCTGAAGTTCAGTGAAGTGAGGACACGCCTGCCGTGCCGCTTGATGAACCCGAGGTTAGTTCCAATCGTTGTAAGCTCGAAATCCTGGTTGAACTCATCCTGCTTTTCCAGAAATACATTGTACAGCCCGGCGATCCTCGTCCCGAATATCCGGGGCTCATTGATGGTCAGGTCGTATCTCTCGCCGGTCTGGCTGGCCTCGGCGCTTGCCCACAGCTCCTTGTTCAGTCCGAACACGTTGCGGTCGCCTGCACGGGCGTTGCCATAAAGTCCGACGTTGCTTTCATAGCCAAGAGACGCCTGTGCATAATATGGCTTCTTTTCCTGGACATCGGCCAGAACCGTTACTTCATCCAGACCTTCCCGGAGGCCGAGGGACCTGAACCGGACCGAGTTGAAAATGCCCATGTCCCGGATCGAATTCTGTCCTTCAACGATCTTGCTCAAGGAGAAAGGATCGCCCGGGTCCATATCGAGTTCTCGTTGCAGCACTCTTCTCCGGGTTTTGAAGTTTCCGCTGAAGTATGTCCTTCCCATCCGGACGAATGGGCCTTCGTTCACGGCATAATGGATGTTCGCTTTTTTCCTGTCGGGACTGACGGTGACCGTTTCCCTTACCTTTACGTGGGGATAGCCCTGCTCGGATATGCAGGAGGCAAGTGCGTTTGAGTTGTCCTGCACGCCGGTTTCACTGAACGGCTCGCCTTCCCTGATGCCGATGCAGGCGCGGGCCTTATCGGGGCTGATGCTCGTGATCCCTTCAAAGCCGATGGAGGAAACGATCGTCTGCACCCCTTCACTGACGGCTACCGTTACGGCGACAAGCTTCCCGCCTTCCTCCCAGGCAAGCTCCTCCCGGACATCGGCGCGGGCGAACCCGTTCTGTTTATAAAGGGTTCGTATCTCCTGTATATCCTGGTCGAGGAGATCACGGACAAAGAGCCTCTTGCCGAAGAGCGGCAGGGTTTTCTTCCAGACGTTCATCCGGCTGCGCAGATCCTCTGCATCGAATGCGGTGTTGCCCTTGAACGTGATGTCGGAGACCACTGCCTGCGGCCCTTCGCTGATCACAAAGGCGACCTTCTTTACCTCCCGGCCGCCGGAGCCTTCCATGGTCTCTTCCGCCTTTATGGTTACGTTCGGATAACCGTTGTTGTGGTACAGCTCGCGGAGGTTCCTGATGCTTTTTCTCAGTCCGCTCCCTCTCCTGTTGCCATCGCTGAAGAGCACGAGACTTTTTTTCAAGGTAAAGGCAAAGAACTCTTCATTCCCTGAGAAAGAGACCCGGTATTTGGGGCCTTCCTGTATCCGGATCGTCACCTCGGCGTCCTCTCTTTCGGGGTCCATGTCGAGAGAATACGCCACTTCGGCTTCCGGATAGCCTATGCCCCGGTAGAACTCGGTGAGGTCCTTTACGTCGTCGGTCAGCGTCTTTTCCCTGAAGCGCGAGGAACTGCCGATCAAGAAGGATCTTTTCCAGGTGCTTGTCCTGAGCTTTATCCTGTTTTCAGAGACGTTCCGGTTCCCTTTGATCACGAAAGACCGGAGGGTGTAGTACCTGTCCTTTATAAGATTCACCTCGACGGTTGCGGTCCCGTCTTCCCCATCGGGTCGGACTGAGACATCGACGACGGGCTCTATGTAGCCCTCGGTCACGAGGAACTGCTCGATGAGCGATTTCTGCTCCGCGGCCATGCCGGGATGGATATAGTCCCCCACGTAAACGGTCATGACCTTGAGGATGTCCTGCGTAAAAAGGGGATACTCGCCCGATACCGTTATGTCCTTGATGATGAAGTACGGTTTGAGCCTGAAGGTCACGACCATGCTTTCCTGCTGCGGACGGGCCTCGGCTGTGACGTCCTGGAATCTCCCGCTTGCTTTCAGGATGGAAACCGACCTGTCCATGAGACTTTTTGAAAAAGGCCGGCCTTCCTGCAGCAGGATGAGGTCTCGGGCCAGTATAAGGTGCCCCCTGCGAGGACCCGGGTAATCGTGGATCTCGATAAGGATATCGTTCACCGTTTCCTGAGCGGCCCCGGGTCGTTCCGGTGTCGCGCCGACCGTCTGGGCGAGGCTCCCCGGGGGTGCGGCAAAGAGTACAAGCACAACGGCCAGTACCGCCGGAAAAGTCCGTGCAATCAGCGATCGATCCTTGGGGGTGGCTGCAGTACGTGCAATGGTCATCAATGCCCTACCGGAATTCGGCCCTGAACTGTAAATCTCCGCCGAATCCTCCTTTCGTGTTCTGGAATCCGTTGACCACAAGGTTCTCGAAGAATTTGAACTCGGCTATGGCCGTCTGTGTGACCACGTTGCTCTCGGTTTCAAGCGAATACTTCAGCGTCAATCTCCGGGTCAGCTCCTGGCCGACCGTAATCCTGATATCTTCTCCCTCCTGTCCCTGCAGAGGGCCTCTTGTCTCGAACTCCAGGATATCGAGGCCCGTGGACTCCCTTACCCGTTCGCCGTAGGTATTGGCCAGGACCTCCGCCAGCATGCTCGACGGGCTCCTCTGCACCGCGCCCGTGCCTCCGGAAATTTCATCAGGGGTCCTGCCTGTAGCCAGCAGCGAGAGGATTACCGCATCCTCGGCCGGAGGGTTCGAGCTTAAATCGATGTTGAGATTATCGAGCGGACCTGAAACGGCGAGGATGATGTCCCATTGCCGGATCCTCCCTTCGGCCCGCAGATCCACTTCCGCCTCGGTGCGGTAAGGGTTTGTAAAATCGACGACGCCTCTGGTTACGGAAAATTCCCTCTTCTGATAGGTTACGGTGCCTTCCGTCACCGAGACCCTCCCGGTGACAACCGGGTCGTTCAAGGTGCCTACTATCTGCAGATCCGGGCTTACGGTCAAATCGGCGAGGTTGTTCTCGATCAGGACGGAGCCCCTCCTGGTGACCGTCAGATCGAGCGACAGGTTGCGGAGGAACGGTGCTTGTATCGGCTCGACGGGTGCTTCGGCAGGCCTTCTCCCGCCTCTTATCAGCTCTCCCACTTCGGCAATCAGGTTGAGCTGAAGGTCCTTATAGTACAATCCGTCGAGCACCGTCACATTCCCCTGGAGCAGCGAATTATCGGGCGTGCCTGTGAGAGAGACATCCGTTTCGATCAAAAGGTCCATGGAATCGGGTATGACCACGGGCAGGGACCTGGCCTTGGCGGTGAGGTTCACCTCAACGGGCGTAAGGTCTTTCAGGCCGACCGAGCCGCGGGCGGTGAAGTACCCGGTATCGAGCTGTCCGGCAAGGCTTTCCACGGTGAGAAGCTCCGGGGTGATCCTGATATGTCCGCTCACATCATGGAGCGACTGATTGTTGTAGGAAAGGATGTACTGGACATGGGAAAGCTCCACGTCCCCGTTGATCACCGGCTCCATGACCGGGCCTTCAGCCGACAACCGGAAACGGACTTCACCCTCGAGCCCGGCCAATTCCGGGTCGAAGATCGCCATGACCCCCATGGGCACCATCCCCTGCGCCACCAGATCGAGCCGGCCGTTCCGGCTTGTCGCAGCCTGGACAGTCATGTTCCCCCGGCTCAGGAGGGTGAGACGGGATGCAGGGATGCTGAGCTGCCGGTCATGATACCAGACCGCGAGTTTCGAGGCGCTGATAAGGCTGATGGTATCGAGCGAGATGCCCACTTGGGTGATATCGAGGGTCACATCGATATCTTCGATAGCTTCCGCATTGCCCCTGAGCTCCGCTGTTCCGGTCAACAGGCCGTTGAGGTCGGGCCTGCCGGCGAGCGCAAAGTACGGATCAAGCTGTGTGCGGTCGAAGAACGCCTGGAAGAGAATATCGCTCGTCCTGATATCGTACTCTCCTCTGAACCCGAAGCCGTTCCGGCCGGTCATATTCAGCTTCCAGTCACTCATTGCAAGGTCGAAAGACACATCTTCGAGCCTCTCGCCGCTCATTGCGAGATCAATAAACCGGATTGTGCCCTTCGCTTGCGGATTATCCATTGTCCCGTTCCCGGAGAGATCGAAGACGGCACGTCCGCCGGTTATCCGGTAGTCCTTCAGTGCCGGGAAGGAATCGAATCTGATGCCCGATGAGGAAAGGGCGAACTCATATTGCCTGCTTCCATCAAGATCGATCCATCCGGAACCCAGTATTTTCTGATCACCCTTCACCACGATGTCGAAGGTGTTTATGCTGAGCTTTCGATTCGCGAAAACCGAATAGATCCCTACTTTCTCGAAATTCTGATCCATGACCGACAGGTGGGCGCCGTTGATCAGGACGACCCCTTGAGGATCTTTGACGCTTCCTTCTATCTTTGCATGCACCGAGAATATGCCTTGCGCGAGGAAACCGAAGTCCTCGATCCTGACACCGGTGCCGGAAGCAGCGAGATTTACTTGAGGATCGGGCATGATGCGCCTGTTTTTCGTATCCAGGATATGGATCCGGCCTGAGGCCTGCAGCGCTGATTCCCGGTTCCGGAGGTCGAGACGGTCGATGCTCGCTATTCCCTCGGATATGGAGGCATCAAGAGAGATGTCACCCAGTTCGAGATCGTCATACCCGATGCCTGTCGCGTTGAGAGCCATCGACCCGGACGGATCGAAGAGGCTTCCCTCCAGGTGCAGGTCGGCCTCTACGCCGCCCTTCAGCCCTTCCCGGGGGACGAGCCGTTTCAGATTCGAAGACCGGATGCGTGCATCGAGAAAGAGAGGCATCTCCGGATCGAGCGAGAACCCGTCCCGAAAGACCTTGGCCCTGCCCTCTGCAGCCAGCACCGGCTCGCCGTTATAAACGCCGAGCTCAGCGATCCTTATCCACCCTTTCTCATCGAGCGAAGCATCCATGGCAACGTCGCCCAGAAGGTATTCCTGCCATTCGACATTCCTCCCCTTCACGGAGGCCGATATGTTCGGATTCTCGAACGAACCCGATATCCTGGCAATACCGGCGAGAGAACCGGATATCTTCTCCAGAGGCCGGGCAAAGGCTTCTTCCATGCGATCGGCGTTCAGGCTCACAACCGTCCGGAGTGTCCGGGCGGCAAGATCCAGCGTTCCCCGGACCTGCGCATTCATTCCGGGCGTGGCGATGCGGGTGGATGCAAGGCGTAAGGTCGGGTAGTCCAGGACCGCCCTGCCCTTCACCATAACGGTATCCGTCCTGACCGGGGAGTCCGGGAACGCACCTTTCATGGTGAGCTCATAGCTGGTTTCCGCGGAGATGTCGGGCAGCGATATTCCCTTTCCGGTCACGACTGCGCTTCCGGTAAGGCTTTTGGGGTAATCCTCCTCTCCGGGAAAGATCCGGGTGAGGTCGAGACCGGCTGCAGAAGCTGTCAGGCGAAAGGTTACGTCATCCGGATCGGGCCTGCTCAGCAGGAAGCCTTCGGGAAAGGTCTTTTTCAGATCGATCGTGCCGTTGAGGGCCGCATTGCCAGAGGCGAGGTGCGCAGACGCTCCGTGCAGGGTCAGGACACGGTCGCTGAGCTCGAAGGCCGCTTCTCCCCGGTCGACAGGTAATCCGGCAATGAGCCCTCCGGAGTAGCGGGCATCCACAGAGCCGTAAGGGTTATCCAGGGTGCCCTTCAGGGAGACCCGGCCGGTAAGGACGCCGGTAAATCTTTTCTCGGCTCCGAAAATCGCTGCAAGGTCCGAAATGTCGCCATCCGAATCGAGGGTGATGTCCGGAGCAGGCTTATCGAAAAGATCACGAACGGTCCCTTTGACGGTTGCGTGGAAATCCCCTGTATTCGTTTCTATGAAGAGCGGGTCGAGCTTGCCGTCCTGAAGAGACGCTTGAAGGCTCGTGCGATCCAGGGTGACAGAGGAACCGTCCATTGTGACGAGTGCGTCCCCTATGGCAGCCTCGAGTTTTGCGGAAGACTCCGAAAAATCAATGGCGCTCCTTATGTTTACCCCCGAGAGGCTGATCAGTAAACTCTCCCGGCTGTCTTCATACCTGAGAGCGCCGTTGTCGATCGCGATGCTCTTAAGGATCACTTCGTAATCGCTCTCGGGCTCTTCGGGGTCTTGCTCCTCTTCAACAAAGGCCCGGACGATATTGAGCGTGCCGTCTTCGGACATTTCGAGCATGACCCTGGGCATGGAGGCAGAGACAGAAGTGATGACGATCCGGTTCTTGAGCAGTGACGGGAGGTCGAGCTCGGCGCCGATCGTTTTCGTCGCAAGGATCACCCTGCCGTCAGGACCGAGGAGCACAGCATCGCCAAGCTCGACTCTCTGACCGAGAAGCGAGATCGAGACGCTGCCGGAGGAAATCTTGCCTGGGAGAGAAGAGTTTATCGTGTCCAGGGCAAACCGCTCGCCCCGCTCCGTCATGAGAAAGACATGCAGCCCCGCCACTGAAACCAGGATGAGGAGCGCGATCAGCACGAGCGACGCAGGGATAATCCACAAGAGTTTTCTCATCCTCGTATATATACCTCTTCTGTAAAGCTCAGAGCCACTTCTTCTTTTTGAAAACGGCAAGCATCATTCCTGCCAGGGCGATCGAGACAAGCCAGAACACCGGATAAGCCCAGTGCCAGCGGAGCTCGGGTAAATATCTGAAGTTCATGCCGTAAACCCCTGCAAGAAAGGTGAGAGGGATGAATATGGTGGAAAAAATGGTGAGCACCTTCACGATTTCGTTCATGCGGTTGCTTAAGCTTGAAAGGTAGGCGTCCATCATGTTGGAAAGGATATCGCGGTACGTATCGAGGGTATCCATGACCTGAATGACGTGGTCATACACATCCCTGAAATGGACTTCCGTGGTCTGCCTGATGAGATCCGACTCGCCCCTTTCGAGGTCGCTGATCACCTCTCTCAACGGATGGATGGATTTCCTTAAGAAGATCAGATCGCTTTTGAGTTTGTGGATAACGTGGATGGTCTCCCGTCCGGGCCGGCCCATGACAACCTCTTCCATATCCTCGATCGCTTCACCGACGGTTTCCATGACATTGAAATAATTGTCCACAACCGCATCGATAAGAAGGTAGGCAAGGTAATCGGCGCCCTCTCTCTTGATCCTGCCCTTGCCGTTGCGGATCAGCTTCCGCACCCGGTCAAAGACGTCTCCATACTCCTCCTGAAACGAGATGACATAATTTTTGCCGATAACCAGGCTTAAATGCTCTGCGGCAATCTCATCGCTGTCATCGGTCAGGTACAGCATCTTCAGCACGACGAGGATATAGTCGTCATAATCCTCGATCTTGGGCCTGCCTCCGGTGTTCAGGATATCTTCCAGATGAAGCGGATGCAGACCGAAACATGACCCGAGCGATTCCACGAGCTCGGTGTCGTGAAGTCCGGCAACATTTATCCAGCTTATTGTCGAGGTATCCTTAAAAGGCAGGCATTCATTGACATCAATTATCTCGCGCTCCTCGATATGATCGCTGTCATAATCAATGAGCGTTACCGCAACCTTCTCGGCCATCCTTTCGCCGATATGCACAAGTGTGCCCGGCGGCAGGCCCGCCTTGGCCGAGACCTTTTTGATAAACCTCGCCATGAACATTGTCTCCCATAGAAAAGGATAATGAAATGATGAGGGAAAGAGAAGAAATAATCAATAGACTTCCCTGATATTCCGGTTATGAATTCGATATTCTTGTTCTAGCAGGAGCCCCGATCAGGACGCATAAATACGCCCTGATGGAACTCTTCTATGCGAAGGGGATGGCCTGCAGGCTATTGCTGCCCGGTCAACTCTTTTATGCCGGTCTTATCCGGCCGCGCGTCTTCCCTGCTCGGGCTTTGCCGTGCTGATGAGCGGACGGCCGCCGCGTTTGCCCCTGAGCTGTTTCTGGATGCGGGCCGCCTCTGCCGAGGGGATGCTCACAAAGGCGAAGTCGTCCCTGATCTCGATATCGCGGACAAGCTTTTCTTTCAGGCCCGTGGTCTGGCTGATGAACTTGGCCAGCTTCCTCGGCGTGATGCCGTGCCTGCGGCCGCGGGCTACGAAGAGCCTCGTGTTCGCCGAGGCGGTTTCCGTCTTCACCTGACGGATCTCGCCGTACGACGATGCATCGAGCTTGCCCGAAAAGGCATGCTGAAGGCAGGCTGCCAGGACGGTTTTGATATCTCCGCTGGTGAGCAGCTCTGCTGCGAGGACGGAATACTCGCCGAAATCGTTCCCTGTCATGGTCTGCTCGATCTCGGCCCTGATATGGGCGCGCTTGGCAGCGATGATCTCGCTTACTTTCGGTATGGACCCCTTTCGCAAAGCAGATCCTGAGGCCTTGCGGATGATGTCCAGCATCCGGTTTTCCTTCGGCGTGACCAGGGTGACGGCTGTTCCTTTCCTCCCTGCCCTGCCGGTGCGGCCGATGCGGTGGGTGTAGGCGTCCGTGTCCTGGGGGATGGTGTAGTTTATCACGTGGGTGAGGTGTTCGATGTCGATCCCTCTCGCAGCGACATCCGTGGCCGCTAGGATCGTGATGTTCTTGTCTCGGAACGCCCGCATGATCTTCTCGCGGCCGTACTGGTCTATCTCGCCGTGTATGCCGTCCGCGGCATATCCCCTGGATGTGAGCTTTTCGGCAATTTCAGCGGTCTCGATCCTGGTCCGGCAGAAGACAAGGCCGTAGAACTCAGGGTCCATGTCGATAATACGGCACAGGGCCTCGAACTTGTCCTGCTCGCGCACCTCGTAATATATCTGCTCGGTAAGCCTTTTTGCTTCGGGCTTTCTGGCTATGGAGACCGTTTCGTAATTCTTCATGAACCTCTTGGCTATGCCGATCACCTGCCGGGGCATGGTCGCGGAAAAGAGCAGGGTCCTGCGCTGTGCGGGTGCATAGGATATTATTGTTTCGATATCCTCGATAAAGCCCATGTCGAGCATCTGGTCGGCCTCGTCAAGAACCAGAAAGGAGAGGTTGTCCAGGCAGAGCGTCCCTCTTTTCAGATGATCGAGGACCCGGCCGGGCGTTCCCACTACCATATCCACGCCCTGCTTCAAGGATTTCAGCTGCAGCCCCATACCCTGGCCGCCGTATGCCGGGAGGATCTGCAGTTTCCTGCCGGTGTTGAAGGATGACAGCTCACCCGATACCTGGAGGGCCAGTTCCCGTGTCGGCACAAGCACAAGGGCCTTCACCTGCTTCCCGTTCGGCTCGAGCTTCTCGATGATGGGTATGCCGAATGCCGCTGTCTTGCCCGTCCCGGTGGCAGCCTGGGCTACCACATCGGATTCGGTTGTCATAAGAAAAGGAATGATCTCCCGCTGAACAGGCGTGGGTTCCTGAAACCCTTTGCGTGCAAGCGTCTTTATCATTGCCTCTGAAAGGCCGAGGCCTCTGAATTGCTCCATACTGATTCCCCTTTGTTGTTTTCGCTTCCATCTCGCAGACACACAAAGGATCAGCAGTGCATACCTTTGAAGGTGACGCCAAGACTATTTGTTGGTTGCCTTATATACGATCCGCCGAAGAAAGCCAGAAAATAATTACACTTAGCCTTAAATAGCAGCAAAGGTATCTCGAAAACGCCTTTGATCAGGCTACAGGCTCTCCATGTTTAGAGCAGAAACGGCAATGGAGGATTCATATCCAATATACTTTTTTTGCCGTTTTCGTCTCTTAGTTTCGGAAAAACAGGAGGACGCCCTGCAGTTTCCTTTGTCAGGCAAGTATCCTGCCTTTTCAAGACGAGAGGGCCCGAAGACATCTATCGAACGGCATTCAGGTCTGCCAGTAGATCCTGTTTCCTTGAAACGAGAGGAGCTTTATATATTCCCTTCTGGCCTTATCCGTGGATACATAAGTTTCCTCGGGGTAAAGGGACAAGGTGCGGTTACAGCTCGGGTTCGGGCACTTCCCCCTGTAGAGAAGCGATCGGGAAGAATTCTGAAGCCTCGCAAAGAACTTTGTCCTGCATCCCCGGTGGTCGAACAAGGCGATGGATTTCCCTTTCCTCATCGTGTGCCTCCCTTTTATTCATTATAAAAAGAGCCGCCTTACCAAGAATAGTAAGAGGGGTGGGGTTTCTATCAAGAACAGGCATGTTGCCTTGTTCGGGGGAGCTCGAAGGCCGACTGGACGCTGTTTATCCGGATAAGAAGCGTCAGGACAGGATTTTAAGGTGGAAGAAACAGCGATCGATGACTTCGTAGTTTCCGGTTTCCCGGCACCATGCAAAGGCTTCCTCCTCGCTCATCGGGCGGATGACGGCCCCGCCGAACCAGCTGCCGGAATCCTCGCTTGGTTGAAACCGGGAGAAAAGTCCGCCATGGGTATGAAGAAAATAGGTGCCTTCCTCGGTTTTATAGAGAGTTTCGATTTCCTGCATGAAGCTGCCGGATAATTCTCCAGGGTTCCACTGCGCAACTTTTTCAGAACTGGACAACATCTTATCGAGGTTTTGCAGGGTAATTTCCTTCATTTTCTGGTGCATCATAGGCCTTGCCGTCATTTGTGGCAAGGCCCAAACCCGGCGTCCGATTTTCCGACAGGCCGAAAATGAAAAACTTCCTTTTGTGCAGAGAAGGGTCCTGCGTAAGAAAGACCGGTGGTCCTCTCGATCATTCGATGCGGAGGCAGATCATGGTGTAGCTTTTTTTCGGACCTATTGTCGGGTGATTGAACTGCAAGCCGGCTTCTTCGGGAGTGAACCCGGCATCGATGCACATATTCTTTACCTTCTCGCTGCATCGGAGAATGACCCAGAACAGCTGCTCCTGGAGCTCGGCAAGGGATTTTTCAGATATCTCCCTTTCTTTGCTCACAGGGCTTACCAGTTTCACGGTTCTCTTCATCTGGTTCAATCTTCTGCTACTTAGCTTGTTCAATGAGTTCATCGATATTGTTCCCATTAAATTGTCCTTTCGACACAAACTCGTTTATTTTGCCAACGTCCGCCCCACCTTCGACCGCCGAACTGAGCCGTTCAAATTTTCTCTTGACAATTTCAAGTTTTCCGGCATTGACAACTCTTTTCATCAGATGAAAAACTTCTTCATCACTCCACCATGATTTATCTTTTAATTGATCGCTCATGGTTCAAAAACCTCCTGAAATTAACTTCATTAATTAAATGATCGTTCGTGTTATCTGCTAGAGTAATTAATAAAGTTATTGTTTTAATAATATATTAGGAGGTGTTTTGAACATCTCAACCCTTTATTGGTAAATTAATTTAATTAATTATAAATTTAAATGAGTTACATAGTCATTTTCAGTAGACAGGCACGGTTGCTTGATCGGTAAACTTATCCGGAATCGCTTGAAAATCTCAATGAAGACCATTTAGAAAATGCTGTTATTTCCCAACATTAATTTTCCTTGAGGATGAGAATATTTATTTTTAATGCAACAACTTTATTATGAGTTATGGGCTTCTCGTCAAATGGATCATTGATTAATCACGACAACGATTTACTACAATAGTTATGAAGATACTAAGACGCTCTCAGTATACGATGAGACTTGATAGCGATATAATGAAGAAGGTTAAGATCCTGGCGATAGAAGAGGGAAAGAAGGCCAACACGCTTATCGAGGAGGCCCTTCTGGAATACCTCAAAAAACATGAGGATGTTTCTTCTCATTATAACAGGGCTTAACGCAGGCCCGGGCTTGATATAACGTTTTCACGCACGGGACTGCCTTGGTGCTCTCCGCTTTTGCGCGTGAAACACGTTCCGTTTCTCGGGTGCAATCAGGACAGAACACGATGGCATTTCCTCTCTTCGGGGAGAAAGTATATAAGGGCAGGTATGTTTTTTAAAGCCTATCGCTGATGCAATGGTTCCATAAGGGGGATTCCTATGGTGGATCAGGTCATGGAATATGTTGAGGTGCAGGCATTCAAGGGGAGTCACACGGTTTGTTTCAAACCCACCGGCGAGGTTCTCGATGTCTTCATGAACCGTTGGGAGGCGATGCGGGCAGCCCGCGCAGTGGAAAAAGCGCTGCAGTCGATGAAGATGGCAGGCGACCGCAAAGAGATGAGATGCCTGTGAGATAAGCACGGTGTCAATGCCGGAGAAGAATGTC
>DIXF01000012.1 GCA_002448235.1 Syntrophaceae bacterium UBA6087
GGAACATTTAACACCGCTAATGACACGGCACACCCCGCATTGACTGCAAGGCCGGCGTGGTGTCATTTCCGGCGTCAGATCTCTCCACCCTCCGGATTACATTTCCCGCAGTGACAGGTGTATAAAAAGGATCAGGCTTTTTCGCGAAGCAGTGAGCCGGTCCCTGCAAATCAAGCCAGATCTCGGGCTCGAACATTGGCCCTGCTGAATAGGATGGAGCCAGCGAAGGGGGTTGAACCCTTGACCTGCTGATTACGAATCAGCTGCTCTACCACTGAGCTACGCTGGCATCGCAGATTTATTTACATATAGATCGGGCATTGTCAATGGGATAGGATACATTTATTCGGAGTCTTTCCAAAGCGGATGCTTCAAAAAACAGCCATCCCTGCAAGACATTACTGCAAAAGGAAATAAGGCGAAAAGCTTAAAGGATCTGCCTCATGAACTGCTTGGCCCGCTCGTGCGTCGGGCTCTTGAAAAAGTGCTCGGGCGATCCTTCTTCCAGGATTCTCCCTTCATCCATGAAGATGACCCTGTCGGATACCTCACGGGCAAATCCCATCTCGTGGGTGACCACGATCATGGTCATCCCTTCCTTGGCAAGTTTGACCATGACTTCAAGCACCTCGCCGATCATCTCGGGGTCGAGGGCTGACGTCGGCTCGTCGAAGAGCATGAGCCTCGGCTCCATGGCAAGCGCCCGGGCGATGGCCACGCGCTGCTGCTGGCCGCCTGAGAGTTTCGTCGGGTATTCGTTCGCTTTTTCCAGGATTCCCACCTTGGTCAGGAGGGTCCGTGAGATCTCTTCCGCTTCCTGCCGGGTGCGCTTGCGAACTACGATCTGGGCCATGGTGAGATTTTCGAGCACGGTTTTGTGCGGGAAGACATTGAACTGCTGGAACACCATCCCCACCTCTTCCCGTACTTTATTGATATTGGTCTGCGGGTCGTTGATCTCGAATCCGTCCACAATGATCGTTCCGGCATTGATTTCCTCGAGCTTGTTGATGGAGCGAAGAAGCGTGCTCTTGCCGGAACCTGAAGGCCCGATGATCACTACCTTCTCGCCGTCGTACACATCGAGATTGACTCCGTCCAGGGCCTTGAGCGAGCCGAAGAACTTGACCACTCCCTTCATCTGGACCATCTTGCGGCGGGAATTATCCTGCACTGATCTTCTCCTCCATGATGCTGATGAGCTTGGAAAGGAACAGGGTGATGATGAGGTAGACCAGGGCCACTACGGTAAATGTTTCAAAGTAGGTGAAGCTCTCCGATGCATACTCCCTGCCCCTCCTCAGAAGGTCGGCGACCGCCAGGATCGATACGAGGGATGAATCCTTGAGCAGGGCCACAAACTCGTTCCCCACAGGGGGGAGGATGGTCTTGAAGGCCTGGGGGAGGATGACGTGATACATGGATTGAGCATGTGTCATGCCCAGCGAGCGTGCAGCCTCTGTCTGTCCTTTGGGGATGGACTGGATGCCTGCCCTGAATATCTCTCCCATGTAGGCTCCGTAACAGATCCCCATGGCAAGCACCGCGCTCGGCAACGGGGGCATCTGAATCACCCGGCCCAGGGCATAATAGATGTAGAAGAGCTGAACGAGCAGCGGAATGCCCCTGATCACTTCCACATAGAGCGAGGCTGCCCCGTTTATGAGCCGGTTCTTGGAAATCCTGCCCAGGCCGGTGAAGAGGCCGATGAAGAATGCGAGTATGATGGAGAAAATCGTAACCTCAAAGGTCACGAGGATCCCGTCCGGGACGAATTTCATGATATCCAGGTACGGATCCTTTTTAAAGATAGCGAGGTAGGACATAATGGCGATGGCGCCGAAGAACGCCACCCTCCAGGCCGTAAACAGGCCTGCGTCTTTCTTCGAAGGGATGGCAGCGCCATCGCCTACCTCGATAGATACCTTGGTATCTTCAGGTGTATCTTTTCTTTTTATTATCTGAGCCACTTCTTCTCAAGCTGCTTGTCGATGCCTTTGGCCTGGACAGCCTTGATGCCCTTGTTCAGCAGATCCAGCAGTTCCTTGTTTCCCTTTTTCACCACGATGCCGTAGCTCTCTTCCGTGAAAGGCTTGCCCACGATCATGAACTTTGCCTTGTATTCTTTCCGCTGAAGGGCATAATCTGCAGCAACAGGCGTATCGCACACAACGCCCTGGATTCTGCCCGATGCCATGTCCTCAAAGGCAAGGCCTATCTCATCGTAACTCTTGGCATCAACCCCTGCGACCTTCTTGATTTCCATTGCTCCGGTTGTCCCGATCTGGGCTCCGACATGTTTGCCTTTCATGTCGGCAAGGGAGGATATTCCTTTCAGCGTCTTCGGAACGGTAAGCACCTGGCCGGCATTGATGTACGGGAGAGAAAAGTCAAAGTTCTTTTTCCGCTCGTCATTGATGGTTACGGATGAAATAACTGCATCGTACTTGCCCAGTTTCAGCCCCTCGAAAATGCCGTCCCACGCAGTATTCTTGAACTCGACCGCAAAACCGGCCTCTTTGGCAACGGCGGTAAGGAAATCGATATCAAACCCGACAATCTTTTTACTGGTATCAACCATTTCCATTGGAGGCCACGTTGCATCTGTGGCAACCACAAGTTTTTTCTTTCCGGCAGCGTATGCCTGACCGGACATAAAAACACCCATAAACAAAGCGACTGCGAGAGCAGCGACAAATAAATACCTGGCATATCTCATAGATTTCCTCCCTTTATTAAGTGGAAAAACTTGGTGATCCACGTGTTCCGTGAAATCATGACTAACACAATTTCCGCTCAAGGTCCAGAGCTGAGAGCTTTTTTTCTATTTATTTATCAAAAGCATATGGCCGGAGTCGGTGCAGTCAGGTGGGGAACGATATGCGCTCGCCCGTCGCCGCCGAGACCAAGCCGGGAGTAAAGCAAAGGCCCTGATCGAGAGCTCCGGCATGGTATTTTTCTTGACAAGGATCTGTTGTGGGCTTATCTTTCCGCATTGAGCTAATCAATAAATTATCCTATGATGTAGGTACATTATGACGACCAGAGGGTCAGAAAAACGAAAAGAAGAAACAAAAGAAAAGATTGTTGTTGCTGCGTGTGAGCTTTTCAGCAAGTACGGCTATCACAACACGCAGGTGATGGATATCGTTAAAGCGGTAGGGATGTCCGCAGGGACATTCTACAATCATTTCCGCGACAAGAAAGACCTCTACCAGAAGCTTACCCTTGAAAGCCTGGAGAGTCTCAGGCTGAACGTGAAGAAGATGAGGGAACCGGTCGACATCTGGAACCCGAATGAAAGGACCCTGATCTTAAACGAGATGTTCCACGCGATCTTCGATTATATCGATTCAAACCCGCAGCAGTTTCTCATGCTGCTGCGCGGAGGTTTCGGCGTAGACGAAGAGCTTGACTTCAGCATATGGAATTACTTTACCGGCTTTGCGGAAGATGCAGGAGAAGACGTTCAGCGGTGGATGGGTGAAGGGGTGATAGAAGGGATCGATCCCATGCTCTTCGGCCATGCCTGCGTGGGCATGTGTCTGCAGCTCATTCACAGCTACCTGGTCGAAAAGAGATTTACCCGCGATGAGGTGATCCGGAACCTTATCCAGATGATCCTTTCCATGTTCGAGTCATATCTTACCGAGGAGGGCCGGAAGGCGCTCGAATCCCAGTTCTCCGTAGGGTAAAGAGGCGGCGTGCACCTGCCCTCAATACATGCGCAGATTGCTCTCATGCCCTTTTAGCGCAAGCCTTCTGCACCTATATGATCTTGATAACGCCTGGTGAGTTGACAATACCCCTGAAGATAGCTACACCTATAATTATACCAATATAATACCAGAAGAGGGGAGGAATCATGGATATCATTTATACCAAGCAAGGCCATATCGCGAAAATCGGCCTCAACCGCCCGAAGCAGCTCAACGCCCTTGACCCCGGCATCCTTCTCGATCTCCACAATGCGTGGAAGGATATCAACGATGACAGCTCCATACGGGTCGCCGTGCTTTATTCCGCCCTCCCCGGTATCTTCTGCTCGGGCATGGACCTGAAAACCGCTATCCCGGTCCTGACGAAAGCCCGGGAGCCTGAGAATGACGCCGAGAAATGGATCATCACCGGATGGGACGGTTCCGGCGGCGTGGCCGAGGCCATGCTCAAAGTCAGCTTTGTCAACAAGCCCATAATTGCAGCGATCAACGGCTACTGCCTCACCGGAGGGTTCGAGATGGTCATGGGTGCGGACTTGAGGGTTGCATCCACCGATGCCGTCTTCCAGATGCGCGAAGCGAGCCTCGGCATCATGCCCACCGGAGGCGGCAATGTTTTTCTCCCCCGGCACGTTTCGCCGTGCAGGGCGCTCGAGATCCTGCTGACAGCCGGAAACTTCGATGCACAGACCATGTACGAGTGGGGGTTCCTCAACCGGGTCGTGCCCAAAGAAAACCTTATGGACACGGCCATGGAGCTTGCGGAGAAGATAGCAGGAAACGGCCCCCTTTCGACCCAGGGCATCATACGTCTGTCGCATGAGGTGCGGATGATGGAGATGAGCGGGTATTTCAGGAAGGAAGCAGAGATCGGCATGCCCATCTTCGGGAGCGAAGACGCGCGTGAAGGCGTCAGGGCTCAAAAAGAGAAACGCAAGCCCGACTTTCCAGGGAAATATTGATCGGGTCTTTGGCCTTTTGCGGGCCGTTCTCCCTTGATGAAGGAAAGCCTTGCCGGCATCGATGAATCGATCTGCTCAGTTATCAGCCATGCTGGGGTATTTCATGAGGACAAAGGTTCTTGGGAATCATATCCCGCTCCTGGCGAGCATCAAACTCACCTACCGGTGCAATCTGTCCTGTGCCGGCTGCCCCTTTCACCCGCGCGCCGGCATGCCCGGATCTCACATGACAAAGGCCGCCGCGATTGAAAGTCTGGGCGTTCTGAAACGGATGGGCTGCAACTTCATCGTGTTCGAAGGCGGTGAGCCGCTCTTGTGGAAAGACGGCGGCTTTACCTTCCGCGATCTTGCGAATCATGCGCGGGAGCGTTTCTTATGTGTCGGCGCGACAACCAACGGGACGCTGCCGCTCGATGCACCGACGGATGTCCTCTGGGTGAGCGTCGATGGGTTGAAACCCGCCCACGATGCATTGAGGAGCGACTCGTATAATACGGTCATGGCCAATATCCGCTCTTCTTCCCATCCGAAGCTCATGGTGCATTATACCCTCAATGCAAGAAACTGGCGGGATTTCGCCGCAACCGCAGACATCCTTGCCTCGCTCGATCAGGTCAAAGGCATCACCGTGCAGTTTTTTTATCCGTATGAGCAGGGGGAGGAAGACCTGAAGCTTTCTCTTGAAGACCGGAGGGAGGCGATAGAGACGGTCCTCCGATTGAAAAAGCTCGGTTACCCTATTCTTAACTCGGTGTGGAGCCTGAAAGCCATGATTCGCAACACCTGGCGATGTCACGACCGTCTCCTCGCCAATGTGGAACCGGACGGGGGCGTATCCCTCGGGTGCTATGTAAAAAACCGCGGCGACATCAAGTGCGCCGATTGCGGCTTTACCCCGGTGGCTGAGGCATCCGGCGCAATGGATTTACGGATCGGGTCCCTCAGGGCGGGCTGGGATATCTTCCTCTCATGAATACTATGGATGCCTCCCTGGTCACCTCCACGGGCATTCTCCCGGAGAAGATAATCGATTTCCACGTCCACCTCTTTCCGGACGATCTGTTCGAGGCCATATGGAAGTTTTTTAAAAAGAATTATGGTCTGGAGGTGGTTCATAAGCTTTATTCGCAGGAATGCATCGAATACTTGAGAAACAGGGGTGTCGATACTATCGTCTACTCCAATTATGCCCATAAGAAGGGAGTGGCAAAAAGGCTTAACGACTGGAACGTAGACCTGCTCGACCGAACCGAATCGGTATACTGCTTTGCCGCCTTTCATCCCGAGGATGAAAAAAGCCTGGAATCTGCCGAGCGCATCCTTGCCCATCCAAAGATCCTCGGGTTCAAGCTCCATTTCCTCGTGCAGTCTTTCTCCCCCGACGACAAGCGCCTCTTCCCCTTGTACGAGATGGTGCTGAAACACCGTAAGCGGTTTCTTCTCCATATCGGAACCGGCCCCTTGGGAAACGCGTACACGGGCATCGGGCGTTTCAGAAACGTGCTTGCCCGGTATCCGGACCTCCCCGCGAATATCGCGCACATGGGAGCGTTCGAGTTCAGAGGATTTTTCGATCTTCTGGACAATCATCCCAATCTCTTTGTCGATACGTCATACTGTTTTCTGCCGGATAATTTCAGGATGTATACCCTGGGAAACGGCCTCCTGGAAAAATACCAGAGCCGGATTCTGTACGGATCGGATTTCCCGAACCTGTTCCATCACCGTCGCGAAGAGATTATGGCGCTCATGGCCCTGGGTCTTCCTCAGGAATTTTATGACCGCATCTTTCTGGAGAATGCAAAAACCCTTTTATGCCTGTAGTTACGTTAAATTGACGTTTATCGGCTATTAGCTGCCTTTTATATCCTCTAATGACTGGCAAATGCACCCAGTCTTATTATTTGGACTATTTTTAACAAATATTGAGCATCCTTTTCAGAATCCGAGCATCCAAAGTAGTAGAGAAAGAGAAACAGACCTAGAACAAACATTTAACCTCCTCTTATAGGATGGCGCGTCCTATGCCCTAACCGCCATCCTTTTTTTTTATCTTCTGCCTGATCAATCAATGTAATTTAAGTGTTAAATCGAGCAATTCTGCATCAATAATTTGAAATCTACTGCCGGCATATTACAATATACTTCTAAATGCTTTTCACTATGTATGCTTTGGCAGATATGAATGCAGGAGTGTTTCGATTTTATGAGCAATGGAACAATGAGCCACGTTCCCGAGGAGGCGTTGCAGAAAGAAACCAGGAACTTTCACAGGCCGTCTGCAGAATCAGAGTCTGACGAATCCGGTTCTCTTCGAAAAAATCCCTATTCTTCAATCCTTGAAGATCTTCCCGACCTCCTGTGCCTCTTCCGTCCCGACGGTCGCATTACCTATGCGAATGCGGCTTTCTGCAGATGTTTCCAAAAGAAGAAGCAGGAAACCACGGGCAGCATGGTCTACAGCTACATTCCCCGGAAAGACAGAAAGCGCTTTGCACATCAGCTCGAAACCCTTGCCCCGGCCAAACCGGTAAGGAAGTTCGAGTATCGGTTAACCCCCATGAAAGGCCGCATGCAATGGCATCAATGGACGCTCAAGGCCGTGTTCAACGAATCCGATACGCCGGTGGACTACATCCTTGCCGGCAGGGATATCACCAACCTTAAGTCCATCGAAGAAGATCTCATCGAGGCCCTCGAAAAATACGCCACCCTCTTTGAATCTACGAAGGACGCGATTATCCTCATCGACAAAGACCGCTTCATTGATTGCAACACGGCCGCCCTGAAGACCTTCAGATGCAAGGACAAGGATGGATTTCTCCATTCCGGGTTTAGAGACTTTTCTTTCATTGACCTTCCCGCACAGAGGCAAACGGATATGGCCAGCGAGCTGAAGAGACACTTCGAGCGAGCTCTCCAACGAGGTGCAGAGCGGTTTCAGTGGATGTGCCGGCGCACCGATGCAACCGTGTTTCCGGCCGATATCATCTTGAGCCCCTTCCCTCTTGGACCCCAGAAGATCATGGCGGCCGTCATCAGGGATATCTCCGACTTGAAAGAAACGGAAGAAGCCTTGAGAAAAAGCAGAGAACAGTATCGGGAGCTGGTGGAAAACATCAACGACGCGATCTTCTCTCTCGATGAAAACGGCATTATCACCTACACCAGCCCGGTGATCAGAAAGATAATCGGTTACAAGCCCCAGGAAATGACCGGAAGGCACTTTACCGACTTCGTTTATTCCGAAGACAGAGAGGCGATGAAGAGCCGGTATTCAGAGCTCCTGTCCGGGAAGATCATGTCGTTCGAGTACAGGGTCATGAAGAAATCAGGAGCCCTCTGCTGGCTTCGTGCCTTTAATAAACCGATCATGGACGGAGACAGGCTGAGAATTTACGGCGTGGTAACGGACATAACGGGTCAGAAGAAAGCCGAAGAAGACTTAAGAAAGGCATATGATGATCTTGAAAGGAAGGTGCATGAGCGCACCGAAGAACTCAGAGAGATCAATAAGCTGCTCACCCGGGAAATCAAAGAACGGGAACTGATCGAAAAAACCTTAAGGTCGAGCGAAGAACAGTATCGGATGAAAGCCGAAGAGCTCAACATCGTCCTGAACGGCATAACCGACATCATCATGATGCAGGACATCTCCCTGAATATCATCTGGGCCAATGAAGCGGCGTCCGGCGCCCTCAATCTCCCCATGAAAAGGCTTATCGGGAAGAAATGCCACGAGCTCTGGCAGGGCAACTCCGTACCCTGCGATAAATGCCCGGTTATCATGGCGGTAAAGACGGGCGTGCCCCAGGAAGAGACATTCAGATCAGACAGCGGTTCGATCTGGCAGATCATGGGCTATCCGGTCAGGGACGAGCAGGGTACCATCAGGGGGGCGATCGAGATATCAAGGAATATAACGGACAAAAAACACCTGGAGGAAGAGCTTCATAAACGGTACAAGCTCGATTCACTGGGGACCCTTGCCGGGGGGATCGCGCATGATTTCAACAATATTCTTACCGTCATCCTCGGAAATATATCGTTTGCAAAAATGCTGATCGATTCGCAGAACAAGGTATATGCCAGGCTGGATGACATCGAGAAGGCTTCCATGAAAGCAAAGCATCTCACCGGCCAGCTTCTGACGTTTTCACGGGGGGGAAGCCCTTTGAAAAAAAAGCTCCATCTCGAGCAGCTCCTTCGGGATACGGCCCATGTCGTACTCCAGGGCTCGGATGTCGCGGCCCGTTTCCACACCTCTGCAGATCTCCTGCCTGTTGAAGCCGATGAGGCGCAGATCGCCCAGGCTATACAGAATATCATCATCAACGCCAGACAAGCCTTGACCGGCGGCGGGACGATCTCCATCGAGGCCGCAAACGGCACGCGCCCGGACGACGATCCCTTTGGGCTTATCGAGGGAGACTACGTGAAAATAATGATAAAGGACACAGGCTGCGGCATCGATGAGACTGTCCTCCACAACATCTTTGACCCGTTTTTCACCACGAAAAAGCAGAGCCACGGGCTTGGGCTCGCCACGTCTTACTCCATTATCAGGAAGCACGGAGGCCATATCACCGCATCGTCTTCGCCCGGCATGGGCACAACAGTGACCGTATACCTTCCTGCCCTCGCGGAAACAACCGAAGAGCACCCGTGCGAGGACAACGAAACCTTCCCGGGCAAAGGCCGCATTCTGTTCATGGACGATGAGGCTTTCATCCGGGACCTCGCCCGGAGCATACTCTCCCACCTCGGGTATGAGGTTGTTTTTGCACGGGAGGGAAACGAAGCCATTGAGGCGTACAAAAAAGCATTACAGGACGCCGGCGGTTTTGATGCGGTGATCCTCGACCTCACCGTGGTTGAAGGCATGGGCGGGAAAGAATGTATCAGGGAGCTGAAAAAGATAGACCCTTATGTAACGGCCATCGTGTCGAGCGGCTACTCGAATGATCCGATCATGTCAGAGCCTGACAAATACGGGTTTGCCGCGTTTATCGCAAAACCATACAATATTCAAGCGCTCAGCTCGGTGTTGAAGAACACCATTGAAGGGGGAAAATTCTCTCGTGAAAGTACCTGAGATCGGCCAGTATGTCGGCTCTCTGATCGGCCAGTGCCTCGGCGATGCCATCGGTTTTCCGGTCGAGGGGCAGCCTCATGAGGTCTGCAAAGAGTATGTGGAGGAGATAATAGCTGAAGGACCGGGCCTCAGAGCCAGACCCGGATATATTTTCGGACAGTACTCGGATGACTCGCAGCTGGCGCGAGAGCTGATTATCAGCTGCATCACGTTAAGGGGCTTCAATCCGGAAGACTATGCCCGCCGGATAGCGGACATATTTTCCAGCGGAAAAGTCGTAGGCGGAGGAAGTGCAACCTGGGAGGCCGCGATCCGCTTGTCTCAAGGCTCCCCATGGCATGAAGCAGGAACGCCGAGCCCGTCTGCCGGAAACGGCAGCGCTATGCGGGCAGGTCCTGTCGGCCTGATGTTTTTTGATCATGCAGAATCACTTGTAAGGGCGGCGCACGATCAAAGCATTATCACCCATAAGGATATCCGTTGTTCCGTGGGCTCGGCAGCCATTGCCGGAGCTGTCGCACTGGCCCTTGTGAGCAGACCTTTTTCCCGGCCCGAGTTCGTCAGGGAAATATCACGGGTCGTCGCGACCATCGATCCGTCTGCCGAGATCGCCTTCTCATCATTGATCAACTGGATCGACCTCGAGCCGATCGATGCGGCCCAGGCTCTTGTCGGCTCAGGATACGCCTTCGGAGACTGGAATAATTGGCAGGGACTCACGCCGTTCGTAACCGGGACCGTCCTGTGGAGCCTGTACTCATTCCTGCACTCGCCGGAAAGCTACCTGGAGACAATCGCAACCGCCGTCGGAATCGGCGGAGACGTCGACACCACGGCGGCAATGGCCGGGGCTATCAGCGGCGCCTACCTCGGGATCGACAAGCTTCCCGGCGAACTGATCCCGCACCTCACTGATGAAGGAACCTGGAGATTAGACGAGCTCACCCGCCTTTCAACCGAGCTCTACAACCTCAAAGTCGTGCAGCGGAAGCTATCTGCCTACGCTTGACCCTGCGGCTTATTTCCCTCAAGGCAATCCCGTGTAAGGGTTTTCGTGTGCCCCTTATCGTATTGACATGGTGAAGCAAAATCCTACGTATATTGTATTAAAGCAATCAAGAGGTATCACTCCATGAGTCAGAAAGAATATTTCGATAGGACCAAAGGCAAAGGGATTCTTGCTACTGCCGATTCTCAAGGCAATGTGGATGCGGCTCCCTATGCAAAACCTTTCTTCATTGAAGAAGACACCGTAGCATTCATCATGGCCGACCGGATGAGCCACAGGAACCTTAATTCCAACAGCCATGCTGCGTACCTTTTTCTGGAAGACAAAAACAGTTTTAAAGGCAAAAGGCTGTTTCTGACGAAAATCCGCGAAGAAAAAAACGCGGAGCGAATCGATGAGCTGAGACGCTCGAGGAATTATGCTTCTCAAGGCAGGATTTACGATGAGGATTCATATCTTGTCTATTTTTCGGTAGATAAGGTAACGCCTTTGATCGGGCGAGGCGAGTGAGACTTCCGGAACAGGATCTAAGCGTCTCCGTAAGGGCGGTGTGCATCCGGTGCAACGGTTTTCCTGCTTATCGGCAATCTCTCAGGATACCCGGCTTCTGCTGTTCGCTATCCGCACAATAAACACCACGCTCAGGTAGACTGCCCCGGCCAGAAGGATGATCGTCGCGCCGGTGGGGAGGCCCGGACCGTAACTTATGGCCAGGCCGCCCGTAGTAAATAGAGCCGAGAAGAGCATGGAGAGCATCATCATGCCCCCGAGCCTCTTGGAAAAATATCCGGCCGTTGCCGGAGGCAGCGTCAGGAGCGCGATAACCATGACGATACCGACAACGCTGAGCATGAGGACAACGGTCAACGCCGTCAGGCACAGGAGAAGAAGATAGTACACTTCTACACGTACGCCGCGGAGAAGGGCGAATTCTTCATCAAAGCATACGGCAAGGAATTTATGGTAAAACACAAGCACAAGGACGATGATGAGCAGGTCGAGCCCTGCCATGAGCCAGATGTCGGCCTGCGTCACCATGAGGATATTCCCGAAGAGATAGCTCATGAGGTTCTCGTTATACCCCGGCGTCTTGAAGATGAACATGATGCCTGCGGCCATGCCGATCGCCCAGACGGCGCCGATCACCGTATCTTCCCGCTGTCTTGCCCTCAGACTCACAAGCCCGATAATCACTGCAGAGATCAGGGCTGCGGCCGTTGCGCCTATGAGAGGATGGAACCATCCCCATCCGAGCACGACCTCACAGTACCGGGCAGCACCCATGCCCCCGAGGACGCTGTGGGCAATGGCCCCGGCGATATAGGTGATCCGCCGCGTGACGACGTAACTTCCGATTATACCGCATGCGATGCTGGCAAGAAGCCCTGCGGCAAGTGCATACTTGAGAAAAGAAAAATTCATGAGGTCGAAAAAGAACTCAGTCATGCAGCTTGCCTTTCTTGCGGCTCATATCGTGATCGTGCCTGATCATCTGAACATTCGTTCCGTAAATTTCATTGATCATATCCCCGGTAATATCGCATGTCGGATGGCAGAGAAGCCTGCGGTTCACGCATGCCACGCTCTTCACGTGCCTTGAAACGAACCCGAGGTCATGGGTGACGAGTACAATGGTCATGCTCTTGTTCAGCTGGGTGAGAAATTCGTAGAGCTCATTCTCTGCAGCAACGTCGACGTTGGCCGTAGGCTCGTCAAGGAGCAGGAGCTGCGGGTGCGAGACAAGGGACCTGGCGATCAGCACCCTCTGCGTCTGTCCCCCGGAAAGGTCGGCAAATGGGCGGTTCCGGACTTCGTAAAGGTCTACCGCCCGGAGAGCCTCCTCTGCTGCCTGCCTGTCCGGTCTCGTGTATCTTCCCATCAGCGTGCCGGTACCCAGACGGCCCATGATGACCACGTCAATGACCGTAACCGGGAACAAAGGGTCGAGAGAAGTATGCTGCGGCATGTAGCCGATCCTGGTGCGGGCGTTCTCGGGAGATGTACCGAATACGGTCACCTTGCCTCTGTTCGGCCTGGCAAGACCTAAGATGAGCTTGAGGATGGTCGTTTTCCCGCCGCCGTTCGGTCCCACGATAGAGAGAAAATCCCGCTCATGGATCTGCAGGCTCACGTCTTCAAGGACGGTCGTACGTCCGTAGCAGAAAGTCACCGCATCGAGTTCGATCACCGGTTTCATTGTTTCACCTTGCCTCTTATGTGCCGCACTCCCCTTTGATGAGGGGGAGCTTACCTCTGTTCCGCAAGAGAGCTTTTTATCGTTAGCGCCAATTTTCTCATATCCGTGAGATAATCCTTCGGGAGGGGATCGATGGGCACGACCTTTCCGCCGATCGTGCGGGCAATTTCCCGGGCAGCCTTCTGGGAAAACTGTGGCTGGACAAAGATCGTCCTGACGTTTTCTTTTCTCATGCTCTCGATGAGCCTTGCCATCTGCCTGGCGCTGGGCTCTTTTCCCTCGATTTCAAAGGCAACCTGCGTCAATCCATACGATTCACAGAAGTACCCGAAAGCCGGATGGAAGACGAAGACTTTTCTCCCTTTGAAAGGTGCGAGCATGCCCGCGATCTCGACATCGAGCTTATCCAGGTCTTTCAGGAACGCTGCGGAACTCTTTTTGTAATATCCTCCATGGGCGGGATCTATCTTTATGAGAGCTTCGGATATATTCCCGGCTATGATCTTAGCCCTCTTCGGGTCGAGCCAGATGTGGGGATCCGTGCCCTGCTCGCCTGATCCCGGCGCAAAAGAGAGAACGCTTACTCCCTTGCTGGTGTCGATAATGGAAAGTTTCGGAAGCACACCGGCAACTTTCGGCACAAGGACACGTTCGAAGGGCGCACCGATTGTGAAGAACACCCGGGAGCGAGCCAGTTGGGACATCTTGGCCGGGGTGGGTTCATACGTTTCGGGAGACTGCCCCTCTTCCACAAGGACGCCTGCATCGACGTAGTCCCCTCCTGCCCTGTCCACAAAATATTTCTGCGGGACGATGCTGACAAAGGCCTTTATCTTCCCGCCTCCTGCCTGAGCGGCATGGGATGGTCCGGTTGTAAGGATCAGGAGTATCAAGGCTGCCAGAAAGGACAGCATCTTTCTTTTCATATGGGATATCTCCTTCGGGGCTTTATTCCGAAACGAGTATTATCGGTGCTCGATCTTCGTGCAGACAAGAAACCGCTCGCTGCAGTGTTCGCATGTTTCTACCGAATGGGCTTCCGAAAAATCCTTCCAGTGCTGTTTCTGGTTCGAGGTCAGCGTGCCTTTTCCGTTGCACAGGGGGCAGACGCTGTCCAGCGCGGTAAGAATCGCTGAACGGATGAATTCCGACCTGTTGGGTATCCCTTGTATGATCCTGAAGAGATGCTCATCGACTTTGAACGTTACGATCTCATGCTTTTTCATGTCATCCTCGTGCCATTCCTTAGTAATACTAAGTAATACTTTTGCATTAGAAACCAACCCTCCATGATTGTCAAGACTGCAAGCGGCCGATAATATGCTGTCCTCAGCAGGGACAGCACCATCCCACCTGCTATTTTGATGTGCCTTTGAGCACCTTGTAGAAGTCGTAATCCGTACCGAGGATCAGCGTCGTGTTCTCGAAAGAGGTCTGCTTGTAGGTTTCGAGGGTCTTATAGAAGGAATAGAACTCGGGATCCTGATTGTAGGACTTTCCGTAGATCCTCGCGGCCTCGGCATCGGCCTTTCCCTTTATCTCCTCGGCTGTCTTGAATGCCTCCGATCTGACAGCCTGCAGCTCTTTCCCCATTCGCCCGTTTATCTCCGCCTGCCTACCCTCTCCTTCGGATATCAGCTGGGCGGCCCGGTATTTAATCTCGGAGATCATGCGGCCATAAACCTTGCTCTTCACCCTGTCCCCATAGTCCAGGCGCTTGATGCTGACATCTACGAGCTCCACGCCGCTGCCGGAAAGAGATTTTGAAGCTTCGGCGAGCATTTTCCCGGTGACAGCGTCCCTTCCCGGCTCGGTCTTCACCACTTCTCCTGTTTCGTTTGGAGCGGATTCTTCGAAATTTTCGCCGCCCGGGGCGGTTATGATCCGACCGGAAGACCTCAGAAGCCCGAGCAGAGGATTTGCCGAGACAGCATCCTTCAGGATCGAATCCATGATGTCGTCCAGTTTTGCATATGCCCGGTCATAGGTTCCGATTGTCTTGATAAACGCGAGGGGATCAACGATTTTCCACCTCGCAGTCGCCTCCACCCGGATGATCATGTTGTCGCGTGTCGAAATCTCGCCTGAATCGCCGTTCCACTTCAAGATCCGCTTCTCGAATTTTTCGACCCTCTGCACAAAGGGGATCTTGAAATGGATACCGGCCTCCCTGACCGGCTCGACCGGGTTGTTAAACTGTATTACAGCTGCCTGCTCATACTCGCTGACGGTGTAAAAGGCATCGTACGATGCGATAACTGCCAGTATGCAAATGACAATGAGAACGGCTTTTCCCTTTTTCATTTTGCACCCCCTGCCCCCGGCACGCGCCTCTCAGCATCGAGCATGGGAAAGGTGTTTTTCTGCCTGGGGTCCACGACGTGCACCTTGCCGGCCCGGGGGAGAATCTCCCGGCAGGTCTCCAGATAGAGACGCTTGCGTGTGACTTCCTTGGCATTGCGGTATTCGCGCAGCACATCATTGAAACGGGAGGTTTCTCCTTTTGCGACATTGACGCGCTCCAGGGCATAGCCCTGGGCCATGGTGACAAGGCTTTCCGCCTCGCCTCGCGCCTTGGGAATCTCGCGGTTATAAGCTTCCAGCGCCTGGTTGACGAGGCTTTCTTTCTCCTGCCGTGCTGCATGAACCTCATGGTACGCGTCCCTGACCTCATCAGGCGGCAAAACATTCCGAAGCCTGACATCCACAACCTGTATCCCGCTGCCATACACATCGAGAGATTTCTGGAGGTTTTTCAAGAAGATACTTCGGATCTGTTCCCTATTCGTGAGAACATCATCGAAACTGTGCTCGCTTACGATCCTTCTCATATTCGATTCGCTGGTATCTCGTATCGTCTGCACCGGATCATGGATGGCGGTGAGGAACTTCCCGGGGTCACGGTGTTTATAATGGACGCTCCATTCGATGTCGACCATATTCAGGTCGCCGGTGAGCATCGATGACTCCCTCCTGCTTTCACGGTCCTTCTTATCTCTGGTCCTGACGCCCGCCTTGCTGCTCCTGAATCCGAAAGATTCCGTTTCGATCGTATCCGTGTTGACCTCGATCACGGTATCTATCCTGAAGGGTGCCTTGAAATGAGGGCCCGGCGCGACAACGTCCGAGAGTTTCCCAAGTCGAAACACTACGCCCCGGTGTCCGGCCGGGACGATGTAAAACGAGGTCGCAATCCCTCCTGCCACGGCAATGATCGCTATGACGATGATACCCACAGTCCACCCTGTGCGTCTCTTCGCGCCCGAACCCTGAGCTTCGGGCGCGATTGATTCCGATGTGCCCCGATCGTCCGGCTGCTGCACATTCAAGGACATAAAGAGTCTCCCTTTTTAAAGGATTGTAACCAGTTATGATTAGGTAGCCTTGGGGTGTTCCCTTGTCAATGTCAAAGAAGAAGTTTTACTTTCCACAAGGCCGCTGATACAGTACATATATACCCGGAGTTAAGAAGAGCGTTGAACTTTTATTACCTATGCCGCTTTGGGAGGGTTTCATTGACGGCCTGTCCTATCTCCTCAGGATATCTGCGGACGATCCCCTCGCAGTTCGCTTCCCTGACATCCTTTAAGGTCCACTACCTTGAGATGGGTGAAGGGGATCCTTTGATCCTGATCCATGGCGGCGGGATGTGGCTGTATTCATTCAGGCACAATTTCAGGGATCTCGCCGGATTCTTTCATGTATACGCCCTTGACATGCCCGGGTACGGCTATACGGTCCCTCTTGGGGATACCGTCTCATACGGTCTCGATCCGGCGGCAGATACATTGCTCGAATTCATGAATGAAAGGAACATCGAGCGGGCATCGCTTCTCGGGCATTCCTGGGGAGGCGGATGGGTTCTCCGTTTTGCTTCGAAGTATCCGGAGCGGGTGGAAAGGCTTATCCTCATCGACTCAAGCGGCTTCAATGTCCCCGATGTGCTCGAATGGGAGCTCATGAAATATCCTCTCATCGGAGAGCTCCTCATGAATTTCGTCACGGTGGGGACCGTAAAAAAACGTCTCGAGCGCTCCTTCTTCCACAGACACATGGTGAGCCTTGCTATGGCTGAAGAGGTACACCTTCCCCTGACGTTTCCCCACAACCGGAAGGCCCAGTTGCAAATTGCAAGAAACCAGGACTGGAAGCTGACTGAAAGCTCCCTGCAGGAAATCCGGCACCCCTCGCTTGTCATCTGGGGCGATCATGACGCATATCTTGATGCAGAGCTGCTCCACCGGTTTCAAGGATGTCTGCCGAACGCGCGGACGTTTCTCTTTAAGCAGTGCGGCCACTCGCCCCACGAGGAATACCCTCAGGATGTCAATGCCCTGATAACGGCTTACCTCAAGACAAAAGACAGGCTGATCAGGGGTGCTGAACCGATTTAATCGCTGGATTTTTATCGTTTGATTATCAATAATGCTTTTTTATGTTCATGGTGATTTGTATCTGCGCGTTTACTTAATAGTATTAGTGCAGGCCATGAAAAAAGGCAGGAGTGGACAAGCATGTTTTTACCCATAGGAGACAGCCCGAACCCGAGGAGTTACACTCCCTGGATGAACTGGACGCTGATGGCAGCGAATATCCTTGTCTACCTGTTCATTACCATACCGCTTTCCCGCCAGGGCGTGGACACGAACGACCCGATTCTCCACGAGTACTTAAGGACAATAGCGAACCAGCTTCCGCCAGGCGTCACGATCAAGGATGTCTTGTCTCAGGTGAGCTCGTACGATCTTTATACCTTTGTCCACGGATACAAACCAGGCGCCCCGAAAACAGCAGACCTCTTCTACAGCATGTTCCTCCATGGAGGGCTCCTCCATTTGGCAGGAAACATGCTCTTCCTGTGGATTTACGGCGACAATGTAGAGTACCGGCTTGGAAAGCTGGGATATCTCATGATCTATCTCTTTACCGGCGTGCTGGCCACCTTGTTCTTCGCGATCTTCACAGGGCCTTCCATGATCCCGCTCGTAGGTGCATCGGGAGCCATATCAGGGATTCTGGGCTTTTACTTTCTCCTCTTTCCGCGAAACAAGATAAAAGTTTTTATCGCGCTCATCCCTTTCTACGTGGACGTGATATTTCTCCCGTCGCGTCTGGTCCTCGGCATATTCATCGTCATCGACAACATCCTGCCTTTTCTCGTCAGCCATCAGTCTGCAGTGGCATATGGCGCTCATATCGGGGGCTTCCTCGGGGGGATGGCGATCGCGTTTGTCGGAGAGAGGTTCTCCTGGCACTGGCCCTGGAGGGACAGCATGTGGCACATGGGGAACGCCATGACCGGGGTAAACCCGGCATCGGAGAATGAGGGTTTTGCAAACCTCAGCGCCATTCGTGCTGCCATGCATGAGAATTTGCCCGGTAAAGCAGTGGATATCCTTTCGCGTATGGAGGGAAAGGAAGTCTCGGAGCTCAAACCCGATGAATGCATAACCCTGTCCCAGTGGCTCGATGACACGGGCCATCCTATTGCCGCATCGAAACTGCTGAGGCAATGCGTGGCAAACCGGCAGACATCGGATACCCTCGCCGATGTGTATCTTGCCCTCGGTCTCATGCGCCTCAAGCAAGGACAGCCGACAGCTGCCTACCAATATCTGCTTTCAGCCCTCGATAACAGTCCGTCCGAAGAAACCGAAAGGCAAACCCGTGATGCGCTGAGACGGATAGAAATGAGTCGCAGCACCTATTAAATGCACGAGAGTGCAATCCTTTATGTGCTTTCATTTTCCTCTTTCGTGGGCAATATTATTCCTCATCTCTTATCAATTAATGCTCAAAAGATCATATCTATTTGATATTACTATCTGAGGTAAAGGGCATAGTATTTGCTTTAATATGCAGGGTTCAGGAAAATATATTCCAATTATATGGCACGCATAAAGGAGGAAACGCTTCGATGAAGACAGTCGTCATTGCTTTTCTTTTTACGTTTATATTTTCCTCACCGATTCATGCAAGCATAGGGTCCAAATCGGATTACGCAGTTGAACCCATCCAAGAGCGGATCGCAGCCGTAAATCTGTCAAAAGATACAGACAGTGCAGATCAGAGCAGGATCGATAAGCCTATTATCGTCATTCTGGGCGATGATGGGGAAGTGTACTTCATTTTCATGAACCAGTTCTTCAGCCTTCACATAAACGACGAGGCTTCGCTGCCTTTCAGTGCCCCTTCCGGAAAGTCCTATTATTGAAAAATCCTTCCGGGTCCTGATGGGGAACTCCCTTTAACGGTACATTACCCTGACTCTCTCCGGGCGCCAGTTTCGTGGCAACACCTGAGGTGATGCATTTACGACACAGTTCATCCTTCCTTAATATGTAGAATCAATGGGTTAGAGCCTGGCCTGCATCTTGCTTATTCTGCAGACATGGAGATTTTTCAGGACATCACATATCTTTTGACAGAGGTTCCGCACGTCGCATCCTTTGTCTTTTTCCTTATCATGTCGTTCTGCCTTTGCCTGAAGAGGGCTTAACGCTTCCCGACCGTACGGATCAGGAAGACGGACGCCGCCTCAGCGATTGCACGAACGGTAGATTAAGGTTTCATATTTTACCGCGCAGGGCTTCATTCATAAAGAAGTATATCCCGGAAAGACACAACAGGGCACCTGCTGCTTTGTAGATCCGACAACGAACCGAAGCCGCCCGCTTTGGACCGTTCCCTGTCGTCCCATACAGCAAAGAGCTTCACCTGTTTCCCGAAGGTAATGTCGTTGACTTCCCAGAATCTGTAGAAACACACGTTGCCGAGGACAATCGGATTCTCGGGATCTTGATGCCAGGCAGGAGACACTTCAGGTGAATCCGCCGGGAGATTGTTCAAGGCGACCAGTTTCGTATGCGCCAGGATGGAAGCAGTAGTAAGATCTTCCGAGTACCTGTTTGAACGGATCGATAGAACCGATATTTTCATGTATGAGACAAAAATGATCATGAAGATCAGGAGTGCAATCAGCACTTCGATAAGGCTGAACCCTTTTTTCATTTCAGTACCTCCCATGAGCTTCCGTATCTCCAGATCCTGATGACCCCTGATGCAGGCAGAACCCGTATGGCGATCGATGAGGTATCGTTCCATATATAGATGCTGCCGGAATTGCAGCATCCCATAGGCGAGAAGGTGATGCGGTTGCCCGATATACTCACTCCGTCAACCGGAATGACGGTATTGTTCGGTCCATTTTTCGCATGGCAGCCGAAGCGGACCGGCGGCACAAGCGAAAAATGCCCGAGCTGTCGTTCTCCAGGGCCTATCTCGGCATCACCATCCTGGTCCCCGTAGCACAACCACGATCCACTGCCGGGTGTGAATACGATACGCCAGGGATAGCCCTGATCCATTGCCAGATCCCGTGCCCGGTGAATCGTTGCTGCGAGATGTTCTGCCTGTTGAGATAATTCCCTGCTGGAGGTGAGTCTGCTCAAGTTGGGAAAGGCGAGAGCTGCCAGTATTGAAACGATGCTCAAAACAACGAGCAGTTCGAGAAGATTGAAGCCTCTTTCCTTTGTACTCTGTGTTTGTGTGCGGGATCCGACGCGTCCAAACGCAAAAAAAGAGCATTTGTCCTGCATCTCTTAAGTGAGAATTAACCCCTCCTTATATTTCATAACAGTACAGCTTTATTTCTGTATATACGCCATATTTTGAGAAAATCAAAGATATTTTGGGCGCTGGAAAACTGAGGGACGCGTTTCAATAGATACAAAACCGGTGACGGGCTATCCGTCTTCGTTCAGCACCTGTATGCCGTTTTGCATAAGGAGCGCAGCGGTTAACCCGACCCCTTGGATTCTTCCTTCCCGCGAGGATACCCGTGTCGTTCCGCAGGAAGGGCTTCCTTCCTTGAGGACGGCCCAGCGGACATTGAGCAGCTGCGCCAGCTCAAGGACATGCAGTGCGCCGTTGAGAAAGGGTTCGGTGACGTCTGCCCCGTCGGCATTTACGATTCGACCCGTTCCTGCCAGGACCTCGCGGCCGTCGCCCTTGGCGAAACAGGCGGGTGGGCGTGGAGTGGGAAGGCCTCCCAGCCTTTCCGGACAGACCGGGACAGGGGTAAAATTCTTGGCAGAAAGGATTTCATGGCAGGGTTTTGCCTTCCCGTCATACCGGCAGTTGATGCCCAGGAGACAGGCGCTGACCAGGACAGAACCTTCTAAATGTCCAAAGGGGGATTGACGAGGCATAGGGAGTCATCCTTTTTAAGCCCTTGGATAAAGACCTTCCTGCCGGAGATGCTGAGCCTTCCCTGGGCAAACAGCTGGATCGCCTTGGGATATATCTTGTGCTCAAGCGCAAGGATTCTGTTCTTCAGCTCTTCTTCCGTGTCGTCCGGGTATACGGGCACGACGGCCTGAATGATGATAGGGCCCGTATCCACACCTGCATCGACGAAATGGACGGTGCAGCCTGAGAAACGTACGCCGTGGTCTATGGCCTTCTGCCGTACACCCAGTCCGGGGAAGGAGGGAAGCAGGGCAGGATGAATATTTATGATCCTTCCGGGAAACTCGAGGAGAAATCCCTGTGTGAGAACCCGCATGAACCCTGCGAGAGCAATGAGATCGACCTGGTGCTCTTTGAGGATACGGACGAGCTCACGGTCGAAACGTTCCCGGTCCGGGTATTCGCTGTGTGGTACGACGAAGGTGGGTATCGATTTCTGCCGAGCCCTTTTCAGGGCGAAAGCCTCGGACGTGTTGCTGATGACGACAGCAACGCGGCCGTCGATCTCTCCCCGTTCGCAGGCATCCAGGATCGACTGCAGGTTGGACCCGCTTCCGGACACCAGCACGCCTATCCGTATCACGCTAGCCCCTCCTACTCTTCGAAAACAACCGGGGCCTCTCCCTTTTTCAGTGTCCGCACATACCCGATGACCTCCGCCGATTCTTTGAGTCCTTTGAGCCTCAGCAGCACGTCTTCTGCGTCTTTTTCAGCCACGACAAGCGCCATGCCGACGCCCATGTTGAACGTCCGGTACATTTCCAGCTCCTCGATCCTGCCGAGGTCCTGGATAAACTTGAATATGGGCGGTATCTGCCAGGAATTCTTCCTGATCACGACGCCGGACCGTGGTGACAAAACCCGGGGGATGTTGTCGATGAATCCTCCGCCCGTGATATGGACGATCCCCTTTATCTCGAAAGTCCTGAGCAGGTTCATAACGCTTTTCACGTATATCTTTGTCGGTGTCAGGAGCTCGTCGGCGAGAGTCTTGCCGAGATCTTCCACGTAATCGTCGATCTTCATCCGCGCCCTGTCGAAAAGCACCTTCCTCACCAGGGAAAACCCATTGCTGTGGACTCCCGAGGACTGCACCCCGATGACCACATCCCGTGCGGAGATCCTCGACCCGTCGATGATCTTGTCGCTGTCGACTATCCCTACCCCGAAACCGGCGATATCGTATTCGCCTTCGCTGTAGATACCGGGCATTTCGGCGGTTTCACCGCCTATCAGTGCACAGCCGGCTTCCTTGCAGCCTTTGGCCATGCCGGTGACAATAGTTTTTGACCGCTCGACATCGAGCTTCCCGGTCGCCAGGTAATCGAGGAAGAAAAGCGGGGTCGCACCGTCGACGACGATGTCGTTCACTACCATGGCCACGAGGTCTATGCCGATGTACTCATGATTATCCGCCATAAGGGCGATCTTGATCTTTGTTCCCACCCCGTCTGTGGATGAAACGAGAACGGGATCTTTGAAGTTTCCCACGTCCAGCTTGAATAAACCGGCAAAACCCCCTATGCCGCCAAGGACTTCGGGCCCGTATGTGGACTTGATGACGGATTTGATCCCTTTGATGAAGAGATTCTGCTTATCGATATCAACGCCTGCTTCTTTATATGTCAATGACATGGAGTAACCCCCCTTACGCACACCTTCCTACTATAGTATCATTAACCTAGTCAATTATGCTTTGCGGGGAATCCGAATTTTCTTGATAAAAAAAAGAGGGATGGCGCCTGGGCAAAGGAACGTCCATCCCGTAGAGGAGGTTTTTGCTATGGAGACAATTTATTGACGGGACTGAAGATCAGCCACCTCCCTATTCCGGTTTTCTTCAGTCCGTGTGATACTGTATGATATCGTTTTCATATGCTTATTCATTATTCAATTGGCATGCCAAAACGACTGAATTAATCATAGGTACTTGAATTAACAAATCATATGCCTTTCGACAATTGAATCGATCAGACCTTTCCCTTAGGCAAAGCAGTGAAAGTGTATAAAAGATATACAAGAGGTGGATACACATGTATAAAGAATATACAGTTATCCGGCGCGAGTTATCGAAAAGATAAGGCAGGACCTTCATGGAGCTATTGGCATGAGATTTGATAACTTTTCGGGCGAGAATACCCATGAAATGAAGGAACATACCTCATACAGAAACTGGATTCGCATCTCGCCCTGGGTCATTGTGGGCGCCTTTATCGTGCTGGTGCCGATCTTCTCATTCATGACCGTGAAGACGATCAGGACCCAGCAGGATAATATGATTATGCTGTTGCGCGAGAAAGGCGATGCACTCATCAGGTCGTTTGAAGCGGGCACACGGACGGGGATGGTGGGATTCAACTGGAGCTGGGTCCAGGTGCAGCGGCTCATCATGGAGACCGCAGAGCAGCCGGATATCCTGTACATACTCATAACGGACGTACAGGGAAAGATCATCGCCCATAACCAGCCCCTGCATATCGGAAAAAACCACGGGACAGGCCTCGACCTTTCCGCCGTCAATGACAAGATCCAGTCACGCCGGATCGTAAGGTCCGACGGGAAGCCTATCTTTGAAGTCTACCGGAGGTTCATTCCCTCCCGCGGGAGGCTGCTCTCTCACAGCAGCCGTATCATACCGGAGGAATGGTACGTCAACCGCGACTTGCCTCAGCGATTCAAGAAGCCCGAACTGACGATATTCGTCGGCCTGGACATGGACTCCATAGTGAAAACCACCCGGGAAAACACCCTTCAGAGCATCCTGATTGCGGTTATTCTCCTTCTCATAGGCTTTTCAGGGATTGTGTCCATAATCATAGGCTATAACTACCGTATTGCCCGGGTGAGCCTTTCAAGGATCAAGGCCTTCTCGGACAACATTGTCGAGAACATCCCCGTGGGACTGATCTTTATCGGTGAAAACCGCAAGCTCATCACCATGAACAATGCCTCGGAAGACATGCTTAAACTTTCTTCACCTGACGTGCGGGACAGACATGTGGAAGATGTTCTCCCGCCGCAGATCTACGACCTTTTCGATCAGGCTCTCAAGTCTCCCACCGTGTTCATCAAAGAGATCGATATCCCGGTCCAGGGAAGGGACATGCTCCTTGAGACGAGTACGAGCGTCTTATACGACGATAACAACGTATTCCTCGGATACATAATCCTCTTAAGGGATATCACGGAAATCCAGCATCTGAAGAAAGAGGTCTTGCGCAAAGAGCGCCTGGCTTCTCTCGGCAGCCTGGCTGCGGGAGTTGCGCATGAGATCAGGAACCCGTTAAGCTCGATCAAAGGGTTTGCTACCTATTTCAAGGAACGGTACCGTGACGTGCCCGAGGACCAGAAGACCGCGGACATCATGATCAGGGAGGTAGAGCGCCTGAACAGGGTCATCAGCCAGCTCCTTGAATTTGCCAGGCCGATGAACGTGGTTCTGCGGCAGGCAAGCGTGAAGGACACCATCCTGCATTCCATAGAGATGGTAAAGCATCAGGCCGATGCCAAGGAGATCGAGATCGTTTCGGACAGCCTCTCCAACGTGCCGTTCATGGCGAGTTTCGATCAGGATAAGATTACCCAGGTCCTGCTCAACGTCTACCTGAACGCTCTGGAAGCCATGGACAACGGGGGCGTTCTCGAAGTACGGGCCGAGCAGGATGAGCTGAACTCGAATATCGTCATCCATGTTTCCGACACCGGCCAGGGGATACCGAAACAGGACATGGGCAGGGTGTTCGATCCGTATTTCACCACGAAGCAGTCAGGTACCGGACTCGGCCTTGCCATTGTTCACAAGATCATGGAGGCCCATGCAGGACAGGTGAAAATTTCCAGCACGGAAAGCCTGGGAACATCGGTTTCCATCATTTTACCCGTAAAAGGAAAGGAATAACATGCATACCAGCAGGGACATTCTCGTTGTCGATGACGATCTGGGGCATCGCATCATGCTCAAGACGCTGCTTTCAGGATGGGGATACCAGGTGACCGAGGCCGATGACGGATCGAGCGCCATAGAATCGGTGAGGAACAAGCCGTTCGATCTCATCCTGATGGATATCCGCATGGTAAAGGTATCCGGTCTCGAGGCACTGAGCGTGATCAAGGGCATCAATCCTGCCATCCCGGTCATCATCATTACCGCCTACTCATCGGTGGAGACAGCGATCGAAGCCATGAAGAAAGGCGCGTACGAGTACCTGACAAAACCGCTGGATTTCGAAGAGATGCGCATGAAGATGGAAAAGGCCATGGACCATAACCGGCTCAAGCAGGAAAACCGCATCCTCAAAGAAATCATCGGCGAACACTTCGATGCGCGCAATATCATCGGGAAGAGCCCTCTGATGATCCGTCTGATGGAAACCACGTCAAAAGCCGCTTCATCCGAAGCGACGGTTCTGATCACGGGAGAAAGCGGAACCGGAAAAGAGGTGATTGCCGGAGCGATCCATTTCAACAGCGCACGGAAAGACAACGCTTTCATAAAACTCAATTGCGCTGCGATCTCCGAAGGCCTCCTGGAGTCGGAGCTCTTCGGCCATGAAAAGGGCGCTTTTACCGGGGCTATCAGGAGGAGGGACGGCCGGTTCACCCAGGCGCATCTCGGTACCCTGTTTCTGGACGAGATAAGCGAGATGTCCATGGCCATGCAGGCAAAGCTCCTTCGGGTCATCCAGGAAAAAGAGATGACAAGGGTCGGCGGAGAAGAAGTGATTTCCGTGGATGTGAGGCTCATTGCCGCGACCAATCGCGACCTCCTCTCCGAAGTTCAAAAGGGAAATTTCCGGGAAGACCTTTATTACCGTCTCAATGTCATCACCTTAAAGGTGCCTCCCTTAAGGCAGCGCCGGGAGGATATCCCGCTTCTGGCAGAACATTTCCTCAAGCTTTTCTCGGAAAAGAACGGAAAACAGGTCAAGGGGTTCACGCCCCAGGCCATGGACAGGATGATCAGGTATAACTGGCCCGGGAACGTGCGGGAGTTGATGAACACCGTTGAAAGCGCAGTGGTGCTTTCGAGTACGGATTACCTGAGTATGGACGACCTGCCCCTGCTGCCGGATGAATTGCCTGCCCGCCTCCCTGAAGGACAGACGCCTTCGGACCTGCCGCTGGACGAGGTCGAAAAGTCGACCATACTCAAAACCCTTAAAATATCAGGAGGAAACAAGAGCGAGGCTTCCCGGAGACTCGGCATCACCCGTGCTACGCTCCATAAGAAACTCAAGAAGTACGGCTATAACGACTAACGATCAGAAATCCCCAGGCAAATCCGGGAAGAAGACGGAAAGCTGTTTCAGGAAGCTTTCTTTCCCGGTAAAGTATACTGCGTGGAGGCCCATTTCTCTCGCCCTCGCCACATGCCCCTCCGTGTCGTCCACAAACAGCGCCTCCCCGGGTTCGATACCCATTGCCTTGACCACATCGAGGAATATCGTTTTGTCTCTTTTGCTCTTTCCGAGGTGGTAGCTGTTGAACACCTCCTCGAAGAAGCTGAAGATCTTCATGTGCTCCTCAAGCTCACCAAGCCAGTTGGTCTGATCGCTCAGGATGCCGAGTCTTGCCCCGTTTTCCTTGAGCCGGACAATAAGCTTCAGCATCCAGTCCCGAACCGTGAACCGTGTGAGGATTGCGTCCCGAAGCTCTGCATCGGAGCCCTTTATCCCGGTTACGCTCCGCAGGGTTTTCCAGAACAGCTCTTCGGTTCCCTCGCCGGTGAGATACCCGGTATCGTGGATGATTTCACGCGCCGTTTCTGCGAACTCCCCGCCGTCAAGGCCGTTCTTGCGTGCAATCTCGAACAATCCGTTCCTGAACCCCTCATCCGCGATAACTCCGCCGAAATCGAAAAGTACCGCTTTGATTTTATTCCCGCTCATCGCTGTCATCCATCCCTTCTACAATCCAAGAATATAACCCTTGAACATAAAAAGCAAAGGCAGCACAAGGAAGATAAAGACAAGGGTGTTGACGACAAAAAGATTTGTTGTGAGCTTTGTATCGAGGTCAAAGAGCACGGAAGCAACGACCGAATAGATGGCTGCCGGCATGAATGACTCCAATCGGATAACCGCTTCTATCTGCCTGTCGATGTCCAGGAGAGCAAGGGCCGCAGCCGTAAGCAGCGGAACGACGAGGAACTTGATGAGGGAGAGGGAGATGTTTTCTCTCAAGAACTCAGATATATTTGATATACTGAAATTCATGCCCATGCTGAAGTAATACAGCGCGATGGAGAGAAGCAGGAGCGCATCGATCGGAAAGAAGATAGAAGGCCTGGTCAGGCCGAACGCCTTGAATGCCAATCCGAGCAGCACGGCAAAAAGGGGCATGTTCTGAAGGTCAAAGAGATGACTCCACATCGCTCCTCGCGGCTCACCGCGATCCGGCGACACGGATCTGGCGTAGGGGAAAATGACGGTAAAAACAAAGAGCATGAAGTATGACAGAAAGAGAAACGCAAGGCCGAGCCCCCTTTCTCCAAGAAAAAGATAGCAGAGGAAAGCGCCCATGGTGAACCCGTGGTTGGCCAGTGAGGAGCTGATCAGAAAACTCGCGCTCGATCTCCCGTCCAAAGGCATGGCGGCCATCATCAGCCTGCCCGCAGCCAATCCTGCGAGGACGATAAGTATGCCCGAGACGGGGAGCAGGACGACGTCCCAGCCGAAATCGAGCCCCCAGATACTCCACAGCGCGATGCACGGTTCGACGAAAATGAGATTGAGCCTGATGAGCTTCCTCGAAGACGAGCCGGCTTCCGGAACCCTGTGCTTGAGAACAGCGCCTGCCAGGAACGGTAATATGATCATGCACTGAAACAGAATAAACCGAGCGGTAGTGCTCATTTTAAACCAGTCCTCTCACGCAATTTCGAGATCGATCACAAATAAGCTACTTTGCCGTCTTTTCCCGCGCCCGCTTCGTCCGTTTCTTTTTCTGCTTGCGGATCTTCTCGATCCTTAGGGCGGAAGGAGATTTCTCTCCAAGGAGGGATTCTTCGAGCTTGTCGGTTATCATGCGGCGGGCGAAGAAGCGGTTTGCCGCCCGGGATCTTGATTTCTGGCACTTCACTTCGATCCCGCTCGGGGTATGCTTCAGGTAGACGCAGGAAGAAGTTTTATTTACCTTCTGCCCGCCTCTGCCCTGAGCGTGGATGAATTTTTCTTCCAGGTCTTCATTCTTTATTCCCAGTGATTTCATGCGCTCTTCGAGGAGCTTTATCTTTTCCGGGCTGACAGGGGTATCGCTCATCGGCAGGCTTTACACTGCACAGTGTACCGCGTCACTGGATATACAGCAGGTAATAAATGGAAAACATGATGTACATGATGCCGAGCCCGAGGATGAAGGGCCAGTTGCCGTGGAACGATACAGGCCCGAAAAGCCAATATCCGCACTTCTCGCACCTGACGAACCACCTGCGTGAAACGATGGTGTCACAGCGTGGGCAGCAGCAGACATCGCCGATCGGACCCATCTCGCGGATTCTGATATTCTCCTTGAACGAGGTTCTCAGGTTCACGTTGTGTCTGCAATTCGGGCACATGATATCCATGGGCTGAAAATCATCCCAGACAATCTTATTGCCGCACGTGGGGCACTTGATCACGATCATTGGCTAGTACATTCCTCCCTTACACCGGTTAAGCTTCGTTTTCCCCATCTGCCGCCCTCGATAACCGATATCGACAAATCAACTGTATCAGAACCATGGGTCATCATCAATCCTATTGTCCTGCCGTTTCTGGAAAAAACTGCGTCGGCAGGGGGATCGCCGCGTATGTGGAGCTCTCTGGGCAGCAACTCGTCATCGATTCTCAGGTTGCCCCAGGTATAATAGGTTACCGATGTCCCGTCGTCATGGGTACGGCTCCACAGGTATGGAGAATCGGGAGGAACGCCCGCGATCAGGCTCAGGAACTGTTCCACAGGCAGCGAGTACTGCTTTATCCGTTTTCCCCAGAGGTCGTAAATTTTCATCTGACCCCGGGAAATATCGATCGTATACACCGGCAGGCCGATAGGGCCGTAAATCTGTGCATATCCATGATCTCTCGAGACAATGCTCATGGCCCCGGTAAAGCCGACATCGTCGCCCTGTACGGATGCCCTCCCCTCGAATGCAGCCCGGAAAGGATATACATCCTCTGTGGGGATTTTCAACGAAGCGCAGCCGGGAAGAAGCATTGAAAGGAGAAGAAGAAAGACCGGCAGTTTTTTCATAGTAATGAAGTATTTATATAGAGCTTTGATCCAAAGGCAACAAGAAAGGCGTGAGGTATTGACAAGGGGAAGAATAACATTACTTTATACGGTATGATAGAGAGGATACTTATCCCAACGGACTTCAGTGAATCTTCACGGTATGCCTTGAAATATGCAGTCGATCTCAATAACGTTTTCAAAGCAAGGCTCTTTCTTCTCCATGTCCTGCAGGATTTCACCGAATTCTCCGAGTATAACTTGAGCCCGAGCATCCTGCCCCAGCTTTATCTCGAGTTCGAGGAAAATGCTGCCAAGAGGCTCGAGGAAATGGTTGCCCATATGGTCCCCGCCGATACGCACTGCGATACGTATATTCTCCACGGGGTTCCTTTTTATGAAATCATCCAATTTTCGAAACGGGAGAACGTGGATCTTATCGTGATCGGCACCCGGGGCAGGACCGGCATCCAGCATGTTCTGTTCGGCCATACCGCAGAAAAAGTCGTGAAAAAAGCGCATTGTCCCGTGCTCTCGGTCAAGCACCCGGACACTGAGTTCTCCATGCCGTAGGCAGCTTCAGGAAAACACCGCTCTTAAAAAAGCTTATCTCCCGATCATTCTATCGGGTTGATCGGCCCTTCTACATACCCATGGATAAATTGCTTGACCAGGGGATCTTCGGTATTCTTGAAATCTTCCGGCGAGCCCTGGAACACGATACGCCCGCGGTAAATCATTGCCATATAGTCGGCCAGTGCGAATGCGCCTTCGATATCATGGCTGATCACGAGGCTGGTTGACCCCGTCTTATTCTGAACCTGCCGGATGAGCATGTCGATGGCACGTGATATCACCGGATCCAGCCCGCTGGTCGGCTCGTCGAAAAAAAGACACTTCGGTTTCATCGCCAGGGCCCTTGCCAATCCCACCCGCTTTCTCATTCCGCCTGAGAGCTGGGAGGGCATTTTTTCCTCAATACCGGACAGACCGACTTCTTTCAGCAGCGCCGCGACCTCGTCGTGTATTCTTTCTCTGGGATAATCCGTATGGATGACGAACGGGAAACCGACGTTTTCTCCTACGTTCATGGAATCGAAGAGCGCCGCATCCTGGAAGCAGACACCGAAATTCTTCCTCACCTTATTGAGTTCAACCTCGTCCATTGCGGTGATATCATTGCCGTTGATCGTGATATTGCCGGAATCGGGCTTCATGAGGCCCACGATATGCTTCAGGAGGACGCTTTTCCCTGTGCCGCTGGGACCGATTACGACCGTGATCTTTGACTCGGGTATGTCGAGGTCGAGCTCATCCAGGACTTTTTGTCCTTTAAAGGATTTCGAGAGCGCGCGTATCTTAATCATGAACGTACCTTCCAGACCGTTTCATACAAGTCTTTCCGCCGGTGGGCAAGCAGAGGAAAGGTGCTTCGTATCGAGTTCACCCTTTGAAGGTCGATATGCACGAGCTCGACCGTTTCCTCCTGCCCTGCATCCAGGAGCACTTCACCCCACGGCGACGCGATCATTGAATGCCCGTAGGGAACGTATTTGAGCGAAGGGTTGTGTGCAGGCTGTACCCCGATGACATACGCCTGCATCTCTACAGCCCTGCACCTCACCAGCATCTCCCAGTGTGCTTTCCCGGTGGCTGTCGAAAACGCTGCCGGCACGAAAAGCATCCGCACGCCATGATCGGCGAGCAGCTGAGCAACGGGGGTAAATCTGATGTCGTAGCATACGATGACCGATGCCTTGCCCCATGGGGTTTCAAACGCACCGAGCGAATTTCCGGGCACGATGACATCGGATTCCCTGACTTGAGGTCCGCCTGGGGGGGTGCAGTCAAAAAGGTGTATCTTGTCATGTGAATACACGATGTCCCCTGCACAGTCAAAGACAAAGGCCCTGTTGAAGTACCTTTTCCCATCCCCCTCCCAGGGCATGGAGCCTGCAATTACGGTTATGCCGTTCCGCTTTGCGCGCTGCTTGAGAAAGTCGACCGCCTTTTCGGCAACCGGTGCAGAAGAACGGATAGAAAAAGGCTCATAGGGAGTAAAGAACATCTCGGGGAGAACTGCGATCGCTGCACCTTTGCGCGCTGCCTCGTCGATCATTCGCAAGGCTTTCGACAAATTCTCCTCATGATCGTAGCCTTGTTTTATCTGGCATATCCCGATAGCAACCGTGTCCACAGAACCTTCCATACCGCTCATGGCCTCCGATGACAGGAGTGCGCCTGTCATGTCTACGGATGTGATATCGGTATTCAGGAGCTCAAGTCAATTATTTTAAAGGGGATCAATAGAAAAGAGAATACAGCATGTTCACGAGGTGTTTCGATTTTCCTTCTCTCGACAGCCAGATGTTTATCTCGGTCTCGGGGGTCCTGTTCCTTCTCATCCAGGTTCTGAGCTCATTTGGAGGCAGTTTGATGCAGAAGTACTCGTTCCAGGAATTAATGTAGAGAATATCCACTTCCTGGATCGTATGAGGGGTGTCCGGCACCTCCATATTGCCGATAATAATCATTTTCTTTATGTGTTTCTTATCCATGAGGGAATCCCTGTCCAGTCCTACGGAATTGGCGTCCGGGATCAGGGCGTTCAGCTCCCTCAACAGAGCCTGGATATCGGACAGCGATGCGCCGGAAGAATTGGGGACCATGTGCAGGGAGGTCGAGGCATCGATCCGTTTATTGTAGACCAGCCACGTCATGATCGTTACCACCCTGTCTGCAACCATGATGGGTTTCTCTTTTCCTTGTTCGGGAAATTCCGCTGTGATGGACCACTGTTTCTTATCATATGAAAAGAAGAGCTCTTCATACGCAGGCTCTTTTTTCTTTACCCTCTTCTCGGGCTCTATCTTGCTTTCCTTGGAAACATAAAAGGCCTCTATCCTTCGCCGCAATATTTCAATCTCGACATCCTGATCGAGCCGGCTGTTCATGAGAAAAGCTTTTGCCCTCCGTATCAGGAGAACGGTTGTGCGCTTCAGGTAGTCATGGAGCTCGTCGCCGAATGCCCGGTATTTCTCCACATCCCACTCATTGAAGCGGTTGAGGTCGCGGAAGTACCCTATGGACCAGTCCCACTTTCCGACGATTTCCACCATGAAGGCGTGCTTGTCGGCCTTCCCTATGCTGAGAAGATCGTTGCCCGTGATATTAGCGGAGATTTTCAGATAAAAGCATTTTCTGAGGAGGTCCATGGTCTTTTCGTCGCCCTTGGACCGGTAATAGTCTTCCACCCGACGAAACACCTCGACGTAAGGATCTACTATCTGATCTGTAGTTGTGTTCAGCACATGATCCTTGACCTCATCGCATAAGAGCGCCTTTTCCTCCGACGGCTCGAGGTACGTGGCAAGAAGCGCCATTTTCAAGACCGACTTCAGCGGGTCGTCAAGGGCCTTGTGCATCTGCCACAGTGCGGCGCCCAAGAGTTCTTCCTCGGGGATACCGGTGATATTGCCCATATCGATGAAGTCGTCGATATCAAGACCGTCGGACCTCATGAGCTGCTGATATATTTTCTCATAGGAACCGCTGTTATTGCCCGGCGGTACTACCCACCAGAGAGGCACTCTTCCCTCAATCAGGGTCATCGTGCGGTAGAATTCCTCTTTCAGGGTATTCTTCAATGCAGACCCGGAGCCTTCCTGGGATACTGTACCGAAATTGTTCTCTCTGATATCATTGATATCCATAAGGAAGAAATGGACTTCGATGATATACTGGCCGGTAATCCACCTCTGGAGAAGCTTCAGCTTCCTCTCAAGCAGCCTTACTCTGGATTTGCCGATCGCTTCGGAACTGACGACGACCCAGATGTCATAATCGGATTCTCTGGTCTGACCGAGGCTTCCCACCGAGCCTATGGTGAAAAGGCCTTCGATTTCACGATGCCTGGGCACAAGATTCTGGATCTCTCCCATCTTGATGCGTACAGGCAGAATCGATTCCAGGCTCCTGATCGTGCTCGCCGGCCACTCCATGCACTTGACCCCGGACGGGCAGTCGTTGTCCCCCATAAAACCGGGTAGTGCGGGATGGTTGATATGGAGACAAAGCGGCACCAGATTGAGAATAACGCGGGACCCGATCGGGTCATTCATCTGCATGACCTTTTTCTTGCTCCGGTTATACTGGGCAAAAGTCCGGAGTCCCGCTGCCAGCTTTATTTCCATATCCTTCATTACAGTTTGTTATCGCGTGAATCCCTGCGCGACTTTAACACGGTGATGAGGATGCATGCCCCGGCCCCTATCATGAGCACACATAAAACCTGTCCCATGGTGAGCGTGCCGATGACGAACCCCAGCTGAGAGTCGGGTTCACGGAAGAATTCCAGATAAAATCTCATGATCCCGTAAAGTATTAAAAAGGAAGAGATGAGGACTCCCCGCACTTTCACCTTCATGGATATAAAGAACAGTATCAGAAACAGGAGAAGGCCTTCGGAAAAAGCCTCGTACAGCTGGGAGGGGTGCCTTGGAAGAAAACCTCCCCCCGGGAAGACCATGCCCCATGGTACGTCGGTGACCCTCCCGTAGAGCTCTGCATTGATGAAATTCCCGATCCGTCCGAAGAAAAGCCCTGGCGTGGCGGCAAGGGCCCCCATGTCTGCCAGCATGAGCAGCGATTTCTTGTTCAGGCGGGCATACAGGTACCCGGCCATAACCAATCCGATGAGCCCCCCGTGAAAGGACATCCCGCCTTCCCATACGGCAAAGCATTTCAGCGGATGGCTGAGATAAAAACTTAAGTTGTAGAATGCACAATACCCGAGTCGGGCGCCGATTATAAGGCCGGCCACAGAGTATGAAAGCAGGTCTTCGATCTCTCGCCTGTGCATTTCATACCCCTGCTTCTTTGATACGCGTACCAATATGAGATAGGCGCAGAGAAAACCGATGATATACATCAGGCCGTACCATCGCAGCTGCAAGGGTCCTATTTCAAAGAATACGGGATCGATGTGAGGATACTTCATGGGGAGATGCTTCTCACATATTTCAATAGTAAGTCAAGACCCTGGCGTCTTGGCCTGTCGAGCCAATATTCAGCGGGTACCGCTCTTGCCCGCCGTACCTCCCCAGGGCAGGGATTCTCTGCAGGCTCACCGACATCCGTTTCGAAACGGGAAGTCCTTTCAGAATGCTTCCGCCCGATGCATCAAGTCTCCTGCTTCAAACCCTCCTCCTGCCCATAATCACTGAGCATTTATTTTCTGAAAACCTCCGGCAGCCTTGACTAAATTACATTGAATTGTTATTGTCTTATTTTAACAAAGGGGATGAGTTCATGTTTAAAGTTGGAGATATTGTAGTGTACCCTGCACATGGGGTATCTGAAGTTGAATCGATAGAAACAAGAGAGATCTCGGGAAACACAATTTCTTTCTTCATCCTGAAGGTCCTGGACACACAGATGACCGTCATGGTTCCCGTTACGAACGTGCAGAACGTCGGCATACGTGAACTTATCGATAATAAAGGAATAGACAAAGTGCTGGGCATCCTCAAGGAGCGCTCCGTATCTGTCGATAACCAGACCTGGAACAGGCGTTACCGGGAGTATATGGAAAAGATAAAGAGCGGCTCGGCCTTCGAGATTGCCGAGGTACTGAGGGATCTGAACATCCTGAAACGTGGAAAGGAGCTCTCGTTCGGCGAAAGAAAGATGTACGATACCGCAAAGAATCTCCTGGTGAACGAGGTGTCTACGTCCAAGAAAGTCGACAAGAAAGAAATTGAGAAGATGCTCCTCGAGGCAATGGGCAAGATTGAAACGAAAACCCCTTAGAACAGGATAATTCTTATGAAATGGTTTCTTCGGATCGTAGTAGCCCTGGTAGTTTTCTACGGGGCGTTCATGTATGCGGCGCAGCGCATGGGCGGCGGACCCTGGACGATCATCATGCCCCTCATCGCAGAGGCGTGCCTGGCCCTCATTTTCATAGGCGAAATCAGGGGCATGAAGCTCCACCCCATGGCTTACGTGGGGGGCTTCCTGGGCACCATCCTGGGGCTGATCATCGGAAGCCTGCTTGGATACGTGTTCCTGGACAATGTAGAAGGTGGCATCTTCCTCTTCATCCTCATCAACACCATGTTTGCCTACATGGGATACACCATCGGCCTCGAATGGGGAAAAGAGCTCGTCCATCTCCCCGTCTTCCGCAAGACCGGCAGGGGGGATGCGCTTAAGCGCAAAATACTCGACACGAGCGTAATCATTGACGGAAGAATCCCGGACATCTGCGATGCCGGATTCATCGACGGTATTCTTGTCGCTCCCCAGTTCATCCTCAACGAGCTTCAGCACATCGCCGATTCTTCCGATCCGCTCAAAAGGGCCCGGGGCAGGAGAGGCCTCGACATCCTCAACCGGCTCCAGAAAAGCCCCCAGGTGCAGGTCGAGATAACCGACAAGGATTTCCCCAAAATCAAGGAAGTAGATTCCAAGCTCATTGCGCTGGCCAAAGACATGGATGCGGACGTCCTCACCAACGATTTCAATCTCAACAAGATCGCCCAGATCCAGGGAGTGAATGTCCTCAATATCAATCAGCTCGCGAATGCGGTAAAGCCCATCGTGCTTCCCGGTGAGAGCCTCAACGTGATCATCACCAAACAGGGCAAGGAACGGGGCCAGGGAGTCGCCTATCTGGAAGACGGCACCATGGTGGTTGTCGAACAGGGTGAATATCTGCTCAACAAGACTTGCGAGGTCGTGGTAACCTCGATCCTTCAAACCCCTGCAGGAAGGATGATCTTCTCAACACCAAAAAGTAATGGCGGCTGATGCGATTATCGTGGGAGGCGGAAGCGGCCTGCGCTTCGGCAGGAAGAAGCAGTTTATCTCCCTGGGGGGAATCCCGCTCATCAAAAGGACCGTACGGGCCTTTGAAAACCACTCATCCATCCGGCAGATCGTTGTCGTAGTCCCGCACGACGATCTCGAATTCACCGCCTGCATACTCGGCTCACCGCAAAAACCCCTGAAGGTGGTGGAGGGAGGCAAGACCAGGCAGGAGTCCGTCTCGAACGGTCTTCAGTCCCTGGAGCGGAGCGACCTAGTCCTTATTCATGACGCCGTGAGGCCTTTTGTGGATGGCGATCTCATCTCCCGGGTCATAGACGGGATCAAGGGGTACGATGCATGCATTCCCGGATTGGCCGTTTCCAATACCTTAAAAGAAGTCATTAACGGGGTCGTTAAAAAAACTATCCCGAGGTCCGGCCTCTACGAAATACAGACCCCGCAGTGCTTTCTCACCCAAACCCTTCTCAAAGCGCATGCTTCAGCCCGCGATGAAGACACGCAAGGGGCTACCGACGACAGCTCCCTGGTGGAGGCGATCGGCGGCCGCGTACGGCTGATAGACGGAGATCCCATGAATATGAAGATAACCCTCGGACAAGACATAGATATTGCAGAGGCCATACTGAAATGCCGTTCAGAATCGGTATAGGATATGACATCCACCGCCTGGTGGAGGGAAGGGACCTCGTCCTGGGCGGTCTTACCATTCCCTACCCCAAAGGCCTGCTCGGGCATTCGGACGGCGACGTGCTCGTCCATGCAGTCTGCGACGCCCTTCTCGGGGGGAGCGCGCGAACGGATATCGGCGATATTTTCCCGGATACCGCTCCGGAAACGGAAGGCATCTACTCGCTTTCCATGCTGAAAGCAATTGTCGCGGAGATGTCCGGGAAGTATCGCATCGTAAACATCGATGCAAACTGCATCTGCGAAAAGCCGAAGCTGTCCGGATACCGCGATAAAATGGTTGCGAACATTGCGGACGTGTGTAATATCGATCATTCGCAGGTTTCGATAAAGTTCAGGACCCATGAAGGCCTCGGAGAGATCGGGAGCGGTAATGCGATAGCAGCCCAGGCTGTCGTTCTCATAGAACAAAAGCTTCCTTGCAAGGAGTGCGAGCCATGACCATTTCCATATACAATACGCCGGTGAAGAAAAAACAGCCCTTCACCCCACTTTCCGGGAAAAAAATCGGAATGTACGCCTGCGGCGTCACTGTCTACGACATGAGCCATATCGGGCATGCACGGTCGCTGATCGTCTTCGACGTGATCTCCCGATACTTGAGAAAGCAAGGATATGAGCTGACCTACGTGAGAAACTTCACGGATGTGGACGACAAGATAATCGCCCGCGCCAACTCGCTCGGCACGTCTTACAAGGAGATCTCGGAGAAGTACATCGATGAGTTCAGGACCGACATGAACACCCTGAAGGTCAAGCCGGCCGATGTAGAGCCCAGGGCGACGGAATATATCCCCCAGATCATCGAGCTGGTGCGGAAGCTGGAAGAGAAAGGGCTTGCCTACAAGGCCGAAGACGGCAGCGTCTATTACAGCGTCTCGAAGTTCAGAGAGTACGGCAAGCTCAGCGGCAGACGCACCGAAGAGATGATTGCAGGTGCACGGGTAGATATCGAGGAGCAGAAGCGCGACCCTCTCGACTTCGCCCTGTGGAAGCGGAGCAAGGAGGGCGAGCCGTGGTGGGAGAGCCCATGGTCGAAAGGCAGGCCCGGCTGGCATATAGAATGCTCGGCCATGAGCACCGATATCCTCGGGCCGACGCTCGATGTCCATGGAGGCGGGAGAGACCTCATCTTCCCCCACCATGAAAACGAGATCGCCCAGTCCGAAGGAGCCTACAATGCCCCGTTCGTGAGATACTGGGTGCACAACGGCTTTGTCACCATAAATGGTGAGAAGATGAGCAAATCGCTCGGCAACTTCCTGACCATCCGGGAGCTCACCTCCGAGGTTCACCCCGAGACGCTGCGGCTCCTCCTCATATCTCAGCACTACCGGAGCCCGATCAATTTCTCGAAAGAGGCGATCCAGACATCGAATCAGGCCCTTGTGCGCTTCTACGAGCTGCTCGACCGGATCAACCGCGCAACAACGGCAGGGGGAGCCGACCGGCTGAAACCCATTGCTGATGCATTCATGGGCAATTTCGAAGAAGCCATGTCGGATGACTTCAACACGGCAAAGGCCGTTGCGCACCTCCACGATCTGACGACCGAGATCAACAGGGAGCTTGACAGCAGCCCGTCGATCTCCGAAGATGACTCCCGATCACTGCGTTCGGCTTTCAAGCTCGTCTCGGAGGTCTTCGGCATTCTGGAAGACGAACCTGCACAGTTCCTCGACCTGATCAAACGGTCGGGAATCAGCGAGACCGGCCTTGACGAAAAAGAGATTCAAGATCTCATTGATCAGCGCGGCGCAGCACGGAAGGCAAAAGATTTCAAACGTGCGGATGAGATCAGGAACATGTTACTGTCCAAAGGCATTCAACTGAAAGACTCCCCGGAAGGAACCGTCTGGGAAAAGATATGAAAGAAACTGTATGGCATTTAAAATCGTATCGCCTTTTCAACCGCAGGGTGACCAGCCTGCTGCCATAGAAGCACTCTGTGAAGGGATAAACAGAGGGATCCGCGAACAGGCCCTCCTCGGCGTAACCGGCTCGGGGAAAACCTATACCATGGCATGCGTGATCGAGCGCCTGAATAGGCCCGCCCTCGTCATAGCACCGAATAAGATCCTGGCCGCCCAGCTCTTCGGAGAATTCCAGGAGCTTTTCCCCGAAAACGCCGTGGAGTATTTCGTGAGCTACTACGATTACTACCAGCCCGAGGCCTATGTCCCTTCGCGGGATCTGTTTATCGAGAAAGACTCCGCCATCAACGAAGACATCGATAAGCTCAGGCACCGTGCGACCAGGGCGCTCTTCGAGCGTGAGGACTGCATCATCGTCGCGTCCGTATCCTGCATCTACGGTCTGGGTTCGCCGGAGGCGTATTCAGGCATGCTCCTCTATCTCGAAGGAGGCAGGGGCCTGACGAGAAACGATATCCTCAAGAAGCTCGTCGAGATCCAGTACGAGCGGAACGATTATGATTTCTCCCGCGGCACATTCCGCGTCCGGGGAGACGTAATCGACATATTCCCGGTCCATGAAGAAGACACGGCGATCCGCATCGAATTCTTCGGCGACGACATCGACTCGCTCTGGCAGATCGACACCCTGCGCAACAAAAAGATACGCAGGCTCACCCACTTCCCCATCTACCCTGCCTCCCACTATGTCACCCCGCAATCGACGCTGGTCAACGCCATCGATGCAGTAAAAGATGAGCTCAAAGAGCGGATCGAATATTTCCGCTCCGAGAACCGGCTGATCGAGGCGCAGCGGATCGAGGAGAGAACCAATTACGACATCGAGATGCTCATGGAAACCGGTGTCTGCCAGGGGATCGAGAACTATTCGAGACACCTTACGGGCAGGTCTCCGGGAGACCCGCCGCCCACCCTCATGGACTACCTCCCTAAGGATACGCTCGTCTTCCTCGATGAGTCCCACATCGGGATACCCCAGCTCATCGGCATGTACCGGGGGGATCACTCACGGAAAGCGACCCTGGTGGATTACGGCTTCAGGCTCCCCTCGGCTCTGGACAACAGGCCGCTTCGTTTTGACGAGTTCAACAAGATCGTCAACACCCTCGTCTATGTGTCGGCGACCCCGGGCGATTATGAGCTGAAGCAGGTCAAGGACCGTGTCATCGAACAGGTTGTCCGGCCCACCGGCCTGCTCGACCCACAGATCGAGATCAGGCCGGCAGCTACCCAGATCGACGACCTGTACCGGGAGATCACGAAACGTGTCGGCGCAGGCGAGCGCATCCTGGTGACCACGCTGACCAAGCATATGGCGGAAGAGCTTACCGACTACTATCAGGGCCTCAATCTCAAGGTGAAGTACATGCACTCGGATATCGACACCCTCGAGCGCATCGAGATCGTGAGGGGCCTGCGCGAAGGCACCTTCGACATCCTCGTGGGCATCAATCTGCTGCGGGAAGGCCTCGATATCCCCGAGGTGTCGCTCGTGGCGATCCTCGACGCGGACAAGGAAGGATTCCTGCGGTCGGCCCGCTCGCTCATACAGACAGCCGGAAGAGCCGCGCGGAACGTGAACGGCAAGGTCATCATGTATGCAGACAGCATGACGGATTCCATCAAGTTCGCAGCGTCGGAGACCCTGAGGCGAAGAGAGAAACAGGCTGAGTACAACACGATCCACGGTATTACTCCCAGGACGATCCAGAAAAACATCAGGGACATCCTTGCATCGATCTACGAGAGAGACTACACAGACATTTCAGCCACGGTCAGCACTTCTTTAGGAACGGTTGAGACCGGCAAGCTGAAGCAGACCATCAAACAGCTCGAAAAAAAGATGCTGGAAGCTGCAAACGATTTGAGGTTCGAGGATGCCGCGTCTCTGCGGGACGAGACAAAACGCCTCAGGAAGATCTCTCTCGCAATGGAAGGATAGCCTATGCGCACTGTACTGAATACGGGATACGCGGTTCGAGAGTTCGCCCCCTATACGGTCATTTTCAAGCAGACCCATCCGCATATTCCGGATATTCTCGGCGACAAGCCTTTACTCGGAGAAGAATCCGTCATTCATGGCAGGAACAGGATGCGCATCATCGAGCCCGACCTCATCGTCAGGCCGCTCACGCACGGCGGCAGCCTGAGACATATCACGGGATCGCGCTTCCTGAGCATAAAAAGGAGCTTGCGAGAGATCGAGATCAGCTCGTATCTCAGGTCGAAAAACATCCCGACCCCCGAGATCCTCGCGGTGAGATATCGCAAGAACGGCGTGTTCTTCTCCATAGAGGTGATTACCGCTCTCGTGCCGGAGTCTATCGATCTGCTCGTCTTCCTGGAAAAGAATCCCGGAGATTCAGAAGAGCTCCTGATCCGGGCAGGAAGGCTCGTGCAGAACATTCACCGGCTCGGTGTGTACCACACGGACCTCCATGTAAAAAACATCCTTCTTGACCGGGACATGGAGCCATGGATCATCGACCTCGATAACGCCTACCGCTTTACCACCCTCCCCTCCCTTCTCAGGGCGAAAAACCTCAGACGATTCATTCACTCGCTGAAAAAGTGGGAGAAGAAGGGAAGGATAACCCTTTCTTCAGGCTGGGAAGAGGCGTTCATGAACGGCTATACCGCGCCGGGTTGAAAGCATCTCCGGCATCTCTGCCCGAGAGGATATCAGGGATTCTATGGCACCCCTCACATCACCCATGAGCTGATCTCTGGTTTCCGGGGAATATAAAGAGGCATCGATCGGTTTCCCGATATTTATGCGCACGTGTTTGTCTAAGTCGAGCTCCCAGGTGTCCGGCTTGTGAATGTGTTCCGAGCCCGTGATTCCCACCGGTATGATCCGGGCGCCCGTCTGGATGGCTACCATGAAACCGCCTTTTTTGAACTGCCCGAGGTCTCCGGTGCGGGACCTTGTCCCTTCGGGCGCTATCCAGAGCACGACGCCGCTCTTCATCTTTTCTTTTGCATATTCCAGGTCTTTCAATGCCTGGTCGTGATTGCGTCGGTCGATTGAGAGAAACTCCGCCGCCTTGAGAGCCCTTCCCCATACAGGTATCCTGAAAAGCTCTTTTTTCGTCAGCATGCGGATGCTCCCCGGCAACGAGACGAAGATCAATGGGATGTCATAATGGCTCCGGTGATTGGACATGATGACATATGGGGTGTCCGGCTGTATCGCAACCTCATGGGGATCAAGGACCTCAAAAGAGACCCTGGCGGCCTTGAGCAGATAGCGGGACCACCAGCGAAGGACACGGTCGGCAAAAGGCCTTGTATAGGTGTTTGTATAGCGCAGGTAGAGCCCTATGATTGAGACGCCCAGGGTTGATGCTACCGACTGAAAGATGACGCTGATCTTTTTTAAAAACGATGCCCTCACTCAGCAAAGCCTCCTCTCTTTGAATAAATAGCATCCATGCACCGCCGCGATGTCTTGTCAGTGCATAATCGGACAAGCGGATATTTACGTATGACTGCGGCCGCTCCCGGACCTCTCCTCATCCATCTTTTTCTTGATAAAATCCCGTTCCTTTATCAGGTGATCCGCCAGCTCGGCAAATGTCCACTGGATCGACTGGTCGGTGACAACCGCATAAATGGGTTTTGGGAGATCCCATTTCTTTGCTTCCTGCATGATTGTATGGATAGTCGTGCCGGGAACGTTGAAAAAGAGCATCACCTTTTCGTCGCACGAGAATTCCTGGTCGGATCTTTTGTCGGAAAACAGGATGTCCTCGACCAGAAGATGGCCCTGGTCTTTTTCTATGGCCTGAACGAGAGGAGCCTCTACAGACTGGAAAAAATGGTCCAACTGAAGCATTTCCTCAAAACTGTAATTCCAGAGCAGTATCCTCGGGTCTGCGTTCATGAAAAGCTCCTGTCTCCATTATCGGGCGTCTTCTCTCTCTCCCGGTCCGCAGCAGATGTACGGGTTCAATTTCCAGGCAACAACGTATCTGGAAAACCTCTATAATAAATAATACATGGAGCAATAAACATCAAGGGTCACTTCATTCGTGCGAGATGCCGTGACCTGTGAAAAGACGTACGGAGAGTACATCCTTCATTAATGGTTTGCATTTATTATTCCGATACAATTATGAGATTAAACAGGAGGTACGCCACAGATGAGATGTCCAAAATGCGGCTATGTAAGCTTTGATTACCAGGACCGTTGCAAGAGTTGCGGTGAGGACCTTGTCCCTGCTAAGATTAAACTGAATATTTACACCAAGCCGCCCCAGATCGATATAAACGATGAAGGTTTTGCAATCGGCAAAGTAGAAGAGAACCGCAAGGATCTTATCGAAGAATCATATCCAGCCGGCCAGGGCAATGTATCCATGGACGATGTGCTGAAAGAAGATGGGGAAAATCTCGAAAGCTTTAATTTCGATGAGGATGAAAAGGCTTGACAAGAATTCCCAAATTCACTACACATTCTCCTGTTGCCGAGGTAGCTCAGTAGGTAGAGCAGAGGACTGAAAATCCTCGTGTCGGCGGTTCAACTCCGTCCCTCGGCACCAAGAATTTCCTTCTCGTTAGCCTTCTTGAATAATCATCACCAGCTGTTGCCAATCTGTCACCCGGCAGCAGGAAGATAATAAGCCATCTTTGCCAGAATGACACACGCTTCTTTATACAGCCGGGCCCCTTTGCCATTTTGTCATTTGACAGCGTTTTACCACTATAATTACCTCCGTATTATCATTTGCTTATCAGATAAAGCATCCTGGCACATTCATTGAATGATCATAATCAGCAAATCGATAAAAAGGAGGGCACGACAATGCTGGGTCTTTGGATCGTAATGGGTTGCTTGTTCATGACCGGGATCGGGATCAGGTTCACCTATAAGGTTCTGGGGCTCACCGCAACCGAGGCAACTGCGGTTTTCATTCTCATTGTCATTCTCGTGGGCGTTAACACGGCTCCGGTAAGACAGCTCCTCATGCAGTTCGTGTACTGAAACGAGCCTGAGGAGGGGCTTATTTTTTAATCATCTTGTCCAGGAGATTGTTCAACGGATCCTGCGAGCCTTCGTTATCCTTTGGAGCAGGGATATTGAATCTTTCCCTGAGCTTCTCTACGCCCTTTTCGATGCCCTTCTTGGTATAATAATTCGCCATAGCCTGATTGATCTCCCTTGTCTGCAGCGACAGGACAGGCTTTTTTGCGGTGCCCGTTATCTTGATGGGCAGGACCATTCTCCGCTGGTCGTTCACCAGCGCATTCAAGGCAGGGGCCCTCTTGGTAAGCCGGGAGGAGTAGTCCGGCGAGAAGGCCACATTGCCGGTAAAACCGATGTTCCTGGTTGTAAGGTCTACCGACCCTTTCATCGTCGCGATCGTGTTCGTCTCTTTGCCTGTGGTAATGTTGACGAGCTTCAGAGACGGCACTTCGAGAATCTTCCTGGCCATCTGGAAATCGGCGTTGAAGGAATCGAACCTTGTTTCACGATTCCTCTGCACCGCGCTCCGGTCCGCAGTGATCAACCCGGACAAGCCCTGAATGCCGGAAAAGCCGTCGATTACGGAATTTACGATATCGATGTTGTTGATCTTCCCCTTGTCGATGCCGATGGTCCCTTGCGTGGATAGTGAATCGAGTCCCTTTTTTGCGGCGTTGCCCTTTATCTGCATTTTTCCTGAGAGTGTGCCCGTGAACATATCCTTGAAAGAGGTCAGGGTATTCATGGCCTGACCTGCATTGATCCCCTTGATCACCGGGTTGAAAGTCCAGTCTTTGCTGCCGGTCAGATACGATGCCGATCCCGCAACCGAGCCGTTGAAAACGTTCATGATGAAATCCGGGACATCCAGGCGTTTCCCTGCATACCGGAAATCCGTCTTCACTCTCCCCAGGGCGATATCCGCAAAATTACCGCTCTGGATCCCGAAGGTGCCCTGGCCTGCAAAAGCCTTGTTCTCGCTCTTTCCCTGAAAGTCAAGGTTCAGGCCCTTGAGCTGTACCGCCTTGCTTTTTGCGGCAGGGTCCTTCGCCGTGTTTGCCGGTACGGTAAAGCCCACTTGTTGCGACGATGCCTGGAAGCTCACCGAAGGGCTCTTCTTGGTGCCCGTGACACCACCTTTCATCGCGACGGCTCCGCCGAGCTTATATGACCTCATAAAGGGAATGAGCGCATCCCAGCCCTGCAGCGTAACCGGTTTTGTATCGAACCTGACATTCATGCCGCCAGCGGGATCTTTCATATTCACGGTACCGGCACCGGTGAGCGCGAGATTATACAGGACAAGGTTGAGCGTCTTGATATCCAGCACGCCACCTTTGATGCCGGCGGTCGACCCGAACGTGCAGGTCAGCCCTTCAGGCTTGTGAAACGCCTTTCCATAGGTTATCTCGGTCGAGCTCATTTCGACTCCGCCTTCAACTGCCATATCCTGTGCCGTACCGGCCGTGGATGCCTGAAGTTTTGCCGGCCCGTTGAGCTTTAGAGCCGCTGGAAGGTTTATCCCGAATGCAGATGCTGCCCCCAGCATGGTTGACGGCGTCAATGTCACGCTCCGCATCGTGAAGTTCCATGCCGGGCCGCTCGTTACATGCCGGGCCTTTCCCGTAACGATGAACCGGTTGCCGTTTATTGCGAGGTTTACGGGGTCGAGCGCTACATCCTGCGGCAAGGCATCATACACAATCTTTCCCGAGAGGTCTGCGGCAATGGCGGCCACGCTCTTCGCCGCAGGAGCTCCGGGTTTTCTCTGCATGACAAGCTCGCGCACGGTGATTTTTGGGTCTATGGTGATCTGCTGCTTGAGCTCACCTTTGGCGGTAACGTCTCCGCTTATGTTTCCGGAAGCGGCCTTCAGAGACAGCCCTAACGCTTCGGTAAGGTTTTTCAAGGGAATCGAGTCCACGCTGAGCGTAATATCGAGGGGCATCTTCTCGGCTTTCAAATCCAGGCCTATCGGGCCTGCGTTCCCTGATATTTTGAAGTTCTGTTTCTCCTGTCCCAAGAGGCTTCCTTCGGCGGCAATTTTGATGGAATCGGTCAGCGAGATGTCCTCGATGTCGACATCGAGCATGCTGACGGTAATCTTTTTGCCTGAAGCAGCCCCGCCCTTTCCCGGGTCAGGGGCTTTCCTGTCCTCGTATACAAGCGTGCCGTCATTGACTGCAAGCTCGTGTATGCCGAATGAGGCCAGTATCGCCGGGACATTGGATTCCTTTTTCTTCTCTTCTTTCGGCCCTGCCATGTCGCTGAAATTAAACACGCCCTGGGCATTCTTGATAATACTGATCGAAGGAGAGTTGAACACGAGCTTGGCTATCCTCACCTCGCCCTTGAGGAGCGGCAGAAGCCGGAGCCGCACCTTCACACTGTCCAGAGTGACAAAATTACCCGAGGCAAACGCCGGGTTCTCCGGCACCTTCAACCCCTTTATCTCTGCCCCGATCCCGGTCAGGACCGTGAGGTTGATGCTCTCGAAATCGACATTCCGGTTAACGGCCGGACGTATGCGCGAGAGGATAGTTCCTTTGTATTTGTTCAGATCGATAACGAACGGGGCGATGATAGCGAGAATAAGAACCACGGCGATCCCTGCCGCAATCCCGATAAAGAGCTTTTTCCTTCCGGAATGCCCGCTGCCGGTTTCCTGCCTGTCCCCTCTTTTGAAAAAATCTTTGAATTTCTTCATAATGGCTCCTCATGCCGGGGTCAACAAGGACAGCACCCGTATGTATGATGCCCGGCTGTTCAGATCCTCCTTCCTTAAAAGTAACTCTTCTGCGTATATTATACTTTATTTTCTGCAAGATCATAGTGGGAGATTGTTATGCGATTCGAGTTTGCCTCTGCTTCACGAATCCTGTTCGGGGAAAAGACGGTACATGAGGCGCCTGCTCTCGCCGCACGGATGGGAAGGCGCGCTCTCGTCATCACCGGCGGCACGCCGCTTCGTTCGAAGGGCTTCATAGACAGCCTCCAGGATGCCGGCATCTCCGTCATACCGTTCAGCATAGCCGGAGAACCCACAACGGATATCGTTCTCCAGGCCGCTGCGACCGGGCGGTCGCACGCGTGCGATCTTGTAATCGGAATAGGAGGAGGCAGCGTCATCGATGGCGGAAAAGCCATTGCAGCCCTACTCACCAACCCGGGAGAGCTGTTCGATTATCTCGAAGTGATCGGGAAGGCCCAAGCCCTTCCCTTCCCTCCTGCCCCCTATATCGCCATCCCCACGAGTGCGGGCACCGGCACCGAAGTGACCAGGAACGCGGTCATCATATCGAGAGAGCATAAGGTCAAGGTGAGCATGCGGTCGGAGATGATGCTGCCGAAGCTCGTGGTCGTCGATCCGGAGCTGACGTATTCCATGCCGCCCGGGGTTACCGCAACAACCGGCCTCGATGCGCTTACCCAGCTTATCGAGGCCTACGTCTCACGTAAATCCAACCCCTTGACCGACGGAATCTGCAGGGAAGGACTCGTGCGCGCGGCCCGGTCGCTTAAAACCGCCTTTGAGAACGGGAATGACGCCGATGCCCGCCGCGACATGTGCCTGGCGAGCCTTTTTTCCGGCATTGCCCTGGCAAACGCCGGATTGGGAGCTGTCCACGGGTTTGCAGCCCCTATCGGAGGAAGGTTTGACGCCCCGCACGGGCTCGTGTGCGCGAGGCTCCTTCCCGCGGTCATGGACACGAATATCCGCGCGCTCAACCGGAAGCATCCCGGCTCTCCGGCGCTCATGCGGTATGACGACATTGCAGGGATTCTGACCGGCGATCCTTCAGCGTCAGCACCTGCGGGTATTTCATGGATTCAGCGCCTCTGCCGGGACCTGCGCATCGATACGCTTCGTACGATCGGCATATCGGAAAGTGATATACAACCGCTTGTGGCGAGCGCCAGGAAGGCAAGCAGCATGAAAGGCAACCCGATCGAGCTCACTGAAGAGGAGCTGGAGGCGATTCTCCGGTCGGTTATGACCCCTGCTTCATAAGATGCGGTCAACCTCACCCGACAAAAAAGCCTACTCGGCTTTTGTTTCGGCCTCCACATGGAGGAGTTCGCCAGGCTCCTGCAGCATCTTGTAGAGATTTTCAACCCTCTCTTCGAGCTTGTCGATCTCTATCTGCTGCTTGTAGACAACATCGTTGAGCTTTTGAATCGTATCTTCGTGAAACGCTACAACGGTTTCGAGGTTGGCGAATCTGTCATCATCCATACGTCCTCCAGGGTCGAGCAAGGTTTTTCAAAGATGCTTTCTCTAATTACTATAAAAGGCGTCTGCCCAGAATCAATTGCCCCCCGGACCTGAGAGCGTTGAATTTCTCTAAGGACATGCAGGACCTGAATGGTGTATGGAAAACATTGGATATTCAACAACACGAGCAGGAGGATGTTTATCCCATGGATTTTTTCTTCGATCCGGAGAGCATAGCTGTTATCGGTGCATCTGCCGACCCTTCAAAGGTCGGCTATTATATACTCAGGAACGCCGTAGGCGGCTTCAAGGGAAAGATCTATGCGGTGAATCCGCGCTACGACTCCATCATGGATGTCCCGTGTTATCCCGATGTAAGCTCGATTCCGGAGCCTTTCGAAATGGCGCTGTATTTTATCCCGGCCAGGTTCCTGCCTGACACGATACGGGCCTGCGCAAAGAAGGGCGTAAAGGGCATCATCATCGAGTCTGCAGGGTTCGCCGAGGTGGGAGACGAGGGCAAGCAGCTCCAGGAGGAATCGGTGCAGCTTGCCCGTGAGCACAACATCAGGCTCTGGGGCCCGAACTGCATGGGGCTCATAGACGGCTACAAGCGGCACGTCTTCTCGTTTTTGATGAGCGACCAGGTGTGGGACCTTTTAAAGCCGGGTAACGCTTCATTCATCGTCCAGAGCGGGATGCTCTCTGCCGGTTTTCTCCTCATGATGCTGGAACGTGGCGGCATAGGGATCTCCAAGATGTGCTCCATCGGAAACAAGTGCGATGTCCAGGAGACCGAGCTTCTCGAATATCTCATACATGACGAATCCACCGGCGTCATCGGGATGTATATCGAGTCCATCGTCGATCCCAAGGGATTCATGGAGCTTGCACGCTCCACCCGCAAGCCCATCGTGCTTCTCAAGGGAGGGCAGAGCCCTGCCGGCGCCAAGGCCGCAGCGAGCCATACGGCCAGCATGGCCGGGAACCACGAGATCCTGAGGCATGCGTTCCGCCAGTGCGGCATCATAGAGGTATCCGACGTGAACGAGCTCATGGATTTTGTCCGCGGCTTCTCCAAGACGCAGTTGCTCTCTCATGATGCAGGCACCGCCATTGTTTCATTTTCAGGAGCCGGAGGGATCATCACCTCGGATATGCTTTATAAAAAAGGGCTGCCTGTAGCCGAGCTGACTGACGAGAGCCTGAAAGCCCTCGAAGAGGTCTTCCCGGAATGGATGGCGCCGTCGCACCCCGTGGACATCTGGCCCGCAATCGAAAAGTTCGGGTATGAAAAGGTGTATTCCCGTACCATCGAGATCCTGAAGAATGACCCGAACGTTGATTCTCTGATCGTTCATCTCTTTGCGAGCAGGATGAAGCTCGAGCACATCATCGACCTCGTCAGCATGAAGGATGTGCACGGCAAGCCGGTCATCGCCTGGATCACCGGCAACGGCGAAAAGCTCCATACCTTCAAGCGTGAACTGGAGGACGTGGGAATCCCCGTCTTCGAGGAGATGACCAGAGGGGTGGATTTTCTGGCTGCATATAAAAAGTTTTACTTTTATCAGGCTTCCCGGGGATAGGGATTCTTTGAGCTTTGCGCTAACCAAGAAGTTCTTCGGCGCTTCCTCTGGAGACCCTTGCTTTCCCAAGGATGTCCTTGCGCTCATTCATACGGCAGAAATATATTGCACACGACCGAGATCAAATCAAAAGGCTTTACCTACTTCGGAGAAGAAAATAGTTGTCTTGGCGGACATTTTTTGAAATAATCCGGTTGTATAAGTTATTGCGCAATGTGATGAACGGGAAATGAAGGGAGGGTCGTCCGATGACCGGTGCAAAAGCAAAAAGAGCCGAGGTCGGCATGAAAAGTACAAAACAGGAGCTTCTCGATGCCTATGCCGAGGTATTAGAAGAGCTGAAAGAAATAAACAAGGCAGAGCTCAAACCGGAGAAGAAAATCGAGGAAAAAAAGAAGCAGGAGGTCGCTCTCGCCGTCAGTGACATCTCTATGAATGGCGTGGCTCAGAATATCAAAAACCTGAAGACGGATATCGACCGGAACCTCTCCCAGCTCATGGAAAGACTCGAATCAGAGGTGAAAAAGCTGGGCGACATCCAGTCGGCGATCACCATCCGCGATGCCGAGCTCAAGGAAATATACGAGATCGACCGGTCGGCGAGTTCGCTGGCTGCGCTGATAGAGGCCAACAACCGCAAAAACCGGGCCTTTGAAGAAGAGTTGGATCAGAAGAAGGCAAGCCTTCTGGGAGAAATTGAAGATACCCGCCGGAAGTGGGACCAGGAAAAGGCCCTGCACGCAGCCGAGGTAAAGGAGCAGAAAGAGCAGGAAGCACGGCAGAGGGAGCGGGAAAAAGAAGAGTACCTGTATTCATTCCAGAGAGAGCGTCAGATCGAGAAAGACAGGCTTGAGGATGAAAAGGCGCAGCTCCTCTCCGAAAAACAGGCCTTTGAGAACGAGATCAAAGCCATGCGCGAGGCTGCCGAGAAAGAGCTCAACGAGAGGAGGAAGGCACTTGCCGACAAGGAAACAGAGTTCCTGGAGCTGAAGAAACGATCGGAGGCATTTCCCAAAGAGCTGGAAAGCGCTGTCGCCAAGACGGCCAAGGAGACAACCGACAGGCTCAAGCTGGACTCGGACTATCAGACGAGCATCCTCAAGCAGCAGTTCGAGGGTGAGAAAAACGTGCTGCTCACGCGCATCGATGCCCTGGAAAAATCCGTGAAGGAACAGAGCGAGCAGATATCGAAGCTCTCAATGCTACAGGAGGCCGCTTATCAGAAGGTGCAGGACGTTGCAGTAAAGGCAATCGAGGGCGCATCGAAGCTGGGCTCGTTTTCCGGTCTCCAGCAGGCCCTTTCCGAACAGGGGAGAAAATCGAATTCGGACTGATTCCAATAGAGGCAAAATATCGGCAAAAGAATCGTACCAATATGCATGAATTCATGATAGATTACTTAATTATGGTTAAAAAAGTCGTTCGCAAAAGCAATCTCCACAGTCTTCAATCAGCGAAGGATGATCTCTTGTACTGGTTAAGTCGTCCAGCGGAAGAACGCGTTGCAACCGTCGATCATTTGAGAAAGCAATATTATGGAAGTACAGAAAGACTTCAAAGAGTTGCTCGAGTTATTCAACGGGCATAAAGTTGAATACATGGTTGTTGGGGCTTATGCTCTTGCTTTCCATGGGGTCCCGCGTTTTACCGGCGATATCGATATATTTGTTCATCCCGCACCAGAAAATGCAAATAAAGTCCTGGCAGCCTTGGCTGATTTTGGTTTTGGCTCACTAAATTTGACAGTTGATGACTTTCAAGCTCCTGATTCTGTGGTTCAGCTCGGCGTTCCGCCTGTCCGCATTGACATCATAACTTCAATAACCGGAGTCTCATGGGAAGACGCCGATAGAGGCAAGAAAGAAGGTTTGTATGGAGATGTTCCTGTGTATTTTCTGGGTCGCGAACATTACATAGCAAATAAACGGGCAATCGGCCGGAAAAAAGATCTGGCAGACCTTGAATCTCTTGGCGAAGAATAATTTGAAACAGAAGCCGAAGTTCAGGAGCAAGCAATAATCATCGGAGAGGTTTATATTGTACAAAATCATCCACAAGAGGTTTTGCGGCCCGCCTGATTCGGGCAATGGCGGGTATGTGTGCGGGCTGGTCGCGCAGTATCTGGAAGGCATCGCCGAAGTTCGGCTTTACAAGCCGCCTCCTCTTGAAAAACCCCTGGATGTCGAAGTCACCCGCGATGGCATGGTCCTCCTAAAAGACGGTGAGACCATTATTGCACAGGGAAAACCCTCGAGCCTGAACCTCGACCTGCCTTCCCCACCTTCGTTCGACCAGGCGCGTGAAGCATCCAGCCGTTATGTGAGTGAGAAGGATCACTTCTTCCCCACGTGCTTTGTCTGCGGGCCGGCGCGTTGCCCCAAAGACGGCCTCCGTATCTTCCCGGGCATGCTTTCCGGACGTGCTGCGGTTGCCTCCGCCTGGATTCCCGATGAGACCCTCTGCGATGATTCCTCCCTGGTAAGGCGCGAATTCGTCTGGGCCTCACTGGACTGTCCCGGGGCGTTTGCCGTGTTGGGCTTGTCAATACGGCCGGTCGTTCTCGGTTCTCTTACTGCCGATATCGTTCAGTGCCCGGCCATCGGCCAAAGATGCATAGTCATGGGCTGGAAGATCGGGGAGCAGGGAAGAAAACGCATGGCAGGGACAGCCCTCTTCTCGGACACCGGTGAAATACTTGCAAAAGCCCAGGCTGTCTGGATCGAGATCTGACAGGCATGGAATGGTTCCCTCTGGCGCTTCTGGCTGCGTTGAGCCTGGCGACTGCGGATGCGCTCACCAAGAAGTTTTTCAGCCGCTTAAGCGCCTACGAGATGGGCATTACACGGCTTGCATACACCATCCCCTGGCTTGCCCTGGCTCTTATCTTTATCCCCAGGCCTCATCTTGACCGGACCTTTTTCTTAAGCATCGCTGCAGCGCTTCCGCTTGAGGCCCTCGCCTTTATAAGTTACATGAGGGCTATCAAGGTATCGCCTCTTTCGCTCACCCTGCCCTTTCTTTCATTCACCCCGGTCTTCATCATTTTCACCGGGCGGATCATCCTGGGCGAGAACATTACATCGGGCGGCCTGGCAGGAATACTCTGCATCGTGAGCGGTGCATATGTCCTGAATATCTCACAGATGAAAACAGGCATGCTGGAGCCGATCAGAGCCATATTCAAGGAGCCCGGCTCAAGGCTCATGATCCTTGTTTCTTTTCTTTACTCCATCACCTCGACGCTCGGCAAACTCGGCATCATCCACTCGAGCCCGTTGTTCTTCGGGATAAGCTACTACCTTATCTTCACCTTTTTTATGCTTTCTTTCCTGCCTTTCATGCGCGGAGCAAAGGCAGCACGCCTTGTCTCCAACCCGTTCGCAGGTATGGCCGTCGGCGCATCCATGGCCATGATGGTCTTCTCCCACATGCTCTCCATATCCATGATAGAGGCAGCGTATATGATTGCGATCAAACGCACGAGCATCGTGTTCGGCGTGCTCTACGGCGCCTGGCTGTTCAAGGAAACAAAGATCACCGAACGCCTTACCGGAGCCCTCATCATGATTATCGGCGCGCTCCTCATCGGATGGTTCGGCCATTGATCAAAGGTATTGATTCGTCTGGAGTTTACCGATAGGAAAGAATCGTTACATTTGTTAAAGTTAATTCATAAAAGGGGATTTTATGAAGATTTGCATGATCGGTACCGGCTATGTTGGTCTCGTAACAGGCGCGTGCTTTTCTGAAATGGGAAACGACGTCATCTGCATTGATGAGAACACTGAAAAGATCGAAATGCTCAAAAAAGGCATCGTGCCGATCTATGAACCGGGCCTTAAGGAGATCATCGAAAGAAACGTCCAGGGAGGCCGCCTGAACTTTACTACAAACCTCGCAGAGGGCGTTGTAAAATGCCAGATCTGCTTCATCGCCGTAGGCACGCCCCAGGACAAGGACGGCTCTGCGGATTTAAAATATGTCCTCCAGGTTGCCCGTCAGATCGGAACGCTCATGGAGAGCTACAAAATCATCGTAGACAAGTCCACCGTGCCCGTCGGTACCGCTGAAAAGGTGCGCGAAGCAGTCAAGGATGAACTCAGCAAGAGAAATCTCGATAATCTCGAGTTCGACGTTGTCTCCAATCCTGAGTTTCTCAAGGAAGGCAATGCGATCCAGGACTTCATGCGGCCCGAGCGAGTTATCGTGGGTACGGACAATGTCAGGACAGGCGCGCTGTTCAAAGAGCTCTACGACCCGTTCGTGACCACGACCAACAACCCTGTGCTCATCATGGACATCAAGAGCGCGGAGCTCACCAAATATGCATCGAATGCCTTCCTTGCAACAAAGGTCTCGTTCATGAACGAGCTTTCCATTCTCTGCGACAAGGTCGGTGCGGACATATCGCAAGTCCGGGAGGGGATGGGAACGGATTCACGCATCGGCCCGCGCTTTCTCCTCGCAGGCCCCGGTTACGGCGGATCATGCTTTCCCAAGGATGTCGTTGCATTGATCCACACGGCAGGCAGCCTCGGCCAATCTTTGGAGATCTGCAAGGCAACTCACCGGGCAAATGAAAAACAGAAAGCTTACTTCGCAGAAAAAATCATCAATTACTATGTCGAGCAGAAAGCAGATCTTTCAAAGGTCGTGATCGCCATCTGGGGCCTCACCTTCAAGCCCAAGACCGATGATATCAGGGAAGCTCCAGCGCTTGACGTCATAGCCAGGCTTCTCGAAAAAGGCATACAGGTAAGAGTGTTTGACCCGATCGGCATGGACAATGCTCGCGCAGAGCTGGGTGATTCGGTCTTTTATGCGAAGGACAACTACGAAGTGCTCGAAGGGGCGCACGGCCTTGCCGTCGTCACGGAATGGAACCTGTTCAAGAGCCCGGACTTCGAAAGGATGAAAGAACTCATGAGCAAGCCGGTCGTCTTCGACGGCAGGAACATCCTCAATGCCACCGATATTAAATCAAAAGGCTTTACCTACTTCGGTATAGGGAGAGGCAACGATTGCTGATGCTTTCATATAAAAGAGCTTTGACCGTATTTCATCGGCCTGTTTTGAGCAAGACCCACTTATCGACCTGTCCGAATTTGCGGTGCCACTTCTGACACATGATAATACTAAACCAATTCTTTGGGTAATTTTTGACAAAGAACTAGATATCCCTCACCTATGACTTTTAAATTACTATCACCGATTCTGTCAAATAATTGTGCAATAGATGCGTTTGCTCGTCCGAGGAATATGTGTAACGGGTAAGGTAAAGCATTAAATCCAATGAATTTATCATGTAGTAACTTAAATTTACATTGGGTAAGATCATTTTGGAACTGAAATGGTGAGTGTTTTCGTATGGCGAATTCCCTAGGCTTAATCTCCCCCATTTTCAACTTTATCTTTAGTAGACTCATGAATTGCCTAATGCTTCTAATTTTCTTCATAACTTCTATAATACTATCGAGACAGAGATTATATGAGTACTTATTTGTCACCACAGTTAAAAAATAACCATTGGGTTTTAGTATTCTGTAAAACTCTGATAGTGCTTTCTTATCTTTCTCAAGATATTCGATAACACCCAGACTAACAACAAGATCTAAAGAGTTACTCTTTAAGGGAATATTCTCTATATCAGCCCTCATCAATCTAGGTGTGCCTATTGAATACGCATGTGAAAAATGACCCTTTGCCAACTTCAGCATGTTCTCAGAGAGATCTAACCCGTTATAATGAATGTCATACTCATGGAGAGCCTCTATCAATAGACCCGGACCGCAACCGGCATCAAGCATCTCAATCTTATTTTTAGCTGTTGCCAGTATACATTTCTTTAGACATTCTATTACTTCTTTTTGTCTAAGGTACATGTAAGAAGATTGGTTATCTTGGTATTTATATTTTAGATAGTCATCAGCATCACCATCGAAAAAATCTTTAACTCTCTGCTTTTTTGAAATATCCTGCTCATCCATGTGCGAATCTCCATTATCTTAAATAAAATTAATTTTGAAGGTTAGTGACCTTCATCAGGATATTTTACTTTTTTCATACCTTAGAACTGCATCGATACCATCCTCTATAGTAAAAGGAGGAGCCCAATCTAGCAATCTCTCTAATTTCGATGAATCGTAGATAACCTGTCTCTGTGATGAGGTAAGTCGATACCTTGTTAAAAATGGATTTCGTCCCATTATGCTTGTAAGTATCTCTTGGAATTGAACAACTTTATATAGCAGAGCAAGTGGAATATATGAAACTGATGCACCCGGGTACAGTTTCTTTAATAACTTCTCAATATATGCCCCTTTAGTTAAGTTGCCTTTATCAATAATATTAAATATTTCACCGTCCCCTTTGTTTTTTTCTATTACTGTTTTTATTGCATGACAGAGATTATCTATAAAAACAAAGGGTAGGTTAAATCCTTCGTTGCCGATAACTGCAAATACCATTTCACCAAATGAGAACCCCATCATAGGTGTGAATATATCGCCTCCAGGGCCCAAAATTGTACCCGGTCGAAGACACACTATTGGTACTTTACCTTGTTCCATTGCACTCCTTATCAGTTCTTCAGCTTTAAGTTTTGCACATGTGTATACCCCCCTTTGTTCGGGGAAGCGTTCCAGGAGGGACTCTTCTTTGATAACCGTATTCTCTGCATAATCTGCTACCCCATATACACTACAGGAACTAATATAAACCAATTTTTTTACATTGTTTTGGATTGAAAGGTCTATCACATGCTGCGTACCCCGAATAGTATTGGTCTCGCTTTCTTCTTCTCGCCCTGTAGTATCGGCTGCAGCATGCACAACGACATCGATCCCTTCGAAAGCTGGTTTCAGAGAATCGATGCTACCCACATCACCATAAAAGATCTCAACAGGAAACTTCTTAAGCTTTTCAATGTTTGACAATTTACGTGCAAGAGCCCGAACTTCATAACCTTCATTTACAAGTGTTTCAACCAACTTCACACCAAGGAATCCAGTTGCACCTGTAACAAGAACTTTATATTTGGCCTGGACCTTCCTTTTCTCACTTTCAAGCTTGATCGTTTCAAAACTTAACGCGGTGTTTTTTATTCTCGGCCAAATCTTGTCCATTGTTTCCAATACCTTTAAGGCATCCTGTTTTTGTACAGGTTGTTGAGTATTGGACTTTATAGAATCGTAAAAACTATGAATGAGTATCTTCATCCCCTGATAGGGCTTAAGTTTACCAGTACCAAAATTCCATACATTCTTTATTGTGTTTATGGCAAGCTGCCAACTCTCGCTCAAATTATATGTAGCTTTTTGAGCAGCTTTGGGAAGACTGCTAACAGGATGCATGGTCATTGTCATCGTATCGAAATTGACCTGAACCATCATTTTTGTCCCATAAAACCTTACAAAATGAAAATGAGGTTTTGCAGCAAATGAAAAGGTCAAGGTACCAAACGCCTTATCGCCCTTTATCAAGATGCGGAGTTCATCTGAGATATTCTGTGGTAGCTCACCAAAAGCCTTCTCCATTACCTTGATATCGATAGAATCACCTAGGAAAGGAAGCATCACGTATAGAGGATGCGGCATAAAATCATGAAATACACCACCTGGAAGGCTGTATAACCATGGCAGAACATCGGGTGCAGGATATCGCCTGAAGGCATCAATTTGCGAGTTGATTCCATAGTAGCTTTCTACATTAATTATCTTTCCTAGCTTGCCTGATTCTATTAGATCCCTAGCCTGTATCATACATGGATCAAAAAAATGGTTGTGCATGCTACATATCAGTAAACCTTTTTCTTCAGCCATATCAAAAAGCTTTTTGCCGTCTTCTAAATTAAGAGTCATTGGTTTTTCGATAAGTACATTGCATCCTGCATCTATAACCTCTGCTGCAAGAGAGAAATGAGTAAAGGGAGGAGTAACAATGTGCACTACATCAGGTTTGACCTTTTGGATGAGATCGGAGATCTGTTTATAAGCATGGGGGATCTTGTATCTCTCAATGCACTGTCTTCCTTTAAACTCGTCTTTATCAACAACACCAACGATCTCTGCACCTGGGTACATTTTTGCAAATTTAATATGATAATCTGAATTCAGTCCGCATCCTACAATAGCTACTTTCATTAACTACCTCCTAGCTTTTTTAAAATCATGAATTAGATATTATACCTTTATATATCGAAGAAGTGACACAGGAAAGTCGAACAGTTCGATAAGGGGGTCTTGTTCAAAAGGGACTCATGAAATATGATTGAAGAGGGGAAAAGAAGGATGGCATTAACAAAGTAGTTCGACATTCAGCCAAGATATCATAGAGGTGGCTCCGGTTGTTGAGACAGGGAATGGCGATTTATAAGTGGGTCTTGCCATTCCCATTATGCCGCATCGGGCAGGTACTCCCGATAAATCTCATCCGGGGTTGATCTGTCAAGTTTAGAGTGCGGCCTGTGATGATTGTAAACAGTCAGATAGCGCTCCAATCCTCTTCTGGCTTCACTGACGCTGTCATAGGCGTGGGTAGTGTCTGGAATTTAGTGTAAATGGCCAACGACTCTGATAGGAGGGAGTTATGGCCATTAAAGATGAGTTGATTGAGGAGTTGATGAAGGGCTATGAGAAGCCCGAGGATCTGATTGGCGAGAACGGGCTTCTCAAGGATTTGACGAAGAGGCTTTTGGAGAAGGCGCTGCAAGGGGAGCTCACCCACCACTTGGGGTACCCCAAGTGGTCGCCGGCCGGAAAGAACACCGGCAATTCTCGGAACGGCAAGAACAAGAAGACGCTCAAGGGCGAGTTCGGGGAGATGGAGATCGAGGTTCCCCGGGACCGCAACGGTGAGTTCGAGCCGACGATCATTCCGAAGGGGTAGACTTTATGAGCAGGGTGACGCTTGCTGGTATTGGGCTTACAGTAAAGGGCATGGATGCCCATCTTCTTCATCAGAGTGCTTGTGTGACGACGACCGATCTTATGCCCTTCACGTCTGAGCATATCCCTTAACATCCTAGCCCCGGCAAAGGGATGATCAAGGTGCAGCTCATCAATCTTGCGCATCAGAACAAGATCGGAAGACGTAGCCGGCCGTGGCAGGTAATATACGCTCGAACGCGGTAGCTTCAAGGTGCGGCACTGTTTCGCTACCGGCATTTTGTGGCTGGGATTTATCATTTTCTTGCGCTCAATCGACCCACTTTGATGAGCGCATGCTCTAAAAAATCATTCTCAAGCGTCAGCTCTCCAATCTTGGCGTGCAGATCCTTTAAGTCCGGCTCCTTGTCCTTCTTAGAACCGTCAAAGACCGTAGATGCACCATCGAGCATCTGTTGCTTCCAGTCCGATATCTGGTTGGGGTGTACATCAAACTGCTCAGCTAACTCTACGAGCGTTTTATCCCCCCTGATTGCTGCTAATGCCACTTTCGCCTTGAAACTTGCTGAGTGATTCCGTCGCTTCCTCTTCATGCTCTTGCTCCTTTCTTTGACCGTATTTCATCAGTCGCTTTTGAGCAAGACCCACTTATAGACCTGTCCGAATTTGCGGTGCCACTTCTCTAGGAGTCGGTCACTATAAACTCTCTCAAGCTAAATGGATCAATTACATAGTTCAGGCTCAAACATCTGATAGCACACAATCTGATCAGACATATTCCCATAATGTTCTGCATATAGCCCTCGATTAGGGTTTAATAGTAACCTCTACACTTGAAGGAATGGCTGGGGCTTTATTGTCAGCAGGAGTAGATCCTATCGTGCTAAATAATGGTCCAATATATCCGGTATTGTTGATTGCAATATCATCAAAATCGACATAAGCAGGTGAACCTATTCCAACAGTATTTGCTGGTGAGTGTTGGTTAATTGACAAACCGAATTTTGTCCATCCCTGAGATCTTACTGTGGCATTACCACCGCTCCAATTCATAGTTGAACTAGATACTTGTTTTACTCCATCAATCCAAAGCTCCCCGACACCATTGGATGAGTTTGTGTCCATCTTAGCATGAAATTCCCAACAATGCCAAGAACCATCGGACTTACCATTCGGGAATAGTGATTCCCAAACATTGCCTGAACTTGTAGGTATAGTTGAATCGTAATTCGACCAAGCATTTACACGGCCCGAACCTCCCGTATGCCCCCATTCAAAACCGCCATTTGCCCCTGAAGAACTATATAAATATACAACTTTATGGTAATATGGAGATCCACCTTGCCACGCAAAACCTATCTGATATCGTATATAAAATCTGCACCAAATTTCCTTCTGAGGGGTATTGAATACAAAACCATAGACATCCGAATTATTATTATTACCATCATTTAACCAAACTCTCCACCCGTTACCCCCATTACCAGCACTATAATTAGCAGAAGAGGTTATCTGATTATGAAGATTTGTATTACTCCACATTATTGCTTCCAAACCATCACAATTTGGTTTTATAATTGATGGATAATTCTCTGTCCATGTATTGCAATTAAATGTTGTTTTTTGTGGCAAATCAATCCCAGCATTAGCAACCCCGCTGAAAGTTAAAATTATAAGGCTTAATAAAATTACACTCATTATATTTTTAGATTTTTTCATTCTTTTATCCTCCTAAACATACTTATCACTTTTAAATATAAGCAACCTACATGCCAACTAATCATTCAATTTATGTGCACCATGTGTAAACAGACTACTTTGCTTGTTATAACTGGATTCTAATCATTTTAGTCAACAAATTCTCATTTTAAATTAAATATGCTTAATATCATTTTATATTTCCTTAATTATATGGTTATTTAATAACTTACTGATATTATGTCTCAATTCACCCTGAAAACAATCTATGGTAGGTTTTCCTCGTTGCATAATAAAGTAATAATAATTTCAAAAGTGTAATCGGTATTGAATATTATATTCCTATGTACGATTTAGAGAAGCTTTAAGACCACTCTCTTGGCCTGCAATAATTGACTGAAATATTCTAAACCAAAACATCGAATGTGTGTTGCTACTGGATTCATGTATATCAATTCTATTTAGCAGAAATGGATTAGTTCTCTTTCCTACATAACCTAGTCGCGTTGTAACAGCTCCTTCGTATCCGCCCTTGGCCACTAGTGTCATTGATTCTTCATCCCAGGTTCCATTTGGATAACTGAAAATAGGTATAGCATGTACCCCCTTTTCATAAAGCATTTGGAGAGGAGTTAAGATCTCTTCTCTTTTCACGTCGCGATTGAGTGTAGGTAGTATGAAGTGATTTGACCCATGTGGAGCAAAGGTTATTCCAGACCGTTCCATTTCACTTATATGTTCCCATGAAATGATTGCTTGGGCATGGCCATTCTTTATTCCCATTATGCAATAAGCTGCAGAGATAATTCCTTCTAAGGAGTTTGAGGGTAGACTTTTCATATGAGCTATCAAGCTACCAATACAATTATTTGTAAGAGTTTCGGGATTCCAACTAGGGAATAACCTATTAAAGTATTGAATAAAATCAGACTGACTTTTCTTTTCGATCATAACATTTGCAAGAGTAATCAGATTATCAAACCAAAAAGGATTTTTTTTACCAATCAACCCTGTGGACAAAAATACAGTTGCAGGCACTTTTAATCTTTTAAGAATTGGAAAAGCAATTTCATAGGTGTCAATCCAACCATCATCAAAAGTAATAGCACATAATCCATTTTTCTTGTTCATATTCTGCGTAAGTGTCAGTAAGGGTACAATCTCATATAATTTTCTAACCTGTTCCAGGTGCATTGCTAGGGTAGATGCCCGGACTACTAAACCCGGTTCATAAAAACCACTGGGAAGGGATGGTAATACTCTGTGATACAAAAGAATAAGATTAGCATTTCGAGGCAAACAATATTCAAAATAAGTACGTTTTAAAACAAACCCTAATATATTTTTTAGCATTTTTTTTGATAGCATATGAAGGCACCTATTCTTTTAAGAAGATAAGAAATACTGGCCATAGAAGATCGATCTGAATAGACGCTCGTATTCCCCCACCTTTTTGTCGAGAGAATAGTTTTGAATGACAAATAACCTGCCATCCTTAGAGAAACGATCTCTCAATTTGCTATCATTTAAAACCAGGAGTAATGTATCAGTCAACTTTCTTTCATCATTGAGAGGAAAAAGAAGACCGTTTACATCATGTTCAACTACTTCGCTTATTCCTAGCACATCGGAACCTACTACCGGCACACCACAAGCCATCCCTTCCAATATCGTTAGGGGAAGGCCTTCATATTGGGAAGGCAAACAAATTATATCAAGGATACTAAGTAACTCTGGGATATCCTCTCGTTGGCCAAGAAAATGAATTTTATCAGATACGCTCGTTTGATTAGCAAAACTTTGAATCTCTCCATTCATGCAGTCTAACCCAATTAAGATTAGCCTTACATCCTTCATCACCTTCACCACATTTACGAAAGCTGAAATAAGGAGTTTGTGATTTTTTTCAGGTCTTAGGTTTGCAACCATACCAATTGTTTTCTCATGTAACTGCAATCCAATATCTTGTTTAATTTTGCTCTCTACTTTTTTCTTATAAATATCTAAATCTACGCCATTGGAAATCTGACATATTTTTATAGGGTTTATTCTTAATCTGTGTAAATAATAATCCTCAATTTGCTTAGATATTGCAACGAGAGCATCAGATTTTCTAAGCATAATAATATTTAGTATCTTCTTGGCTATTGGAAGCTGTTCCAGTTGCCATCGAGAATGTTCAGTATAAATAAGCTTTATCGATGTTCCAATTGTTGCGATAAAAGAATAGATAAAAGGGTAATAATGATGAGCGTTTATAATGTCAATTTTTTCTTTGTTTAAAATTTTCCTGAATCGTTGATAAAAATTTATATCATTTTTTTTCTTTTTTAACAAAACATGGACCTTTATTCCTATCTCTTCATATAAATACCGAACAGGGCCATCTTCAAAACTTATAATAATAACTGAGAAATGTTTCCGATCAAGCTTCCTTGCAATGTCATATACAACATGTTCAGATCCACCCATACCAATAAGTGTCCATGATACAAATGCAACCACTATTTTTTCATCAGACATTTTCATTTGTTGTTTAGAAACTCCAATTATTAATTCTTAAGAGTTTAAGGATCGCTTCTAGTAAATAGAGCTATCTCTACTCTTCGAATAAATCTGCTTCCCATGCATCACCGTCCGCCTCGCTATAGGTGAGATACCAATTCTGAATATTAGAAATGTATCCCGTCGAGTATTGCTTTTCCCAATTTGAAACCATAAACGGCTGTGTAGTTTTTGACCTTATAAATCCTAATTTTTTAATTTCTCTAATAAATAGAGGATACGTACACATGATTTCAATATGTGAAGATTTAAATTTATTAAGGTATTCAATACATTTGCATATTAAAGCCTGAAATACTTTCGGCTTTGATGGATCAACCAAAATATCAAGTATTGTCCCCCTGACGTAACCATTATGATTATCCTTTTTCATAACAACATACCCAGACAGAATGCCATCTGCGTCATAAGCTATAAATTTCTTATACTTATTAAAAGGCTTTGAAATGAATTTCCAGTTAAGGTATTTTTGGTCTCTTGTAACTATGATTCCAAAATGATTTGATATTGAATTAAAAAAAGCATGGATGTCTTCGCCGAATTTGTTGACTTCAACTATTTTAATATCTTTGAAAGTATAAAACTTTAATATATTAAGCGGAATATTCAAAATGCATAGTCCTATTTTTATTAACCTTGAAAGGATAGTAGACAACATATTGTTCGCCGATTTCCGCTTAATGAAAGGATATGGATCAAATATCTTCAAGAATGGATTAAATCCTTGAACATCCTTCCAGCCACTCTTCAAATACAGATAATGATTATGTTCATTGAACCATATTGCTCCAGCTAGGCCACTCGATTGACCCTTAATCCCTTGAAGAAGAATCTTTCCAAGGCCCTTACCCCTATATTGCTTTGCTAAATAGGTATCATGCGACATGTATCCACGTTTAGCTTTCCCTTGGATGGTAAAATCCAAAGGCATATAACCAACCATTCCGATAACCTTATTTTTCTCTAATAATAAATAATATGGACTATCATCTTCTATGCATGGGTTGTGTTCAGTTAGCCATGTGAACAGGAGTTCTCTGTTGCCCATTTGTTCTGAATCATATATTTCTTTCCAAAGTTCCTTTACATCTTCAAGATATATTTTACTATATTTTACTACTTGGAATGATTCTTCATTTTTCATTATTATCGCCTTCTATCAATGAATCTAAGAAACCTTCCCTTCTTCAGTATGCTATTAATTCAATCAGTTTTTGCTAGGATATGTGTCGTTCTGTCCTTATCCATTTCTTTTCTCGATAAAGTCCTGTGAAGCTCAGGATATCAATAATAGCTTTCCATGCTAAAAAGAAAGGCGCGTGAAGTATTGCAACAAACGATTTTTTATATGATTTTGTTAAGCATATCCCAATCAAGAATAATGCGAACTGCCCTATTAAAAGGATAGAACTAACTATTAAAAGTACACTCTTCACATATGATCTACGGAGAAATAGTGACAGCAATAATGCAAGGAAAGTTAGATTGATTTGAAGAGAGTAATTTGGAAAAATCAAAGGCAGTGAAGCATCCAGGGTAATAAAATCACGTCTTTTAAGCCCATCCCAGAAAAGCTTTAACCCATAATTCTTCAGAACTAAGAACCTCCCACTCGACCAACGCAGTCTTTGGGTGGTAGCCTGCTTCAATGAACGGGATTCCTGGTGAAATACCTTTGCGTTAATTGCAAAACTTATTATTATCCTATCTGCAATCAATTGAGTATAATACTCCCAGTCCTCACCAACAGTAAAGGCTGTCCAATTCTTACTTTCTAGCAATTTAGTTGTAAAACAAATACCATTTCCCATTAAATATGAAGAAAGTCCTAATTTGTACTTTGAATGATGATAAAGTGCATTACCAATAGTTCTTGAAACATAAAGTAATTGAGTAAACCAGCTGTCATTACTATTCCCTACAGCATTATGGCACTGGATTGCCAATTCACCCTGGTTAATCTTTTGGTTCAGTTCTTTAATAATCAATGGGTCAACTACATTATCCGCATCTAGAATAAGGACAGCATCAAAATTGCTAAGCGAGATTTGTCTAAGTGCCCATTCAATGGCATATCCCTTACCTGTATGAATTCTATCCTTGCGTTCAAGAACTTGTATGGGAAAAAATCTGGATATTTTGGCAGTATTATCTGTACAGTTATCTGCTACAATGTATATTTGAAAATGCCCTTGGGGATAATCAATTTTCAAGAGGCTATCGCATAAGCGTGCAATGAGAAGCTCTTCATTATGAGCTGGCACTAGTAAAGCGAATCTGTTTAACACACCTGATTTATTACTCTTAGGTTCCGGAACAACGAAATATGCAATAGCCAATACTAACAGATATACGGTTGCCAACAGTAAATATATTATTAAGGAGACAAGAAATAGGTACAACAATAGCATAGGGATCCACCTCTTAGATAAATTTATTATAACTGCGAATATTCCTTTTCAATCTTTTTGCACCACTCATCTATGTTAAAACTCTTCTCTATTGTTTTATATGCTTCTATTATTAGCCTATCTTTTAAAGAAGGATCATTCTTTATCAATAAAATCGCTTCACTGATTTCTTTATAATCACAGGGCGTTACTAACAATCCATTGATCCCATGTTTTATTACCTTGGGAACCCCACCTACTGCAGTAGCGACTATAGGGATTTTCATAGACATCGCTTCAAGGAGGGCCATAGGGGTCCCCTCTGTTAAGGAAGGCAGGACGAAAACATCGAGAGCTGGTAGATAATCTTCAATGTTAGCTTGAAAGCCAGTAAATATAATTTCTTGTTCTAGACCCTTTTCTCGTACCATATTCTCCAAATATTTCTTTCTAGGACCATCACCGATAATCATGATCTTAAAAGACTTTATGCGTTCCTTAAGTACTGACCCTGCTTCGATCAAGAATTGTACGCCTTTTTCCTCACTCAACCTACCTACGTAACCCATAACGAACTCATCCTTTATAGATAGTAGTCTACGTTTATTATCCCTCAGCGCAGTAGACGTTCCTTCATTATATGCAATCTTTACAGCATTTTGAATCACAATAATCTTTGATTCAGCTATCCCGCTTTTTACCAATTCATTTTGGATCTCGTGGGATACAGTAATGATCCTCTTACAGAATCGAATCATAAATTTATCCAGATTGTTATATAACTTAAGATTTCTATCATTGGATATGTATCCATGACATGTACATATTTGAGGGATTTTTAAAATCCTGCAAATTGGCACACAAATGATATCAGCCATATAGCCATGGGTGTGTACAAGGTCGAATTTTCCCATTGAAAGGATTCGGTACATATGCATAAAACATCTTGTTAATCGATGGAAATCTTTCCCTTTGCTCCGTGGTCTGAGAGCTACAGGGATTTCAGAGATGGAGTAATCTGCATCTTTGATAAGCCTCATAGTAAGATTATCATCCTCCCATGGACGAACAAAGAGGATTGGATTTATCGCAAACAGCTGCCTATCAACGTTTTTTAAAAATTGAAGGTTTACCCTTTCTGCACCACCAAATTCAATTGGTGTGAATATATAGGCAATTTTTATCATTTTCTAGATTTTCATTCTCCTATTGAACGGACCTAATGATTTTATAGTAGCAACTCTCTTAAAACCTGCTTTTTCAATTGACTTGATTGCAGGATAATTGAATTCGTTGATAACGCCTACTGCTTTTCTGAACCCTTGTTTTTGAAGATCGAGAGAGATATAAGCCATCATTTTAGCCATAAGCTGGTCGCCTCTAAACTTAGCGAGAGTAGTATTGTAATTCAATTCAGCCACTCCATCGGTAAGGACCAGGAATCTGTTGAAATCCCCTTTAAACAATACCCAATATATCTTGGCCAACTCGTTACTCTTAAGCACAAGGTAAAATGTCCTTAATTTATATATCTGATCGTAGTAGAATTCTCTTGGCAAATTCATCCCATGCCTGATTCTATTTAGCTTTTCCAGACTAGGCCTTTCTATTCTATAGTATTCATCTAGGTTATGCGGAGGCAGTGCTCTAGTAAGATCATTTTCATAAACATAAAATGTATTTATTCGAATGAAACTATAATAGATTAATTTCAATATGCTTAAATGGTTTTTACCATAGTGGTGGTAGGCTGTTTTTTGAAAATTACATATTGTAATCAGCATCTTTCTCAGCACCATATTAATATTACTAATCATTGGTATTAACTTCTCCTGTAATTAAAGTGTTCTTTAAACAGTCGTTCTAGTACTTGAAGGAGCCATAACATCCATTGCCAATAAAATGTTTAATACGGTTGTAAGAGCAAAAAACAGGGTAAAAAGTATTGAATATCCTTGGGATAGAAACAAAGCAGTGACAAGATGACCGATAAAAGCTATTAGAGTAACTGATGCTATCATCTTGATTTCTTTTGCATTAATAATGTTATTATCAATTTTTCGGATCATTTTAAAGACTTTGAACGATTCTTTTATCATGAGTATAAAAATCACAAAGGCTATCAACCCCAGTTCCGAGGCAATTTCTAAGTAAGAGTTATGAATAGCTTGCCACCTTTCTTGTCCGCTCATCTGTTTTCTGTTAAGACCAATAGCAGCTGGGAAACACTGGGCCCCTATACCGGTGAATGGCCTTTTAATAGCAAATTCCACACCCTTTCCCCATAATTTTAGACGCCCTTCTTCATCTGTAATATTATAATCTTTTCCGATATTCATTAGAGATGAGATACGTTCATTAAATATCATTTCTTTGTTAGCGATAGTAATAAACAGGATGCTGATGCATAAGATAAATTTAATCGGTCTCGTAAAAGGGCTTAGTTTTGTTACGAAGAAAAGCCCAAGGATTATGATAAGGCCAATGAACCCACCTCTCGAACCGGTTGATAAAATTAACTTTATAGAAATGCCTATGGTGAGCATGGCCATAATTTTAAAAGCAGTATTTCCTCTCTCCAAAATAAATATTACTGAAAATGGCATTAACGATACAAATACATATGCCAAATCGTTTGGATCGAACATTTCACCAAAGCTATATCGACCCGCTTCAATTCCTCCTAATGACTGACTTGCCATTCCGAAAAAGAGAACTGAGAAAACTAGAGTAAAAAGTAATGCTCTCAATCTCTTATATGAATTGACATGAAGTATGAATAGCCCCATGTAAAGTATGTTGATACTATATTGGAATACCGCAAATTCAAATGCCCCTCTTCTGTATATTGCAAATGGTATGCCGAGCAGCATAAGCCCATAGAGATATACATATTTCCTGCTTATAGATTGTTTTAACTGAATCGTTATTGGATTCATCCCTTGGGCACATACTAGTATAAGATTAATTAGTGAAAAAAATAATACAGGCCTGAATAATTGAATTGACGGATAAACATCCTGTGGTCTTGCTATTAAAATAAATGTCACCAAAAGAAAAGCGTAAAAAGAGAGCGTATATGTAGACACATAGCTTTTCTCTTTGAGTGATGTGTTGGTTTTATTAAACAATATAATATTATCCATTCTATTTATTGCACAATCATTCAAACCTATTCTTGATACACGCTTCATAAAATGTGCATTTGAACTTTGAAAACTGTGTGAAGTTTATAGCGGGCATAAAATTAAGAAATGCAAACTATAATTTTGATTATTTCCTAAAAATAAATTTCATATCCAAAAGAAAATCTTTTTTAAACATAAAAACCAGAAGAGTGTAAATGATAACACCCACTAAGACTACTAAGATCAATAATAAAGATGGATCGGTATAAGCCGCTAACAACTTTTTTATAATACCAATAGACAAAGCCATAGTAAGGCTGGCTAATACCGGAAATTTGAACTTTGCAAGCAGATCCAACAATCCCAATTGTATACTGTTAAGCGACCTTTGACTAATGACAAAAAATGTAATAGGGAAAAAATATATCCATGTAATACATACACCTATCAATCCGAATCTTACACCGAGCAATATTGCCAGCGTCATTATCAAGGCCTCAATAATGCTATTGACAAATACTACTTCTTGTCGCCCTATGGCGTTTAACACCGAAGGATAGATAGGACTGATAGACAAGAGTGGTATAATAATGCATAAGTATTGAAAGGGTATCGTTGCTTTTATCCAATTTGGCCCAAGGATAAGAGGTATTGCTTCGTTAGCTATGCTGGCCATACCCCAGAACAGAGGGAAAGCAACAAAGGAAATTGCCTCAATTGTCATCAACAAACTTGATCTAATTCTTTCAGCGTTATCTTGTATCTTAGAATAGGTACTAAATGATAGTTGAGTAACAATCGGAATGATCTTTTCTTTTGGTATGAGAGCAAGATTAAAAGAAACGGAATATAAACCAAGCAGGTCCTTTCCGAGAACTCTTCCAACAATTATTTTGTCCGCTTGATTGAAGATATAGGTAAACACATTAGTCCCTGTTATTGTTAATCCATATTTAATTAGATGCTTGCACTCTTTGAAGCGAAAGCTCGGTATATACCACCTTTGGAAAGCGAGATTAAAATGAATTGATCTTGTGATATGAAGGCAGATCTCTGCTATTGCTAGCGACCATACTCCCATAGAATTAAACGCGCAAACTGGTGCCACAATGGAAGCTACCAATCTGCTTGAAATTTCAACCTTTGTTTTTGTGCGAAAATCCATTTCACGGAAAAACATTGCATCTGGGATTACATAAAAAATCATTAAGATAAGGTTAATACTTAGCAATTGAAGAAGAGAAATGAGTTTTATTTCATGAAAGAAAGATGCAATGAGTGGTGCAGTTAGGTTTATAATTACAAATGAGCTAAGGAAAACCACGATAATGAAGCCCAAAAGTCCCCTGATTTGGGTGTCATTAAGATTCTTGTCTTGAACTAATGCCATACCGAATCCCCATGAACTCAGCATCTGAATAAAAAATATTATAGGTAAAGCCATTGCCATCAACCCATAATCTGACGGGGTCAGCAATCGGATAACAATTATAGTGGATACCCACGATATTGCCTGAATGAATATTGTACCGGTGCTCAACCAAAGAAATGCATTGATCACCCTTTTCCGAAGAGGATGCTCTTTCATATTACAGAACCTATCGGTTCATCTCTTTATAGAATATGCACAATTTAGTTAAATCAGGTTTAGATGAAGATATCATGACATAAATATTATACAATGATCTCCTACTTTATTGTTTACCCTTTGTTTTATGAGGCTTTCTGATGGGAATATCGCCAATTTTTTCAAGAATATATTTTCTCCTGATTTCATAAGGGAGCGAATCGAAAATCGGGAAAGAACACTCATTGTTGGTAAGGGTATTTTTGCTCGTCATTTTTAATTTTTTATATATACTTGTTTTAAATATTATTTTTGCAGGATTTCCCATTATAATGGAGTCTGCAGGAAAGCTATCAGCAACAACAGCACCAGCACAAATTATTGAATTGTCGCCTATCTCGACGTTGGGTAGTATGATTGCACCAAACCCGATAAAACAGTTATTTCCTATTTTTATTTTTCCATAATTCCCTATTATATTTGGATACTCTTTTCTGAAGATGTTGACTCCTCCATCATGGGTGATAAATTGCACGTTTCCTGAAACCAATACATTGTTGCCAAGTTTAATTAAAAAAGGTTCTGGACCGAAATCTGCCGAATAAATACGACAGTCTTCGCCTATATCAACGCCACAATCCCTGGCATACTCTACTCCTGCCGCAGGGCCATCAATCCTTGCTAATTTCCTAATAGATAGCTTTCTACGTAGCTTTTGTAGTTTAGATTTCGGAATAAACAATAAAACAAATAGCGCAATATCAATGATAGTGTTTTTAATAATATTTTTTGTCATATTTAAACCTTAGCAATATCTACTTCTTATAATATACAATGTAACCTTTCATCACCAATTATTTCAGAGATTGCTTAGTATCCATTTATCAAGGCTCTAGATAAAAGGACTCATTTTTATTGCAATCAATCATAAAATAAAACCAATAGTATCTCCGATTGACTGAATTATCTCTTTGCGCTTACTATCATCAAGGTTCTGAATAAAGTATTTCTCTGTAAAATCATTTTTCCCATCCCGTAAGACCTCTATCTTTTGAATATAATTGTCCAGTGTAGAAATTACACGAGCTGGATTTCCTGCAGCTACTGTATGAGAGGGAACATCATGAGTAACTATTGACCCGGCACCTATGATTGAGTATGGCCCTATGGTTACACCGGGCAAAACAATAACGGAATCTCCCAGGAAGCAGTTTTCTTTAATAATAATCCTTCCGATCTTCGTGTATCCTAGAATCTTTTTTGTACTTGCATCATGCGCAATTAAGCGAACATTAGGACATATCGTGCAGTTATCACCAATAGATATAAGGAAGCAATGAGGAGGATCAAAGAAGAATGAGCTGACAATATCGACATTATTACCTAATTCAAGCCCAGTATTTACCAAGCTCCGGATGAAACTCTCCTTCTTTTTATTCAAAAGAACGTAATATAAAGATCTCATTTTATCAAAAATAGGTTTCATCTGAATTTTTTTCTATATTTCATTGACCGATTCATATTTCGATCGGCTCGACTTCCAGGTCGTGAAATCCTCACCTCTTATATAGGTAATCCATCCTTTGAGGATTGCTGCGTTAACTATTACAAAAGTTCGGCAGGCAGACCTCAGGCTTTCAAAAGGCCCGGGCGTAGATCCCCCCCTGAAAGCCGCAATGATATAGAATATTGCCTGCATTGCAATGAAGCACTTATACAACCATTTCCCCTTGGCCAGTATTAGATTGGCAAGAAAAACGACAGTCAGGAACAAGGGGACAAGAAACTTGGCGAGCTTATGCGAAAAAAGCTCGTAGGAAAACAGCTTATAAACAAAAATATTCAGTAAATCTTTGTTATTAAAGATAGCTCGTAGTGTACGATTTGTTATCCTCACCTGCCTTGAGAATTCACCTTTGAAATCTTTAGCTGTTTCCTCAGAACACCAAGCGTTTTCCTCCAGTACGGTCCGGTATCCCTTCCTCACCACCATCAAAGGAATAACAAAATCATTGATATCTGTAGCCTTCAATGGCTGGTAAAGTTCCTTTCTGATAGCAAAGATGGCCCCGTCAGCACCGACGCACGACCCGATCTTGCTTTCCAGACTCTTTGTTATTCTCTCTACTTGTGTATAGTGGCTGACAGACTCGTCGATGTTGTTATCTGCACTAGAAATGTATCTTGTATAACCGGTTACACAACCTACTGTATTGTCAGCAAAATTTGCAACTATTTCACGTATTGCATTCTTTTCATACACCGAGTTGGCATCCGAGAATATAATTATCTCCCCTTTTGCTACCGGAACCGCCCTGTTCAAACAAGAGGTCTTGCCTAACCTACCCTCTACCCTTAAAGTCTTGACGCCTGAAGGTGAGTAATTACCAGCAATTTCCTCGGTCCTATCCGAGGATCCATCCGATAGAACTATGATCTCCAGATGTTTGCTAGGATAATCCAGCGCTAGCGAGTTATCAAGCTTATCCGCGATCACATTTTCTTCGTTATAGGCTGAAATGATTAAAGAGACAGACGGGGTGAAATGCTCTTTTCTTACTGGACTACCAAAAAAGCAAGAAAGGATCTTTAGTAGCAAAGGATAGCCTGCATAGGCATAGAATATATAAAATCCTGATGACCAGAATAAGGCATGTGTAATCATATTGACATCTTTACCTCAATTTAACATTGATATAACTTGTTAAAACTGGATGAATATCTCTTAAAAAAGCATTCAAGACATTCGTGGTTTCTTCCTCGCTTTGGTTGACGGGGGCCATAATCCTTACAAACGAGGCATTTGCCCTCTGTAACCTTATCCGCTTTGCAAGCACCCTCAGACGGATATCTTTTTGGCTGAGCGTTATGTGTCCACTTACATCGTAATAGTACAGTACGACATTCATTTTCCCGTTGAGTTCAGAAACTAACTTGCCGATCTCATATTCCTTATCAAGCATCACCTTTAGTGTTCCCATCTCTTTAACAGTGTTACCGACTCCTCCAAGGCATTCTTCCGGGGCATGAAAGGCACTTAAATGAGTATCGTCAGACCATACAACAGATAGATTGACCAAATTTGGATATGTAGATGAATAATAATTTCTGAGAAAAACATACCTGGTCCCGAGTGCTTGATACACATATTCGGTCATAGGTATATCTTGGCCGTGCCATTGACCAATGACTATTGGGAACTCAAAAAGCCGTTCGTTCTTCAATGGCTCCATGGTCTTGACCGTGTGCACGATACCGGCAGCTATGACTGTGACGATAATTACAATCAAGAAATTATGATTTTTTATCTTCATGCATGAACCTGTTTACCACTATCATAAGGATGAATCCTATCACGAAGACAACGAGCCCTGAACCGTCATGGAGGTAACTTTCAGGCGACGCCGCCGCCTGTCCGTATTTGTGCGCTATCAGGAGGAGTATTGCTATTCTGACACCGTTGAGTGCGATTGCAACCGGAGGTATCGCTGCCAGAAACAGGGATTTTTTCCAGAACGACGCCCTGGTCATGGTGACGAACAATGCGCCTAGCGCCAGAAAGGAAATGATCGAGCGCATGCCGTTGCAAGGTGCCCCTACGATATATGTCGAATGAATAAGAACAATCCTGAATCCTTCCTGAATATAGGGGATTCCGATAACATCCATAATTTTTAAAGCAATCGTGGTGGAAATCGATTTTGAAGGCAGAGCTATGAGATTAATAAAATTATCAGGCACAGGGCACATGAAAACGAGATAAGAAAGGGGAAAGGCAATTATTCTGGTCACTGCGGATCCAAGCAGGTAGAGCGAGCAGCCGGCAAGAAAGAGTATCATGGAAAAAGCGGAAATGAAATTTATATAGCCGAGGACGCCAAAGACATGAGCTGAAATGGCAAGCAAGATGATAAGCAAACCCGAAGAGCTGCTGCTCAAGACTGTATGAGCAAGCTCGTCCCTTTTCAGATAGATAAGATAAGCAGATACGAAAGGTATCAGATATCCATGCGAAAAATATGATTCGTCTCCGGAATACTTAAAATCCAGCCACTGGAATGTCGGATAGTAGCAGGCAATAAAGACGATTGTCAGAATAAACCAAAGCATTACTTGTCTATACCTTGCACACAATATTTCCCTTGCTTCTGCTACTTGCATTTGAATGTATCCTTAACCTTGCAGGCTATTTCCTCTGCAACATCTTCTGATATTCCGCTATGAGTTGGAAGAGTGATGAGTCTTTCTGCCACAAGGGCTGCGCCAGGTGTTATCGTTGTCTGGTCTGCAAAGAATTGTCTTATATCTGGCTCATTAACTAATGCATTAGGGTACATCCGCCTTACCCCAAGCTTTCTAAGATTATTGGGGATTACTCCTGTGCCCACCATAAGAGGAAATCTGGTATAGGTTGGGTAAGCTCCATCCGGAATAGGAACGGTACCACAATCATGCAGAATTTTGGAATAAATATCACTAATTATACGTTTGTGCATATTTGATTGATTTAATTCATGTATTGCATTTGAACCAAGCCTATCAATCATCTGTGGCATTGAGGAGATGTTAAAATCAGGACTAAAAATAGTTTTCCCTAGGCCTAAAGGGAGTGTTTCCATAATGCCATAAAACCTTTTATAGGATAAAAACTGGATCGCTAAGCTTGTCAATAACCTCTCATATCCTTTTTCGGCTTCCGGTAGAGTGATGCTATGTAATATTTCCTTATTTCTCGCAATAAAAGCACCACCATATCCAAGTGGCAAGGGTTTTCCTCTTCCAAAACTAAAGAATCCGAAATCGCCTATTGTACCCAAGTAATGCCCTTTTAGAATCCCTCCAAGTGCTTGAGCTGCATCCTCGATGATAGTTGAATGAACCCCCTCTGCAATTTCCTTCATTTCTTCCATCAAAGACGGAATACCAAAGAGATGCTGTACAACAATAGCAAGTGTTTTTTTACTAGCCTCACGCTTTACAGAAATAATATCAGGACCCAAATCATCGGATTTGATATCATATACCCTTATTTTTAGCCCTGATCGAACAACAGAAGCTGCCACCGAATAGCAGGTATAAGCCGGAATCAGTACTTCATCCCGGTAACAGGTTCCAGCAGTTGCCTTCAATGCACGAAGAAGTAGCGTAATCGATGCCCTACCGCTGTTGGCAAGTACGCAGGATTCTATACCAAGGTAAGAGCATAGCTCCTTCTCAAATCTATTTCTTTTCCCGAGTAAGGCAACCATAAATGACGACGGGCGTATCCGTGTTTCTGCAGGGGGGTACCAGAAAAAAGGATTCATGAGTTCCTATAGATTACCGGAATAAGGGATTATAGAGAGATGAACCTTCTTACTACCGGTCCGATTATATTTGTTATCGCCTGAGGAAGCTGTGACCATGCCTTTTCGATCATTCTTCTTGCCCTGCCGTTGGATGAAACGGATTGAGGTTGAGCGTGATTATTTGCCCCTTTCATATACCAGAACAATGGCTGCGGCTTTGCCCCCCACTGCTCTTTGAATCTGTATGTTCCCTCATCCGGGGTAGACCGCCCGAAATCAAAACTTTTAAAGCCATTGTTGCATGCGTATTCCAGAAAGCCCCAGTACAGGAGCATGTTGGGGCTAAAATGATTGTAATCCCTGAGAGTCGAGGCCCAAGGAATTGAGACAGTATCTCTGCAATTCAGGACGATTCCTGCTGCTATGGGAAAATTCTCTTTATACACTATGCCCACATGCCCCTTGCCTTCAAAGGCATTGACCACTGATTCAATCCATTTCCTCGCATGCACCGGCGATCCAAGATCACGCATATTCCTGGTAAACACCCTATAGAATTGATCTATCTTTTCTGTTGAGCCGATCTCGAATCTCAAACCTTCTTTTTGAGGCTTTTTAATCTGACTTCTCAGCTTGGATTTAAAAGTTTTCCAGAGTGCATCGGGTGATTCCGGAAGATCGAGAAGCATTCTTGATTTATAAGTGGTTACGTTAAAAGAAGGTGAGTTCTGAAGAGCGGATTCACTATACTTACAGCGAATATCCAGTTCGGCTTTATGGGTTATTGCCAAGTCAGAAGCCTTACTCAGAAGACTATCCGAGGCTTCGGCGCTCTGAGCCAGGATACCTCCGTAATCACAGAATGGAAGGGATACGAATACCCTCTTCAGAAAAGGCACCTTCATATAGATAAGAGGAAGGATACCTTGGATCCGGCCCCCACTATCTTCTGCCATCAAATAATAAGGCTCATGATAGTATGCGTTCTCAACAGCCATCTTCCACGCAAACAGATGGTAAGGGCCACCATCCTTGTGTGACTGTACAAAGGTATCCCATTGCAGTAGATCGCTATCCTCAGCCCTTCGGACAGTGAGCATTAAACTATAAACCCATCCTTTGGACAGCCTTATTGATAAACGGTGCTAGATCTTTTGCTGCCTTTGCATTACCTTCGCTGCTGGGGTGGCTGTCTCTCCCATTACCTGTGGGATACATGGACCAGTTTGATTTCCCATGATCGGTCAGGACATCATAATAATCGTAAACAACGACATTCTTCAATTTATAATCTTTAAGCCAGCCGTTCTCATTGTCTTTGAGCCAATTATTGAAGCTCCTGGCCCGCACACCGACCTTTCCAGCGGCATCGTCTCTCTTTAAAACATCCTTGAGGAACGTTTTGATGGACGTTTTTGGTTCTGCCAGAGGCGGTGCAGTCAGAACGACGAACAACGTGTCCGGCTGCTTTTCGAAATACTGCAGCAAAGAGCGGTAAGAAGCCTTGAAATTAGCCGTTGTCTGGCCACAGGAGTCCGGGTTCCCGGGCTCGATACCGTCTGCTTCTATCCAATTGTTCGGATAACAGGATTTGAACATGACGATCTTGTTCTTTGTGTCATCGCTGAAAAACTGATCCTGATTGTTGCACTTCAATATCTTTTCCATCTGCGTTTTGAATTTTTGGTTCCAATGGCAGATGTCTGTTTTGTCGCCAATAAGAGAGGTATAGGAAGCTTCATGAACGATATAGTTATTCTTTTCGAGAAGCTGTCGTAATCCTCCTCCATTGGGATGAGTTCTATAAATGCAGTTATCGCCGTTTTCTTCCCCATTATCTGCCAGGAGCTGTCCCCCGCAGGAATGGTGAATAAAGAGTAGATGAAGGGGATCAGCCGGCTTCTCAGAAGAAAAACCTGATAGATCTATTGTTTTCACGTCCATAGTACTCCCCGAATCGTCATTTGCCGTGCATGCCAGCAGAAAAAATAATGCGGCACAGGTGATAGTCAATCGCATGATTTTCAACCTCGATTAAAAAAAGTTAAGAGCTCCGCCACTGCAGGTGAATCCAGCGCTCCCCGACATCATGACCAACAAGGTACCCATAATCTCAATTCCCAAAATGCTATAGGGATGTTCGACATCCTTCAAGTGAAACCTGCTTGGTAATGCGACTTACCAGTACTCAGACAGTCGGCATCGCCCATACAAAACTTTATCACAAGAGGATTATGCACGTATGCCAAAATAAAGCTTATTCAAGATTTTTTATTGTTCAGCCCCTATTGCTTTTCACAGCACGCTCGCGTAATCCTTTATCATGAAATTGAAAGTCCTTGTATATAATATTTTTGTTCTCGGGGTAGCGCTAATCTCTCTGACTTTTCTCCTGTTTGCTGATCTGGGAGAAGATAAATCACGAATCCCCGATGCGATCATGAACTTTGGGCATTTGCCTCTGTTCGGAGTAGTGGCCCTGGTGTTACTCTGGGTTTTAAATAAGAGAAGATGGCCTGTTACTAACATTCAATACTATACTATATCTTTCTTTGCCATGTTGTTTCTCGGGATGATGACTGAGTTTATGCAGATGCTTACCCCTGATCGATTTTTCGAAATCACGGATATTTTCTATGATGCGGTCGGCGCCCTCACCTTTCTCATCCTTGCATATCCTTCCCTTGGGAATCCGTTAAGCAAAATGAATATCTATAAAAAGGTGAGCTTTTTTGTTATCGCCTTAGCAGGCCTTCCCATTTATCTTTCCGTTATCGATACCTGGCGTATGAACAGTGATATTCCTCTTCTCGGCTCCTTCGAGACGCGCCTGGAAATGGATCGCTGGTCAGCTAGCGATAGTACATTCAGCCGGTCGAAGAAACAGGCAGCCCACGGGTCATACTCCCTTGAGGCTCATCTTCAGCCCGGCCAGTATCCGGGGATTGCTCTTGAATACCTTTTCGAAGACTGGAGAGGATTTGATTCTTTTTCATTCGATGTGTATCTTGAGGGGAGCAACCCATTGCCTGTGGTTGTCCGGATCAACGATCTGCATCATAATCAGATGTTCAATGACCGTTTCAACAGGAGATTTACGCTCAAGCCGGGCAGAAACAGCATCTCGATCAGCTTGGATGAAGTAGAAAAAGCACCGCGGACTCGATCCATGGATATGAGCAGGATCAAGAATGTCTGCATCTTCTCGTATCAGTTGAAAGATCCCAGGGTGTTGTATTTCGATCACTTCAGGCTGGTAATTTTCCATTCAATGGAGAGGTAATTGCAAAACTCCATTCCCACAGAACCTGGAATGGAGTTTTTCGGAACTTTATGTGTGAGCCATCACTTTCGCTGAAGTGACAGTTATTTCGAGCTTTGCCAATCGGATCTATCGCTTAAGCTTATTTCTGGTTCCTTTTCCGGAAACCGGCAAGGCCGAGCAGTCCGCTGCCCAGCAGCATGAGGGTGGCGGGTTCCGGGACCGGGGCAGATGTTTCATAACGGACAAGATAGTTCTGGTAGCCGGATACATCGATAGAATACCCTGCCGTAACCATCGGGTTGACGGCAAGAGCCCATGTATAGCTGGCATTGGGAACACCTGCTGTGTTGACGGCATTCCAGATATTCACGGCATAGGCACTGTATGCGTTGCTCGCCATGAAAGAACCGCTGCCAAGATTGAAAGCCGGATCGAAGATGGTTTCCCAGATAGCGATCTGCGAACCTGCCTTTATTGATTCTTCCGAAGCTGTGCCTTCAAAATTCGTGAAGAAGTAGTCGGCTATGGCTGCTGCCGTAAGGTACTTGTTGACGTTGAGCCCGAACGCTGAAAGCCCGGCGTCGATAGTCAATAAGGTATAGTTTGAGGTCGTGGTGGGTGCATTCCGATTTTCTACACAGAACGCCTCAACATATGTGCCGCTATTGTTCAGCATAACGTCATAATCAAGATAATAATTCCCGTATCCGGTCGGAGAAGGAAACGTGACATATCCAGTCGGGGATGAATACTTCAATGTCAGTTGGACATCTCCGATAATTGCGGCATTTGCGCAGAGCGGAATAAACACTGCAATTACTAATATTTGAAGCAACTTGTTCATGATGCTAACCTCCACGTGTTTCAAGTTTGATATAACTCAGCAACTAATATGCCACTGCAATTTTAATCAGTATCGATCAAACATAAACCTCTATATATATTTATCTTATTGAGATAGCCCCGGCGTTATTTCCTCATCAATATTGAATGCAAGTTTGACTTTCTGTAAAAAACCCCGACGCTCTTTTTTTCTTTTTGTCAGCCGTTGTCGCACAACGAACCAGAATGCACGGACTGCATATACGTATTGTTTTGTTATTATTGGTATTAACCGCATCGAAACCGAATTAAATCACAAATGATATTACAGTAAATATATTCGACACCGGATTTCGGATCAGCCTGTATGATAAAAAGGCCCCCGGTTTCCCGGAGGCCTGGTATTCTCAACTGCAATGCCCTTCCCTCAAGTATGAGGGACCGGCACGGGGAAGAATAGACCTTACCCCATAATCCTGACCGAAATCCCTGACGGCACCGTGACCGAGCCGCCGTCGCTGCCGTTTGAAGTCGGCATGCCGTCCCATACCTCGTAGTCGTCGACCTGGCGGGAGAAAGAGCCCTCCTCTTCGGCGTCGATCGACGGCGCGTGGATGTAGTACATGGTGTTGGTCCACTTGCCGCGGCCGTAGGTGTCGTTGACCTTGAGGGCGCCGTCGTACCAGAACTTGCTGGCGCCGGTCGAGAACTTTATGTAGAACTCGTAGCGGTGCCATTTCCCGTCCGTCTGGTTCGGACAGGTCAGCCATCTGCCCGAGCTAACCATAGAGCCCCGCGACATGGCAGAATAGTAAACTGAATTGTTGCTGGACATGGCGTAATGAACGTAGCTGTCTGTACCATCCCAGTGGGGATAGAAGAATTTCATGTTCTCATGGCTGTCCGTGCTCCTGAATGTGGGGTACCGCATCCAGAAGGAGACATACAGCTCGTCGGTGGGCCATGGGTTGTAGATGTCCTTTTTCCAGAGCAGGCTGGCCTCGTTCACTGTTCCTGAGGTAAAACTATAGCCTTTGCCGCCTCTTCCTACCTGGTTGAGATTATACTGCGGCGGGGTCATTGGAGCCCAGTTGTGCCCGAAAACGCCGAATCTGGCGTCCAGAACCTTGTCGTCGAAGTTTTCGTAAAGAACCCTGTTTGCTGCATATCCGTTTGCCTGACAGAGCATGAATACCAGCGCTATCATCGTTGTTATCTTTGTTGCCTGAGACAAAATACTACCTCCATCTGTTTTTGCCTCTATGCGAGCAACGATCATACCATCGGCATCATGGCATACCCGATTCTTTCAATATCCAGATAATGGGTTATTGCGCGCAATAAAAAAGGCCCCCGGGAAAACCCGGAGGCCATTTAAACACATACTGTATATTTTTTAAGTTACATGACCCTGATCGATACGGAGGAGGGTCGTTGTATCGTGGTAGTGCCGGTGCTCGGGGTGGTTGTTCCCGGCATGCCGTCCCAGACTTCCAGGTCATCGACCTGCCTTGAAAAAGAGCCGGGCTCTTCAGCATCTATGGAAGGCGCGGAGATATAGCGCATGGTCCTTGTCCACTTGCCTGTGCCGAAGGTGTCGTTTACGATAAGTTTTCCGTCATACCAGAATTTGCTCACGCCGGTCGAAAATTTCACATAGAATTCATACCGGTGCCATTTGCCGTCTGTCTGGTTCGGGCAGGTCAGCCATCTTCCGGCGGTGACCATCGTGCCCTGTGCCATGGCAGAATAATACACCGAGCTATTGCTGGACATGGAATAATGAACATAGCTCTGTGCGCCGTCCCAGTGAGGATAGAACAACTTGATGTTTTCGTGCGAGTCCGTCTGCTTGAAGCTCGGGTAGCGCATCCAAAAAGATACGTAGAAGTCATCGGTAGGCCACGGGTTCGGGATCTGGTTTCTCCAGTGCAGATAGGCCTCGTTGATCGTTCCGGAAGTGAAACTGTAGCCTGTCCCGTTCCTTCCTGCCGCGTTCAGGTTATACTGCGGCGGGCTTAAGAGTGCCCAGTCGTGGCCGATGATCTGCAGCCTGCTGTCAAGCACCCTGTCGTCAAAATTTTCATATAGCAGGCGGTTTGCCGCATATCCCTCGATGTGACATAACAACAATAACAATAGAGTCGTCGTAGTAAGCTTTATTATGCGAGACAAGATTAATCCCCCTCTAAAACTTTTTAATAACCGGTAGAGCAACAAACATACCACGCAGACCGCTGTGCCCAGGGGCTATACGGTCTTAACCCGCCTTATCGATAAATATTTCTTATGAATTATTCTTTTATATTGTTCAGTTGCACCCTCCGGGAGGACGAGCCGGGTCTGCTCAAAGATATGCATCAATCGGCTCCGGAAAGGATTTGCTGCCATTCCCCAACCATGACTGCGGGAACGTTTCAGTAAAGGCAGGCCTTGGGTGAGACAAAACCATCAGCAGCCTGTGAATGCGTCATTATTCACAAGGTTAGCTTGCTTTCAGGTTTTCTGAACATGAAGAGATCAACCGGCCCGGCAATAAAGCAAAAAGGCCCCTGGGAGATACCAGAGGCCATGATGAGCAATGTATGTATGGCAATTGTTTAGCGTATCTGATCGACCTGTTAGCTTTCGTAGAAATTGGTTGAATATACCGAGCCGCCTCTTATTATTAATTATAATTACCAGCTCTTTCAGCCCCTTTTTGGCTTTTTTCGTAACTTCTCCGCCAGTATTGTAACAATATCTTTGCTAATCTTTATATTTTAATACTGTTTGATTATGTTTCATTACATGCTGTCCTGCCTCAATCTCATCTCGAGTGTCAGCATATTACCGAGCTGGTTATAATAGAGAAACCGGCCCGTCCGGGCCTCTGTATAAAACCTTTCATACTTCTCACGGTCGAAGAAATCTTTTGCCTTGAGCGTATCGTAGCCGAATGCATCGGAGAGCTCCTTCGTTGAAAAGAGAGGCGAAAAAGAAGATGACGGCGGGTAGGAAATCGATTTATCCACGAATATCGTCCGCCCCATGGTTTTCTGCACAAGCTTCCGTATGCCCCTTTTGCCGTAATCAGCCACCAGCGGGATAAACTTATGCGCGTTCTGAACACTGACGTTCTGGCATGGCGTGCCGTTGAGCATCTCCTGGGCGGACAGCGGCCAGGAGAGTTTCTCTATGATGCCTTTGACGAGACGGCCGTTCCGTTTATACCTCGGCGGCACCGTCAGAACCGATTCGATGCACTGCTTCATGGTAAGCGGGGTCAGCGCGCCCACGACCTGGTTGGAGCTGCTGATGGTTCTCCCTGCCCACCTCCGTATCTTCTGCCTGAAATACAGGTTGTCGATCTGAAGGGTATTGTATGAGCGCAGCGGATCCATATCGGAAAGGGAGGTGCGGAATTCATTTTTGAGGATGTTTTTTATGTTTGCGATCTCCGGCATGAAGTCGCGTGAAAAAAGGGAGTAGTCATATTCGTACTGAAGCACGCGCGTGTTGATCAGCCTGTCCAGATTCGCGGGCCTCTTCGAGCCGGTGAGCTCCTGGATCCACCAGAAATCGCGATAGAGCTCCCCCCCCAACCCGTTGACCGAATACTCATGCCCCTTTGATTTATGATCCTGCGCCCAGAGGATCGGAGCATAGGTGAACACGTTTTCTTCCCCGTCCGTTATTGTAAGCGCCCTTTTCACATAGTCGAAGCTTCTCTCGTCCCAGTCTCCGGGCAGGGCGAGGTGATCGTTGCGGAATCCGAGCTTTGCGCAGTATCCCTCGACGAGATTGACTTCCCGGGAACCATCGGGCCCGAAGACAAATGTGGAGATATCCTTGCACGGCCTGAACATGGACATGAGCGATATGACCAGCCGCGAATCGAATCCTGCGGTGAAATCGCAGATCACGTCCTCTCCGGATATCGCTTCAAAAGCCTTGAGCAGCCTCTGTATGAGCGTATCCCGCGCTTGCTCGAAGGTCATTTTTTCCTGTACCGCAACCGGGCTCTGCCAGTACCGCTTTTTTGTTTCTCTCACGCCCTCGCCGTCCATCCGGAAGGTGTAAATGGAGGCAGGCTCCAGCAGCTCGATTTCCTTATATATCGTCGCAGGACCGTAGACCGTCGCCCCCCGGAGAAACTGGGCAACGGCCTTCTCGTTTACGCTTACCGGATACGTGCGTGAAAGCGCCATGGATGACGAGCTTAGAGATAGCACCTTGCCCGAGCAATAACGGTAGATATTCATGATGCCCGCATGGTCGGTTATTATCTTCAAGCTATGCTCGGCCCGGTCCCTGATGACCATGCAGAAGGGGCCGTCGCAGGAGTCCACGAGGCTCTCGATGGGTTGGTGATCGAGGTCCTGCCTGAGAAGGGCTTGCGCCCTGTCGCCAAGCTTATCCTTGTAGATCAGCGTGCCCACGACCCATAACGCGATGTCATCGCGATGGTCCGTATCCGCACGGTCGCCCTTCATCCGGGAAAGTTTTGAAAGGCGGAACCCCGGCCCTTTCTCATCGTGCCCGTTTCTCAGGCCTTTGTGCCGCACAAAGAAGTCGAGAGCCTTCTGGTGGCTTTTGTGCACCTTATTGCCGATAGTTATCAGAATACCTGCCATGGCTGTCCGTCCGATCTTGTTATTTTGATCATGCGCCTGGACATCACGTGTTCAACAGGCCGAGATATCTCACCCAGCCGAGCGTGCTTTCCAGGCCTTTGTCCACCCGCGTGTCGGGGCAGTAGCTCAAGGTGTTTCTCGCCAGCATGTCGGAATACAGCGCGTCCCTGGTAAACAGCTTCAGCTCGTCAGGAGCGGGCGTCGTCTTGACCGCGTGTTCGAGCCTGCGCATCAGTGCATCGACGAAATCGACCTTTTCCGCCACCATTTTCACCGGCCTGAGGAAATGCCTCTTCACAAACCCGCCCACTACCCTCACCGGCTCCGTGAGATAGGTCGAAGCATCCGCTTTGGCCGCCTTGATGGTCTTGAGCGGCGGAAGGTTCAGGGTGTTGTTCAGCCGGGTAAAGTAGTCGTTCCAGGATATGACTTCGGGGCCGTTTATGTTGAAGGCCTTTCCGAACGCATCTTCTTTGTCGAGAGCGTTGAAGATGGTTTTTACGAGGTCGTCCACGTATACGAGGTTGCACTTCCCGTCCCCATACTTCTCGTACACGCCCCACTCGCCTTTCAGAAACATGGCGGCAAACCGCAGCGACCAGTTGCTGCTGTACGGGCCGTACACGATGGAAGGCCTGAAGATCGTTACCGGCAGGCCCTTGTCCTGGTATTCCCGGCAGGCCTTTTCCGCATCGATCTTCATCCGGTTGTACGTGTTTCCGGTGTAGAGAAACGGGTACTCCTCGTCGATGACGCCTGTCACCTCACCGTACACATCCGCGGTGCTCAAGTGGATAAAGTGCTTGATGCCCTTTTCGAGAGAGGCATCCAGGAGGTTTCTGGTGCCTTCAACGGTTGCCTGAGGCGTCCCTTTGGCGCAGTGAACCACATGGGTGACGCCTTCCAGGGCGGAATCGATCTTCGCCTTATCCATGATATCCAGCTCGACGATGTCCACGGGCAGCCTTCCCAGCCGGGCAGCCCCTGACCACTGCCTTACGCCTGCGGCGACAGCAAAGTTTTTGCTCTGCGCGAGATGCGCCATCTCGGCTATCCGGCCACCGATGAATCCCGTCGCTCCTGTTACCAGGATCTTTCTCTGAATCCTGGAGGCCTTCCTGCCCTTTCCGTTGCTCTGAATCCTGATGCTTTTGTCCCAGGGCATGTCGAGCCTTTTGCGCTTCTCGTAGCACTCGTGGATGAACTCTATGGATGCAAGGACGTCTCTGCCCCTTATCAGAGGCTCTTTTTCGCCTTTGATCACCTGGATGAAATTGTCGAAGATGGGGAGCACAAACCCCGGATAGTTCCTGGACGGGCTCTTGATTTTTTTGTCGTAAACGTTCGATCCGTTTTTTAACGAAACCCTTGTCCAGTCAAAGATCCTTCCTTCCAGGCTCCCGTTCTCGCAAACCACCCGATACGTATTCTTCAGATCGCACAGCCTGTTTAACGTGACGGATATGGAGCATCCGCCTTTTTCCGCCCGTATCCGTGAGACGGATTCAGGCCCGCCGTAGGAATCGTCGTAATACTCGGTCAAATCGGGCTTTTCACCGACCCACCAGCACAGCGTGTCGATGACGTGCGAGCCGAGATCGAGCAGGATGCCTTTTGACGAGATCTTCGGATTCACGTAAAACCCGGTCGGGCTGGGCCACCCGAAGGTGCTCCCCTCCTGATAGTCGATCTCCAGGATCCTGCCGAGCCTGCCCGACTCGATGATTTCCTTGACGTGCCTGAAGTTCGGGAACATCCTCCTCGTGTTGTTGACGCAGAGCGCGGCTTTGTTTTTCTCTGCGGTCTCGACCAGTTCATGGGCCTCGTGCGGCAGGATCGCCAGCGGCTTTTCACAGAGCACCGGGACTCCCGCCTCGAGGAAATCAAGCGCGACCGGATAGTGCAGGAAATGAGGCAGGAGCACGACAGCTCCGTTTACCTCGGAGAGCACATCGCTGTAGCTCCTGCGTACCTGCCCGCGTTTCAGTTCTTTTCTCATGGCCTCGGCATTGCCGGTGTTCATGTCTACGAAAAAGAGCCCTTCCGCGAGTTCGGGATGACGTTTGAGGGCCGGCACATAATACCTCTGGGCAACGGTCCCGCAGCCGATAATTGCAATCTTCGGTACGATCATTGGAATCCTTTCTTTTATGAGATTGTGTTTATTTCAATAAATCATGCGACAATCAGGAGAGCAGCGACAGATAGAGCGCTTCGGTCTTTTTCACCATCAGCCCGGCCGAGAACTTCCGGTTTACGAGGTTCCTTCCCTCATCGGCCATAGCTCTCGCGTGTTCCGGTCTGGACGCTATATCTCTCATTCTCAGGGTCAGCGCGCCGACGTCTCCGGGCGGAATCAGGTATCCGGTAATGTTGTCCTGAATGAGCAATGGGATGTCGCCTACCGAAGTGGCGATAACGGGAATGCCGCATGACATCGCCTCGAGCATCACGTAGGGAAGCCCTTCGGTAAACGAGGGGATAACGAGACAGTCGATATTCCGGTAGAGGTCTTTGATGTTCTTCCTGACCCCGCAGTAAAACATCTTTCCCCGTATGCCAAGTGTGTGGACGGCCCTCAGGATGCTTTCCTTCTCAGGCCCGTCGCCGGCAATTATCCCGAAACTGCCGGGCGCCTCGGAAGCAAGGCCTGCAAAAGCATGGAGAAAGACCTTGTGACCCTTATCCGGGAAGAGCCTGCCGACAACGGCAAAGATGGTTTTTCCCGGCGACTTTGAAACCGGCAGCGGAGGGTCTGAGCCGTTTCCGTGCGCATTCAGCAGACCGGCATCGAGGCCGTTCTGGATAAGCTCGACCCTGCCCCTCATTTCGCTTTTACCCGAAAGCTCTGTGTGAATGCCTTCAGATACGGCGATAATTTTATCATACAAGCGGTACACCGCATTCTCGTCAGCGTAGAGATAAAGCTTCTTCAGCAGCGAATCCCTTGTAGAGCCGTGTGCCGTGGCGACTCTCCTTACCCCGAGCTTCCATGTGGCCAGGAGGCCGTAGAAATCGGATTTGAAGTCATGGGTATGGATGAGAGAAACATTATGCGATTGTATGAACTGCCTGATCCTGACCACTGCCTTGAGATCGATCCTTCCTTTGACGTCTACGGGCTCGACCTCGACCCCCATGCTTCGGGCAAGACCGATCAGCGGTTCGCTCCTCCCGTCATTTCTTCTCATGCAGAGCAGGGAAAGATCGAACAAGTCGGGGTTCAGATTCTTCCCCAGGGTCATGATCACGCGCTCGCTGCCGAAAATGCCGCTGCTGTCGCGGATATGGAGTATCCTATGCCTTTTCATTGGATCGTGCCGGAGAAAAGTTACTGCACCATTTCCGATAGAATCGCCTGAAGGGCGTTCTTCTTCAGCTCCCACTCGGCCTGCCTTTGCCTTTTGAGCTCTATTGCTTCCTTTTCCAGAAAAGGCCTATTCTCTATGAGTGAAACTACCGACCTGCGGATACCCTCCACGGTGTGGGGGGTGTATACGGCCCCCCTGTTGAAATAATCCCTCAAAGCCCGGGTGTCCGAGAGTATCTGCGGCTTTTCAACCGCCACGGTCTCATACGCTCCGCACACAAGGCAGTTTTCTCTGCTCGTGAGGTCGATGGTCGCATCGACGGAGTTGAGCATGTCGACATACAGGTCTTCGGAAATATATCCCATCAGTGTGACGTTGGGAGGGACGTGCGAGGGATCCAGGTTTCTTTTGCGGTAATTGCCGGTTACATAGATGTGAATCCCGGCGTCGAGCTTTTCCGCGGCGTCAAAAACCATCTGGTACGGCTCGTCATCGGCGTATGAACAGATAAACAGGACGTTGTACCTCCCTTTGAGACCCACCGGGGGCTTGCGCCTGATATCGGGTATCCTGTCCTGGAGTACGAAAGCCCTGCCGCCGTTTTGCTCCACATGCCTCTGCAGATGCTCGTTCGTCACCAGGGTGAGATCCGCCTTCCTCTGGACGTATCCGGCCAGGCCGCCGAGCATGCGCGATCTGCCTTCTTTGGGGAAGAGCCCCACATTGTGCGCATCCACGCAGACTCTGAAGCCCTGAAGCTTCTTGATGGTGACGAGGAAAGACGAGAGGACCAGCGACGGGTTCTGGCAGAATACCAGAGGCGGCTTTTCCCTGAGCAGCGCCCTGCCCGTCCGAAGGAGGCCGCGTGAATATTTCCGGACCGGGTTTTTCATGTCGTCGATTTCTTTGAACTCGAACAGCTTGACCCCCAACGCCTTGCTGAGCTCCCGGTTTCTCCTCTGGTTTTCCCAGGTGAACCAGACAGCGTTCATAAAGCACCTCCCAGGAGATCCCGGTAATAGGATTCATAATCGCCAATGATCTTTTCCCAGCCGAATCTCTCCGAAACCATTCTCTTGCCGTTCTCCCCCATGTCCTTTCTCGCACGGTCGTCTTTGAGCAGATCGCAGAGCTTCTGCGCCATAGAGCAATAATCCCCGTTGGGCACCAGGAAGCCGTTGACCCCGTTTCGGATCAGCTCTTTATTCCCTCCGACCGCGGTGGCCACGACGGGAAGGCCCGTCGCCATATATTCGATTATGGCATTGGACAACCCTTCGGACTCCGAAGACAGGACGCCGACATCCCAGTGTTTGATGCAGGCGGGGATATCTTTGACCGCTCCCAGGAACAGGACGCGATCGGATATTCCCAGCGCGTCGCCGAGCTCTTCGAGCTCTTTCCGTAAACACCCTTCACCGGCAATGCAGAAATATGCATTGGGAACGGTCTTCAAAACCTCTGCCGCTGCCTTGATGAACACGTCGACCCGTTTGACGTGCCGGCTGAAGTTTGCCAGCGTTCCGATGCAGTAGTTCTCCTGCGAGTCGAAGAAATCGAATGCAAAGTTTTCCGGATTGCTGTTTCCATTGAACCGGTACTTGTCGATCCCGTTGTAGATGACCGATATTTTATCCGGATGCACCCACTCGTCCCGCGCCACCTGACTCTTGACCGCGTGCGAATTGACGAGGAAACGGTCGACGAGCTTGTCTAAGGTTCTGGTAAGGATGAGCAGCTCCCGGTTGTGCCAGAACCCGAGGTCTCTCCTGCAACATACGATCTTTTTCACCCCGGCAAGCTTTCCGGCAAGGACCCCGACGATCTGGGCATCGGTAAAATATGTCTGCACGATATCGATCTCTTTTTCCTTGAGGTATTTTGCCAGTCTGAACGTCGCGGCGGCGCACTCCACGCTCATCAGAGACCCGATGTCGCATTGATAATAGGTGAAGTGCGCGGAATGTTCCTCCATGCTCACCGTATTGAAATGCACATAGGCATCGGGCGGTTTGAGGCATACGAGGTGCTTGTCGAAGCGCTTCTCATCCAGCTGTGACATGAGGCCCAGCAGCTGTTTTTCCGTTCCGCCTATGGAGTTGATGGTATCGATTACAAACGCGATTCCTGTTTTCTTTTTCATGAGCATCCCTGTTTAAGGTTTTTCCGTTCAGATGTTGCAGATCGTAAACCGGTATTTTCCCGAGCTTCCCTGCTCGACCTGCTCGACGAACTCATACTCCATCGAGGAGTTCGGGAATATTTTCGTGAATTCGCGCTTCAGGGCCCGAACCGCATGCTCCCTGGTAAAGCCCTCATTCATCACGATCTTGAAGGTGAACCGACTGATATCGTTCTGGATAATCTGCATCTGCATGATGGCCGGGTTCTTCGTCAGCACCCTCTCGATCAGCGAGACCCCTGCAACCTTGCTCCCGTTCTCTCTGACGAGAAAATCTGCAGTCCTGCCGCGGATCTTATTCATCAGAGGAAGCCCTCTTCCGCATTCGCAGCGCCTTCCTGTGGGGACGCCTACATCGCCCACCTCGTAACGGATAAACGGCATCCCGTAGTTTGACAGATCGGTGAGCACTATCCTGCCCTCCTCGCCCGGCAGCGCAGGCCGGCCGCTTCCCGTGACAAACTCGATATAGAGATGATCGATGTTCAGGTGCATCCCGTCATGGGCCTCGCATTCGGATGATATGAGTCCCACCTCTTCACAGCCGTATCTGTCAAAGACCTTCTGCCCGAACACCTCTTCGATAAGCTGCCGCTCGTAGTCCATCAGCATCATGGATGTGGATACGATCCCGGCGGGGGTACCGGCAGAGACCTTTTCTTTGGCGAGAAAGTCGGCAAAGAGATAGAGCGAATGGGAATGACCGAAGAGAATATATCCTTCATACTTTTTTATCTTGTCTACAAACTCCAGAATACTGGGCCCATCCATATTCATGGTGTCCAGATACGACGTCCGCTTGAGAAGATTCTGCCTGACCTTGTTTTTGAAAGTCCGGGGCTTCGGCGGGTTCCCCCACAGCGCCCCGACCGGCATACCCAGATCCCAGCCGGCCCATCGGTTATGCCTCCATGCGCATGCGTCTCTTAAGTGCACGCACCCCCTGTTTACGTAAAAATGCAGCTGCGTCCCTGTCGAGCCGCCGGTGCTCGCCCGGACGAGCTCTCTGGGGCGGTAGTGTCTGGATACCATCTTTTGCGAATTCCTGATGATATCCCGCTTGGTCAGCACCGGGACCCTCCGCAGATCCTCAGCGCTTTTCATGCGATAGGGATCGAAGCCGGTGCTCTTGAAAATGTCCCGGTAGTAATCCACGGTTTCATAGGAATGAATAAGGATATTCTTCAGTTTCTCAAGCTGGATATCGCGCAGATCGTCGAGTGTACGCCATTGAGATCTTTCCAGTCCTTTTAAGGTCTTAAGTAACCTGCTTTTTTCCTTTATCGAATAGATCGGTGTTGCAATATACCGAGAGATTGGCTTCAATAAGTCCATACCACTCTCCTAACGTGTTTTCTTAATGTGTAGTCCTGCCCTCCGTATGCCTTCCGAGATGATCACGGTATTAAAAACCCTTGTTCTGACGAACGATAAAGACCCCACAAAGGCACCGCTTAATTTTGCATAATTATGGAGCTGGATCCCGTTTGTGCTGTTCGTTGCCCGAAAAGCCACTGCACAATTATCCGACAGCAGCCCGGAATTCACCGCCTGCTCAAGATATTTGCCGATGCATAAGCCCCGGTATGAAGGATCGACGAACAGCTTGAAAGGATATCCTGCATGTTCCGGCATAACAAAATCCACCTTCTTCGAACCGGTCACCGACATCTCGCGGGTGCTGTAAAATATATACCCGACACACCTGCCCTCATGCTCTGCCGTGAGGAGGTGCCACGCCCTGCTCGAGAGCTTGTCCTCAAGCGTCTCCCACGGGTATCCGTCGAGATCCATACGGGGATCGTCATGCAGGGATTTTGCTCGTCCCGGTGAAAGCTTCTGCACCGAAAGGGGGATGCGGGGTTGAAAGGATGCAGCTTTATCCTCAAGACGAAAACTGTAGATGCACACCTGCTGGTAATAGACGAACCGTTTTAAAAAGTTCGGCATTCCGGCTGCCGGAGTTTTCATGCTGCCCGGCATCATGAGCCCCAGAAGGTTTTGTCACCGTCTCCGAAGGTGAAAAACCAGTTTTTGCCCTTTTCGATCCCTTGATAATGATGACCTGCTTCGGAATGGAAATATTTCAGGGCATGGGGATTGTCTCTCGCCTTTAGGAAGAGCCTCTTCTTGAGAGCTCCGGCAAACGAGGAAGACGAACAGAGAATTTCTATGGTGTCCGGCTTTGATTCTTCCATGTCCGCGATAGCCTTCTGAAGCAGTGTCCCGAAAACGTCGAGGTCGTCGGGAGAACAGAGGAAATCAAAGATCGTCGCCAGCGTTTTTTTGTTTTCCGCCTGCCTTGTCCTGAAGATCATGTATCCGGTCACCTCATCGCCTTCGAGGAGGATAAGCTTACGATACTCACGGGATGCGTCGTTGGAGTATTTCCAGTTCAGCACCTCGCTCGTACGGAACGCGACGAACGGGAACCTGTCCCTGACCGAGTGGAACAAGACGTCGATCCGATCATCGAAGCTGTCGACATAGTGCACCGTGTGCTTCCGTCCGCATGTGCTTTCCCTAAACGTCTTCGCTAAAAGCCGCCGCATGGCTCGTTCGCAGGCATACACCGTCGAGATCAGCCGGTTGATCCACTGTGCCGCGATGTCGTTCAGCCATGCATACCGGGTTTTGAAAAAACTGTTGACCGTGTATATCCTTGCATAGGTGTATATCCCTTCCACAGGCTTCCACCCGCATTTAGAGAAGACACGGCCGTTCGGCGCGTTCATCCAGACCGCGATGGAAAACCCGGGATGACGCTCCATGGCAGACCTGACCAATACCGTCCCGAGCCCCTGGCCCCGTCTTTCTTGCGAGACCATGGTGTCATGATAGATACAGCCGTTCACCGCCTGTCCGGACATGCTGAACCTGAACGGCATCACCCCTTCGTAAGCGATGAGGCTGCCCCCCTCTTCCAGAACCAGGTAATCGTCATGGGAGCTGCTGAACGGATTGTACCTTATCAGCCGTTGAAAGCTCAGGGCAGAGCGGTCGGACGAACGTCCCTCTTCCTGTTCCTCACCCCATAACTCCTGAAAACGTCCGAGGTCCGCATCGGAGTATTTCCTTATGCGGAAATTTGCGCGTGAAGGTACGGCTTCGATTATCGGATATTCCATGCTGACGGCTTATGCGGGTTTGCCGGTAAACGCCCGTCTTTCACGAGAGAGGCCCTTTGTCTTCACCGGGTTGATCCGGCCTTTTGCTATGCTTCCTGCCGAGCAGATGCTCCCCGAAACTCGAGAGGGTACGTTTTATCCAGATCATGTGGTGGATATTGGCAAGAAACTTATAATAGTTCATGTTTCCCTCTATGCCGTATCGACGAAACGACAGCGGGCTCGTATCGGCATAGTTCGGCCCCCTCATCATCGAGAAAGCCCTCTTAATGCCGTTTTTGGCGAGGATGCTCTGCGTCTGTTCTTCAAAATCCCCCTGCTCTCCGTTCGGATAGCTGAATACCCCGCAATCCCTGCCCGTGATTCCCTTGATGTGATCGATGGACGTCCTGATCTCGAATTCTTTCTCTCTGTCCTTAAGCAGGCTCAATATGGAATGCGTATGGGTATGCGCGCCGAACTCGATGAGCCCGCTTTTTTGCATGGTCTTCATGTCCCTGCTGTTTAAAATGCGGTACGGGCTTTTCTTGGAGACCTTTATCGAATGCCTGTATCCCAGAAGCGTTGTTATCTTATCAACTTCCTGAACCAGCACGGTATGGGGCATTTTTTTCAAGAGATTCTTGATGTTCATGCAGGCTTCCGTCCGCTCTCTCATGCTTCTTAAGTCGTACTTCCGGTGCATCCATATGATGCTCTTCTTTTTCGACTCGGCAAACGCCTTGTTCAGGGTGCAGTACCAGATGGTATAGTCAGTGTCCACGAATCCGGTTACCGGGAAAATGGTTGCCGGAAGGCGGAGTTCCTTGAGCATGGGGAAAACGACATCGTAGTTGTTCTGAAACCCGTCGTCGAAGGTCAACGAGAGTATCGGCTGCTTCATTCGTTTCTTACTGGTGATGATGTCAACAGCATCCGAGAGGTGTACCGCAAGGAAATTCTTCTTGATATACGATAACTGCCTGAAGAGCGAATCCCTGTTTACAAAACACCTGTCGTTGATCGGCAAGGGTTCCTCAGTCACACCATGATAGGTAACTACCGTATAAGCGTTTCTGAAGAGTGTCTTACTGAGGAGTTGCGGTATCCCCCGCTGAGCAAGCTTTTTTATTATTATCTCGACTGTTGAATCATAGAGATTCGAGTGTGCTTTTTGTATTTTTATCAAAATGGATGATGGTGCTTTCCCGGCCGGATAAGGGTTCAGCATTGCCGTCTCCGGCATGAGCGGAGAATGGTTTTTTTGTTCCGGCTTCCAGATGCCTTCCTGCCAGTCTTACCGGGTACAGGAAAAGCTTGTGGACGTTCTTCGCCCTTCTGGCCTGAGTGAGGAAACGCATCCATCCGGTGTTGGCGGCATCGTAGAGCGTCCAGAAATCATTGTATCTTTTCAGGCGTATGGGTTCGGAGAGCATCTTAATTCGAAAATGGAAAGAAAACGGGTCGTCCTGGGGAGCTATGCGGAGATCGTTTCTCAACCTGCACGGGATGATCCGTACGCTGCGGATGCCCGACCTCGAGACTTGAGCCGAGAATAACGCGCTCTGTCTCCTTGTGCGGTTCAGCTTCATGTGTGAATGCCTCACCTCCCCCTGTTCGCTGACCCATCTCCAATCGAGGTCGGAGAAGAGAAAGTTGCCGAGACTGTAGGCGATATAGCCGTGCTTATACTTCTCCACGCCCTGCAGGACATGGGAGTGGTGCCCGATCACCAGGTGTGCGCCCATATCGACGATCCGATGGGCGTTGCCGATCTGCTGCGGCGTGGGATAAGCCCAGTCTTCGATGCCCCAGTGAACGGAGACGACGATGATGTCCGCGCTTGTTTTCAGGGATGCGATGTCCTGCTCGATATGGTCGAGATTCATAGGAGCGATGCCCCTGGTCTCGTCCGATGCATAAAACGGCGAATCGATGGTGACCTCGCAGCAGGAAATCATTCCGACGGTAACGCCGCCCTTCTCCATGAGGACCGGCCTGCGTGCTTCGGTTAAATCTTTGCCCGCTCCGCACCACAAGATTCCCTGAGCATCGAGCAGCGCCAAGGTGTCGTAGAATGCAGGGTCACGGTAATCGAGAATATGGTTGTTGCCGAGGGTGAGTGCGGTAAAGCCCGCCTCTTTGATCCCGGCAGCGTAGCCCGGATGGGTTTTGAGGCTCAGTTTCATGGGATAGGGCTCTCCGCCGAGGCATAAAGGCGCCTCCAGGTTGCCGACAAGCAGGTCATGCCGTGAAAATACGTCCTTCATGAGCTCAAAGGGATACCGGGGTCCTTTTGCACCGTGAAGGACATCATAGTCATGCGTGAGGGCAATATCGCCCACGAAACCGATTTGTACGGATGTTTCAATCATCTTTTCCATGAATAGGGATCATCCTTTTTGCAAAGTGATATTTACCGGATGGTTCTTTTGGTATCTTGTCAACGAAATCATAGGTGATCCTCATTCGATCACCGAATATTTTTGCAACGATCTTTTTCTGGTGGTCCATAACCTCCTTCGCCGGCAGGGGATCCCTCGTCATCCTGAAGGTGAGATGGTCGACGGCATCCTGGAGGATCTGCATCTGCCCGATAAGGCCCGGGGCTCCGTTGACCAGATACATTACCAGCGCAATGGTGGAGACCAGCTTTCCGTCCGGAGTGACGAAAACATCGAGGGCGCGGCCCATCACCTTGTCGATCATGGGAAGCCCGCGGCCGCATGGGCACGATCTGTCGCTCATCACCGCCATATCGCTCATGTTGTACCGTATGAACGGCATGCCGTAGTTGAGGAGATCCGTAACGATTACCTCCCCCATGGATTCGGACGACCCCGTTATCTGCTTTTTGTTATGGAGCTCGATATGGAGGTGCTCTGCATTGATATGCATGCCGTTATGGAATTCGCATTCCTGCGCCATGGGGCCCACCTCCCGGGAGCGGTACGAATCGAAGACCTTACAGCCGAAAGCGCGCGAGACAAGGTCTCTCTGGTGGTCATAGAGCGGCTCTCCGGTGGAGATTATCCCCTTGAGGCCGATACCCGCCAAGCCACTTTTCTCCACGTACCTGGCAAGCTCATGGATAGGCGAGCTGAAAGCCAGGATCATCGTAGGCTTCTTCCTCATCAGCTTCCTCATATAATCTTCGCACATCCTGTCATCGATCAGCGCTGCCGGGAATATGACCAGCCTTTTGTAGAATTCATTCTTGATCCTTGCTTTCAACCTATGGGAACTCATGAAATCCTGATGGGCCGGCCAGACCAGCCCCATGTATTCGCCGATGCCCCAGCCGGTCCATTTACCGAATCGATTGATGGCTGCTTCCTTTTTGGCCAGACAGGCGTTATCGCGGTAGAACCTCATCTTTACCCCTGAGGTGCCGCCTGTTTCGGAAATATGGATCTGATCTTTCCGGAAGTTCCGTGCAACCAGTGCGGGGAGATTTTCGCGTATCTGGTCTTTTGTGAGGATGGGCAATGCAGCGAGCTCATCGGTATGCCTGAAGGTATACGGGTTGAACCCCGACTCATCGAATCTCTTCTTATAAAAATCGGTGTTCTCGTACGCATGGATCAGCAGGAACTTGAGCCGCGCCTTCTGAATGTTATGGATCCGCTCGGGGGGCCAGAACTGGCTTTCGTCAAGCTCTTTCATGTCGTGCATGATGCCGCGAAGCCCATCGCGATAGGCCAGAACCGGAAACGATATATTCTTTATGACTGTTTTCAACATGACGTATCCTTTATGCGCCGACGGGAACCGGGATGAGCTCTTCCCTTTCCCGCACGATGATATTCTGAATGCACACGGTCAGGGCAGCGACCATGAACCAGAACCATATGAAGTATCCATGGGAGAAATTCCCTATGAAGAGTCTCAAGACAAGCATCAGCTGGATTGCATTGATGATGTTGAGGTAGAACGTACCGTTCTCTTTGTACTCGTAGAGGCTGGTCTTGATTTCTTTTGTCTTCCGGAATACGGCCCATATCCAGTAAAACCACGCCAGGCTCGCTATTCCCAGCTCTCCCAGCACCTCTCCGTACATATTGTGCGCGTAGAACCGATAATTGAAAAATCTTCCCCTGGCTTCCGCATAGCATCCGACCCCCACTCCTATGATCGGTCTTTTGATCATCATGGAGATCCCGTTCACGAAGCCCAGGTATCTGTCGGAGCTCGATCTGCTTGCATGAACACCCTCCTTGATCGTCGACATGTGAGAGAGATAATCCGTTGCCGCTACGGAGAAGAAGACGACGAAGACGAAACCTGCAATGATGAGAGCCCGCGCCCTGTTTCGCGCAAAGTACACCATTCCCAGAAACACGATCATGAGGCCCAGGAACCCTCCTCTGGATTTGGAGGCGTAGACGCCGAAGACGATAAGGGCGAGCACTGCCAGAGAGAGAAGTTTCGGGAATCTCTTCCTGCCCGCCAGGGCAAAGAAAATGATGAACGGGATCGCCTGGTTCAGCGAGTTCGCCAGCGCCACGTGCCCTGCAGCTGCCCCGTATCTGCCGTATGCGACGGAGCCGTATCCGTGCTCGGAGGCGATTCCCGACAGGTAATTCGCGACCGGTTCGTACGCGATCCATGCCGTGACAAGAATAAACGCCCACAAGAACTTCGAAAGGTCTGCCGTGGTGAGCACCGTTGAAACGATCATGAGATAGAACAATGCATACTTCAGTATGAAATAGCCGCCGAAATCCCACGACGTTGCGGGATCGACGGAGAAAGCTATGGAGAGCATCCCCACGGTCATAAAGCTCCAGAAGGCGCCGTTTATGGGGCTGATGCGGGGGAATATATTGCCCAAACCCTTAAACGAGATAAAAATCCTCAGGAGCACGATTATGGCGACCACCAACTCGAACCGCATGGCGCCGAGCGCCGGATACATGTCGCCGAGCTTTGCGTTCAGGACAATGAAGTACGACATCACCCCGTACACCGGGTTTTTCAGCGACATTATCAGGAGCAGAATACTTGCGGTCGGGAGGATAATCTGAATGGATTCCGCTGGAGGCAGCATTCTCTTTAATTTTCTCCTTTGGCCGGTGCGGCTACCAAAGTTTCAGCACGCCGATATCCGGCTTCATGAACGCACTGATCATTGTCTTTTCCTCGCTGGTGTAGAACTTCATGAAATAGAGCATCAGGGGAAAGGAGCTGATGATCAGCAGCTTGACGAAAATGTCCGCATACAGTGAATCGAGGGAGACCTGACGGGAGAAGGCATAGATCAGGGTAGCGGCTGCCAGGATCTTTCCCATACGCAGAAATTCGAAGTCTATCTTGAAGAACCTGTTGCTGAAATAATACGTGAGCAGGCTTAAATAGGTGTAGGAGATGAGCGTTGCAAACGCTGCCCCGTATATCCCGTACCGGGGGATGAGCAGAAAATTCAGGCTCAGATTCAAAGCGGCGTTCGAGGCATTGATGTATGCAAAGTATTTGGTTTTTTTCTCAATGATGATCCCCATGTTGAAGTGATAGTTGAACGTGAAAATGACGTTTGCGAGCACGATGATCGGCACGACCCTGTACGCCGGCCAGAATTCCTTTTCCGCCATGATCATGAGCACGTCCCTGGTGAGCACCGCGACGCCCAGGGCCATAAAGGATATGAGCACGAGGAAATACGTGAATATCTTCCCGAACACCTCTTCCGAGTTCTCCTGGTCGTAGACCTCGAGCCTCCTGGGCTGCCATACCTGGTTGAAGGGTTCGGAAACGAAGGTGCCGGGAAGGCCGCCGAAACGGTATCCCAGCGCGTACAGCCCTGCGTCCGCTATGGAACAATAGGATTTGATGAAAAACCTGTCCGAGACATGTACGATGAACGAGCCGAGCTGAGACGGGACCATGGGGATACCGAACTTGAGCATCTCTTTTACGATCACGGGAGAGAATCGCAGCCCGGCCCTGAACAGTTGGGGAACGTTGAGAATGAAAAAAACCACGATCGAGGTGATCAGTGTGCTGATGAGAATCCCGAGTACGCCCATGTCCATGAATATGATGAAGTAGATGTTCAAGCCGATGGCCAGAAAAAGTCTGAAAAAGGAAAGAACGACATACTGCAGCGATTTCATGGTGACCCTGAGATAATTCAGGCCGATGCCGTTGAGCGTCTGAAACCACAAGGATGCAAACGCGATCAGAAAAAACACCGAGAGCTGCGAGGAATTCAGGACGTATTCGGCCAGGAACGGCGCGCTCATGGACAGCAGCCCGACGAACAGGAGCCCGAATGCGCCGAGGAAGATATATGAGGAGCTCAATACGAGGTTCCGCTCTTTTTCTTCCTTGTATTCGAAATAAAACCGGTAAAACGCCGAAGAGATGGATGCTGCCAGGACGACGCCCAGGATATCGGTGCTGAGGCCCACCAGTTCCTTGATCCCATAGTCATGGGTGGTGAGATATCGGGTGTATATCGGCAGGAGGAGAAAGCCTGCAACCTTATTCACACTCGCGCCGATGCCGTATATGATCGAGTGCCTGGCAAGCAGCTTCGACTCGTTGCTCACACTTATCGACATGGAATCAACCTCATTAAAAATGAGAGTCCGGATTTTATCAGCGCGAGGCCAGGGACTCCCGGATTATTGGAAGATTGCCGGCTGCCTTTTTAAGGCAAGATATTTAAAAAGGATCCTACAGGCGAGGTTGCGGTTTCTTTCCGATGGGAAGAACTCAGTTCGGCTGCAGTGTTTCGTTAAATATATTCACGAGGTCTACTACCTGATTTCTTGCATTGAATGCCGATTCGTGGAGGTGATTGCTGTCCCTCTTCACCCCCGGGACCTGCTTGCCCGTGCAGTACTCCGCGTATGCGGTGTCCAGGGCATTGAGCAGCGAATCGTAATCGTCTTCCGGGACATGGTGGTATTTCTGGTGTTTCCTGAGAATATCCAGAGCCTCACCTTCCGGGACGACCGCTATAATCGTGCGGCCGGTTGCCAGGTACTCGAAGAATTTAGCCGTAATGACGCCCTTGCTCCGCTCGTCCGATCCGATGACGAGCAGCAGAAGGTCGGCTCCTTTCTGCTTCCGTATGATCTCTTCCTGAGGAATATAGCCGTTGATTTTCACGATGTCTTCGATCCCCAGCTCCTTCGAAAGCGCTTCGGCCCTGTCGTTCATCCACCCGTGTATGAGAAACTGGGTTTCTCTTCTTACCGCGCCGTCCCTTGACTCAACCCATTTCTTCAACCCTTTGAGGAAAAAATCGGGGCGGATGGTCCCGTACATCGAGCCGGTGTAGAGGATGGTGAATTTGTCAAACCCGGCTGCGTCGACCTTCTCGAACAATTCCGGGTCAAAGCCGTTCAGGATGGCGGTGATCTTATGGCTGTGCGCGGGATAGCGCTCTTTCAGCCTTTGGCAATAATAATCGGATGCGATAATGACTTTATCCGCATACCGGACAATGATCTTCTCCAGATATTTATTGGATATATAATGGATGCGAGATACATCCTTCAAACTGAAATTGTCGCTGATCGGGTCCCGGCAGTCAGCGATCCAGGGCTTTTTGAAAATAGCGGACAATATCAGTCCGGTCAGGTGCTCTGAATGGGGAGGCGTGGTCGTATAAATGACATCGAACGGGTCCTTCCGCATGAGGCTGATGCCCTTCAACGTTGCAAAAGGCACCCAGAGGAGCATGTGATCGGGAATGGAGAATGCGTTGAGTATCACGGACAGAAACGCACTCCTGACCTTTCCCGGTATCGCTTCCAGTCCTTTCTTTTTCTGTGGAGGCTCCTGCTGCGCATCCCCTTTCTTCGCATCCGCTTCCCGTATCCGCCGGTATTGTATCCTCCGCCAGACATCGATCATGGTTGTCCGGTGAATTCTGATATCCGGGGATACCCTCTTGAGCAGATTGGGGTCGCTGAATATCTGATCGTCTTCCTCGATGGTGATGACTTCCGGCAGCCACCCTTCTCCGGGGAGATACTTGCAGAACCGTATTGTCCGGTATACGCCGACGTATGCTATCGGCGGGAATCCATATGCTATGACCAGTACTTTTTTCACCTTGCCGGTGGAAGCGCTATTCATGTGTCCTTTCTCCTATCTTGCGTGCCGGATAGCCGGCCAGTATCGTGCCTTCGGCGTATTCCTTCTGCCCGACGACTGAGCTTGCCGAGATCACGCATCTGTTGCCGAGCACCACACCGGGCATGATGAACACGTTCGCCCCGATCCAGACATCGTCGCCGATAATGACGGGTTTGAACGTGTTCCCCTGCTCGCTGATCGGGGTTGAGGGGTCCCGGTAATTGTGGCTCTGGCTCCAGATCTTTGCATACGGGCCGGTGAGTACATTATGGCCGAAACTGATCCCGCCTCCTGCCTGGATATAATTATAAAACCCGATGTTGACGTTGTCCCCGCATTCGATCTTTTTCGGGTTGAGGATAATGGCGCCGGGATAGACACTTAATTGATTCCCTGCGTTCAGAAACTTCTTTGTATACCATGTGCGCCTGATCGACAGGCCCATCTTTCCGGGTATGTTCCGCAGCAGGGCGGAGATATACTCATATCTTCCCCACTGAGACGACATATCCCAATACAGGTATCTCAATGCATGGATCATACTGCTATTTCGTCACTCTTTTTTTTTGCAGCCCCCTTCTCTGAATCAATGATTCAATGATGATCTTTTCCAGATCGAGCGATGCCGAAAGAGGCGGTTCGATGTTATAGTCGTCTTTGTATACAAAGGTCGGCTTTTCCTTATATGCGTAGTGGTGCCATACGGGGGAGAACTCGGTGATGAGGAATCCGTTTTCCGAGGGGATGAGGTCGAGATTTATCCAACTCGCCGAGAGCTCTGAAGCCAGCTTCTCGGATATTGATATCGCATCGTCCGGTATATAGCTCCATTGTCCGATGCCGCCGCCATCGATGTTTACCTTCCACTGCTCTTTCGATGCCTGGAACCGCCAATGCCCTTCCATCACCTTCCCGTTCCCCACGACGGTCTTCAGGTCCCTGTCCGTTGGGATGAATTTCTGGGCGAGCAGCGGGGGGGAGAGAAACGGATACCTCATCTTCCGGGCCTTGATCAAAAGATAATAGAAGATGCGCTGTCTGAATATCCTGAAAAAATACCTCAACGCCCCGGCATGGTAGAAATCGAACTGCGACATCCTGTAATACGATTCAAGCTCGCTCCGATTGTGAACGAGGAGCACCGTACCTCCGCCGGCACCATAGCGGTTTTTCAGCACTATCGGATACCCGAGATTCTCGTGAGCCTCATCCACGGCTTGTTCCGACAGGAGGGGGATGGTCTCCGGCATGGGGAATCCATGGGCCTTGAGATAGAGAAACTGCCGGTACTTGTCATTGTAAAAATAGGTTATGCCCGGATCGGGATATGTCAATAATTTCGGATGATTCCGATGGATAAAATCCAGATTGTCAGAGACCTTGTACAGCGCAAGGGGATAGTTGGAGGAAAACTCGAAGCTCGGATAAAATATGAGAAAATCGACGGTATTGTAATCGAAGCCTATCCACTCGTGCCCTTCGAACTCTAAAGGGACGCATTCGACATCATACTCTGCCAGCTTGTTCTGAAACGCATGGAAGCGTTCGTCTGATTTGATCAATACGGCTCTCATAAGTCTCCTGTTTTTATGTTTATTCCCGCACCGGCTTCCAGGAAATCACCTTCCTTCCCCTCAGATAATCCAGTGAGCCGAGCGCTGCCGCAAGGTTTACCAGTATGAAATAGTATGGGATGGTAAACAGCTTACGGGGCCTGTCCATGGCATGAAAACCGTAGTAGGAAAGGCCTAAGACCAGCGCGAGGCCGCCGAATGCCAGGAGGAAGAACCACCTGGTGATGAGGAGAACGGAAGAGAGGAGCATCCCGATATAGTAGAAGCCTACAAGCCAGCGCAGGACCTTGTGCGAGATGATCTGCCATGCAAGCAGAGGTCTGACGGCCGGATTGATAAGCTCGGGATATCGTGACAGACCGGTGAACCCGCGGGTTACGATTCTCCTTCGTGTTTTCAGCTCATCGGACGGCCTGGTGGTTGCCTCTTCATACGTTACTGCTTCAGGCTCATACACCACGCAGTGACCGCCTTTTATTACGAGAAGCGGAGATATGAAGTCGCTCATCATATCCTCGTCCAGGGTATTGTACAGCTCTTTCCGGATTGCATAGAGCGGCCCGTCAACGCCGACGAGCGATCCCAGAGAGCTTTCCGCTTTCTTGAGAATCTGTTCGTATTTCCAGTACAGGCCCTGACTTTCGGTGGTGAGGTTGTCCTTTGATTTCGTAAACACAACCCTGCCGGCCACAGCGCCTATCCTCGGGTCGGCAAAATTCGAAACGAGCTTTTTCAGGCTGTCTTTTTCGCACAGGGAAGCTGCGTCCATGAAAACGATGATGCCATGGGAAGCCTCCCGCACGCAGTCGTTCTGCACCATGGTCTTCCCCCGGTTATGGGGGAAGGCCGCGAGCTTCACCCCTTCGCCTTCAAACGACCTCACGATCTCGTTCGTTCCGTCCGTCGAACCGTCCGAACCGATGATTACCTCCATGCGCTCCCTGGGATAATCAAGGGCCAGCGTATTCTCGATCTTACCGGCTATACTGAGTTCCTCGTTATATGCGGTGATGACGATGGAAACCTCGGGGAGTATTTCTTTCTTGTGGAAATCGTTTCCGAGCTTCCGGGACATTCTCGTAATGATCACGGGATACATGAAGTACACATATCCCGTGAGGACCGAGCACAACCAGAAAACGGCCATTATGCTTTTCGTCATGTCATTTTCCCAGGGTATTATCGATGCCCGGCTTCAGGGCCGGTCGAAATAATTGCGGATCAGCGGCGCCATTTCGCGGCTGAACCGCATGACGCTATTTTCGCAGGATTTCACATTCTTTCTCGTATCCGCCGATACCCGTATCCACACCGTCGACGGGTTCCGTCCGGTAAGGCCCTTGATCATCTGGTACAATCTGTTTGCGCTGTTCCGGGGGATGACCCTGTCGCCGGTCTGCCACCAGCAATAGACCAGTTCCTGCCGGTCTCCTTTATCGATAAGGAGGCGGTTGACTCCCGCCTTTCCTGCTCCCAGCTCTCTGAGGACGATCTCATCTTCAGACACTGTCCAGCCCTGGCCGGGATAACAGACGGCAGGCGCATGAACCTCGTTTGCCGAATCGATATCCTTGTAATAGGCGACATAGAGGGTAACGGCCTCAGTCCCTTTTTTGTACGTGCGGAAAACAATGTCCTGAGCACCGATGGCGGATTTGAGCAGGTTCAGATCGGTGCCGAGGCTCCTCCCCTCCCAGGGGCCGATGCTTTCCGGAATCCGGTACAGGCTGATCGATTCGGAATGCAGGCTCCGCTTCATCGTGTGGGTCGAGCCGAACACGATCAGCGCAAGAACCAGGATGTATACTGCATTTTTTTCTGCTCTAACCATTGGATTGCCACACTCCCCATAAGCAGGCAGAGAAAGGACAGGGCCAGGGTCAAGATCCCGGCTACCAGATGCGAGTAGCCTTCAGCCAGATGCGAAGACAGATAATATGCGAGCAACCCGGTCAGGGTGATCCTCACCACGTTGCCGAGCAAGGATACGGGGACCGAGAAGACGAGCAGGATAAATCTCTGAATATTGGAAGCAAACAGGATATACCCCATCAGGAAGGCCATGGCGATGACGGAAATCAGAGACCGTATGCCCGAGCAGGCGACCACGACCTTCATGGAATAATTCGGCAGTTGGATAAGATTGCCTTCCTGCAGGACCGGGATGTCGAAAAGCTGGAGGATGTTCACCGAACAGGTCGTCGCAAACAGCTTCAGGGGGTTGGTAAGCATCGTATAGATCTCCGATGGGATCGGGATCATGAAGATCAGAAACAGGACCGGGAATGCGACCACCCTCGTAATGCGTATCCCTGCAGTGGAGAGAAGCGCTCCGAAAATGAAAACGATGAGCGATACCCTCTCGAAGACCGATATCTCGGCGCCGATGCCCAGGAAATAGAGGAACGCCCATGCAGAGAGAAACGCAAATCCCAGCCTGCTCGGCTCTACGGGCTTACCGATGATCTTCTCCCTCTTGCGCCAGATGAGATACAGCGAAACGGGTACCACCAGGAATCCATGGCTGTAATCTTCATCACGCACCCAGACTCCGGCGAGTTCGAGGAACGTTGAATAGTACAGGATACAGAAAAGGCCTGACATCAATACCGTTGTGAGAGTCAGCCTTCGTATGTCATCCATTTCAAACGATCCTTCCTGGAATTCATTGTCTCTGACCGGGGAAATGTACAAAACTCCGTCACGACGGGTGAACAAGCACCTTTGCTTCGGTAAAATCATTAGGCAAAGCCCTGAATTGGGCTTTAGTAAGAATAAATATTGGGGTGCTCCCCATTCTCAAGGAAAGATGGGCCGGTGTCCGGACAGGGATTTGTAGGCTTTTGATAACGCTGAACGAAAAGAATATCGATCGGCCGGTTACGCTGTACTCAAGGGAAGTTTCTTGCGCTTCGGCGCCTGCTTTTAAGGCTGGATTCCGAGGTAGGCCTGTTTGACCTTTTCAGAGCGCAGCAGGTTTGCCGCGGTGTCTTGCAGCGCAATGGAGCCGCTTTCCATTACATAGCCGCGGTGGGCGATGCGCAGCGCCATATTCGCGTTCTGCTCCACGAGGAGTATCGTGGTATGGTTGTCGCGGTTGATCCTTTCTATGGTTGCGAAGATGAGCTGAACGAGCACGGGCGCCAGGCCGAGCGAAGGCTCGTCCAGAAGCAGGAGCTTGGGCCTGCTCATGAGGCCCCGTGAAATGGCGAGCATCTGCTGCTCTCCGCCGCTCAAGGTTCCTCCGAGCTGGTGACGCCGCTCGGCCAGCCTGGGGAAGAGGGTGAAGATGTAGTCCATGTCGCTCTTGATCCCATGCCTGTCTGTCCGGAGGTATGCCCCCATATCGAGGTTTTCCGTCACCGACAGGCCCGGGAATATCCTCCTGCCCTCGGGCACCTGAACGATGCCCAGTGAGAATATCCTGTCCGGGGCCATGGCATTGATGGGGACGCCTTCGAAAACGATCTCCCCGGAGCGCGCCTGGACAATGCCCGAAATGGACATCAGGCTTGTCGATTTCCCCGCGCCGTTGGCGCCAATGAGCGTGACGATCTCGCCGGGGGAAAGCTCCAGAGTGACGCTTTTGAGAGCGTGTATGCCTCCGTAGTAGACGTGGAGATTCTTCACCTTAAGCATCGAACGTCTCCCCGAGGTATGCCTTGACGACATTCGGATCGGCAGCCACTTCGGCCGGGGTTCCCCGGGCTATCATCTTCCCGTAATCGAGCACGTAGATCCGCTGCGAGATGCTCATGACGAGCTTCATATCGTGCTCGATGAGCAGGATCGAGAGGTTTTCCTCGTCCCTGATGCGGGTGATGAGCGCATCGAGCTCCCTGGTTTCTCTGGGGTTCATACCCGCGGCAGGCTCGTCGAGCAGGAGGAGAAAGGGCTCCGTCGCCATGGCCCTGGCGATCTCCAGCCTTCGCTGGGCTCCGTAGGGAAGCTCCTGGGCAAGGTCGTTGACATACCCTTCGAGCCCGACCTTTTCGAGCATCCGGTACGAGAAATCCACCATCTCCTGCTCTTCGGCGCATGTCTTTGTGCCCCGGAATATGGCCCCCAGGATCCCGGATCTGGTCCTGCAGTGCCGGGCGACCATCACGTTCTCCAGCACGGTCATTTTCTGGAAGAGCCTGATATTCTGGAACGTACGCGCCAGGCCGGACTCTGTCACCGTGTTGGGCTTGAGCTTGTTGATCCTTTTTGCAGGCTTGTCCGGCGGGTTGATGATCATGTCTCCTCCGGAGGGTTCGTATATCCCGGTGATGCAGTTGAAGAAGGTCGTCTTGCCCGCGCCGTTGGGGCCGATGAGCGCAACGATCTCGCCCCGGTTCACCTGAAGGTCGATTCCTTCCAGGGCCCTTAAGCCGCCGAAATCCATGGTGAGTTTCTTTACATCAAGCACAGGCTGCATCGCCGCCCTCGCCCGCATCCGCTGCCGGTTTTCTCTGGAACGTATAGTGCTGCCTGATGCCGCCTATAATCCCCTGCGGCCTGAAGACCATGATGAGAACCATGCTCGCGCCGAATACGAGCATGCGGTACTCCGAAAATGCCCTTAAGTACTCGGGAAGAAGGATGAGGATGAACGCCCCTACGACCACCCCCATGATGGAGCCCATGCCGCCGAGCACCACGATGGAGAGGATGATGGCCGACTCCATGAAGGTAAAGCTCGACGGGTTGATGAACGTCGTCTTCGCAGCGAAGATGCACCCCACGAAGCCTGCCCAGGTGGCGCCCAGGGCAAAGGCCATGAGCTTGGTCTTGGCCTTGTCGATGCCCATGGCCTGGCAGGCCACCTCGTCTTCGCGCAGGGCGATCCAGGCCCTGCCGATCCGTGAATTTCTGAGCCGTCCCACCACGATCATGGTGAAGACCACCATGACGATCATGATATAGTAGAGATAGATCGTGTGCTGATGGAGGGTCAGGCTTGCGCCCATGATACCCGGGCGCGATATCCCGGCGATCCCGCTGGGTCCGAACGAGAAGTCGTTCCAGTTTTCGAGGATGAGCCGGATGATCTCGCCGAATCCCAGGGTGACGATGGCCAGGTAATCGCCACGGAGCCGTAAGACCGGAAACCCGAGCAGGATGCCGAAAATCGCGGCGATAGCCCCGGCCATAGGCAGGGCGAACCAGAAGCCCAGGCCGAAATGATGGTTCATCAGGGCGAAGAAGTATGCCCCGACGGCATAAAAGGCCACGTAGCCGAGATTCAGCAGTCCGGCCAGCCCCACTACGATGTTCAGGCCAAGCCCCAGCATGACGTACATGAGCGCGGTGATCATGATGGATGTCTGGTAGCTGGAGAAGAGAAAGGGAAAGATCGCGACAAAAGCCCCGAGGGCTATCAGGCCCGGGAGATAGATCCGCCTGTCCGTGCTGATGCGCTGCCCTGCCCTCTTCTGCCATCCCCCATCCTCATCCGCCCGGGCTCCCTGAACTTTTCGTTCCATGAAGTAGCGCCAGAGAAACGAGAGAAAGAACGCCCCGGCGCCGACATAGACCAGATTCATCCACCTCCAGTGGATGGTCTTGTCCAGCGGGCTGATCTTGATGACCATGATCGGAAAGGTGAGAAACATGAACCACAGGGCGGTCAGCGTTGATTTGACGATCTCGCTTCCGATCAGGGGAAGCATGGGCCTTTTCTCCGAGTCCATACCGTCCGCCCTACACCTTTTCCGAGCTTGCCTTGCCGAGAATGCCCGCAGGCCTGAATATCAGGATGAATACGAGCAGGCCGAAGGCAAAGACGTCTTCGTAATCGCTGGATATGTACCCTGTGGCGAAGCTTTCCGTCCAGCCGAGCACCAGGCCGCCGAGCACCGCTCCCGGGATGCTGCCGATCCCGCCGAGAACTGCTGCGGTAAAGGCCTTTATTCCTGCGATAAATCCGATATAAAAGTTTATCTGTCCGATCTGGGACGAGATGAGAACACCCCCTACGGCTGCCAGGGCCGACCCGATGATGAAGGTGGCGGAGATCACCCGGTTGACGTTCACGCCGAGCAGCATGGCCATGGTCTTGTCCTGCGCCACCGCGCGCATGGCTCTTCCCATCCGGGTGAACTTTATGAAAAGGGTCAGGATCGCCGTGGCAACAGCGGTCGTGATGATGATCACGAGCTCCGCAGAGCCGATGATCGTGACGTTCTCCATAAAGGAGAATTCATCGATGAGCGCCGGAAACGAGAGGAAATCCGAGGTCTGGGCAAGCAGGACATAGTTCTGAAGAAAGATGGACATGCCGATCGCGCTGATGAGGGGAGAGAGTCTCTGGGCCTTCCGGAGGGGCTTGTAGGCGATTTTCTCAATGGTGAAGCCGTATGCGGCTGAGTAGATTATGGCGATTACGCCCGAGAGCGCAAGGAGAGACCAGCCGTCCATGCCCAGCATGGCCAGTGCGCTCGCGGCGATCAGCGCGGTGAATGCGCCGATCATGTAGATCTCTCCGTGGGCGAAGTTGATGAGCTCGATGATCCCGTACACCATGGTGTAGCCGAGCGCGATGAGGGCATAAATGCTGCCCCGGGTGAGCCCGCCGAAGAAGAGTTCCAGGAAGTATTCCATCGCTGCCTTGTTTATCCCCTGCCGAGTCCGGAAAAGGTCGAGACGTGCGGGACTGTAAGGTTATCTGCCGACCTCGACATACTTGCCGTTTCTGACCTGATACATGGCGAACCCGATGCCCTTTGCATCGCCGTTCCTGTCGAAGCTGATCTTTCCCAGCGGCGTCTCGAACCAGTTCGTGCGCAAGGCTTTCGAGACCTTGGCAAAGTCCGTCGACCCCGCCTTCTCTACTGCCTGGAGCAGGCACAGGGCTCCGGCGTAGGCGTTCAGATAGAATGCACCCGGCTCGGTCCCGTACCTCTTCTTGTGCTGCTCGATGGCGGCAACGGCCATGGGGCTCTTGGTCGTGTCTATGGGGCCTGTGGCGTATACGCCTTCGGCGAACTTATCGGCGACCTTTATGAAGGTGTCGTCGCGCACGCCGTCATCGGAAATGAAATGGGTCTTCATCTTCTTTTTCTTCATGCCTGCGACGATCTTGGCTGCCTCGGGATGATACCCGCCGTAGACGACCGCATCGGCTTTGGAGAACTTGATCTTCTGGACGATGGCCGAGTAATCCACGGCGCCCGGGGTGATGCCCTCGAACAGGACCGGCTTTACGCCCCGCTTCTCGAAGAAGCCTTTGGCGAACTCGGCGATGCCTTTGCCGTAATCGCCCTTGTCGTGGATAATCGCGACCCTCCTGACCTTCAGCTTATCCAGTGCGAAGTTTACCTGGAGCAGCGCCTGTGCGTCATCCGGCGATATCGTGCGGAAGAAGTTCGGATAGTCTCCGCTCTTGGTGAGCTCCACATTCGTTGCGGACGGCGAAAGGGTTACGATTTTCGATTCATTGTAGGTGTTCAGGGCTGCCTTGGTGGCGCCGCTGCAGATATGGCCCAGCACTACGTCGGCCTTGTCGGAGACGAGCTTGGCTGCGACATTCGCCGCGACCTCGGGCTTGCACTGATCGTCTTCCTTGAGGACAACCACTTTTTTGCCGAGGATCCCGCCCTTTGCATTGATAGCGTCAACGACCAGCTGTGCCGCGTTGGCGCTCGGCAGGCCGTACGACGCCAGATCTCCGCTGTGCGCCCCGGGAACCCCGAGTTTGATCGTATCGGCGGCAAACGACTCTGCGGTACAGAGAATGACGGATACCATAACCAGTGAATAGAGTAATCTTTTCATCTCCTCCCCCTATGTATGTAGTGTACCTGTCCTCATGAGCTTAGAAATTGCTCTGCAAGCGTGCCTAGAGTTATCACTAACGATATTCCCTGTCAATTTATTCGAGACCGGAATTGCCGCTGTGACGGCAGTCTTCTGGAGGGTATTTCAAAACCATGGGCCGGACCAGTGGCGTCTCGGGGGCTGGAGAACTTCGGGAACATCCTCGGGCAGGAAAAGCATTTCGGGGAGGTCCGTATCCTTGCGGGATGCAAAAACCCCCAGCCGCATGAGCCTGTCGATACGTTCCCTGGTGTGGGGGTGGGTCCTCAGGATCGAAGGATGAGGGTTGTCCTTTCCGGGGAACCTGATGACGTCCCAGAAGTTTTTCTCATAGGCGTCCATCTTCTGCAGGGCCGATGCGAGCCCCCTGGGATCCCTGGTAAACTGCACCGCAGTGGCGTCGGCGACGAATTCCCTCGCCCGCGAGAGCGCGAGCTGCAGAAGGACGCTCAATGCCGGCGCGGTTATGAGGATCAGAATGAAAAGAAATGGGACGCGTTCCTCGGAGAAAAGAAACACGGGTATATAAAAGAGGACCAGAAGCTGCCCGATGAACGAGAACAGGGACGTTATCCGGGTCATCATGTCGGCATAGGTATGGAGCTTGAGATCGTTGTTCTTGATATGGCTCATCTCATGGGCGAGCACCCCGGTGATCTCCCGGCGGCTCAGATGCCGTATGAGTCCGTCCGAGAGCGCAATCGCCGAATTCGTCCTGGAGCCTACGCTGAAGGCGTTCATCACGCTGCTCGCGACGTAGTAGAGCTTGGGCGCGTTGCCGATTCCCGCCCTTCGCGAAAGCTCGGAGACGATCCGGTGCAGGCCCGGCGACTCATCATATGAGAGGCTCCGTGCGCCGTACATGCGGAGGATCATCGGCGGCGTGAGTCTCGGCGTAGTCGTAAGCAGGAGGGCGACTGCCACGAGCGCCCACAAAAAGCCGAGCACTCCGAAGACCATCCAGCCGAGAAGGCCGAACAAAGCGGCCATCACCGCAAGAATGGCCGCGGTATGGACAACGTTGTGAAATCTTCCCGGTATTGCTTTCTGAGAGCCGATCATCGAGACCTCGAAATATACATGCCTTATGGCTCTTTTAGTGTCCGGCCGTGCAAAAGGCAACCGCTCGGCGGCCGAACCGCCTGCTTTTGTCCATGAAAAGACGATCGGCATGCAGTGCCCTGCACGCAACATAAGATATAAATAAGGTTTTCTCCCTGCCCGTGGGCAAAAACCGGATTGCCAAAAAGGTGTATTTCATATAGAGACGTACTCGAACTGCATGCGAATCCACATCGAGGGCTGTATGGATGGAAAAGGACCCGATAGTCCGTTTACGGAGGGTGACAAAAAGGTTTGACGACGTTGTCGCCGTCGACTCTTTGGACCTCGACATCTACCAGGGGGAGTTTCTCACCCTGCTCGGCCCTTCCGGCTGCGGAAAGACGACGGTCCTGCGCCTGATTGCCGGCTTTGAATCCCCCGACAAAGGGGATATCGTCATGAACGGCACATCGCTCATCGGTACCGCCCCGAACAAGAGAAACGTCAATACCGTATTTCAGAGCTATGCCCTCTTTCCCCACATGAGCATCTTCGACAATATCGCCTTCGGCTTGAAGATGAAGCGGTTCGAGAAATCCGTCATCACCGAGAAGGTTACGGAGGCCCTCTCGATCGTCAAGCTCGGAGGGCTGGAAATGCGCAAGCCGCATCAGCTTTCCGGAGGCCAGCAGCAGAGGGTCGCCATGGCGCGGGCTATTGTGAACAAACCGCAGGTCCTTCTCCTCGACGAGCCGTTGAGCGCGCTCGACTACCGGCTGCGCCAGGAGATGGAGCTCGAGCTCAAGCGTATTCACCGCAAGCTCGGTATTACCTTCGTCTTCGTGACCCACGACCAGGAGGAGGCGATCAGCATGTCCGACCGCATCGCGGTCATGAACGAAGGCCGCATCGAGCAGATCGGCACCCCCTCTCAGATCTACGAAGAGCCTCAGAACATGTTCGTCGCCAAGTTCGTGGGAGAGATCAACGTCTTTGAAGGCCGGATCGTCGAGATCCATAACGGCAGCGCCGTGGTCGACATCCACGGCCGGCACTTCAAGGTCCAGAACAGGAAGGATTTCGCGAACGGCCGGGCAGTAAAAGTCCTGCTGCGGCCTGAAGATATCATGGTTACAAAAGACGAGGAACTCCAGGGAACCGCACCGGCGCTCGCCGGAAAGATCGAGGAGGTCATCTACAAGGGCAAGACCGTCGACCTGATCATCAGCCTCGATGCGGGCGAGACCGTCTTCGTCACGCAGTTCTTCAACGAAGACCAGGAAGACGTCGTATACCGCCACGGACACAGGATCCACATCAACTGGCCGTACGGCTGGGAAGTCGTGCTGTAGCCATGGAGAAAAAGAGCGGCTTCAGAAACGTCGCGGTCGGCTCGACCCTGTGCTGGATCACCCTCTTTGTCGTCATCCCCTATCTGATCGTGGTCGCATACAGTTTTCTCACCCCAGACCCCAGCGGAACCGTGTCCTGGATCTTTACCCTGGACAGCTATCGCGAGATCTTTTCCCCAGTCTTTCTCATCGTCTGCAAGAACTCCTTCGCGCTGGCCCTGAGCACTACCGTGCTCACGCTCCTGGCCGCCTACCCGTTCGCATTTTTTCTCACGAGGATAAGCGAAAGCATCAGGCGGACCCTTATCCTCATCATGATCATACCCTTCTGGACTTCTTCGCTCATCAGGACCTATGCCCTGATCATTCTGCTCAAGGCCAACGGCATCGTGAACACCTTTCTGCTCTCCCTCGGGTGGATCGATGAACCGTTGAATCTGCTCTACACGCAGCTGGCCGTTTTCACAGGCCTGGTGTATACACTGCTGCCCTTCATGATCCTGCCTTTGTATGCCTCGCTCCAGAAGCTCGACACGCGCCTCATCGAGGCGGCGCGCGACCTCGGTGCGACCTCGCCCCGCATCTTCTTCCACATCATCCTTCCCCTGACGCTCCCGGGCATTATCGCGGGCAGCACCATGGTTTTCCTGCCGGCGCTCGGCCTTTTCTATATCCCGGACCTCCTGGGCGGGGCCAGATCCATGCTGATCGGAAACTTCATCAAGGACCAGTTCCTCGTGGCCGGCAACTGGCCCCTGGGATCTTCGGCCAGCGTCATCCTGACCCTGCTCATGTTCCTGCTCATTGCCTGGTACTTCTTAAGCTCCCGGAAGATCAACCAGGGCGACATGAGGGAAGTGATATGAAGCAGGCCTTCAAGTATGCATACCTTGCCTTTATCTACCTCTTCCTCTATATCCCGATCCTCGTGCTCGTGATTTACTCGTTCAACGACAGCCGTTTTTCGACGAACTGGCAGGGGTTCACGTTTTCCTGGTATGCGCAGCTCTTCGAAGACGGTCCGCTCATGGAGGCCTTTGCCAATTCGCTCATCATCGCGTTTTCATCGAGCACCATAGCCACCATCCTGGGCACCCTGAGCGCTTTTGCATTCTACCGGTACCGGTTCATCGGCCGGAAGGTCACCTATTCCTTTATATATGTAGTAATGATGAGCCCGGACATCGTCATGGGGATCTCGCTCCTGATGTTCTTCATCACCGTGGGCTTGAGCACGGGTGCTGCGACGCTGCTTCTCGCGCACATCACCTTCTGCCTCCCCTTCGTCGTCGTGACGGTATATGCCCGCATCAGCGGCTTCGACAGGAACATCCTCGACGCCGCAAAGGATCTGGGCGCCACCGAGCGCAGGATGTTCCGGCACGTCGTCCTGCCCATGCTCATGCCTGCCGTCATTGCCGGCTGGCTGTTGAGTTTCACGCTTTCGCTCGATGACGTGGTCGTGAGCTTCTTTACGACCGGCCCGTCCTTCGAGGTGCTGCCGCTCAAGATCTATTCCATGGTCCGCCTCGGCATCAAGCCCGAGATCAATGCCCTGAGCACGGTGATGTTTCTGATGTCCCTGGTCACGGTAACGGTTTCCCATCTTTTGATAGCGAAGGAGAACAGATGATGAAAAAGTTGTTTCTTATCCTCATGGTCCTTGTGTTTCCGCTTGCTTCCCTTGCTGCGGGCAATGAAGTGTATGTCTTCAACTGGTCGGAGTACATCGACCCGTCTGTCCTGAAGACCTTCGAGAAGGAAACCGGGATCAAGGTGAGGTATTCGACCTATGAAAGCAACGAGGCGATGTTCGCCAAGCTCAAGCTCGTAAAGAAGAACGGCTATGACGTCGCCTTTCCTTCCACCTACTTTGTGGAGAGGATGCGCCGCTACGGCATGCTCAAGCCCCTGGACCGCTCCATGCTGCCCAACATGAAGAACCTCAATGCGAAGCTCCTCGACAAGCCCTACGATCCGAAGAACGTCTACAGTCTGCCGTACATGTGGGGCTCTTCCGCCATCGGCGTCAACGCCAGGTATATCAAGCCGTCTTCCGTTAAAAGCTTCAACGATCTCTGGAACCCGGCCTTCAAAGGCAAGGTCCTGCTCATGGATGACGTGCGCGATGCCTTTGCCATGAGCCTGCGGTCGCTCGGATTTTCCGGCAACGACACCGACCCGGCGCACATCAAGGCAGCGTACGAAAAGCTCCTGAAGCTCAAACCCAGCGTCAAGGTGTTCAATTCCGACTCACCCAAACAGCCGTTCCTCAACAACGAGGTCTACATCGGGCAGATCTGGGGCGGTGAAGTGTATCAGGCAAGCCAGGAAAACCCGAATATCGTCTATATCTACCCGAAGGAAGGCGCCACCTTCTGGGCGGACAACATGGTGATCCCTTTATCCGTGCGCAATATCAAAAACGCCCATGCTTTCATCAACTTCATGATGAGACCGGACATCGCCAGGAAAAACTGCGAATATGTCGGCTACGCCACGGCAAACGCCAAGGCGCAGGCTCTCCTCGACCCCAAGACCCGGAACCACAAGGCCGTGTACCCCGATAACAGGGACCTCGAGCGCGGCGAGTTCCAGGCGGACGTAGGAGACGCCATCGCCATCTACGAAAAGTACTGGGAGATGCTGAAGACCCGCTGAGCTCGTCACGCCGGCATCCCCCTTTTCCGGACTGCGCCTTGGAGTAAAAAACGGGCATCACCCTGCCCTAAGGGAAACGAATGCCCGGGGATGACTCATGTCTGCCGGGTACTGGCTAACAGACTAATATTGCATCGTTAATAAACGCATTCCGCACCGATTTTTCATCGAATATTTTATTGACACGGCCTTTCATCTGTCATATAGATCGCCTGCGAAAGTATACTATGGTAAACTTTAAAGTATACTTTAAGATTACACGGCAAACAAAGGGACACGCTATAGTGTGCCCGGAGGACATAGTGAAGATCGGCGAAAAGATAAAAAACCTTCGTCTGGCTCAGGAGTTGACTCAGGAGGATCTCGCCACCAGGGCAGACCTTACCAAGGGGTTCATTTCCCTGCTCGAGAGAGATCTCCAGACGCCGTCTCTCGACACGCTCGAGCTGATTCTCAACGCCCTCGACACAAAGCCTGCGGAGTTTTTTGCGGAAAAAGGGCCCGACGTAGTTGTTTTCAAAACCGCTCAGCGGGTGGTTATCGAGGACGAGGACGAGCCCGGCGTAACCAGAGAGATCCTCATAGCCGGCGCCCAGGACAGGGAGATGGACATCCTGCTGGTGACGTTGCAGCCCGGGGCGATCACGTTCAAGGAGAAGTCCCATTACGGCGACGAGTGCGGCCTTGTACGGGAAGGGCAGATCGTCATCAACCTCGGCAAGGAAAGCTACAAGGCGTCCAAAGGCGATGCCTTCTACTATACGGCAGACAAGAAGCACTGGATGGAGAACAGGTCCAGAGCGAGGGCTCAGATCCTCTGGATCTCCGCTCCGCCGAGCTTTTGAGCAACAAAAAGCGCACGCAAAGCGGAACTGCTGCAAAGGGAGAAAAGACATGATATTCAAGACACCCAGACAGGTCAAAAGCGTCGCGGTGGAGCACCCCGTGAAGGGATGCGGCGCTGCTTTTGCAACCGTGAGGCGCTGGGACTGTTCGACGAACGATATCCGGCATATTGAACAGGCCTCCGGCTGTAACGGCGCCTGTTCTTCATTGTCCGCACTCTCCGGGAGCCTATCATGAGCTTATACATGGCATCACAATCCGAAGGCAGGATCAGTCTTTTCGGCGCTCCGTTCGATTCCACCACGAGTTACCGGCCAGGCTCGCGCTTCGGGCCCGGTGCGATCCGGGAATCCTCCTACGGGCTCGAGACGTTTTCCCCTGCCCTCGATGCCGACCTCGAGGACTGCCCCTTTACGGACATGGGCGATCTCGAGCTTCCTTTCGGCGACCCGAACCCGGCGCTGGCGCTCATAGAAGAGAGGACCCGGGAAATATTGCGCAGGAATCGGATCCCGTTTCTGCTTGGCGGCGAGCACCTGGTGAGCCTGGGCGCCGTCCGGGCTGCAGCGGAGATGCATCCCGGCCTGCAGGTCATCCACCTGGATGCGCATGCAGACCTTCGCGACGATTACCTCGGCATGAAGCTTTCTCACGCCACGGTCATGAGAAGGGTCATCGACCTTGTGGGCGCCGATGCGATCAGCCAGATCGGCATCAGGTCGTGCACGCGGGAAGAGTTCGCCCTGGCGAAAACCCTCAAGCGCAGGCCCGATGACATCTTTGCAAAGGTCGGGGACAAGCCGTGCTACATCACCTGCGACCTCGATGTCCTGGACCCGTCGGTTCTGCCCGGCACAGGCACGCCTGAACCGGGCGGGCTGATGTTTTCCGAGCTGATCGGGATACTTGCCTCCCTCGTGACCAGGCTTCGCATCGTGGGGCTTGACGTTGTCGAGCTCGCGCCGCAGCTCGACCCCACCGGCGTCTCTGCGGTAACGGCGGCAAAGGTAGTGCGCGAGTGCCTGATAGCGCTCGGCTGCAAGGACGAACAATAACCTGTTACAAGAGATGGGCCTGCTTCGTGCAAGCTCAAGAACGGATAGGAGGCGAATGATGGAGAACATACTCATTATCGGTGCCGGGGCGGCAGGGTCCGTCGTGGCGAAAAAATGCGCAATGAACCGAGACGTTTTTAAGAAGATACATCTGGCGTCGAGGACACTGGAGAAATGCAGAAAAGTCCGGCAGGAAAGCGTATCGGAGATTACCATATCCCAGGTGGATGCGGACGATACCGCGCAGGTCATCCGCCTCATCGAAGAGCAGAGGCCCGATCTTGTCGTGAACATGGCCCTTCCCTACCAGGATCTGCCCATCATGGACGCCTGTCTTGCCACGGGCGTGCACTATCTCGATACCGCCAACTACGAGCCCAAGGACGAGGCGAAGTTCAGCTACACATGGCAGTGGGCCTACCAGGACCGTTTCCGCGACAAAGGGATCATGGCGGTGCTCGGCTGCGGGTTCGATCCGGGCGTTACCGGCATTTACTGCGCGTATGCCCGGAACAATCTCTTCGATACGATCGAGACGATCGATATCGTCGACTGCAACGACGGCAGCCACGGCAAGGCCTTTGCCACCAACTTCAATCCCGAGATCAATATCCGCGAGGTGACGCAGCGCGGGAAGTTCTGGAAGCAGGGGGAGTGGATCGAGATCGATCCGTTGAGCATTTCCTCCATGATCGATTACCCCCAAGTCGGCCCGCGCAAATCTTACCTCATCTACCACGAGGAAGAGGAGTCCCTGGTCCGGAACATACCGAACCTCAGGCAGATCAGATTCTGGATGACCTTTTCGGAGAACTACATCAAGCACCTGGAAGTGCTCCAGAACGTCGGCATGACGAGGATCGACCCGGTCATGTACAACGGCGTGGAGATCGTACCGCTGCAGTTCCTGAAAGCACTCCTCCCCGAGCCCTCCTCGCTTGCCGAGAACTATACGGGGAAAACATCCATCGGGTGCATCATCCGGGGCGTAAAAGACGGCAAACCGGCGGCATACATCGTCTACAACGTGTGCGACCATGCCGAAACCTACCGGGAGATCAAAGCCCAGGCGGTGTCGTACACCACGGGCGTACCGGCCGTGACCGGCGCCATGATGATGATGAAAGGCATCTGGAGCGGCAAAGGCGTGTTCAACGTCGAGCAGCTTCCGCCTGAGCCCTTCCTGGAAGAGGTCGCAAAGCAGGGTCTGCCCTGGCATGCGGTCAGGCTCGAGGAAGGAGCGTACGAGGAGCTCGCGAGGGTATGAGCACGGGCCTGCCACCGCTTCTCGAAGCGGCGCTCCCCTCTCTAACGACACCGGCCTACGTAGCCGATATGGCCGCCTTGCGGAAGAATATGGAAACCGCAGCGCGCATCCGCGAGCAAGCCGGGTGCCGGGTTCTTCTTGCGACTAAGTCGTTTGCCCTGCCTGCCGTGTTCCCTCTGATGAGGGATTCGCTCGACGGCACGACGGCGAGCGGCCTGTTCGAGGCCCGGCTCGGCCTTGAGGAGTTCGGCAAGGAGGTGCACGTCTTCTCTCCTGCCTATACGGAAAGCACCCTCCGGGAGCTGCTCTGCCTCGCCGATCACCTATATTTTAATTCCGTCGATCAGATCAGGCGGTTCCTTCCGGCCGTGAGAACGGCCGGGCCGGGCAAGAAAGCGGGCATCCGCATCAATCCCGGCTTCTCGAATGCGACGCTGGGCGGCCATCTCTACGATCCCTGCTCGCCGCGCTCCCGATTCGGGGTGACCCGCGCCGCGCTCGACGAGCTTCCCTGGGACGACGGGATAGATATCCTCCATGTCCATGCCCTGTGCGAGTCGCTCGCCGACGGCTCGGTCGGTCTCATCAGCCATATGGCAAGGGAGTTCGGCGAATACATCAGGCGCGTGCGTGCGGTCAATTTCGGCGGCGGCCACTTTATCAATAAAAAAGGCTATGATCTCGACGCCCTCGTTTCCGCCATCCGGGGCTTCCGCTCCGAGTTCGGGGTCGAGGTCATCCTTGAGCCCGGAAGCGGGCTGGTAGTCGATGCAGGGTATCTGGTCGCGACCGTGCTGGATATCGTCCACAATGAACGGCCCATCGCGATTCTCGATGCCTCGGCTTCCTGCCATATGCCCGATGTACTGGAAGTGCCGTACACGCCGCCTCTCTTGGGCGCTTCCGGTCCGGGGGTTCACCCCCATACGTACATTCTGGGGGGCAACACCTGCATGACGGGCGATATCATCGGTGAATACTCTTTCACTGCACCCCTAAAGCCTGGCGACCGTCTTGTCTTCGGCGACATGCTCCAGTACAGCTTCGTGAAGAACAATACCTTCAACGGCACGCCGCTTCCCGACCTCGCCCTGTTGCACGAAGACGGCAGGTATGAGATCGTGCGGAGGTTCGGGTACGAGGACTTCAAGGGCCGCCTCTGTTGACCAAGGTACACGTTTTCATCTTCAATTATTGACAAGCTCACCCGGACGGTGACATACGTCTAAAGAGGAGGAATGCCATGCCGATTGATAAACAACTGCTCGAAATCCTTGCCTGTCCGAAGTGCAAGGGAGACCTGGTGCTCGAAGAAGACAACAGCGCGTTGATCTGCAACGCATGCAGGCTAAAGTACCGCATCGAGGACGACATCCCCGTCATGCTCATCGACGAAGCAACGCCCTTGTAGCCATGAACCCGGAACAGTCCGCTGCAGCCCATCTCCTGTCCGTGGGCGGGCCTGCCGATGCTGCCATCATCCTGGGCACCGGCCTCGGAATCATGGAACAGTCCATAGCCGTTGAGAAGGCCGTAAATTACCGCGATATACCCGGGTTTCCGGTTTCATCCGTGAAGGGACACTCGGGCAGTCTCCTGTTCGGCGCCCTGGGAAAGGCCCGCGTTGCGGTCATGAGCGGGAGGTTCCACCTCTACGAAGGATATTCCCCACGGGAGGTCACCATACCCATCAGGGTCTTTTCCCGCATGGGCATTCGCAGGCTCTTCATCTCCAATGCGGCGGGAGGACTGCGGAAGGATCTGACGCCCGGGAGCACCATGCTCATCACGGACCACATCAACCTGACCTTCCAGAGCCCCCTGACCGGCCCGAACGACGAAACGCTCGGTCCCCGTTTCCCGGTCATGACCGAGCCCTACCCGCGCTCCCTGCTCCGGAAGGCGCGAAAGGCAGCCGAAGCGGAAGGCCTGAACCTGAAAGAAGGGGTGTACGCCCAGATTCCCGGCCCTTCCCTCGAGACGGCCGCGGAGACGCGCATGCTCCAGAGGCTTGGCGCAGATGCCGTAGGCATGTCGACCGTAATGGAGGTTATTCAGGCCGTGCACTGCGGCATGGAAGTACTGGCGATCTCGGCCGTCACCAACCTCAACGACCCGGACGATTACCTGCCGACCTCCCTTGAAGAGGTCATCGCCATGGCTGCAATAGCCGGCCCGAAGATAGCAAAGATCTTTTCAGGCGTCCTTCAAGGATGACTTGAAGCATCCTTATAGACCTGAAGCCATGCTTCAGGGGGCTACATGCGCCTCTCTGCCGGTCTGCTTCTTCACGCCCGTCTGCTTTGGAGTCGGCGGTTTCGCGCCTCCGCCCGGCTTCTCGACGAACACCAGCTTGAGCACGTCATCCATCGAGCTCACGGGATAGAACGTGACCTTGTTCTTCACCACAGTCGGAATATCCTCGAGGTCTTTCTCGTTCTCTTTGGGGATAATGATCTCGAAGATCTTGTTCCTGTGGGCTGCCAGCGCCTTTTCCTTCAGGCCGCCGATGGGAAGCACCTTGCCCCGGAGCGTAATCTCGCCCGTCATGGCGATGTCCTTGCGGACAGCCTTGTTCGTCAACGCGGAGATGACGGCGGTCGCCATGGTGATGCCTGCCGAAGGACCGTCCTTGGGAATGGCCCCGGCCGGCACGTGGATATGGACGTCGTTTTCGCGGGTGAAGCTCGAAGATATTCCCAACTGCTCGGCCCTGGACCTGGCATAGGTAAGGCCCGCCTGGGCGGACTCCTTCATGACGTCTCCCAGCTGGCCGGTGAGGACCAGTGCGCCGCCCTTGCCGTCCTGTCCGGGCAGCACCGAGGTTTCGATATAGAGGATCTCGCCGCCGAACTGCGTCCATGCCAGGCCTGTCGCAACGCCGACCTCATGCTCGGTACGCTCCTGCTCGGGCAGATACTTGGGCGCTCCGAGGTAATTCGAAACGGTGTTTGCAGAGACGCGGTAATGCTTCCTGCGTTTGCCTTCCCTCTCGGCGATGTCTCTTGCAATCTTGCGGCAGATGGAGCCTATCTCCCGCTCCAGGTTCCTGACCCCGGCCTCTTTCGTATAGTGGTTGATGAGATCGAGGATCGCCTCGTCCGAAAACTTGACATCCTCCATTTTCATCCCGTTCTCGATCACCTGGCGCCTGACGAGATAGCGCTTGGCTATCTGGAGCTTTTCCTGATCGGTGTAGCCGGGGAGCTCGATGATCTCCATCCTGTCCTTGAGCGGGCCGGGGATGGGGTCCATGAGGTTCGCCGTCGTGATGAACATGACCTTGGAAAGGTCGAAGGGCACGTTGAGGTAGTGATCCTGGAACGAGAAATTCTGCTCCGGATCCAGAACCTCCAGGAGTGCGGAAGACGGGTCGCCCCGGAAATCCTGTCCGATCTTGTCCACCTCGTCGATCATGAACACCGGGTTGTTGGAGCCGGCCTGCTTGATGCCCTGGATGATCCTGCCGGGCATGGCGCCAATATAGGTACGCCTGTGGCCCCTGATCTCCGCTTCGTCACGGACGCCGCCGATGGAGAGCCGGTAGAACTCCCTGCCCAGGGCACGTGCGATGGACCTTCCCAGCGATGTCTTGCCGACGCCCGGAGGACCTACAAAGCACAGAATAGCGCCTTTTTTCTCCGGGTTGAGCTTTCTCACGGCCAGGTACTCCAGTATGCGCTGCTTGATCTTCTCAAGCCCGTAATGGTCTTCGTCCAGGATCTTCGCGGCCTTCTTGATCTCGAGCGCATCGACAGTGGAATGGCCCCACGGGAGATCGGTCATCCAGTCGAGATAGGTCCGGATGATGTTGGCCTCGGCGGAATCCTGGTGCATCATCTTGAGCCGGTCTAGCTGCTTGGCGGCCTCTTTGTGTACCTCTTCGGGCATACCGGCCTTGTCGATCTTGACCTGGTAGTCCTCCATCTCCTTGCCCTTTTCGTCCACCTCGCCCAGCTCCTGCTGGATTGCCCGCAGCTGTTCTCTCAGGAAGTATTCGCGCTGGGTCTTGCTCATCTCTTCTTTGGCCTGGGACTGAATCCTGGCCTGTACCTCCGAGAGCTCCATCTCCTTGGAGAGCAGTCCGTTGACGTGCTTGAGGCGCTCGATGGGATCGATGATCTCCAGCACATGCTGGGATTCTTCTACCTTGAGGCGCAGGTTGGACGCCACCAGGTCGGCAAGCCTGCCCGGGTCGTCGATGGCCTCGAGGATCGAAAGGGCGTCGGGGGAAACGATTCCCCTGAGCTGCAGAATCCGCTCCGACTGTTCCTTGACCGAACGCATCATGGCCTCGACTTCGACCGTGACTTCCTTGATTTCGGGCTCTTCGATCTTCTCTATATCGACGGTGTAAAAACCGCGGTCATCTTTGTAGAGCTTCCGGATCTTTGCCTTGGCGACGCCCTGGACCAGGATCTTCACCCTGCCGTCAGGGAGCTTGAGCATCCTGATCACCATGGCCACTGTGCCCACGGTGTAGATCTGGTCTTCCTCGGGCTCCTCGACCGTGGAATCCTTCTGCGCGGCAAGGAAGATGTACCTGTCCTTGTTCAAGGCTTCGTCTACCGCCTTGATGGACAGTCCCCTGCCGACAAAAAGCGGCAGGATCATATATGGATATATCACCACGTCTCGGATGGGGAGTAATGGGATATTATTTGGAATATCGATTGCTTGTTTTTCGTTCTCCATTCACTGGACTCCTATTCTATTGTGATCCGCTTAATAAGTTTCGCCTTGTTTTCCGAGCGGGCGATCCTGATAATCAGGACTCCATCAGAGAATCTGGCATCTACCTTCTCGAGGTCGAATATTTCGGGAATATCCAATTCCCGTCTGAATTTTCCAAAGCCCCTCTCCATTCTGATGTAACGGACCCCTTTGCTCACCGGGGCATCGCGCTTCATTCCGGCGATAACCAGGGTCCTGCCGACCACCTCGACGTTCACTTCATCGGGGTTCACTCCGGGAATCTCGAGTTCGATGCACAATGCATCCGTGCTTTCATACACATCCAACGAAGGATAGCAGACACCGAGCCTGTCCTCACTATTTTCCGGTCCGAGCAGAAACCCCACCATTTCCTGGAACTTCAGATTGAACATAGGTCCTTCCCTTATAATGTATTACACACTTAGTACCTTTATAGGATCACTACACGTTAAGTCAAGGCCTCATGGGCCAAGGACACTGTCCTGCTGATCGGCCGGACGGCTTTGAAATATTAGCACTATTTTCTCCGGTCTGAAGCGATCCGGCTTTATCCGGCCACGGTCCCCGCCACAAGCACCTGGCCCAGCGAAAGGCCGCTGTCGTTGGGTGGAACAAGGTAATGGGTGTAGACATCGAACCCCTTGAGATCCAGCTCGGCAACGCATCCCGAAAGAAGCAGCCTGTTCTGGAAGCACCCTCCGGAGAGGACCACGCGGTTCAGGCCGGTGGCATCGCGTATCTCCTGCGCTACCTTTGCGAAGGACTGTATGAGGGTTGCATGGAAGGCGCCTGAAAGGTCCCTGACGCTCATGCCTCTTACCCGCTCCTCTGCCAGCCGCCTGATGGCGGGGTAAAAATCCAGGATGATCTCCCTGTCCATGAGGATGTCGTAGGGAAGGACTTTCGAGGATGACGAACCGCCGGCGCACGCTTCGAGCTCCATGGCGGCCTGACCTTCAAAGCTCACCTGACGGCGTACGCCCAGAATACAGGAGACGGCATCAAAAACCCTCCCCAGGCTCGACGTGAACACGGTCTGCACCTTCTGGCGCACCACCGCCTCCACGGATTCGTACGGGATATCCTCCGGGAGGATCTTCAGCTTTTCGGCCATCTTTTTCCAGTCGTCTTCGAAGCATTCCATGAGCAGCGCCGCGGCTATCCTCCAGGGCTGCTTTACCGACGCGTCGCCGCCCGGCAGCGGAAAATACCTGATATGGCCCGCCCGCTGAAAATCCGCCTCATCCGCCACGAGGAACTCGCCGCCCCAGATCCTCCTGTCCAGCCCGTATCCTGTCCAGTCCATGGCAAGGCCGATGACGTCTCCGGTTATCCTGTTTTCCGCCATGCAGCTGGCGATGTGGGCATGGTGGTGCTGTACCTGGACCACCCGCCTCTCCATCTGGGTGGATACCCATGTGGTGTAGTAATCCGGGTGCATGTCGCAGGCCACGATATCCGGGTCGCACCCGGTGACGCGCCTCAAGTTTGCGATGCTCTCGTGAAAGAACTCCCTGGTCTCGGGCGTGTCCATGTTGCCCACGTACTGGCTCAAAAAAGCGAAATCGCCTTTCAGGATGCACACGGCCGTCTTGAGATGAGCACCGAGGCCGAGGACGGAAGGATATTGCCGGGCAAGGACAAGGGGCTTCGGGACATAGCCCCGGGAACGCCTCAGAACGCGCTGTGCCCCTTGCGCGAACATGGTGACCGAGTCGTCGCACCTCACGGCGATATTCCGGTTGTGAAAAAGGAAATAATCGGCGATGCCTTTGAGCCTCCGCAGGGCCTCGCTGTTCGAAGTGCATACGGGCTCGCCGGTCTGATTGGCGCTGGTCATCACCAGCGCTTCGAAATCTTCCCTGAGCAGGAGGTGCTGCACCGGCGTATAGGGCAGCATGACGCCCAGGTCGGCCATGCCCGGTGCAACAAAAGGAGACAGGGTGCTCTCCGCTTTCTTCTTCACGAGCACAATGGGCCTCTCCGCGCTCCCCAGCAGCTTTTCCTCATCGGATGTGAGCTCGGCGACGGCTCTCGCCCGCTCGATGTCTCTCATCATGATCGCAAACGGCTTTTCCTCGCGGAATTTGCGTTTTCTCAGCCTGCCCAATGCTTCCGAGTTCGCCGCGTCCGCACACAGATGGAAGCCGCCAAGCCCCTTTACTGCAACGGCCTTCCCTTCTTTCAGGAGCTCGATAGTCTTCCGGAGAGGATCGGCACAGTCAAGCCGCGACCCTTTCGCGTCGGCCAGCCAGATCTCCGGACCGCACTCCGGGCAGGCATTGGGCTCTGCATGGAATCTCCTGCTGAGCGGGTCCTGGTGTTCCTGTCTGCACTTCTCGCACAAAGTGAAATCGGCCATGGACGTGTTTTTCCGCTCAAAGGGGGTGTTCGTGACGATGGTGAGCCTGGGGCCGCAGTTCGAGCAGTTGATGAACGGATACCGGAACCGGCGGTCATCTGGATCGAACAGCTCCTGCAGACACTCTCTGCAGGTAGCGGCGTCCGGTGAAACGAGGACGTCGGGTCTGCCCTCATCCTCGCTCGGTATGATCCGAAAGGAGCTTTCCCCAATGGGTTCGGCGTCTTCGGTGTAGATCTCGGAGATTTGTGCAAGCGGAGGCAGCTCTGCTGCCGTCCTGTACACGAATGCCTCTATCGCCTTATCGTTGCCCTCTATCTCGACGAACACGCCATCCAGACGGTTCTGGACGAATCCGCCGAGTCCGTGGGCAACCGCCAGGCGGTAGACGAACGGACGGAATCCCACCCCTTGAACAATGCCGGAAAACCGGAGACGGAGTCTTTTCGTCACGTGTTACTCTTCTTGAATCCCACTTGCATGAACACCTCTTCGATCGGCGCCCTGTCCTTCTCGTTCCCCTGAGGGCTCACCCCTCTTGTATACTGGATATGCGCGAATTAGTCATGCTTTAATATCTTACGGAGATTCACATAGATGCCTTCGGCGACGTCGTTCGGCACGAATCGGGCGGCATGGGAACGCTCCTGCTATTTCACAAAACCCATCTCCGAGGGCTCTTTGGGGATCCCTTTACATCTCCGGCACTTAGTGTTACTATCCCCATCCATGCCAAGGGAGCGGATGCGCGTGGAGGAGGCACGGGGCACGAGCAAGTCCATCGTGTGCTCCCGGTCCTTCGGCAGGAAGGTCTACCGCCTGGCCGAGCTCCACGAGGCCGCATCCGCGTACACGTCCCGGGCGGCGGAAAAGCTGCGGGCACAGAAGGCTGCCGCCTCCTTCATCCAGGTGATCCTCATCGAGTTCCCCTTCAACAGCGGCTTCCCTGCTACCCACATCGCCTCCATGGACATCCCGGTCGCCACCTCGTATACCCCTGAGCTCATGGGCTATGCGAAAGCCCTGCTGGGGCGCATCTATCGGAAAGGTCCGGCATACCGCAAGGTGGGGGTCATGCTCGCGGGGATCGTGCCCAGAGGACAGATCCAGACGAGCCTCTTCCATCCCCTTCGGGAAGGCCCGAAGTAGCTCGCCCTCATGGAGACGGTGGACGGCATCAACAGCCGTTTCGGCAGAGGCACGGTGAGTTTCGCCGCAGCAGGCTTCGAGCGCCCCTGGTGGATGCGCCAGGCGAAGAAATCTCCCCCGTTCACGACCTCGTGGGCAGACCTGCCGAGAGTGAGATAAGGTAAGCCTGCCCCCAGCATCTTCCAGAGAATCCGCCTGACACGGCCGGCAGATGCATACCCGCCCCCTTGAACTCCTGTTCACCGATACCTGCGTCTTCTGACAGGCTGATTGAGAAAGGCGGTCCAAGGTGTATTATACTATTGAATAGAAACCAGACTCGTAAACCGGGACCTCCCCAATGACAGAAAAACAATAGCCGATGGTGAAGTCCCACACACTGTTTTCTCTGCATGGGACACCGGAGGCAAAAAACCAATCCAAATCTCGATTGGTACTCTTTACCGAAAAAGGAGGAAGAACAATGGCTAATCCAGGAAGTGCAGCAGAATTGGAAAAATATCTCAAGGGTGTGGATTTTCCTGCGAGCAAGGATGATCTGATCAGCAAAGCCCGCTCCAACGGCGCCCCGGACGATGTGATCGACATGATCAACAGCCTCTCCGAGAGCAGCTTCAGTTCGCCGGTGGATGTGGCGAAGGCTTTCGGCCATAGCCGTTAAGCGGCCGACAGATCGGGAACAGATCAAAAGCACGCTTATCTACCAGCAGCAGGTGTAATGACACGTAAGGGTATCGGTTTTTGCAGACCGGTACCCTTTCCTTCCTGCGTACACACAGGGTCAGCCCACATCATAGTGCGGTTTCTTTGCCGCTCCATGCCTGTGCTCAGGAGCCCTCCTGAAATCCTGTTACATCCGCCAGTGACGAGGTCGCTTCCCCGAGCTTTCCGATCACACTGAAGTTGCCGTCGGTTTCCAGTACAACCGCGCCGACATCTTCCAGATCTGCAATCCCGTGAGACCTCACCGCAGCAAGGATCTCCGATTCCGGCACCCGCTCGCGATCCATCGCCTGCCGTTGAAACTTTCCTTTATAAAGAAAGAGGGCGGGCTTTGCTTTCGTCAACTTCTGCATTTTTTGTGAATGGACATTGAGCCGGGTAACAATGAGCTGCAGCAGGATCAGGACGCTGAATCCAAGCATTCCCTGAGCCAGCGAACTGTCTTTAGAGAAGAATACCGTTGAGAGACTTGAGCCCAGCGCCACCGTGACAACCAGATCGAACGAGTTCCACTTCGAGACGGTTCGTTTCCCCGTGATCCGCAGGATAAGAACCAGGAAACCATAGCTCAGTATGCCGAGGACCAGCGTACGAAGCAATGCGTTCCAGTTATCGAAAATCATGTCAGGCATGGTTGCTCTCCTTTCCCTCCTTCTTGACCAGCGGAGGGAGCCCTACGATGTCGACGGTCTGCGAGGCTACAACCGTAACCACCTTCTGCAGCGCAAACGTCAGTCCTGCCGTCACCAGGCCAAGGGCAGTGGCCAGCCGGTACGGATCGTTGAACCAGATGGATGCGAGCCCCACAAGCATCACCACCGCAAGCGCGAGCCTGAAGGCCCGCCTTGCCCAGAACACGAAGCGATAGCTTTCTCTGGATAGAATAAAACGTTCTTCCTCAAAAACTCGTTGCCGCGATCCGGAGAAACGCGGCCCTTGAGAACGTGTATCTGCTTTGGTTCCCGATCTGCCTTGGATCTTCGTTCTCCATAAAAAAAGAATAACAGGCAACCCTGCCGATATCATATTCTGCCGTGCATGCGACCGCTTTGCCGGTGCCATATCCAGGCGTGCAGTGCTGGGGCTTCTCCGCTTCGTTCCTATTATTATCTCCATACACGAATCCGGCGGCGGCCGTCGGGATGAAGCATGAAACCGGTTAAAGGGACCCGGGTTTAGTCATTTCGCCGAAAATGCAGACAATGGACAAAAGGAGATAATGAAAGCCAAAGGCTATGAAACCGACGGAGCCGAGCCGGGGTTTGTATTGCTGGACAGGCTCGGCAGCGATAGGCTTCTGGCGAGGATGACCGGCGTCTGGAAAATCGGGGTGAGGCTGCCCAGGCCCGAGAATGTACTGAAACAGGCAGAGCCTTTCCCTTCTGCCGGACATCTCTCCTTTGAAACCTCGGGCATCACCAGTTGGGACACCTCTCTGGTGACCTTTCTCTCCTCGTTTCTCGACCGGTGTGCAATGCTCGGCATCCAGGCGGATACGGCAGGTCTCCCGCCGGGGGTACAGCGACTGCTTCAGCTTGCGGGAGCCTTTCGAAGCGGACACGAGGGCGAAAAGGTGCACGAGAAGGTCACGTTCCTCGAACGCACGGGGGGGAAGGCTTTGGGATTTTTTCAGGCCTTATTTGCGTTCCTCCTGTTCGTCGGCGGAGCTGTCGTGGCCCTTGGCCGCCTCCTGTCCTTCCATGCACGCTTCCGCTTTTCCGACTTCATGGCCGTACTGCAGGAAAGCGGACCGAACGCACTCCCCATCATCTTCCTGATCAGCGCCCTGGTGGGCATTATCCTGGCGTTCGTGGGCGCGGTGCAGCTCAGGATGTTCAATGCCGAGATCTACATTGCCGATGTCGTGGGGATTTCCATGGCGCGCGAGATGGGTCCCATGATGACCGCCATCGTCATGATGGGAAGGACCGGGGCATCGTTCGCCGCCCAGCTTGGAGCCATGGAGACGAACGAAGAAATCGACGCGCTCAGGACCCTGGGCATCGATCCCATGGAATTCCTCGTGCTTCCCCGGATGATCGCCCTGATTATCATGATACCTCTGCTTACCCTGTATTCGGACGTCATCGGCATCTTGAGCGGCGCGCTTACGGGCATCGGCATGTTCGGCATCCCTGCGAGCCAGTATTATGAAGAAACCAAGGTATTCCTCACCTTAAACCAGTTCGGCATCGGCCTCGCAAAGAGCGTTTTTTTCGGGTCTATTATCGCGGCATCGGGCTGCTTTTATGGAATGCGCTGCGGCAGAAGCGCCTCTGCAGTCGGAGATGCGACCACCAGGTCTGTGGTGTCCGGGATCGTTTTCATCATCGTTGCCGACGGGACCTTCGCGGTCATCACCAGCGTTTTAGGGATATAGGCCTGAGGGCGACCCATGTGAAAAGAGAAGATCCCATAGCGCTGAGGGATATAACCCTGGCGTATGACAGCCTGCTGGTTCTCAAGGATGTAAACTTCCAGGTGAAGCGGGGAGACATCTTCGTCATCATGGGCGGAAGCGGAAGCGGCAAGAGCTCTCTCATGAAGGCCATGACCGGCCTCCTGCCCCCGGTCCGGGGACAGGTGTTCTATGAAGGGGTGGATTTCTGGGAAGCCGGACCCGCAACCCGCGATGCCATTCTGCACAAAGTGGGAGTACTCTACCAGCGAGGGGCGCTGTGGAGTTCCATGACTCTGGCGGAGAACATCGCTCTTCCCCTGGAAGAATTCACCGGGCTCGGCGCAGAAGAGATCCGCGACCTCGTGAACTTTAAACTCTCTCTCGTGGGCTTGAGCGGCTTCGAAGATGCATACCCTGCCGAGATCAGCGGCGGGATGATAAAACGGGCCGCACTGGCGAGGGCCATGGCGCTGGATCCCGGCATCCTGTTCTTCGATGAGCCGTCGGCTGGGCTGGACCCTGTCAGCGCACGGCTCCTGGACGAGCTGATCCTTGAGCTAAAACAGAACCTCCATACCACGATCATCGTCATATCCCACGACCTCGAGAGCATATTTACCATAGCAGACACCGCAATTCTCCTCGATTCAGAAGAAAGAACAGTCATCGCCTCAGGAAAGCCCGAGGACCTGCTGAGAAACTCGGAGGACTCCCGGGTGCAGAAATTTCTCACCAGGGTACAAACCGTTTTTCCCGAGACGTAAATACGCGGGTCGGTTTTCTCCCTCTTAAAGAAGTCTTGAATTTTTGAGTTTTGCATCTGTCCCTCGTAAGAAAGAATTATGAACGGAAAACCGAGCAAGGCTCTCATCGGCCTATTCGTCATCGGAGCAGTCGTCCTGACTGTGGCAGGGATCGTCATCTTCGGATCCGGGAGGTACTTCTCCCGGCAGCCGGTATACGTCATGTACTTCCAGGGTTCAGTGAGAGGTCTCGCTATAGGATCTCCTGTCATGTTCAGGGGGGTCGGCATCGGTTCCGTTACCGAAATCAGCATCCGGTTCCTTCCCGATGCCTCATCGGTAAGGATCCCTGTGCTGATTCAGCTTGAACCGGAGACGTTCACCGATGTCATGGGTGCGCGATCCCAGCAGGAGTACATCAAGAGCCTTATCGACAAAGGGCTCAAGGCCCAGCTCCAGCTGCAGAACATTCTCACCAGCCAGCTCTATATATCGCTGGATTTCTATCCGGACAGGCCGGCGCGTTTTATGGGCATCGACAAACGGCATGTCGAGATACCCACCATGCCCTCGAGCCTTGAACAGATCACCAAGACGATCGAGAAGCTGCCTCTCGAAGAGCTTGCGAACAAGCTCATCTCGACCCTCGAAGGCATCGAAGAGACCGTCCAGTCGACAGAGCTGCAGGAGACCATCCGGTCGATGAACCTTGCCATAGGTGATATCCGGAAACTGGTGCAGAAGATCGACACCAGAGTGGAGCCTGTCTCGTCGGAGGTCACCTCCACCCTTGCCCGCACGCGAAAGACCATGGAGGATATCGATGCCCGTTTGGCTTCGCTTCTGGCAAGCGCGGAAAGGACATCCGAAGCGACCCGCTCGGCAATGGCCGGGGCCGATAAGGCTTTCGGCGCCATAGAAGGGTTGTCGCAAGGCGAGTCTTCCATTGCGTATCAGCTTGGCGAGACCTTGGATGAGGTCTCTGCCGCCGCACGCTCCATGCGCAGCCTGGCTGAATACCTGGAACGACACCCCGAGGCGATTGTCCGCGGCAAGGGCAGCCCGGAAAGGAGATGATATGTCGATCAGGCAAATCCTGTTGTCCGTGCTCTTGCTACAGGCGGGAATCCACTTCGGATGTGCGTCCACACAGGCGCCCAGGTATTACCTTCTGAGCCCGGTTTCCATCTCACCGGATGTCAAGTGGGAGCCGTGCATCACCATCGGCGTTCATACCGTCAGGGTGCCGCGATATCTCGAAAGGCCTCAGATCATGATCCGTTCGAGCGCCAACGAGCTTACGATCTCGGAATTCGATTTGTGGGCAGAGCCTGTGGAAGAAAATATCTCCCGTGTTATCGCCAGGAATCTTGAAACACTGCTCTGTGCAGACGTCCGCGAAATACGGCCGGGTCAAAGGCGGCAGGACGTGGACTACCGGCTCAATATCGAGGTGACGCGCATGGATGGAGACTTTGGGGAGAAGGCTGTCCTCGAGGCTCTCTGGTCTGTCACGGGTGGGGCTGACAGCAGCGAGCTGTTCGTCGGGAAATCCCGGTATACCGGAGACGCAGGCAGAACCCATGCGTCCCTGGTATCGGCCCAGAGCGGACTGCTTGCCGAACTTAGCAGGGAAATGGCCGACGTGTTTACGTCTCTGTCGCAGAGACTTCCGAAAGGTTAGCTATTCTCTTCGTTACGGGCACAAATGAAAGCTCGATCAAATCCTTCTTGAAGGTTTCCAGTAGAGGATCATGCCTATGACGGCCAGAAGCAGGAACACGACAAACAGGATGAAGGAGATCCAGGCAAACGCACCGGCAATGCCGCTATACCCGAGAACCCAGAACACGATTGCAAGGATCAGGGAGATATACGCCCATCCTATCATGTGTGCACCTCCTTTGCCGGATGTGCCCTATTCTTTATGAACTGCAAAAGACCGCCTCCCATACCCGGCAAGTCCGGCTTGATTCCTTGCCTGAGGCGTTGAATCGGCCCGTTAGGTTGGAAGACCGACAATGTGCTCCCTTAAGGATGACACACAGGGATAAAAATTATTATACGCTCCATGGAAGCGAACTCCATGGCCCATCGCCGGCGGGCAGGCGCTTATGAAGGGTTCCGGTAGCTTACGGTGCGCAGGGATGCATCTTTAGGGTCGGAGGTGAATATGAGTATCCCCTTTTCCAGGGGTGAACCGTGCACATACTTAAGATCGCCGGCGAAAAAGAATGAATCATGTTTCGTTTCCGGGCAGTACCCCGGAGACATCGAGCCCTTGGTCGGTTTTGTCGACGTCCGTCATTCCTTCTTCTGTCGACACCCTGTTTTCTTTCACTGTTTCAAGGGCCGGATCTCCGTCATCAGCGGTGCATTCCCTGACTGCACGCTCAGTGTCTCCGTCCTGCGAGTTTGTAGCAGTCTCAAGGTGAACTATACGCGGTTTTTCCGTAATCCCGGGAGCTTCACGCTCGTGGGGTCCGGATGCCCAGTAGAACCCGGCTCCGACAGTGAGCGCTAAATACATGAGAACGATAAACGCTGCTTTGCGGTTAATCAGAACATCTTTTGCTTTCTCGGTCAGCTTCATGATCCCTCACATTCAGTACATAATCGATTGAAAAAACTACTCTTGAGTTTTGTGAATCCTCCTTGACTTCATCCTGGACATGTTCACTTCCGGTGAGAGCATCAGTTGTGGCGGCAGCTTCTGCGCCCCCAGTATTTTCACCAGATGATCCAGTCCGGAAGCAATGCTTTCAAGCTCCTTGGCCGACAGAATCTCGAGCCCGTCAACGAGGAGTCCCTGTGCCACCTGAGGCGCCTTGGCCACAAGCTCATGGCCCGAATCGGTAAGACCGACTCTGACGACCCTGCGGTCATCTTTTGAACGGACCCTTTGGACAATGCCGTGCGATTCAAGGCGGTCGAGTATGCCCACCACCGTTGCCGGATGAAGGTACATCCTCTCAGCGAGATCGGAAACCCTGATCGGACCGGATTCGGCTATGACCTTGATAGCCCAGAGCTGCGGCCCGGTGAGACCGGTGGCGAACTCCGCCTTCTTTGACTGTTCGTTGACTGCCTGAAACACCCGCCGCAGGTTATCGATGATATCGGCTATCAGAACTTTCTTTTGCATCATGTGCCTCTCATGCCGGAAAAGCCTTTTTCATTTGTTTACCAATTATTTGTGCTATAATCAATTCCTTTTTGAGTTTCATATAGTTGCATTTTTATTTAGTTTTGGCCTTCTTGACAGACTTGGGGTAATATAGTAGCCTGCCAAAAAATTGAGAATAACGCGGGTTCGGCGCCATGCCGAAGGATATCGACGGTCGGGCCGCCATCCGGAGGCAACGGACAGTGTCCTTTTCGTTTCTTCCAATGAAAGTTTTTTCTGTTCTCACGGCGCCGGGAGACAATCGCGGAGCGCCCGCTTTCCAAATGGCCGGTTCGAATCAGGCAATCGGGTCGGCAGCTGAAGGGTTCCGGCTCGTTCCTCCGCCGGGGGCTCTCTTGTCAATGCTGCCCGGTGCAAACATCCATGAGGAGGTTAATTCATGGCGGATATACGAAGATTCTCCACGGCACTCAGAGACCATGCAAGGGAAAAGCTTGAGCGCCTGGGACACGCAGATATCGTCATAGGCATCCCCAGCTATCTCTGTGACGACTCCATCAGGCACGTGGTAAAAACTATCTCCAACGGCCTCGAAAAATATTATCCGGATGCCCGGGCTCTGATTATCATATCCGACGGGGGGTCCACCGACGATACCCGCGATGTCGCCAGGTCGTATGAGGGTAAATCTTTCAATATCGATAAGATCGTGACCGTGTACCGCGGCCTTCCCGGCAAGGGTTCGGCGCTGAGGGCGGTGTTCGAGGCGGCCGCCTTCCTGAAACCTCAGGCTGTTGCGGTCTTCGATTCCGACCTTATTTCGATATCGCCGCAGTGGGTCAAGAACCTCATCGACCCGGTCATGGACGGATACGACTTTGTAGCCCCTGATTATCTCCGCTATAAATTCGATGCCACCATTACCAATACCATTACCTACAACCTCACCTGCTCGCTGTACGGACTTCGCATCCGCCAGCCCATCGGCGGAGACTTCGGGCTCTCGCTCGGGCTTATCAAATATTATCTCTCCCAGGACGGCGTCTGGGAGACGGATGTGACCCGTTTCGGGATAGACATCTGGATGACCGCAAGCGCCATTGTCGGCGGATTCAAAATCTGCCAGGCAAAGCTCGGAGTCAAGATTCACGGCCGGAAAGACCCTTCTCAGGACCTCGGTCCCATGTACCGGCAGGTCGTGGGAACCATCTTCCAGCTCATGGAGATGCACGAAGGGTATTGGAAGAACATAAGCGGCCTCAAGGATGTGCCCATACTCGGGGATTACCCGGCCGAGGAGCCCCCTGCCTTTGAGATCAACCAGGATGAGCTTATCGAGTATTTCCAGATGGGCTTCTGGAATTTCAACGGCATATGGCAGCAGCAGCTCGAAGAAAAGGACCTTGCGTTAATAAAGGCCCTGGCGCATGACGGCGCAAAAGAGACCTTCCACCTGCCGATCGAAACATGGGTGCGGACGGTCTACCGCTATGCCAACGCCTTTCACTCGACGCCCCGCCAGCGGATGAAGCTCCTGAACACGATGATACCGCTCTACTACGCCAGGGTCGCGTCCCTGGTGAACGAGCTTAAGGACATGGACTGCAACCAGGCGGAGGACTTCTTCGACGAGCAGGCGCTCTGCTTCGGGGCCATGAAGGATTATCTCTTACAAGTCTGGAAATAAGGAGGAACATATGGCTGATTTCTACCAGCACGGCATGATAGCGACTTTGCAGAAACTGCGGCAACGGCCGGTGAAGGATATCGAGAACGAGCTTTATGAGATTTCGAAAAAGCGCAAGATGGTCCTGCTTTTGCCCGCACTCGTTTCGGAGTTCGATACGCCTGCGATGCCCCAGATCCTCTCCGAACTCAAGAAGGTGTCCTATCTCGACAAGATCGTATTGTCTCTCGACAAGGCCAATGAAGGGCAGTTCAAAAAGGTGAAGCAGACCATGTCGGAGGTATCGTCTTCGGTAAGGATCGTGTGGCATGACGGCCCGCGCCTGCAGACCCTTTACAAGGAGCTCCGCGGCAATGATTTCAAGCTGGAGGTTCCGGGCAAGGGCCGGTCGGTGTGGATGACGCTCGGGTATATCCTGGCCGACGAGGACGTGGACGCCATCGCCCTGCACGATACGGACATCATAAACTATTCACGGGAGATCCTTGCCCGGCTCATCTACCCCGTAGTGCACCCCGCGCTCGACTACGACTTCGGCAAGGGATACTATGCACGGGTGACGGACAAACTCTACGGCCGGGTGACGAGGCTCTTTTACCTGCCCATAATCAACACCCTGAAGCGTATCGTGGGCCACAACCCGTTCCTCGAATATCTCGGATCTTTCCGGTATGCGCTCTCCGGCGAATTCGCCATGCTTTCCACCATCGCCCGCGGCATCCGTATCTCGCCCACCTGGGGACTGGAGGTATCCATGCTCAACGAGGTTTACCACCGGACGGCGCCCAACCGGATCTGCCAGGTGGAGATCGCCGAGAACTACGAGCATAAGCACCAGGGGCTCCAGAAGAACGACTCCGGGGCCGGCCTCAACCGCATGGCCACCGATATCGCCGAGACCTTGCTTCGGATCTTGAGCCAGGGGGGCATGGTACTGAGCGATTCCTTCTTCAGGACCATGTTCACCTCGTACATTGAGGAGTCACGGCTCGCCATAGAAAAGTACAACGCGCTGTCTCTGCTCAACGGTCTTTCGTATGACCGGCACAGCGAGATCGAGGCAACCGAATCCTTCGTAGGCTCGCTCAAGGAAGCGACGCGCAAATTCTCGTCGGACCCCATCGGCATCCCGATGATGAGCGCCTGGGTAAGGATCAGCGCGGCCATACCCGATTTCCAGGACAGGCTGAGCGAGGCCGTCGAACAGGATAACAGCCGGTAATGCCGTTAAAGGGAGTGGCTGCCGGTTGATAAAAAAGATTCATGTTTTTTCGGACACTTCCTGCCGCCCGATAGAGATGCATGTTTTTTGAGAACTGAAGCCTTGACCCTGCAGGCCATATGACGTAACAGAAACAAATACCTGATTATTTTTGCGTATTCTCGGAGATCTTTGCAGCAGGAAACAGATGAGAAAAGATGAGTACCTTCGATCAGCCGTAGAGTTGTTACGATATCTTCCGGACAATACCCGAACCTTCGTACAGACAGTCATCTATGCGCTGGCGGCAGGGTCATCGGCCGTGTGCTTCATGGTCCTCCTCAACTTCGCGTATAAGCACACCTTCGTTGCCTTCTCCCTGCGCTCCCCGGCCTTCTTCCTGATCTCAAGCTTTCTGCTGATAATCGGATCGTCGCTCGTCGTCGGGATACTGCTCACAAAGTTCGTCCCCGATGCCGCTGGAAGCGGTATACCGCAACTCAAGGCCGCCTACTGGAAGGAAGTCGGATACGTGCCCGGGATTTCGGTTCTCATCAAGTTCGTTGCCGGCATTCTGAGCATCGGCGGAGGCGCGAGCCTTGGACGTGAAGGCCCGACCGTCTACATCGGCGGAGGCATCGCGTCGAACATCGCCGGGGCTCTCGGGACACCCGTAAGAAGACGCCGGAGCGCTGTAGTCGTAGGAGCGTCTGCAGGGCTCGCAGCGGCTTTCAACGCGCCGCTTGCGGCGATAGCCTTTATCCTGGAGGAGATCGTCGGCGATATTAACAGCCGCTTCATCGGGCGCGTCGTTCTTTCCTCCGTTGTCGGGGCATTCGTGGTCTTTGCACTCATCGGCAAGCAGCCTGCGTTCAAGCTACCGTCCGTTGAAAGTGTATCCTGGGTGCACTATTTCATCGTACCCGTTGTGGCCCTGGCCGCCTCTCTGCTGGGGGTTGTGTTTCAGCGGTCGGTCCTCATCTCCCGGTCTTTCATAAGGAAGCGGAAGGATATCCCTCATTGGCTCATGCCCTGCTGCGGGGGATTCATCGTATGGGTAATCGGGTCGTGCGCCTTTCTCACCACAGGAAAACTCGGGGTTTTCGGCCTGGGGTACGACGACCTCTCTAACGCCCTGCACAACGATTTTATCTGGTGGATCGCGGGGATCCTCGTTGTGGCGAAGCTGCTCGCCACCATTGCATCATACAGTTTCGGTGCGTGCGGAGGAATTTTTTCTCCGTCATTGTTCATCGGCGGCATGTGCGGATTTTTCATCGGCGGTATAGCGGATTTCTGGATTCCCCTATCGCCGTCCGACCGGATCGTTCTTTCGGCGGTAGGCATGAGCACCTGCCTCGGGGCAATCATCAGGGCCCCGCTTACTTCGCTCCTGATCGTCTTTGAAATGACCCACCAGTTCTCCGTCGTTCCTGCGCTGATGGTGGGAACGATTATCAGCGTGCTCGTGTCGCATGCAGCGTCAAAAGCGAATTTCTACGATTCAATGCTGCTTCAGGACGGGCACGAGTTGATAAAGATCAGGCCGCCGGTCGATATAAAAAGCTGGCAGAAACTCCCCATTTCGTCTATTGCGAATCCCCATCCGGTCATCGTACAGAGCCTGTCCGAGAGCCACTTACGGGGGATACATGAAGACCACCCTTACCACTGCTTCCCGGTAACCCTGGGCGATGGACGTTTCGGCCTCATCACCCGCCAGGAGATCGAGTCGATTCTGAAACACAAGGCTGTCCCTGAAATTCCCGTTGCTGCAACCTGCCGTGCTGATCAGACCGTACTGGACGTGGGCAACAAGTTCATCGAATCTCCCCACGGCTGCATCATCGTTCTGGACGAGAACACAGGCAAGGTTGCCGGCATAGTCACCCTCCACGACCTTTTGAGAGCCCAGGCATCCATCTTAAGCTGAAGTCCTCCTGTATGGGAGAAAATTCCGGGACTGACCGGCAAGCTCTCCGGCGGAACACCTTTCATTGAAAATACGGCTATCCGCGTTACTATTCTCATATACTTATCTCTTTGCAAATCCACCTCCGGCAAGCCTTATAGCAGCGCACAGAAAAACAGGAGGACAAGGGAGAAATCATGAGCGGCACGTATGATCTTATCGTACTCGGAGCAGGACCCGCAGGAGTCGCTGCAGCCATCATTGCCCGCAGGTCCGGCATCTCGGTCCTGGTTGTTGAAAAGGACGGATTCGGCGGCGTGTGTCCCCTGCGCGGATGCATTCCCAAAAAGATCCTCGCCGTTGCAGCCGAAACCATGACGTGCATCCGGAGATCCAACGAGCACGGGATCACGGTAAAAGGCGCCGAGCTCAACTGGAAAGAGCTCATCGAGCGCAAGCGGTGGATGATCAAGGATGTCTCGACGGATGCACAGAATAGATTCCACTCACTTGGCATAGACACGATCAACGGATTTGCCAAATTCTCGGGCCCGAACAGCATAGACGTGGACGGTAAGGAATACCGGGCGAAAAAGATCGTTATCGCCACGGGATCCAAGCCCCGCAAACTGCCTATCCCCGGGTTCGAGCACACCCTGACCAGCGACGATCTCTTCGAACTGGAAAGCCTTCCACCTTCGGTGATCTTTATCGGAGGCGGGGCCATCGGCATGGAGTTCGCCCATATCTTCACGCGGGCGGGGAGCAAGGTTACTATCCTCGAAGCTGCATCGCGGATTCTGCCGGACATGGATGAAGACGTGATCAATGAACTCGCCGGATTTACGCAATCGTTAGGGGTCGAGATAAACACCGGCGTTCATGTAGAATCGATAGAGAAAACTTCTCAGGGCGCGTCCGTGACCATGACCGTCCCGAACATCACGATATCCAGCACCATCGAGGCCTCGCTCGTAGCGAACGGCGCCGGCCGCGTTGCGGATATCGACGGGCTCGACCTCCACAAGGCAGGCGTTGAGACCGACCACAGGGGCATAGTTCTGGATCAATATCTCCGCAGCGTTTCCAACCCGGATATCTTCGCGGCAGGAGATACGGTAACCCTATCGCCTCACCTCTCGCCGGTCGCCTCGTACGAAGGCCGCATCGCGGCCCAGAACATCACCTTGCCCGACCTGGTCTCTCCGGACTACCGGGTTATCCCCACCGCGATCTACACAATCCCGTCGGTAGCCGGCGTCGGCCTGACCGAGTACGAGGCAAAAAAGCAGGGATTGGACTTTACCACCGCGGTCCACGATCTGCTGCCGCTGAGGGTCTCTTCCATCTATGCCGAGCAGGCCGCCTATTCCAAAATCATTATCGACAGCAGCAACGACCGCATCCTCGGCGCGCATATCATCGGGCATAACGCGCAGGAGATTATCAATGTCTTTGCCCTGGCGATGAAGTACCATATTTCGGCCCGCGATCTTCACGATACGCTGTACACCTTCCCCACGTTTTCTTCGGGCATTCCCATAATGGTCAGGTTCAGGGTGTAAAGCGGCAAGTAATGTCCGGTGCTGCCGGGTACGGCAAGAACCGTCCTAATCCTCTTTCCATAGGGGGCAGATCTCGGAGGAACCGGGCGCGTAGTTTCTACAGACGCCCGGGCGCGTTTCATGAATGCTGCACGAGAACTTGTCGTCCGGCATCTCGAGAAAGGGACATCCGTAGATGGGCCTGCCTGTCCTGCTCGATACGAAATGATCCCCGAGCCAGACTGCCTGCTCGTTTTCAATGATATGAATGATGTCCGTGCGGCCTTCGCGTATCCAGCGGTTCATGTCCTCTTTCGTGACATAGGCGATCATGTCGGCGAGACAACACTTCCCGCAGCGGGCGCATTCCGGAGTCTCTTTCGAGGTCATCGGTTTTGATATACCATGACTGCTCTTTTTCTTCAAGAACCTGCGGTTGCCCGTTCACGCCGTCCGTTCCACACCCCTCTTTCCACTTTACATCGCGGGTTTTTTCAGATACATGAATCAGTATTCATTTCACATAAGTAGCGAATAATCCTGTCGATGACAGGATAACATCAATAAAGGGGGATTTCATGAAGGATGTAGTTATCGTTTCCGCGTGCAGAACAGCCATAGGTACCTTCGGCGGCACCCTGAAGGATGTCGGTGCATGGAACATAGGGAAAGCAGCCATGAAGGGAGCCATCGACCGCGCAGGCATCGATCCGGCGATAATCGACGACGTCCGCTTCGGGTGCTGCATGGAGCCGGTGGATACGTTGAATGTCACGCGGGTGGCTGCACTGCTGGCAGGCATACCCGAGACGGTAACGGCAGTGACCATCAACCGGGTCTGCATCTCCGGCATGGAAGCGACCTTGAGCGGAGCAGCCATGATCAAGGCCGAGATGGCGGACATCATCCTCGCAGGCGGCATGGAGCACATGTCCGGAACACCCTTTGTTTCGCTGGATGCCAGATGGGGCTGCAGGCTCAACGACAAGATATTCGCGGACGCCATGACCCGCGGGCTCCACTGCGGCTCGCATGTACAGCCGCTCGGCGAAGACAGCCCGGTGAAAGGACTCCCCATCTACGAGATGTTCAAGGGCAAGCCGTACATCATGGGCCAGACCGCCGAATTCCTGGCGGACCTCCACAAGATCACCCGCGAGGAGATGGACGAAGTTGCGCTCAGAAGCCATAACGGCGCAGAACGTGCTACAGTCGAGGGCGACTTCCGGGAAGAGATCGTGCCCATCGAGATCCCCCAGAAAAGAGGCAAGCCGCCCGTCATATTCGACAAGGACGAGCATTTCAGGCCCAAGCTTACCATGGACGACCTCGCCAAGCTTCCTCCTGCGTTCCTTCCCAAGGGCGGAAGGGTAACCGCAGGAAACTCCTCCGGTCTCAACGACGGCGCTTCCGCCATGATAATCATGTCGGCGGAAAAGGCCAAGGAGCTGGGTCTGAAGCCCCTGGCAAGGATCCTCGCCTCATCCCGCGGCGGATGTCATCCGTCGATCATGGGATACAGCCCCGTGCCTGCAGTGAAGAACCTTCTGAAGAACAACCCGCAGTTCACCGTGGACAGCTTCGACCTCATGGAGGTCAACGAGGCCTTTGCGTCCCAGTACATCGCCTGCGAGCGCGACCTCAAGCTCAACAGAGAGAAGGTCAATATCAACGGTTCCGGCATCGGCCTGGGCCACCCGGTGGGCAGCACGGGCGCCCGGGTGATCATTACGCTCATGCACGCCATGAAGAAGCGGGGCAAGAGCCTCGGCCTGGCAACGCTGTGCGGCGGCGGCGGCGTATCCATGGCAACGGTCATCGAGATGCTGTAAGCTCCATCCAGGCAAGACAAAGCCCGCATCCTCCGGCAGCCGGAATGGATGCGGGCTTCTTTTTTTCACCCATCCGGGCAACCTTCGGAACGGATTCAGCCTTTGGCGGGAACTTCGGCATACCCTCATCTTATCAGGCCGAGAAGCGGGGCGAGCACGATGCCGATGAAGTTCTGGAGAAAATGAATCACCATCGGCGCTACCAGGCTCCTGCGCCATAGATACACCGCGGCGAACACGATCCCCATGATCCCCACGGTGCCGACGCCTGCCGATCCCTCATAGCCGTGGCCCAGAGAAAAGATCACGGCGGATACCAGTATGGACCAGGTCCCGCTTTTCGTAATATGGAGAAACCTTAAGATGAGGTAACCCCGGAAAATGGTTTCTTCGACCACGGCAACGACCGTGACGAGCACGAATGCGACCATAAGCTGCCACATGCTGCCGGCGGTCAGGAACGTGGGCCGGGGCGTCTCGGGCATATTGAATCCAATCCCCTGGAGGACGCTGCCTATGATGCCGAGCAGGACGAAGAACAGGGGGAAGAGTGCAATTCCCACCAGTATCTCGCGCCCCATGTTTTCCTTTTTCCATCCGATGCTGCTCAAGGGCTCGGCGTTGCGCCAGAGAAAGAACAGAATGAGGCTCAAAAGGGCGAGGTCCCTTACCATGATTGCCAGTGCGGTGATGAGGAAGTCGATGTCCTGTTCCTGTTCGGCGAAAAAAGACAGGATCATGGACGGAATGACGAGGAAGAGAAAAACCCCTACCTCGAACAGCTGCTCCTGCTCCGAGGTAAACCGGGCCCGCTTGTTATCCAGTGCAACGGTATATCCTTCTTCATCCATACACTTGAAGAATACGAAAGGCGTGCGGACGGGACAAGGGGAGTACGGCAATCGATGCCGTATCTCTTGCCGCCCGGACGGACGGGAATGGACGTCCCCGGCCCGTTGGACGTGCGGCAATCATCCGCACACACAACGGGCCGGATATTGTTTTTGTACTATGGCAGAATTCTGAGTGCTATGGCTGTGGGCGCAGCAGGTGATTTCGGCCGGAGCGCAAAGGCATCGGGCATGCCGTCCCAGACCTCCCAGTCATCGACCTCGCGGGAGAAAGTTCCGATCGGGGTTTGCCCGTCTACTGACGGGACGGAGATGTAGAACACTTCGTTCGTCCACACCCCGGTTCCGAATTCGTCGTCGACCTTCAGGGCACCATCGTACCAGAATCTGCTGATCCCTTCGGAGAACTTGACATAAAATTCGTACTGATGCCACTGGCCGTCCGTCTGATTCGGACAATCGATCCAGTTGCCCGTGGTCATCATCTTGCCCTTGGCCGATGCCGAATAATATACGCTGTCTCCGCTCGCAAGCGAGAAATGAACGTAGCTCGAAGCCTTGTTCCAGTGGGGGTAGAAGATCTTGATGTTCTCCATTGCGGCTGTCTTGGTAAACGTGGGATAGCGCATCCAGAAAGAGACGTACATTTCATCGGTGGGCCAGGGGGTGACCATCTTGTCGGCGCCCCAGTACATGTTCGCCTCATTGACTGTCCCGGAAGAAAAAGCGTACCCGCCGTTTCTTCCCGCAGCGTTCAGATGATACTCGGGAGGGCTCAATTTTGCCCAGTCATGACCGTACACTTCGCATCTGTCATCCAGCACCTGATCGTCGAAATTCTCAAAAAGAAGGCAGTTCGCAGCAATCCCGTGAATCGGTGATAGGATCAAGAGCAAAGCGCTCACGATAAATAATTTGGAAAGCTTTAACATGATTTGCTCCTCTGATTTTTTTGGATTTTTGAAAGGGATGAAGGGGACGTCCTTATCGCTTATCTTTCTCATCCCAAACAATAAAGATCGCCTCCATGACGGGCAATGACATTGTCTCCCCCGGCAGGCTCATGGCCCAGCCGATTTGTTAAGGGGTTATCATGCCCCTGCCTTTAGAAGCGTTCCCCCTCCCTATCATTCACACCGGCTGATTGCAACCCCTAGTTTACTAAGCGATTTCAGTCGGATAAGCCTTCATGCATTACTATTAAGATTGATTCCGCAAGGTTATAGGAAAGGGATTTTCCGGTTTTTTTAAACAGGGACGACGGCAGATGCGGCAACCCGGGAGAGATTATACGGCTACAACCTTCTGCAACAGGCTTTTAGCCGGAGAAAGACGACTTTTTACCCCCATCGATGGAATCCGGCCCGCAGGATCTTCAGGCCGTCAATTCTCGATCCCGCAGCGGGCCTGGACGCCCTTTTGGTAATAGTGCTTGACCTCCAGCATCTCCGTGACGAGATCAGCCTCCCGGATGAGGGTCTCCGTTGCGCCCCTGCCGGTGAGGACGAGTTCCATGCCCTCGGGCTTTCTTTTCATAAGCGCCAGGACGTCCTGCTCGGCGATGAAACCGAATTTCATCGCCGTGACGATCTCATCGGCGACAAGGAGATTCCATTCATTCGAATCCATGAGGGCATGAAGGCGGGACAAGGCGACACCGGCGCGTTTCACGTCCTCGGGATCCGGAGGATCGGTGATCCTGCAGAAAAACGGATGGCCGTACTGCTCGATGCACACGAGGCCCCGGAGCATTTTTACCGCCTCGAGCTCGGAATAGTGCTGCCCCTTCATGAACTGTACGATGCAGGTTTTGAGGCCGCAGCCTGCCGCCCTGAGCGCGAGGCCCAAGGCAGCGGTGGTCTTGCCTTTCCCGTTTCCGGTGTAGATATGGATGTAGCCTTTTTCAGTCATTGCATATCCGGTGCTTCTACATAGTCAGCACTGTAAAGAGTGGTCCTACATATTCCTTCTATACTTGCCGCCTACTTCGTACAGCGCCGCCGTGATCTGACCCAGGCTTGCCGCCCGCACGGTCTCCATGAGCTCGGAGAAGATATTCCCTCCGGCCAGCGCCGTTTCTTTGAGCCTCTTCAGGGCCTCCCGGGCCTTCTTGTCGTTTCTCTTCTGGAATCTGCGGCAGTTATCCAGCTGGGCCTGCTTCTCCTCGTTGGTTGCCCGGGTAAGGGGTATGCAGCTCCCCGCGGGCTTGTATTCGGCATCCGGGTTCTCATACGTATTGACCCCGATGATGGGAAGTTTGCCCGAGTGCTTGAGCTGCTCGTAGTACATGGACTCGTCCTGGATCTTCGATCGCTGGTACTGCGTCTCCATAGCACCGAACACCCCCTTGCGGTCGCTGATGCGATCGAACTCGCTCAGCACCGCCTCCTCCACCGCATCGGTCAGCCACTCCATGAAGAACGATCCCTGGCTCAAGTTCTCGTTCATCGATAGCCCGAACTCCCGGTTGATGATCATCTGAATCGCCATGGCGCGCCTCACCGACTCCTCGGTTGGAGTCGTGATCGCCTCGTCATAGGCGTTCGTATGCAGCGAGTTGCAGTTGTCATTGAGTGCGGTCAAGGCCTGCAAGGTCGTCCTGATGTCGTTGAACTGGATCTCCATGCTGTGCAGCGACCGGCCCGAGGTCTGGATATGGTACTTCAGCCTCTGGGACGCCTCGTTGGCCCCGTAGAGCTCTTTGAGCGCGATGGCCCAGATCCTCCTGGCCACCCTGCCCAGAACGCTGTACTCAGGGTCCATCCCGCTCGAGAAGAAGAACGAGAAATTCTTGGCAAACGCATCGATGTCCATGCCCCTGGAGAGATAGTACTCGATGTAGGTAAACCCGTTGGCAAGGGTGAACGCAAGCTGGCTTATCGGGTTGGCCCCGGCCTCTGCGATGTGGTAGCCGCTTATGCTCACCGAGTAGAAGTTTTCCACTTCATGCTCGATAAAATACTCCTGGATGTCGCCCATCATCTTCAAGGCAAACTCGGTGGAGAAAATGCACGTGTTCTGCCCCTGGTCCTCTTTGAGGATATCGGCCTGGACCGTTCCGCGTACGTTCTTCAGCACCCGTGCCCCGATCTCTTCACGCTCCCGGGCGCTCGGCTTCCTGCCCGTCTCTTTGGCGAAGGCCTGTACCTGCTGGTCGATCGCGGTGTTGAAGAACATCGCCGTCATAATGGGCGCAGGGCCGTTTATCGTCATGGACACGCTCGTGGTGGGAGAGAGGAGATCAAAACCCGCGTAGAGCTTTTTCATATCCTCGAGCGTGCAGACGCTCACCCCGCTCTCCCCGATCTTTCCGAAGATGTCGGGCAACTCAGCCGGGTCCTCGCCATAGAGGGTCACGCTGTCGAAGGCCGTGCTCAATCTTTTCGCATCGTCATGGCGGCACAGGTAGTGAAACCGCCTGTTCGTTTTCTCCGGACCGCCCTCTCCCGCAAACTGCCGCTTCGGGTCCTCCCAGTCGCGCTTGAACGGGAAAACCCCTGCCGTGTACGGGAAGAATCCGGGCAGGTTCTCCTTCCTCAGCCAGACATACAGGTCTCCCCTGTCCCGATATGCCGGCAGTGCGATCTTCGGGATGTCAAGGCCCGATAGAGACTCTCTGGTCAGGGATACCTGGATCTTCTTGCCCCGCACCGTATACGAGTATGTCTTGGAGCGATACTGCTCCTTGAGCTTATCCCAGCCGCCGACAAGCTCCGCATCCTCTTTGGCGACGCCCTTCCTGATATCGGAGAGCTTTTTGCGCAATACGGCTGCCGCCTGCTTGTCCCCTGTTCCGTCCAGGATGTCTTCCAGGGCTGTTATCTTCCTGATCTTATCCCCTACCTCTTCCGTGCGGCCGTGGTAGCCTCTGACCGTATCCGCTATCCGGCTTAAATACTGCTGCCTGCCGGAAGGCACGATCCCCTCGTGCACCTTCTCTTCCTCAACATCCTTTGCCTGGGGGATTTCCCAGTCGATGCATCCCTTGCTTTTCAACCCTTTGAGAAGATAGGCAAAGGCCTTGTCCATGCCCGCATCGTTGTATCTGCTCGCCACGGTCCCGTAGATCGGGAGCTCGTCTCCGCTCACATCGAAGAGCTCGTGGTTCCTCACATACTGCTTTCTCACGTGCTTGAGCGCATCGAGGGATTTCTCCTGCTCGAACTTGTTGATCACCACCATGTCGGCAAAGTCCAGCATGTCGATCTTTTCGAGCTGCGTGGGCGCGCCGAACTCGGAGGTCATCACGTACAAGGAATAATCGCTTACCGTGGTGACGGCCGTATCCGCCTGGCCTATCCCGCTGGTCTCCACGATGACCAGGTCGTATCCCGCTGCCTTGACGATATCCAGCGCATCATGAATTGCCTCGGACAGCTCGTCTTTCGATTCCCGGGTAGCCATGGAGCGCATGTATACCCGCTGATCGTCGATCTGGTTCATCCGGATCCTGTCCCCCAAGAGCGCGCCTCCGCTCCGAGACCGGGTCGGGTCTACCGAGATCACCGCGATTTTCTTGTCCGGATAGGTTGAGAGAATCCTCCGCAAAAGCTCATCGATGAGCGAACTCTTGCCCGAGCCGCCCGTACCCGTGATGCCGAGCACAGGGCACCCGGCGGCCGTCCCTTTCAGAAACGCCCGCATGGGCTCAAAGCTCCTGTCCTTAAAAAATCTTGCCCGCTCGGCAAGGCTGATCAGCCGGCCCATGATAACCGGGTCCTTCAGGCGGATGATCTCGGCATCCATGGGCACCCCGGGCACTTTCACCCCGGAAGCGATCCCTATCATATGCGAGATCATCCCCTTCAATCCCATGGTCTTGCCGTCATCGGGCGAGTAGATCTTCGCTACGCCGTATGCGTGAAGCTCCGCTATCTCGTCGGGTACGATCACTCCCCCGCCGCCGCCGAAAACCTTTACATACCCGCAATCTCTTTCTTTGAGCAGATCGATGAGGTACTTGAAAAACTCCATGTGCCCGCCCTGGTACGAGCTTACGGCTATGCCGTGCGCCCCCTCCTGAACAGCCGCGTTCACCACTTCGAGCACGCTCCGGTTGTGCCCTAAATGTACTACCTCCGCCCCACTGTCCTGCAGTATCCTCCGCATGATGTTGATCGATGCATCATGCCCGTCGAATAACGACGTTGCAGTGACAAACCTGACAGGTTCATTCATGCTGTGCTTCTTTGCCATGGATCGTTAACTTTCTCCTATCTATAAGCTCTGTGAAAATATGACTTATTGGCATACAGGAACAACTGATAAATTTCAAACGATATCCGGCAAAAGAATACAAACCATAAGCCGTATAACCGTCTTCACTGGTTGCCGCAGACGTTGTTTTGCGGGAGGAGTATCCTTCCGTTCACCCCGGTTGTTCAAGCTCTTCTATTCCCTCTCGGACATTTTCCCTGATGAAGGTAAGCACCTCCATGTGGTTCAGGGGGATGTCCCCGAGCTCTCTGCGGATTTCCCTGGTATCGAGGATATAGGTTTTTCCGTGTTTCCTGTGGGTGTACAGAAAATCGATGTCCGGGCTCCCGAGTACGAGTGCGCTGATCACCCCCGATATGTCCCCCATCGGCTGCCTGTCGATATGGCTGTGCCGGAACCGGGCGCAGACCCTCGTGCCGCGCCCCGGAGAGGATTCTATCTCGAAGCCGCCCCCTGCCCTCTGGGCCGCCTGGGCGAGCATGGGCAGGCCAAGCCCGACCCTCCGCACCTTCTTCGTCGTGTAGAACGGGTCCATGGCCTTCCGGAGCGTCTCTTCGTCCATTCCGCTTCCGTTGTCCCTGATCTCGAAAGAGAGGATATCCTCGATCAGGTCCTCGACGATCGTGATCTCGACCAGAGAGGCCTGCGCCCGTGTAGAGTTCTCGGCGATGTCCAGTATGTGCAGTGCAAGCTCGATCATGCTTCCTCCGAGACAAACCGCCCCTGCTCCTGTCTCAGCGCCATGCGTATCTCGTCGAGGGTCGGATTTTCGAGGAACATGAGCGTCGTCGCCTGTGCCATGTCTTTGAGATAATGGGCGTCCGACGAGGTGATGAAGGGATACTCCCGGAGTTCGGGGAACTTCTCCCTGCCCTTGCTGATGCCGAGGCGGGCGGAGATCTCCAGGGCATCGAAGGGCACGTGGTCGGGCACGAAGCCCAGCTGGCTTATGACGCTGAAGCTCGGCCGGTCGATATGGGCTGCAACGGCAAGACCGTGGTACCCGTGCACGTGGTCGACGAGGTCTTCCAGCGATATCCCGGTTGCCCCGATAAGGAGCCGCTCGTTGAATCCTTCGACCTCTTCGAACTCGTTTACGACCGCCTGGATGCCGAAGGCCTTTTCGTCATTGAGGCCTGAGAGATGCGCATACACATACTCCTGAAAAAGGGAGAGTGTCTGCATGTCCCCAAAGAGGGCAACGACGTGCGCTTCTTCCCTGGTGGTCACCTCCATTCCGGGTATGACGGTCAGAGGCGTGTCTTTTGCCGCTTTCAAGACGTACGGAACGTTTTCGGATGAATTATGGTCGCTGATCGCTATAATGTCCAGGCCCCGGGAGAGCGCCTCTTGAACAATTGCTTTCGGGTGCATGTCAAGATCGCCGCAGGGTGAAAGACAGGTGTGGACATGGAGACTGCAGCGGAAAGGCTTAAGCATTCATCTACCCCGAATTGCCGTTTTCACGGCCCTTAAGGCTTAAAATTCATCCATTCTGCAGGAGCTGGTAAATCCGGCCCACCAGCTCGAATTCGGTAAGTTCGCTCACCATGATCGGGACGCCCTCGCGGGTCGCTTTTTCGACCGTATCCTTATCAGGGGTTGCCCCCTGGACGATGACTATCCCTGCATGCTCTTTCAGTGAAGCGACCGCAACGATGTTCAGGTGCACCTGTCTCGTCACCCAGATGCTTCCCTCCTTGCTGTTCGCCATGACGTCGCTGAGGAGGTCGCCTGCATACCCGCCTTTGATCTCGGTTGTCTTCAGCTTCTCCCAGCAGCACTTGCACTTCAGTTCCAGCTTTTCGACCAGTGTCTCAAGGGTCATATCCGACAGGCTCCTTACCGGTTGATATCCGTTATAGCTTTACGACGCTCTTCAGGTGGGCGCCATCTCCGGGATTTGAGGTGATTTCAAAGATATCCGAATATTTTTTTATGTTAGCCAGGCCCATACCGGCGCCGAAACCCAACTCCCGTATGGAATCGTCCGCAGTGGAATATCCCTCCTGCTGGGCAAGCTCGATGTCTTCGATCCCCTGGCCGATGTCGTCGGCCTGGATCGTTATGGCATCGGGCTCGATAAAAAGCTGGATCGTGCCCTGTTCCGAATAGGATATCATGTTCACTTCCGCTTCGAAGGTAATGACCGCGACGCGCCTGATGATACTCTCCGGAATGCCCTTGTCTTTGAGGCTTTTCTTGATCTCGCTCGAAACGATGCCGGCGTCGACGAAATCTCTTCCCTGTATGTAGTAAATACCCTGGAGGTATTCGTCGCTAGGCAATCTGTTTATCCTCTGAATCCTGTATCTGCGTCACACAGCCGGTCAGGCCTTCTTTGTACAGCATTCCGCATACTTCGAACATGATGTATCGGGTCCAAAGGATAGGGATGTTGAGCTCTTGAGAGATCTCGACGAATTTGTCGGTGAGCGACTTGCCCCGGCATACCAGGATGGCTGCTATGTCGAGCGCATATGCCGTCCTGACGGATTGAGGATTGGAAAGGCCGGTAATCAGCAGGCAGCCTGAACGTGCGAAAGCAAGGACATCGCTCATGAGATCGGCTCCGAACGCTGTTGTGATCTCAAGGTCGAGCTTGTCTTCCCCGACGATGACCTTCGCATCCAAGATATCCCGGATTTCAGAGAGCTTCACTCATTTTCTCCACAGCTATATGAGCTGTGGTTAACACAAGGCAGGGAGAGTGTCAATTAAATCAGGAAATAACAAGGGCAGAACAAAAGACGGGAGGCAGGGTTTACCTGCCTCCCGTTATTGACCTGCATGCAGAGCAGCACCTTTTAAAAGGGTGTCTGCTTCGCTTTTAGAACCGATTACTTCTTGAGCGGCTTGAACGCAATTACCATTACCAAGCCGATCACAAGCAGCCCGGCTGCGATGAAGAGCGACTGATCCTTGAATTTTGCAAAGGCGAACGGGCCGACAAGGCCGGCTGCAGACCATGCGGTGAGCATGAAGCCGTAAACCTTGCCGATGTAGCCGGGACCGAAATTATCCGCCGCGAATGCCGGCATGGTTGCAAATCCGCCGCCGTAGCAGGCAAGCAGATAGCACGCTGCTATCAGGAAGAGCCAGTAGCCGCTGATGACGCCAGTTGCAACCAGGGCGTAGATGACGGCCTGGGAGGCGAACATGGTGGCGAACACAGCCTTTCTTCCGATGGTGTCGGATACCCTGGCCCAGAAGAGACGGCCGAGTCCGTTGAAGATCGCCGAAATGGAAACTACTGTTCCGCCTGCAGCTGCAAGGACCTTGGTAAGGGTCTCGGGGTCGCTGAGGACTGCCGGATCGGTTACGAGCGACTTATAGAATTCCTGCGCCAGCGGAGAAAGCTGAGAGATAAGGCCCAGGCCTGCGGAAACGTTCAGGAAGAGCATGCCCCAGAGCATCCACCACTGAGGGGTCTTGATCGCCTGGTCGAAGGTAAAGGAATCTGCAGCGGAAACTGAACCGGCAGCAGGTTTGAATCCGGCCGGCACCCAGCCTGTAGGAGGATTCTTAAAGAGCTGAGCAGAACCTACGACGAGTACCAGGAAGATTGCTCCCCAGATATAGAACGTCTGAGCAACGCCGGACGGTGTCATACCGCCTTTGAATGCAATGATCATTGCCGGTGCGATCTTTCCCATGAAGAATGCGCCGAGACCGAAGCCCATGACTGCGAGCCCTGTAACCAGGCCTCTCTTGTCAGGGAACCAGCGGATCAGGGTCGCGATGGGCGTAACATAGCAGAAGCCGTTGCCTATGCCGCCGATAAGGCCCCATGACACGTACAGGAGCGCCAGGCTTCCGATCTGATCGGCATAACCTGCAAGCAGCGTGCTTGCGCCGAAAAGGACTCCGCCGACGGTGGCCACGAATTTCGGACCCTTCTTGTCCACCAGGGTTCCGCCGAATGCCGCAGCGCAACCGATGGTGAACATGAAGATCATGAAGGTAACCTGCGTTTCGGTCTCGCCCCACCCATGGGTACCTATCAGGGGCTTCTTAAAGACCGACCATGCGTACACTGTACCCAAGCAAAGCTGCATGACTACAGCCGCCATGGCTATACCCCAGCGCTTGCTCTCCAAATTTTCATTGCTCATAATAACCTTACCTCCTCCTTGATGATCTCTTAAATTTAATATTGCCCAAGTTCAAAAGGTTATTTCGCCTTCCGAACATTGACAGCACATACCTTATATTCAGGTATATTTGCAACAGGATCGATTGCTTTATTCGTAAGTTTGTTCACCGCTGCTTCAGTGTAATGGAACGGGATAAACACGACCCCTTTATCGCACTTGTTGGAAACTTCAGCAGACACGCGGATCGAACCTCTTCTCGACGATACATCCACCATGTCGCCCTGGGTTATGCCGAGCTTCTCGGCGTCTGCCGGGTTGACCTCGATGAACGCGTCCGGTGTCCGGGAAACGAGCCCTTTCGACCGGCGGCTCATAGTGGCGGTGTGATACTGGTAGAGTATTCTGCCCGTGGTGAGGACGAACGGGAATTTCTTGTCCGTCTCTTCGGCCGGCGGGATGTGCTCGCATACGGAGAACAGCCCTTTGCCCCGCGTAAAAGCTGCCGAGTGGAGAATGGGCGTACCGGGATGCTCCGTATTCGGGCACGGCCACTGAATGCCTGCCTTCTCGATGCGGTCGTAGGTGATCCCTGCATACGAAGGCGTTACTTTGTTGATCTCATCCATGATATCTTTGGGGGAGGTATAGTTCCAGTTCGCACCGAGCTTCCCGGCGATAAGGCTCAAGATCTGCCAGTCGTCGAGAGCTTCTCCGGGTTTCTGAACCGCCTTTCGGACTCTCTGAACCCGGCGCTCCGTGTTGGAGAAGGTGCCGTCTTTCTCTGCCCAGCCCGTGCTCGGCAGGACGACGTGAGCGAATGCGGTTGTTTCGTTGGGGAAGATATCCTGAACCACCAGCACATCGAGCTTCTTTAAAGCTTTTTCTACATGGTCGAGATCCGGGTCGGACATCATGGGGTTCTCGCCCATGATCATCAAGGCTTTCACGGTGCCGTGCTCGGCAGCGTCCAGGATCTTCGGAATGGTAAGACCCGGTTTGTCGGGCAGGGCCGTTCCCCATGCATCCTCGAAGGGTTTGCGCTCGGCGGCTTCCACAACCTTTTTATAGGCAGGCAGCGTACCGGGCAGGCAGCCCATGTCGCAGGCGCCCTGCACGTTGTTCTGTCCTCTCAGGGGATTGACGCCGGTCCCCGGCCTTCCGATCTGGCCGGTGATCATGGACAGGTTGGCAAGCGATTTCACGTTGTCTGTCCCGTTGATATGCTGGGTGATGCCCATGGCATAAACGATAGCCGATGCCGGCGACGTTGCATAGAGCCGTGCAGCCTTCTTGAGATCTTCAGCCGGGATGCCCGTGATCTTTTCCACGTACTCCGGGGTGTACTTCTTAACCGTTTCCTTGAGAGCTTCGACGTTCTCGGTGCGCTCTGCGATGAATTTCTCGTTGAGCAGTCCTTCGCTGACGATCACGTTCATGAGGCCGTTTATCCAGGCAACGTCCGTGCCGGGCTTATGCCTGAGCCAGACGGTTGCGAACTTCGCAAGCTCGATATTCCTGGGATCTGCCAGGATGAGCTTCGCCCCTCTCTGGGTCACCGCCCGCTTGATAAAGGTGGAGATTACCGGGTGATTTTCGGTGGTATTGGTGCCGGTGATCAGGAAGCAGTCAGACTGCTCGAGATCGGCAATGGAATTCGTCATTGCGCCGGAACCGAATGCTGTGGCCAGACCGGCCACGGTGGAGCTGTGTCAGAGCCGGGCGCAATGATCTACGTTATTCGTACCGACCACTGCTCGCAGGAACTTCTGGAAGAGATAGTTTTCTTCGTTCGTACATCTGGCCGACGAGAACCCTGCAATGGCATCGGGGCCGGACTGCTTCTTTATGCTCCCGAGCTTTTCGGCCACATAGCTGATGGCCTCATCCCAGGTCGCTTCCTTGAGTTCGCCGCCGACCCTGATCATGGGCTTTGTAAGCCTTTCCGGGTTGCTTACGAAATCGTAGCCAAAGCGTCCCTTGATGCACAGGCTCCCGTTGTTCGGCGCCGGGGCGTCTTCCCGTGGGGTAGTTACCTTAACTATTTTGCCGTCCTTTACGTTGACGTCCATCTGGCAGCCCACACCGCAGTATCCGCAGGTGGTCCTGACGAGTTCGAGATCTTTTCCCCGGCCTTTGAACCGGCCCTGCTTCTCGATGAGCGCGCCCACCGGACATATGCGTACGCACTCGCCGCAGAATACACAGTCGGAGTTTTCATAGGTAAGGCCGAATGCGGGACCCACGCTCGCGGTCGGGCCTCTTCCGGCGTAGTCCAGGACCTGGTTCACCTGAACCTCGTTGCAGGCCCTGACGCAGAGGCCGCAGAGCACGCACTTGTTCATGTCGCGGACGATCATCTCGTTGGCCTGTTCGAGCTCTTTGAGCTTTTCGGGCTCGTTGAAACGGGGGGTGTCGATTCCCAGGGAGTAGACGAGATCCTGCAAAACGCAGTTGCCGCTGCTCTCGCAGGTGATGCAGTTGTGGTGACCCTGCGTCAGGAGAAGCTCGACAGCGAGCTTGCGAGCCTTGAGCACCCGCTCCGTATTGGTGTACACAATCATCCCATCCTCGGCGGGCATTGCGCAGGAAGCGATGAGCGACCGCGCCTTTTCGACCTCCACCACGCACACCCGGCAAGCGCCTACGGGCTTGATCTGCTCATGATGGCACAGCACCGGGATGTAGACCCCGTTTTCCTTGGCGACCTCGTAAACCGTCTGCCCCTGCGTAAACTCACATTTTATTCCGTCAATGGTCAGTACCATAAGTATCCCTCACTTTTTCATAGATCTTTCGATGTCTCTCCTGTCAGATCGCTCTTCCCGGAGTTAAACCTCAGCGTCGCACCGCAGGCATCTGCATGATTCCTTGAATGCCATGTCCTTGGTGTATCCCAGCTCCACCTCTGCGAAGTTGGCAACTCTTGCCGCCACTTCCATCTCGGGCATCGCACCTTTAGGGGTCTCGACCAGCTCTTCGCTGACCTCGAACGGGATTACGATCTTTTCCTCTTCAGGCTCCTTGAACGCCGGTTCGCCGTTCTTTGCCCTGATAGCGGCATCGGCGTCCTGCGCCACTTTGTGACCCATGGCGATTGCCTCGACAACCGTTGCAGGTCCGGTCGCGGCGTCGCCTATGATGAACACGCCGTCGGCTGCTGTTTTGTTCTTGCTCTTCGGAGCAAGCTGGATTTTACCCCACTTGTCCTTTGCAACGTCGGAGCCGTCGGGGATGAACGATGTATCGGCCGACTGGGAAATGGCCGGGATGATGGTATCGACGCTCAATGTATATTCGCTGCCGCTCACGGGAACGGGTTTGCGCCTTCCGGAACGGTCGAACTCGCCGAGCTTCATTCTCTGGCAGACCACGCCGTTCAGCTTGCCGTTCTCGCCCACGAGCTTCACCGGGGCGACGAGGTATTCGATCTTCACGCCTTCATGCTCCGCGGCTACGATCTCGTGCTCCCAGGCAGGCATATCCTTGCGCTCCCTGCGGTAGAGTATGGTGACGTCTTTTGCGCCCAGTCTGACCGCGGTACGGGCAGCGTCGATGGCCGAGTTGCCGCCGCCGACTATGGCGACTTTGGAGCCCAGCTTCACGTTCTTGCCCAGGTTGACTTCCCTGAGGAATTCGGTTGCACCCCAGACGCCCTGGAGGTCTTCGCCTTCGATGTCGAGCTTCCAGCTGTTGTGCGCACCGATGGCGAGCACAACGATCGCATATTCTTTCCTGAGCTTGTCAAAGGTGATGTCTTTGCCGACCCTGGTATTGGTCCTGATTTCGACGCCCAGGGCCTCGATGTCCTTCACTTCGTCCGCAATGACGTTTCTCGGGAGCCGGTACTCGGGTATGGCATAGCGCATCATGCCGCCTGCGTAGGGCAGCTCTTCGAACACCGTGACCTTGTATCCTCGCTTTGCAAGGTCCTGCGCAGCGGTCAGGCCTGCGGGGCCCGCGCCGATGATCGCGACCTTCTCTTTGCGGGTAACGGGCACTGCCTCGATTTTCGGCTTCCTGCCGTTGTCTGCGATATAGCGCTTGAGCCAGGCGATCGCCATTGGCTGGTCGAGCTGGGCCCTGCGGCACTTGTTGGCGCAGAACTGCGGGCACACGCGGCCGCATACGCCGGGGAACGGGTTGGTCTTGAGCATGACCCTGTACGCATCCTCGAGACGACCTGCCCTGACCAATGCGATGTAGGCCGGGACGTCCATCTCGATGGGGCATGCGTGCTGGCACGGTGACTTGAACAGATCCGAGCACACCGCAGCCGGGCACCTCTTGTCGTAAATATGGGCTTCGTACTCATTCCTGAAGTAGCGGATGGTGGAGAGCACCGGGTTCGGAGCCGTCTGACCGAGTCCGCACAGGGCGGAGTCCTTGATGATAGCGGCGAGCTCTTCGAGGAGCTCGATGTCGCCGTGCCGGCCCTTGCCTTTGCAGATCCTCTGGAGGATCTCGAGCATGCGCTTGGTGCCTTCACGGCACGGGGTGCACTTGCCGCAGGACTCTTCCTGGCAGAATTCCATGAAGAACCGGGCCGTATCCACCATGCAGGTGTCCTCGTCCATGACGATGAGGCCGCCTGAGCCCATGATGGCGCCGAGCTTGATGATCTCTTCATAGTCTGTCGGGGTGTTCAGCGCGCCTGCCGGGATGCAACCGCCGGAAGGTCCGCCGAGCTGAGCGGCCTTGTACTGCTTGCCGCTGGGGATTCCGCCGCCGATATCGAAGATGATGTCGCCGATGGGTGTGCCCATGGGCACTTCAACCAGACCGACGTTGTTTACCGCACCGGTCAGAGCGAACACCTTGGTGCCCTTGGAACGCTCGGTCCCGATGGATGAGTACCATGCGCCGCCCTTCTGCACGATCTGGGAGATGTTGGCGAATGTTTCGACGTTATTCAGCACCGACGGCTTTCTCCACAGACCCTGGCTCGCCGGGAAAGGAGGCCTGGGTCTGGGCATGCCGCGCTTGCCTTCGATGGATGCCATGAGCGCTGTTTCTTCGCCGCATACGAATGCGCCTGCGCCCTGGTAGACCTCGATGTCCAGGCTGTAGCCGGAGCCGAGAATATCCTCGCCCAGAAGGCCGTATTCTTTTGCCTGGGCAATGGCTAAGGTAAGACGTTTGATGGCGAGCGGATATTCGGCTCGGCAGTAGATATAACCTTTGTTGGCGCCGATGGAATACCCGCCGATGATCATTCCTTCGAGAACGGCATGGGGGTCGGCCTCAAGGATCGACCTGTCCATGAACGCGCCCGGGTCGCCTTCGTCCGCGTTGCAGAGGATGAACTTCACATCGCTCTGGGACTTGCGGGCAAAGGACCATTTCATACCGGTGGGAAACCCGCCGCCGCCTCTGCCGCGGAGACCCGACTTTTTGACTTCTTCGATGACTTCTTCAGGGGTCATCTCGGTAAGGGCTTTTGCAGCGCCCATGTATCCTTCCCTGGCGATGTACTCGTCGATCTTTTCCGCATCGATGAGGCCCCTGTTCTTGAGCGCGATGAGCTGCTGCTTGCCGAAGAACGGGATGTCGAGCATATGGGGGATGGCCTTCTCCGTGACAGGCTCCTTGTACATGAGCCTCTGGACAGGCCTTCCCTTTATGATGTGCTCTTCGATGATTTCCTTCACATCCTCTGCCTGAACGTGCTGATAGAATGTTCCCTCGGGGTAGACCACCATTATGGGGCCTGCAGCGCAGAAACCGTTGCATCCTGTCTCGACTATCGCAACCTCATCCAAGAGCCCTTTTGCCGCCAATTCCTTGCTGACCGCCTGCTGAACAGCTTCGCTGCCTGTGGCTCTGCAGCCGGTACCGCCACATACGAGTATATGAGCTCGAAAGACCTTCATCTACTTTCCCCCCTCCTGCTCTCTGCCTCTTGCAAGGACGAATTCCGTCTGGATCTCGCCTTTGAGGACATGCTGCTTGAATATCTGCCGCGCCTTGTTCTCGGTAAGATACTCATAGACAATGGGCTCCTTGCCCTGCTCCTCGATTGTGGCAAGGGGCTCTCTGCTGCAGATGCCGATGCATCCCGATGTCGTGATGAGGATGTCGTTTGCACCCGCTTCGCTGATTTCGCTCATGAACGTGTCGAGGATGCCCTTCGCGCCCGAAGCGATCCCGCAGGTTCCCATATGAACGGTCAGTTTCACGCGCTTGGTGCCGGCCCTGAACTGATCTTCCTTCTCTACTTTATCTTTGATCTTCTTGAGATCGTTTATGGTTAGTTTGGCCATGTCATCCTCCTATCGGTATTCAGCCAGGATTTTATCGAGCTTTGCAGGCTTCATCTGGCCGTGGGTATCTTCATCGATAACAACAACCGGAGCAAGCCCGCAGGCGCCTAAGCACCGCACGGTTTCCAGAGAGAAGTTCCTGTCTGCCGTGCATTCTCCCGGTGCGATGCCGAGGTTGCCGACCAACGCTTCGAGGATCTTCTGGCCGCCGCGGACATAACAGGCGGTTCCCAGACATACCCTGATCACGTGCTTTCCCCTGGGGACCATGGTGAAGAACGAGTAAAAGGTCACTACCCCGTATACGTTTGCAACGGGGATGTTCAGGCCTTTAGCCACCCGGAGCTGCAGGGCCGTGGGAAGGTACCCGCAGGTATCCTGAACCTCTTCGAGTACCGGGATCAGTGCGCCCGGCTTTGATCTGTGTTTGAGAATGATCCCATCTACCTTTGCGAGTTGTTCCGAGGTAAATTCCTCCAACTCTGCGCCCATTTGAGTCGTATCCATACCTGCCACGTTTACCTCCCATTATTCTTTGTGCGAACCTGTTTCCCTTGACTCCCGTGTCGTGAAATGCATATCACGACTCAGGTTTTGTATCAAGGGGAAACTGAATGGTGGTTCAGCGTTCATTCTTGTATTTTTCGGTTGATTTTCTGAAGCCTTACAATGGTTCATAAACACCTCGGCCAATAGTCCCCAAGGCTATCCTGAGAAGACCTCGGTGCCTGTAACGCGATTGCAAACCCTCTTGAAAAACAGTGATAAACCGACGAAAATCTCCAAAGATGAACCTTGGATGAATGAGCTATAGAACATACATTTTCGGGAGTCAAGAGAATATATGCAAATCAATACATATAGATTTAGCCTTGACATGTCCGGAGGAGAATCCGTAATTTGAAGCTCTCATGACAGGGATCGTACTCATCGGCGGAAAATCGAGCCGCTTCGGCACGGATAAGGTCGTGGCAAGGGTCGGCGAAAAGTCGCTCCTCACACATGTGACGGATGTGATCGCGCCTTTGTTCGACGAGGTGATTCTCATCGGCCATAAGCGCGAAGGCCTCGCCGGCTTCAAGGTCGTCGAAGACGTTTATCCCGGCCGCGGCCCGCTTGGAGGGATCTATACCGCGCTGTCAGCGGCCGGGTACCCGCAATGTTTCATATTTGCGGCCGACATGCCGAACCTCAATGAAGGCCTCATACGGCACATGATCTCGGTTGCGGACGATCACGACGCAGTCATCCCCATCTGGTCGAAAGGAAGAGAGCCCCTCCACGCCATCTATCACAAGAGGATTCTGCCCGTCGTCGCCGGGCTGCTGGAGAAGAACGTCTTAAGGATCTTCGATCTCCTCAAATCCGTCGATACGCTGGCAGTGCCCGAGGAGACGATACGCTCGTATACCGATCCGGAGAAGACATTCGCGAATATCAACACCCTCCACGATATGAATAGATTAAGCTGACCTGGTAAACCCGCGGTCACTGTGGTATACATTCCCGCGATGGAAAAATCAGTACTCTTGAGCAGCTTGCAGAACATTATCGAAAAAGCGAGCACCGTACTGCCCGAAGACATCCGCCGCGCCCTGGAAAAATCGTTCACTGAGGAGCGGGAAGCTTCCGTCGCGAAAGATACCCTTGGCATGATCATCGAAAGCGCCGTGTGCTCGAAGGAATCGACCCGGCCTATCTGCCAGGACACAGGGTCCATTCTGGCGATAATCAAATCCAGGCCGGACGAATCCATCATCCTGATAGAAGAGGCGATCCATGAGGCCGTGAAGATCCTCACCCGGAACGGTATCTTGCGCCAGAACTGCGTGGACCCCGTAACAGGGCAAAACACCGGCGACAATACCGGCAAACATGTGCCGCAGATCCACTTTGTCCCGATTGACGGGCCGACTACGGTCTCGGTCATGCTCAAAGGCGGCGGGTCGGAGAATGTCAGCACCCAGTATTCGCTGCCCGATTCCTCGCTTGAGGCCGGAAGAGACCTCGACGGGGTCAGGAAATGCATTCTCGACGCGGTGTTCAAGGCGCAGGGCAAGGGATGCTCCCCCGGGATTCTCGGGGTGTGCGTCGGCGGAGACCGTGCCTCGGGCTATCTCCTTGCCAAGGAAATGCTCTTTCGCAGGCTCGATGACGAGAATCCCTGCAAGATACTGGGCAAGCTCGAAGAAACGGTCATGGAACAGGCAAACTCGCTGGGCATCGGACCCATGGGCTTAGGCGGCCGCACTACCCTGCTCGGAGTCAAGATCGGCAATGCGGGCAGGCACCCTGCGAGTTTCTTTGTCACGGTGAGTTATTCGTGCTGGGCCGTAAGGCGCATCAGTGCCGAGCTCGACAGCGAGGGGCGGATAAGCGAATGGCTCTAAGGCAGATCTCTTCCCCCCTTTCTCCGGAAACGGCGCGTTCACTGAAAACGGGCGACAGGGTTCTCGTCTCCGGCAGAATTGTAACCGCCAGGGACCAGGTCCATAAATATTTGGCGTCGGGAGGCAAGTCTCCCATCGATCTCAGCGGGACGATACTCTACCACTGCGGCCCGGTGGTCATACGCGAGGACTCTTCCTGGCGGGTCATTGCCGCAGGCCCCACCACTTCGATGCGCGAGGAGCCGTACGAGGCAGGGCTGATCAGGACATACCATCCCGGGGCCATAATGGGCAAAGGCGGGATGGGGCAAAATACTCTCAAGGCGCTCAAGGAGGAAGGGTGCGTGTACCTCCACCTTACGGGGGGAGCCGCTTCATATATCGCCCGGTCTATCGAATCCGTCGAGGAGGTCCACCTCCTGGAATTCGGCCAGCCCGAAGCCATGTGGGTCTTGAAGGTATCAAACCTGCCTGCGCTCGTTACCATGGATTCCTTCGGAAATTCTCTGCACGCGGATGTCGAGAGTAATTCGCTTCAGATCCTGAAGGAGTTGTTGAAGACCCCTTTTCATCGAAAATCGCACTCGTGAGGGAAAAACATAAAGGCAAGGAGGAAGGTTACATGAAGGTCAACGAATTAATGGATCTCAAGGGCAAGGTAGCAATCGTAACCGGAGGAGGCAGGGGCATCGGGAAATTCATCGCCGAAGGCCTGGCCGAGGCAGGGGCTGATCTCGTCATCGCATCCCGGAAGGTTCAGAAGTGCGAAGAGGCCTGCACCGATCTGGGCGCCCTTGGCGTAAAAGCTCTGGCGGTCAAGTGCGACACCTCATCGGAGGAGGATATCAAGACTCTGGTGGATACCGCCATGAAAGAGTTCGGGAAGATCGATATCCTCGTGAACAATGCCGGCATCACCTGGGGTGCGCCGACACTGCAGTTTCCCCTGGACAAGTGGGACAAGATCTTTGCCGTCAACGTCCGCGGCGTATGGGTCCTTTCCCAGATGGTGGCCAATATCATGAAGGAAAAAGGCGGTGGAAAGATCGTCAATATATCCTCCATATTCGGGTCCCGCGGCTCCATTGAAGAAGGGCATCCTGCCGTTGCATACAACCCGTCCAAGGCCGCGATCGAAGTCCTTACCAAGAATATGGCCGTCAAGCTCGCCCGGCACAAGATCTATGTAAACTGCATCGCTCCGGGATTTTTCCGCACCGACATGATGGAATATATCTTCAAGCCGGAGATGAAGGCTATCCTGGATCTCATGATCGGTCAGATCCCGCTTAACATGTACGGCGAGGCGGATCATATAAAGGCGCTGGCCGTATTCCTTTCATCCCAGGCTTCAAATTTCGTCACGGGTGCAGTAATTCCCCTGGACGGCGGACTTGGGGCAATGTAGCCGTAAGGCTGAAAAGGTTTGAAACATGTCCGGAGGACGGACTCCTGTCTTTCCTCCGGATTGTTTAAACTATTTCACTTCTTCGGAAGCTCCGGCCGGTTGTCATCCGAACCAGAAGATACGCTCTCTGATCTCATCGACCTTCGCTTTGGCAGCCTTGTAGCCTTCTTCGATATAGTGGCTGAAAAGCTCGAAATCCGACCAGTGGCAGGAGCCGATCTGAGGGCGGATAACGCAGTTCAGCTCCTTGCTTGTATAGATGTTCACGTAGTCACGGGTTATTTCATAGCTCCTGAACACCACGTCAAGGCTGTGGTGAATGTCGGTATCCTCGCAGATCGGCTCGATCTCGCGCGTGGAATCGACGCCGATGATATAGTCGGGCCTGAACGATTTTGCCAGGTGAACCGGCATCATCTCGGCGACGCCCCCGTCCACCAGGAGCATCCCGTGAAGGCGGATCGGAGGGAAGAAACCCGGTGTCGCACAGCTCGCCTGGAGCGCCGTGATGAGAGGCCCGTCCGAAAAGACAATGGGATCGCCGCTGATGATGTCAATGCTCAAGCACCTAAAGGGGATGTTCAGATCGAGAAAAACGTGATCGCCCACGAGCTCCTTCATGTGCAGGACAAAGGTCTCCGGCGTGACCACGGAGGTCCTGCTCAGCGCCCGGGTGAAAAAGTATCCCTTCTTTATGGTGGACTGGATATTTTCCAGAAATCCCAGCGCGCGCTCTGAATGCGGCATTTCCATATCGCGCCTGGTCTCCTGGAAAAGGGACGAGCTCAGATAATCGCGCAGCTTCTGCTCCACCATATCGATATCCATGTGGAGGCTGTAGAGAGCCCCGATGATGGCCCCGAACGATATACCCGCAATAGCGTCTACGGGGATGCCGGCTTCCTTGAAGGCGCGTATGGCTCCGATGTGAGCGAGGCCCCTGGCCCCGCCTGCGCCAAGTGCAAGTACGACCTTTTTCTTCCTTCTGAACTTCATGTGAGCTTCACCGTGTATTCGTCACGGTCCATATCCTGGAGATACACCGCGTAATAGTTTTCTCTGCCGGGCTTCTCGAACCACTTAAGGCCCTGCTCCCTGCAGGCGGGGCATGCGCCCCAGGGCAGGTGTATCCCCGCGATCCGGTATCCCGTCGTTGCAAAGGAGTCGATCTTGAACGCCCCCGGGCATTGCCTGCAGACCCGTATCACCTCTTTCTGATTCTCCGAGATGCCGTCCGTGTCGTAGAACAGGCTTCTCGACCTTTCCGATAACACGCCTTCTTCCGGAACCTCGTATGAATCTCTGGCTCTCCACATTTCCAGAAGCCTGTCCACGAGCCCTTTGATGTATTCGATGATCCTCGGGTCTTCCTTGATCCGCATCGGATTGAGATCGGGCTCACGGACATAGGAATAATCCACGCCTGCCAGGGCAAGGATGATCCCGGTATTCACGTAGGGCAATGCGGCCTCGATGGAATAACCGCCTTCGAGCACGCAGATATGAGGAGAAAGGATTTCGTTGAGCCTGGCATATCCCCCTGCGGTAAACGCCATGTTGGTGATGGGGTCCGAGTAGTGATTGTCCTGTCCGGCGGAATTGATCACGAGGTCCGGACCGAATTCCTTGAGCACAGGCATCACGAAATGCTCGATGACGTACAGCATGCCTTCATCGCTGGTCCTGGGGGGCAGCGGTACATTCAGGGTTTTTCCCAGGGCGTTCGGCCCGCCGAATTCCTCGGGAAAGCCCGAGCCCGGATAGAGGGTCCTGCCGTCCTGATGCAGGGAGATGTACAGCACGTTCGGATCGTGCCAGTAGACATCCTGGGTTCCGTCTCCGTGGTGGCAGTCCGTATCGATCACCGCGATCTTTTTTATGCGGGGATAGTTCTTGCGCACCCATTCGATCATGACCGCTTCGATGTTGATGTTGCAGAAGCCCCGGGCGCCCTGAACCACCCGCATGGCGTGATGCCCGGGAGGCCGAACAAGTGCGAAGGCGTTGTCCACCGCACCTTCGAGGACGAGCCTGGCAGCCTCGATGCAGCCTCCGGCTGAGATATTGTGCGACAGGGTTATGCGGGAATCTACGTCGGGTACGCAAAAGTGGGGCCTGCTGATGTCCTTCTCGGTTGCAAACCCCGCCTTGAACTCCCTGATGCCCTCGATATCGAGCACGCCCTCTTCCATCACCTGATCCTGGGTGTAGAGAAGCCGCTCCTGCCTTTCGGGATGAGTCGGGCTGATCTCCCAATCGTAGGCGGGGAAAAAGATCAGTCCGGTCTTTCTCTTCGCTGTGATCATCGCACACTCCATTCATCCAGGATGCCCGGTTTTGTCTGGAGCTTCAGCCTGAAGTTCTTCCCGGCGGAGCTGAAACCCCGTACGATGTTGAACGTCTGCTCTTCGAGAACACTGACCTCGATATGACCGCTGAATCCCTGGGAAGCGATATGCTTCTTCAAAGCGTCAATCCCCTTGCTCTTCAGCCTTTCCATGGTGAGAGACGACGATGCATCTTCCTCGATGCCTAATTCGGGACAGATGAGCTTTCCCAGCTGCGTATCGGCCATCAGGGTGATCTGAGTGGTCGTTCTGGCAAGGGCTGCTCCCAGGGCGTTTGCGACCGTGGCATGTTCAGGCACGATGCACTTCATCCGGAAGGCATCCTCCAGATACGGCTGCAGCAGGGCGGCAGGACCGCCGATGGCCATGATCTGTTTGGGCTCAACGAACTCCGGGTGGAGCATCTCATAGATGGTGTACACCGGATACCTGTTGACCTCGTCGAGAAATTCGCGTGCGCTCTCTTTGATGTTTGAGATCATGAGAGCAACGATCTCTTTCGATACGTCGCGTATGTCTCTTCCCAGAGCGAGAGCGATCTCTTTGACGGCGTTGCAGGCCTTGTCTTTGTCTCCCTTGGGAAAAGACCCAAGCACTGAAAGCGCGTCCATCGGCGTCGGTGACGGACCGCCGAGGCATGCAGGAGGACCCTGACGGTTCGGCCCCACAACGATTTCCCGGCCCTTGAGGCTGACGCAGGAGTCGCCGCCCGCGCCTACGGAGACGACCTTCAGGCCCCGCACGAGGGTCTTCGATCCGCCGATACTCACCCCTTTTGGCTCGAGAATGGGAACGCCGCCGATAAGGACACCGATATCCGTTGTTGTCCCTCCGATATCCATGACCAGCGTCGTCGTGCCCGGGTCGCTGCACAGGGCAAGCCCGCCCATCATGCTCGCAGCCGGCCCCGAGAGGATGGTTTCAACAGGGCATTTGTCTGCGGCAGACTCGGAGTACGTCCCGCCGTCCGCCTTGAGGAAAAGCAGCTGGGAGCGAATGCCGAGCTCGTTCAGAGCACGGCTCACTGAATGCACGAAGCGCCGTTGAACCGGCATCACGGCGGTATTGAAGTATGTGGTGTGAATGCGCCTCGGAAAATTCAAATGTCCGCTTAAGGAATGGCCTGAGGAAACATGCTCAAAGTCTTTCTCGATGAGGGAAAATATGCCCGCCTCATGGACAGGGTTCCTCACGGAGAACTTCGAAACAATGCCCACGCCCCTGATCCCCTTGGCTTTCAACTCCCGGGCAGCGCCTAAGATCTCGTCCCTTTTGAGGGGGATATACTCCCTGCCGCGATGATCGATTGCACCTGCCACGAGATGGAAGTCTCCGGTGAGAAAATAGTTCGACGGGTGGATGCCCGGGCCTGCTGAGACGATCATACCGGTGGGCTCAAAGGTCTTCTCGATGATGGAGTTCGTCGAGAGCGTTGTGGAAAGGATCGTTCGCCTGATATCGGTATATTCAATATCCAGGGCGTCTATTACCTCGTGGATCGATTGCACCAGGTCAGGGCCGGTAAGGGCCTTTGCTCCTGCTATGACCTTGCCCCGGTCGATGCATACTGCGTCCGTGTGAGTCCCTCCCACGTCAATCCCCAATATCATTTAAATCACCTCTTTGAAAAATGGCTGCGCATGCTCATGAGAAAGGGCGGCCCTCCGAGTCTTACAGGCGCGTATGATGGTTGGATTCATGCGCATTACCATAACAGCATACAAGCCAAATGGCAACGTATATGGGATGCCCGTCCAGCAGGGTGTATGAGCCCGGCGGATAAGGCATCCTGTCCATTGCGGGCTTGCCTGTTTCGAGACGATCTGCTAGGACGTAGCAGAGAAAGACTTCGGAGGTTCCATTGAAAAGAATCGTTCCTGTTTGCATTGCGGCGTTGTTTTTGTGGGGTTGTTCGCCGTCGCACCCCTCGGTCGTCGACACAAGCATCTCGGATGACAGCCCGGTAACCGGTCAGAAGATACTCCTGCAAGTCTTGAGCATAAGCGACAATTATCCCATGTACTATACGTGGACATGGCAGGCAGAAGCCGAAGAACAAAACGGACAGATCATTACAGAGGAAGCCACCGACAACTTCGCTTACTGGATCACTCCGGAAACTCCAGGAACATACAACGTAAACTGTACGGTCTCCGATGAAAAGGACCAGAGCGAAACCCATGTTTTCACCATACAAGTGAGGGCACGCGCGCTTGAGCAGGTCGATGTAAACAGCACGGTTCTAACCGTTGAAAAACAGGGGGAATCTCTCCTGGGGGGCGCGTGGATCTCGACTCAGAGTGAAGAGATCCTCTATATTACCTCTAAATCGAATCAGTCCACTTCATGGGAAGGTTCTTTTGAAACCATGTATGTGGGCTACAGTGATTTGACGTACACCCTCTGGGGTTCTTCTTCTGCGAATACTGTTATTACCATTCAGTCTTCAGGTGCTATAAGTACACTTCCATGTACAACCTGCGTATCTATCAATGATATTTTGTATACTTCTGACATCTTATTCATAGGTGCTGATTCCGGTATGCATCGGTATGACCCATCATCTTTAGAGTGGAGTATTATCAAGCCAGAAAAGACAAACGCCATCATGCTAGGGGAATATGATATCTATTTTGCTACAACCCAGGGTGTTTACAGTTTTGATCCCTTATATGCTCCCAGTCCCGGTATGATCCCTGTCCATACAGGTGAAACCTGGGCAATTCTAGAGGTTTTAGGCGATGATAAAACGACCCAGGATGTTGAGAGTTCCAATTCATTAACCCTATGGCATGTCACAGAAGATAAGGTATGCAGGAATGGAAGCGAGCTCGTTTCCCAGCCTCCAGTAGTTGCACGTGCTCTCGATGTCGATATCGACGGCAACATCTGGTGCGGGAAGTACCGGTGGGACGGATCGGACTGGTGGACACCCCCGGACCCGGACAATAAACTAGCGGATGCGGTGATTGAAAGAGTTGTAGCCAGCACCGAAGGCCGGATATATTTTCTGACCGCCTCAGGGGCACTTTTTCGCTGGTAGCGACGTTCTCTGGGCGATGTCCTCTGCTACGTGCCTGAGCAGGGCGTTAAGGATCTCCTCCGGGTAAGGCGAAGGTACGTATGCCCTGCTCAGCCAGTTCATGTGGAAGGCATCTTTTTCGGAAGAAGCCTTTGCTACGCGCATGAAACGGGTCTGACCGTCTTTTGCTTCCGTAATCCTCAAGCTCACGCACACCCGTGAAGGCGAATGGGTGCCTCCGTAATAAAGGTATTCGAGCTCCCCGGTTAAGACGTAGGGGGTGGAGACGGTATCGTTCTCGGAATAAACCACCCGCTTGAAGGCCTTGCTTTCAAGGAGGTGCTGCTTGATCTGTTTCGCCGCATAGGTGCCCCATTTCTCATCCTGAGCATCGAAAGGCAGGACGGTAATACCCTTTTCGAAAGAGTCACCAAGGCCCCAGTCGATGGGGGTTACCTCGTCAAGTTGTCGAGTCGGCTTTACAAGAGCGCATCCGGCAAGAACAAAGCAGAAACAGACAAGGCCGATCTTCCGGATAGTCTGGATGCCCATGGACATCTCCACCTCCCTGTGTCATTTTTCAAATAATTGAACCTGCTCCCTGCTGCTCAAGAGACGGTCGATGTGTTCAGAACGTTTCAGATGAGCAGTGGCTGATACGATGACATCGTTGGTGGTGTAGTCTATTGCCCGTGCAGTAATGACTACCTCTTCCTTACCCACTATATATGTGCCCACCACGATGACTTGCGCCCTTATGTCCGGGCGAAGCCTGCTTACATCCCTGCTCAGGCTTATCAATCCCTCGCTGCAATTAATGTACGGCTCTTTTCGGAGCTGTATATCCACAACATTTGCGTTGCCTTCCGCCATTGCGCCGATCATGAATTCCTGCATCGCCAGCCCGAAATCATTCGGCGCAAAGGTGACCGCGTCGACAGGCGCACTCACGAGTATGCTTACGCCCAGGTAAGAATCCTCGAGCCCTTTGCAGATGCCTTTGGAAAGCCTGCTTGCACACTGGTCTATCGTGCCGGTGCTGCCCACGTCGATCAGCGGGATATGCGAACATCCCAGCAGCAGAAGTACGGCAATGAGGCAGGCAGCATTTCTCACGGCCTGCTCCCTATGGGGATCCTGTTCTTTGTCCTGAACCTATAGGAGCAGAGTCCCTTGTTCCATCTCTCCGACCCGTTTATAAAGTGCGCTTCTTTCGTGGCTATCACTTTATCCCCATGGGTGAGCGAGGCAAGCGCAAGGAGTGATTTTCGCGAAGGAGTCATGATCAGCTTGAGTTTGTAGTATGCGACCTCGTCGTCCTGGATTACGGTAAATCCCCTGCGTATGAGGCTCCTTTCGAACATGGACACCACATAGGCCTCCGAGAGCATGGGTGAGTGAGGGTGGAGATTGTCGTACCAGGCAACGGCAACGCTGTTTGGGGTAACGTTCGTCACCAGACTGTCGCACAATTCCTGGACATCACGCTCCAGCCGGACCATACGCTTATCTTCGGGCCAGATCTGGTCGGAAGATATCGTTGACCGGGTGGTACACCCCCCTATCAATACAAGTATACAGATGGAGAAAAGCAATCTTGTTATGCTCACGTTTTCTGGTATCGGGAAGCTGCGGAAAAATCTTGAATTCTCTCTTGTTAGTACTGCAATAAACGGCACACGCTATTATAATATAGTCAGGATACGGACCCGTATTTGCCTATGCATTTGCCAGAACATGATTGCGGCATTGCATATCTTTTATTTTCTCAACGATCTCCACAGTTCAGGGTCTGCTGTAAACGTTCCGCTCGCCAATCTTCCGCCGGTACCATCATGATTGATTGCCAAAGTTACATCACCGTTCTGGGCGCCTTTTCCGACGGCAGTGGCAAGAAAGGTGTCCGGATCTACGGTTACATCTATGTCGATGTCGTAGTACTCACTCGGAGTGTATTCACCACCGCTTCCCGGCTTAAGGCCGTACGTACCCACGAGAACATCTTCAGTCTGATAATTCCCGCTCTCAGCCATTGCCTTTTCCTCATAGAGCGCAACAGCCATGAGGGCGCTTACCGCCTCGGCTCTCCTTGTTCTGGTGACGTATCCGGTATAGGAAGGGATTGCGATTGCAGCGAGAATACCGACTATTACTACGGTTATCATTACTTCCATAAGGCTGAATCCTTTTTTTCCCATAATGTCTTCTCCAAATAAGATATAATGTACTTTCTTTATCGGCATGTTCCCCAATACGGCAACAGGAACTTTTTTCTTTACGGTTCATCCGCGGTGTTGACGTACGGGCATGGCCAGGATATGGATATCACCCATGAAAGGATATGTACAGATTATCACCTACGGCTGCCAGATGAATGACCTCGACAGCAGGAAAGTGCATTCCCTGCTCGCCGGTGACGGGTGGATGCAGACGGAATCCTCCACGGAGGCCGATCTCATCATCCTCAATACCTGCTCTGTCCGGCAGAAGGCCTATGAGAAGGCGTTGAGCACTATCGGCAGATTGAGACCCTATAAAAGGAAGAAGCCGTCCCTCATTATCGCGGTTGCAGGCTGCATCGCCCAGCAGAAGGGGGCGGACATCATCGAGCGCATGCCCCACGTGGACATCGTGCTCGGCACCCACCAGTTGCACCGGATCACCGAGATCATCAACAAAAAGCGTTTAGAGAAAAGAACCCAGGTCGACACCCGGATGAACGAGTGCATCCCTTCCATGGACATCGTTCCCGACGCGGAGTTCGTCACGCCTTCTCACCGAGCATACATCAATATCATGCAGGGGTGCGACAACTACTGCTCCTACTGTATTGTCCCCTATGTCCGGGGAAAAGAGATCAGCAGAGATCATGCGCATATTATCGAAGAGATCCGAGTGCATGCGTCACGGGGGGTGCGAGAGATCTTTCTCCTCGGACAGAACGTGAATTCCTATTCCGGCGGGATGGGCTTCCCTGCCCTCCTGAAGTCTATAAGCGAGATCGACGGCATGCAGCGCATCCGGTTCACGACCTCTCACCCCAAGGACATGAGTGACGACCTGATAGACTGTTTCGCCGGATTGGAAAAGCTCTGCAGCCATATCCACCTCCCCTTTCAATCCGGATCCGACAAGGTCCTAGAACTCATGAACAGGCAGTACACCAGGCAGGGGTATCTGAAGCTCGTTCGTAAGCTTCGTGCTGCGCGTCCCGATATAGCCTTCAGCGGTGATGTGATCGTCGGATTTCCGGGCGAGTCCGAAAGCGATTACCAGGATACGCTCGATCTCATCCAAGAGGTGCGCTTCGATCTCCTGTATTCTTTCAGATATTCGGTACGGCCGGGCACAAAAGCCGCCGGGTTGGAAGACAGCGTCCTGCGCGAAGAAAAACAGCGCAGGCTCGTCAAACTGCAGGCCATGCAGCGAAAGATCACCCTGGAATGCAGTCAAGCACGCCTGGACAAGATTTATGAAGTTCTCGTCGACGGGGTCAGCGAGCGGAATCCCGATCAGGTCCACGGCAGGACCACCCAGAATTCCATTGTCAACTTTACCGGTTCACCATCCCTCATCGGCACGATGGCAAGGGTGAAGGTTACCAGGGCAAACCCGAATTCCCTGACAGGAGAGGCTGCAGAAAAACCATGAAGGGGCCGGGCTCCGAAATAAGCCTGGAATAAATAAGGAGGCAGTGGTATTACCCATGGCCATGCAAAATCCAAGACGATGGCCGGCCATTATCACCTTCATCACGCTCCAGGCAGCCTGGCTCTCCATCGTCATCATCTGGCTGATCTGGTATATCAAAATCAATTCCAGACGGATCAAGCCCATTGGTGCATGGGATATCATTGTCATTGTCGAGGTATCCGTCCTGTTCCTTTTGATCCTCGCGGGGATTTACGTCCTCTTTATCCTCTACCAGAGACAGCTCACCCTCATGCGCACCCAGATGCACTTTATCTCTTCGATTACTCATGCGTTCAAGACGCCTCTCGCCACCACGCAGCTTTATCTTGAAACCATCAAGAAAAGAGACCTCCCGCCGGAGACGGTGAACCAGCTCCTCGACGGCATGATGGGCGAGAACCAGAGGCTCAAGCTGCTGGTAGACAATTTTCTCGCGAGCGCACGGCTCAGTTATTCAAAGAAGCCTTATGTTTTTTCCAAGGTCGAAATCTCCGAGTTTTTAAGAGAGTTCCTGAAGACCCATGAGGTGCTGCTCAAAGATGTAGACGTTCATATAAAAGTTCATCATGAAATGACCGTATCTATCGATAAGGAAGCGATGAATTTGGTGTTTTCGAATCTTGCGGAAAATGCTATCCATTATTCAACAAGCTTTCCACAGGTTGAAATAGAGGTAATGCGTGAAAAAAGCTGGGTATATATCAGGTTTTCCGATTCGGGAATCGGAATCCCCAAAGAAAAATACCGGGATATCTTTAAATTGTTCCAGAGGCTGCCGGAGGCTATAACCATGTGGGGTTCAGGGACAGGTATGGGGTTGTACGTGGTAAAAATGATCATAAAGGCCCACGGCGGAAACATCAAGGTGAGTACCGGTCTGAATGATTCGGGTACATCGTTTCTCATACGCATGCCTATAGTGAATAAATGAGTATCAGGTGGAGAATTCTTATAGTCGAGGATGACCAGGCGCTCGCCCTGGGTCTGCACATCAACCTCGAGGCCGAAGGGTATGAAGTCATCCATTCGGCAACGGCAGAGAGAGGGATTTCGATCCTCGAGAGCTCGGGCATAGATCTCGTAGTCCTTGATCTCATGCTTCCCGGCATTACCGGTATCGAGGCCCTCAAGCGCATCAGAAAGGACGATCCCAAACTTCCCGTGCTTATCCTGACGGCGAAGTCGAGCGTGGAAGACAAGGTCGAGGGGCTCAAGGCGGGAGCGGACGACTATCTTACCAAGCCTTTTCACCTCGAGGAGTTCCTCCTCCGGATCAGGCGGATGCTGGACCGCTACGAGTGGTACAAGCCCGGTGAAACCTTAAGGATCGGGGGAAGCGTCCTCGATTTCAATACGCTGGAAATAACCAGGGGTGACGGAGAAGTGCTACGAGTTACTCCTCATGAAGCAAACCTCATCCAGTATCTCACCGACCACCAGGACCGGATCGTGACCAGAGGAGAGCTTCTGAAGAATGTCTGGGGCCTCGACCCCGACATCGAGACACGCACCGTGGATACCTTTATCTCCCGCATCCGGCGGTATATCGAGCAAGACCCCACCAGGCCCGAGCACATCATCAGCATACGCGGCAAGGGCTATCGGTACATGCCCTGACAGCAGGCATGTTTCAGCGCACTGCATAATTAATCCTCGGCTGCCCTAGCATTCACAGAAGGCCGTGTCGTGTTTCAATAAGAGATGTTGGATCAGGAAATAAGGCGGCCATGGAGCCCATGACCGCCTTCTTTTTTTAATCTCTTATAATCAGGAAGTTACCGTAGATGTCTTCATGTTTACCGGCAGTGACCGATTTGCTGTCTTCAACTGAGTTTGTCATTGTATTGATCACGAAGATATCCGGCTGGCTGCTTCCGAATGCATTGTTGTATATTACATAAAGGTACGGGCTTGTCGTCTGATCCGGATGGATCGCCATTCCCTTGATGTCTCTGAACAGCTCCGAGTTTCCTATCGGGATATGAACAACACTGGAAGTGCTTGTATCAATCACCGAGATACCCGTCTCTGTCGAGAAATCAGGCAGGGTTTTTATTGTTGCCGTATACAGTCTTGATCCGTTCACCAGGACCTTTATAAACTGCCTGTTAGCCTCGGAGTAGAGTCCGTGCAAGCTGTTATCGCTCGTCTGGATGTAGGAGACCCCACTGCTCCTGCCGACGATATACACCCTTGAGCCATCAGGGCTCATTGCCAGATCGAACGGACAGAAGGTCGTGGTGTTGATCGTAGCCGATACCTGATTCGTAGAGGTGTTGATCGAAGAAACACTGTAATCGGTCGGCGTCCCGGTTCCATATACACTCGATACATATGCGCGGGACTTGATATCTATGGCCTTGGAATTATTCGGTATATTTACCGTACCGATCACTGCGTTCGTTGCCGTATTGATGACCGCCACCTTGCCGGTGTTGGTATTGTTGAACAGGCAGACATAAAGCCGGGAGCCGTCCGGAGTTATGGCCAGGTCGCGTGGCATGTCGCCGACAGGGATCTTCGCTACGGTCATGCCGGTGAAGACATTGATCTTCCTGACAGCCCTGTCTTCATAACAGGAGACCCAGATAAAGTTTTTCGAAGGATCTGCCTCGACCCCGTACGGCTTTTTCCCCACATCGTTCAGGACATATGCGATTGGATAGACATAAGGGATCCCAAGCTGTTCAAGGTCGAGAACATCTATATGATAAGAAGTCGGGCTGCTGGGATGCGTTTCGTATCGCGGAATGTACGCTGCCTGGCGCGGGACCACTCCGACCGTAACGGATGCATTTGCCTGCCCGCCGTTCAAACCTACAACAGTTATGGTATAGGTGGTGGGCAGGGTCGGAGAGACAGGATACTCGCCGCTCACGTCCACAGTGCCGATTGGTCCGTCTTCGGGATTATTGTGCGTTATCGTAGCACTGGACGCATTGGTCGATGACCAGGTCAGTGTCGAGGACTCGCCGGTGATGATCGAGGCGGGCGATGCCGAAATGCTCACTGTCGGCGGCACGTACACGATGAGTGTGACGCTTGCACTTGCCGTCCCGGCAGGACCTGTAACGGTAATCGTGTAGGTTGTGGTGACCTCGGGCTGTATGGTTCTTGACCCGTTGGCCGTTACCGTACCGATCCCGTTATCGATCGTGGCGCTCGTTGCATCCGTTGAGGTCCACATCAGGGTCGCTTTCGCACCGAGGGGCATGGATCCTGAGGGATCAGTGCTGATCGTTACGGTCGGCACGTGGTAGACTGTCACCGGCACGGATCTGATCGTGGTGCCGTAATCATTCGTAGCGGTCAGGGTGTATGTGGTGGTTTCAGTTGGCCAGACTTGCTGCGATCCATTCATACCTATTGGTACTGTACCGATAGGAGGATCGATCGTCACGGTATTTGCACCTGTCGTGCTCCATGTCAGCGTAGTGTACTGGTCGTCCGCATTGATGGCAGATGGGCTTACCGTGATGCTCGCCGTCGGCTGTGAGTTGACCGTGATGGTGACGCTTGCCGTCCTGGAGCCGTATGAATTGGCAGCGGTCACCGTGTACGTAGTGGTTGCAGACGGTGACACCGTCCTGGTACCGCTTGCTGTAACGGTCCCGATGCTCTGGTCAATGCTTATCGTGGTAGCGCCGGTGGAGCTCCATGACAGGAGCGATGAGCTGCCAGCATTGATTGAAGTCGGTGATGCGGTTATGGATACGGAAGGCAGCAGTGTCACGGTAACCGTAACGGTGTCTGTTGTGGTGCCGAAGATGTTCGTAGCCGTGATTTTGTATGTAGTCGTGATGGTAGGTGAAACATCTTGCGTCCCTGCAGCTTCCACTGTCCCGATACCCTGGTCGATGGAGAGGCTCGTTGCTCCACTCGATGTCCACGACAACGTTACAGGAATACTCTGACTCGTAGTTCCAGAGCTTACCGTAAGGTCGACAATGGGCGGCTGGTTCACGACGACGGTTACGGTGTCGGTGTCGGGGCCGTGGGTATTGGTTGCCGTTATCGTGTATGTCGTCGTCACGGCAGGGGTTACTACCAGTGACCCGTTCAAGGCCACTGTCCCGATACCCTGGTCGATGCTCACGACCGTCGCGTTTGTGCTCGTCCATGCGAGCGTTGCCATGGAGCCTGCGCAGATGGCAGGCGGATCGACCGTCAGATCGACCGTGGGTAGTTGGTTGACCGTTACGATGACATCGGTGGTCGTGGTGCCGTTCGGATTGATTGCCGTCAGCCTGTACGTGGTCGT
>DIXF01000004.1 GCA_002448235.1 Syntrophaceae bacterium UBA6087
TAAAGCGGTACGCGAGCTGGGTTTAGAACGTCGTGAGACAGTTCGGTCCCTATCCTCTGTGGGCGGAGGAGATTTGAGAGAAGCTGTCCCTAGTACGAGAGGACCGGGATGGACGTACCTCTGGTGTTCCTGTTGTCGTGCCAACGGCATAGCAGGGTAGCTACGTACGGAACGGATAACCGCTGAAAGCATCTAAGTGGGAAGCCGGTCTCAAGATAAGATCTCCCTTCGACTTCGGTCGACTGAAGGCCTCCTGAAGACTACAGGATTGATAGGCTGGGTGTGTAAGCATAGCAATATGTTGAGCTAACCAGTACTAATCGGCCGTGAGGCTTGACCCTCTAATCACTCTCTTCCTTTTCTTTATTACAAGATTTACCGGAATTATAAATTAGTCAAATGTTCCCGGTGATCATGGCAAAGGGGAAATACCCGATCCCATCCCGAACTCGGAAGTCAAGCCCTTTAGCGCCGAAGGTACTGCATGGGTAACTGTGTGGGAGAATAGGACGTTGCCGGGATCATTTATATATTCCAAAAAAGCTCCTCAAAGAAATTTGAGGGGCTTTTTTTTATTTTCTGTGATCCCTGAATATTCATCTGCTGAGAGTTTATGGCCGGATTTGCGCCCACGAGCTAGGCTATTATTCTCTATTCATGGTTTCATGTGATCAGATCAAGGGCATCCGCACGATATCTCTATCCGATGCTGTCATCCCGGCAGCATGGGCCTCCGGCATATTCTTCTCTGAATACCGATCGGACACACCGGCACCGTGTTTTGAAGGCTCGTTCGCATGAAATGCGCTATATGCCCGAGCCATGCTTCCTTTGTGGTCACGGGATACACAAACCCGTTCTGCCCCTTTCATTTCCGGGCACATATCTTCAGACAGGTATCTTTCGCCATCGACAAATACCGGCTCTTCGGTCACGATAAAAAGATCCTTGTACCTTTAACCGGAAAAGAAAACAGCTTCGTACTCGCCGAGATCCTTTCGAGGATGAACTTCGATATTATTGCTGTGCACATCAACCATGGCTTTGGAGACTATTCACGGATAGTGGAAGAGACAGCGCATGCATTCGCAACAAAATTCGGTATCTTTCTTGAGATATATCGAATCGAGGAACTTCTGGGCTTTACCCTCGATAAGGCAGTATCCTACTCACTCAGCAAGACATGTACTTTGTGCAGGGAAACAAGGCGGTACTATCTCAACAGGCTGGCTGTCGAGCTTGGATGCGACGTGATTGCCACGGCACAGACGCTCGATGACGAGACATCGCTGCTGATAGGAAGCATCCTCAACTGGCAGATGGATCATTTGCCGGTCCACGGACCGCTGTCGCCTGAAGAGAAAGGCACGGTCGGAAAGGCAAAACCTCTTGTCAGATTGACAGATCATGAGGTGCACATGTATGCAGAACTCGCCGGTATTTATCTCGAAGAGACATCATGCCCTCATGCAAAGGGAGTGGCAGGACCTGTGTACAAAAAGGTGATGGAAGCCATTGAATGGGAGATGCCCGGCACAAAGGAGCACTTTTACTCAACCTATCTCAAAAGCGCCAAATACCGGATGACAAGGGCCGAAGCAGGCAAAGGCGCTTCTTATCACTGTCCTTGCTGCGGATATAAAATTATCCGGAAAAATTTATGCCTTGTATGCATGCTGAAGGAGAAAGCCTCTCGTGGTGAATATTCTCTCAAATAAGATTGTAGTAACCGATATGGCGAGATACCAAGATAGTCTTCGACCTTTCAACAGGCGAAAGGATATGTCCTTTCCTTCGGACGAAAGTAACAGCCGGGGATGTGCGTTCAATACAGGGAACCCGGTCCTTCCAGCCCCGGTCATAATGGGAGAGATCTCTCACTGCAGTCTCCTAAAACCCTTAGCCCTTTCCCCCGGCTATAGGGGGAAAGGGCTAAGCCTACGGTAAGGAGGATACTGTCAAGATTTCTCGTGCCCGATCACCGCACCTTCACCATACATTGCATAAAGAGGGAGCGGCACGACCGCGAATAAGGAGGAGGGCACCCGGGGTGTAATCATCGAAAAGAGATGCTGTCACCCAACGACTCCTCCCGGTCAAAAAATCCGGCAAGGCTCGCGCACAAAAATTGCCGGGAGACACGGGTTGGAGAATATCCTCCGGGTGTACCACAGCGGGCGCGTCGTGATAAACCCGGTGCATAATACCCTCCTTTGACCGAAAGTTATCTGACCCCGAGGTGCCCTCGATGATATTTTAATTCAATCGCAGGACAGTCTTTTTATACAAACTGAATTCAAAACAGCAATATTGATGCCACGTTGAAAATAACCAGTATAAACAACAACAGCCAAAAAGACGTACGGATCGTTGCCGAACAAGCGGGGAATTTTACCCCGGCATACGGGGATATATTCCCCATTCGTATGTGTCTATCCAGTGAAAGAAGGGAAGAAACCCACGCATCTTTCAACTGCCGGGAACTGAAATATCCGGATACATCCGAAATTCGATAGGGTAAAAAGATTTCACCATAAAAGAAAAAAACTACAGCATTTATCAGGGCATAGAGGGGTGGAACGTTCAACCAGATAATATTACAGGGTTATTATAGTGGCATGTGTTGTGCTAAATAATGATGGCTTAATATGCATCTTTCAGCATGCATGACCATATTGAGCCTGCTGTAATACGAGAGAGATATTCCCTTTTACTCTTCCCGGAGACATGAGGGGATGTGTTTTTTTATTTTATCGGAGGAGTTTTTTATGAAAAGATTCACATGGGCTGCACGTGTCTCCGTATTCCTGTCCCGGGTATTCTGTCTTGCCGGCACGACCCGGGCCGAGCCTCTGCTGCGGGTTCAGGACGGATCTCTGTTCGTAGATGCTCCGGGCGGCGTCGATGCGAGGTAGCGATACTCGTAGCTCAACCAGTCCCTGCTCACGGATGCCGCGGGCAAGGCGAGCTTCAACGTCGCGGACGGGTCCTACAAGATTCGTGCGGATTATATGGGCAGCCAGTACTGGAGCGAGACCCTCCAGGTTTCAGAAGACACGTCCGTCTCGATTTCCATCCCTCATCAGGATACTGTGATAATCGTGCAAAGCACGTATCAGGGGGTTTCTGTTCCGATGCCGGGGGTGAAGGTCTATCTCTTTACCGCTGCGGGCTCGTACCTGAACCAGTACCCCACAGCGGACTCACAGGGCAGGGCGGTCTTTCGTTTGCCAGAGAAGGAGTATAAGTAAGGTACGCGCAGACTTTCTGGGCGTGCAGCACTGGAGTCCCGCATTCACCCTGCAGGAAAACACGGTCGAGATCGCATACGGTCAGGCGCGGGTAAGGGTAAAATGCGGCGATACAGCCCTGGCCGGCATACGGGTGTATGTGTTCGGTTTGACCGGCTCATACTTGAGCATCTCCGGGCTGACGGATGCCGACGGCTATGCCGTCTTCCCGCTGCCGGCCGGGAGCTGCAGGTTCAGAGTCGACTACCAGGGACGCAGTTCTGGAGCGATGATACAGCCCTTGCAAGAGATGCGGTCACCCCGGTAGGAATATCTGCCGGAGGCGGGCGGTAGGTGGTGCCCGGGGTTACGTCAGTCAAATCGAAGGCGCCAGGAACGTAAGGATACATACCGGTGTGCAGTACGGAGGATAAAAAAACTTTCGCCTGCACCTCGGTTATTTATCAAGGCATATCCAGGGTTTTTTGCCGGTTTCCAATGTAATATCGCAGTCAAAGTGCAAAGAATACTAATTTTGCAATTGACATGTGTGACAATGAGCATTAAAGCATATTGAAGATCTGAAATAGGAATGTATCCGACTTGAATCTTGCTTTACGGGTAGTACCTTTTAGTCCCGCTACAACAAGTCAAAGTTCAGCGACGATAGTTCTCGTTTTCAGAAATACAAAACAAGGGCCTTAAGCTCGCCAAGCAGAAGGCCTAACTACGAGGTGTTTAATGGCAAAAGGAACAGTAAAATGGTTTAATGATTCTAAGGGCTTTGGTTTTATTACTGCTGAAGACGGGCAGGATGTATTCGTACACCATACGGCAATCAAGCAGGAAGGTTTCAGGTCACTCGAAGAGGGCCAGAGAGTAACGTTCGACATTACTCCCGGACCCAAGGGACCTCAGGCGTCCAACGTATACAAAGCGTAACGTCTGTCCGTTCGGACAGGCAGGGTCTGTCTTCCGGGGCACGGTGCTGGGTTTCATGAGCCTGCTCGTGTAATTACCGGATAGAAAAGAATGCATTAAAGCAGGGGCTTGGCCTTAAAGGGCTATGCCCCTGCAAATTTTCAGCAACAGGATCAAATTACATGGAAGCTGTTGATATCTATCAGGAAAAAGAAGAACTCAAGGACATCGACAAGCTCCTAGAGAGAGAAGTAGCCAGGCGGCGTACCTTCGGCATCATCAGCCATCCGGATGCCGGGAAGACCACGCTGACAGAGAAGCTCTTGCTCTTCGGGGGCGCCATCCAGCTTGCGGGAACGATCAAGGCCCGCAAGGCAGCCCGCCATGCAACGAGCGACTGGATGAAGATCGAGCAGGAGCGCGGCATCTCCGTAACCACCTCGGTGATGAAGTTCGCCTACCACGGCTTCGAGATAAACCTCCTCGACACCCCCGGCCACCAGGACTTTTCCGAAGACACCTACCGGGTGCTTACCGCGGTGGACTCCGCGCTCATGGTCATCGACAGCGCCAAGGGAGTGGAGCCTCAGACCGAGAAGCTCATGGAGGTATGCCGGATGCGCAATACCCCCATCATGACCTTCATCAACAAGCTCGACCGTGAAGGCCTCTCTCCGCTGGATCTGCTGACGGACATCGAGGAGAAACTGCAGATCGAGTGCGTGCCGTTGAGTTGGCCTATCGGCATGGGCAGCAGCTTCCGGGGGGTTTATAACCTCTACCGCAAGCATATCCACCTTTTCACCCCGGGAAAGGCGACCAGGGACCAGGAAGGCATACTGATCACCGACTTAAGCGATTCGCGGCTGGATGAGCTTCTGGGGAGCCAGGCAGAGCAGTTGCGCGAAGACGTGGAACTCATCGAAGGGGTTTTACCGAAGTTCAACCGGGATGAGTATCTCAAGGGAAACCAGACCCCGGTATTTTTCGGCAGCGCCATCAACAACTTCGGCGTGCGCGAGATGCTCGATGTCTTTGTAGAGATGGCCCCGTGTCCGGGGAACCGTCAGGCAGAGACCAGAATGGTCTCCCCCCTGGAGCAGCCGTTTTCGGGATTCACCTTCAAGATCCAGGCAAACATGGATCCTGCCCACCGTGACCGCATCGCCTTTTTCAGGATATGCTCCGGCAAGTTCACGCGCGGCATGAAGGTTATGCACCACCGGACCGGCAAAGAGGTGATCCTGTCCAACGCCACCATCTTCATGGCCCAGGACCGGACAAATGTCGAAGAGGCCTATCCGGGCGACATCATAGGCATCCACAACCACGGCACCATCCAGATCGGGGATACCTTTACCGAAAAGGAACTCTTAAAGTTTCTGGGCATACCGTACTTTGCCCCGGAGCATTTCCGGAGGGTGATCCTGAAGAACCCCATGAAGTTCAAGCAGCTCCAGAAGGGTCTCGTTCAGCTGAGTGAAGAGGGCGCCGTGCAGGTCTTCAAACCTATGGTCGGCAACAATTATATCCTTGGCGCGGTAGGCGTCCTCCAGTTCGACGTGGTCATGGAACGGCTGCGGGACGAGTACAGTGTGGATGCCTCCTACGAGATAGTGGAGTATATCGGCGCCCGATGGGTCGAATGCGACGACGCCAAGGTCCTCCGCGGTTTCGAAAAGAGCTACCAGGGGTCCCTCGCCAGGGATGCGGGCGGATACCTCACGTATCTGGCGCCCAACCAGTGGCGGCTGAAGAACGCCAAGGAAGAATGGCCGCAGATTAGATTCTTAAAGACACGGGAACATAATTGACATATACCTTCGTGAATTCGGAGGAAATTAATGAAAAGCGTGTCCGACTTCCAGCACCTCACCCCTGAGGTGCTTCTCGATGTGGTGGAAAAGGCCTCGGGCATCCGTTTCACCGGCCTTACCATCCCGTTGCCGAGCTATATAAACCGGGTCTACGAGCTTCAGGCGAGATCCGGCGAACGCCTCATCGCCAAATTCTACCGGCCGAACCGCTGGAGCAGAACTGCGCTCGAAGATGAGCACCGGTTCCTCGCAGACTGCGCCGAGTCCGAGATCCCGGTCGTGAGCCCGTGCACGCTGGCGGACGGTAGTACCCTGGGGAAGACGGACGACGGTTTCTTTGCACTCTTCCCCAGGAAGGCAGGCCGTGAGTTCGAATTCAATTCCGACGAGGACTTAAGGAGGGTGGGCGCCCTTATCGCGCGCATTCATCTCGCGGGTCAGGCGCGCATGCCAAAGGACAGGATCACCCTTCATCCCATGAAGTCCACGTACAAGGACCTCGAGTTCATCATCAAAGGAGGCTTCGTTGCTCCCGAGTTCAAAGGGGCCTTCGAGGACCTCACCATGCGCATTGTGGGGAGCATTACGCCGCTCTTTGAAAGGACGGAATACATCAGGATCCATGGGGACTGCCATCGCGGCAACATTCTCGACCGGCCCGGCGAGGGCCTCATGGCCATCGATTTTGACGATATGATGGTCGGCCCCCCGGTGCATGACCTCTGGATGCTCCTGCCCGACCATGCAGGCCGCTCTCGGCGGGAGATCGAGCTTCTCATCGACAGCTACGAACAGTTCCGGGAATTCGAATACGCCGAAATCAATCTCATCGAACCTTTGCGGTTCATGCGGATTATCTATTTTCTTGCCTGGACAGCCCGGCAGTTCAATGACTACGCCTTTCGGGCTAATCACCCCGACTGGGGCAGCGAGATCTTCTGGCAGCGCGAGATATCGGACCTGAGTCACCAGTATCAGGTGATCATGGAGCACAAGGTTGCCTGGGAGGAGGGACGATTTTTCGGGGGAGAGTAGCTGCTCAACGGGGACAACGCTCCGCAGTCATCAAGGCTTTGCCGCAAAGGACTATAAATTACCGGTTATAGGAAAAAGATTGCCGTTTTCGTGAATCCTTTTCTTCCGAGTGAGCATCAGAACAATAGTAACAAAGGTTATTAACCTCCTCTTTAGGATGGCGAGTCCTAATGCCCTAACCGCCATCCTATTTTTTTTGCCTGCACACTGACACTGCAGGGCATCTCACCGATCTCTTCAGCCTTATTGAGATAGCAGGCTCCTACACGCTTTCCGGCTTTCCGTACGTTCGTTTATTGTCCGGCGTCCGGCGTCAGTGCCTTCTGAACCACAGATACCTTTGGATGGTCTTTCGCAGGCTCGAACCTGTCCAGAAAGACCAGGAATTTCCCCATGGTATGGTTCGCCTCGATCCTCAACACATCTTTGAGTTCATCGGCAGAGAGATAGATCTTGACGTCTGCAGGCTTTTTTTTCGCAGCCGCCTTGTGTCTGTCAGGGTCCAGGTCTTTTGCCGAGGGAACGATCACCCAGGCCTCCCGCCTTTCGCCTGCCTTGTCGATAAGCGTTTTGTCCGTGCACTTCAGGCGGAGCTCATATCTGCTTTTTCCGGTATATACCTCGAAAGTCTTCTCGGCTCCTACTTTCCAGTCGAACCCTCGGGCAAGGTAGGTGGCGGAAAAAGGGTCTACGATATACCTGTCCATGTGGAATTGCCGTACCTCGTTGTCTACGATTTCGCCCTTCTTCAGCTTTTTTTCGGATGTTTGTATGGTGCCGTTGTCCTGGAACCTGATCACGAATTGTTTCTCGGTGGACTTTACCTGCTGTTTTATCTTCGTCTCCACCGGGGCAAGAGTTTCCGGGTCGGTGAGGTTTTCTCCCCGGTAGCGGATCCTGTATACATAATCGATCCTGTCGTTGGTTTTTGCGTTTACCTGCATCCGGTAAAAATCACCCTCACGCTCGATCTCGATATCTGCCGTACCGATATTGATGCTGTTGAATTCAAAGCAGTAAAAGTATGTTCCCAGACGGGGCAGGTAGTCGGTATCGCTGAGAAGGGGGAGTACTCCTTTCGCCTCCGGGGCTGCCGCATGAAGGGGCTGTGAGAAGCCTATAACCAGGCAAACGGCAACACCCATGATCACCGGATATTTGCTATGTCTCTTCATCGATCTCCCTCCCGCCGGAAAGGTTCTCCTGCTGATTCTTCCTGTTGAGACGATCGGCACAGGATAATTGTCTACCGTGTTCGCTGTTATTGCAAGGCTCGGTATTTTCGAGCAATCAGCGTACCATTTGAAGTACAATCCGGCAGAAGAGGGTGCAAAGACGCATGGAGAGGCATCAGGGGGCTGTGTTGAAAGGGCGGGCGGTGCGCTTGTCTGATCCGGTCGCACATCGTATCATTACTCTTATATCAGAGGAAAAGGAGGAGAAGCGTCCGCACTCCAGGGTCTCACGGCGCAGCACAAGGCAGCAATTTGCATATTCTTTGATTACCATGAGTTGATAACCTAAAAAGGTCTTAAGCATTACCATCTGAACTGTCAGCGCGACAAAGGGTAGTTCTCTTTCTCAAACCGGAGACCATCCGGATGGGAGGGACTGTCGGCGGGTGGAAAGGATTCCCCCCGCTTGGATATATAGCCGAAGGCATTCCCAGAGAACCTTCGGGCAGGTAAAGATCCCGTGCCCATGACAGGGTTACAGAGAACCCGGTAACTATATCCGGGTAAAATTGAAGAAAGGAGAGCGCGTATGAAAAAATTCATACTTACATTTCTTATGATGCTGATTCCACTTGGTCTACTTGCACAGCAGCAAACGATTCCGGCATTGGCGGTAATCACGAGCCCCGGGTTTTTCACCGCCCTTATCGCGGGAATTATCCTTGCCTTGGGATTCCAGCTTATCCTGACCAATCTGTCTGCAGCCATAGGGTTGAGTGCCCTGCACATGGGTACGGAGAGGATTGAAAAGGCGATACGCTCCGGTCACAAACAGGAAAAGCATGAAGAGCCTTCAGCTCCCGTGGGAAAGAAGGTGCGGAAAGTGAATGCTGCCTTCGGGGCCTGGGCTATCATTACTACCAGTATTTCCCTGTTCTTTGCAGCCCTGCTCGCGGTAAAGATCAGCACTGCGCTGAATCTTATCGCCGGCATTACCCTGGGCCTCGCAATCTGGGGACTCTTTTATCTTATCACGGCAGTCCTTGAGATGACCGCCGTGTCCTCCATGGTGGGTTCGCTAATGGACATCGTGCGTTCGGGCTTGAGGACATTCTCCGAAACGACCTCGGGAATCTTCCGCAAATCGGGCGAGCGGAGGTCGGTCGATACAGCCAGGGACATCACCGGCGCCGTACGCGATGAGATATTAGGAGACGCCAATGTTAAAAGGACGATCCAGAATTATATCGATTCGCTCAAGCCGGACTACAGCAGGATCCGGAATGAGCTTACCGCGGTTCTGGATGATGCGGAGATCGACGTAAAATCCTCATATGCCAAAGGTACCGTCACCGCGCATATCCATACCGGTACAGGCGGTCCTTCCGCGACGGAGGTTAAGGGAAAGGCCCAGGCAGCAGGCGGCTTCGTGAAAGAGGAAGCGGCAAAGGTGCGCGAAGAGGCCCAATCCGACAAGGACCTGGCCGAAAAGATCGCAGATACAACGATGGAACTGGCGGGCCTGTCGCGACAGGAGGCAGAGGAATACCGGAAGAAACTGGAGCAGTATCTGGCCGGTACCGGCAAGACAGAGCTGAATCCCGAGGGGATCAAGCGCGACATAGACAAACTTGTTTCAGAAAACCCGAAAGAAGGGGTGGATGCAATTCTTGCCAGGCTCAGCGACATAGACCGATCCACGATAACTTCGATCCTTGCCCAGAGAAAGGATATGGACAGGGACGAGGCAAACAGGGTTGTGGATATGGTCGCAGGGACGGTTGACAGCCTCAGGTCGAGGTATCAGCAGTCAAGAGGGGAGAGAAGGGCAGCTTCCGGGCAGCAGGGCGCCGCTGAGGGAAGATTGCGGCAATACCTGGATTCCCTGGATAATCAGGAGCTCCACTACTCCAATATCAAGGCGGACCTTGATACACTTCTCCACGATCCCAAGGCGGGCAGCCTGTCGTTGATCGACAAGCTGAAATCCGTTGACCGGCATGACCTGAAGCAGATGATCACCCAGAGCGGTCTGAAAATCAAAGAAGAAGACGTCGACGGGATGGTTGAAAGGATAGAAGAGGCCAGAAATTCCGTCGTCGATAAGACCGAGCAGATGAGGAGAGATGTCGTAGCGAGGGTACAGAAGGCCGAGGAAGAATCCATCCGCTACGCAGACGAGGCGAGGAAAGTCGCCGCGTCGGCAGCCTGGTGGGTTTTCGGATCGGCGCTGGTTTCCGGAGTCGCCGCCGCGCTTGGCGGCATGGTGGGAATGATGACATAGCATCGGGCGCCCCTGCGTGCAGAGCATCAGTGGACCGCATGTATGAAATCGATGCCGGTTCCGGTGAGAGCAAGGTTATGCGGAGGGCGGCGCCATAGCCGCTCTCTTGTTTCTTTTCCGGAATGCGCACAGGCATGTGAGATCGAATTATTTCATATAGTTATTGACTTTAGTGAAGAGGGCACGTTATTCAGCACATCTGGAAAATGATGAGAACGGAAGAAGGGGGCATATGAAATCTCTGGCAGGATGGCAAAGGACACACTTACGGGGCCTGGCTCACAAGCTGCAGCCGGTTATTCAGGTGGGAAAGCAGGGTGTTACCCCGGAACTGATCAAGGCGGTGGACGAAGCCCTTACCGTTCATGAACTCATCAAGGTCAAATACGGCGATTTCAAAGAGGAAAAGAAAGAGCTCTCTGAAGAGATAGAACGGCAGACCTCGAGCGAGGCAGTAGGCATGATCGGCAATATCGTTATCCTCTATCGCCAGAACCCGGATACGCAGAAACGCAAAATTATCCTTCCGGAGAAGCGGGCACGGAAAAACCCCTAGTCTTCCCCGGGACGGACCGACCACTCGATGCCGGAGAGATAACGGTGCGGCATCCGTAAGAAACGAGAAGCAGAATCAAAGATAACAAGAGAATCATCAAAAATAGGATTAAATAAGTAATAAACAGCCGGGCCTGTAAGAATATTCAGAATATCCCCCGTCAGGCATGAATCGTTTTCCTTCTGCCTGCATCTGTAATAGAACATAACTTAATACCTCCTCTTTATGGATGGCGAGTCCTATGCCCTAACCGCCATCCATTTTTTTTGCCTTCATACAAGCCCTGGAAAATATATTCCCAAAAAAAGAAAATAAATTCCCCTATTAACAATTGCAATTAATTTAAATAAATAATAACACCATGAAAATACAATCAATAAAGCATGGCATTGTACTTGCTGTGATATGAAGCATCATAAATAGAATAATTTTAGATAATAAGGAGAATATAAAAATAGAATATACCGGAATAATAATTAGTTAATCCGTCATCAAAGAAACCTTACAACACACAACTTAGAGGAGGATTATGTATGCGGTACATTAGGGTAGCAAGGGGCATCGCGTTTATAGCATTCTTATCCATTGCGTTGCTTTCAGCAGGCTGCAGGTTCTACAACCATCATACGCATAATGACAGCGTCGTGACTGAATCGGAAGAAGCACTCCATGATGCAGTGGCAGTTGTCCACAGCAACGGTGCAGAGGTCGAAGTCGAGAAAGAAGGCAGCCCGATCCTGGGCGTAAAGGTCATTGTTCCCGAGAATGCCGTCGACAGCGGGGATGAAGTGAAGGTCTACATCGACTCCGAGGAAGTACTCCCCGGTGCATTGGACAGCAATGCATCACGTGCCAGCAGGGTGATCGTTTTAACCAAGGACAGCGGGTACAAATTCCTGCTGCCCGTAACGGTCACGATGCCCTATGATGATTCCCAGATGGATTCGGATGACATTCCGCTGGTATTGTATTGGGACGAGGAAAGCGGCAAGTACGTAGCCGTCGGCGTGAAGGATATCGATACAGTCAACAAACTGATAACCTTTACCACGATTCACTTCTCAAAGTTCGTTGTGGTCGGCGTAAAAGGGCTCGGATCTGCCCTGGCCGACGCAGGCTCTGTTTTCTGGACCACATCCGGGTTGACCGGTTTTATGCCGGATACGGACGGATTCTTCCACCCCAATTTCGGATCGTACGATTCGCCGGGAGGAAGCGGCATCGGGATGGCCGGTTTTGCACAGTGGTATTATGTCTTCATGAAAGATGAGGATGGAAACGGCCTCTTCGATAAGCACCGTGAAGGCGATCCTGCCCGCTGGGAAGATGACACAACCATCAGAGAGCTGATTTCAAGGGCATATGTATCTTCCAGCAGGATCTGGTCGCAGTTGTGGACGCAGTCTACCTATAAGCTGGATAAGGAAAAGACCGGCAAGCTTTTCATATCGGCCATGAAGGTGACCAAAGCTCCCCAGACCATGCTTCTGACCGGTCAGAACTTTGCACATGCCGTCACGGTATATGGTTACGAGCACGGTACGCCAAACGGTACGTTCTATGTATGCGACAGTAATTTCCCCGGCGAGGTCGTGACGCTTAAGTGGAACAGGACCGACGGGTTCTTCGATTACAGCAAGGCTGCCGCCTATCCTGCCATTGAGCAGTACGGGTTCGATGCGTACTCGACGATCTTCTCCCTGAAGGAGTTCGGAGCCCTGTACCAGGGCGCTCAGAGCGGCTGGGATGCATCGAAGTTCCAGAACATTGCCATCACGGCTCCTGCACTTGATGCAAACGGCACCGCTGTTGTCTCTGATCCCGACAACATAACGATAACAGGAACGGTGAGCGGCGGTTCGAAGGCTGCAAGATACCTGGTTTACAACGTAAACGGCGCCGACGGCCTCGGCGGACGGCTCGTTACACTCGGGTCGAACGGCAGCTTCAGCTTCACGATCCCGAATCTCCCCAGGTCAACGAACTCCATCATGATGATCACCACGGATGACGAGCGGGATGCCAGAAGAAGGGTTCCCAGCGCATATGCAGGCTTCAGGGAGATCCTCATAAAGGTCCAGGGGCAGAACTTCTTCACGAATCTCGGGTTCGAGACAGGAGACTTCACCGCATGGGCGTATGAAACCCATGTCTGGCCGGGAGAATATGATTATGGTCAAGATCTGTACTGGATACAGAGCATTCTCGGCGTTTCTGACCCCGATGATCTGACCGACCCCCACTTCCCTTCGATTCAGAAGGTATACAAGGGCGATTATTCGGCTCAGCTGAATGATACAAACGGTATGTACCACATCACTACGTTCACCCAGAGCGCGACGGTCCCGACGAACGTTGCAAACCCTGAACTGAGGTTCTATTGGGCTGCGATACTCGAACAGCCCTATCATACAATGGAGCCGTATATCGATATCGTAGTGACAGACGATACTTCAGGTCAGACACTCTTTACCCAGTATTTCTCCACGAGCGACACCTCATATTCAGGATGGATCTGGGATGGTGGATACTGGTATGCCATTCCCTGGCAGACCGTCATCGTTCCCTGCGCTGCGGTCAAAGGACACCAGATCACCCTGAAGGTGACTGCTGCCGACTGCGGTTGGGGCGGACACGGCGGTTACGTCTATCTTGATGGTGAAGAATAAGTAGCTTTTTAGATTCTCAGTCGCAAAGCCTGCAGGGCCGTCTGTCAGTGCCCTGCAGGCTTTCTTTCTTTTTCGATCCAGGCCGGGTGATTCACCTGTAGAGGTAATATTTATTTGTCCGGCCTCCCGCAAGCTGCACCGATCCACCCGTCCGGGTAAGAAATTATTTGACAGAATACAGTTGATTCGTTACGGACATATAATAATACAATAAGATAAAGAATATACAGGCCGGCCCGGAGGATCCGTATCCGGATAAGACCCTCGGTCCGGGGCCTGATCTGAGAGGAGGATTTGTATGAGAGATGTCTTTGTTGTCAGTGCAGTCCGAACCGCGGTGGGAAAACAAAAGGGTTACTTCCGCGAATATCTGGCCCCGGAGCTCCTGGCCCTTGTCCTGAATGAATCTGTAGCCCGCATCGAACTGGACCCCATGCTGGTGGACGATGTCATTACCGGCTGTGTCTATCAGGTCGGGGAGCAGGCGTTCACCCTGGCCCGCATGGCCGTGCTGGCGTCTCGGCTGCCCGAGACGCTGGGGGGCATCACCGTGAACCGCCAGTGCGGAAGCAGCCTGTCGGCGATTCAGATGGCCGCGGGTATGATCGGCTCGGGCATCCATGAGGTGATCATTGCCAGCGGATGCGAGATCATGTCCAAGTATAACATTGCCTCCGATATGAACTGCACCCTGGCCAACGGACAGAATGCCGGCCATCCCTTCGGGAAGTTCTATCTGGACAAGTACGGCATCCCCAGCCAGATCGTTTCCGCCCACGCCATTGCACAGAAATGGAACATCACCAAGGAAGAGTGCCAGGACTTTGCCGTAGCAAGCCACGAAAAGGCCCATAAGGCTACGGTCGAAGGCCGCTTCAGACGGGAGATCGTTCCCGTGCCCGGGCTCGACAAGGACGGCAACGGCATAGAATGCATGACCGATGAGCCCATACGCCCCGGAACGAACCGCGAGACCCTGGACAGCCTGAAGGTGCTGGCAGGAACGGACTGGATGACGGCAGGGCTCTCCAGCACGGTTACGGACGGCGCATCCGCCATGGTTCTCATGAGCGGGGACAAGGTAAAAGAGTCGGGAGTCACCCCGCTTGCCCGTGTGGCTGCCGGCGCCGTTGTCGGTTCCGACCCCATGCTCATGCTCACCGGTCCCATCGCGGTGACGCCCAAGGTGCTCTCAAAGGCGGGCCTGAAGATGAGCGACATCGACATCTTCGAGGTCAACGAGGCGTTTGCCCCAATCCCGCTGGCGTGGGCAAAAGAGTTGGGAGCGGATGCCGGAAGGCTCAATGTCAACGGCGGGGCGCTTGCCCTCGGGCATCCGGTGGGCAACAGCGGCTGCCGGCTGAGCGTCACCGCCATCCACGAGCTGATGAGGCGGAAAGGAAGGTATGCCCTCGTTACGCTCTGCACGGGAGGAGGGCAGGCACCTGCAGCCATCTTCGAGCGGGCATAAAGATCTTTTAAAAAAAAGGGGGGGTCGAATCGGGCCGGTTAGCAGGGTGGGCCTACGATTCGGGCCCTCTTTTAACATTCGCGTAAAAATCGATGGGAAAAAGAGATAAAACGAGCTCGCGAGTTATCGACAAAATGTAGATAATCATGCCCGATCAAGTCATTCTCACGTTTCCCCGGCGCATCATCCCGATGGTGGGAAAGTGAGGGCTAAGTACATAATCCATTGAATAAACGAGTGGAAAAAGGCTTGTTCACAAACAGGCAAAAGATGGAAAAAACCGGAAACCGTCCGGCTTGATCTCTTCCATCAATCGAAGCATTATGCCTCTCATACTTCTTATAGACATCTTTTTTTCACCTGGGGGTTACAGTGAGTAGCTTTGAAATGATAAAGGAATCTATCCTTGCTTCCGTTCCCGGAGATTCTGAAAGGGCTCTTATAGAACAGATCGAGATCTCCGAAGAGGGAGGCACCATATTCATCGGGTGTCCGAACGCCTTTTCCCACAAGTACTTAAGCAAACAGTACAAGGATCTTATCGTCAAGTCTGTCCGGACGGCCCTGCAGCGGGCCGTTGAAGTGGACTTCTCCATCTGCGCAAAGAAAAGCCGGAGGTGCGGGGAGCCCGACCGGGAACAGCCCATTCAGATGACCTGGCCTGCGATCGCCCCTGCCTCGCCTTCAAACGGGCTGAACAGCAATTTCACCTTTGAGGAGTTCGTGGTGGGGAGAAGCAACGCCTTTGCCTTTGAAGCGGCAATGGCCATCACCGAAGAAGAAGCAAGCAGATACAACCCGCTGTATTTTTACTCGGATATCGGGCTGGGCAAGAGCCATATAGCCCATGCCATCGGCAACCGCATGGCAGCTTCGGGAAAGGCGCTGAAGGTCAGATACACCACGGCAAGGGACTTCTCCCAGGACTATGTCAGCAGCATCAGGAACAACGCCATGGACAAGTTCGAGACGGTGTACAAGCCGTCGAGCCTCGACATCTTCTTTATCGACGACGTGCATCTCTTTAAAAACAAGGAAAAGACCCAGATGGAGCTTTGCCACGTGATCGACGATCTCATCACTGCCGGTAAGCAGGTCATCCTCTCGGGTTTCCGTCCGCCCAGCTCCATGACGCAGCTCGATAAGGGCCTGCGCTCCAGATTTTCTTCAGGCCTTGTCATCGACATCAAGAGGCCCGATAAAACCACGAGGGAAAGGATCGTCCGCCATAAGGCTATGAAGAACGGCGTTACCCTGCCCGAAGAAGTGGTCGAGTTCATCAGCTCCAGCGTGCTCGGAAGCGTCAGAGAGCTCGAGAGCGCGGTGCTGACCACGGTGGCCATGAGCACGCTCATGAAGCGGCAGATCACCCTGAACCTGGCAAAAGAGCTCCTGGAAGGCACCCTGGAGAAGCATCAGACAATCACCGTCGACTATGTCCAGAATTTCGTTGCAAGCAATTTCGCTATCTCGAAGGAGGCACTGGTCTCTCCCTCAAGGAAAAAGGAGATCGCTTATCCCAGGCAGGTGGCGATCTTTTTCTCAAGGAGATATACGGCCGAGTCTCTCCAGAGCATCGGCGACTCCTTCTCCCGCAAGCACTCCTCCGTCATTCACTCCCTGGAGACTATCGACAACGCGTACAAACAGAACCTCAAGGTAAAGAGGGAAATCGATTTTCTCGTAGAAAAATTCGAGACTGAAACAGGCGTATAGAAAGAGTCCAGCAGCCGGAAGAAAGGGCCGGGGCGTGGATGGGTTGATCCGGCATCCAGGCCTCGGCCCTTGTTTGCTTATTTCTTGAGCTTGGGCATGAGGATTATTTCCATGCGGCGGTTCTTGGCGCGGCCTTCCGGGGTGTCGTTCTCGGCAACGGGGCGGTATTCGCTGAATCCGGCTGCGCTCACGAGCTTCGGATCGACCCCGTCGGCCAAGAGGATCTTCACCACCGAGATGGCGCGGGCAGCGGAGAGCTCCCAGTTGGTCGGATAGGTCCTGGCCAGCATGCCCCCGATCTGGACGTTATCGGTGTATCCTGCCACGATGACCTCCTGATCTTCGGTGTTCTTGAGCACGTCCGCAACCTTATGGAGCGCATCGACACCTTCCTTTTTCACGTCGGCCTTGCCGGAATCGAACAGGATGGATTCCACCATGGTCAGGGTGAGCCTGCCCTCGAGCTCCTTGAGCGCGACCTGCTTGGATGCGAGCTCGGACTTCATGGCTTCCTGCATCCGGGTAAAGGCATCGCTCTGTTCCCTGACCTTCATCTCCTTCTCTTTGAGCTCTGCTTCCTTGGCCTGGAGCCGGCCTTTGACGGTTGTCAGCTCGCTTTCCCTTGATGAAAGCTCACCCTCTTTCATCTGAACCTGCTCGCGGCACTTGCTCAGCGCAGCCTGGCAGACCGAGTTTTCAGTATTGAGCTGCGCGATCATCGATTTCTGCTCCGATGTCTCCACGCGAAGCTGCTTGAGCTCCGCACACCCTGTCAGTGATAAAACAAACAATACCGCAAAAGCTCCTGTCAGCACCCGATTCATACCATGTCACTCCTTTCACCAGAGGCGCAATGCGTTCGCCTCACGCCGCCTCCGCGAGCCTTTTCACGAAGTCCGCTGTTTCCTTCCAGCCAAGGCACGCATCGGTAATGGACTTCCCGTAGATGTTTTCTCCGATCGTCTGCGCGCCCTCCACCAAATAACTCTCGACCATCAGCCCCTTTATCATGTCCCGCAGAAGCGGGTTGTACTTCCTGCTCTGCATGATCTCCATGCCGATGCGGGGCTGTTCCCGGTAATCCTTGTTCGAATTTGAATGGTTCGTGTCCACGACGATCAGGGGGCAGTTCAGGGTCCGCTCCATGTATGCCCTGGCCACGCTCAGGAGGCTTTCATAGTGGTAATTGGGGATATTCCTGCCATAAGGATCCAGAGCCCCGCGCAGTATTGCATGGGTATACGGATTGCCCGAAGTCTTTACCTCCCACCGGTTGTAGATGAATATATGAGACTGCTGCCCTGCATAGATCGAATTCAGCATTACGGAGACGTCGCCGCTTGTGGGGTTTTTCATGCCCGCAGGCACGGTCATACCGCTCACCGTGAGGCGGTGCTGCTGGTTCTCCACGGACCTGGCGCCTATCGCGACATAGCTCAGGAGGTCCTGGAGATAGGGAAGGTTGCCCGGATAGAGCATCTCATCGGCAGCCGAAAGATTGGATTCCCGCAAGGTCCTGATGTGCATGTTCCGGATGGCGTTGATCCCCTCCACCATGTTCGGTTTTTTGTGAGGGTCGGGCTGATGGACCATGCCTTTGTACCCTTCTCCTGTGGTCCTGGGCTTGTTGGTATAAATCCGCGGGATAAGGAGAAGCCGTTCCTTCACCTCGTCCTGGAGCCTGGCCAGCCGGGAGACGTATTCGCACACCGCGTCTTCGTTGTCGGCAGAGCACGGCCCGATAACCAGGAAAAACCGGTCGCTTTCCTTCTGGAATATGGCCCGGAGCTCTCCGTCTCTTTCCTCTTTTACTTTTGCCAGCTCACGGGGCAGAGGAATGGACGCTCTGATCTCTTCGGGGCTCGGTATTTCCCTGATATATTCGAAGCTCACGGTGCTGTCCTCCGGAACCGATTCAATCGGTTATTATCAAAAATGATATGCCATACATCACGAACGGTCAAGACCGGGAAATTTCCCGCACGCAGCTCACAAAGACACGGTCCTTGTCTTCTCCGGGCTCACGGAGCGCCCGCGTTGTTCCGGTTGAGATCGTAAGCATTCATATTCAAAGGCGAAAAAAAGAGTTGCCTGGTTAAATTATTTCCTCCCTCTATTACTATTATAGATTCATATGCAATGTTCTGCTGCAGCCCGGATGACCCGGAAAACTCCGGTGTACGGTTCACTGCTCGCCCTCAGACAGAGGAATGGATGCCGATACATGGGCTCCGGATCGTCCCCTTTGGAGTAAGGAGGTTAGTATGAGAAAAAATATGACGCTCAGGCGATCTCCCTCGATCGGTTTTCCGCTCGTGCTCGTTCTGCTCGCAGTTTCTGTCCTGGCAGGGTGCGGGGCCGAAGGGGACGGAGAAGTAGAGGGCAAAACCGATGCCGAGGCTATAGCGGCCCCCGTTCTCATAGCTCCTGCAGACGGATCGTCCTTTACGGACGGCAATCCGGTTTTTGACTGGGGAGATGTTTCCGGAGCAACCGGATATGCAATCCAGATAAGCACCCTGAACGACTTCAGCCTCATGATCTTTGATCAGCAGGTTTCCGAGTCGTCTTTTCCCTTCTCCGGCCGGGCACTGGGCGCCGGGAATTATTACTGGAGGGTGATGGCCCTTGACGATTCTTCCGGGATGAGCGAGTGGAGCGCTGTCTTTGCCTTCTCCGTTGTCCGGGGCGGGACAGCAGTGACACCACCTGTCCTCCAGTCCCCGGTAGACAAGGGTACCACCGAAGACACGACCCCGGACTTCGAATGGGAAGACGCGGCAGGGGCCACCGGATACCAACTTCAGGCAGGCAGCTCGCCCGACTTCGCATCGGTTTCTATAGATACGACGGTGAGCGTTTCGCGGTATGCCTTCTCTGCCGACCCGCTCGGCCTGGGATCGTACTACTGGCGGGTCCGGGCGCGAGGCGGATCGGAAACATGGAGCGAGTGGAGCAGTCCATTCTCATTCACCATCGTGAGCACCTCGGTGGATACCGAGCCGCAGGCCGTCATCATCGAGCCTTCCGGAGACCTGACGATACTTGCCGGAGGCTCTGTAGATTTTGCCGGAGCAGTGACCGGGGGCGACGGCGAGATTGCCTTTTTATGGGATTTCGGAAACCATCTGACGAGCACGGAGCTGGATCCGGCCGCGGTCACCTTTGATGCGGAGGGGACATACACCGTTCAGTTCATCGCTGTGGACATGGACGGCGACGAGTCGACCAGCCGGGTCGTCATCACGGCAAGGGACGAAGTGCCTGTCCTCATCGCTCCGGATGACGGATACTCGTCGACGGACGGAGTCATGAGCTTTTCCTGGAGCGCGGTAGATGCTGCGGCATCCTATCTCCTATCCCTGGAAATAAACGGTTCCGCCGTTTATCATTCCTCGACAGCCGGCTCGCAGACGGTCAGCGGCCTTTCGCCGGGGAATTATACCTGGAGCGTCTGTGCCGTAGATTTGCTGGGAAACAGGGGGAGGTGGTCTGCATCACGATCCTTTACCGTCTCTGCTGCACCCCCTTCCACCTGGTTCATGGTGTCGGCCGGGCAGAGCCATACCCTTGGCATCAGGGAATCCGACAGGAGCCTCTGGGCATGGGGGAGCAATGCCGGGTGCCGGCTCGGAGTCGGGCTGCCGGTTGAATACAGCGCCGTCCCTCTGCCGGTCGGCGACCCGGGAGCACGATGGAAATACATATGTGCAGGCGATCATATGTCATTCGCCATCCGGGAGAGCGGGTCGCTCTGGGCCTGGGGAGAAAATCTGTACGGGGCGCTCGGGATCGGCGAAGATTATGTGGGTACGCTGCAATGCATACCGGTGAGAGTAGGAGGCCACTCGCGCAACTGGGTGGCGGTCGATTGCGGGTACGGGCATGCCGCAGCCATTACCGAGGAACGGGAGCTCTTTGTATGGGGCGACAACTCCGAGGGGCAGCTCGGGGACTTCAGGGCCGAACCCCGGCGCGCCATCCCGGAGCGGCTTGGGGAGGACAGCTGGAGAACGGTCAGTACCGGGAGGGATCACGTATTGGCCATCAGGACTGACGGAACGCTCTGGGGGTGGGGCCAGAACCGGGGAGGCGAGCTCGGGGACGGTTCGGACATTTCGAAGGACACCCCGGTCCAAATCCTGACAGGAGTCGGTGCAGAGGATAACTGGCAATCGGTTTCGGCAGGATATTACCACAGCTTGGCGATAAGAGGCTCGGAGCTGTGGGGCGCAGGCTCCAACGGCAGGGGGCAGTTGGGCGGCGAGCCGTACGATCGCAGGCTTTCATTCCAGAGGCTCGTTGACGATGCCGGGTTTGTCTCCGCGCAAGCAGGATATTTTACCACATTTGCCCTGAAACCCGACGGGTCGCTCTGGGGCATGGGGGAAAACGAGAATGGACAGATGGGGTATGGCGATACGGCAACGAGGAGGCCTTTCACTCTCCTGAACGGTGACGGCTCCTGGGTGCAGGTCTCCGCCGGCGACACCTATACCATGCTCCTGAGGTCGGACGGTTCTTTATTCGGCACAGGCAATAACGAGGCCGGAAAGCTCGGCGACGGCACTGTGGTCAATCGGTCCTCACCGGTGATCGTAACCATCCCCTAAGGCGTGTTCTCTTTATGCAGAACGGCTGACAGGGTGTCCGGTCCGGAGATCAGGCATGTTTCGCATTCATAAGGTATATGACGACAGCCTCCCGTCCGAAAGGGAGGCCATAGCCCAGGTGCAGGACATCCTGAGGACGGAGTTCAGGGGTCTGCACGAATGCGACATCGTGAAGCTGCCCCATACGCTGAGAAACCCTTTCAAGTATCGATTCCGCTCCATCCTGTTCGTGGCGGACGATTCCCACGGAAATGTGAAGGGATTCGCCGTGCTGCTCCACGCACCCGACATCGGGTTCTGCTTTCTCGACTACGTGTCGGCGGGCCGCGGCATGTCCGGGGGCGGAATTGGAGGCGCACTTTACGAGAGGGTCAGGGACGAGGCCCGTATCCTCGGGACGATGGGACTCTTTTTCGAAGCCCTGGCGGACGATCAGAAGTTCTGCAGCGACAAGACGCTCATCAGGCAGAACAGGTCGAGGATGCGCTTTTATGAGCGGTACGGAGCGCGGCCGATAATCAACACCGCCTATGAGACGCCAATGGTCGAAGGAGACAAGTGCCCGCCCTACCTGGTCTACGATCCTCTGGGCAGGGACGCGCCGCTGTCGGCAGAAAGTTTAAGAAAGGTGGTGCGGGCGATCCTGGAGCGGAAATACGGGTCGTGCTCGCCGCCCGGATATATCGACATGGTGGTGAATTCCATCAGAGACGATCCGGTAGGGGTCAGGCCTCCCCGGTATGCCGTTGCCGGCCAGGCCGCCATACGCAAGGGAGCCGGATGGTGCATAGACAGGTGCATCGGCCTGGTGATCAATGACAGGCATGAAATCCACCATGTGCGCGAACGGGGGTATGTCGAGGCCCCGGTAAGGATAAGCTCGATCCTCAAAGGGATAGAGAGCCTGGATATATTCGAAAAGAAAAAACCCCGGCATTATCCCGAAAAGCTTATCAAGAAGGTCCATGACGCGGAGTTCGTGGAGTACCTCAAGAGGATGTGCAGCAGGCTCGAGAAAGGGCCGTCCGTCTATCCGTATGTGTTCCCGGTCCGGAACACCACCAGACCGCCGCACGATCTTCCCATCCGTGCCGGATACTACTGCATCGACACCTTCACGCCGCTCAACAGGAACGCCTATATCGCGGCCAAGCGGTCGGTCGACTGTGCTCTCACCGCTGCAGCAATGCTTCTCGAAGGGTACCGTCTGACGTACGCCCTTGTCCGTCCGCCGGGCCACCATGCCGAATGGAAGGCCTTCGGGGGTTTCTGCTATTTCAACTCGGCTTCGGTGGCTGCGGATTTCTTGAGCGCCCACGGCAAGGTGGCAGTCCTCGACATCGACTACCATCACGGCAACGGAACCCAGGAGATCTTCTACGAGCGCTCCGATGTCCTCACCATATCGATCCATGGCGCACCCGACATCGCCTACCCCTATTTCAGCGGGTTCCGCGACGAGCGGGGAAGAGGGGCAGGGCAGGGGTACAACGTCAATTATCCCTTACGGGAAGATATCGGCGGCGAGGAGTACCGGAAGGTCTTGAGCAAGGCGCTGCGCAAGGTCGTCAGGTTCAGGCCGAAATTCCTCGTGCTGCCGTTCGGCCTGGATACGGCAAAGGCCGATCCGACCGGAACGTGGAGCCTGACCGAGAAAGATTTCGAAGCCAACGGCAGGCTCATCGGGGCCCTGCATCTCCCCACGGTCATCGTCCAGGAAGGCGGCTACCGGATAAGGTCTCTCGGAGCAAACGCACGGCATTTTTTCATCGGCCTCTGGGAGAGTGCCTGCTCCCGGATGATAAAAGAAAGCTGAACGGCACCTGAGACGTGTGAGTCTGAGGCCATTGTTTTCCCGGCACCTTGGATCTCCAGCTGATACAGTTATTGCAGGCTGAACTGAGATAGCTACACGAGGTCGTCGGTCCATGACACCAGCCATCAGCATCAGGCCGTTGATGGTACAATGATGTTGTACACAGAGAAAACAATGATCCCGAAGCCGCAGGCGGGGCATTCCATATATGTCCCACATAGAGAAATGTAAGGAAAAAAATCTTTGATTTAAGATCATTTCATGATTTTCCGATCAGCCAAATTGCATCAGTAATAACAATTATTATTCAGGCAGGGGACATCATGAAAAATGCTACGAGAGAACTCTTTTTAAGACCACTCATGCTTCAGGAAAATCAGGTTGTTTTAGGGCCTGTCATCAAATAGGGGGT
>DIXF01000018.1 GCA_002448235.1 Syntrophaceae bacterium UBA6087
CAATGCGCTCTTCAATTATATGGTGAATCGCATACTCCAGCGTGCCGGGAACCAGCTGCTCGTGAAGCGATACAGGCACCAGAATCATCTGATCGTAATCATTCCTTTTATATCGTGCCATCCGTGATCCCCTCAAATCTATAAATCACTTCTTATTTCAATATCATATATCACAAATGGCCTTGCTTTTCATGTGTTTTTCAACGGTCTTCTAATCTTTTTCTGTACTTTTTCGACAGGCTCAACGTGCTGATCACCGGCGGCTGGAAGCCGTCCGGTGGATTTGCGGGTTAGAGCCCTGCACGGATATCATTTTGGATTTGATGGCCAAAGAGCCTCTTCATATTCTTTAGTGAAGGCTGGCGAGTTCGCTGTTAAATACTCTAAAGCTATATCTCCGATGTTTTTTATACCATGTTTCTTATTCGAGGGAATATAAACAGCATCACCTGAACTTACTTCACAGGTCTCATCTTCAATAACCATAAGACCTTTTCCCTTTATAATGTAGTAGCATTGCTCAGGATCATGAGCATGAATAGGTTGCTGTGATCCTATAGGTACCATTGAAACCTGGATTGATAGGTTCTTAGCTGATGAGCTTTGCGGGCTTATAAGCATATACGAGGTAAGGATATCTAAAGCTCCCGTATTTCTCGAAGTCGCCTTATTGAATATTTCCACTATGAATTCCCATCAATCAAAATTGTCCTGGTAGGCTCTAACAGTGTTAATAGATGGAAAATTTTCCACCTATTGCCTTTATAAAAAGGAAAATTTTCCATCTATTCTCATATTAAACTATAAAACATGGAAAATGGGGTATTGTATTTTCCATCTATGCTTATTAATTTATTGATGGCATGGAAAACAAGGGCAATAAAAAATTTATCCCCGATCCGAAACTGAGACTGATGGATCAGGTGCGACAGGTACTCCGTTATCATCACGCCTATCGAACCGAACAGACCTACTGCGAATGGATCCTCAGGTTTATCAGATTCCATGGTAGTAAAACCCATCCTTTGAATCTGGGGAAAACTCATATCGATGCCTTCTTGAGCCACCTTGCTACCCATGATCTTGTGTCCGCATCCACTCAAAGACAGGCACTGAACGCGATTGTTTTTCTCTATCGCCGCGTCCTCGACCGCCCTCTTGAAGACCAGCTCGAACCGGTCCGCGCCAAAAGGTACCCGCGGCCTCCGGTCGTTCTGACCGCAACCGAGGTGCAGCGGGCGATGAAGCATATAACCGGCACACACCTGCTTATGTCCCAAATGCTTTACGGGTGCGGGTTGAGACTCATGGAGTGCATCCGCCTCAGAGTACAGGACCTCGATTTCGAAAGAAACCTGGTGTATGTCCGTGGAGCAAAGGGAGGAAAAGACCGCACGACCCTTTTCCCCCAGTCCATCCGTGAAGATTTGAGATTTCATGTCGAGCGGGTGAGAGATCTTCACCATGATGATCTGGCGTCCGGGTTCGGCGAAGTCTATATCCCTGCGTCCCTGAACAGAAAATATCCCAACGCAAGCAAAGAGTTCAGGTGGCAGTATGTTTTCCCATCCAAAAGCCTGAGCGTCGACCCCAGGACAGGAGAGACACGCAGGCATCATGTCCTGGAATCAGGCCTGCAGAAAGCCGTCAAGCTAGCCTGTGACAAAGCCGGTATCACCAAAAGGGCCGGCTGCCATACCCTGCGCCACAGCTTTGCCACCCACCTGCTCGAAAACGGGGTTAATATCCGGGTGGTACAGGAACTGATGGGGCATTCGGATGTTAAGACCACTGAAATCTATACCCACGTAATGCAGAAAGACCTTGCAAAGCTCAAGAGCCCTCTCGACTGCCTGTAGATGCGGCCGGTATTGCCTGGGCGGACGGAAAGGGGGAACCCTGGTTGAAACGATAAGGGCAGACTCCGTCCCGGACAGGTGAAATAGTTTCGAGAAGAGAGCAGCCCTCAATGCAATCGTGCAATTCATGATGTAATACCATGCATTATGAACAAGCGTCCCTTTTGTGTCAAGGAATTCCGGCAATTGATGAGTTCACGCCGGACAAACGTCCTCTGCACAGGCCTTTGAGACAGGGATGCTGGTTCCTTTGTATTCATCTCGGGTTATGGACAAAGTGCTCTTCCGTGCTTGACAAAAGGGCTGAAATTTTCTTTATCATACCCCAGTTCATCCGGTTTTGTTATCGGGGCACATTTGAATACCGCATGTATGCATTTTGAGGGGTTAACATATAAGGAGGACTTCGATGATCCATGTGGAAAAGCTGACCAAGTTTTACGGCGATTTCTGCGCGGTGGACAAGATCGACCTTGAAGTGAGCAAGGGGGAGATCACCGGGCTCCTGGGCCCCAACGGCGCAGGCAAGACAACGACGCTTCGCATGCTCACGGGCTACCTCGAGCCTACATCCGGCGTCATCCGGATCAAGGGCTATTCCATCGACGACAACCTGCTCGACATCAAGAAGCTCATCGGCTACCTTCCCGAATCCGCGCCGCTGTACCACGGCATGCTCGTTTACGACTACCTCGACTATATCGGGGAGATCAGGGGCCTGGAGACGAAGAAGAAGATGGAGCGCATCCACCAGCTGGCCGATCTCTGCGGGCTGGTGGGCATCATGCACAAGCCCATCGGCGAGCTCTCCAAAGGCCTCAAGCAGCGGGTCGGCCTGGCGCACGCCATGATGGAAGACCCGGAGATCCTCATCCTCGACGAGCCGACCTCGGGCCTGGACCCGAACCAGATCGTCGAGATCAGGGACATCATCCGCTCCTTCGGCAAGGAAAAGACCATCATCCTTTCCACGCATATCCTGAGCGAGGCCGAGGCGACCTGCGACCGCATCGTGATCATCGATAGGGGAAGGATCGTGGCGGACGGCAGCACCGAGTCGCTCCGAAAGACCCACGGCCAGGAAAAGATCATCAACATCAGCCTGCTCAAGGCCGACTTCGATACTGCCCTGAGAAAGCTCGGCGCGGTCGAAGGCGTGACCAGGATCGAGAACATAGACCCCCCGGAGCCCGACAAGCTGCGGCTGAAGATCGTCTCGGACAGCGCAGACGATATGCAGGAGAAAATCTTCGCCTGCATCAAGGAGACCGACTGGGTCCTCGTGGAGTTCACCCAGGAGGTCAAGTCCCTTGAGAACATCTTCCGCGAACTCACGAAGGAGGCGTAAAAACCATGCCCCAGGTCCTCAACATATTTAAAAAGGAAATCCGGGACTACTTCATATCCCCCATCGGCTACATCGTGATCTGCATCTTTCTGCTCGTCACGGGGTGGTTCTTCTTCGCCACGTTCTTCATATTTTCCGAGGCGAACCTGCGCAGCTTCTTCAACCTGCTGCCGCTGACCTTCGCGCTGGTGGTCCCGGCGGTGACCATGCGCCTCTTTGCCGAGGAGCTCCACACGGGCAGCTACGAGATGCTGCTCACCCTCCCGGTCCGGCTCACGGACGTGATCGTCGGCAAGTTCCTGGCAGGCGCCGCCTTTGTCACCATTATGCTCGTTCCAACGCTGGCCTACGCGTTGAGCGTCACCTTTATCGGCGAGCTCGACTGGGGCCCGGTGATCGGCGGGTATCTGGGAGCGGTGCTCCTGGGCGCGGCCTTCAGCGCCGTGGGCGTTTTCGCCTCGTCGCTCACGCGCAACCAGATCGTGGCGTGCATCGTGGGCATGGTCATCTGCTTTACGCTCACGCTCTTCGACCGGATGGTGTTCTTCTTCCCCGGCCGGATCGTCGAGGCCTTCACCTACCTCGCCGCGAGCTATCACTTCGAGAACATCTCAAAGGGCATCATCGACTCGCGCGACCTGCTCTATTTTGCCAGCGTGATCTTCGTGTCCCTCTACGGCGCGAATCTTGTCATGCAGACAAAGAGATAAGGAGACGTATATGACTGCAAAGCACACATCCCGATATGCGAAATTCGCCATATATCTCGTCGTCGTCGTGCTCATCAATATCGCGGGGCTCTCGCTTTTCTTCCGCATCGACCTCACCGGCAACAAGGTCTACTCGCTTTCAAAGGTGAGCAGGGAGGTCGTCCACACCCTGTCCGAGCCGCTCACCATCAACGTGTTCTTCACCAAGAACCTGCCCGCGCCCTACAACACGGTCGAGCGCTACCTCAAGGACGTGCTCGGCGAGTATGCTCTCTACGGCGGCAAAAACTTCAACTACCGGTTCTACGACGTGACGCCCGAAGACGAAGGCGGAAACGAGCAGAGCATCGAAAACCGCAAGATGGCCCAGGACTACGGGCTCTACCCTGTCCAGATACAGGCCATCGAGAAGGACGAGGTGAAGTTCAAGAAGGCCTACATGGGCCTGGTGATCCTCCACGGCGACATGATGGAGCGCCTCCCCACCATCACCTCCACCGACGGCCTGGAGTACAAGATCACCACCTCCATCATGAAGCTCAACAATAAAATCAGCGCGCTGCTCAAGCTCGACAACCCCGTGAGCGTGAAGTTCTACTACTCGCCCTCGCTCAACGACGTGGCGCCCTACATGGGCTTGAACGAGATGCCGCAGCTCACCAGGGCGGTCAAGGGCATCGTGGAGAACCTCAACAAGAAGATGTACGGCAAGCTCATGTACTCGTCCACTGCGCCCAGGGACAAAGGCGAGCTCGAAAAGCTGGTGAAATCGCACAACCTCATGCACTTCAAATGGCCGGATCTCGACGGCACGGACGTCAAGGCGGGAGAAGGCGTCATCGGCATGATCATTCAGCACGGAGACAGCACCACCGTTCTCCCCATGGTTCAGGTGTACCGCCTGCCCCTGTTCGGGACGCGGTACAATCTCGTCAAGCCCGACGAGCTCGAAGAAACGATCACGCAGACCATCGAGACCATGATCGGCATAAACGAGAGCATCGGCTACCTCGAAGACCACGGCACGCTGCAGACCTACGCCATGCCCGGGGCTTCGGCCAGAGAGCCCCTGACCAACTTCACCGAGCTTCTGTCCCAGAACTATTCGCTGAAAAAGGTGAACTTGAGCGAGTCCGGCATACCCAAGGGACTCAAGAGCCTTGTCATTGCAAGCCCCACGCAGAATTTCACCGATTACGAGCTGTTCCAGATCGACCAGGCGCTCATGCAGGGGACCAACCTGGCCCTGTTCATGGATAAGTTCCAGGAGGTCCAGTACGGCCAGCCCGGAAGCCCCTATGCCCAGTCGCAGCACGTCCCGGTCAATACCGGCCTGGAAAAGCTCCTGGAGCATCACGGGGTGCGCGTCGCAAGCTCCATCGTCCTCGACGAGAAGAGCTATAAGCAGCGGGTGCCCGTCGAGTACGGCGGCGGCGAGCAGAACATCTACTTCGCGCCAATCATCGAGAACAAGTACATCAACGCCGAGCTCGATTATATGAAAAACATCAACAGCATGATCACGCTGGCCATGTCTCCCATCGAGGCCGATGAAAAGATCCTCGCAGAAAACAAGATCTTTGCGCACAAGCTTTTCTCCTCTTCCGAGCGGTCCTGGGAGATGCGCGACAATATCGTGCTCAACCCCATGAGCATACGGCCGCCTTCCGAGGACGAAATGCAGAGCAGGCCTCTGGCCTATCTCCTGGAAGGCAGCTTCAAGAGCTATTTTGCAGGCAAGCCGATCCCGGAGAAAGAGGCGGCGCCAGAAGAGCCCAAGCCCGGCGGCGGAGCAGACAGCGCGCCTGCAGGCAATGCCGGGCTCTCAAAGATCGAGCAGACCGGCGCCTTTGTTCCGGCCTCGGCCAAACCGGGAAAGATACTCCTCGTGGGCTCGTCCCACATGCTGACGAACAACCTGCTCGACGGCGAAGGCCAGAGCCCCAACGCCACGTTCGTCATGAACATGATCGACGTGCTCAACGACCGTGTGGACATCTCGCTCATGAGAAGCAAGACGCTGACCATCAACCCGCTTCAAGACATCCAGGTACGGACCAAGATGTTCATCAAGACGTTCAACATCGCCGTGGTGCCCGCCCTGGTCGTAGGCTTCGGGCTCCTTGTCTGGGCACGGAGACGCTACCGCAAAAAGCGCATCGAGCTCATGTTCAGCAGGAGGGAAACCGCGTGAAGAACAAAAATGAATACCTCATCCTGATCGTTCTCATCCTCGCTCTGGGGGCATACCTGTACTTCAAGCGCACCGACCAGGTTCATTACCAGGTCCCTCAGCTCTCGGAGATCGACACAAAGAAGATATCCAGAATCGAGATCGTGAAAAAAGGCCGGGTACTCTCACTGAGCCAAAAAGACGGGGCCTGGCATATCGATCCCAAGGGATACCCGGCCGACAAGGCCAGGGTCGAGAAGATGCTCGGCCATGTAGGCGGTCTCACGCTCACCGATCTGGTGTCCGAGTCGGAGAACTACACCCGCTACGACTTGGGCCCCGAGGAGAAGATCACGGTAAAGGCCTTTGCAGGAGCCTCGCTCAGCCGCTCGTTCGATGTGGGCAAGGCCGCACCTTCATCCCGTCATACCTATGTGATGCTGCCGGGCGACACCCATGTCTACCAGGCGAAAGACAGCTTCCGCGAGAATTTCCAGCTCGGGATGAACGAGCTGAGAGACAGGACCGTGCTTGAGTTTTCCACGGACGAAATCAAAAAGGTCGCCGTCACACAAGGCGGCCGTTCCGTCACGCTCACCCGCGTCGAAAAGGCCGGGCAAGCAGAAGAGCCCCGGGCGGAGCCGCCGGCCAAACAGGTCGTCTGGACTGACGATTCCGGCAAAGAGGCGGCAAAAGCCGATGTGGACATGCTGCTCTCGTCTCTGAGCAAACTCGAATGCGGCGAATTCCTCGAAGACTCGACAAGAGAGGGCTTAACTTCGCCGGAAACAAAAGTGACGCTCTCCGGGACAAAGGAGCATACGCTCTCGCTCCATGCTAAACAGGGGGACAAAACCCCCGCGACCTCTTCGAAAAGCCCCTATGTGTTCGCCCTGCCCGACTACCGGCAGGAGGGAATATTGAAGAGCATCGAAGCGCTCGTGAAGTAAGACCGGTACGAAAATTCCCGCGGCCGGCAGGCCTACGCGATAGACCTCGCCGGATCCCCGGAATCTTTCAGCAGAGGCAGGATCTTGTCCTGGTAGATGTTTTCCCAGCTGTAATCCTTGAAGACCCGCTTGAACATCCTTGTCGGGCCGTGGGCTGCAAAGCCCTCGATCCTCTCTCCAACCTCTTCAGGAGACTCTTTAAGAGAGAAGAGGCAGCTGTTTTCGCCGCACATCTCCCGGAAGAGCGGGATATCCGAGCAGGCGATGGGCAGCCTGGCGACAGCGGCCTCCAGGAGCGTGATGCCGTACCCTTCCCGGTGGTTGGGGATGAAGAGGATATCCGCCACGTGGTAGAGATCTCTGAGGATCGTGCGGTCGATATTGGGCGACGAGGTGTGCCGGTACATATATTCGGAGAGGAACAGGACATGGTCCGCGATCCCTTCCTCTGCGACCACCCCTTTGACCCGGTGGTGATAATCGATGGAGCCCGGATCGTGCGGGTCGATGGCTGCCGTGAGTATGATGACGGCGTTTATGCCTTTTTTCAGAAGCGCCTTCACCACCCTGATGCCGAACTCGATGTTCTTCCCGGGATGGTAACGGCCGGGCTGCAGAAGGATCAGGTCCGCTTCGTAGAGCTTTTTTTCCTGGATGAGCCGTTGGGTGATATCCTGGAGATCGAGGAAGTTTGCGACGGAGATGCCGTTGGGAATGACCGCCATGTTCGGGAGGGAGCCGTAGAGGGCTTCGAAGTCATGCTTCCTGGCCTGGGAGACGGTCACGTACCGCACATGGGGGGACGCCTGCCTGAGGACCTCCCATGCGCCCGGATACGCCTGCCCCGGCGCCTGCGTGAAGAAAGGCGAATCGTGGTTCCAGCTGACGACTTTGAGCCTGCGGCTTTTGGCCAGCCTCAAGACGGCATGGGTGAGCGGGAGATTGTAGGGCATGGTGAGGATGTTATGGGCGATGAGGACTTCGAACGACGAGAGCGAATATTCCAGAAACCCCTGGATGGAAAGGATCTGCGGTTCCATGGCCTTCAGGATATCGCGGTCGGATGTGTGCTGATAGATCTCCATGATCCCGGGGCCGAGCATGGGGTTGATGTCGACATCGATATGCCGGGAAAACTTGCCGCCCGACCCCGCGACCACCTTGGTATAATGCTCGTGGCGTTTGAGGAGCCGCGCCTGCTGCTCCACAACGGTCTCGACCCCTCCAACTACAGGTGGACAAGAATAGTGGCAGATTGCTATCTTCATCAGGCCCTCGAATCAAATAAACACAGACATACAAACCTTTGATATATTAACCCCATTACGGTTCCGATGCAACACCGGCTTTGCTTATCCGCGGCACAAGGGACCTGCCCTTCCCTGTTGTGAAATTGCCACACGAGAACTGCCCGCATCATTTTTGATTTTGCATGTGACATATTGAAGACAGGAAGGTATTTACTATAATTGAAAGACACAGCATGTCCATCTTTTCATAAACAAGGAGGGTATGATGCTCGATGAAATAAGGCCGCAGGTCCTTACCCAGGATATCGGCGATACGGACCTGTCCTATCTGCTCTACGACAATGACGCCCCCACCCTTATCCTTCTGCATGCAACGGGATTCATGCCCTGGCTGTGGCATCCGATCGCGCGGGAGCTGTCCCGCTCCTACCGGATCGTGGCCCCGTATTTCTGCGACCACCGGGACGCCGACCCGGAAAAAGGGGGGTTGAGCTGGATGCAGGTGGCGGAAGATCTGGCCGTCTTCTGTTCACGCCTCAAGATCGAGAAGCCGGGTCTCGTGGGCCATTCCATGGGTGCAACGGTGCTCACCCTCGCGCACACGGCGTTCGGCCTGGACACTACGGGGATCGTTCTCATCGAGCCCATCTTCCTGCCGCAGGATTTTTACAAGATACGGATAAGCCTTGACCAGCATCCCCTCGCCTCCAAGTCCATAAAGAGAAGGGATTTCTGGAAGGATAAGGATGAAGCGTTTTCGTATCTCAAATCCAGAGAGCTCTTCAGGAAATGGGATAACGAAATGCTCAGGCTCTACCTCGATTACGGGTTCAAGGACGGGGATGCGGGGGGATTGACCCTGGCCTGCTCGCCCAAGCGGGAGGCTTCCCTGTTCATGGGCGGCGTGCATTTCGATCCCTGGCCGCTTATCCCTCAAGTCGACTGCCCGGCGCTCGTCATCGAGGGCTCCGAGAGCGAGAACCGGGCGTTCATCGACCTCAGGAAAGCCGCCTCGGACATGCCCAACGGGCAATACCTCCTCATGGAAAACGCCGGCCACCTCATTCCCATGGAGATGCCCGGCCGGATCACCCGGATCATCAAGGATTTTTTCTCTGCCCGGGGAGAGGCCGCCCGGTAAGAAAACATCCCGCTCCACAAAAAGGACCCTGCACATGATACATCGCGTGAAAAAACTGCTGGGAATATATCCCGCAGACAACGGCAAAACGGATGAGCAGACCCACCGCCACAGGCTTCATGTCGCCACGTGTGCGCTGCTGCTTGAGATTGCACATATCGACGGCACGTTTACCGAGGACGAGAAAAAGCGGATCGTCTCGGCGATGAGAAGCGAGTACGGCCTCAGCGATTCCGAGCTCGCATCGGTCATGCACGCAGCCGACCGTGAGGTGAAAAAGAGCATCGACCTCTGGCAGTTCACGAGCCTCATCAACCGGCATTTTTCGCCGGAAGAAAAGCTCCGGATCATCGAGATGGTCTGGAAGGTCATTTATGCCGACGGCAATCTGGACATGTACGAGGATTACCTCGCGCACAACCTGGCCGAACTGCTCTACCTGGATCACTCGCAGCTTATCGATGCAAAGCTGAAGGCCAAAAAGGCGTATTCGCCGCCAAAAAGATAATCTGCGGGGCGGAGAAGCCCCGTGATGAAATCATGCATGAAGGGCGCAAGATAATCCACATAGACATGGATGCTTTCTACGCATCCGTCGAGCAGCGGGACAATCCCGGCCTGAAGGGCAAACCCGTGATCGTAGGCGGCGATCCTCACCGGCGGGGCGTGGTGGCCGCGTGCTCCTACGAGGCGAGGAAGTTCGGGATCCATTCCGCCATGCCGTCATCGCAGGCGAGGAAGCTTTGCGCAAGCGCGGTCTTCCTCCCGCCGCGCTTCGATGTGTACCACGAGGTCTCTTCGCAGATCATGGAAATATTTCATGAGCATACCGACCTCGTGGAGCCGCTTTCGCTCGACGAGGCGTTCCTTGACGTAACCCGGAATAAAAAGGACGTTGCGACCGCCACGGAGATCGCAAAGTCCATCCGTGCGGAGATCCGGAACAGGACCCGCCTCACTGCCTCGGCAGGCGTCTCGTACAACAAGTTCCTTGCCAAGGCCGCCTCGGATTTCCGCAAGCCGGACGGGCTCACCGTGGTTACCCCGGATCAGGCCCTCGAATTCATCGCGCGCCTTCCCATCGGAAAATTCCATGGGGTCGGAAGGGTCACCGAGGAGAGGATGCGCCTCCTCGGCATCGAAACCGGGGCCGACCTTCGAAACTGCCCTCTGGAAGAACTGATCCGCAACTTCGGGAAAATGGGAGTGTACTTCCACAGCATCGCCCACGGCATGGACGAACGGCCCGTGATGCCGGTCCGGATCAGGAAGTCACTCGGGCGGGAGATCACGCTCGATGAGGACATCGACGACGTCGGCCTTATGGCGTCCATCCTTTCCGGGCTCGCGGATGACGTGAGCGGGATGCTCCAGGAAAGACGCCTGAAGGGCAAGACCGTAACGCTCAAGCTCAAGTACCACGACTTCCAGAGCATTACCCGGAGCATCACCCTCGACTCTCTGGTCGATGAGGCAGGCGAGATCATGCGGCACGCATCGATCCTCCTCAAAGACACCGAGGCCGGGTCGCGGAAGGTGCGGCTTCTGGGGATCACAGTCTCGGGGTTCGAGCCCCCGCAGAAAAGGCAGAAAAGGCCGGACCAGCTCATCCTTCCGATCTTTGAAAGCACGGACCGGCGCTGACCGCCCGAAGCGCATCCATGTTCGTGAGGCGGCATTGTTCATCTCCTTGCATCCCGGGGCGATCGTTGCTTTCGCTTGCATTGGCCGGAAAGAAAAGATATACATAAACTCAGAGGTTACAATATAATAACTTCTGGCGGGATACTATTTATCCGCCAAAAAATAAAGGGGTTGAATCCTGCATGCCAACTGACTTCACGGGCCACGAGAAAAGGAAGCACGGTCGCAAAAAGGTAAAAATCATCGCGCTGCTCAAGATGGGCATATACCTCAACGGCAGAGGATATGCCAGGGACGTCAGCAAGACGGGCATGTGCCTTGTGGCCCCGAAAATATTCCAGTTTATCAAGCCGACGCAGATGAGCGACTATATCGGCGCCAACATCAAGGTGATGTTTCCTTCCCAATCGCTGACGGTAAACGGCACCCTTGTGCGTATCAGTCCGGCCAAGGGAGAGGCAGCGCTGATCATTACCGGCACTTCGGACGACGAAGCATGGGAAAAGCTCTGCCTGGAGTGATTCTTTGGAAATCTCTACCGGTCGTAATGGATGTGGATTGTTTTTTTCCCCATCCAGGCCCTGATTTTATCCGCGAGAAGCCTTTTCAAGACCGCCCTGCCCTGGGGCAGGAGCAGTACGATCCCTGCTGCATCCGTAATGAAGCCCGGAACCAGAAGCATCACGCCTGCGATGAGGATCAGCAGTGCGTCGATGAGCTCATTTGAAGGGATCCTTCCCTGCTGCAGACTTGCTCTGATCTTGTAGAGGGTGTGCATCCCCTGGAGACGGGCAAGGTAAGCACCTGCGAACCCGGTGATAATGACTATAGCCACCGTGTTGAGCGCGCCGATATACTGACCTGCTTTGACGAGCAGGTAAAGCTCGGTTATGGGGATGATGGTAAAAGCGAGAAAAAGCTTCCACAGCATGAAACGGCCTGCCTCTCTTTTTTTATATTGTGTACCGGCATTGCATATATAGGGATGTTGAACGGAAATATCCATTGCATTCACTGTCCCCCGCTTCATTTTAATATATTCCCAAGCCGTGACAGCATCAAAAAACAACTTGGTTACTTTTTTAATTTAATAATTGACATTATCACTAATGTGTGCTTAAAGGCCTCTACCTGCAGCAAACAGTGTTTTCGCCACGCATATCGATCGTCCCAACAGATAATATCGTGGGTTCATGAGCAGTACTTTTTTGTGGAGGACTTGTCAAATGAGAAGGATAGTCGTACAGGTATGTGCGGCAGTAGCATGGATTGCGATAATTGTGCCCAGCGCGTTTTCCCAGGCCATCAGCTTCAGCGTCTCAGACGGTAACGGCCTCTACGTCCACCGGAATTGTCAGGAGCCTTCATCCGGAGACAGGGGTTTCTGCGCGGGCATGGGGAGCGTGAGCTTCTTCCCGAAGACCGTCGGCAGAGATACATGCGGACTGCCGGAGAACCTCCTGCGGTCAAAGGGCGAAAATCTTTTTGGAGGAACCTCTCTGAAGGGCATGAAGACTTCGTACGCAATCGATCCTCACACCTTCTCGGTCGTAGTATCAGACACCAGGTATATATCTTCCCTTGCCCCTGCGCCGGGAGAGGCCTGCCTGGTGATCGACGGCCTTGCCGATGCAGGTCAGAGCGGGGCTTCACCGTATTCCGAACCGATATTCATGCTCCTGGGCGGCATCGGCCTCATCGGCCTTTCAGGCGCGAAGAAATTGAAGAAGCCCTCGTCATTACCCGTAATAAAGAAAGACCCGCTCGTCGTGAGTCTCGGCAACTCGTATCAAGCCCGCTCGCGGCTGCGACAGCAGTTTGAATCGAGAGCCGCGTAAGGCTGCTTCACCTTCCTGAAGTCCTGAAGAATCCGGTCTTTGCCTTTACCGAACCCCTGCCTTGCCTGAACGCCGGTGAAGAGCAGATTGCCGTTACGATCAAAGAGGTTTTTACTGCACGGGTGCTAAAAGAGAGTCGGCTGCCCCACTGAAGTCTTGCCTTTTTCATAGGCGAGGTCAACGGGAAGATCGGCCTTGAGAGCCGACATGCGCGCCAGGACGTCGCAGCGTTCGTTCTCGACATTGCCCGCGTGCCCCTTTACCCAGACGAATCGGGGGTCGTACGCCTCGCATAGGTCGAGCAGGTCGGCCCAGAGATCGACGTTCTCGGCTCGATGCTGAGCGTCCCTCATCCAGCCCTTGCTTCTCCACCTTTTTGCCCAGCCTTTCATGACGCCGTTCACCACGTAGCTGGAATCGGTGTACACGACGATCTGCCTGCCGGTGACCGGACCCAGGGACCTCAAGCCCATGATGCTGCCCATGAGCTCCATCCTGTTGTTCGTTGTGAGCCGGTAGCCGCCTGACAGCTCCGACCGTTTTTCTCCGTCGAGGATGACCACCCCGTACCCTCCCGGGCCCGGGTTATTGAGGCATCCGCCGTCGGAGTAGATCAGGATGCGGTCCTTATCGGCCGATGTCCGGGTGCCGGCTTCCTTCTGCTCTCCGGCAGCCTGGGGCGGGTGTCCGGGGCGCTTCCCCGGGGTTCGCTTCCCTGCGGAGCGGGATACGTGGGGCCCTGAAATGTATTCGCGAGCCTCCTGGAGGGTGGGGAATCCTTTGTACACGGCTCCCGGGAATGACGAGACCTGCTCGAAAGCCCCTCCCTGGCCGAACCAGGTATCGTAGACGCCCGGTTTGCGGCCCTTGACTACGGCATAGAACTTCTTCGCGCTTTTTCCCATGGATTTTGACAGTAGGCCGGCTTGCTTTGTCGCTTCATCGGAGGCCCGGCAAAGACTCCGAAGCGCCGATGTCAGGATTCGGCCTTTTTCACCATCTTTGCCAATATTTCCTGGGCCCCTGAGTGGCCGAGCTCGGAGGCCTTCCTGAACCACTCGAGCGACCGGCCGTGGCTCTTCTCTACGCCTTCGCCCCTGCCGTACATGAACCCGAGGTTGTATTGCGCATCGGCGTCGTCCTGCTCCGCAGCCTTCTGGAACCAGATCAGCGCCTGCTCGAAGTCCTTGGGCACGCCTTCTCCGTGGTAGTAGATGATCCCGAGGTTGTACTGTGCGTCCACGTCTCCGTCAGCGGCCTTGTGCAAGTATTTGTCTATCTGTTCCTTGCTTACATCCGGCACGTCGCGGTCGGCTGATGCGGGGGCTTCCGCGACGGGGTTCCTTGCCTGCAGATAATTCACCCATTTGTCGGATTCCAGCATGACCCGCGCCCGGGCATAGCCCTGGCGTGCAGCCTTTTCTATCCACTTGAACGCCTGATCGTCATCCCTCGGCACCCCGTCGCCCCGCTCATACATGACCCCGAGGATGAACTGGGCCTCGATGTGATCCTGCTCCGCGGCCTTGAGATACCACTTTGCCGCCTCGGCGCCATTGCGTTCCACGGCGCTGCTCTCGGAATATATGCTGCCGAGCTTGAACTGGGCGATCGGGTCTCCGCACTCCGCCGCTTTCCGGATGCTGTGAAGAAAGTCTGCATCGCTCTTCCCCTGCGACTTCCGGGAGAGATACCAGATCATGCCGAGGAAGGCGATAAATATACATACGGCTACGATTACTTCCATGAAATGCTCCTTATCACATTCCTGTTTATTTACCTACAAAAACAAAGACATTCAAGTCGGATTGCTAATTCCGGTAAAATTGCTATAATAGAAAAAAATGGGAATCAGCAGGATGGTGTTATGGACGATATAAAACGAGAATATCCCCGGAAGCAGCAGAAGATCAAGGCCATGATCAACATCAAGCTCGAAGATCCGGATGCCCCTACCTTGAGCCTGTCAACGAAAGGAAAGGATATCCGGCTCGTAGCCGAGACCAAGGATATCAGCTGGGGGGGATTCTGCCTGAAATTCGCCTCCGTTCCCAGTGACCCGGAGAACCGGTTCACGCCTGCAAAGGCCCATACACTCGTAGGCAAGTCCATCGTGGTAAACCTCTCCAAGCCCGCTCTGACACTCTGGGGCGACGTTATCCGCTTCGATTCCAACGGGAAAGAGATTGCGGTGATCATTACCAAGGTGTCCGATTACGAACTCTGGCAGCAGATCTGCAATCAGGAGGGCGGCGTTTAGCAGCGGCAGGGCTTTTCCGCCGGTTTATCCAGAGGGGCCTTATCCGGACCCCTGTCAGATCCTTTCGATATGCTCCGCGAAATCCGGATCGCGCATGAGCACCTTGGCGAACTTGAGATATTTCGATACGATCGATCGTACGGCAAGCTGCAGCGCATACGGCTTCACGGGCTTCTCCAGGAGGTGATTCACTCCCGACGCCACGCACATGTCGACGATGTCGTCGTTCGCGTTGCCCGTGATCATGATCGTATCGTGGCAGGCATTGGGATACTTGTCTGCGATGGCATCCAGGAAAAAGAACCCGTTGTTCTGCCCGACAAAGACATCCAGGATAAAGATCATGATGCCACCGTTGCGGCTCCTGCAGTAGGAGATAGCCCTGTCCACATCCGTGCAGGTCGTGACATCCCCCCAGGTGTAAAATTTCTCTATGTGCTCTGCTAAAACATCGCACACGTGCTTTTCATCGTCGATAATGAGAATATCCAATCCTTCGGACATCTAACCCCTCCCCTGTTGAAGAACCTTGCGGCATATCATGCGCAGATATCTTTATACCTAAATTTCGCACCTGTTACAAACACTATCGTAACGCCGAAGGGCATATTCCCGCAAGGTATCCGGCATTAAGCCTTTCCCTTGAGCAGTATTGCGGACAAACGGCGTATTATGTGCCGGGCGTGATGATCCGCATGGTATTTGCGGTGCCCAGGTTCATGCAGGGGTCGCTCCTTACCAGGATGACCGCCTCCTGCACGCCCAGGAGCCCCTGTGCGCGGAGGTTGGTAATGATCTCCTCGTCCGAGGAGATCTCTCCCTTGGGAACCGGATACACGCCGTACGAAAGGCATAAGGATTTGAGCGTTTTAAGATCCCTGCACAGGGCAAGTATCCATGCGTCGCTCTTGAGCCGGGAAATCCTCCTGGCCGTGCGTCCGCTCCTGCTGGGGACAACCACGGAACGCACCCCCAGCGAGATGGCCGAACGGATGACGTTCAGCGAGAGGGTGTCCTCGACGGTAGAGCCCGACAGCTCGACGGTCCGCATGATCGTATCGGGCACGACCGTGCCGGATACCACGGTCGACCTCCTGGTCTCGGCTGTCAGGGCGATCTTCGCGAGCATGGAGAGAGCTTCTTCGGGATATTTGCCGATGGCCGTCTCCTCTGAGAGCATGACCGCATCGGTGCCGTCGTAGATGGCGTTGGCCGCATCGGTGACTTCGGCGCGGGTGGGCCGGGTATTGGCGGTCATGGATTCGAGCATCTGGGTGGCGGTGATGACCGGTTTCGATGCCAGGTTCGATTTCAGGATAAGCTGCTTCTGCACGATGGGGACTTCTTCGATGGCGATCTCCACGCCCAGGTCTCCCCGTGCCACCATGATCCCGTCGGAAGCCTCGATGATGCTATCGATATTGTTCAGGGCATCGGTGCGCTCGATCTTGGAAACGATAAAGATGTCGTGGCCCTTTGCCTTTGCGAACTCCCTGACCTTCACCACATCTTCGGGGGCACCGACAAAGGAAAGGCCGAACATGTCCACGCCCTGCTCCATTCCGAAGGACAGGAGCTCATAGTCTTTTTCCGTCACCGCCTTTGCGGTTACGTGAGAGTCCGGGAGGTTCATCCCTTTTTTCGAAAGCAGGGTCCCGCCGATGACGACTTCGCAGATGACGTCCTTGCCGGTTTTCTGCTCTGCCTTGAGCTCGATGAATCCGTCGTTCAGGAACACCCGGTCGCCGATGTTCACGCACTCGGGGAACTCCTCGAACTGCACCGGGATGAAAGAAGACGTGCCTTCCACCTCGCGTATGGTGAGCACCACACGTTCTCCCTTTCTCAGGACGCACGATCCTCCCTTGATCTCGCCGATCCTGATTTTCGGTCCGGGCAGGTCGGCCAGGATCGCGACGTTCTTCTTCAGCTCCGCCGCTGTCTCCCTGATGGCCAGGATATCCTTTGCATGTTCCGAAGGCTCGCCGTGGCTGAAGTTGAGCCGCGCCACGTTCATGCCGGAGCTTATGAGCCTGCGGAGCATGTCTCTGTCCCGGGAGGCCGGGCCGATGGTGCACACGATCTTGGTTTTATAACTCGGTAATGGAGTATTCATATTCATATGGTATCCCATGGAAGGATCTTGTCAATAGCCGCCCGCATTTCTCCGGCCCTTCCCGCCTGGCCTAGAGACGGATCAAGGTGGCAAAGAGCACGGTCATCACAACAAGGGACGCGAAATCCGCGAATCCTGCGCGCACCTGCTTCATCCTTGTCCTCTGAATGCCCGGCGTGTATCCGCGCAGCGTGAGCGCTATGGCGAGGTCGTCCGCGCGCCTGAACACGCTGTGGAGCAGGGGCACGAGGATCGGTACCAGCGAGCGCACCTTCCTCAGGAGCCCTCCGGTCTCGATGTCGACCCCCCTGGCCTTCTGGGCCTTGAGGATGCGGTCGGTCTCTTCGAACAACAGCGGGATGAACCGGATGGCCAGCATGATGAGCAGGGCGATCTCATCGATGGGCACCTTGAGGTATTTCAGCGGCTGCATGTACCACTCCATGGCCCAGACCATTTCCAGAGGAGAGGTGGTAAGCGTCATGAGCGTGGAAAGCCAGATTGCGGATATGAGCTGGAACCCGACCTTGCCGCCGCTTTCCAGGCCCTGCCATGTGGCGTAGGGAATGGATGCAACGGGGTCTCCGGGTGTCATGAACACATGGAGAAGGGCGGTGAAGGCAAAGAGCCAGAAAAAGGGGACAAGCCCTTTTATGAGGCGTTTGAAGGGGATGCGGGAGGCCATGCTCAAAAAGATGCAGAGAAGAAAGAACAAGGCCAGGCCGACGGCAGTGTCGATCTGGAATGCGGCTCCGATCCCGAGCCCCATGAGGAAGAGCTTTATCCTCGGGTCTGCCTTATGGACAGCCGACTCTCCGGGCAGGTACTGGCCAAGGGTCGCCCTCATAACCCCTCGTCACCGGGCATGCATGTTCAACCGCTGTCTGTGAGCGTTCATGAGATGTCGCCGTTCTCCCGCATACTCATGCCGGGGAGATAACCTGCTCGGCTATCTGGACGGCGTTCAACGCCGCTCCCTTGCGGACGTTGTCCATAACGGTCCACAGGACGATGCCGTTTTCCGCAGAGAGGTCCTCACGTACCCGGCCCACGAAGCATTCGTCCTTGCCCGTTGCATAGACCGCGAGCGGATAGGTCCCTGCTGAAGGATTGTCTTCCACATCGACACCGGGGGAACCTTTCAGCACGGTCCTCACCTGTTCGGGGGAGATCTTCCGGATGGTCTCGATGTTCACCGACTGCGAATGCGAAAAGAACAGCGGAATGTGGACCGTGGTTGCAGAGATCCTGATCTTGTCTCCATCCAGGACCTTTTTCGTCTCTCCGATGATCTGCATTTCTTCCGTGGTGTAGGCGTTATCGAGAAAGCCGCCCACCTGGGGGATCGCATCGAACGCTATCTGGTGCTGAAACACGGACGACTGCGTTTCGCGGAAGTTGAACAGATCGGCTATCTGCTCGGTAAGCTCGTTCATGGCCCCTTCTCCCGCATCCGAGACCGCCTGGTACGTGGAGAGGATAACCCTTCTGACCCCGGCCTTCTTGTGGATCGGATAGAGCGCCAGCGCCAGCTGGATCGCGGAAGCGCCCGGACAGGCTATGACGCCTTTGTGTCCGGCCATCCTGTGGAGATTGATTTCAGGAACGACGAGCGGTACGTCTTCTTCCATGCGGAAGGCATCGGAGGTATCGATCACCACGGCTCCCTTTTCCGCCGCGGTCCGGACAAACTCCCGGCTTACCCTGCTCCCTGCGACGAATATGGCGATGTCGATGCCGTCGAACGATTTCCCGTCGAGATACCGTGCCGGGATATCCTGGTTCATGAACTGGACGCACCCCATAGCCGATCCCTTTTTCTCCAGGGGAACGAGCTCCCTGACCGGGAAGTTCCGCTCTTCGAGGATCCGTACGACTTCGGCTCCGGCCGGCGTTTCAGCTCCCACGACAGCAACGCGATAGCCTGGTGTCATGATATTCCTTTCGCTCCTTCCAGAAGCTTCACCAGGGGGATGAGTCCCCCTGTTCCCACTTCAAAATAATAAATCAGGGGATGGACATTCTCAAACGCGTGAGCCCCCGGCTCTAGATCCCGCCCCTTTTCCGGATGTGCTCCATGAGGCCGCCGTCTTCGATGAGCTGCTGCATGAATGCCGGAATGGGTTTTGCGGTGTACTTTTTCCCGGAGGTCAGGTTGGTGATTACGCCGGTGGAGGCCTCCACCTCGACGCTGTCCCCTTCTTTGATCTCGGCCGATGCCTCGTCCGATTCGAATATGGGCAGGCCCATATTGAAGCTGTTCCGGAAAAAGATCCGGGCAAAGCTCGATGCGATAACGCAGCTCACCCCGCAGGCCTTGATGGCGATGGGGGCATGCTCCCGCGAAGATCCGCATCCGAAGTTCTTGCCCGCTACGATGATATCGCCCTTCCGTACCCTGGAAGCGAAACCCGGGTCCGCGTCTTCCATGCAGTGCTTTCCCAGATGCTCGGGGTCCGACATGTTCAGGTAACGCGCAGGGATGATGGCATCGGTGTCCACGTCGTTTCCGAAGCGGTATGCCCGTCCGTGAAATTTCATGATGCCACCTCCTCAGGCGAAGATATCTTGCCGGTAACTGCCGAAGCCGCCGCCACAGCCGGACCTGAAAGGTAGACCTCGCTTGCCGGGTCGCCCATCCGTCCGACGAAATTGCGGTTCGTCGTGGCCAGGGACTTCTCGCCCTTGGCGAGTATTCCCATGTGGCCGCCGAGGCACGGTCCGCAGGTGGGAGGGCCTATGATGGCGCCGGACTCCAGGAAGGTCCTGATGAGGCCTTCGGCTTCCGCCTGCAGGAATACTTCGGGCGTTGCCGGCAGCACGATGCAGCGGAGTCCCCTGGCGACCTTCTGCCCCTTCAAGATCCCGGCGGCAACGCGCAGGTCTTCGATCCTGCCGTTCGTACAGGAGCCGATGACCACCTGGTCGATCCTTACCTCTCCCGCCTCGCTGACAGGCCTGGCGTTTTCGGGCAGGTGAGGGAACGCTACCTGGGGCTCGATGTTCGCGCAGTCGAACTCGGTAATCGATTCATAGCGTGCGTCCGCATCGCTCTCGTAGACCGTATAGGGCCTTTTTGCCCGTTGTTTGACGTACGCGACGGTCTTCTCGTCCGCCTTGATGATCCCTGCCTTGGCGCCCGCCTCGATGGCCATGTTCGACATGGTCAGCCGGTTGCTCACATCCAGGGAGGTTATTGCCGGTCCCTCGATCTCGAGCACGCGGTAGAGGCCGCCGTCCACGCCGATCCTCCCTATGAGGTAAAGGATAAGATCCTTGCCGCCGACCCAGGGGAGGAGGTCGCCTTTGAAGATGAACTTCATGCTCTCGGGCACCTTCATCCAGGCCTGGGCCGTGAGCATGGCGGCGGCCAGATCGGTGCTGCCGACGCCGGTTGCGAAAGCGCCCAGTGCGCCGTAGGTGCAGGTGTGGCTGTCCGCGCCGATGATCATGTCCCCGGGCAGCACCAGGCCCTTCTCGGGAAGCAGGGCATGCTCGACGCCGGCGTCGCCGCCGTCGAAGAAATTCTTCACTTCGTGCTTCCTGGCGAAGTCCCTGACCATCTTGCACTGGTTGGCCGAAGCGATGTCCTTGTTCGGCGTGAAGTGGTCGAGGACGAACACGATCTTGTCCGAGTCGGCAAGCCTGCCCGCAGACTTTGCCTCGAATTCCCTGATGGCGATCGGCGCGGTGATGTCGTTCGATAGCGCGACATCCAGGTTCACCTTGATGATGTCGCCCGGTTCGATGCCCCTCGCATCCGTGTGGGCCGCGAGTATCTTTTCAGCTATGGTCAATCCCAATGTCGTCTTTCCTCCTGTGTGCAAAATATCGAATGTCGGTTTTGATTTCCTGCCGGCGAGAGAATGGATCGCGTGCTCGTGAAGCGGATACAGCGGGTACCCGCTGTCACACCCGGTTGTTTTCCCCTGCGGCGCGATCGTTCACGGTTCCTTTCTCTTCCTTCCTTTCCTTGAGATACTCGCGGACATGCATTGCCCCGTTCCAGATCAGTCCGCCGACAATGAACAGCATGGTCAGCGCAAAGATCATCACTTCGGGATTCAATGCCACGACCACGAGAACCAGGAGACCGGCGACCAGGAGCTGGAAGGGATGGGCCTGGATGTACGTGATGTGCTTGAAGCTGGGATACCGGATCGTGCTCACCATGAGGAAGGCGAGGATATACATGCCGACCAGGATGATTGCGGGAGGTATGTAGCCGACGATCCCGGAAAAGAGCACGACGCCGCAGACGGCTGCCGCCGCCATGGGGATGGGGAGACCCGTGAACGAGGAATTGTCGTGCGATACTTCGGTGTTGAACCTGGCAAGCCGTAAAGCCCCGCAGGCAACGAACAGAAAGCTCGCGATAAAGCCCAGGCGCCCGAACTGGTTGACCTGCCAGAGGTAGGCCATGAGGGCGGGCGCCACGCCGAACGCCACCAGGTCGCACAGGGAATCGTATTCCTTGCCGAAGGGGGACTCCGAGTTGGTCGCCCGTGCCACTCTGCCGTCGATTCCGTCGATAAAGCCGGCGATGAGGATCAGGACGGCCGCCATGACGAACCTCCCTTTCAGGGCAAACGATATGGAGTAAAAACCGCAGAAAAGGCTCATGGTGGTGATGAAGTTGGGCAGGAACGGGACCCTGCGCTTATTTTCCGCAATCTTCTGCCTGTGCCTTCTGTTCATATCTCTTTCCTCCCGAGGACGGTCTCACCTGCAACGGCCGTATCCCCCTTGTTCACGACGACCTTCATGGACGGAGGCATGAAGCACTCCAGCAGCGATCCGAACCGGATGAGCCCCATCCTCTCGCCGGCCGTCACCGTGTCGCCGACTTCCGGGAAGCAGGATATCCGCCTGGCTATGAGGCCCGCGACCTGGTCGACCCGGTATGTTCCGTCTTCATTTTTGATATAGAGCATCATGCGCTCGTTGGCTTCGGTCTTCTTGCCCAGATGAGCCATATGGAACTTCCCCGGCCGGTAGCGCTTCTCCACGACCACGCCGCTCACAGGAAAGCGGTTCACGTGCACGTTGAACACGGACATGAAGATCGCGACCTTGGTGCACTTGCCCACGAACTCGTCTTCTGTCTCCGCAATGTCGATGATCTTCCCGTCCGCAGGCGACAGCACGGTGTCTCCCCCCGCTGGTACCACCCGCTCCGGATCGCGGAAAAACCAGACCACGAACATCACCGGGGCGAGCGCAAAAATACGGAGCCTGGTCAGGAACAGGAGCAGCGAGATCAGGCCGGATATAAAAATGAAGGGAAGACCCTCTTTGCGGATTTTCACCTAGTTCTCCTTCTTGTTGACCTTCCGGTCTTTCTGGATCCAGGGCATCATTGCCCTGAGCTTCTCGCCCACCTTCTCGATCTGGTGGGCCTCGCCCTTTTTCGTCAGGGCATTGAACATCGGCCGTCCGGCCCTGTTCTCAAGGATCCACTCCTTGGCGAAGCTGCCGTCCTGGATTTCCCTGAGGATGGTTTTCATGGTCTGCTTGACCTCGTCGGTCACGACGCGGGGCCCGCGGGTAAGGTCGCCGTACTGGGCAGTGTTGCTGATGGAGTAACGCATGTTCGAGATCCCGCCTTCGTAGATGAGGTCCACGATGAGCTTGAGCTCGTGCAGGCATTCGAAGTACGCCATCTCGGGCGCGTAGCCTGCCTCGACCAGCGTTTCGAAACCGGCCTGGATAAGCGCCGTCGCACCGCCGCATAATACGGCCTGCTCGCCGAAGAGGTCGGTCTCTGTTTCCTCGGCAAAGGTGGTTTCGAGGATGCCGGCCTTGCCGCCGCCGATGGCACATGCATACGAAAGAGCGAGGTCCTTGGTGTCGCCCTTCACGTCCTTTTCCACGGCGATGAGCATGGGCACGCCCCTGCCCTGGGTATATTCATAGCGCACCATGTGGCCGGGCGATTTCGGGGCCACCATGAAGCAGCTTACACCCTCGGGCGGCCTGATCTGGCCGTAGTGGACGTTGAACCCGTGTGCGAAGACGAGATACTTGCCTTTTTTCAGGTACGGCTCGATATCGGCCGCATAGACGCCTGCCTGGAGCTCGTCCGGAAGAAGGATCATAATCACGTCGGCCCACTTCGCGGCCTCGGAGGTGGTCATGACTTTGAGCCCGGCACCTTCGGCCTTTTTCTTGGAAAGGCTTCCTTCCCGGAGTCCGATGACCACGTTTACCCCTGACTCCTTGAGGTTATTGGAATGGGCAAAGCCCTGGGAGCCATACCCCATGACTGCAACCTTCTTTGACTTGATGAGCTTCAGATCGGCATCCTTATCGTAGTAGACCTTCATTATGACAACTTCCTCCTTCCTTGCATTTCTCTTTCCATGACTACCGTTCCGGTGCGGACGAAATCGAGTATCCCGATGGGGGTAAGTATCTCGATGAAGCCTTCGAGCTTGCTCTTATCTCCCGTGAGGCTCAAGGTATATGAGTTCGGGGATATATCGATGACCTTTGCCCTGAATATTTCCGCAATCCTTAAGACCTCTGCACGGGTTTCCTGCTCGGCCTTTACCTTTATAACGATCATTTCCCTCTCGACATAGTCTTTGCCGGCGCAGTCCACAACCTTGATGACGTTGATGAGCTTGTTCAGCTGCTTCTTGATCTGCTCGAGGACCTGCTCGTTGCCGGTGGTGGTGATGATGACCTTCGACTTTGACGGGTCCAGCGTCGGAGCGACCGAGAGGGATTCTATGTTGAATCCCCTGCCGGAAAACAGCCCCACGACCCGGGAAAGTACCCCTGCCTGGTTTTCCACAAGAACTGAAATTGCGTGCCTCATAAAGATATCCCTCACACGAGAAGCATGTTGCAGATGGGTGCCCCGGCAGGAACCATGGGGTACACGTCCTCTTCGGGATGAACCACGAAATCCACGAACACCGGCCCCTTGATCTCGAGGGCGCGGCGTATGGCATCCTTGACCATTGAGGGCTTTTCAACCCTGATACCATGGGCTCCGTAGGCCTCTGCCAGCTTCACGAAATCGGGAGACACGGCCATGGAGGTATGGGAATAGCGCCCTTTGTAGAACAATGACTGCCACTGGCGCACCATGCCCAGGTAGCCGTTGTTGAGGATCATCACCTTGACCGGGAGATTATACTGCACTGCCGTAGCTATCTCCTGGATATTCATCTGGATCGAACCGTCGCCCGCGATATCGATGACCGTACGGCCGGGATATGCCACCTGCGCTCCGATGGCCGCAGGAAATCCGTATCCCATGGTCCCCAGCCCTCCGGAGGTGAGGAAGAGCCTCGGCTCGTTGAATTTGTAGAACTGGGCTGTCCACATCTGGTTCTGGCCCACTTCTGTGGAGATGATGGCATCGTCGGGGGCGAGCTCGTCGATCATCTCGACGACGTACTGGGGCTTTATGACATCCTCGCCCTGGCAGTACCGCAAAGGCTGCTCGCGCTTCCAGGCAGCCGTCTGATCGAGCCACTGCGCGATCTGGGAGTGGAGCTCGGAGACCTCGTCAGGTTTGCGGGCAAGCTCGGAAAGCATGTCCTTGAGCACCGACCTGCAGTCGCCCACGATGGGGAGGTCGACCCGGACGTTCTTACTGATGGAGGTCGGGTCGATGTCGATATGGACGATCTTGGCCTTGGGCGCAAAATCATCGACCTTGCCGGTCACCCGGTCGTCGAAGCGGGCACCCATGGCGATGAGGCAGTCGCAGTTCGTGACAGAGAGGTTCGCGGCATAGGTGCCGTGCATGCCGAGCATGCCGAGCGACAGCGGATCACCCGAAGGGAAACACCCCATGCCCATCAGCGTTGTGGTCACCGGGATCTTCATAGCCCTGGCAAAGGCCGTGAGCTCTTCGGAGCCGTTGGAGAGGATGACTCCCCCGCCGGCATAGATGACCGGCTTCTTGCTCTTGAGGATAACGCTCAGGATGCGCTTGATCTGGCCGATGTGCCCCTTGAAGGTCGGGCTGTAGCTTTCCATCCGCACCGTGTCCGGGTACTTGAAACCCACCATGCTCTGCTGGATGTTCTTGGGGATATCCACGAGCACCGGCCCCGGCCGTCCGGTCCGGGCGATGTAGAATGCTTCCTTGATGACTTTCCCCAGGTCCTCGATGTCTTTGACCAGGTAGTTGTGCTTGGTGCACGGCCTGGTGATCCCGACGATGTCCGCCTCCTGGAAAGCGTCGTTCCCGATGAGATGCGTCGAGACCTGGCCGGTGAAAACCACGAGCGGGATGGAATCCATGCATGCGGTAGCGATGCCGGTAACCGTGTTCGTGGCGCCGGGACCGGAGGTTACCACGCAAACGCCTACGCGGCCCGTTGCGCGGGCATACCCGTCGGCGGCGTGGACCGCTCCCTGTTCGTGTCGCGTGAGAATAAACCGGATGTCGTCGGCATCCATGATCGCGTCAAAAATGTCGAGTACCGCTCCGCCCGGATACCCGAAAACATCCTTGACATCTTCCTGGCGCAGGGCTTCTATAAACGCCTGAGCCCCCGAAATCTTCTTCATTCATTACCTCAATTCAGTGTTCGAGATCTTTTTTTTAAGAATCGCGGTGTGCCCGCAATATCTCTGCTATCTTGTCTTTGCCTTTGAGCTTGAGCTTTTGGAGTTCCTTTCTCCTGATGTCTTCCTCAGTGCTCAGGTATCTCCGTTTGTTCAACTGATCCAGTTTTTCTTCATATTCGAGGTGCTCATCCCAAAGCGTTTTCAGTTCCGGATCCTTTGGAATGAGCTTTCGAATGAGCTTAAGATCATTCTCTTCCATTTTTTATCACCTCAAGGGGAATTGGTAACCTCCATGTAGATCATATATATTGTACGGTGTCAACAGAGTGATTGGTCCATATTCTGCGAATTTTCATAGGGTTGACAGCCGTATCGGAATAAATGAACGTCGTGGTTTTTCCCTTAAGATGCATCGACGGTGAACAGCTTCCAATAAATGAACTTTATTCGAGAAAAAAGTATCCTTTGAAAACGATATGGACGAGCGCCGCCAGGAAGAGAACGAGTCCGAAGGCCCTGTGTACGGGCAGCCATCCCGAGCGGATGACCTTTTTGAAATACACGCCGTAAATCCCGGCAATGGCTGCCGCCAGCAGGGCAAAGCCCGCGACGAGCCCGGTCAGGGAAAGCACGGACTGCGATATGACGAGGAAGGCATGGACCGGCAGGATCGAGAGCGAGGCAAAACCGAAGTACCGGTGGTTTCTGACCATGAATTTCATGAAGTTCCGGTACGAGTCTGCAAATCCGGCATACTTTGAAGGCAGCTTCTTCACGTATTCCCTGCCGATCTGCTTCAGGAAAAACGTCGAGACCGCAGCCAGCACCCCTGCAGCCATGATCCACCCCAGGAGCTGTATCACGTTACTCATACACGCCAGACCTCCGTTTTGTGCACCTTATCCGCCGAAGAGTTCTTTCGCCTTCCTGACGAAGTCGTGGAAGCCTTCCCGCTCGCGCCGGAACGCCTCGTTGAAAGAGACCTCGTCCCGCAGCTCGATGAGCTCCTTCATCCGGTGCATGATCTCGGGGTTCACCTCGCAGATATCTTTTGCTATCTGCATGGCCCTGGGCATCAGCTCCGCGTGGGGGACAACCTCGTTTACCAGGCCTGCCCGCAGCGCATCCCGGGCGGAGAGGGGCTTGCAGGTAAAGGACATCTGCTTTGCCATCCGCCGGCCGACCGCCTGCTGCAGGAGCTGCGTCATGCCCCATCCCGGGTGGATGCCGACCTTTGCATGGGAGTCGATAAACCGTGCGTTCTCCGAGGCGATGAGAAAGTCGCAGTTCAGAGCGAGCTCGAAGCCGCCGGTGATCGCGTTGCCGTTGATCGCCCCGATGATTGGCTTTTTGCAGCTTCCCAGAACGTCCGGCAGCTCCTTGCCGTCGCCGCGCGGGTCCAGGAGGTTCTCCTTGCCGATGATACTCAGGTCTATGCCCGAGCAGAACGACTTGCCGTTCCCCGTCAGAACCGCAACCCTGACTTGCGGGTTACCGGCCGCCTCATCGATACAGTTATAGAGATTGACAAGCAAATCCTGACAGAAAGAATTATGCCGTTCGGGCCGGTTGAGCGTTATCACCGCTATCCCGTCTTTCACTTCGAACAGAACTGTTTTTTCCACTTCCAGGCTCCTTTCCCGTTTATAAAAACTCTCGCAATCGGACGCATGCTCCTTCTATTTTTATAGATCAGCGGAGCATGTTATCCACCTCCCCCGGCGCAGGGGAACCATCCCCGGCGCGCCCGGCGATACGGACGATTCTCATCGCCGCGCACCGGGAATATCCCGTTCGCAACTGCCGCTTGATTTATCTCTCACAGATCCTATTGCATAATCAACAGGGTATTGGGGGATTTTCATGGAATATCTCGTCATATGCCTCGCAGCCGCACTGGTATCCATGCTTACCCTGTTTTCAGGTTTCGGGCTCGGCACCGTCCTCATGCCCGCTTTCGCCCTGTTCTTTCCTGTCCCGGTCGCAATCGCCGCAACGGCCGTAGTCCACCTCGCCAACAACCTGTTCAAGGTCCTGCTGGTGGGCAGGAATGCCGATTTCAGGGTCGTGGCGAGGTTCGCCGTCCCCGGCGCCGTCGCAGCTGTTGCGGGCGCGATGCTCCTGGAATATTTCTCGGGCCTGCCGCCCCTGGCGAAGTATACCATCAGCGGCGACGAACATACCGTTACCCTCATAAAGCTCATCATCGGGGTTCTCATCATCGGGTTCTCGTCCTTCGAGCTTGCACCCGGGATCGGAGGTCTCAAGCTGGAGAGGAAATACCTCATACCGGGAGGCATTGTATCGGGGTTCTTCGGCGGTCTTTCCGGCCATCAGGGGGCATTGCGGGCAGTATTCCTTGTAAACGCAGGACTGGACAGGGATGCCTTTATCGGCACCAGCACGGTCTCCGCAGTGATCGTGGATATCTCGCGAATCATGGTCTACGGAGCGGGCATGTTTTCCCTGCAGCCGGGCTTGCTCTCTTCAGAGACAGGGAGACTGGTCATCGCCGCGACCATTGCCGCGTTCCTCGGCGCATTTGCGGGGAGCCGCCTCATGAAGAAAGTGACCTTCGGATCCGTCCAGAGGATCGTCGGGATCATGCTCGCCATCATTGGAGCAGGCATGGCCACAGGGCTGTTGTAAATTCAGGTCACGAATCACCAGTTGAATCCATTGGCCCGACCAGTCTCTTTTCCGTACAATCCCTTCTTTATCTCCCCAGCCCATCCAGATCCGATCCTCACTTCTCATGATTATGAGTATACGGCTTGGATGGTGAAGCCTCGATCCGAAGAAAGCGCGGCTCTCCACCGGAAATGTTTTTAAAGCCTGTTTGCCCGGCCTTTTATGGTGATTTTCCCGGGGTAAGGCCTCCCTGCCCTTGTCAAAGGCCGTCCGGGTTCTATTTATCATTAGAAAAGAGATGTCTGCGTTATCCTGTTGCGTATAGGTTTACCAAAGGGCCTTGCTGTTCCTTTCGATTCTGCCATGGTGAGGGCTTCCCTGCCGGGGAAACGAAATCCTGCTTTTCTATCTCTTCAATGAGATCGGAGAGGTACACACAGGAGAATTGACATGTCTGACGGCAATCCGAGGAAAACCCTCTCCATCGCTGACGCGGTTGCCATTATCGTAGGGATCGTAGTCGGGGTCGGCATCTTCAAGACTCCCTCCATGGTTGCAGCCAGCTCCGGGAGCGAGAGCATGGTCATCCTTGTCTGGGTGCTGGGCGGAGGGATATCCCTTCTGGGCGCATTGTGCTACGCCGAGCTCACCACCGCCTTTCCCCATGCAGGAGGAGATTTCCATTATCTCACAAGGGCTTTCGGCAACGCGCCCGGCGTCCTCTTTGCCTGGGCGCGGCTGGCGGTCATCCAGACAGGGTCCATCGCCATGGTGGCCTTTCTGATCGGGGATTATGCCTCCGAGGTCTACCGGCTCGGGACGTTTTCGGCATCCTACTATGCCGCGTTCATCATCATGGTCATGACGGTCGTCAACGTGACCGGCATCCGGCAGGGCAAGTGGATGCAGAGAGTGCTCATATCGGGGATCCTGTTGGGACTCCTGTTCGTTGCGGCAGTGGGGTACGGCTTCTCGTTCCCCAATCATGCCGCGGTGCAGGGACCGTCATCTCTTTCGGAAAGTCCGGCCATGGGGAAGGCAATGATCTTCGTACTGCTCACCTATGGCGGATGGAACGAGGCAGCATACCTTTCAGCGGAGGTCCGCGACCCGAACAGGAGCATGGTGAGGGTGCTGGTCTACAGCATCGCCCTGATAACGATTATCTATCTCCTCATAAACAGCGCGTTCATGTACAGCCTTGGGCTCCCCGCCATGTCGAGGTCCGATGCCATTGCCGCGGATATGATGAACATTGCCTTCGGCGCGAGCGGCGCCAAATTCATCAGCCTGCTGGTCATTCTGGCCGCCCTGAGCACGATGAACGCAGCGATCATCACCGGTGCCCGGACGAATTATGCGCTGGGAAAGAATTTCGAGCCCCTGGGCTTCCTGGGCCGATGGCGTCAGCCCGGAGATACACCGGTAAACGCGCTCCTGCTGCAGGGCGCCATATCCCTCGTGCTGGTTCTCCTGGGCACAGGGACGCGAAGCGGCTTTACCATGATGGTCGAATATACCGCGCCCGTGTTCTGGTTCTTTCTGCTCCTCGTCGGCATCTCGGTCTTCGTGCTGCGCTACAAGGACAGAGACGCGATCCGGCCATTCCGCGTGCCGTTGTACCCTTTCACTCCGCTGATGTTCTGCGCTGCCTGCGTATACATGCTTCACTCCAGCCTGATCCACACGGGCAAAGGCTCTCTCCTGGGAGTAGCCGTCCTGCTGGCCGGCATCCCCCTGCTGATGATGCGGAAATCATGGAGAAAGAAACCATAAGGAAAGGAGAATACACTCATGAGAAAGACATATCCGGTCTTGCTTATGCTCATAATGCTCTTCCTCGGGAGCGTACAGGCAAACGACGCATACAGCCTGCCTCCGGACGGAACGCCGCCGTCCGCTCCTTCAGGGGTGGCGTTGTCGATCGATTCGGAAGACCTGGATGTACCCTATGTTCCGACGCCGGAGAATGTAGTCATGAAAATGCTGGAAATGACCAATGTCTGCAGTGAGGATACCGTGTACGATCTTGGGTGCGGCGACGGCCGCATCGTCATTACCGCAGCAGAGAAGATGGGAGCCGGGGGAGTCGGGATAGACCTCGATCCGGAGCGCATCAGGGAGAGCAATGAAAACGCAAGAAAAGCCCGAGTAACAAACCGGGTACGGTTTTTGAACCAGGACCTGTTCAAAACCGACTTCAGCAAGGCATCGGTCGTGACCCTTTACCTGCTTCCGTCGGTCAATCTTGACCTCCGGCCGAAGCTCCTTCGCGAATTGAAGCCCGGATCGCGGGTGGTGTCACATGATTTCGACATGGGAGAATGGGAAGCCGACCAGGACGCAGAGGTGGAAGGTCATTCGATCTACTACTGGGTAATCCCGGCGAATGCAACGGGGACATGGGAATGGACGATGCCGTCCCGGACCGGAGACGAAACCTTCGTACTGAACGTGGATCAGAAGTTCCAGAAGGTCGGCGGCGTGCTCAGCGAGGGAGGCTCGGATCTGCCCATCCGGGACGTCGTGCTCTCGGGCAATACCCTGAAGTTCACCGCAGACAGGATTGTAAACGGGCGCATGGTTGCCGTCCGGTATGAAGGCCGGATTAACGGGGATTCCATCGAGGGCACGGCAGAGGCTGCTGACGGATCCGTGGAGAAAGGTGCGAAATGGAGCGCGCGCAGAAGCCCCGGTACGGAAACCGCTATCGACGGCTCGGGGGAAACTGCTCGTGTGAGCTTTGGCAGGCGAGAGATCAGCCCTTTTTCTGCTTGATGATCTCCATGAAAGCGTCGATCCTGGTCTTGGCCTGGCTTTCGGAAAAGGTCCGCTCGTCGGTCATGTGCGACTCGATGACCATGCAGGGCAGGTCCTTCTGCTCCTGGACCATCCTCTGGATATCGTACTGCCCGAATGAGTAGGGCTTGCAGCTCCGGTTTGAATGGATGACCAGGCCGTCCACCTGGTATTTGTCGATCATCTCGAACACGGTCTTGGCCATCTCGTCGATCCCGATATTGAGGTAGATGCGGGTGTATGCCTCGACGATGGATTCGAAGAAGTTGTTCTCGTCGATGAACTTCATGGAGCCGCACCAGGCCGTGGTGTAGGTGTCCGCCACCAGGCACGCGTCGTGGGACGCGAACGTATCTGAGAGCCACTTCAGGCGGTACCAGATGGGCAGGTTGTCCCACAGGATCCGGTATTTTTCGTTCTCGATGGCATAGATGCCCGCATCGAGCCGTTCGTTCATCTCGGCCAGGAGCTCCTTATAGAAGTCCACGGTCACTTGCGTGCCGCGCAGGGTGACGATGAGGGCAAGGAAGAAGAACGCGTCGAACGCGGTGATGGGAGCGGGCTTGTGCGCGGCTGTATCGAGGACGGCCTGCCAGAGCCTCTGGCCTTCCACCGAGAGGTGTCCCACCTCGATGCTCTTTTCCATGTCGAAGGGCTTTTCGCAGGCGTTCTCCAGGAAGGCGATGTACTCGTCGAACTGCTTGCGCACGTAATTTCTGGCCTGGTCCGGGAACTCGGTATGGCAGAACGGCGTATCGAGGATGAACAGCGGCACGTCGAAGTACCGCGCCTGGACCTCGTACCATTTGAGCACGGTGCCGCAGATGTTGTTGCAGCAGACCAGCATGTCCGGCCTGGGCAGGCCGCCGATGGGCCCGCCGTTCTCGATGGCGCAGGCGATGTCCGCACGGGCGTAAGAGCAGAGGTCGGTGCTGTAGCCCATGCCCTCGGCCTTGGCGCAGAGGTCGCCGCCCATGTGCGAGGCGCCGATCATGGCGCCGTAATTCTCGGGATACACGGGGATCACGTCCATGACGATGAGCGGCTCCACCGGGCCTCCGCTCGTGATCCAGGCAACCTTTTTCCCGGTCTGGGACGCGGTTTTGGCATTGATGTAGTAATCGGTCATGATCTCGCGCATCCGGGTGGCGGATCTCATCTTCTTTTTCTTTTTATCCGTGCCGCTTGAGCTCATTGCATCACCTCTGATAAGCGGCCCGATACGGCCGCCCTATTATTATCTTACAGCATTTCGACGAAGGTTTCGAACCGGGTCAGGAGCTGCCCCTCGGGGGGGAGCTGGCCTTCTATCTCCAGGAGCATGTTCGGGATGTTTTCCCTGTCCAGGTATTCCTTGAGATAGGGATAATCGAAGGCATGGGGGTCGCAGAACTTGAGCATGAGGAAAATGACGCCCTGGACCTTGCGATCGATGGCGCTTTTCACGAGATTGTTGCCCCGTGCGGTCACGGAGGAATGCTTGGCCGGGCAGATGATCCTGTTGTAATACCGCTCCGCTACAGCCGTGATGGGGTCGCTCTCTTCACCCACAGTGCCCTCGAAGTACCGGGAGCCGGTGCACAGGTCATCCCAGACCACGTCGGCCCCGGAGCGCTCGATCAGGGAGTAGACGTCGGGCTGGCTGCATACGCTGCCTGCGAGCATGACCCGCTTCCGCGAAGGATCAGCAGCCGCCGTCTTGATCTTCAGATCATCTGCAAGGCCTTCCAGAAGTTCCGCAGCTTCCTGCCTCTCGAGGATCATGGATCCCATCACGCACGCATTCAGGGCGCTGCCCGGCAGTATTCCGGGGTTTTTCGCATGGAGCTCATAGATGTCCTTGAGCGCGGTGCGGATGGTGTTGTACGTGCGGATGGATGCATGCAGCGCTTCGTCGGTAATGGTTATGGAGAAGCCTTTTTCAAGCTCTGCCTTGAACTTTCTCAGAACCGCCTCGAAGTATTCCCGCGCGCTGTCCGTGGTGAGCTTGACCGGGAGCACGATATCGCTGAAGAACTTGAACGAGGTGTTCAGCCTCCAGATATCCGAGAGCCGCTGGATGGTATCGCAGGTGTGGGGGAAGACCGCACCGTCGAGGTAATTCAGCCTGCCCGAAAGCGCTTCGGACAGGACGTTCCTCACCAGCGAGCAGCAGTACGACTGGAGGTGCTTGTCCGCGAGATTGCTCTCTTCCTTTGATCCGAAGAGCCGGAGCGGGTGGATGCCCGCCGCATGGATGATCTCCTCCGGGGTGTAGCTGCAGCAGTAGCCGAGAATGTTTTTCCGGGTTTTCAGCGTCTTGAGGTATCCGTCCGGATCGTCGACAACCCTTTGAAATGCCCCTATCCCTTCCATAGTCCACCTTTCAAAGCTTATTGTTCGATATTGTCGTACTGTGTTCTTTTATTGTATACTTCCCTTGCCAATGAATCAATTAAATTGTTATATTGAAAACCGATCCCCCGGGGAGTTTATCCCTTTCGCGCCACCGGGGAAAAGCAGAGGCCTGACGGAAAAAGATACATGCAGAAACAGAAGCGACTCATCCAATCCATCAAGCGGGCATCCGATATCCTCGCCCTTTTTATCGACGAAAAAAAGCCGCTCGGCATCACCGAGTTCTCGCGCAAGCTGGGGCTGGCGAAAACGACTGTCGCGAGCATCGTGTCGACGCTCGTCTCAATAGGGTATCTGGAAAAGGACCCTTTTGCGGGCAAGTACCGGCTCGGGCCGCAGATCTTTCAGCTCGGCATGAAGTGCGCCACGAACATGGACCTGGTCACCATTGCCCGGGCCTGGATGGAGCGCCTCTGCTTCCAGTTCATGGAGCCGGTCAACGTGGGCATGCTGGTAGGCGATCATGTCACCATCGTCATGCGCATCGAGCCGGGGAACCGCTATATGGTGTTTCCCCAGGCGGGATCTGTCATCCCGACTCACTCCACCTGCGTCGGCAAGGTGCTGCTCGCCTTCATGGATGAGGCCAGGCGGGATACGCTGCTGGCCGGGTACCGGTTCGAGCGCTTCACCCCGAACACCATTATCTCCCGGGAAGGCTTCGTAACGGAGCTTGGCAGGGTAAAGGCCGAAGGGGTGAGCTTCGACAACCAGGAGTCCATCAACGGACTCGCCGGAATCGGCGGCCCGATCTTCAACCATGCAGGAGGGGTCATTGCAGGTTTTGCGATCACGGGCAACCCTTACACGATAGCGAAGCGCCGCGAAGACATCATCGACGCAGTCAGGTTCACCTCCCAGCAGGTATCTTCGCAACTGGGATTCACGGGCTGATCCTGCCTTCCGGCTACTCTGTTGCGTACGAAGCTATCTTGTCGCCGATCCCGGTTGTCGAGAGCCCCATATGGCCTGCCGCCAAAGATTTGATGTCGTTCTCGAGTGCCTTGACGATCCCCTTCTCGATCCGTGCCGCCGCCTTTTCCTCGCCGAGCGTCTCAAGCATCATCTGGCCCGCGCTGACAGCGGCAAGAGGATTGATGACGTTCAGGCCCGTGTACTTGGGCGCTGAGCCGCCGATGGGCTCGAACATGGAGACGCCCTCGGGATTGATGTTCCCTCCGGCAGCGATACCCATGCCGCCCTGCGTGATGGCTCCGAGGTCGGTAATGATGTCGCCGAACATGTTGCCGGTCACCAGGACATCGAACCACTCCGGGCTCTTGACCATCCACATGCAGGTGGCATCCACGTTGTAGTACTCGCGCTTGACGTCGGAGTACTCTTTTCCGCCGATCTCGTGGAACACGCGCTCCCACAGGTCGTAGACATAGGTCAGGACATTCGTCTTGCCCACGAGGCCTAACGTCTTTCTCTTGTTTCTCTTTCTCGTGTACTCGAAGGCGTACCTGAGGCAGCGCTCCACCTGGTGGCGGTTGTACATCATCGTCTGGACCGCCATCTCATGCGGCGTCCCTTTCATGCTGACTCCGCCCGCGCCGGTATAGAGATCGCCCGTGTTTTCCCGGACAACGACGTAATCGATATGCTCGGGTCCCTTGTCCTTCAGCGGGGTCTCCACGTTCGGGTAAAGTTTTACGGGCCGTAAGTTTATGTACTGGTCGAGTTCGAACCTGATCGTGAGCAGGATGCCCTTTTCCAGGATGCCCGGCTTGACGTCCGGGTGCCCGATGGCCCCGAGATACATGGCGTCGTGCTTTCTGAACTCGCCGATGGCGCTTTCCGGGAGAATCTCACCGGTCTTCAGGTACCGTTCGCCTCCGAAATCATAGGATGTGAAATTGAGCTTCAAACCTTCGGCAGCGGCAGCGGCCTCGAGAACCTTGACTCCTTCCCGCAGCACCTCCGGCCCTGTCCCGTCACCCGGTATCAATGCGATATTATACGACTTCCCCATTTTCATGACCTCTCTAATTTTTTTGGGCAGAATATTTCATGCAAGTAGATAATTTCACGCTCGATATCTTACATACTTCTCAATGTCAAGACAAACCTTCCCCCACGCCTGGATAGAGTGATTCCCATTCATGAATGGGGCAGAACCGGCCGAAGAGAACCGTAACAAAGCATATGGCGGGAGGACCAAGGATGGTCATGGATGATGCGGTTACGCGCCGTACATTCCTATCAGGGCTGATAAAATTCATTTCCGGCGCAAGCCTGTATTCCTTTATTCCAGTCACCGTTCCACTGCCCCTGACAGTTGCCGCAGGCGATGAGGAGCATCCTTACTGGCTCGACGTCCTCTCCCGGGGAATCCGTTACTTCCCGGACAATATCACCTCGTTCTTTTCCGGGTGGAACGACGACCAGTACAAGGACTCTGCCCAGTATGCGCTGTATCTCACCATGAACCACAACAGGCGGGTATTCTCCCTTGCCGGTATTCCTTCTGAAAAGGATATGGATGAGATCGTCGAGAGCAACAAGACCACCCAGTTTATATTCGAGAAGGTCAAGTACGCAAATCTCGCGGCAGATACCGATCCACAGTTAACCTATGGAAACGACCCGCTTCATGCACGGATTCTGTATGACCTGTCCGCCTTCATCCTCCGTGATATCTCTCAAACCGTCGAGGGGTCCTCGTTCACGGGGTTCAGCGATTTTGACGTACTGCTGCTCGAGTCGGGCACGACCTATCTGAAAGAAGCGGTCAGCTTGAGCGAAACGCGTACATCTATCTTGATGACACCTTCAAGGAGGTCCTGCGCAAGAACATCGGCACGTATTACAATTGCCTGGGCCTCGTGCTGAGTTATCTCGGCGATGTCCGAGAGGCCCAAAGCGTTTTTTTGAGAGCCCTTGAATTCAGGCCGGACGACGCAACGATCCTCCGGAACCTGCGCGAGATGGATACAAACGGCCTGATCATCAACCGGGTAGATCTCAACCACTCTTTCCTTGACTGACGGCGCGGCTAGTATTCACCCGCATACTGGTCCAGGTATCCCCGGATGTACTCTTCGACCCGCTTTTTCCCGTTGAAGATCCCGAAATGCCCTTCACAGAGGATGTCCGCCTCCAGTGCCAGGAGTTTTTCCATGGAATCCCGCCACCTTCCGATGTCCGAGGCAAAGTCTTCGCTGAACGGGCCGTGGATATCCTGTCCGAAGAGGATCCGCTTCCCGTTTCTGTCGATAAACACGCAGATGGAGCCCGGCGTATGGCCGGGAGTATGGATGCACCGGATTTCTTCGCCTCCTATACCGAGCCTCTCGAGCTCGCCTTTGAGGCGCGTATCGACCTTCAGCCGGGGAAGCCTCGTGTTGTACCAGGATGCAGCGGTCCTGACCGGATCTCCGGACTCTATGGCGTCGGCGTCGAGATCATGGGCCACGATCCTGCACGAAAATGCATCCTTGAAGTACTTTGCAGACCCGATGTGATCCACGTGACAGTGGGTGAGAATCAGCGCCGATATCCGTGAAGGGTCGCGGGGGATGTCCCGGATGTTCTTCTCTATAGCCTTCGCGCCATTGCCTGCGCCGGAATCGATCATCACGATCTCGCCGCCGCAGTCTACGATGAAAACGGCCGCGTCCTGAAAATGGGACAGGGAAGACCCGCCGACCAGATAGACCCCGTCATGAATCATCTCTGCTTCACCCATAAAGCCTCCTTCAAAGGATCAAGATATCCGGGATTATAGCATAGAACAAGATCGGCCGAGAAACGATAACCGGCCCCCAGAATACCAATACGCATAATATCAGAAACGTATGAACGTTTGAACATATGTATTCAACAAGTGATCTGAGGGAAAAAGATCGGTGAATGCCTATTCGTCCCGCAGGGTGTTTCTTCTGTCGAGGAGGATCTTCATGGTAAACACGGCTCCGGGATCCGCCTGTGGAACGATCTCGATATCCGATCCTATCTTGGCCAGGGCTATCCGGGCTTCGGTAAGGCCGAGGCCGATCTTCATGGGATCTCCGGAAAAGAAAGGCGCGAACAGGGCTTCGGGGTCTTCCGTGATACCCGGGCCATAGTCCCGGGTGGAAACATAGGCATACCCTTCACGGCGCGAGAGTGCGATGTCGATTTTTTTCGTGCCGGTTTCAACGGCATTGTCCAGTATCCTCAAAAAAGCATCCCTGATATGCTCGGCATCCGTAAAGGCTTTCAGGCGTGTTCCGCCTTTGAAGGACACCGGTACGGGAATCTTGTGCGCCTTCAGTACACCGCGGATGGTACCTCTGATGTCGACCTCCGAGTATGCGACCTTCTGTTTCACCATGGTCTCATACTGCTCGATCCTGCCGATCATGTCTTCAATCCTCTGAATCGATGAATTGATGCCTATGAGAGCGTTGTGTACGGAATCGGCATGGGGAAGGCCTCTGTTCTTTTCAATCCTCTTCATATAGGCGCCGATCACCATGAGAGGGTTTCTCAGCTCATGGGACAGGCCGTTGATCATCAGGGTGAGGTCTTTTGCCTGCAGCGAAAGCCTGTGCTGCATGGCACGTATATCCGTTATGTCCCGGCCTATTACGGACAGCGCGTAGACATGGTCGTCTTCGGAGAGAGGGGTGCTCATGAGCGAGAAGATGCCGGTACCGCCCTTAAACAGGTGCAGCCTCACCTCGATCTTCGAAGGCACGCCTTTGGAAAAGCCTTTCCCGACCATATCAGCGATGGCCTTTTTATCTTCGTCGACTACAAAATCCGAGAAGGCCTTCCCAACAAGTGAATCCTTGCCGCCGCGAAGGTACCGCTTCATGGTTTCGTTGCTGAACGTGATCCTTCCGGCAGGACCGAGGGTAAAAATGAGGTCGGTGGCGTTCTTGATCATGGCCTGGTATCGCTTGCTGTCACGCAGGAGGATCTTCTGCTTCTCCTGGATCGTCAGCTCTTTTTCATTGAGGGCCTTGATCAGCCTGTCCTCCACGTCGTAACACTCGCGCATCTCCGAGTACAATGCCGCGATGGCATTGATGACCATGGTATCCCGGGGTATTACGCCCACCACCTTCTCCGGCAAGGGCGTGGATATGGGCAGATCGGATACGATGTATACCCTCTGGCCGCTTACCTCTTTCCACCTTATGCGGGTCTTGTCGTCGATAAAGACCAGACTGCTCACCGGAATCCCGTCAAGGGTATCCACCCTCTTGAAACCGGTCAGTCCTTTCAGCGGCGCGTTTCCCAGCCAATATGCATCCATGGGAAAGTGTTCGGAATCCCGCAATATTTTCTTTACTTGGGAAAACCGATAAAGAATTGCATCTCCACCGCGAATCCAGTAGGAAGAAACCATGAGCGGAAGGCCAACAATCGGGATCGCCCTGGACAGCGGCGGGGCAATGGGTGGGGCGCATATCGGGGTCCTCGAAGTCCTGAAAGAACACAACATCCCCCTGGACGTAATCGTCGGCTCCAGCGCCGGGGCCGCAGTGGGAGCCTTTTATGCGGCCGGCTCACTCGAGATCTTCAAAGGGCTCATCTCGGACCTGAACTTTATCGAGGCGCTGCGCTTTTATGCCGATCCGGTCTTCCCGGTTTCCGGGATCTTCGCAGGCAAGAGGGCCAGGAAATTTCTCACGACGCTGCTTCACGAGACAAAGATCGAGGACCTCCCCCTTTCGTATGTTGCGGTGGCTACGGATATCCTCACGGGAGAGACCGTGCCTATCTCGGAAGGTCTTCTGGCTGACGCCGTAATGGCGAGCATCTCCATGCCCGGGATCTTCAGACCCGTTATTCTGGGCGACAGGATACTCACGGACGGAGGCGTCTCTGACCCTCTGCCCCTGGACATCCTGAAATCTTTTTCCCCCGATATCACCATCGCCTGCAACCTTCACTCAAGGCTGCCCGACAAGCTTTCCTCCTCCCAGAGCAAAGCAATCGTGACTGCCCAGAAAAAGGAAGGCGAAGCCGATGAGGACATCTCTTCCTGGGTCATCGACCGGGTACTCGCAGCACTCCCTATGGAGAGGATAGCCGAGCGGATAAAGGGCCTGCGCGGTATGTTCAGAAGCACATCCGGCGATACGGCGGTTCCGGTTCGCGAGAATGACCTGCTGAACGCCCTGAAGGATCAGATAGACGAGAGCAAAGACAGGATCGGTTCTCTCATAAGCAAAGGATTCGTCAAGAAAAACAAGGCCGATATGCTCAATATCTTCGAGATCATGCTCAGCGCGACGAATATCCAGCAATACCAGAAAAACCGCCTCATGCTCATGTACATAACACCGGATATCCTCATCGAGCCGGTCATCGACCAGGTCCGGGCGCTGGAATTCAATAAAGGAGAGAGTACGATCATTGAAGGCAGGAAAAAGGCAGAAGCGGCCATCCCTGCAATCAAAGCGCTCATCGAGGAAAAATCCCTGCTGCTCGGCCAGGTACAGGGCGGATAATTTCTGCTATCAGAACTCCGGTTTTTTGGCGATCATGAGGTTGGCCTGCTGGAGCCTGTGCGCCAGGGCGTCGATGATCTTGTTTGCAACTTCCGGGTTCTCGCTGATGAGCCTCTCGAGCCCCCCTTCGGCCACCGGGATAACTTCGACCACGCTCCTTCCGACGGAACGGATCGTTGCTCCTCTGGGCTCGTTCAGGATAAAGCTCATCTCGCCGAAATACTCTCCCGGATTCGTGATCATGCCTACACGGACATCCTTCTTCAGCACTTCCAGGCCCACTTCCGCCTGGCAGAGCTTGTAGATCTCGGTGCCGTAGGTGCCGTCTTCGATGATGATATCACCGTTGGCGTATTCGCGCACATCGAGGTTGATCACCTCGCTGTAGGGAATATTGCATTCCGCAACCGACGTGGTCTGCTCCAGCTGGAGGTATGCCGACCGCAGGAGCATGCTGACCAGCCCGGGCTTCGAGAAGACGATATCTTCTATGCAGTCGGACTCGTACGTGGCGATGCGGGAGGCCTTGGTCGATTTTGCCGTGGTGCTGTAGGGGATGCCGCGGTAAAAATTCTCGAGACCGAACACGTCTCGGTCGGAGAGGATGCGGATGGGCTTTTCCATCTGGTAGATCTGCACCTCTCCCTGGAGTATCGCGTAGAAGTATTGATTGGAGTCACCCTCCCGTACAACAACCTCTCCAGGCCGATATTCCTTAACTGAAACTGCCTCGATAATCCTCGGCTCCAACATACAAGGCCTTTCGGCAACAAGACGAAGAAACTTAAACGTATCTTAATGCTAACGGCCACATCTGAGCGTGTGTGTTTATAAAAGTATCCAGCTCCGTGAAATAGAGCGGATCGATCGCAGGGGCCCGTTCTCCCTTCAAAGCTCCGATCACGCACGATGCGGACTCCTTCAGTGCGTTCAGGTTGTAGCCTCCCTCGAGCGCGTACACCACCGGAGCACCCACCTCCTGGGCGGAATCCTGTATGATCGAGGTAATGGCTGCAAACCCGCGGGAGCTGAGCTGCATGCCTCCGATAGGGTCCATCGCATGGGCGTCGAACCCTGCCGACACCAGGATCAGGTCCGGCTCGAAGGTCTCGATGACCGGTTTGAGGATATAGCTGTACACGGCTGCGTACTGCCCGTCGCCCTTCCCTCCCCGCATGGGGCAGTTCACCGTATACCCCTTGCCTTCTCCCGCACCTGTCTCCGATGCCGCGCCGGTACCCGGATAGAAAGGATACTGGTGGGTGGAGAAGTAGAGGACGTCGTCCCTTGCGTAGAAGCTCTCCTGGGTGCCGTTCCCATGGTGGACGTCGAAATCTATGATGGCGACTCTCTTCACGCCGAAGGACTGTATGGCTTTTGCTGCCGCGATGGCGACATTGTTGAACAGGCAGAACCCCATGGCGTCATTCTTCCTGGCGTGATGGCCCGGGGGCCTCACGCAGGCCAGCCCCGTCTCTATCTCACCGGCAAGCGCCATCCGGGTGAGCTCCACAAGCGAACCTGCCGCGAGCAGTGCGGTATGATACGAGTCCGGACAGCAGACCGTATCAGGGTCCAGATCCACATAAGATTCCGACGAGGCGGTGCGGGAAACCATGCCGATATAGGCCCGGCCATGGTTCAGCTCGATATCTTCGACGGATGCCGGCACAGGATCGAGTATCAGGATCCCGGGGTCATTCTTCGGGGCAAAGAGGGTATGCAGGTACTGGATCCGTAACGGGCTCTCTGGATGGTATCCGCCGGTGTCGTGTTTCATGAAGACTGGATCTGAAACGATTCCGATCATACCTGGTTCAGTCCTTCACACGATCATATCCAGATCGTGCCGCCGGTATTCCTTCGGGACCGGATACTCCCGGTCGATCCCCGATGCTTCGGTTTTCCGGGTTATCCTTCCATAGGCAAGCTCATGGATGACCGAAGCGCTGGACACCATCGGGTCGATGCCGAAGGAAGAGATCTCTGCGGACCCGGACTGTGTATAGTCGATCCTGACGGGTTCCGCCTGAGGCTCGATCTTTTCCGCAGAACGGTAAACGCTTGCCGCATTATTGTCCGAATATGTTTTCTGGGACGGAGTTCCCTTGATATTGACATACTTGAAGCGCAAAAAGGGCAGCTCTACTGCAATCCCTTTCATATCCGTAATTTGAGGAAAGGGGTTACCATACGGCATTTTTTGTCTGGTACGCTTATTTATGGAATAGTGCAAGGAGAAAAAAAGGCTTACCCGGGAAACGGCCTCCTTGGTCCTCTGTGGCTTTTTCCATCGGCTCATAGAGTATTACAATGCACAGCGGGTGTTTGTTTCTCAACGTTCGATACTATTTTCAATTCACTATTAATTATTAGGATTTATCTCAATACTCTCCTCTTGATAACCCCCGGAAGCGATGTACTATTATATCATATTAATTTTATGAAGGAGGGTGCAGTACCATGAGGAGAGTTCTCTTAGGAGTGTTTGTTATATTCGTAGTCTTCATGTTTCCCGGTTATGCCGGGGCGGATGACAGAGTCGCAAAAGCCGATTCGCTGATGGACCAGGGAGGCGTCGACAACCTTCTCAAGGCGGGCGACCTGTATGCGCAGGCTTCTGACGCAAATCCGAAAAGCTACGAAGCCGCATGGAAGGCCAGTCACGCATACCGTGAGTATTGCAACGTGTCCAAGGAGAGAAATGTCAGCGGCTGGCAGGACACCTGTAAGAAATACGGCAAGGTTGCGATGAACTATGGAGAGAAGGCGATTGCACTGGAGCCGAACAAGGTCGAGGGGAACTTCTGGTACGGCTGCTCCGTAGGAAACTATTCCGACGGCGTAAGTATTCTCACCGCACTGAAGGAAGGCTTAAAGGACAAGACCCAGTCTAGCTTCGAGAAGTCTTATTCCATCGACAAGATGTATGACAACGGAGGCCCGATCAAGGCGTTGGGCCGTTTCTGGTACGTGCTTCCCTGGCCTCTGAACAGCAAGGAAAAGTCGCTCACCTATCTTCGGGAATACCAGAAGCTCTTCCCGAATGACGTCGAAGGACAGGTCTTCCTCGGCGAGGTCTTGATGGACACCAATAATTCGGATGAGGCAAGGACCGTGCTTCAGAAAGCCTCGGCGTCCAACGAGACGTATTTCAGCGACTGGGCAAAGAAACTGTTATCCAAAATGTAGCCGGCCGGATTTACCTGCCCTGGATGCTGAGCTAAACCATGCCCGGACGGCTCGTAAAGAAGCGTCCCCAGATCATCGGCCCCCCGGCAACCGGGCCGGACATGCGGTTCGCCTCGATGAAGCAAAAAAGGCATCCCCTCATCGTCAAGGGGATGCCTTTGTCTATCAGAAAGAATTGTTACAGCGCAGTGCCCTTTTCAGGAAGGGCGGCACACGGGCCGTTTACCACTGCTCACGGTGAAAGCAGGTCTTCAGTCGCCCTGGGCGGAGCGGCTCAGGGCAAGCATGGAGGCCTGATCGAGCCTTCTCAGGGCGCCGAGGAGGAGCCTGATATCGCGATTCTCCCGGTCCTCGAACTGGATGGCCATGCCTCTGTTCTCTTCCACCCGCACCACGTGGCCGCTCACATCGATAACCTTGCCCAGATATTTCGCGTCAAGGCTGACATGCACAGTCGTTTGCATGGCCAAAGGGGTCGGTGTCTCGATGAACACGCCACTGAGACTTATGTTCCGAACCGTTCCCTTCAGCACCCTGGTGTCAGGATCCTGGTACCTTGCTTCGATCCGCAGCAGCTTTCTGGAATGTCTTCTCTTATCCTTCTTCACTTTTGCTCCATCACTGGTTTCGGTGATAGTATTATTCGACATATTCCTTTCATTTCTTAATGCATATATTCATTGAGAAATTATTCCACAACGCAAGCGAGGTATGTTAGATAGTCTAAGAAAAATCCGTGCCGGTTTCATGAAAGGCGCAAAGGAAATAAACGGGAGTAAGAGAGGGAAACGCACGTATGATTAAAATTAATGAAAATTATCTTGATCTTAAGTCTTCATATCTCTTTTCGGAGATCTCAAAGCGCGTTGCCGCCTTCCAGGACCGGAATCCGGGAAACAAAATCATCAAGCTGGGCATCGGCGATGTCACGCTCCCGCTCCCCGGGGCCTGCATCGAAGCTCTGCACAAGGCGGTCGACGAAATGGCCGACGCCGGCACGTTCAAGGGATACGGCCCTGAGCAGGGGTATGAGTTCCTGAGAGAAGCCGTTGCCCAAAACGATTACCGTTCTCACGGCGCGAACGTGTCCGGAGACGAGATATTCATCAGCGACGGCGCCAAGTGCGACACGGCAAACATCCAGGAGCTCTTCTCCGGGGATATCAAGGTGGCGATCCCCGACCCGGTGTACCCCGTGTACCTGGACACGAACGTGATGGCGGGCAGGGCCGGCAGCTTGAGCGACGGACGCTACGGCAACATAGTATATCTCGAAAGCACTGCCGAAAACGGATTCGTCCCGGACATCCCGAAGGAAAAGGTCGACCTTATCTACCTGTGCTTCCCGAATAATCCGACGGGAGCGACCATCACCAAAGACCGCCTGGCTCAGTGGGTCGGGTATGCCCACGAGAACAAGGCGCTCATTCTCTTCGATGCCGCGTACGAGATCTTTATCCGGGACAATGAGCTGCCCCGATCCATTTATGAGATAGAGGGCGCCCGGGAAGTGGCGATCGAGTTCAGGAGCTTCTCCAAAACCGCAGGATTCACGGGGACCAGGTGCGCCTTTACCGTGGTGCCGAAAACATGCTGCGCCTATGACAATGCCGGCAACAAGCACCCGCTCCATTCTCTCTGGAACAGGCGCCAGACCACGAAGTTCAATGGGGTGTCCTACCCGGTCCAGAGAGCTGCAGAGGCTGTTTACAGCGCGTCTGGAAAAAAACAGGTGGCGGATCTCATCGACTACTACCTGAACAACGCCGCCCATGTCCTATCGAAGATGATCGGGCTCGGCTACGAGTGCACCGGCGGCCGGAACTCCCCGTATATCTGGGTGAATACGAAGACCGATTCCTGGAAATTCTTCGACCTCCTCCTGTCGGAGGCCGGTGTCGTGTGCACCCCGGGCGAAGGGTTCGGAAAGTGCGGCGCAGGGTACGTCAGGATCAGCGCATTCAACAACTTTGAAAACGTCTGTGAAGCCATGGAGAGGATCGGTAAGGCGCTGGCCTGATGATACGGCTCAAGAGCTTGCGGTGAGCCCTCCCCGGCTGCCGTGATCCTGCTGTGCGCCAATCTCCTTGACTTCAAAAAAAGAGTCTGTTAATGCATGCACACTCCAGACGGAAATAATGCAACCGCTTGATTTGCATTCCGGCTTTTACATGAGAGGTCCTTTATAACAGTATGGGGAACGGCCGCACCATAGACTTTACCAAGATGTCCGGAACGGGCAACGATTTCATTGTCGTCAATGCATACCGACTTGCCTCTGATATGGACTGGTCAGGGTTCGCCCGGAAATACTGCCCAAGATTGACGGGCGTCGGGGTGGACGGAATTCTGGTGCTCGGGCCGAGCGACTCCGCCGATTTCAATTACCGGATTTTCAATGCGGACGGGAGCGAGGCGGAGATGTGCGGCAACGGCGCCCGTTGCGCCGCCGCGTTCGCCGTAAAGCACGGCATTGCAGGCCCATCCATGCGGTTCAACACGCTGGCCGGGGTTGTCCAGGCAAAGGTCGACCCGAAGGACGTATCCATACGGGTAACCGAGCCGCGGGACCTCTGCAAGAGCATAAGCATAGGCCTGGAAAGCGGTCTCACGGAAGTGCATTTCGTCAACACCGGGGTACCCCATGCCGTCATCTTCACGAGCGATCTCGATGCCGTTCCCGTCGACACCTTGGGGAGAACGGTAAGGACGCACTCCCGCTTCTCGCCGGCCGGGACCAACGTGAACTTCGTCCAGGTGGCCGGGCCCGACAGGATCAGGGTGCGCACGTACGAAAGAGGCGTTGAGGCCGAGACCCTGGCGTGCGGGACAGGGGCCATAGCCTCTGCAGTCATCAGCCATGCAACCGGGAATGTAACCGGCGCTTCCGTGCAGGTGCATATGCCCGGAGGAGATCTAAAGATAGAATTCACAGCGCAGAATGGAGAATACCACGATGTATGGCTTACCGGGGAAGTGTCCTTCATCTTTACCGGCACCCTCACCTTCTAGGTTCGTCATTACCGGGGCAGGAACGCCGCTCCGGGCAAAAATCTTTGCGTATTTTTCATGAAGCGTAAACGGAGTTAAGATATATGCGTGAACTCGTTGCCGTCCTCGATTTCGGTTCCCAGTATGCCCAGCTTATCGCACGGCGCATCAGAGAGTGCGGGGTGTACTGCGAAATTCTTCCCCATGAAATATCGCTTGTTGACCTGAAAAAGCTCAAGCCCAAAGCCGTGGTGCTCTCCGGAGGGCCGAGCTCGGTCATGGACGTGAACCACCCCGGCATGGATGCGGACATCCTCGGTTCCGGCATCCCGGTCCTGGGCATCTGCTACGGGATGCAGCTCCTTGCTCGGCTCATGGGCGGCGTCCTCGAAAAGGGACGGGGCGGCGAATACGGCCCGGCATACATCGAAGTGATAGAGGACGGGGCCTTTTTCTCCCGCCTCGGCCACAAGATCGATGTGTGGATGAGCCACGGCGACCATGTGACGGAGGTTCCCGCCGGGTTTAAAACCCTGGCGCGCACCGATGCCTGCCCGGTTTCCGCTATGGGCAATGTTGAGAAGAACATCTACGGCGTCCAGTTCCATCCCGAGGTTGTGCATACTCCACGGGGCAAAGAGATACTCAAGAACTTCCTCTTCGGCATCTCCGGGTGCGCCGGCGGATGGACCATGGCAGGATTCATCGAGGAGTCGGTGGAGAATATCAGAAAGACCGTTGGAGACGGCAGGGTTGTCTGCGGCCTTTCGGGCGGTGTTGATTCTGCGGTGACCGCCGCGCTGATCCACCGGGCCATCGGCAGCCGGATGACCGCCATATTCGTAGACAACGGTGTGCTCCGCGGCAATGAGGTCGATGAGATCCAAAAATTATTCACCCACGACTATCCCCTGAATCTGGATGTCGTGGATGCCGGCAAGCAGTTCCTGGACGGTCTGAAGGACGTCGTAGAACCCGAGCAGAAGAGAAAGACCATCGGGAAGATCTTCATCGACGTATTTTCCGAGGAAGCCCGCCGTATCGGCGGCGCAGATTTCCTCGCCCAGGGGACGTTGTATCCGGACATCATCGAGAGCAGATCCGCCAAGGGAGGTCCGTCCGCCACCATCAAGAGCCACCACAACGTCGGCGGCCTGCCCAAGGATCTCAAGTTCAAGCTCATCGAGCCGCTGAAAGAACTGTTCAAGGACGAAGTGCGGATCGTGGGCAAGGAGCTCGGCCTGCCGGACAGCCTCGTACACAGACAGCCGTTCCCCGGCCCCGGCCTGGCGGTGAGGATCCTGGGAGAGGTCACGGCGGAAAACGTCGCCATCCTCCAGCAGGCAGACTTGCGCGTGCAGGAAGAGATCAGAAAGTGGGAAGGCTACTCGGAGATCTGGCAGTCTTTCGCAGTGCTGCTTCCGGTCAAGAGCGTCGGCGTCATGGGCGACGAACGAACTTATGCGAACGTGATCGCGATCCGCGTGGTATCGAGCATGGACGGCATGACAGCAGACTGGGTGAAGGTGCCCTATGACATCCTGGCCAGGATATCCACGAGGATCATCAACGAGGTCAAGGGCGTGAACCGCGTGGTCTACGACATCAGCTCGAAGCCGCCCAGCACCATCGAGTGGGAATAAAGATCGAATCGCTATCTTTTCTTTACGCTGGCGGGCAGGATCATATCACCCGGCAGGAGCAGAGATGTTTATACCCCCTGGGTGGAGAAACTCTCCATGCAGGGTAAGAGACAGCACCAGGAAATAATATAATAATGGGAGCCATCCATGGGCGGACTTTTTGGAATCGTATCCAGGGAAGATTGTGTAACTGATCTGTTTTACGGCACTGATTACCATTCCCACCTCGGCACAAAACGGGGAGGGCTCGCGGTAGTCAACAAGAAGGGCTTTACCCGCTCGATCCATAACATCGAGAACGCCTATTTCAGGTCGAAGTTCGAGCCCGAGCTCAAAGACTTCAAGGGGAACCACGGCATCGGCGTCATCAGCGACTACGATGCGCAGCCGCTCATCATCAATTCCCATCTGGGTACGTTCGGGATCGTCACGGTCGGGAGAATCATCAATCTCGAATCCCTGGGGAAAGCGGCCTTTGCCCGGAGAAAATATTTTTCCGAGACGTCCGCGAGCCGGATCAATCCCACTGAACTCATCGCCATGCTCATCTGCGACAAGGGATCCTTCGAGGAAGGGATCCGCAACGTCTATGATTCCGTCAAAGGCTCCTGCTCGCTTCTGCTCCTCACCAAGAAGGGAATCATCGCGGCAAGGGACAAGTTCGGCAGAACTCCGCTGATGATAGGCAGAAGAGAGGGGGCCTATGCGGTGTCGTCGGAGACGTGCGCATTCCCCAATCTCGGGTATGATACCGATTACTACCTGGGACCGGGAGAGATCGTATCCATAAGCGCGGACGGGTACGAAAGGCTGAAAACCCCGGAAGAAAAGATGCAGATCTGCTCGTTCTTATGGGTCTATTACGGCTACCCGTCTTCTGATTATGAGCATATCAACGTGGAGTCCGTCCGGTACAACTGCGGCAAGGCCCTGGCAAAAAATGACGACGTCATAGCGGATCTCGCTTCCGGCATCCCGGATTCAGGGATCGGTCATGCCATCGGATATGCAAACGAGAAGGGCATCCCCTACATGAGGCCATACGTGAAGTACACGCCGACCTGGCCCCGGAGCTTCATGCCCCAGAACCAGACGGTCAGGGACCTTGTGGCCAGGATGAAGCTCATTCCCAATAAGGCGATCATCGGCGGGAAGCGCCTCATCTTCTGCGACGATTCCATCGTCAGGGGCACCCAGCTCAAAGACAATGTCCAGATCCTCTTCGAATACGGGGCAAAGGAAGTGCACATGCGTGTCGCCTGTCCAACGCTCATCTACCCCTGCGAGTTTCTCAACTTCTCCACCTCCCGCTCCACGCTCGACCTTGCGGGCCGCAAGGCCATCTGCGAGATCGAGGGCACCGATCATGTGCCCCTGGAGGGATATGCAAACACCTGCTCGGCAAAGCACGACGAGATGGTGGAGAAGATCAGAAAGCGCCTTGGGCTGACCTCGCTCAAATTCCAGACCATGCAGGACCTCGTGCAGGCAATCGGGCTGCCCAAGGAAAAGCTCTGCACGCATTGCTGGGACGGAAGCAGCTACTGTTAGCCTCTCTTTAAGAATGCGGCTTGATGCGACGGCGATCAAACACTCGCCTTGTATGACGGGATCAGCGAGTAGACTGATCCCTCGACGTGCCTCACGATCCCCTCGAGCCAGAGGATGCCGCTGCATCTGGTTGGAGGATCGAGAGCCTGGATCGTCCGGACGTATCCTCCCGCCTTTCCCGAACTGCCGGTGATGAACTCCGCGAGGAAATCGTCACGCAGGGATTCTTCCCCCGTATAGTCTCCGGCGCCGCGTAAGCACTCCTCGACCCCCTGCCGGTTATCGAAAAGCTCCTGCTTCTGCCTGATGAGAGCAGGATTCACGCCCTCCATCATCAGCGCGGAGTACAGGTGGATGGATTCCTTCATCTTCGCGGCCAGCGCACCCAGCCGCCAGATGCGCTCGTCGAGGGCCATGTCGAGCTTCTCGAGAGATCCTTTGAGCAGCGCCTGCCCCTGGGAGTCCGCTCCGAAGAATTGAGAGCGAACGAGGCGGTACCAGGCTTTCAGGGCAATGAGATTTGCCATATAGGTGACGTTGTTCCGCACCAGGCGTTTCGTGGACCAGTATATGCCGGGATGGAAATTCCTGACCTCGGGCTTCGGAAACTGGTCCAGCACGAGCTTGCCTTCTTCCCTGATATCGTCGCGCACAACGGTGCCGGCAGCGATGACAGTGCCGTACGCGATGATCGAGGGACCCACGATGCCGCCCTGGCCGCCCAGGAATATGGGCCGCTCGGCAAGCATGACGCCCCTGGGCACGTCTCCCATGAGGGAAGGCGTGGCCTTGTCCTGGTTCGGGCTGTAATTGAAATGGATGTAGGAACTCCCGACCTCGCTGTGGTTTTTCCGGCTCGTCCCGCCTGCCATGAGGCAGTCGCAGAAGTTGATAATGCTCCCCAGGGTGACGAAGGGCAGCAGGATCGTGTGCTTCAACCCCACGGCATGAGCCCCTCCGGCCTCTTCCTCGAGGATGCAGGCCTCCCGCACGTGTGCGCCCGAACCCATGTTTGCTTTGTCCAGGAATACCGAATTCTGAAAGAAACCGCCTTTGAGCGAGACATCCGTGCCGATCTGGCAGTCCCGGACCGTGACCGGGGCTTCCTCACCGAGGACAGCGCCCGCCATGATGACGGTCTTTTTTCCGGAGATGCGGCACCCGCCGTGGATGGTAACGCCGGGCGATATCATGTCGGGATCGATATCCCCGCCGATATCCACGGTCATGGGATGCGTGATTGCCACCCCTCTCTCAACGAGCCTTTTCACCTGCCCGTCCATCCTCTCCTCCTTTGACCGTCTCCGTGCCGTGGAAAGTGCGGGATATACCCTTGAGACCGGCCTGAACAGAGCCTTTCAGCCCGTCCAGCTCCCTTTGAGGAGCAGCAGGAATTCTCCGAGATCGTAGTTTGTCTTTTCCGCCGCCTTCAGGAGGGTGTTCACGTTGGTGAAACTCCCGACAACCGCCTTCGTATTCACCCTGATGGCCCCTTTGACAACGGCAACCGAGCGGACCACGGTGATGGCAAAGAGCCAGTAAAGCATCTTCTCGAAGGATTCCTTGTTGAACCAGACCTTTCCCCCGAACTCGTTTACGCCGATGAGCATCCTCACGTCCAGATCGCTCAGCATCGTGTCGAGGGCGGCGGCAAGACCGTCCGTGTCCGCCTGCTCGTACCAGTCCTGATACGAGGTGAGCACCTGGATGAGGAGAAGCTCGAACCGTGCCGCGCCTTCGTCCAGTCCTAATGAAACCAAGGTTTCCCGTATGGCTTTGGAGAGCAGCAGCTCGTCCATCAGCGTCCTGCTCTTGACCGGGACGGAATCGCTGCTGACCAGGGAACCTACCCTGCAGGCTATGCACCAGAGAACCGGAACCCTCCACCAGGAAAGATCTTCGGGGAAATCATCCGGGACCCGATCGAAGAGGTATGTGTCCCAGGCTTGCGTATCCTTCTTCCTCTTGGGCCTTAAGGCGTCGATCGTACAGACCGATTTGAGAAGCGAATAAACCTCATCGGTTATTGTTGCGGGATCGGCCTCGCGCCACGAGTAGAGATACTCCCACACCTCTCTCAAAAACCCGGAAAGGGCCTGCACGAAGGCATCGGAGACATCGCCTTCTTTCCTTGCCTCGGAGACCGTCTGTATGAGGAAGGACCTGTTCACCACCGTCCTGAACGGGTCGAGGATCTTCTTGAGATACAGCTCCTGGAGCTCGGAGAGGACATCGGGCGCTCCCCGGCCGCTCAAGTATTCATGCAGCCGTTTGACCTGCCCGTCACGGTCGACGAGCTCGTAAAAGTTCGTGAACACATTGGACTTGAACGCGCCGAGATGAATGCGCAGGCCTTCCCGGCACAAGGTCCGGCCGTTTCTCAAGTACTGGAGCCCCTCCCGGAAATCTTCCAGGATGTAGTAGACCGACTCGTCGTCCTTTAACTTCAAACCCTCGCCAAGGGTCTTGTGGACAACATTGCGGTTCCCGCCTCCCGTATCGGCGTTTATGCCCACTGAGCGCCTGACCCATCCGCCCGCCTCGGCATAGCGGTTGTTGTACAGGACAAGGGCCCGCTCGTCGCCTGCGATGTTGGAAAAGGCGAACACGTCTTCGTTCGCATGGCCGTCGTCCCGCACCACGTCGTAGAGGACGAAGTCGTCCATCTCGCTGAAGAGGTACCGCTTCCTGAGCAGCGGGAAAATCTCCTTCACGTGGCGGTCCACGAGGTGGGCGTCGACACCCTCTTCCCAGTAGGAGCGTCGGTATTCCATGCCGTACTTCTCACCGAAGCCCTCGATCTGGCCGTGGCCGAACATGGGCAGCCCGGGCAGGGTCACCATCATGGTGGCCACCCCGAAGTACTTGTCTTCCTTGCCGAACTGGGCGACTGCCGGCTCTTCGTCCGGGTTGTTCATGAAGTTGACGAAACGCTTCAGGATCTCCGGGTTGAAGCGCAGAACGTTCTTCATCACGTCGCGGTACTTGCTGTTCTCTTCGCTCTTGAGCATGTTCATGAAGGCGCTGTTGTAGACGCGGTGCATCCCTAAGCTCCGGACGAAGTATCCCTCCATGAGCCAGAAGGCCTCCGCCAGCAGCAGGGTGTTCGGGACCTCCTGGGCCACCCTGTCCACGAGCTCCCGCCAGAACTCGATGGGGAACATCCGGTCGAACTCCTCCTGGGAAACGCTGTGGCCGGAGCGCGAGGGGATGTCGCCGCCGTATCCGGGAAGCGGATACCAGAGCCGCTGGAAGTGGCGCTTGGCCAGGGTCATGGCCGCATCGAACCGGATGATGGGGAAGAGCTTGGCCACTTCGATGGTCTTCCGGATGACCGCCTCGCGCACTTCGCTTTTAAGGAAGTCGAGCTGGGCGGTGTCGTTCCACGGCGTGCTCGTCCCGTCGTTGCCGTGATAGATGAACCTCGTATCGCCTGTGTAGCTGTCCAGGCGCCTGAACACGACTGCCGCGTCCGTGCGGTCCCAGTAGCCGTCCTCGATCTGGATCACCACCCGGTCTTCCTCGGAGAGGTTCTGGCCGGTGAACCGGTACGAAGGAAACGGGCTGTGGTCGAGCTGGATGAACCAGTCGGGGTGCTCGACGACCCACTTCGAGTAGATGCCCATGTGGTTGGGGACCATATCGGTCGCCATGCGGACCCCGTAGCGGTAGGCACGGTTTTTCAGGTTTTCGAAGGCCTCGAAGCCTCCAAGCTCACCGGCGATCACATAGTCATAGATAGAATACGCGGACGAGGCTGCCTCGGGGTTGCCCGTAAGCTGCTTGATCTTTCTCGATGCGGGGCTCCGTTCCCAGATCCCGATGAGCCACAGGCCGGTGATGCCCCACCGGGCAAGCTGTTCGAGCTCTTCGTCGGGGATCTGATCGAGCCGGGAGATATCGCGGCCGTATTTCCGTGAAAGCTGGAAGAGCCACACATAGGTGCTCTTGGCGATGAGCACGAGGTGAGGCATCCAGTCGAGATCCGGGCTGAACCGCTCGATCTCCGCATAGTCCCTCGTGCCGAATTTCGGCGCAAGGGCCTGCCCGGGGCCGAAGTACCTGGGCTTATGCTCTTCCTTGATAAAGTCCATGCCGCCCAGGATCCTCAGGAGAATCTCCTGGATGAGGTAGCCCCAGTTGCTCCGGATGTACTCCAGCTGGCCGTAGAGAGAGTTCGGGGAGGCCTTGGCAGGCGCCCTCAGGAGGTCGAGCAGGGTCTGGCCCTGGGGGCCGAAGAGGGGCTGGCTCCTGAAGTACTCCTCAATATGCTTCAGAATCTCCGGATAACGGGTGCGCTGCTCCAGCAGAGTATCGTCAAAGAGCTCTATGTAGGGCTGGAAGGCCGGGTTCTCGTTCGACAGGAACAGCATGACCATCTCTTCGAGGCTGATGTGCTTATGCGAGGTTCCGTTCGTTTCGCCTTTCAGGTAGTCATCGGCGGAGATCCTTCCCTGGTAGACCGCCACCGGGGGAAAGAGCTCCACGAACTGTTCAATGGTGAAGTCCGTCTCGTCCACCTTTGCCTGTACCCACGCATAGGCATCCGACATGACGGTGGGGCATACGGTCCTCCGGTACTGCTCGACCATGAAGTGCAGGATCTCGTCGATGAGCCCCATGGCATAGATATCGCTCGCCGAAATGGCGCGCTCGGGGTGAATGGATACCTGGCGAACCTGGTTCATCCTCTCGGCAAACTTCCTGGCTGCATAGAAGTCCGCCAGGATCACGTTTCCCGTGGAAGTGAACAGCGATTGATCAAACTGGTACAGATCCCGTGCTTCTCTCGATATATGGAATTCGAACATGAGTTTACTCTTTCGTTTAAAAAAAGAAATCCCCGCCTTTTTAAAAAGACAGCGCCGTCACCCTAAGATGGAAATCACCGGTGCAAAGAATCATCCATGAAATTAGAGTAGAATCTAGGGGAAAGAATCTCCACAGTCAAGCGCTAATACTCCGCAAAAAATAGCCGGTTGAAGCGCTCCTGAAACAGTGGGCATAAGAGGAAGAAAAGCCTTTGCGGTCCTGCTACCCTCTCTTCATTCCTGGACGGGGTCTGCGCATATCACCCCCTGAGAAGAGATTTCCTGAAACTTGCCTGTCTGCCTGTTTGCATACCAGGCCCTGTGGACCTTGAAATAATATTTATCGGTATAGGCGATGATCTGCTCGTTTTTCCTTCCGTTAAAGAAGCAGGCAAACCATGCGACGATCTCGTTTTTCTGCCGGTGGGGCAGCGCCAGGACATCGATGATCTGACAAACCTGCTTCCCGGAAGGGTCTGTACCCACAACGCGGTAAAACCACATCATCTCTTTCTTCTTGCCGCCGCGGACGTACTGGAGGCCGAATTCGGTCAGTCTGTGGTTTTCATCGGCCATAAAGCCGCCGCCCAGGTCCTCGTATCCCTTCGGCAGGGCCGGTCCGTATTTGAGTCCTATGAGCGGAAGCTCCTGGGGCAAGGCCGCTTTCTTGGGTGCCTTCTTGGGCGCTGAGGCTGCAGAGACAGCTCCCGACGAACACAGGATAACAGACAAACTGAAGAAAACTGCCAGGATACTATATCCGGTTGCTGTGCGCCTCTTCATACGGTACCTCTCCCTGAATGGATAACATCAAAGCTTTTAAATTTTAACTCCTTGAGACTATTACCGTATTATATCGTCATACCGTCCGATTGTTCAAGTGTTTCATTCATTCTGTTGTGCAGAGGCGGCATGTCTACCTGAATATCTCGGTGCATGTTTGCGCCGGTACCTGATCAGGGCCGGGTTTGAGCAAGGCGGCTATCCTTTCTTCATTGCGAGAAAGCTCCCCAGAGGGGCCCCGGTTTCCCGTGAGATGACCGGGCACTTGACCATCATGAGGTGGAACACGTCGCGGCCTGTGGGGGCCAGCGTCTCGAAATTGCCCTGGCCTTTTGCGATGACCACGTCTGCGGAGGCGAAAATGCTTCTGAACTCGTCGCTGCAGAGGCCGAGAGGCGTCCCCGATGCCTTCGAACCGCTGGCGATCACGGTGCAGATGCTGTCAAGGCCTGCCTGTTCCGCATCGAGCTTCGTTGCGTCGTTGATGATCGGCGCCGACCTCACGGCGCAGGTGACCCGGCCGGGCCCGATCTGCTCTATAAAAAGCTTGTCCATGACGATCTCTCCCGCATTGTCGGCGATATACAGAACGCTGTTCAAGCTTTTGAGCCTCTCTTTGAGCTCTTTGGTGTCGTCATGGAAGAAAACCGCGCCAAGCGATGCCTGAACGGTCTCTTCTATCCGGATATCGTTTGCGTCGTGAATGCCGAAATCGATGATGTTGCCCGCGACTGCGATGCGGAGCGCAGCGTCCAGCGGGTCGGCGGAACCGGACACCATTTCCTTGAACCGGGGATACAGCGCCAGGGCCTTTCGATTGTACAGGGCCTTATGCTCTGCATAGGGATCGTCCGTCCCTGCCATAATTTTCAGGACCCCGTACATCTCCAGGGCAAAGAGAGGCGGCGGGTTGTCGAAATCGAACCGGCCGATGCGGTCCCGGATGTCGCTGATAAAAGCGTTGCGCGTGTGTGCCGGGAGGTTCTCGGAGGCAAGCTCGCCGGCGTGCTTCATGAGGCAGGGAATGCATTCCTGATGAGTTCGCACGGGGAAACCTGGCTTACATCTGCGCGAGGATGTCCCGGACGATCCGGGAGAAAGCCTGGTTGGCCTCGGACTCCTCGTGGGACAGGACAAAGGGTCTGCCTGCGTCGGTGTCCCGTACGATCCGCGGGTCGATGGGAACGGCACCCAGAAAACGGGCGCCAAGCTCTTCGGCAGCCTTTTTGCCCCCGCCGGTTTTGAACAGGTCGATCGCTTTGCCGCAGTGCGGGCACGAGAATCCGCTCATGTTCTCGACGATGCCCAACAGGTTGAGGCCCAGGGCCCTGGCAAACTCGACGCTTTTGCGCGCATCCAGGAGGGCCACGTCCTGCGGGGTGGTGACGATGACTGCGCCCGGGGCGTTCACCCCGTCCGTCCCCTTGATGAGCTGGGCTATGGACAAAGGCTCATCACCGGTCCCGGGAGGAAGGTCTACGACGAGGAAATCGAGCTCGCCCCAGCTTACGTCCCGGAGGAACTGCCTCATCACCGAATGCTTCATGGGGCCGCGCCAGATCACCGGGGTGTCCCGGCTTTCGATGAGGTAGCCTACCGAGACTACCTTGATGCCGTGATATGCATCCACGGGGCGGATCCTGCCTTCATCGTCGGAGACGAGCTTCGCGTCTTCGATGCCCAGGATCTTCGGGATGTCCGGGCCGTGAATATCGCCGTCGAGCACCCCGACTTTATACTCTTGTCTTGCAAGGCTCAGCGAGAGGTTGGCGGAGACCGTGGACTTGCCTACCCCGCCTTTGCCGCTCATGACCATGATGGTATGCCGGATCTTCGAAAGCTGCAGCTTCAGCAGGTCCGCGTCTTTTTCCCGGCTCGCGCCGTTGTTTTCACTCTCTGACATGAATATCTCCATTCAAGCCGGGACCGCGGGATGAAGCTTTTCGCGCCTCATTTGCCCGCGATCGTGTTGCCGGTTTTTGTTTATGTCTCCGTCCTGACGATCTTGGCGGCGGGATGGGTCTTTGCCAGGGCGCGGTAGGCATAGGCCCGCACATACCAGGACGTATCGCTCAAAAATACCGTCTGGAGCAGCTCCGTTGCCTTTTCCGAATCGATCCCTCCGAGCGCCTGGCACGCCTTTGTCCTGACATTGAGCTGGGGGTCGAATATGGCCTCCCCGAGGACCTCCAGAAAATCGACGCTTCCTCTCTCGCCCGCCTCGATAAGGGCACGGAGCCTGATCCTCGGGCTTTCATCCCGGGCATACCTGATGAGCTCCCGGTTCGTGAATTCATCCGGGAATGAGCTCAGGGCGAGAAAGCGCCGCTCTTCGTGCTCGGACAGGATATATTGGGCAAGGCGGTCCGGATGCCGGGCCAGCTGGAAGCTATTGTACATGTTCTTCGCCGCAGGGGTGAAGAGCGCCATGAACCCGGCAAGGAACAGAATGGAGATCGTGGCGGATCTCGTCCAGAGGTTCGACAGGAAGAGCGAGAACCAGAGCATGAAGAAGACGGGCACCATGAGAATCGGGCCGCGGAAGAAAAACAGGCCTATGGTCAGTCTCAGCCTTTCGTTCTTGTCATATGCGGCGCTGTACTCCCTGATGACCCTGTTGGCTGCATTCGCAGGCCGCTCGTCGGGAATGACGAACGACTCGCACGGCAACTCGTCTCTGCTCACCGCCATACTCTTTCCCTTGAGACTGCAGGGATCAGGGGTAACGATCCACAGGCTCCCGTGGGGTATGGGGCCGATCTGCCGGATCGTATCCGAGACCGCGATGACCTTCTGCTCATGGTCTGCTATGGGCTTGATGACGTGTGCGGCCAGGAGGGTGTGGTTGTAGTAGAAGTCCGAGAGGCTCCGCATGACCGGCATGGTGACCATGGAATCCCGGACCATCCCGAAGGAGCCCCCCCCGGAAATCATGAGCGCACCGAACGGCGTCGAGGCGGCGAGGGCAATGACGAGCCACCGTTTCACCGCGATATTACGCGGGGTGCTCTTCCGGACGATCAGTGCCCAGGGCAGGAAAAAGAAGAGCGGGCCCGTGAAGCCGAACAGAAACGACAAAACCGGGGCCTCGCCGCTGTAGCCCAGATACGTGCTCAACGCCCCGAAAGCCAGGTATGAAACGCCGTCTTTCAGGGAGAACCTGCCCCCCAGCCATGGGGCTATCGAGAAAGCCATGGCGATCAGCGCGATCAGGATCCCAACGGTGGTTCCGAAAAAGAGCCCGCTGCCGAGCCGGTGAGCAAATGAGGTCAGATACGGGTCGCCGGCTCCGATAAGCGGGTGCATGCCGGTTGCATAGAGGAGCTCCATCTGGGAGGAAAGTACGTGTGCGTGGCGGCTCACCAGGATGAAGCCGAACAGGGTGTAGAGGGCGATACAGGAGAGCGCCCCGGCGAACGACCCCCGGAACCACCGGGTAAGGTCCCTGTGCCCGCTTAAAGATAATAGCGGGCGCGGACTTTTCGGCGCCGCCTGAACGGATTCATCGCATTCTGACTGGGGATGGAAATTCGTCAATTTCGCTAATGTCCCTGCCGCTGTACTGTTACTTCCCTGGATACGGGAATCCTGAAAAAGGCCCGGATCAGTCACCGGTCTTCCGGCTCTCCGGGGAAGACGGGCCTCGTCTTCGACTATACGACCGGGACGGCGGCAACGAACCTATTTCAGCGCCCGTCCCGGATGGGTTGCTTTTTCGTAAGACTTGTACTGCTTGAGCAGTGTCTCGATCTCCAGCGACGACTTCACGCTTTTCCTGCCCCGTACAGCCTCCACGTCGGACCTGGATATCCATATGTTCTTAAAATTCTTTTCCTGCTTGGTAAAATCTATGAAGTTGGACAGCGCCTCGTCGCAGACGTGGGTGAATCTCCGGTTGTCAAGAAAGGCGATATCCCTGATCTTTTCCACCGTTTCTTTATCGAGCCTCATCACGTAGCGGATCCTCTTTTCGGAGGTATCCGTTCTGGGACCTACATAGCGCTTTTTCTGGCGGCCGGGAATGCTTCCGCCCAACTCCTGCTCTTTCTTGAAGACGTATGCGTCAAGCGCAGCACAAACGAAGTCGACCATCGCGATATTGAGCATGCGTGAGATGACCCTGAGCTCGTTGAGGTTATTCGGCTTGAAATACATCATGAACCGTGATGATTTGTTGTCAATTTCCCTGGAATTCAAAGATGTACCTCCTTGGGTGCGTCGGGACGGGCCGCACAAATAAAAACCTGTGTCAGACGGCCCTGGATGTTTACCATGATGTTTTCTGTTAGGGAGTTCGTCCGTACGTGCATCAAACTTCCATGATTTCTTTTTCTTTGTCGGCCAGAATCTGATCGATCTTTCGGATATGCTCGTCCGTGAACTCCTGGACCTTATCCTGGGCGGATTTCTGTTCGTCCTGGCTGATCTCTTTTTCTTTTTCCAGGTCCTTGAGCAGCGCGTTGGCGTCCCTGCGGTGGTTCCGGACCTCCACGCGGTACTCTTCGGCCATCTTCTTCACCATCTTCACGAGATCCCTGCGCCGTTCTTCGTTCAGAGGCGGGATGGGCACGCGGATGAGCTTGCCGTCATTTGCCGGGGTAAGGCCGATCTCCGATTTCATGATGGCCTTCTCAATGGGCGATATGGCGTTTTTGTCCCATGGGGAGATGGTGATGAGCCTCGGCTCCGGGACGCCCAGCGTGGCGAGCTGTTTCAAAGGGGTCGTCGAACCGTAGTAATCCACCATGATGCCGTCTAAAATGCCGATGGACGCCCTTCCTGTCCGTACCTTCTGCAAGGCGAGCTTCATGGATTCGATGGTCTTGTTCATTTCCTTTTTCAAATCATCAAGAACATCCTTGATCATCTTTTAGTCCCTCCTCGAAGTTACGATCGAACCGGTCTTTTCTCCGCCGAGCAGTTTTATGAGGTTCTCAGGATTCCTGATGTTGATCACGCTTACATCCAGAGCATTGTCCCGGCAGAGACTAATGGCTGTCAGATCCATTACTTTAAGGTTCATATGCAACACCTGGTCATAGTCGAGTTCAGGGAAGAATACCGCATCCGGGTGCTTGACCGGGTCTTTGTCATAAATACCGTCCACCTTGGTGGCCTTCACCAGCACATCGGCCCTGATTTCCAGTGCCCGCAGGGCTGCAGCCGTGTCCGTGGTGAAATACGGACAGCCGGTACCCCCGGCGAACAGGAGCACCTGCCCCTGCTCCAGCAGTCTCCTTGCAGAGGCGGCATTGAACGCCTCTACAACGGACGCGATGCCTATCGACCCCAGGACGGTGCACGTAAGGCCCGTGCGCTCAAGGGGCCCCTTGAGCGCTAATGCGTTTATGTAAGTGGCAAGCATGCCCATATGGTCTGCGGAGACCCGGTCGGATGCAAGGGTGGAATCCTGACCGCGGAAGATGTTCCCGCCGCCGATCACGACGGCGATCTGCACACCCGTCGCGGCAGCTTCCGATATGGCCGAAGCGAACGAATCCACCGTTACGGGATCGAATCCGTACCCCCTGCTGCCGGCAAGGGCCTCGCCACTGAGCTTGAGGAGAATACGCTTATAGGGCACAGGCACTATCTTAGATCTCTTCTCCCAGCTGATAGCGTGCAAAACGTCTTATTTCGCATTTCTCTCCCGTCTTGCCCATCAGCTCATCCAGGAGCTGCTTTATGGTCTTGTCCGTATCCTTTACAAAAGGCTGCTCAAGCAGGCACCGCTCGGAAAAAAATTTCGCAAGCCTTCCTTCCGCTATCTTGTCCAGGATCTTTTCAGGTTTGCCCGACTTCAGGGCCTGTTCCTTATAGATCTCCTTCTCCTTGTCCAGAATTTCCTGCGGGACGTCCGCCGATGATACCCACTCGGGGCTTGCGGCAGCGATGTGCATTGCCACGTCCTTCACAAAGTTGACGAAGTTCTCCGACTTGGCGACGAAATCGCTCTCGCAGTTGACTTCTACGAGCACGCCGACCTTGCCACCCATATGGATATACGACGATACCATGCCCTGGGAGGCTGTCCTTCCCTGGCGTTTGTTGGCGACATCCATACCCTTCTTGCGCAAGAGCTCAACCGCTTTATTGAAATCCCCGCCGCATTCCTGCAGGGCCTTTTTGCAATCCATCATTCCTACGCCGGTTTTCTCTCTCAGCTTTTTTACATCCTCTGATGAAATCTGCACCGTTTTATCCTCCCTCTGGTTTTACCCTAATTCTTCGTCGTCATCCGGAGTCTTGCCATAGGCGGCCGTAAGGGAATCGGAGCCTGCCCCTCTGGGCTTTCTCTTGGTCTTTCCTTCCTTGACGATGATCTCGATCTCGCCTTCGAGGCCCTTGCCCATGGTTTCTTTGGGAGCACCCTCTTCTTTGACCGCACCGCCCTCGGGCGCGACCTCTTCCTTGGTTTCAGCCTGGAGCTTCTCTACGTGAAGAGCGCTGCCTTCGTTCACTGCGTCGGCAACCTTGGAGCTGAAGAGCCGGATGGCCCTGATGGCATCGTCGTTGCCGGGAATGACGTAGTCGATGAGCGTGGGGTCGCAGTTGGTGTCCACGATGGCCACTATCGGGATTCCCAGCTTCCGGGCCTCTTTCACGGCAATATATTCCCGTGACGGGTCCACGATGTACAGGATGTTCGGAAGGACTTCCATATTCTTGATCCCGTGGAGAGACCGCTCGAGCTTTATCTTGTGGCGCTTCATGGCTATCTGCTCTTTTTTGGGATAATCTTCGATGGTCCCGTTATCGATGATGTTCTCAAGCCATTTGAGCTTTTCGATGCTCTTCTTGATGGTTTCGAAGTTGGTCAGCGTCCCGCCCAGCCAGCGGAAGTTCACATAGTATGCGCCGACCCGGGCGGCTTCTTCCTCGATGGCATCCTGAGCCTGCTTCTTTGTCCCTACGAAAAGAACCTTTCCCCCGCTTCCCGTGACTTCCTTGATGAAATCGCAGGCCTTCTCGAAGAGCTTTTCCGTCTTCTGAAGATCGATGATATGGATGCCGTTACGGGATCCGAAAATGTAGGGTTTCATCTTGGGGTTCCATCTCGGTGTCTGATGGCCGAAATGCACCCCTGCCTCTAAGAGCTGCTTCATGGTTACTACGGGCATTGCTTGTTCCTCCTTGGTTTTTCCTCCGTCCCACAGGATCAATCCTTATACTGTTAAGGACACCGGGATCCTGCTTCTAAAGAGAAGGACGTGTGTTTTGGTGAGCCCTTTATCATACAAGGCTCACGGTTTCAAGGTCTTAAATAATATTATAAGCGATTCTTTTCTTTTATACTCATTATTTACCGGAAAAGGGGGGCAAGCTTCTTGAATTGCTCCGTTCCTGCCTTTTCAAGGAGCATGAATGCGGTCATCTCCGTAGAGTAGACCGCCGCCCCTGCCCTTCCCATTTCGGCTAAGGCCGTTTGCCTGTCCCGGTCCCTCCGCGAACAGACGGCATCTTCGGCTACGATAACCCGATACCCTGCCATGAGCAGGTCCATGACTGTCTGAAAGACGCAGACGTGGGCCTCTATGCCGGTCACGATCACGGTCTTTTTGGCAAGTGAGTTTACCCGGGTGTTGATGACCGGGTCCCGGTAAAGGCTGAAGTGCAGCTTCTCATATCGCGGCATTCCCGTGACATGGGCGCCAATCTCGTCAATGGTCGGACCGAGCCCTTTCGGGTACTGCTCGGAGATGAGGATCGGCATTTCGAAGACCCGCGCAGTCTCAAGGAGAATGATGCTGTTCTTGAGGAACGTCTCGCGGGAGCCTTCCTCCATGGCGGCAAACAGCTTCTGCTGGATATCCACGGTCATCAGCAGGCAGTCTTCTGCCCGCAGGAGATATGAGCTCATAGGCCTGTCCTTGACATAAAATTTGCTGCGTCTCTTTCTTAGTACAGATGAAATCACTTTGGCAATGCCCGAATGGGACATGAACCGGCAGGTAAGGATGAGCCGACCGGAAAGAATGGGGTTTAAGGCCGGTCGGGACGGTTACGCAAAAAGCAGCGGATACAGCGCTGCATAGACAAGTGCGGGAACGAGATTGCCCACCCGTATGGCGAGCAGTCCGAGGAGGTTGATGCCGATGCCTAAGATGATCAGGCCTCCGGTTGAGGTTATGGATGCCAGCACGGCAGGTTCCTGGAGAAAAGCGAGGTGCGAGGCAACGATGGTGAGCCCGCCCTGAACCACAAGCACGGATAAAGCCGAAAAAGCGACGCCGATCCCCAGCGTGGAGGTAAGCGCTACCGATGCGACCCCGTCCAGCAGGGATTTCAGATACAGGACGCCTGCATCGCCGGTCGTTCCTTCCTGGATGCAGCCGACAATGGTCATGGCCCCGGCGAGGTACAGGACAGTAGCGGAGACGAAACCCTGGACAAAGGTGGCGGACCCTGATTTGAAGCCTTTTTTCAGACGGTCCCCGATCCACGCGATACCTCTTTCGATCCGCAGGATTTCACCGGTGATCCCGCCCAGGAGAAGGCAGGCAACGGCAGGGATGAGGTCGTCGGCCGTCAGGGCCATTTTCAGACCGATCACCACCACCGCCAGGCCCAGCGCATGCATGAGGGTTCCCCTGATGCTATCCGTGATCAGCCTTCCTGCATAGAGGCCTACAACCGAACCCACAACCACGGCACCGGCGTTCACAATCGTACCTACCATTGGCGCTCCCCTTTATGCTGGAAGTATCTACAGAAGGTATCCTTGCCCCGTCAATCACAAAGATACACGGGCCTGCGGCGAAACACCGTCGCCACGCCATACTGTGCTATTGACATCTTGGTCATATAAAATTACATTATTACCAATGGATACCGTACATCCATCAGATCCTGCAGACCGGACGTCGAAACTGGACAGGATCAAAGAGCTCCTTCCTGCAGAGGAGGGTGTGGCGAACGAGCTTGCCGATTTCTTCAAGCTCTTCGGTGATTCCACCCGTATAAAAATCCTGTTCGCCCTCGGTGCATCGGAGTTATGCGTAGGCGACATAGCAGACCTGCTTTCCATGAACCATTCCGCAATTTCCCACCAGCTGAGGCTCCTAAGCAGAGCCCGCCTGATCAAATCGCGAAAAATAGGCAAGCACGTCTACTACTCTCTGAGCGACAAGCACATAAAAAATGTCCTCGCACAGGGGTTTGAACATCTTCAGGAATGATTCAGTAATCCTTCGCCCGCCCGAATATTTTAATTTTTTTTACAAACCATTTGTCCTTTCCTTTAGTTATTCCGATATAAGGAAAAATACCGATGACAAAAAAAAGACATCAGGGACTCATGTTCAGCATACTGCAGGATGAAAATCCGAATCAGGCATTGAGGATTCGCCGTTTCTTCATGGCATTCTCCGCGTACCTCATGTGGATGATGCTCATAACCTATTGTTATTATCAGGGATGGTTCCGGATGTCCCTGTATGGCCTGATCGTTACGAATGTTGCGGTCCTGGCGCTGAACCTCGCCATTTATCTCGTTTTTCGAACAGGACTGAACAAACGGTTCAAAGACCCGAGCCTGACCATGTACCAGATGATCCAGGCCACCTTCGGCGCCATGATCGTAGCCTACTATACCGATCAGGTCAGGGGGATCGTCCTGCTTCTCTACCTGGTCGTATTTATCTTTGGCGTATTCAGACTCCAGCTCCGGCAGTTTTTCATCCTGGCGCTGTATGCGCTCACCGGGTACGGCTATGTAATCGTGCTTCTGCTCGCCAACCATCCGCACAGAATCAACTTTCAGGAGGCCATCCTCTACTGGATCGTGCTGGCAGCGGTGCTGTCATGGTTCGCCGCCATCGGAAGCTATATCAATCACTTGAGAGAAAAGCTCGTGAAAGCCAATTTCGAGCTGAGCCAGGCCAATGAGAGAATACGGCAGTCTGCGATCATCGATGAGCTTACGGGGGTTTTCAACCGCCGCCAGATGATCAGGATCCTCGAGAGGGAAAAATCTCTTGCCGATCGAGGCCAGGCATCGTTCTCCTTCTGTATCCTGGACCTCGACGACTTCAAGCACGTCAATGATACCTTCGGGCATCAGGTCGGTGATACGGTGCTTAGGACACTGGTCCAGACGATACAGAGCAACATCCGAGAACAGGACTACGTAGCCCGCTACGGTGGTGAGGAGTTTGTCGTTATCCTCGCCTATCCGGATATGGAAGAGGCTGTGGCCTGTGCCGAACGGATAAAAAGTCTCGCCGCCTCGATCGTTTTCCCGGGGCTGCCCGAGGATTTCAGGATCACCATCTCGATGGGACTCACGCGCTACGTTCCGCTGGAATCCATCGATACGCTCATCGGCAGGGCCGACACAGCGCTCTACCGGGCGAAGACAAACGGGAAGAACAGGCTCGTGATGGAAAAGCCGCCCAGGTATGAGATCATGTGCGCAGAAAGATCCATCGCCTAGGATGTCCCTTCAGGCCATTTCTCGGGAATGACCGGATAGCACTCAAGCCTGTTGCACCCTCGATCATATATCCCTTGCAGACCTCTTCTTCTAACGCGGTGAGAATGATTTGTACGGGTGCCTTTGTCCTTTCAGCAGCCTGGCAAGATTGACCCGGGCGGGATGAAAACCGGGATCAATGCGCAACGCCTTCTTAAAGCAGGATCTCCCTTCTTCAATCTTGCCCTGCAGGGTGAAACACTCGCCGAGATTGTTCCAGGCTTCGACATAGGAAGGGTTCAGTACAAGCGCCTTGGTAAATTCCTGATGTGCGACCTCTATATTGCTGCCGAGCTTATAGATTCCTTTGCCGATGTAATAGTGAGACAGGGCGGACGTGGGATTCAGCTCCGAGGCCCGGTAATAATAGCGTAGGGCTTCCTTATCCTTTCCCTGCTTCTCCAGGGCAAGCGCCAGATTCATGTGTGCGAGGCAATAGCCCGGGTATATCCTGATTGCTTCGCGATACTGATCTTCCGCTTCCTGCAATTGCCCTTTCTCATAGAGCGCGCACCCCAGATTGTGGTGCGCCAGGTAGTTGTTCCGGGTGACGTCGGCGGTATGCGTGAACAACGAGGTGCTGTCTTTCCAGATGCCTGCCTGAAGCCAGGCCAGGCCCGTAAGCAGGCCAAGCACGATCGGAACAGCCCAGCCGGCAGCTGTCTTGGCGTAACTCCATCGGGCAGAAAGGTCGCCGAGCCCCCATGCAGTCATGATGAATATCCCGATGAGAGGCACATAGGTGTAGCGGTCGGCCAGGGACTGTCCTCCGACCTGGATGATACCGATGACCGGCACCAGGGTACCCAGGTACCAGAACCACCCAACGGCCATGTAGGGAAGCTTTTTCCGCATCCGAAGCACGACCGCCGTCACGGCAAGAAGGAAGACGAGCGCTGCAGCCGCCGATATCGGGCTGATCGAGCGGGGAAGCGGGTAAAAAACCGCGAGACCGGCAGGCCATACCATTTTGGCGAGGTATGCGGTATACGAGAGAAGAGAGTTTGCGATTCTGAAAAATATCGGCACGTTTTCAAGGGTGTTCACCGCGCCGCCGCTATGCTGCGCCACAAAGGTTATGATGCTCGAACACCCTGCCATGATAAACAGGGGGACTTTCTCCCACAAAAGGGGCTGAAACCCTGAGCCGGCAAAGCCGGGCCTCCCCCTGCCCCTCCATCCGGCCTCCGGAGAAGCGTTCGCCCCCGGCAGCCTCCTTAACGGCCAGTGATCCAGCAGCAGAAGGACAAAGGGAAGCGTGACCAGCATGGGCTTTGCCATAAGGCCCAGCGCAAAATAGCCCATGACGGGCAGATATCTTCGCACGCCGGGCTTCTGAGCATAACGGGCATATCCGAGCAGGGTGAGCAGGGCAAAAAAGGTGCTCAAGACATCCTTGCGCTCGGAAATCCAAGCGACCGACTCTACATGGAGAGGATGCAGCGCGAAAAGCGCTGCCACGAGGAAGCTTCTCCAGCACGCACCGGTGCAGAAACGGAGAAAGAGGAACAACAGCAGCGTGTTGGCCGCATGGAAAAGGACGTTTATAAGATGATGCATCCCGGGCTGCAGTCCGAACAACTGTATATCCGACATATGAGAAAGCCAGGTGACCGGGTGCCAGTTGGAGGCATACAGAGAGGTAAACGCCCATGAGACACCTTTCAGGGTCAGCCCCTCCCGGACTGCAGCGTTATATCTCACGTAGGTACCGTCATCCAGCGAGATGAAGTCAAATGTTGCCGACTGTGAGTACACAACCGTGACAGCGAGGATAAGAATGGAGGCGGCGATTATTTCTTTCCCATACCGGTGAAAGGGTCCGGCCGTCGCTCTTTCAGACATCATTTCCTACGATCCCTTTTGCTCTTTTCCTCTCATCAGCTCTTAAACTCCCTTCAATGAAGCTTTTAAACAAGCGGATACCATGAATAATACTCCCCGTAGATTTTCCCGCAAGACGGCCCCTTTGAGGTTCCTGAAAGGTTGTACACTCGGACGCGCACCAGATAAGAGTCTCGCCGGCCATGGGAGAAGCTTTATCTAGACATACCCCAGAAGGTCCCCGGGCTTTTCAATGAGAGCCTCTGCACCGCCGGAAATGAGCTGCTGCCGTGACTGGTAGCCCCATAGAACGCCCACGGGAAACATCCCGGCCTTCAGCGCGGTTTGAATGTCGATGTCCGAATCCCCGGTGAAGAGAATCTGCTCGGGATCGAGGCGCATATCCTGCGCGATGGCGATCGCCTGCGAAGGATCGGGTTTTCTCGGCCTGCCGAACTCAAGCCCCCGTACCTGGAAAAAATTCCACGATCCGAGGAGGGCCTCTACCATTGTCCTGGTAAAGGATTCCAGCTTATTGGACAGAACGGCAAGGAGTATCCCCTTGCGGGCAAGCTCATCGAGAAGTTCGGGGATTCCCGGATAGGGCTGCGAAGTATCGGACCACCGCCCTGCATACTCTTCCCTCATCATCGCAACAGCCCTGGCCACGGTCGGTTCATCGCGCCTGTCGTCCGGCAGTGCACGGTATGCGAGCACGTCGATGCCGCCGCCTACAAACGCCAGATACGCATCACGCTCATGGAGGGGAAAACCAAAGCTCGCCAGGACGACATTCATGGAGCCTGCGATATCGGTCAAGGTATCCAGGAGAGTCCCGTCGAGATCGAAGATAACCGCCCTTTTTCCACCCATATCATCATCCTTGTCTTAAAGATAATGATGCTCTTCCACAAATATCATTTCTTTGCAAGTCTCCAGGTGAGAAAGGCGGGATCTGTCACGATCCTTTCCGGTACATGGACATTGCCACTGCCATCTGGACGGCTGCTTCAACGGTGTGCGCAACGGGCACGCCGTTTATCTCGAAGCCTTCCACGAGCATGCGGTATCTTTCAAGCCTCGGGACATAGGCGATCATGGGTTTTCCGATCTGCCGGCTGACAATGCTCAGGCGTGCGCCGAGATCGGACGTCAGCCCGGGGGCGTACGGAAGAAGGAGCATCAGGAGGCAGTCGATATCGTCGAACGAGCCGATCACGCGTGCCGTCTCGACATAATCGTCATCGGTCGAGGTCCCGGTCAGGTCGACCGGGTTGACGCAGGTTGCGATGGAAGCGATCGCGGGTTTGAGCCTCTGGCGTATCATGTCCTGCTCATACGGCTTGAATGCCGGGACGTTTATCCCGTATTCATAGCAGATGTCCGTAGCCAGGGCGCCGTGTCCGCCGCTCAAGGTCACGATGCTGATGTTGCCTTTGATCGGCGTCTGGTAAGCACTTAACGCTTCACTGAAATACATGAGCTCGGAAGGGTCCTTTGCCTCTACGATCCCGCTTTGTTTGAGCAGCGAGGAAAATACCCGGTAATCCCCTGCCAGAGAAGCCGTATGACTCGATACGGCCTTGCTCCCCCCAGGGCTCTTTCCCGCCTTCAGCAGGATAATGGGCTTTCTGCACCGGCTTGCCGTTTGGAGGAACTCGCGACCCTCGTCATCCCTGAAACCCTCGACATACAGGCAGATCACCTTGGTGTGATCGTCCTTCTCCAGATAATCCAGCAGCTCTACCTCCCTGACAATGGCCTTGTTTCCTGTACTTACCGCGAGGGAAAGCCCTACTCCCTCGACGGAGAAGCCGATCATCTGGTCTACGAGAAGCCCCCCGCTCTGACTGATCATCGCGACGTTGCCCATCTTCGGTACGGCGAAGCGTTCCGGCGAAAAAAAGAAGCTGTCGTAATAAGGCGGAGAATAGATGCCTAAGCAGTTCGGACCGATAAAGGGGAAATCCGCCTCTCTGGCTATAGCGACAATGCGGTTCTGGGGCTCGACATTCCCTACCTCGGCAAATCCGCCCGAGATAATGACCGCGCCCTTGACCCCCGATTCGATGCAGTTCTCGAATATTCCGGGTACTGCCTCTGCCCGTGCGGATATGATAGCCAGGTCCACATGGTGGGGAATATCCTTCATGCTCGGATAAGCGGTTTCCCCTTTCAGCACCCCGGCCTTGGGGTTCACCGGATATGTCTCTACAGGATAGCGGTAAAGATTCTTGTAAAAGATGATATTTGAAGGATGCATGTCGTTGTGCAGCGATACGCCGACAACGGCCAGCGACTTCGGTTCGAACAGCGGTTTGAGGTCCATGGAATCCCCCTTTGCAAACTGGGTGGCTACACTATCAATAATAGTGCTTCGGTGTTTCCTACCCAAGTTCGTGCAACTGAGGGCGGCTACTCGAAGAGAACCTCTTTCACCAGGGTTTCATAAATGGGATAGCTCTTCCCGATACAATCGAGGATATGTTCCTTGGGGTGGACAGGTCCTTTTCCGATACCCGGGCATTTCAGCCTGACATCCTCCCATGCATCGAGGGACCGCATATTCTGGAACCAGAAGGGGAACGTGCTGCACTGTAAAGGCCGGACCGGGTATATGGCGCAGCCGTTTTCAAAAAAAATGCACCTCCCGTCATCGGTTTCCCGGATGCTGTAGCTCTCCTTGAGGAGGTAGAGGCAGCGCTCCACGAATACATCTCTCGGGACCTCGACGAAGTCGGCGATGCGGGTTATTTCCTCTTCATCGACATAGATGACGCCGGGTTCTCCCGTGCAGCACGTGCCGCATTTCCGGCATTCAAACCTGATGCCTTTGTCGAAGAAATACGATCGCGATTTTAGGTTCTCTATGAGAGGATCAGTCATACCCCCGCCTTCTCTATTTTCTGCCTTATCCCAAGACAGTCTTCCTTGTCCGCGGGAAGTACATTCTTCTCAGCGGCCACCCGCTGATACCATATGTGGGTGAAAAATACAAAAAAAGACTTGCCATTTATCTGTAATTTCTATACCAACCTTGCAGAATATAAGGAAAGGAGAGCATCAATGGCTTATGTAATTACTGATGAATGTATTTGTTGTGGGACCTGCATCGACGAATGCCCGGTCGAGGCTATCAGCGAGGGTGATGATAAGTATTCCATAGATCCTGAGATATGCACGAGCTGCGGCGCCTGCGCCGATGTCTGTCCGACCGACGCCATAGAGCCCGGGGAATAAGAGACGTCTAAGCCCCTTGAAGATAAAGGGCTTTTCATACCTGCCCGTTCGATCTCTTTTTATGAGGTGCTAAAAAGGGCTTATCCTATCCGGAGGACATCGATGTTTCTTGATTTTTCGATGTGCTCCGGATCGTGTTTTCTCCCGGATAGAAAATCAAGAATTCCCCTGGAGTTCAAAATAGCCCGGCTTTTATCTCCCGGGCATGAAACTTTTATGTGAACAGGTATTAACGCGCTGATCCTGTGGAGAAGGAACTTTTTACATCCTGTTCCTCCGTGTCCTTGATGTGCGGTGACTTGTCTTCGAGAACGGTTCTATCCTGAAAGCTTCGACCTCAGTACATTCGATAAGGAAAACGTAACCACGGTGCGGGGAGATATCGTAATTTCTTCGGCTGTCTTGGGATTGCGGCCTCTCCTTGCCGACTTACCCCTGACCTTCCATTTGCCGAAACCGGAAATGCTTACCGGGTCTCCCTTCTCAAGGGTCTCCTTAACGACCTCGATAAACGTCTCGATACCGTCGCTCGCTTCTTTACGGGAAAGCCCGGTATTGAGAACGATTTCGTCGATAATTCCGCTCTTGGTTAAAGTACTCATATAACCCTCCTTTAAAACACCAGCTTATATAACTATATAAAATTATTAATACCGCAGTAGGTATAAGTCAATACCCTACCGGATTAAAAGACTCTTTCAACGATCTGTGGATGCCGAAATCCCGTGCTATGATAACCCGGATGCCTGATATGTTCAGGATCCTGAAATCGTGGTTGATGCCGTAGGTAAATGAGAAAATATGAATTTTACCGAAAGCATCTTCCCTGGTCAACGGCTCTATCGTCACCTTCCACCCCTGGGAGCGCATGAACGGGACGATCTTTTTCAGATCCTCCCAGGTAAAACATTCATTCCAGTAATCCTCCTCGGATTTTCCGGACTGTTTCTGATTTTCCTTGATGATCTCGTATCTTCCCATGCCCGGCATGAAGGTGTATACATTGTATCGTCTCATGTCCAAAGATATCGTCATAATGCTTCCCATTCTTAAATATATACATAAGGCTTATCAGGGCTGAAACAAGGGATGCCGGCAGGTTTTACGCATCCGGAGAAATCTTTTTTTAAGAGGCGTCAGGAAAAAATCGACAGGGCTTCACGGACGTGATTCAAGGCAATGGGCTTTATCCCTTTGAGCGGGCCCAGGGAGTCGAGATTGGAATGAGGGATGAGCGCGCGGGAAAAGCCCATTCTGATGGCCTCCTTGAGCCTTGATTCCATATGGTTTACCGGCCGCAGCTCTCCATTGAGCCCGATCTCGCCCATGCAGACCGTTCCCTTGGGCAAAGGTTTGTCCAGGGCGCTGCCGGCGATCGCCATGAACACCGCGAGATCTACCGCAGGCTCAGCCACCCTGATACCGCCTGCAATATTGACGACTACGTCCGAGTTGGACAGGAATACTCCTGCACGTTTTTCCATCACCGCAAGGAGCACGGACAGCCGTGACTGGTCGGAGCCTATGGAGATGCGCTTCGGCATGCTGTAGCTCGTACGGCTCACCAGCGCCTGAACCTCTACCAGAAGCGCCCGGCTCCCCTCGACGGCGCCCATGATCGAGCTGCCCGCCACGTCGCCACCCAGGCCGTTGATAAAGATGGACGACGGATCGTGCACCTCTTGCAGTCCGGCCGACTTCATCTCGAACACGCCGATCTCTCCGGATGTGCCGAACCGGTTCTTCACCGCACGCAGTATCCGGTAGACCCCGGACGAATCCCCTTCGAAATAAAGCACGGTGTCGACCATGTGCTCCAGCATCTTGGGCCCCGCTATCCAGCCCTCCTTGGTGACGTGGCCTACGACAAAGACCACCGTGTTCATGCCCTTGGCGATCTCCATGAGTACGCCCGCGCTCTCGCGGATCTGCGACACGCTGCCCGGGGGCGCTTCTATCTGCGAAGAAAACACGGACTGAATGGAATCGAGAATGACCACGTCGGGCCGTAAAATCGTGATCTGCTCCCTGATCTCTTCCAGAACCACTTCGGGATATATCAGGATATTTTCGGATCCGACTCCGAGACGCTCGCTCCTCATCTTGATCTGGACCGCGGATTCCTCACCGCTTACATAGAGAACGCGCAAACCCGTCACGGCGAGGTTGTCGGCCATCTGGAGCATGATGGTCGATTTCCCGATCCCCGGGTCTCCGCCGATGAGCACGAGCGACCCTTCGACCACTCCCCCGCCCAGGACACGGTCCAGCTCGTCGATCCCGCACTTCCTCCTCATGGAAGGCGAAGCCGTGACCTGGCTCAGACTGACGGGGGTGCTTTTTCTGGAGATGTCAGAGGAAGCGCTTTTAGTTTTCGAGACAACATCTTCCGCCAGGGTGTTCCACTCGTTGCACTGGGGGCATTTCCCCATCCACTGGGTGTGCACCTGGCCGCAGGAAGAACAGCGGTAGATCCGTTTCTGCTTTGCCATTACTGCTGGGTGACCCTCAAGACCTCTTCGATCGTGGTGTGGCCGTCCTCGACCTTCCGGGCGCCGTCCTGGCGCAGGGTGTGGAGGCCTTCCTGGATGGCGGTGGTTTTGATGGTATTCGAATCCGAGCTTCTCAATATCGTGCTCTTGATCGTGTCGCTCATGAGAAGGATCTCGTATATCCCGGTCCTGCCTTTGTAGCCGGTGCCGAGGCACTCGCTGCACCCTCCCCCCCGGTAGAGAAACCCGTCGCGGTCGAGCATCTCCTTGGAAAGGCCTATCTCCAGGAGGCTCTCGTTCTCGGGGAAGTACTCCTGCTTGCACGAGGGGCAGATCTCCCGGACAAGGCGCTGGGCAACGATGGCATTCACCGAAGAAGTTACCAGGAACGGCTCTATGCCCATGTCGATCAGCCGCGTAATCGCACTGGAGGCATCGTTGGTATGAAGCGTGGAGAAAACCAGATGGCCTGTCAGGGCCGCCTGGATGGCGATCTCGGCCGTTTCCAGGTCGCGGATCTCGCCGACGAGGATCACGTCCGGGTCCTGCCTCACGATGGAGCGGAGGCCCGAGGCAAAGGTGAGGCCCACCTTGGTGTTCACCGGGATCTGGCCGATTCCCTTGAGCTGGTATTCGATGGGGTCCTCGATGGTGAGGATGTTCTTGTCCGGCGAGTTGATCTTGCTCAGCATGGAGTACAAAGATGTGGTCTTCCCCGACCCGGTCGGGCCGGTGACCAGGATGATGCCGTGCTCCTGCCTGATGAGCTTTTCCATCATGCCCAGGTCGTCCGGGTAGAACCCGAGCTCTTCGAGCCCGTAGAGAACGCTCGACTTGTCGAGGATCCTCATGACCACCCGCTCGCCGTTTACCGTGGGCACCACGGATATTCTCAAGTCCACGGAATGGTCGCCGAGCTTGATGCCGATTCTGCCGTCCTGGGGCAGCCTTTTCTCGGCGATGTTGAGCGAGGCCATGATCTTGATGCGGGACACGACCGACGAGTGGACCCGCTTGGGCAGCGTGATGACGTCGTGAAGGATCCCGTCGATTCGGTAGCGGACCTTTACGTCCGTCTGATACGGCTCCACGTGGATATCCGAAGCGCGCTCCTTGTATGCCTGAACCATGAGCCGGTTCACCATCCGGATGATCGGCGCCTCGGTCTCCATGAGGGTGATGTCCTGAATACTTTCGAGATCCTTGAGTATCTCGTCGTCTTCCTCCGCCATGTCTTCCATGATGTCCTGGGCGCTCTCGTTCTTCATGTCCACGAGCCTGTTGATTGCGCTCAGGATCTCCTGCTTCGGCGTGAGCACGCGTTTGATTTCCTTTATTTTGAGGATCTTCGCGATATCGAACAGCGGCTCCTGATCGGTCGGATCGTTCACCGCCACGACCATGGCCCCGTCGTGAAGCTTTACCGGGAGCATCGTGTATTTCCTGAGGAACGATATGGGCAGAACGTCGATGATGGAAGGGTCCACCTCGATCTCTTCGATCCTGCTCATGAGCGGGATGTCCCACAACCGGGCAAGGGCCTGCAGGATATCGTTGTCACCGAGCACACCGGAGGCGAGCAGGGCGTCGTGCAGAGGCAGGGCCTTCTCCTTCTGGACGGCCCGTGCCTTGTCCAGCCCGGCTGCATCGACGAGCTGCATGTCGATGAGGACCTGTTCAAGGCTTGGGATTTTCATCGGCCTTGTCGTTCTCCTTTTCCTTGAGTTTCCCACCCTTGTTGCTTATTTCGCCGTATTTCTCCCTGTAGAGCCCTGTCACCTTCTCGTCCGTGTCGATAATGCGCGGGGTGAGGAAGATGTAGAGATTTGTCTTTTCATGCTTGTTCGTCATGGATTTGAAGAGATACCCCAGAATAGGGATCCTGCTGAGCAAAGGGACCCGCGATTCGCCGAGGGTCAGCGTCTGGCCGATAAGCCCGCCGATGACCATTGTGGCGCCGTCTTTTACCGTAACCGTAGTTTTGGCGGAGCGCTTCAACGTGGTGGGCGCATACTGCTGTTCGCCCGTGCCCGCCACCAGGCTGGTATTTTCCTGGAACAGCTCGAGGCGGATATTGCCCTGCTGGTTGATCTGCGGTGTCATGCGCAGGGTTACGCCCACGTCCCGATAATCGAAGGTCTGGACGGTCCTGTCTATGTTCGTGGAGTCGGTGTCCTGCCTGGTCAGGTAGGGCACATTGGCGCCGACCCGTATTTCGGCCTCTTTGTTGTCCATGGTGATGATCTGCGGGGTTGAGATGATATTCACGTCCGAATCGTGCGCCATGGCATTGATGAACGAGGTGATGTTCGGGAAGGTGACCTGGCTGTCGCCGCTGCCTATGGTGATCGTCTGTCCCACGACTCCCAGGAGGGCTCCTGAGGGAAGGTTGGCAGGACTGGTCACGAACGTCTCGCCGGTTCTTCCGAACACGCCGCCGGTCCGCCTTTCCCGCGTTCCGTCGCTCGTGGTCCGGCTGTCATAGGCAAAGTCTTCGAAAACCGTCCACTCGACGCCGACCTTGAAGTCTTTATCCTGGTTCACCTCCATGATCATCGCCTTTACGTAGACCTGCTTCCTGGGGATATCCAGATACTTGATGGTCTCCACGATGCTCTGATAAGCGTCGGGATCAGCATAGATGACGAGAGAGTTCGTCTCTTTGTCGGAAGAGATCTTTACCTTTTCGTTGTTCGTTACACTGCGCATCCCCCTCTGGCTTCCGTCAGGCGTTCCCTGGGGTACGGCGGCATTGTCGGCCCTGGCCGGAGTGGGCATGTCGGTCAGGACCTTGGCGAGGCTTTCCGCGTTCGCGTACTGCAGGTAGTAGACGTGGACGTCCTCTTTCCCGGTGGGGGTTGGGATATCGAGCTTTCCGATGAGCGACTCAACCCCTGCCATGTCGAGTGCGGATGCGAGGACGATCAGCGAGTTCGTCCGTTCGTACGGGATGATCTTGGCCTTGCCGCGCTCGGAAAGGTTCCCGCTCCGGCCGGGAGCCCTCACGCGTGGGGACTGCTGGCTTGAACTGCTGTCTGAAAGAATGTCCTGCAGCTTTGCAGAAAGGTCCGCTGCGGATGCATACGTGAGGGGGAATATCCGGAACTCCTCGCTGAAACCGCTCACATCGATGAACTTGAGGATCTCCATCATCTTCTTGATGTTGGATTTCGTATCCGTGATGATGAGGATATTGCTCTGGGGATAGGCGAGGAGCTGCGAGCTTCCCTTTGTGAGAAGCGGGGTAAAGAGCGTCTTCATGTCATTGCTGTCGACGTGCTTGAGCGGGATGATCTGCGTGATCAGGACGTCCTCCCTCCGCTTCGGAGGGTCCATGGAGGTTCCGATGCTTCTGGTGATCGCGTCGGCCGCCTGCACGATCTTGATTACGCCTCCCATATTGACCGTTCCGAACCCGTTGACGTCGAGCACGCTCAGGAAGACCTGATACGCTTCATCCAGGGTCATCTTCCGGGGGGATATCACGGTAATCTTGCCGGCAACCTTGTCGTCCAGGATAAAATTCTTGCCGGTTATGTCCGCGATGAATTTGACGAAGACCTTGATGTCGACCCCGTCGAAATCCATGGTGACATACTGTTTGCCGTCTTTGGACTCCCTGTCTTGTGAAGCGTCTCCCTTCTCCGTTCTGGACCCTGGAGAGACCTGCGACGGCGTCGTTTCTTCACTGCCCGTCCGGGCCGTCCGCGACGGTCGACTGGGACTCGCTGTGCCGGAAGGATGCGTCGGAGGGGGGGTTACCGACGCAGGCCCGCCGGAACCGGCGGCAGGGGACTGCGGGCTTGTACTTTGAAGCTGCGTTGCTTTCCCTGTGGTGGCGTTCGCTTTCTGAACCTGCTGGGCTTCCGTTCCGGACTGCGGCTGGCTCTTGATGAGCCGGGCGCCCCAGACTCCCGAAGAGCTGAGTATGAGTGTAACCACGATGATGGTGACAATATTCCGAATATTCATCCTTCCCCCTTCTCCCTTACTGCGCGCCGATAATCCGGTCGAACTGTTTTAAGCCTCTCAGGTTCGCCAGATCGGGGTCTGAAGCCGCCCATGTTTTCGCCTCAGAACTCCTGGAGCATGCCTGCTTCAGATACGATACGGCTTTTGCCTTTTCACCCAGTACGGCATACGCGCATGCCAGATTGTACACAGGCTCCACACTGGCACTGGAGATCCCGCTCGATTCTTTGAAGTAATGAATGGCCTTATCGGCCTGGCCTTTGGCGAGGAACACGCTCCCGATGTTGTTCAGGAGCCGCTCATCCTTTCGAAAGTAGTGCAGGGCTTTCGTATAGGTAAGCAGGGCCTTATCGTAATCCTTTTCGGTAAAATACTGCTCTCCCAGCCTCAGGTAGCCGTCAACGGTTTCCGATGCGGGCAGCGCAGGCAGAGCCGGTTCCCGGACCCGTACATCCGCGCTCAGGTTTTCCCGGGCGGTAGCGCCGGCCTCAAGCCCTGCTTCCTTTGCCGCAGGGACTGCCGCGATTGGGGAAGCGTTCAGGGCTGCGGTCTTCTTTTGTCCCATCACGGAAAAGCCGTAGAAAGCGCCGGCTGTGCAGAACGAACTGATCAGTACGGCAGAGACGATCAGCCACGCCGTTTTTCCCTTCACAGGGGAGTTCTCCTTGATCACGGGAGAAGACCACGCACTTTTCTCTGCCTGAATCCTCTGAAGAGCATCATAAATCGAACTCACTTCATCTCCTTGTCCAGCATGGCCAGGAGCACCATGGTCTCCTGCCCTGCAGCCCCGTCCCTTTTCAGGCCGAAATCCTCCTGCATCAACGCAATGGCTGAAGAGGTGGTCACATCAAAAAATCCCGAGCGCTCCGCCGGGTATCCCGCCCCTTTCAGGATCGTCTGGATCCTCTCCACTTCGGGCCCGGAGTCCCCCTTGACAAAGGTATCGCCTTCCGGTCCCTTTGCATAGGTAACCACGATACTCCATTTGTAGATCGATTTGAATTCCTGTATCGGGATCTCGACGATGGCCTTGTCCTTGCCGACTATCCGGACAAAATCATCCGTTGCATGCACCAGGATTACGTATCCTTTTTCTACAGCGGCGATGGCCGGCCTGTTGAGGTGCTTCAGGGCACCGGGGCTCGGATGAAGGGTAATGACTTCAGGGCCGAGAATCCCGTCGGGAATGATGCTCAGCATCTCGAGCGCATCTTCATAGGTGAGAAGCGAGTAGTCCACACGGGAGGGTTTGATGGTCTCGACCGTCATCTCCCGGGCTTCGGGCGCTGCCTTCGGCGCGGCCACGACAGGAGCGGCCGTATCTACGGTAAACGTCGGGAAGGCTCCCGTCCACAACATAAAGCCGAGGGCCGAGGCTGCTGCGGCACTGGCGAACGCCGGAATGAGCCACCTGCCCCGGTTGGCTTTCTCGCCGTAATTCCCCTTGAGCTCTTCGACCGCCGCGGCAACGATGCTTCTGGTCACGGTTTGCTTGCCTCTCAGGTATGCCATGAGCAACGACCGTTCAGCCACGGCGTTCATCTTTCGGGGAAGCCCCTGGGAATAGCGGTATATCGCACGGATCGCACTCGCCGTGAAAACATCCGTCCGATAGGCCCCGGCGACTGCCATCCGGTGGCGCAAGTAGTTTTTCGTATCCGAAAGGACCAGCGGCCATATGTGATACCGTAAAACTATACGGTCGTTGATCTGTCTCAATCCCGGTGACTGAAGCATCTTAGCCAGTTCCGGCTGGCCGATCATGATGATCTGCAGGAGCTTTTCCTTTTCCGTCTCCAGGTTGGAAAGCAGGCGGATCTGTTCCAGCACATCCGGCGTGAGATTCTGGCACTCGTCGATGATGAGCACCGCATTCTCGCCGCTCACGAAGACATCGATGAGGAAATCGTACAGTTTGTCCAGGAGGTCCTTTTTCGAGTCCGAGCAGTGGTCTATGCCGAAATCCTGATTGATCGTCTGCAGCAGCTCGATGTCCGACAGAGAAGGATTCAGCACCAGGGCCGTGCGGGTCTTCTTGGAAAGCATGGCGAGCAGGGAGCGGCATATGGTCGTCTTGCCGGTTCCCACTTCTCCGGTGATCAGGACGAACCCCTTTCTCTGCTCTATCCCGTACTGGAGATGCGACAGAGCTTCCTGGTGCACCTCCGAAAGGTAGAGAAACTTCGGGTCGGGCGTGAGATTGAAGGGATTTTCCGAGAGTCCGAAAAAGACCTCAAACATGATCGTCACCCATAATCCTCAATACCGTCTGCATCAGACCAATTTCCTTTATCCCTCTTACCTTTTTATGGGAACGGTCACCGAAACAGGCTGCCCGTTCCTCTCCAGCTCCAACTGAACGCTTGCGTCGTTCTGGAACTGCTGATACGCCTTGAACGCGTCCTCAGGCGTCCGGACCGGCGTGCCGTTTACCGACCTGATGACATCCCCGGCGCGCACGCCGAGCTCGTACACCATCGCGTCGCTCCCGAGGTTGCTCACCCTGAAGCCGTAGGGTTCGCCGCCTTTGAAATACGGGATAACCCTCGCTTTCCCGATATACTCGTCCAGGTTCTTCATTACGGAAGTCATTCCGGAAGAAGCGCCGATGCCTCGCGATGCCCTGGATGGACTTATCGGACCGGGCAAGCCAGGGGCCCTTCCCCCTGATGCAGATTCAGCCATGACGAGCATCTGCTCCTGCCCGTTTACGTTCATTATTACCTTGTTGCGAAAGATAGCGAGCAGCGTAGCGCCCATGATCTCATCGTTGATCTTGTAAATCTTCTGCTCGTTCTTGTTTTCGATGATGGCCCTGGCGATCTCGCTGGGGCCGGCGATGGTGCCTTTCAATATGAGCCCGAGCTCCGCGATGGGACGGACGGCGTCCTTGTCGATCCCGTCGCCTGCAGAGGCCGGACCGGCCTTGGCGATTTTCAGGAGATCCCTGTCTATGATGATATTGTACTCTTCCCGTGAACGCTTCTTCTCCTGGTTCCGGGATTCCTGGAGAAGGGCCTTCCCCCTGGGCTCGGGCACATCATAGAGATAAAACCCGGCGATAGTGGTGATAATGCCTGCAATCACCCAGGCAAAGAGGGTAAGCACCGTGAGCTGTATGAGCCACGTAAACCGCCTCGTTATGTTCATTCCGGTGTTCTCATTCCCCTGCCATCATAGCCGATGGCCTCGTTTAAGCCTTAAGAGCTTTGATATCTTTTTCAAAAGGCTCGAAGCGCCTCAACCTGTTGTTTGCACCGACCTCGCTCAACCGCACTTCATTGCACTGCACTGTATAATGCATTCTTCCACAGAACGCTACACCTTGTCAAATCCATGGAACCTCATGCTGAAGCTTCCCCGTCCCCGAGTAAGCGATCTCAGGGCCGTAGAGTAGCCGAACGTCTTGGACAGAGGTACATACGCGTGCACCTGATGGTACTTGCCCTTGATGACAACGCCTTCAATGCTCGCCCTCCGGGAGCTCAAATCGCCGACCACGTCGCCGATATACTCTTCCGGAGACAGTGCGTCGAGTTCCATAACAGGCTCCAGCTTCACCAGGCCTGCCTTTATCATGGCGTCCTGCAAAGCCATCTGTGCAGCTATCTTCAACCCCTGGGGAGTCGTCTTATCGCCGATGGGCACTTTATCGACTACCACGCCGATGTCAAGGACTTCGTATCCGTACACCGGATCTGCAAGGCAGGCCTCTTCGAGCCCTACTCTCACATGCGCGGCTATATCGGGAGGTACATTGCCGTTCAGGGCAAAGGTGTTTCCCCCTCCCCTCTTGTTCTGTTTGACGGAAAGCACGACATGGCCCGAATGTTCGACCTCGCCGATCTTCTTTTCGAAAACCTTTTCTGCCTGGGCGCTCTGTTCAACCGTCGAGCAGTACAGAACCTGGGGTTTCCCGACATTGATGTCCACTCCGAAAGCAGTCTTGAACCTGTCCACCGCTATCTCCAGGTGAAGCTCTCCCATCCCGGCCAATATTACCTGGCCCGTATCCGGATCTTCGCTCACCTTGATGGTGGGGTCTTCCTCCATGATTTTCTGCATGCTCTGCTCGAGCTTCGAAGAGGCCTCGGAGCTCTTCGGCTCGATGGCTACCGAGATAACGGGCTTGAGGATCATGAGAGGTTCGAGCACGAGAGCCCTCTCCTCGGATGAGGAGACGAGGGTATCGCCGGTGATCGAATCCTTCAGACCCACGGCAGCGACGATGTCTCCGGCAATGGCCTTGTCTATGCGCTGCTTGTTGTGGGAGTGCATCTCGAAAAGGCGTGCAATTTTCTCTTTCCCCTCCCTGGTGGTATTGAACACCTCGTCCCCCACATTCAGTACGCCGGAGTAGAGCCTCAAATAGACCATCCTCCTGCCCTCATCCATATAGACCTTGAACACGTACCCGACCAGGGGGCCGTCAGCGGTGATCTCCACGGGCACCTCTTCGCCGGTTTTCTTGTCATGGGCAATGATCGGCTTGACTTCATGGGGAGACGGCAGAAAATCGATGATGCCGTCGATAAGCGGCTGTATTCCCTTGTTCTTCAAGGCGGAACCGCAGAGGACAGGGACGACTCCGGTATCGAGCGTAGCCCGCCTCAAGGCTTCTTTTATCCTTTTCTCTTCAGGATCCTGCCCGGCGAGATAGCTTTCCATGAGCTCGTCATCGAAATCGGCAAGCGTTTCGAGCATGAAGTCCCTTGCCGCATGCAGGGCAGGCTCCATGTCTTCAGGCACCGGCAGCACCGTATACGTTGCGCCGAGGGTATCCTCATCCCACACGAGTGCGCGCCTTCCGATGAGGTCGATTACCCCTTTCAAGGCGTCACCGTCATAATACGGAAGCTGGATCGGCAGGGGCTTGACCTCCAGCCGTTCATTTATTTGCCTGATGACGGAATCGAAATCCGCTCCCATGCGGTCGAGCTTGTTGATAAAGGCGACCGTCGGGATATGGTACCGCTGGCACTGCTGCCAGACCGTTTCGGTCTGAGCCTGCACGCCGCCTACCGCACAAAGGATCATCACGGCCCCGTCCAGAACCCTCAACGACCGCTCCACCTCTATGGTGAAATCGACATGGCCGGGTGTATCGATGATATGGATCTCGTGATTGTTCCAGCTGCAGGTGGAAACGGCCGAGGTTATGGTGATCCCCCGTTCCTGCTCCTGCGGCATCCAGTCCATGGTCGCCTGGCCGTCATGCACCTCGCCCATCCGGTGTATCTTGCCGGTATAGAAAAGCACGCGCTCGGTTACCGTGGTCTTCCCCGCATCGATATGGGCGACAAATCCCATGTTCCGAATTTTTGCAAGCCTCTTACTGCTCATATGCGCATCCTGATTTCATTGTATACGAAGAATGATTATACACAAAGATCGACTTCGTATACATACTCCATTTTCTTACCCAAAAAAATTTCTCCCAGCTTGATGAACATGGGCGAAAGGTCCGAGAGGTAATAAGCGACCGACGGATCACTACCCCTGTCCCCATCCTCTCCGAGCATATCCGCTACCACCCTGGCGGTGGACCCGGCCGAATCGATGATGCGGACGCTCTCCCCCATGACGCGGGCGATAATCCCTTTCAGCAGGGGATAATGGGTGCATCCGAGCACGAGCGTATCTATGTCCCTGTTCAGAAATTCATTGAGGTATCTGCGGGCTACCTGTTCGGTGATGCCGTCGTCGCACCACCCTTCTTCCACCAGAGGGACGAAGAGGGGGCACGCCTTTGACAAGACCCGTACGCCCGGCTTGATGGCGTGGAGCGCCCTGTCATATGAGCCGCTTTTTATCGTGGCGGGCGTTCCTATTACCCCGATCAGATCTCCTCCTGCTTCTATGGCTGCCCGGGAGCCCGACTCCACCACGCCGACGACCGGAATACGGAGGGCCTCTTTCAAGGCCGGGATGGCATGAGAACTGGCGGTATTGCATGCCACGACCAGCATGTCGATCCCTTTGGAGACGAGGAACTCCGCACACTGCATGCTGTAGCGGATAATGGTCTTCGAAGATTTCGTCCCGTAGGGAAGCCGGGCGCTGTCGCCGAGGTAGACGACATCGACCCGGGGCATCAGATCGAGTATCTCTTTGAGTACCGTGATGCCCCCTATGCCGGAATCAAAAATCCCTATTCTTGCATTGTTCATAGTCAGCTTCTCCGCATCGAACCGCAGTCGAAGGCGAGCGGCCCTTCCCTGTCTATGTTTTTTAGCATGATGTGTCAAGCAGAGAGCAGGAATTGCAGGCCTCCCGGGATGATCGACGCCTTTTACCAAAGACGCCGGTCCTTGTGATACCGTACTTTCATGATATTCTTTTTTCAAACCGAGAAGAGTGCTATAAAAACAGCCTTAACAGGCAATTACATTCCGGGAGGATAAGAATGGACCATAAGATTGCAATCATCGGCCTAGGCTACGTCGGGCTCCCTTTGGCCGTTGAATTCGGGAAAATATATCCCGTCATAGGATTTGACATCAATGAAAAGAGAATCGGCGAGCTCAAGAATTCCATTGACAGGACCAGGGAAATGGAGCCCGATGAGCTGGCGGACGCAGTCCATCTCACCTACACGAGCGACGAATCGCTGCTTACGTCGTGCAATACCTACATCGTGACGGTACCGACACCTATCAATACCTATAACAGACCGGATATCACCTTCCTGATCAAGGCGAGCGAGACAGTCGGAAGGAGCCTCTCGAAGGGCGATATCGTCATCTACGAATCCACGGTATATCCGGGGGCTACGGAGGAAGACTGCGTTCCGGTCATCGAGAAGGCCTCCGGGCTCACCTACAACGTGGATTTCTTTTGCGGGTACAGCCCGGAGCGGATCAATCCCGGCGATAAAAAACACCGCCTGCCCACCATCAGAAAGGTGACCTCCGGCTCTACGCCGGAGATTGCAGAGGTCATAGACAGGTTGTACGGATCCATTATCAAGGCAGGGACGCATCTCGCCCCCTCGATAAAGGTCGCTGAGGCGGCAAAGGTTATCGAGAATGCGCAGAGGGACATCAACATCGGCTTTATCAACGAGCTCGCAATGATCTTTGCCCGCATGAATATCTCCACCAAGGATGTACTCGAAGCGGCGGCGACGAAGTGGAACTTCCTCAGTTTCCAGCCCGGTCTCGTCGGCGGGCATTGTATCGGAGTCGACCCCTACTACCTTACCCACAAGGCTGAAAGCCTGGGCTACATCCCCCAGATCATCCTTGCCGGCAGAAGACTCAACGACGGGATGGGAAGATACGTTGCAACCCAGCTCATCAAGATGATGGTGAAAAAGGCCCACCGGATCACGGATGCAAACGTTCTGGTGCTGGGCATAACCTTCAAGGAGAATTGCCCTGACATCAGGAATTCAAAGGTTATCGACATCATTCGCCAGCTCAAGGATTTTGCCTGCAACATAGACATATTCGACCCGCATGCCGACCCCGATGAGGTTCGGCACGAGTACGGGATCGATATCGTCACTACCGAGGCCGACTTGAAGCCGGGCTATGAAGGCATCATGGTTGCCGTCTGTCACGACGAGTTCAAGGATCTCGACATTTCCAAGTATAAAGCAGACGGTTGCGTAGTCTATGACGTGAAGCACGTGTACGACAGCTCCGATGAATACCTTTAGTCAAAGGGTTATACGATGATCGGAAAAGGGATCGTTTCAGCCCGACTGGGGTGTCGAAACTTTTTGCGGCTGCGAGGCAGGCGTTTTCTTCTTCAATCCCGGCTCCCCCGACAGACTCGCGGTTTACAACGACCTGTTCAGTGGGTATAATAAATGTTGATAAGCGCCTGATACAAGGAGAAATTATCCCATTATGAAAGACATCTGGGCACCCTGGAGAATTGAATATATCACGAGCCCGAAAGCGTCCTCCTGCGTCTTCTGCGAAGCGCCGAAGAACGACGATCCTCTTATCCTTGCAAAAGAACAGTACTGTTTCGCAATCATGAACCGTTTCCCCTATACGGCCGGCCATTGCATGGTGGTGCCTTACCGGCATGTGGGAGACTTGGTCGAGATGAACGATGATGAGCTCCGGCAGGCTTATGGCCTGGTACAGAAACTCGTGTCCGCCATCCGGGCGGCGATGAAGGCCGAAGGCTTCAACATCGGGTGCAATATCGGCGCCGTGGCAGGGGCCGGGATTGCCGATCACTTCCACATGCACGTGGTGCCCAGATGGAACGGCGATACCAATTTCATGCCCGTTCTCGGAGAGGTAGGGGTCATTTCGGAGCACATCCTGAAGACAAGGGACAAGATAGCAAGGTATCTGGCTTGAACGACGACTGCCCTGGTAAAAAAGGACCGGCGGCAAGTGTCCCTCCGTGGGCCAAGAAAACCGTCTCCCTGAAAGATCTGCATCTCACGAAATCGGTACTTCGCAACGGCCGCCTCGCATCTGTCTGCGAAGAGGCCCGTTGCCCGAATATAACCGAGTGTTTCTCTAAGCCTTGCGCCACCTTTCTTATCCTGGGCAATGTCTGCACCAGGTCCTGCGGATTCTGCTCGGTCTCAAAAGGGTCTCCCCGGCCGCCGGATGAGGGTGAAGGCATAACAGTCGCCAGGGCAGCCCTTTCCCTGGGACTTAAACACATCGTCATCACCTCGGTGAGCAGGGACGACCTCCCTGATCATGGAGCCGGTGCCTTTGCCCGTGTCATACGGGAAGTAAGGAAAGAACTGCCCGGCTCGACAATAGAGGTCCTGGTACCGGATTTTTCCGGAAGGCGCGAGTTGATCGAGATGGTATTGGCCGAATTGCCCGATGTGTTCAATCATAACGTGGAGACCGTGCCCAGGCTTTACGGAGCCATCAGGCCTCAGGCAAGCCTGGAAACGAGCCTTGGCGTTCTCCGTACTGCCCGGAAGTTTTCACGCGATCTCGTGATAAAATCGGGATTCATGGTGGGATTGGGAGAGGAAGAGGAAGAAATAGCCCTGCTCTTGAGCGATCTGAGCCGTTCGGGATGCGATGTCATCACCATGGGCCAGTACCTTCAGCCGACAAAGTCGAATGTCCCTGTCGAGCGGTATTGGAATCCTTCGGATTTTGAGAGATTCTCAGATCTTGCGAAAAACATAGGTATCCGCTATGTTGTCTCAGGGCCTTTGGTGAGAAGCTCATACAGGGCGAAGGAAACCCTTGAAGAGATTCGCCGTGATCGCGAAGGAAAGAGTTCCTTAGCCGGAGGTCAGGACTCAGGCGCAAAATGATGCGCCGCGGTATTCTGATGGTACAAGGGGTTCTTCAATGCAGCGGCAACGTTGCCGGGATGATCCCGCTGCAACGCAAGAGGAGAGTGTATGGATAAGATCAAGATCGGAATAATCGGACTGGGAACCATCGGCACCGGCGTCGCCAAGACCCTGCTGGAGAATACCGCCCTTCTCGAAGAGCGCCTGGGCTTTTCCCTGGAGCTGGCGGCAATCGCCGATATCGACATCGAAAAAGACCGGGGCGTCTCTATCCCCAAAGAGCTGCTCACCACGGATGCGAATACCATCCTCAACAATCCTGAGATCGATATCGTTGTCGAGCTTATCGGCGGGATCGAACCTGCCCGGACATTTATCCTGGGAGCTCTGAAGTCCGGCAAGCACGTTGTGACGGCAAACAAGGCCCTCCTGGCATCCAAGGGCAAAGAGCTCTTCGACGCGGCCCAGACGTACGGAAAAGACCTCTACTACGAGGCATCCGTCGGCGGCGGCGTGCCTATCATCAAGGCGCTCAGAGAGTCGCTCGTTGCGAACAACTTCAAGTTCATCTATGGGATTCTCAACGGCACCTGCAACTTCATCCTCACCGAGATGAGCGAAAAAGGCTCTTCTTTCGGGGACACCCTGAAAAAGGCGCAGGAGTTCGGTTATGCAGAGGCCGATCCCACGATGGATGTGGAAGGCGTGGATTCGGCTCACAAGCTGGCTATCATCACGAGCCTAGCCTACGGCGTGCCGCCTGACATGTCAGGCATTTACATCGAGGGGATCTCCAAACTCGACAATCTCGACGTCGGCTATGCCCTCGAGCTGGGATACAAGGTGAAACTCCTCGCGCACACCATTGACCGCGGCGATCAGGTGGAGGCGCGGGTCCATCCTACACTCGTGCCGCTCAATTATCTCCTTGCCAAGGTGGATGGGGTGTTCAACGCCTTCTATGTGCGGGGCGACATCGTCGATTCGACCCTCTTTTATGGCAGAGGGGCGGGCATGATGCCCACTGCGTCCGCCGTAGTCAGCGACATAGCGGACATCGGAAGAAACGTCCTTGCAGGAATTGCAGGAAGGATACCGCACCTGGGCTATCGGAAAGATGTATCCAAGCCCAAGCGCTATATGGCCATCGATGACATTGTGACCAATTACTACCTGAGGATCCAGGTGCAGGATAAGCCGAGGGTGCTTGCAAAGATATCCGGCATCCTCGGGGACAGGGACATCAGTATCGTTTCAGTTATTCAGAAGGGTGTGCTCATGAACGGGCATGTATCGATCGTCCTGCTCACCCATGAGGCAAAAGAGTCGAATATCCGAAACGCCATGAAAGAGATCGAAGCCCTTGATGAGGTAGGCGGCAAACCGGTCGTTATCAGGGTGGAAGACAAGAACCTGAAAAAAAATCCTTAATGGCCCTTGGACTGCACGAGGTGCAGAAAAAGGGAAGGAAGTGAGGGCTCGAGCATTTAAACTCGTTGCCCGCGGAGGAAAAGATTTTGAAGAGCATCATTTTACTCGGTGACGGAATGGCTGACGAGCCTCTCGAAGAGCTTGGGAACAAAACGCCTCTCGATGTTGCCAATACCCCTTACATGGACAGACTGGCCGCCCGCGGAGAGCTGGGAATGGTCCGTACGGTAAAACCGGGATTTTCCCCGGGGAGCGATGTGGCAAACATGACCGTGCTCGGCCTCGACCCGAGCCTTTATTATACCGGCAGGGCTCCTATCGAAGCGACCAGTATCGGCGTACACCTGAAAGAAGACGACACCGCTTTCAGAATCAATCTGGTCTCGCTGGGCAAAGACGACAAAGGCATGATCATGGAAGACTATTCTTCCGGCCACATTACTACTCGTGAAGCAGCAGAGCTCATCGAGACGCTGAAAGGGATCATGGGGGAATACCAGGGCATCAGCGTCTATCCGGGGATCGAATACCGGCACCTCATGGTAATCAACGGGTACGGGAATCCGCGACTGAAGACGAAACCTCCGCACGATATCACCGGGGAGCACATCGATCCCTTTCTCCCGAACGATGAGCTGCTGAAGGCTCTCATCAAGAGATCCATGGAAGTGTTCAAGGATCACCCTGTCAATCTCGCCAGAAGAAGCCGGGGGAAGAAAGAGGCTACAGCCGTCTGGCCGTGGGGCGAAGGTAAGGCGATGAAGGCCCCGACACTCAAGGACGAGTACGGCGTTACCGGAAGCATGATTTCCGCCGTAGACCTTCTTAAAGGGCTCGGCATGCTCAGGGGGATGGAGATCATCAAGGTCCCTGGAGCCACCGGCTGGATAGATACGGACTATTCGGGCAAGGCGCAGGCAGCACTGAAATCCCTGTCCGCTCTTGATCTGGTGTTCGTGCATGTGGAAGCTCCCGATGAAGCAGGACACGCAGGCCTGATACGAGAGAAGATTCAGGCGATCGAGAGTTTCGATGAACTGGTCGTCGGGCAGATCCTGACCAGTATGGAGGAGCGATCCGAGCATTTCAGGGTGCTCCTGCTTCCCGACCACCCCACGCCCATAGCGAAAAAAACCCATACTTCCGACCCGGTGCCGTTCATCATCTATGACAGTATCAGCCCCAGAAACAACGACTGCGGATTCAACGAAAAAGACGCGTCACAATCAGGCCTTTTCGTAGAAGACGGGCATACGCTCCTGAGCAGGCTCCTTTTAAAGTGACCGTCCGATAGATTCTTTGAAGGTGCGCCCGGGTCAGCGCTTGTATGCTGAAACAAAGATGCTTTGCCTGTCTATCTCAAGATCGAGCTGGCCCATGAGTGCCCGCACGTCTTCCGAAGAAAAGCTTTCCTTCAGTTTTTGAAAGACAGGCAGTATCTCCTTCTGGAGGCACAAGAAATGACGATCACCCAGGGGAGACAAGGATTTGTAGGTGCAGATCAGATCCGCCAGATGAACGCATGCGGCCAAGACCTGATCCGACTGTGCCTTTGAGGGTTCATGGTGCCATGATACCGCTTCGGTTATGTCCTGCGGAAACTTCCAGGTTTCAAGGAGCCTCAGTGCAACGTCTCCATGGGATGTCCCGAAAAATGCTTTCTCCAGGGCATGATAGGTAATCTTACTGTCGTTCTTTTCCAGTATGGAGAGCATCTCCTTGAACTTTGCCGGAAGATATTCGCACAGGAATATTTTCCCGATGTCGTGGAGAAGCCCTGCCACGAAAAGCTTTCCCTCGATCTTAAGCTTGAAATGCCCTGCAACCATCCGGGTAGCCACACCCACGGCATAACTATGCTTCCACAGCTTGTCCTGAAAATCCGAACCTTTCTGGTCGAAGAAACGGACGACGGATATGCTTAACGCAAGGTTCCGTATTTCCTGGAATCCGAGTAAGGCAACCGCATTGGAAACAGCGGTTACCTTTTTTGAAAACCCGAAGTATGGGGAATTGGCCATGGCAATGATACCCGCGGACAGTACCTGATCTCTTTCGATCAGCGTAATGAGATTCGAAGCAGAAGAATTCTTCCCTGACGTCACCTCCAGCACGCCTTTCATGACGGGAGGCAGGTCAAGGATGTCCTTACACCTCGAAAGAAGTTTAAAGACATGTTCTCTGTTTTGATCAGGGTAGAGTTTTCCTTCCACTAGGGAATCATTCGGAAACCCGGGCCGCTTTCTTTAACTTCTTTCATTATTGTTGTCCCGGGATAATTCAGCGTGGATGCCAGCAGAAACCTGCTGCTGAAACCTTCACCGAATGTCTTCCACAGGCACAACCACGGCCTTCTATTCCTAACAATGGTAAGCTTTGACAAATATTATTAAAGAGGGATTTTTATATTCCCGATAAGTCAAGATGATGGAAATGGGATATATATTCTGGATCATTTTTTATGCGGCTATATGCATTGCTGTAGCTGTAACAGCTATCAAGCTCCTGGCAGAAAAGGCCTCTCCTCCGTTAAAAAAATCACCTGCCCATTATGTGAGCGTATCCACCAACGATACTATCGACGACGCATTCATGAATGTATACGAGCTTGACTGGAAACCCGACAGAGAGCTTTCCAGGGAAATACCGGAGCGCATAGCCAAGGTGGTCAGCAGCATCGAATCGATATCACCGCTGGTTACCGATCTCTCGTCGAAGCTCAACGACCCGGATATCAATCCCAAGGAGATCAGCAAGCTCATCATCACAGACCAGGGACTCACCTCTTTTATCCTGAAGCGGGTGAATTCTCCCTATTATGGTCTTTATCAGAAAGTAGACAATATTTTTAATGCCATCGTGATCCTCGGGTACAATGAGATCTACCGGATCGTCATGGAGGAAAGGGCCTCCAGAATCGGCATCAAGCCGACCCGGGAAGAATGGATTCATGCCAACCTCACCTCCACCATTGCAGCGTATCTGTCAAGCACGGCAAGGATCGGCGTACCCGGAGGGACTATGGTCACTTTGGGCATGCTCCATGATATTGCCAGAACTATAATGCTGAAGTCGCTGCCTCAACCGGAAGAAGGTTTTTCCTCTGATCCCAGGGAGCGCATCAGGCAGGAAACGGAATATTACGGGATCGACCATGCAACCCTGGGCGGTATACTGGCAAGACAGTGGAGAATGCCCGACAAGTTGAGCAAGGCTATTGCACAGCACCACTGGCCCATGTTCTGGCCGTTGCGGGAAGTCGGACAGTTCTCACCGGATACCATGAAGGAACTCGCCATCTTAAGCATATCAGACATCGCTGCAAAAAACTTCACACAGGAGCTTTCAGGTATCTATATCGGAGATGATTATTACCGGTTTATAAAAAAGGCGCCGAAAATGGACAGCGTGCTCATGCCGGAAATAACCCGTGACCTTAACAGGATAAAACATCTTGGCGAGACGAAAAGTCCGGACTCGCACGAAAATCCGGATGAACCTGAGCGTGAATGAAAACTGTATTTCAGGGAATCCTACGGACGGGGGAGAAAATCCTTGGTCCGCCTCCCCCGAAACCAACTAGGCTAAAAATCAGCTGATTAACTGAGAGATCCTGTACTGGTTGAGGTTATGGGGAGAAGAGGCAGATTCTTCCATTCCCTTCATAACATCGGATAACAGTACGCGGGCTTCTTCGACATTCTCGACTTCGGAGCGGGAAGCAGCTTTATTCTCTATGGACACGATATCGGTAACCCTGTCCCGGCTCTCCTCTTTCTCAGTCGTCTTTTTCGAAAAGTCTTCCTCTTTTTTCACCAAATTAATAACACTCGATATTTCCGGATTAACTTTCATTGTTTTCCCCTTTCCGGAGTTCTACAATTCATGTATCGGCATGGAAATTAGAATCTTTACTCTAATCTGAGCAGGATGTCGTAAATCTTGTTTCTTCCCACCCCTGTTTCCTCGGAGAGCGCACGAAGCACGTCTTTTTTTGTATGGCCTGCCCTTATGAGAGCGGCTGCCCTTTCTCTCACTGTGTCATCATCGAGCGAATCCTCCTGGGACGATCCCTTTACGATTACGGTTACCTCACCGATGTGCTCCTTGTCTTTCAGTTTCTCGATCAGATCTCCCGCATGGCCGAGGAGGTATTCTTCGTGTATTTTCGAGATTTCCCTTGCAAGGCACACCGCTCTGTCCTTCAAGTGTCTTTCGAGGAGCTTCAGCGTAGCGATTATCCTCTGGGGAGACTCGTAAAAAACCGTATGCTCCGGGGTGAGAGCCATTTTAATAGTCTCGCGCTCTGCAGCGCTCTTTTGTCTGGGGAAAAACCCGATAAACCGGAATCCCCCTCCGAAGCCGGAGGCCGCCAACGCCGTGATTACAGCACTGGGTCCTGGGAGTGCTTCTACCCGTATGCCCCTCTCCCGGACACGAGAGATGAGAGCAGACCCCGGATCGCTGATCAGCGGGGTTCCGGCATCGCTGACCAGCGCAACGTTTTTTCCCGACTCCAGGGCATCAATGATGAACTCGGTTTTTTTCATCTCGCTGAATCTCTCGTAGGAGACGAGCGGCTTCCGGATTTCGTATGCTGACAGCAGCTTGCGCGTATGCCTGGTGTCTTCACAGGCTATGATATCGACCTGCTTTAAGACCTCGAGGGCCCGCAGCGTAATATCCCTCAAGTTGCCGATAGGTGTGGGGACGAGAAAAAGCGTTGTGCTGCTCATGCCTTGCGACCTTTTTTCTTCTTTTGTAAGGTTCATTAATCATGGTATATATACGTGCTGCGAAAAATAAAAGGAAGGGCTATTCATGGAGTCTTTAAAGCTCGACGCCGAGGCACACTTCAAGAGGATTTCTAGCACAACCGAGTATATGAAGAAGCTTTTCATCATGCCGGATTCATCGGACAGGTTCGTTGAATTCGGTGTGCATCTCCTGGACATGATCCACGATTTCTTCAAGGAAAAAGGCGGCATTCATTCTTCCATCTCGATGGAGGATCTTGCACGGATCTTCAACAGCATCAGCATGCCTTCGGAGCCGAAGCTGATCAAGGACGTCCTGTCGGAGATCAAGAACAACGTCATCAAGCATTCGGTCAAGGTTGCAAACCCTTACTATATCGGGCACATGACGAGCGCTATTCCCTATTTCATGATACTCCTCGAAATGATCGCAGTGAGCCTCAATCAGAACCAGGTGAAAATCGAGAGCGCCAAAGCCTCATCGTTCGTTGAAAGGGAATTCTTATGCTGGATGCATAAGCTCGTATATCAGGATACCGATGAATTCTATAAAGCCAACATCCAGAATCCCAATTATGTCCTGGGCAACATCACTTCGGACGGTACTCTGGCGAACCTCACCGCTCTTACACTGGCAATGGCCAAGGCCTTTCCGGCAGACGGAAAAGCATTCAAGGGAATCCGTCTTGAGGGTCTTGCCCGCGCCCTGGAACACTACGGCTACAGGCAGGCTAAGATCCTGGTATCGAAAAGAGGTCATTATTCCATCTGCAAGACAGGGGCAATTCTCGGCATCGGAGAAAACGGGGTCATCCATGTCCCTGTGCACCCATGTACAAACAAGATCGATTTCTCCAAGCTCCGCCAGATTATTGAGAAAACCCGCAGGGAAGACAAGGCCGCAGGGAAACCGACGAAGTTCGTTTCCATAGTCGGCATTGCAGGAACTACCGAGACAGGGAATATCGACGATCTCGAAGGACTGTCTGAAGTTTCAAAGGAGATAGGAGCCCACTTCCATGTCGACGCCGCCTGGGGCGGCGGGGCTTTGATCATGGATTCCGGCAGGGAGATAATGAAGGGTATCGAAAAAGCCGACACGGTTTCCCTTGACGCTCACAAGCTTCTGTATGCCCCGAACTGTATGGGAATCTGTCTTTTCAAGGATGTAAAGGACTCGAAGCTCATCTACCATACCTCCAACTATATTATCAGGAAGGGCTCTGTCGATCAGGGAAGATTCACCATTGAAGGGTCCCGGTCTTTTGCCTGCCTCAAACCGTGGGCTTCACTCAAAATCCTGGGCAAGAACGGGTACAAGCTGATCTTCAACCATGCCAATGCCCTGCAGAAAACATTCGTTGATCTTATCGGCAAGGATCCGCTTTTCGAGTTGTTGAACAGCCCCCAGCTCTTTATCATCAATTACCGCTTTGTCCCCGAAGAGCTCAAGCACAAGCTCGACGAACTCATGGAAGACCCCAGAAATAATGCGGATAAGATATCCCAGATCAATAAAATCGTAAACACCATCAATATCGAGCTGCATAAAACCATCAGGGAGCACGACACCTCTTTCGTATCCAGGACAAGATTGGAATCCACCCGGTATGCGCCAAGAAAGATCGTTGTCCTGCGCGCCATTACGGTCAATCCGAACACGGAACTGTACATGCTCAGAAAGGTTCTCAACGACCATCGCAGCATGGGAATCAGTATCTGGGATGGGATGAAGGGCTGCAGCGAGATTCAGAAATATATCTGACCGATCGCCGATGGCGGACGGCTTTTAGCTCCCCGAAAGCTTTCTAAGCTGCCATCGACTTCCAGAATTCCAGCACGTCCTCTTCTTCCCTCTGCCTCGTATATGTATCACAGATGTATGCCGAGGCCTTCCGGGATCTTTCCATGAAGGTATCCGGAGAATTTCTCCACTCACCGATCACCCCCTCGACGGTCTTGGCAAAAGATACGACGTCACCCATTTCGACCGGGAAGCAGCGATCGGCGGTAAAGTACTCCTTTGCCCCCATCCCGTGATACCCTATGACAATGCACCCGCACGCCATTGCCTCTGCCGGCGGCAGAGAGAATCCTTCGGGATATCCGAAGCTTAAGAATACAAGAGAGTCCCTCATGATCGTTGCCGTCTCGGCTTCGGTTTTATTTTCTATGGGGATAATCCTGAAGTCGTTCATCTGTCCCCGTGACTTTATAATATTGATAACCTGCTCTGCATGATCTGCGTTTTTCCTCGGCATGAAGCATATCTGTTTCTTTTTATCCGGGCTGAAGGAAAAGATCTCGTGGCTGATCGAATTGTGAATCCTGAAAGGATGCAACCCCGGATACGAGTACTCCAGATATTCCTTGTTATCCTCGGATACGACCATGATCCCGATAATCGATCTGTCGCGGTAGATGGTCCGGTTCTGATCGTGATCAAAAGAAAGGCCTTTGAAGGTGTTGTAGGTATTCTGGTTGAATACAATCTTTTTGGCAGGAGTATCGAACAGTTGGCTGAACGCTTTGTACGCCTTGCGCCGCTCGCCGGGATTGGCATAGAGGGAGCCGTATACCTCTGGTATTACAAGAAAGTCATTCTCGCTTAGGGTTACTTTCTTCAAGTATGCTATCTTGGTCGCATTCTCAAACCAACCGCATCTGAACCCTGATTTTTTATGAATGATCGAGGCGGAAAAACCATTTCTGTTCAGTATATCGACATGTCGGTAAAGGACTTTCACTCCACCAACAGCCGAGCTATAATCAGGACTCCAATAATATATCATGCCGGTCTTTTTACTGGTTTATTTTTAATGGCTTATAAAGCGATATCATGAAAGCGGAAACCTGTAAACAGGATACGTTCCGCCTGGCATAAGGTTCTGTAAGGCCTATTTTGTTGCGACCAGTTTGACATTCAGGATTCTTTTAATCTTTCTTTTTGATACGATCCGTTTTCTCTGCTTCTCCCAAAGCTGCATGATACAGTCCTCAATACCCTTCATGAACCGGACGGGAACAAGAAGCCTCGCCCTCATGTTTTTCGTTGTGATCATTGCCTGAACGCGCGTGAATCCTGCACGAATCATAAGCTCCGACAGTTCCCGGCAGGTATATTCTTTCAGGTGCAGGCCAGTGGCCGTCTCGTCGAAATATTTTGAAACGTCGGAAGGGCCGTATATCCGGTTCGGAGTAATGCAGATGTATACTCCGCCGGGAGCAACGGCCTTATGGATATCCTTGAGCTGGTCAAAGGCATCCTCCGGGTGGAGATGCTCCATGAGCTGATTGCTGTAGGCGACATCGATCGAATTCTCCGGCAGCGGTATGTCGATCCCGTTTGAGATGATGAGATGGAAATTCTCAGGATTATCGGGTCGAAGTGCGATCTCTTCGGACACATCCACCGCGTATACCGTCTTGACCCTTTTTGCCACTTCAAAAGAGAGAGCGCAGGACCCAGGACCGACTTCCATAAAAACACTATCCTGCTTAAGGAAAGGCTTCAGTATCCTCATCTGCCGGATTATGCCCCTGGATCCGGAGTCAGACTTCCTGGTACCTACAGCGAAGGCGGGTACCCTTTGGTAAAATTCATCATAGAGTTGTCGGTAAAGGACTCTGCGCTGCTCCTTTCCGGCACTGCGCAGTCTTTCCGCGATCTCTTTTTCAATAACGTATTCCTGCCTTAGAGTTTCCAGATCGATATTTTTCGCCCCCTTGTTCTTCATCCGGTTCCTCTCATCTCAAACTGCAGATCTGCTTTGTCTGTATGTTCCGTCCCTCCTTCAAGAACAGCGAGCATCCGATGTGCATTCGCCTCAAGGGTATATCCATGTTCGAGGATTCTTCTTCCCTCTTTTCCCATCTGAGCTCTCTTTATCCTGTCTTCGATCAACAGGGAAATCGCATCGATCCACTCCCGCTCGTTTTGTGCCCAGTACCCGTTTCTGCCGTCGATGACCACATCCCGGTTTACGCCCACCGGGGTGCAAACCGCAGGTATGCCTACGCCGAAGTACTGGAGGATCTTGAGCCCGCATTTCCCCCAGGACCAGGGGTCATCCTTAAGCGGCATCACCCCGATATCCATATCCATCAGTTCGGCCACTTCGGTTTCCTGAGACCACTGCACTTTCTTCACCTCGATGTTCTCGCAGTCGAAGAATACGTCACATACTATTTTCAGTTCGACATGGCCGGGATACTTTCTTCCCAGCTCATCCCATATGCCTTTCATTTTCTCCAGATAATGGATACTGCCATGATCTCCGATCCAGCCGATGGTTACCCTGTCTTTCTTGACTGAATGGTCCTTGAGGCGGTATCTTGCAACAGGGATCGAGGTGGGGATTACCGTAACGCGGGAATGGTGCTTAAGCACCTCATCCCTTAGAAACGTGTTCCCCGCTATGACGGTATCGCTCTTCATCACCATGTTCCGAAACCGCTTTTGCCGTGTACTTGAGTAAGGAGATCCCGCAAGACTGTTCTTGAACATCACCGCATCGTCGAGGTCATATACTATCCTGCGCGCTTTTGAACGGAAGACGGGAAGAAAGGGGAAATGAAATCTCTTCCTTTGGACGAAAACGCAGTCATACTGGGGAAGAATGGAAATCAAGCCGAGATAGTCCTTCAGAGAACCCGGAAATTCCCGGACCGTGCAGGCAACACCGTGGTCCTGAAGGTATGGTATATACTGGAGTATCCGGTACCTGCTCGCAGCTACCTCTTTGCCCTGGATCAGTATCAGCACCTTATGGCTCATGGCTTGCCATTACCCCTTCCACCAGGGAAAAGACCGTGTGGTGATTCTTTAAGAGCGACCCGATACTTATCCTGCCGCGCGGGCCGACCATCATGTTCTTCATTGCCTCTGAAAGACCTGAAGCATCGCCCGGATCGATAACGGAACCGTTTGAGTCATCCAGGTACATGCTCGCGCCGTTGGCATTCGTGGTGATAACAGGAACGCCTGAGGCGAGCGATTCAAGCACAACCAGGGAGCAGGCATCGTAGTACGTGGGGTGGACAAGGCAGTCGCACGCAGGGTATATCCTGGCAAGTTCCCGAGATTTGCCCGCGAATAAAACACGGCCGCCAAGCGGTTCTGCCTTTCTCTTCATTCCCGAATCGTACGGCCCGACCACGAGGACTTTGAACGGAAGCGGCAAGAGCCTTATACACGCATCAATCAGTACATCGTATCCTTTGAGCTTCGGATTCTGGGCAACGAACAGGAACACGAAATCATCACTGTCTATACAGAACCCCTGCCGCACCGCTTCCCGATGTACCCTGTTTTTCGGATCATAGGTGTCCAGATCAACCCCGTTCGGAACGAGATGGATTCTCTCCTTCGGGTACTGAAAAAACCTTGCCATATCGTTCGCCACCATCTCGGAGATGGCGATGACGCGGGGTCTGGCCACCTTAAACGCCCACCACTCCATGAGCCTCTGTACCGTATCCTTGAGGCTGAGCCGCTTGATAAAACGGACAAGGCTCCGAAGGGGCTGCTCATATCTCGCAGTCTCTTTGAAGAACCACGACCGGTGGACCCCTCCGTGAGGCTGATAGATATCCATGAAAAAGGTATTCCCCACGCAGAAATGGATGAATCCATGCATCTTTCTTGCCTTGATAAAATGCAGGAACGCGAAGCTTATATGCCTCAAGAACTGGGGAAACCTCACAGCCGGTACCTGTATTACCCGGACATCCGGATGGGGAAGCCCGGTTGCCTTCATGCAGATGACGGTAACGCCATGCCCGCGCCGGGCGAGGAAATGGGCAAGGTCCCAGCAATACCGCTCGGCACCCCCGACGTGAGGATCAAATTTCTCGATCGCTAAGGAAACATTCATTTTTCTGTCTTTCTCAACGGAGGCGCCGCCGCACTTTCCGGGCGTGTGCCTGTTGCCTCTACCGTGATGAACACCATAAGGAGAGTGCTTCGCATATACGCTCCGTGTCCGGTTCAGAGAGCTCGGGGTACAAGGGGAGAGATACTATCCTTTCATACAGCCTTTCCGTCTCCGGAAGTCGCTGAGACCCTCTGATCCTCTGCAGATACGCTTCTTGCAGGTGTACCGGTTTCGGATAATGCAGGGCGGTGCCTATTTTCCTGTCTTCTAAAAAAGGCTGAAGAGACGCCCGATCTTTGCATTCCACCACATAGAGATGCATGGCATGCTCTGTCCCCGGTACGTTCCGGGGCGGAGTTATGAAATCTCCGTCAACAGCCCGTGAATACCGCTGCGCGATCTGTCTCCGCCTGAGGTTGTCCTCACGTAAGAAGGGGAGCTTTACCCGCAGGATCGCTGCCTGCACTTCATCAAGCCTGGAGTTCATTCCCGGTTCGGCTGAGATGTACCGCTGCCTCCACCCGTATTCTCTCAATGCCCTTACCTCTTCGGAGACTGCCGGGTCATTCGTGACGACAGCACCCCCGTCACCGATGGCACCGAGATTCTTCGTAGGATAAAAGCTGAATGCGGCTGCGTCGCCGAACGTACCGGTTTTGCGGCCCGACATTTCTGCCCCGCACGCCTGGGCACAGTCCTCGACAATGCGCAAGCCGTTCATGCGGGCGATATCACATATATCTTTCATCGGAGCCGGCTGCCCATACATATGGACAGGAAGCACTGCCCTGGTCTTGGATGTAATGAGGCTTTGAACCAATCCCGGATCCATGCAGCGCGTAAGAGGATCGATATCGGCAAAAACCGGTACGGCGCCTATGAGCTCAATGGCAGCAACCGTGGCAACCGCTGTGTGCGATACCGTAATGACCTCGTCCCCCGGTTTGACCCCGCACGACTTGAGCGCAAGGGACACCGCTTCCGTACCGTTTGCCACGCCGATGCAATGCTTTATTTCCAGAAAATCTGCAAATTCTCTTTCAAAAAGTGAAACTTCTTCGCCGAGGATATACCTGCCGCTTTCGAGCACCTTTCCGATCGCGTCAATGATCGGTGCGCGGTGTCTCTGATACTGCTCCAGGGGCGAAGCAACGGGAATAAATCTGTCCTGCATGGTTTAAGACTCCCAGTACTGCGTAAAATGTTCCTGATAGTAGGCAAGCGTTTTCCGGAGTCCTTCGCCCAGAGGAGTGTCCGGTTTCCACCCGAGATGACCGGATATTTTATCGTACTTGCCGTAGTAATCGCCGATGTCGATGCTCTTCCTGTCTTCCGGGAAGGGGACGATCTCAAACGATCCTTTCCCGTATATCTCTATTAAGAGTCCGGCCGTATCCTTGAGATTGATCGGATCGTCTGCACCGAGATTATAGACCTCTCCGTTAGCCTTGTCCGAGGCTGCCGCCATGAGCATTGCATCGACGACATCATCGACGTAATTGAAATCCCTCTTCTGCAGGCCGTCACCGAAAACCAGGATGGGATTGCCTTCCAGTATCCTTCTGATCCATATGCCGAGAAACGTCTGCCTCGCATCTTTTACCCTCATGCGCGGGCCGTAGGTATTCGTGAGCCTCAGCACCGAGGACCGTATGCCGTAGACATTGTTGTAAACCAGATGGTACCACTCGCCGGCCATCTTGTTGATGCCGTTGACGTCCACAGGATACAGGGGGTGGCTCTCATCAACAGGCAGGTACTGAGGCCTCCCATAGATCTGCCGGGTGCTTGCAAAAACGATCTTTATACCGGGGTTATCCCTCCTGCAGGATTCAAGGATGGACAACTGGGACTTTGTATTGATTTCCAGGTCCGTGTATGGATCGTTCATGGAATCCAGGTGGCTCGTCTGACCTGCCAGATTAAAGAGATAGTCATGATTCCGGATGAGATATTTCATGGAATGCTCATCGCGGACATCGGAAAAATTCACCTTCACCTTTCCTTCGAGAGACCGGACATTGAAAAGGTTTCCCCCATACTCGGGGATAAGACTGTCTACGAGCGTTACCTGGGCTCCGTCCTCAACGAGACGCAGTGCAAGATTTGACCCGATAAATCCGAGTCCGCCTGTGATAAGCACCTTTTTCTTTGAAAAAGAATCCCGGGTCTCCATTGTCAGGCCCCTCCCCTCCCTCTTTGCTCCAGTTCCCACAGCTTGGCGTACTTGGCAAAAACATAATACATGGTGGAAGCTGCAATCACCAAGCCCGGAAGGCCGTCAAGGAATCCTCTTTTAAAGACGTACTCCTTGATGAACCGTATGGGGGGACGAAGCAGGAGATCGCTGTACCTGAAACGCTTGCCTTCCTTAATCATATCTTCTGCAGCGGTCCTGGAATAGCGGTTGACGGTATCGATCTGATCGGCGATATCGCGATAGTTGTAGTGATAATAATAGTGCCTGAGCTCTCCTATCCTGCCACTCACCTTCACGTTTGCGTGCAGGGCGCCCTCAAAGGCGCCTTTCGATTTCCTGAAAAGCCTGATCTCTCTGTCGGGTACCCAGCCGCCGTGCATGATCCATCTGCCGAGATAGAAATTCCTCCGGTGAGCGATATAGCCGTCGTAAGCTCCTGCATCCTGCTCTATCCTCTGCCGGATCTCTTCGGCCAGCTCCGGAGAAACTTCTTCATCAGCATCCAGGAACAGCACCCAGTCGTTCTTTGCCCTTGAGACGCAGTAGTTGTACTGATCCCTGAACCCGGGCCATTGGCGCTGTTCGTAAAGGGTAGCATATTTTCTGGCGATCTCGAAGGTTTCGTCCGTACTGAAAGAATCCACCACAATCAGCTCCGAGGCCCAGGAGGAGACACTCAGCAAGGCCTTTTCCACGGTCCTCGAATTATTGAATGTAATCATGCACGCAGAAATTTCTGTCACGGCGCTCTTTTCATGCCTTCTCATTAAACGTTTAAAACACATCTTGACGCATGGCAGTCTCAGCATTGCAATCGGCATGCTTCCCTGCCTGCCGTCAACTCCGCCTTCGTAACATCCTTGACGCCCTTAAAGAAACGAAGACTCGTGAAGCATCTTATAGACATACCTGGGATAATATTGCAACCCAATCACTTTCCGCTCACATTACTTCGAACCCTTCATAGAGAAGGATTCCGGGCAGATACGATTGATATCCGAACTGAAGGCCCTATTCTTTTTCACAGTATGATCTACAACTGGAAAGAACTTTATGAAAGCAGGCACACTACCCCGAGAGAAGCTTTGTCCAAGATCAGAAGAGGTGCGCGCATCTTCTTAGGATCAGCCTGCGGAGAGCCGCAACTCCTTGTTCGGACGCTCATAGACATCGCCCCGAACATGGCTGACGCAGAAGTTATCCACCTCCTGGACATCGGTTCCGCGCCCTATATAGACGAAAAATTCACCGACAGCTTCCGGCACAACGCCCTGTTCATCGGGTCGAGCACACGGGCGGCCATCCAGGAAGGGAGGGCCGACTATACCCCGATATTTCTTTCCGAAATCCCGCTGCTCATGCTCAGGGGAAGGATGCACCTCGATGCGGCCCTTATTACGGTCTCGCCGCCTGATAAGAACGGCTATGTAAGCCTGGGCATTTCGGTCGACATCACCAAGACAGCAGCAGAGGTGGCTGATTATGTCGTTGCCGAGGTGAATCCCAACATGCCGAGGACCTTGGGCGACAGCTTCATACACGTGAGCGATATCGATGCCTTTGTGGAACACGACCTGCCTCTGCTCGAATTCTACCAGAAAATTCCCGGAGACATTATCCGCAGCATCGGCGAACACATCGCAGAGCTCATCGAAAATGAATCTACGATCCAGACAGGGGTTGGAAGAATACCCAGTTCCGTCCTTCTCTGCCTCATGAACAAGCGTGATCTCGGTGTACACACAGAAACCTTTTCCGACGGCGTCATCGACCTCATCGAAGCCGGAGTGATAACCTGCAAGAAAAAGACGTTTCACCCCGGGAAGGTAATTGCATCCTTCTGCATGGGAACCAAACGCCTGTACGAATATGTGGACAATAACCCGTTCTTTGAGTTCCGTCCCTGTAAATATGTGAACGATCCCTACATCATAGCCCGGAACGACAAGATGGTTTCGATCAACGCCGCATTAACGGTGGATCTTACCGGGCAGGTGAATTCCGATTCGCTGGGCGTCCGTTTCTACAGCGGGATCGGAGGTCAGGTGGACTTTGTCCGCGGGTCTTCCATGTCGAATCGCGGCAAGTCGATCATGACCCTCCCTTCCACCACGGACGATGGAAAGAACTCGCGGATTGTGCCGTGTCTTGAGCCGGGCAGCGGCGTAACCGTCACCAGAGGCGATATACACTATGTGGTGACCGAATACGGTATTGCGTATGTCCATGGGAAATCCATCAGGGACAGGGCCATGTCTCTCATCAATATCGCCCATCCGGATTTTCGGGACGAATTGCTCAAGGCAGCGAAAAAGCAGAAGTATGTATACAAAGACCAGATCCTGCCAGCAATCTTTTATCCAAAGGAGTACGAGACCTACTGGGCAGACAGAAAAGGAACCGAGGTATTCTTCCGGCCGGTAAAACCCACTGATGAACGGGCTATCCAGGATCTAGTCTATGCCCTTCCCGCGCAGGATGTTTATACAAGGTTCTTCCAGAGTCTGAAGTCGTTTACCCATAAGGTGGCGATGCCCATGGCAGCCATAGATTATTACGATAAGATGGCAATTGTAGCCGTAGTGGGCAAAGAAGAACCTGAAAGCAGGGAGAAGATCGTGGCCGTAGGCCGCTACGTGAGAGATCCCAACACAGACTTCGCCGAAGTCGCGTTCACGACCGACCACGACTGGCAGAATAGGGGTATAGGAACCTTTCTCCTTCAATACCTCATTAGGATTGCCAGGGAAAAAGACATCAAGGGATTTACCGCAGATGTACTCGCTCAGAACACTGCCATGATGAAGGTTTTTACCAAAAGCGGCTATCCGGTAAAGACCAATCTTGAATACGGGGTCTATGAGCTGGAAATACCATTTTTTGAAAAACCCGAGGTCAAAGAAAGCTTCAGATAAAAGAAGCTCCCTGCCGTATGCAGCAGGGAGCTTCTTTTTGAAACCTTATATGAGTAGTATGACTTTCTTAAGTTTGTTTACCTATCAGATTCCGGCCGTCGAGATAAAGCAGCCGCCACCGCCGCCTGATCCTCCTCCATCAGTGACAGGAGCCTGGTACTCCGCCGCCTCGCTGGTTACAACCTTGAACGTTCCGAGTTGATCCGAAGAGAAGTTCACCTCCCCATTCGAGGCAGTGACATTGCTCACGTCTACCCAGGTATCGTTTGCACTGTCGTAGCGCTTGACAATGGGATTCGGGTCGTCGCAGTCCACCGTAATTACAGCCGGCTTTGACAGTATCAGCCCATAGGGGAGAATATCGAACTCAAACGTCCCGTCCTCGTACTGAACGGCTGATGACGACACTGTACCGGTGCCCCCTATTCCGATGGGAACCTGCCTGATCATGGCGTTTTCGGGCAGCTCAACCCGGATACCGAACAGGTCGTCAACGATATCCAGAAAAGATCCCGGCTGAAATTCCCCTACCACCGACAGCTCGTCCGTAAAGGAAACCCTGAGGCGGTAGACGAGGAGCGATTCGCTGTCGATAACATTGTACAGGTAAGCACCCGGGCTGTTTACCGTAATAGTGTTGTTTACCGGCGCCGGATACGCATTGGCGAGAGGCACGATTGTATAGCCACCGGCGTTCACGCTTGAAAGATCGATCACCTCTCCCACTTCACCTATGACGTCCTTGAGTATGTTATCGGTAATAGGATAATCGGTGGCGTTTACCGGGGATGTCCCTGCCATGAACTCAACGAGGTTGACTACTCCATCTCCGTCCGAATCCATCAGCGAATCCATCGGGTTCAGTGGATTGAGACCCCAGAGTGTTTCAATGCCGTCCGGGATACCATCCAGATCAGAATCGGTCGGGAGCCCATCTTGATTGCCCAGCCCTTCGGGGATCGTTGCATGGGCTTCCTGAGAGTAACCACTCTCATTGTTCGAGGTATCAAATGCTGTAACGGCAAAATAGTACGTGACACCCTCAGTAAGGCCCGGGATGTCTACGTTTGTGTTCAGGCCCGCATTGACAGTCGTGGAATACGACCCGCTTGTCGTGCCGTAATAAACCTTGTATCCTGCAAGATCGCTTTCACTGTTCCCGTTCCAGCTGATTCTCACGGTAGCACCATGAGCAACACTGACTATCCCCACTAGAACCATAACCATCATCATTTTTTTAATCACATTTGTCATCTTCATGTCAGGTTCTTTCTCAAAAGCCATGCCAGCATGTTTTTTCCTATTTTTCCAGCAGGTTACATCTTAGGTGATCCCTATTGCCGGTATTATTTGGTAACGCCGGTTACGAATCTGTAAATTGACCCTGCCCGGCTAGAATAGGATTATAGGGACCGGCTAATATTTCTAAAGGATGACGCAGAAAGATTTATGTTACTTGCTGACGAGGAAAAGGTAACGGTAGGCGAAGATAGAGCCTGGTACGTGGGAAACGCGGAGTTAAGGGAGGCAGGGACTGCCTCCCTTTTTTGTTTTATTTCTTATTCCGGTTGAAGAGAAGCACGACCGGATTTGCAATGAACACAGTGGAGTATACACCGGATATCACTCCCACGATCAATGCAAAGGCAAAATTATGGATAACGCTTCCTCCGAGCAGGAAGAGGCACAGGACAGTGACAAACACGGTGAAAGAAGTAAGGATCGTTCTGTTCAGCGTCTGCGAAACACTGTTGTCCATCACCGTGGCGAGTCCGACAGAATCGGTAAGCTTTTTAAGATTCTCGCGGACCCTGTCGAAGATAACTATCGTGTCGTTCAGGGAGAAACCTACAATAGTGAGCAACGCAGCAATAACCGTAAGGTCGATCTCCTTCCCGGTGAGAGAGAACAAGCCGACGGTCACGATTACATCATGAACCAGTGCGGCTATTGCCCCGACGGAAAAACTCAACTCGAAGCGCCACCATATGTAGATGAGAAGCCCGATCCCTGCATACAACAAGGAAAAGAAACCCTTCTGTTTGAGGTCCCCGCTCACGGCCGATCCCACCATGTTTGTTCCTCTGATATCTACCTCTTTTTCTCCGAAGGTATTTTTGAGGGCGCCCTCTATCTTCTTGGCGGACTGATAGCCGGCATCACCTTCGGTGCTGGTTCGGATAAGAAACTCATTGTCGCTCGAAATGCCCATGCTTTGTATGGTTGCGGCTTCAAATCCCAAAGGTTTCAACGCCGCCCTGACTTCGTCTGTCTGGACTGCCTTGTTGAAGGCCACCTGGATCTCCGTCCCGCCGGAAAAATCTATCCCGTAGTTCAGCCCTCTGACGAGTATCGAAATGAGACATATTGAGAGAAATACAACCGAGACACCGGTGGTGATCTTGTTGTATTTCATGAACTCAATGTGGATTCCTGGTCGTATCAAATCCATGGCAACCTCCTAAATACTAATCCGTTCGACTTTCTTATTGTTTACCAGCCACTCCTGGATCCACTTGCACAAAATGAGCGCGGTGAACAAGGACGATAAAATACCTACCGACAGGGTTACTGCGAATCCCCGTATCGGCCCCGTGCCAAACTGGAACAGCACCACCGCTGCGATGAGGGTCGTTATGTTTGAATCCAGAATTGCGGAAAGGGCATTCTGATATCCGGCTTCGACCGCCATTGTCGCTGTCCTGCCCAGCCTCAACTCCTCCTTGATCCGCTCAAAGACGAGCACGTTCGCATCCACCGCCATGCCGATAGTCAGCACGATGCCGGCGATGCCGGGCAGGGTCAGAACCGACCCGAACATGGCAAGTATTCCTATAATGAGTATTATGTTGAACACGAGGGCAAGATTGGCGATGAGCCCGGACAATTTATAGTAGGCCATCATGAACAGGATAACCAGAACGCCGCCGATAAGACATGCCATAATCCCTTTTTGAATGGAGTCACGGCCCAGGGTCGGTCCCACTGTCCGCTCTTCCAGGATATTCACCGGTGCAGGAAGGGACCCTGCCCTCAGTATGACGGCGAGGTCGGTCGCCTCCTCCATGGTGAATCTCCCTTCGATGATCGCCTGGCCGCCTGCTATGGCATCCCTGATCACGGGGGCGGAGTACACTCTGCCGTCGAGGAGAATGGCAAGCCTCTTGCCGATGTTTTCGCTCGTGACCCGCTCGAATATCCGTGCGCCTTCCCGGTTGAAGGCTATGGCGATGTAGGGTTCGTTGTAGTTATCGATCTTTACCCGCGCGTCTTCGAGAAGCGCTCCTGTCATAACCGTCTGCTGTTTGAGGACGATCTGCTGATTCCCCTGCTTCATCGTTGCGATATAGCTATCCGCAGGCACATCGCTGGGATTATGCTCCTCATCCACCAGCTTGAATTCCAGGAGTGCCGTTTTGCCGATGATCTGCTTTGCCCTTTCAGGATCGGTAACACCGGGCAACTGAAGCACGATCCTGTCCTCACCCTGGGGGATGATGGACGGTTCGCTCACGCCATACTGGTCCACCCTGTTGCGGATGGTCTCCAGGGCCTGTTCCACTGCCTGCTTGCTGATAGTGGCGGCTTCCTCCGTAGAGATCCTGTAGGTGACCAGCACGCCTCCGTCAGCGCTTTTTGTTCTATCCGTCTCTTTCAGATAGTTGTGCGTGTTCAGCACGAGCCCGTTCAGCTTTTCGTATTCGTCAGCTACCCGTAATGAAACCTGAATGGTTTCAGGCGAAGCAACGACTGCCTTGCTGTAGTGGATCCGCTCGGCTATCATCTGATTCTTGAGCTCGTTGGTTATGCTGTTCATCCTGTTCTTTACCGCTTCTTCCGTGACCACCCTCAGAACGAGATGCATCCCTCCCTGCAGGTCGAGACCGAGCCTAACCTTGTTCTTGGGCCCTACCCAGCTTTCGGGAACATCTTCTTCCCCGAAGAAGGTAGGTGCCGCAAAAAACAGCCCCACGATAAGAACTGCGAGAATGAGCAACCCCTTTAACGTGAATTTATCCATTGCAATCCCCCGACTTACTTTTTCGTCTGTGGTTGTTCTTCACCTTTTTTCAGAGCAATAAACTCTCGCGAAACCTTTATTTTCACTTTATCGCCGATATCAAGAGTGAGCACCTGGTCCGCGACGCCCACCACCTTCCCGTGGATCCCGCCGCTGGTGATCACATCGTCACCCTTCGTTATGCTCTCCAGCATCTGCTTATGCTGTTTCGCCTTTTTCTGCTGAGGCATGATCAAGAGAAAATAAAACACGACAAAAATGAGCAGCAGCGGTGCAAGGTTCATGAGCACGCTCATGGTATCGCCTCCCATGCCTCCTGCTGCATAGGCAACACTAGTCATCATACATCTCCTTTATCTGGTTTCTTAAATCATGAAAATTTTTCTCTCTAATGGAATGCCGTATATCAGACATTAATTCAAGATAGAAATATAAATTATGAATTGTATTGAGAATAGATCCCAGGATCTCCCCGGATGTATAGAGGTGTCTCAGGTATGCAAGGGAGAAGTTCCTGCAGGTATAGCACCCGCAGTCCTCGTCGGGGGGCTTGGGATCGTTCCGGTATCGCGCTTGTTTTACCGTGATTTTCCCTTTCCGGGTGAAGAGCATCCCGTTCCTGGCATTCCTGGTGGGAAGCACGCAGTCGAACATATCCACACCGCGCGCCACCGCCTCGACAATGTCCTTGGGCGTTCCCACGCCCATGAGATACCTCGGCTTGTTCACGGGCATGTGCGGCACAGCCACATCCAGGGCATCCATCATAAGATCGTGACCCTCCCCTACCGACAGCCCTCCGATGGCTATCCCGTCGAAAGGCAGCGACGATATCTCAATCGTGCTGCGGACTCTCAAGTCCGGGTAGACGCCGCCCTGGGTGATCCCGAAAAGTGCGTTTGCGCTCTTGCGTGCATCGAGGCATCTTTTAGCCCACAGGGTTGTCCTTTGCACCGAAGTGTCCACATATTCCCTTGGACTCGGATACGCTACGCATTCATCGAGGCACATCATGATATCCGATTCCAGATCTTCCTGTATCTCGACTGCCTTTTCAGGTGTCAGCAGGTGCCTGGAGCCGTCCAGGTGGGATGAGAAGTACAGCCCCTCGTCGTTTATCTTCATCAGGCGCGCAAGACTGAACGCCTGGTACCCGCCGCTGTCCGTCAAGATGGGCCGGTTCCATGCCATAAAGGCATGAAGGCCGCCGAGTGACGCGATAAGCTTTTCTCCGGGTCTCATGTGGAGGTGATAGGTGTTGGAGAGTATGATCCGGGCGTTCAGGCTCATCAGCACCTCGGGCGTCACCGCCTTTACGGTGGCCTGGGTGCCCACAGGCATGAACACGGGCGTCTCGACCGATCCATGCGCGGTATGAAACACGCCGCTGCGCGCATTTTCCTGTGATGAAGTAAGCTCGAAGCTAAATGATGAACATTGCATCGCCATAACTGAAAAACCTGTACCTCTCGGCAAGCGCCGCCTTGTATGCATTCATGATCCGGTCATAGCCTCCAAAAGCCGAAACGAGCATGAGAAGTGTCGAGCAGGGGAGATGAAAATTGGTAAGCAGGGAATCGACAACCTTGAACCGGAATCCCTCGCGGATGAAAAGGCTCGTCGACCCGGGCCCGGGAACGATGCGTCCGCAGACAGCCATGAGATGCTCCAGTACCCGTGCCGAGGTTGTGCCTACCGCCACGATGCGCCGTGACATCGACCTGGCTTCTTCGATCATCGAAGCCGCCTCTTCACTCACCATAAAATCTTCTTCGTGCATCTTGTGATCTTCTATGCTCGCCGCCCTTACGGGGATAAAGGTGCCCGGGCCTACATGAAGGGTGACGAATACGGTTTCCACGCCCTTTCCCCTGAGCCTGTCCAGATATTCCGGGGTAAAATGAAGACCGGCAGTCGGTGCAGCGACGGAGCCCTCCGTGCGGGCATATACGGTCTGGTACATGGTTTCGTCAATCTCGACAGGCGGCCTGTCTATATACGGGGGTAACGGAACCTGACCGGCATGCAGAATCTTTGAGGGGTCCGAGAAGGTTACTTCGTACATGTCTTCAGTCCTGCACTCCACCCGCGCCGTCAGATCATCACGAAAAAAGAGCGTAGAGCCAGGCTTTGGAGTTTTTGACGCCCTGAGCAAACATCGCCACCTCCCGTCATTGATCTTCTTAACGAGAAGAAGCTCAACGCGGCCTCCGGAATCCTTATTCCCGAGGAGACGTGCAGGGAACACCCGCGTATCGTTCAAGACGAGCACGTCACTTTCGTTCAGATAATTCTCAAAGGTATCGAACTGCCTGTGGTGAATCCCGCCGGTCTTTCGATCAACCACAAGGAGCCGCTCTTTTCCGCGTTCAAGAGGGTACTGGGCAATGAGTTCCTTGAGTAGGGGGTAATTATAGTGCTCGATATCCACCGCGATTACGCCCCGACAACCTTACGTGCAAAGTAAATGATCGCAATCCCTGAGAGTGCCAGGAGAATGCCGATAACCTGCAGCGATCTATTAGGGACCTTTTCGATATATTTCGCCAATTCCTTCACCTTGCCCGGAAAGGCCATATAAGGAAGCGCTTCGATAACGAAAACCATACCTAATACGCTCAAGAAATATTCCATAGTCGTGGCCTTATAGCGGAAATCAGTTGCTTGAGTCAACGTGGAACAGCTTGCAGTGCTCCTCGGTAAAGACAGGCGCCTCGATGGTCGCTGTCATGGCGAAAGGATCCGGTCCGTATACGGCAACATTACCGCTCACACCCCTGGCCTTGCCGTATCTCAGGCAGATGCCCGCCCCTCTGGCGAGGTGCTCATCCGTTGCCTCGCCCCTGAGAACACACAAGGGGCCGGGAACATCGGCTACCTTCATGAATATATTTCCCGGGTGCTTCATGATCGAAAGTGTCCGATTCTCCTCTTCGCTCCGCGATACGATAAAGACCGTCTTGTCGTTGAAAACGAACTTCCTTCCCGCAATGTCGAGCATAAGATCAGCAGGCAGAGGAAATTCGGGTCTGAAACGGGAAAAGGTCGAGCGGACCTTGTTCGCCACCTGCTCATATGTCAGCAGGCAACCGCCGGCCGGAGACGGGATATGGTGCGGCTGGATACCGTACTTCGAGGCGAGAGCTATCTGCCTTTTCCTGCCCCTTCCGCTGATATCCCCGAGGAGCTCGCGGTTAACCCATCCTTCACGCTCGGGAAGCGAAGGCTGCATGAGTTTTGCGCATAACGGCCTTATAAGCTTATCTTTCAACCCGGCTTCTTTCAGTATGCCGTTCATGGCGTCCTTCCTCTGGGACATGGGACGCTGACCTACTACCTCACCGGTTATGACGAAAGAGGCATCAAAAACGTCCATCATTTCCTTTGCCTTTTTGAGCATGCCTATCTTGCAGTCGACACAGGGGTTGAGATGCTTTCCGTATCCGTGCTTCGGGCTGCTTATTATTTTTATGATCTCAAAAGTGAAATCTGTCGGGTGAACGGTAATCCCGTATTTTTCTTTTTGAAGCGCACAGAAGGACTCCGGATCGCTTAAGGCATGCAGGCCGAAAAAAGGCGTGCAGAAATAGACGGCGATCACTTCGATAGACTGTTCCTGCAGCATCTTTATAGCAAGGATACTGTCAAGTCCCCCCGAATACAGGGCTATACATCTTTTATTATTAGACACAGCGACTTCTCCGTTCATGAAGGATCGACAAGCCTTATCTCATGGGCCTCCGATTTGCAAGATCTTCGGTGCCAGGGAGATACCGGGCGTTTCTTCTCCACGGGATGTGTTAACAGGGATTATCATGAATATCGAGCATTATTATTGAGGTATACTGTCTGAACCGGGGGGTGTTCGATTGTTAATATATTATATAATCAATAAATTAGACACTCTAAAGGAGAACAGCTGGATTCTTTGCGGATAAAATTAAATAAAGTCTATACCCCACTAAAGCGAGGTATAGACTTCATATTTGGCGGGAGCGACGAGACTCGAACTCGCGACCTCCGGCGTGACAGGCCGGCGTTATAACCAACTTAACTACGCCCCCTTACTATCTTTCACAATTGGTAGGCGGAACAGGGCTTGAACCTGTGACCCTCGGCTTGTAAGGCCGATGCTCTCCCAACTGAGCTACCCGCCCTGATTCTTCTAAGGCTTATTTGCCCTTATTCACGATCTCTTTGAAGGCTTTCCCGGGCCTGAAACGGGGGGCTTTGGAAGCCTTGATCTTGATTGTAGCCCTTGTTCTGGGGTTAACACCGGTCCGCTCAGCCCTTTTCGCAACATCAAAAGTGCCGAAACCGACCAAAGTGACTTTATCACCCTTCTTCAGTGCCTCCTGGATTGCCTCGGTGGTGGCATTTATTGCCTTTTCCGCTGCAGCCTTCGGTAACCCTGCCTTGTTTGCCACAACTGATATCAACTCTGTCTTGGTCAATGTATACCTCCTATAAATGATTAGTTTCTCCCATGCCCAAACGTGCACTGAAACTACCAGTATTTATATGGGCTGTCAATACCTCAATTAAGGGCGTATGCGATTATCTCGTCCATATGCTCGACCATATGAACCTCTAAACCCTTTAAAATTTCCTTCGGGGTATCCTTGAGATCCTTTTCGTTTTCAAGAGGTATCAAAACCTTCTTCATCCCCGCCTCTTTTGCCGCGAGAAGCTTCTCTTTGAGCCCCCCTACAGGCAGTATGCGCCCGCCCAGCGTCAATTCGCCCGTCATGGCAACCTTGCCTCTGACCGTCCGTTTGGTAAGGGCCGACACGATGGACGTCGCCATGGTGATGCCCGCAGACGGTCCGTCTTTGGGTACGGCACCCTCCGGGATGTGGATATGAATATCGAGCTTATCATAGAAATCCACATCCAGACCGAACGCTTCAGCTCTGGTCCGGACATAGCTCATCCCTGCCTGGGCGGATTCCTGCATTACCTCGCCGAGCTTGCCGGTCAGCAGGAGCTTTCCTTTCCCGGGCATTATCGTGGTCTCTACGGTCAGCAGAGTGCCTCCCACTTCCGTCCAGGCGAGGCCGTTGACGAGCCCGACACAGTCATTGCCGTCACGGACGGATTTCCGGTACCGGGGGACGCCGAGGTATTCATAGACCCTGTTCGCGGTGATCCTGTTTCGTGACCTGCCGGCCTTCTTTTGAGAAACGATCTCCTTTACGATTTTCCGGCAGATCGAAGAGATCTCTTTTTCCAGGCTTCTCACCCCCGCCTCCCGCGTGTACTCATGGATGATCGTGTCGATCGCACGGGCCATGAATGAGACGCCTTTCCCTTCGAGGCCGTGAAGGCCGAGCTGCTTCGGCACAAGGAAGTCGCGAGCAATGAGGTGTTTTTCATGGGAGGTGTATCCCTCGATCCGTATGACTTCCATGCGGTCCAGTAAAGGCGCCGGAATGGAATAGGAAGTATTCGCCGTGGTTATGAACATAACCTTGGAAACGTCGTATTCGATATCCATGTAATGGTCGCTGAAGGTATTGTTCTGTTCGGGATCGAGAACCTCGAGCAGCGCAGCGGAAGGATCTCCCCTGAAATCAACGCTCATCTTGTCGATTTCATCGAGGAGGAAAACCGGGTTCGAGGTTCCTGCCTGCCTGATCCCCTGGATGATCTTTCCGGGCATGGCGCCGATGTAGGTTCGCCGGTGACCCTTGATCTCCGCCTCGTCCCGGACGCCTCCGAGGGATACCCTGACGAATTTCCTCCCGGTGGCCCTGGCAATGGACCTGCCCAATGAAGTCTTCCCCACGCCGGGCGGTCCCACCAGACACAGGATAGGCCCTTTTACGGCGCCGACGAGCTGCTGAACCGCAAGGTATTCGAGGATGCGCTCCTTGACCTTATCCAGCCCGAAATGGTCTTCGTCCAGAATCTGCTGCGCATGGACGATGTCCTTCTTGTCTTCGGTGACGTCGTTCCACGGCAGGGCAAGGTACCAGTCCACATAGTTCCTGATCACCGTCGCCTCTGCGCTCATGGGCGGCATCATGCGCAGCCGTTTTGTTTCGCTCAGGCACTTGTCCCTTGCGTGCTGGGGCATATTTTTAGATCGAATCTGCCTCTCGAGCACTGCAAGCTCGTCATCCATGGATTCCATAGCCACTTTCTGAGCCTGCGCCTGATCGTACTGCGTGTGCTTGCGCGTCGATTCGCTGCGCTGTTTTATCTGTTCCTTGAAGTGCAGCTGGATCTTCGCGATATCGAGTTCGCCCTGGATATAGTCGTATATCCTGCTCAGACGGGAATCCACGTTTCTCTCTTCGAGAACTTCCTGCTTCTTGTCTGTCTTGAGATCCGTGTACGAGGCGATGATGTCGGCAACGAATCCCGGGTCTTCCTGGGATTTGATCTTCTCGATCATGTCCGAGTGGATATCGACATTGTAGGACTCGCAGTACTCCTGAAACGCGTCCACGACAAGGCGTTTCAATGCCTCGGTCCTCCGGTCTTCCAGGATGACGTCGGCGATCTCTTCGGATTCGGCAAGGAGGATGCCTTCATGCTGGAAGGTCCTGGCTATGAGCTGACGGGACTTTCCCTCGATGAAGACCTTGATTGATCCGTCGGGAAGCTGGATGAGCTGAAGGATATGGGCCCTCACGCCTACGAGATGGATATCGTCGCCGGCGACTTCTTTGCCTGCGAGAGATTTTCTGCAGCTGACGAGGATTTCCTCTTTGGCATCGAAGGTCGTTCTCACCCACACGGCGGTCTTCTCATTCTCGATGAGAAGCGGGATAATCGTGTGCGGGAAGACAACGATATCCTTCAGTACCAACAGAGGGTACACGTTACCGGAAAAAGCTCTTCCCATATTGTGAACTTTTTATGCCTGAGAAGTCTTCCTCTCGTAGACAATCATCGGGGCCTTTCCGCTCAGAATGACATCCTGACCGATGATGCATTCCTTCACGCCTTCCATGTCAGGGATCTCGTACATGATGTCGAGCATGACGTTTTCCATGATGGAACGCAATCCCCTCGCCCCTGATTTACGCTTCATCGCCTCTTCGGCGATGGCCTTCAGGGCATCCTTGCTGAAATTCAGATCCACACCTTCGAGCTTGAGCAAGGCCTGGTACTGTTTCACAAGTGCATTCTTCGGCTCGGTGAGAATGGCGATAAGCGCATCTTCATCGAGCTCGGTGAGCGTCGATACAATGGGGACCCTGCCCACGAACTCGGGGATCATACCGAACTTGATCAGGTCCTCGGGCTGGACGTTTCTCAGGATCTCGCCGATATCCCGGTCCTGCTTCCCCTTGATCTCTGCGACAAATCCGATGGTCTTCTTGTCGAGGCGCTGGGATATGATCTTGTCCAGCCCGACGAAGGCGCCGCCGCAGATGAAGAGAATATTCGTGGTGTCGATCTGGATGAACTCCTGCTGGGGATGCTTTCTCCCTCCCTTGGGAGGAATGGAAGCAACGGTTCCCTCGATGAGTTTCAGCAGCGCCTGCTGAACCCCCTCCCCCGAGACGTCCCGGGTGATCGAAGGGTTGTCCCCGCGCGAAGCGATCTTGTCGATCTCGTCGATATAGACGATTCCCTTCTGGGTCCTTTCCACATCGTAATCTGCATTCTGCAGGAGGTTTACGATAATGTTCTCCACGTCCTCGCCCACATACCCCGCCTCCGTCAGCGTGGTTGCATCGGCGATGGTGAACGGCACGTCGAGGATCTTGGCCAGGGTCTGGGCAAGCAGAGTCTTGCCCGAGCCGGTGGGCCCGATAAGCATGATATTGCTCTTGTTGATCTCGACCCCGCTGATGCTCGTGTTGGATTCGATCCTTTTATAGTGGTTATGAACGGCAACGGACAGGATCCTTTTTGCATACTCCTGACCGATGACATATTCGTCCAGTATCTCCTTTATCTCGGACGGCTTCGGGATATTCGAAGACGTGCTGAAGTGCCGGTACTCGCCTTCCTCTTCTGCGAGAATCTCATTGCACAGGGCGATGCATTCGTCACAGATATAGACGTCAGGCCCTGCGATGAGCTTTCTCACCTCTTCCTGTGATTTCCCACAGAAGGAACAGCGTAAACCGGGCCGGTAATGATCATTTATTTTTGGCATCGATGCTCTCCTCTTGTGTCTCCTTGGAGGGTCTCTTGAAGATAACGTGATCCGTTATACCATAGGTGACCGCGTCTTGGGCAGTCATAAAAAAGTCCCTGTCCGTATCCTTGGAGATCTTCTCTATGGGTTGCTTGGTATGGTGCGACAGGATCTTGTTCAACTCATCCTTGAGCCGCAGCATCTCCTGTGCCTGAATGCTCACATCGGTTACCTGGCCCTGCACCCCTCCCAGCGGCTGGTGAATCATGATCCGGGAATGGGGCAAAGCATATCGCATACCGGGCGCACCGGCAGCAAGAAGTATCGCCGCCATGGAGGCTGCCTGCCCGATACATATCGTACTCACGTTCGGCCGTATGTACTGCATGGTGTCGTACACGGCCATACCTGCGGTCACGGACCCTCCGGGAGAATTGATGTAGAAGTATATGTCCTTATCAGGGTCTTCCGATTCGAGGAAAAGGAACTGTGCTACCAGGAGACTTGCGATGTCATCATGAATATCACTGCTCAGCATGACGATCCTGTCCTTGAGCAGGCGCGAATAGATATCGTACGACCTCTCTCCTCTATTCGTCTGCTCAACTACGATGGGAACCAGCGTCATTATTCTTTCTCCTGCGTCTGTTCGACTTCTTCGACCGTGGAATTGTCTATAATGTAATTATATACCTTCTTTTCGACAATACCAAACTTGATTTCTTCGAGAGATCCCCGTTCTTCCATTCCCTGTTTTACTATTTCCGGAGTCATATTATATCGCTGAGCCAGCTTGTTTATCTCATCATCGACTTCCTCTTCGCTCGCCTCGAATCCATGTTCCTTTGCGATGGCCTCGATCAGAAGAGAGGTGCGGACCAGCGTGTCCGCGGAGGACATGGTTTCTTCCCTGAGACTGTCGGTGTCCGGGTACAGGTCCTCCATCTTGAATCCCTGCGACGACAATCTCTGGGACATTCCCTGGATCATCATGGCTGCCTGGAGCCTGACCATTGTTTCAGGCACTTCAAAGGGATTCTCTTTGAGCAGCTCCTCGCCGATCTGCTTTTCCATCGAGCTCCGGCTCTCCGCCTCAAGGCGTTCCGCAAGGTCCTTGCGGATAACCTCTTTGAGCTCGTCCAAGCTGCCGACATCCTGGCGGGTGGTCTTGGCGAATTCATCGTTCAGCTCAGGAAGCTCTCTTTTCTTGATGCCGTCAACCTTGACTTTGACCTTGGCGCTTTTCCCCCGCATGTCTTCCATGAAATGATCTTCGGGGAAGGTGATCTCGACGTCCTTTTCCTCGCCGGAGCGCATACCCAGTACGGCGTCGTCCAGTCCGGGGATGGCGCTTCTCGCGCCGGCCTCAACCGTCATCTTGGAACGGCTCAGCGTGGGATTCTCTTCGCTCTCGACGTCCACGATGGCATAATCGCCTTTGCCGGCCTGGTACTCCTTATCTTCGACATCCTCGATAGATGCGTAGGTTTCCCGGAGTTTGGTCAGCACGTCCTGGACGTTCTGATCGCCCACATCGACCTTGGTTTTCTTCAAGGAAAGACCGGTATACTTTTGCGGAGTAATGGCAGGCTTCACATCGAACCGGGCCGTGAAGGTAAAATCCTGGTTTTCCTCCGGCGGCTCATTCGTGAACTCCGGCATGGAAACGATAAAAAGGTCTTTTTCTTTTGCCGCCTGCTCGAATTTCTCCTGGACAAGCTTCTTGGAAAGCTCGTTTTTGATGTAGTCTTCATAGTACATCTTGACGATATTTCTCGGAGCCTTGCCTTTTCTAAAGCCCCGGATAACCACTTTCTGGGAAATGTCCTTGTAAATCTCGCTCGTTACATTGTTCACTTCCTGCTTCGGAACAACTACCGTCATCTCTTTACGCGTACTGCCCACATCCGATATCTCAACCTTCATTCCTCAATCCTTTCTCTCTTGACATAGATCTTATTCATTTCACCATGTAAATGGGTTATAGGTCAATGGCTTTTTGGAAGGCTTAGATTTCTGAAAACACCCTCCATTTCCGTCGTATATATACCTTCCTGTGCAAACACGATGAAAGGGCTCAAAACGACCAGCTCCTTTCCCCCCTCCTTGAGCCCGCAGACAAGGCATATCTCCGCAGACGACTGCATCGTCGAATGGACGAGCATGATCCGCTTCGGCTCTATCCTGAACTTCCGCATGGCGCTCATGAGATCGGGCAGCCGCCATGCCGGATATACGAGGTAGAACCTTCCTCCGGGTTTGAGCAGCGCATACGAACGCTCCAGCAGAGCCTCCAGGTCGAGCGATATCTCATGACGGGCCAGGGCCTTGCTCTGATCGGCATTGATCCTTCCCGATCGTGCGGGGCGATAGGGCGGGTTCGTCACGATGACATCCGCCTGCCCGGACGACCCGTACTCCCTGATGTCCGCACAGACGATCTTCACCCTTTCCTGCAGGCCGGCGATCTCAACCGATCTCCTCGACATCTCCGCAATGGCATCCTGAATCTCCACGCCGGTCACGGTAAGCCCTTTCTCCGCGGCAAGGAGCAACGACACCACACCCGAGCCCGAACCTATGTCAATGACGCCGGTCCCCGGCTTTTCATCGACAAAGGCGGCTAAGAGGTATGCATCCAGAGAATAGCGGTAGCCTTGCTTCTTCTGCAGGACGGACAGCCCCCGGCAGGTGAGTGAATCCAGAGTTTCGTCATCTCTCTTGTTGCTTCCATTATCCATCAACTGCCTACCGGGGAATTGAACCGTGCGAGCTTTCTGTCCCCTGATACCGGTAATCTCCATTCCTCTCTTAGATGAGTCCAAAGGCAAATGGGATTCATGCCCGTACCTCTTCTTTCATTTCCCTAATTTTAAAGACTCGTCGCTCATCAGGTCTTCGAAAAGAGTCGGTGCTACCCCCATGGCATTATTGAACATCATGTATGCAAGCCTCCGGATTTCCCACTCGGCGGACTTGTCCAGTCTCAGCTCGAAGAAATGCCGCAGGGACCGGGCGTTGACATACACATAGGCAGCGGTCGACCAGCCCACAGGCATAAGCCTGCGCAGCTCCTGGTTCCGCACGCCGAGGTTTTTCAGCTCTTCATAGACGTCCATCGCCCGCTGGTGCTCCCGCTCATAAATGCCGTAGGCGGCCCGGACGGTGTCTTCTGAATCCATATACTCAAGCGCCGGATAGATAAACAGGTTCTTGTTTGCCTTCACGTATCTCGTAGAGCGGAACGTCCACCCGATGCCGATCCTGTGGCGCGTCCACTGCCCTGCCAGCGACTTGGACACCCCTGTCACGTAATAAACGAACTGGACGGCTTCCAGGCAGGTGTGATGACCCCAGGAGATGAGCTTTTTATTGAGCTTCAGGTCGTCCTCGTAGGTGCCTTCCGACTCGTGGCTCTGGCGGGCCGTATAAGCGGGGAGCGTCTCGGTCGTTATCCCCTGGGAGACCATTTCCTCGCTCGGCGTCGTCATCCCGATGAGCTTGACGGCAGGCTCTTCATTCCTGAAAAGGTCCTTGCGTAAATTTTTCCACCTTTCAATATGCTCCAATTCGCGCGTGAAATACTTCAAAATGGTCTCTCCTCTTCACCGTTAGTCGATACCCTGTCTCCCTGCCACACCCCCCGGTAAGGGACCGCTTCCCCGTCGATGGGATAAAAGGCGACACATAAGATCCTGAACCCCATCTGAATCTCCACCTCGCCCTGGCCCTGGTGCTTCATGCCCACGGTGAGCCTGCCCTGGTAGTTTGGCGATATGAAGGCGGTCTCCAGGGGGATCCCGGAGCGTATGAGCGTGGTGCGCGGCCTGATATAGGCAAACAGATCATGGGGCATGTTGACCTGCTCGATGGTCTGGAACAGCAGATATTCGCCGCCGCATATGCGGTACACCCCGTCGGGGGATTCCTCGATATTCATGACCTTATCGATCCGCGGGGTGATTCTGCTGTCCCTCATGAGCCGCCCCGAGCCTACCGGGCGGAATATGGCGCCCAGCCTCAAATCCGCCGTGGTACCCTCGATCTGCTCGATCTGGTCCTGACCGATATGCTCGATCAGGGGTTTTATTGCGGTTTGACCCGATACATGATCCTCCACGCGTACGCCGTCTCTGATCATGCGTACGATTTTATCAGCTCCCAATACCACGTTATAACCTCCTCTTCGATGTGTCTGCTTCGAGAAATCCGACTGCATACCGGAGCTTCTCATCATCCAGGATAAGCTGCTCAACGGTAATATTGCTGGAGGCAAGCACCGATTTCCAGTACTTATCCCGCTCCGGGATCGGGGAATCATAGGAAAGCTCATAGATCACCCTGATTATCCCGGACATTATGATAAGCTTCGCGCAGGTAATGCACGGCTCCAGCGTGCAGTATATGCTCCCCCCCTCAAGTGAAACCCCCTTTTTCGCTGCGAGCGCTATGGCATTGGCCTCTGCGTGGGCGGATCTGCACATGTCGTATTTGACCTCCTCCGACCAGGCGACCGACCTTCTGAAGCATGCCCCGTCATCCATGCAATGCCCTTCTCCGGGAAGCGATCCGTTGTACCCGCTGGTCAGGACCTGTCTGTCCTTGACCACCACAGCCCCGGTGGGACGTGACAGACAGGTGGAGCGGGAAGCCGTCATCTTGGCAAGCATCATGAAATATTCATCCCAGGTCGGGCGTCTCCCTTTCATGTTCTCCCTCATTTTCTACACTCCTTCAAACAGCCTGTCCGCCGATTTTCTCAAAATTTCAAAAGCACTTTCGCTGATACGATAGACCTTGTTTCCGACCGTGACATAATACTGGGAATAGAATGTTATGTCAAAGGCGGGAGATGGGCTTTCATAATAAATCCGGATACTCAGCTCCCTGCCTGCCTGTTTGGGAACCCTCAGGTATTCGTCCGCGTATTCGAGGGTGCGGAGGCGGTCTATGAAGGAATTCAGGGCCGATGGATCTTTCATATTGTCTTTTTCTGCATACCATCCTTTGCCCTGTTTCGTGAAAACCCTCTCCGCTTTCCCCGACAGCACGAGCTTGCCGACCCTTTCCCCGACGAGTGTAACGACCGCTTTGCTGAGCACACCTCCTACTTCGACAGGGATCATACCCCAAAGAGAGCTGTCGATCCGGACATGGGCGTTCTGGAGGCTGGATGTTGCAAGCACGTCGCCGTCCCGCAACCAGATATCGACCTTTTCCGAGTTAACCGGAGAGAAAAACTCTATGACGGCATCCGGGCTTTCCAGGGCGGCTTGGTCTTCCAGGTATGCCTTTGCCTCGCTCGTGCAGATCCCGCGGATAAACATCCCTACCCGTTCGGAATCGACTTTTTTGCTTTCATCTGCAAAAAGGCGCCATGCTCCGGATGGATCGCGCATGAGTTGGGTGACCATTCCATGCTTCACAAGCGTAACCCTGTTCACGTCCGTCGCATTCATCGCTATCAGGCGCTTATCGCGCAGGCGGGAAAGATCGTCAGCGAGGCCGGCAATTTCGCGGGCAGGGACGAGAATAACGTCACTGCCTCCCGTGACCTTGGCATAATAATAATAGGAGGTCGGCGTCTTGTCTCCTATCCAAAGGGTATGCTCCCCCTTCATAGTGCGCAAGGTATAGGTCAGGCCGGGCACTTCCAGGCCGAACTGATCCGGCCCGTCACCCGGTCCCAGGGACCGGACAGCGGCCAGGTTCAGGATGGAAGAGATCAGTCTGTTTACTTCCTTTTGATCGGCAGGGGTGCCGACAGGTGCGGTTATCCGCCAGGATGACCCGTGCCTTTCCAGGCATACCAGGGTGTCCCCCCTGACAGAGACACCAAGAATATCCGTCTTCTCGACGGGGATCAGTTTCTGCACCGGCCTGTCTTCCCGGACACTCCGGGGAAACAGGTTCATTTCCACGAAGACATACCAGGCAGCGAGACAGGCGCAGGCGATGCCGCAGATAAGGAACGGCCGCGTCCTCATTTCCGGGTTCTTCTCCGGTTGAGAAACAGCACGGGAGCAAGAATCAGCGATGGAATGACTATAACGGAAACGCAGAACAAAAAAGCACCCTGGCCCGGAGTCAGCATGAAAGGCCGGTCACCGGGTACTCTGGAATCAATGGAGATGAGCAGGCCCTCATTGAGCAGCATATGGATGCAGTTCATAGCCAGATCTCTGTTTCCCGAAATGTTCAGGTATGCGTTTGTCAGAAAATCCGCATCCCCGAAGATTACGGCTCGCGACTCTGCATGCGGGCTCAAAATGGTCCTGAGATACAGCGCAATATTCAGAGGGCCTTTTTTATAGGGAGCATACGCTGCAGCGTTTACGGGCTCACCGGAACCGGCCTTTCTTGTATCGGCCCGGCTGTTTTCCGATGTCCTTGCAAGCCAGGAAACGGTCACATTCTGCGGAGGCTCGTTCTTTGTCCATAAAGGCCTTGCGGTGGGATAGACGGTAGCAAGGCGGAATCTGCCCAGGTTTTCAATTTCGTTGTACGAGTTCACCACGGGAACGGCAGCATCACTTCCAAGTACTTTCGTGGAAGGATCAGTGATAACGGTATCATCCAGATCCACGCCGTATCCTCCCAGGAGATCCTTAAGCCCACCGTCCGTATGGGGCTCCAGGGCTATGAACGCATTCCCGCCCCGCTTCAGGTATGAACGTACCGCGTCTATCTCTTCGGGCACGAGGGACGCTTCAGGCCCCACTATCATGAGTAGGTCGGCGTCTTGCGGTATCTCGCTCCGGCGCATGAGGAAAAGATCTCTAACTTCGCAGCCATCCCTTTCAAGGGATTTTGCGATGTGAGAAAGGCCACCTTTGCCGGTCTCCAGAATCGAGGACTCCCCGTGACCGGAAAGCACATACACGTTTTTCTTTCTGTCTCTCTGAAGCTTGAGCAATGCATTGGATATTCCCTCTTCCGTTATCACATCTATGGTAACGGCGCGCCCCCGTCCGAGAAGAGAGGCCTGTCCGTACCGGGTGATACCATGCTGCCTGGCTGTGGCCGGCCTGGCATCCGGGTCCAGCACCTCGTACGCAAGATGCCTGGATTCCAGACTGTACAGGTCGAGGAGTGCTTTTGCGTCCTTTTCCATCTCTCCCAGCGAACAGAAAGCGAGTATCCGCACATCAAACGACAACTCGCCTGCAATCCTTCTCGACCTGGCATCGAGCGTGTTTTGTCCGGCCCGGCTTACGTCCCATCTTTTGTCGTGCTGCATGGCGGTGAGATAGCCTATCAGGAGGGTTACCCCGAAAATAAGGACAAAGAGAACTGCACGGATGATGTCCTGTCCCCGTTTGCCCATTTCCTTACCCCCTCAACCTGTTCGAATCAATGGCCTCGAATGCGAGTACGAGAAAAAATAATGAGAACTCGATGAAGAAGACGATGTCCTTCACTGATATGGACCCTTTGAGGAAAGGGGATACATGGTTTACAAGGGATATTTCACGCAATACCGTCCCGGCTGTGCCGCCAGGGAAAACTTGTGCAAACCAGCCGACCGACCAGAAGATGAGGGTCAGCCCTATGGTCAGGGAGGCTGCGATAATCTGGTGTTTCGTCAGGCTTGAAAATAAGGCCCCCATGGAAAGGATCGCCCCGCCCAGAAAGACGAGCCCGAGATAAGACGAGGCGACAAGACCCCAGTTCGGGCGCGTGAGAAGACCCATTAGGCCCATGAGGGGCACGGTAAGGAGCAGAACGGTCGTCAGGACGGTCCATCCCGCGAGATATTTCCCCAGAAGGGACTTAAGATCGCTCACGGGATACGTGAAGAGAAGCTCGATCGTACCTGCAGCCTTCTCATCCGCATAGAAGCGCATGGCGATAAGCGGGGCGAAAAACACAACGAGCATGACCATATCTGAAAAAACGGGCTGAATAAATACGCTGTCCATGCGTATCCCCGGGAAGGAAGGGTGTTGCGTTATCATTGTCGAGAGGAGGCTTACATACGCCATGGCATTGCAGAAATAAATGCCCGCGACGCACGCGAACACCGCGGCGATTACATAAAAGAGGGGCGAAGAAAAGTACAGGGACAGCTCTTTGAAGTAGATGCTCCGCACTAATGCACCTTCCTCCCGGTGATATCCATGAAAACATCCTCCAGACCCTTTTCATCACGAGCGATCTCAAGAAGTGGGATACCGGCATTCACGAGTCTGTCGGCAAGGACCGGCCTTAAGTCTGTTTCACCGACGGTATCGACCTTGAGCATCGAGGAATTCAAGATGAGGATGGAAAGGACGCCTTCTACGCGGCATATGGTTTTTAACGCCTCTTTTGCCTTGTCCCCGACGATTATTTTTATACTTACATGCTCCCGGTATTTTTCAGTCAGATCCCTCGGGGTGCCCAATGATGCGACTCTGCCTTTGTCGATAAATGCAACCCTGTCGCAGAGCCCGCTTATCTTAGACGGGTTATGGGAAGCGATGAGCATGGTTTTCCACCCTGACAAGTCCTTTATCAGACCCTCTATCTCCCTGCTCTGCCGCGCGTCAAGCCCGCCGGTCGGATCGTCGAAGACAAGAACCGGAGGATCCCCGATCAGCGCCTGCGCCAGCCCTACTCTCTGCCGGTATCCCTTTGGCAGGGTATCGATCTTCCTTTCTCTCACTTCCGACAAGCCGAGGTCCGAGACAGTGCCCCTTACCTCCGAAGAGATCTGCTCTTTTTTTACACCCTTTGCCTGTGCAGCAAACCGGAGAAACGATTCCACCGTCATATCCGAATACAGCGGCGTGTTTCCCGGGAGGTACCCGATGCATTTTCTGGCATCCAGCGAATCCTTCACCGTATCATAATCCATGATCTTGACGCTGCCTGAAGTTGGGGGCATGAATGAGGCGACCATCTTCATGATCGTGGATTTCCCGGCGCCGTTCGGCCCCAGGAGCCCGAACACTTCACCCCTGTTCACGGTAAAGGTCACATCTTCGACAGCACTATGGAGACCATAGAATTTGGTGAGATTATTAACAACGATCACTGTGTACTCCACAAACCATTTCCAGATCAGTGAAAGAGTCCAACCACACAATAGCCCAAAAGTCAATCCTGTGGAGGCAGCCATTCGTTGGCCGATTCCAGGGAATCAGTTAAACAATCAAGATCGAACATTGCTGCAAAAAACGCATATAAGGGTTTATGTCTATGATTCGAGATAGATATTTACCCGCCCTTATTGCAATGAGCGACCTGCTCTGTTATGAGCAATCTTTATGGGAGATTCAGCCGCCTTCTTCGACATGGACCATACGATTACCTGGGAAAACTCGGGATTATCATTTGTGCGGTTTGCAAAAACGAGAGGCATGATATCCACGAGACATGTTCTCAAAAGTATGTTCAAAATCGTCCTATACCGTCTCTCGCTGCTCAATATCGAGCACTGGTACGAGAAAAACATGGAAATGCTTTCAGGCACGAAATTGGAGGATATCGAGGCTTTCTGCACTGTATGGTTCGAGGCGACTTTGAAAAAGTCGATCTATCAAGAGGCCTTCGACCTCATAAAAAGTCACAAAGGCACGGGCAGGCGTGTGGTGATCATCTCCAATTCGCCGGTATTTTTTGTCAAGCCTGTGGCTCACGCCTTACAAATCCCCGATGTCATCTGCTCCCGGGTTGAGATAAAAAACGGGGTCCTGACCGGAAAGCTCGTGAAACCATTATGCTACGGTGAAGGAAAACGCTTCTATGCACAGGCCTGGGCGGATGAAAACCGGGTAGACCTTTCAACAAGCTATTTCTACACGGATTCATCATTCGATGTCGCGTTGATGAACGTGGTAGGTTACCCTATCGCTACCAACCCGGACATGAAGCTGAGGAAAGCGGCATTGAAACTGCAGTGGCCTATTCTGGACTTCAAGAAACAAAGCGCTTTTTGACAAGGACAAAGGAGAGCCGGCAGACCGCCCACCTAACGGCAGTCTGCCGGCTTATTTTTTTAGATGATGTTGCACATACGGAAAACGCTTAAAAATGATCTGGTGGGCAGCATTTCCCCATGTGAACAGAAGGTCTTCACCTCTTTACCCTGGAACCGAGACTTGGTGAAGTGCAGGCCCTTGAAGCTGTAGAACCAGTTGCCGTATTTGTATAACAGCTTTACGGAAAACTTGAAGAGCTTGGACTCGCAAGGCTTGCACTGAGGATCGACAACCAGCGGCGATATCCCTAAGAAGAGGCTCGAAACACCTTCTTTCTTGAATGTCTCCATAGCATGGACCATGAGCGGATAGAAAATTCCCTGCTTGAATTTTGGGGAGAACCGGGAAATGTTAGGAACGTAACCAAGTACCTTTCCATTTTCATACACCGGATCGAAGTGAATGTATCCCAGGAGTTCTTCACCCAGAAAAGCATAGAATCTCCTCGTACCCTCCTGGTATTCCTGATCTTTCGGCCTGATGAGGAATACGACTTCCTTTCGCTTCACTGCCCTGGTGCGCATCCATTCTTTGCTGAGCGCCTTGTCGTCCAGAGCTTTTTTCATCTCAACGAACCGTACTCCGTCTTTCTCCGCCTTGTTGATGGAGGTGCGAAGGACCTGTTTCTTCTTCCCCTTCACATCCCAGTTTTTAAGGTCGACAATAGTCTCTACGCCGAACTGGCTCGAATAATAACCGAACTTGTCGTGGATCAACTCGGCCACCGGCTCGGATATCTGAATAAAGGACGTATGGGTTTTATCCTTCAGAAACTCACCGATAAGGTATTCCCTGTCTTTAGCGTCACAGACCGGATCTGCCAGCACATACCGCCCGCCCCATTTTTTCCGGTAGGCGATGTAGCCGATCCCCGATATATCGAAATAATGCATATCCTGCTGAAACTGCGAGAACGACATGCAGTGGCTGCCGTATTTCTTGAGGTATTCAACGCGTTCCTCGAAGCTGAACATGTCGATGCCGATCTCTCTGAACCGCTTCTTCGCCTTGTGCGTGTCAAGAGGAACTACCCTTGTATACGGTTTTTCCAGAACCTGTGCACTGACGGACGCGAACTGAATACTTGTCTCCATAAATATCCTCCCTTAAGGATCCTTTACCTATTTTTCCCCAGCCTTTCGTGGCTGGTCACCCAGTCTAGTGATGAAAGTGCCGCTGCCAGGGAGAGCTCCCCTGCAAGGGCTACTGCGGCAACTATTTCCGCGAACTTTTTTACTTTGCCCTGACCATAGCATCCGAGAACCTCGAGGCATTCCTTCTGGGTCGGAAGCCCTGTCCCTCCGCCGTAGGTAGCTACGATAAGAGAAGGAAGGGTCAGCGACACATAAAGATCACCACTCGGAGTGACCTCCGTGTAAATGAGACCTGCTGAGGATTCAGCCAGATTGGCGACATCCTGGCCGGTTGCGATGAACATCGCGGCCAGCGCATTGGCGGAATGCAGCCCATTGCTGCTGGAACCCGCCATAAAGGCGCCGAGATTCGCAACCTGACTCAAGTGAACCAGCGTTTCGGGATCGACCTTCATCTGATGGATCAGGATGTCGCGGGGAATGGTGATCTCTGCGACAACCCTCTTACCTCTGGTCTTCAAGGTATTGATCTGCGAGCATTTCTTGTCGGTCGTAATATTCGAATCCATGTAGAAATGCTCGATATCCTTGTACTGTGCAAGGATCCAGTTGCATGCCAGGAATGTGGCCATGCTCACCATATTCTGCCCTGCAGCGTCACCGGTAAAGTAGTTGAAGCGCAGGTATACGAATTTGCTTGCAAGGTATTTCTCGATATCGAGGAGCTTTGCCACTTTGGATGCCGATTCCGCCTGCTTGCGTATCTCGTCCATATGTTCATCGAGCCATACCGAAAAATCACGCGCCTGCCTGGTGGACTCGAACACGAATACCGGGGCCCTCTGCATGTGATCTTCGACGATCGTTGTGGTTACGCCGCCGCACATATTGATGAGTTTCATCCCACGGTTGTAGGAAGCTACCAGAGTGCCCTCGCTTGTGCACAACGGGATGACGAACTCGCCTTTTGCAAATTCACCGTTTACTTTGACCGGACCTGCAAATCCCATGGGAACCTGGGCAACACCGGTGAAATTTTCGATGTTCCCTTTGGTAATCGCAGGATCAAACGAATGCTGCTTTATATGATGAAGCTCGGTTCCGGAAAATTTCTCGACAAAGTCCTGTCTCTTCCGGATGATCTCAGCATCGTAATTGGCTTCTTTATTACAGGGAATGCGCGTCTGATCGGTCCTGGTTTCCGTGACGGTGTCTACAGCTTCCAGGTTCAATATGCCATAAGGCTCGGTATCAAGAACCATTAATATATGGTGCTCTTGGTTCTTTTTCAGGGGGTGAATCCGGACTGCGAAATCGATGTCTTCTCCCAGAGGGAAGGCAACGGAATTTTTGCCGTCGATCCTGTCCGCTCTCACCCGTGTCTCGTTACCGGTTATGAATACTTCGTTTAAGGGGACCTCCATCCCGTTGATGGTCACCTCATGAATACCCATAAGAACTGCGTCCCGCATCTGGTTCCTGATCTGGAAGCGTACGCCTTCTTCGTGATTCTTAAGACTGCCGCTGGAGTAGATCTTTTTCAGGATGATGGGGGATATTGCAACCTGATGCTTGACCTCTGAAATACTACTGAGTGATATTACCTTATGCTCAGCACTTGTATTTCTCATAACTCCCTTCCTTTCATTGGATAAAAAAACAATCAGTGGTGCCGATTAGAAGATCCTGAGTACGGGATAAAATCATCATGGAAGTAGAGTAATCACGAAACGTGCCAAAAAAAATAGCAAAAACCACGAAACAATTACTAGTATTTTAACAGGTGGTAACTAGTATAAAATAGGTTATAATACGTTTAATCAATGAGTTATACTTTTTGAGGGGAGTGCGGAATATTTTCAATGTATGTAAATTTTTTCACAGCCCGGAGAAGTATTTTTCTATTCTGCTAGGATTGCCAACGAACAGGAGTCCTTGTCTCACACTTTTTTTGCGAGGATCGAGTAGTAACGGTTTGCGAACAGAAACCTGCAATACCGCACCTCTTCGATAGAGAAACCAAGACCTCTCAGCATCTCCTGATAATTGTATACGGGATGGAGGGCGTTCTTTGCCAATAGACTGAAAAAGATATCCGCAATGTACCAGTACGCGCTCTGGACGGCCCTGGCAACAGGCCCGCCGGACGGAACGGCAAAATCGCCGATAACAACGTGGCCGTCCTTTTTCGCCAGTTTCGTAAGATGCTCAAGAAGAGGCATGACCATAACCCGAGAAAAGACATTGAGGAAAAAGTTGGCATAGACGAAATCGAACTGTTCATATTCCTCGAACTTGAAGATATCGGAGCCCACCTTTCTGATCGGATGAAGAAAATACCTGCCTGATATCCTCTTGGCGAAATGGTTCAGCATTGTCTGGGAAATATCGACGACAGTCACTTCAGCACCCCGCTCAGCGGCCGCAATTGCATCTATTCCATGCCCGACCCCTGCAAAGATTACTTTGTCATCGGGCTTGATGTGATCGTGCATGGCTGTTTTGCACTTATCGATCCTGCCTGCGCTATATACCTTTGCGAGGAGATCATACAGGGGACCTATGATTCTGTACTTGTCGCTCATGCGATTAAACCTCACTCTTGATCAATAAATCCAAGCGGTCTTCCGAGGAAAAGCTCCATTGCACATGAAAATCGGAAACGGAGAGTAACAATAAAGGCTTACTTTCCAGCATGTCAAGCAAATTCCCATCGAACCGAGCCATATGTCCGAAATTATGAAAGGGGTATACCGCCCCGCTTTGCGATCATTGACCAGAACGTATTATGCATGGGGTGAGGGTCTTTATCGATCCTTTTCATCTTCTGAAGCCACTTGGTATCCAGCATTGATGCACGCAAAAAAGCTTCGTGCGAGGCCCGCATCAGCTCTCCATCCCGACTGGCCCACTTATACATGGGTATATCTTTGCAGTACCGGCCTTCCAGGTCACGTATCTCTTCCAGTATCGCGTCGCGGACCCTTGAAAGGCGCATTATGGCATGAATGCGAAAGGCCTCGTGCCTCCACCAGAATGAGTTGCTTCCATACTCGGGTCCTCCCTGATCAACCCTGTCGGGCAAACAACAGGGCAGGATCGGCTTGAAAGGAGTGAGGCAAGGTGACGATCCGGCGGTAGCGAAGATCCGGAACCCTGACGAAGAATCCAACTCCACCACGAGGGCTCCTGTTGTCTGAGACCGCCTGATGAAGGGATCGGCTGCATGCATGCACACATCGTGATTCAGATTCAGTCCCTGGAACGGATACGCCCCTTTATGACTGCGAAGGATTTCGAACACATCCTGGACACATACTCCCTGGGGACGGCTCCTGATACTGCTTGCCACATGCCTTCTCCGCTGGTTGCTGCCGGAGAAGAAGGTAATGAGAACGTCGCTGAACATCCTGAAATCGAAGCCTCTTTCGAGACTGGACCTGTCCCAGTCGTCAGCTATGGTAATCCTGTTGGAAATTATTGCTCCGTCATTAGTGTGCCTGACGGCATAATCTCTGCCCACGGTCTCCAGGACGAGGATGTCATCCCTGTCCATGAGCAGATACGAATTCATGTACGAAAAGTTTTTATCGCGAAAGCCGCATGCACCGCCTTGTCCGTAGCGCTGCAGATGATCTATGATGATATCCACAGCCTCGCCTGCCGTATCAGCCCTCTCGAGCGCAATGCGTAAAAGATCCATGCCGATCAGTCCCGGTTTTTTCTCGGGCTTTACCTTTGTGAACAGGGCTTCGTTCCCGATCACCACTCCCTTCTCGTTTACACCCATCTCTGCACCCCAGATCCAGTAGGGCTTGAAGAGAAGCACGGCATTCGTCCTCCCGGCCTGGGGAACGGTGACATAGGTGCAGGCGAGTGTCTCGGGGTGCACATACTCTTTTCGCGGCACTACGGAGATTACGTGCGCCTCATCGGGCTCCCTGTCTGAATTCTTTGCAAAAATCGGGTTCCCTTCAGAGGCCCAGGTTTTTCCAATCGCAAAGGTATCACACATGGTTCACCCCGCCCGATCTGTATATTTTGATAAAGTGACAACAGGGATACCGGCTGACCATTCAGCCCTCATGCCCTGACGTCTATGCCTTCCACCTTAAGCAATTCGGCCCACGCCCATGCCATAAGCCGATATCCGAGCGTATTGAGATGCAGCCGGTCTTTGTTCCATGCATCGTCCCTTCGTTTGAAGAAACTGTAGAAGTCGGGCCCTCTCCGTGCTAGGTGCGAATATGAGGTCCAGACCTCCTCGATCCGCTCATTGACCATCCGGGTATAACGATCGATTTTTTCCTGAACCGGTTTCAATGAAAAATAGACCCTGTCGAGCCCGAGGAAGAAGAGACCGCCGCGATAGCTGTTGGGGGGTATCTTTGCCAGATATGTGGTTATCCCCTTTTCTTTCAGATTCATGAGGGTAACCAGGAGATTTTCACGGGTTTTCAGGAATTCTTCATCTTCGTATCCAACGATGCCTTTCAGCGCTCTGGACATGAAATCCGGCAGCATCGAACTGTTGACGTCATTGGACCCGAGAACAACCAGACAAAGTTTAACGGCATCCCGCGATTCCAGTATCTCGTCAAGGGGCCTCCCGTTGAGCGGGAACCTCGGGTCATCGCTCTTTTTCCACGTGCTTCCCGGGAGCCAGTCTTTGGACGTAGTCCCGCTCCTCCCGAGGTTTCTGATGAGTCTCGGGCCGAGAGATGCCGAGAGCATCTCTGAGAGCACATACGGATACGAGGTGGGCAGCAGCTCTCTGCTTCGAGTCTCGATGAAGGGAGCGGATTCGAAGATCCCGGGCTGCGAACCTGCAGTGAGGGAATCCCCGATGGCGATAATTTGATGAGGACCGTCGATAATGATTTTTTCCATATAATAACAAGTAAAATAGGCAAGATCACTGGCCATTACAAGGGCCATCAGCGTAAAATCTCGGAAGAGATATCGTTAGCATGAGAAGTATTGATAATTTTTCATGCAATATCTTTCAGCAAGGACAGTGCCTCCGCACGACGGGATTGCGGGCTCTGGATTCACACTGTTCCGAGACGAAAGAATCTTTATTAACCGGGATCGAGAGCTAACCGGCCAGCTGAATCTGTCCGGGATGATCTTCGGTTATTTCTCCTATAATGGCTGCGTCCGTTACGCCCCGGGAGTGCAAGGTGTCGAGAAACGCTTCAGCATCGACTTTGGGCAGCGCTATGAGCAGGCCTCCCGATGTCTGGGGATCGAACATGAGCTTCACACTATCGTCGCTGACCCCCTCCCCTATACCCACGACCGACTGCCTGAACTTTTCATTGCGATATGCGCCGCCCGGGATGAGACCCATCTTGACATACTCGTATGCTTCCGGAAAAACCGGGACCATAGATGCATGGATGATCATTCCGGTAGAAGTACCCTCGATCATCTCGCATGCATGGCCAAGGAGACCGAAGCCGGTAATATCCGTGCACGCGTGTACCGGAAACTTCTCCATCAGCTCTGCAGGCTCTCTGCTGAGGGTGTTCATAGATCGGATGATCTTATCTTCGGCCTCACTGCTCGCCATGCCGGCCTTTACCGCCGTTGAAACGATGCCCGTCCCGACAGGCTTGGTAAGGATGAGCTTGTCGCCGGGCACGGCGCCCGTATTCTTAAGAACCCTGTCCGGATGAACCTTCCCGGTAACCGAGAGTCCGTACTTTATCTCGGGGTCGTCCACACTGTGGCCCCCTACGAGCAGCACTCCTGCCTCGGACATCTTGTCAAAGCCGCCACGCAATATCTCCTGAAGAATAGTCACGTCCCCATCCTGCGGGAAGCATATGATATTCATGGCAAGGAACGGCCTGCCTCCCATGGCATAAACATCGCTCAACGCATTCGTCACCGCGATCTGGCCGAACATGTACGGGTCGTCCACGACAGGGGTGAAGAAATCCAGCGTGAGAATCAGCGCCAGCTCTTCATTTATGCGGTAAACCCCTGCATCGTCGGGCTTCCCCATACCCACCAGAAGATCGGGGTCGGTCATGACCGGAAGCGTGCATATAGCCTTGTCCAGAAACTCCGGACCGAGTTTGCACGCTCAACCGGCGCCGTGCACCAGCGTTGTCAGTCTTATTTTCTTGTCCATGTCTTTCCTTCTGACGTTTATTCCCTGCAGGCCTGCCTGCCGGAGTATTTTCACGAAAGAGTAATGCAACCATCTTAGGTATGTCCTTTGAATATGTCAAATTCAATTAAGTAATAATACATATTGATATAAGTATGAAAATATGGATATGGTTCTAAAAGTCATGATTGCAGACCAGTTCAAACATATCACCCTTCAGCAGCTCGAAGCCCTGGTAGCGCTGGTGGAGGAGAGGAGCTTCTCGGATGCGGCACGCAAGATGATGCTGTCGCAGCCGTCCTTGAGCAAGCATATCAGGAACCTCGAAATCTTCGTCAACTCTCCGCTGATCAACCGGACCAAAACCGGAATCTCTCTGACAAGCGAAGGAACCATCCTTTTTGCTTATGCCAAAAAGATCCTGAAGCTCAGGGACGAAGCGAGGGACAAGATAGTTTCCCTGGGCGACACCCTCTCCGGACATGTCTACATCGGAACCAGCACTATACCTTCGACCTACATCCTTCCCCCATTGCTCACGGGCCTCAAAAAAGACCATCCGGACATCCGGATCCATATCCTGTCCGGAGACAGTGACGATATCCTGGAAATGGTCTTAAGCTCGCAGGTGGAGATCGGTTTCATCGGCAAGCACACCCATGACAGCAGGATCGTCAGCGAGCCCATCTGGCAAGACGAGCTGATACCCGTGGCGTCGAAAGGAAACCCGATCGCGGATCTGCGTAAAGTAACCTTTGGTGATATCATCCGCGAACCGTTTATCCTCAGGGAAAAAGGCTCGGGCACACGGGCTATCCTGGAAGATTATCTCAAAACACAGGGTCATGAGCCTTTGTCGCGCTTCACGATAGCCTGCGAGCTCGGATCTTCGGAAGCGGTGAAGGAGGCGGTGATTTCAGGGCTGGGCATCTCGATTCTGTCGATCCATGCGGTGAAACGGGAGATCAGCCAGGGGTTGCTGACCAGGATCCCGCTCGAGGGCCCACGTATCCTGCGCAGCTTCTTCATGATCACGAGGCGGCAGTTCAGCCCCATGCAGCACCACCGGGTCTTCATCGAGTATGCGAAGGCATACCCACTCGAGCCGTAACAGGGAGAAACGGGATAAGGCCCGAAAGGCTTCCTTTTACCGTCCGAGTAAGCCGATCTCTTTCCTCTTCACGAATGCATATCGATCTGATATGAGGTACCACCATGAAAATACGTTCATCAATCATATAAGGAGACACCCCAATGGAAACATCGAATATCGTATACGTGGACTACCGGGAGCTTCAGCGCTTCATGAAGGAAGGCTTCATTGCATTAGGCGTTCCGGAACAGGATGCGCAGATCTGCTCCACCGTACTGATCGAGTCCGACTTGAGGGGTGTGGAATCCCATGGCATCGGGAGATTCAAAATGTACGTGGACCGCATCCATGACGGAATTCTCAATCCCGTGACAAAAGAGACTGTTGTAAAGGAAACGAAAAATACCGCCCTGATCAACGGCAACCACGGGATGGGCCATGTCATAGCCTACCGGGCCATGGAAAAGGCCATCTCCATGGCAAAGGAGAACAATATCGGTCTGGTGGGTGTATTCGACAGCACGCACTTCGGCATTACGGGTTTTTATCCGTCTATGGCCATAAAGCAGAATATGATGGGCCTCGCCTTCTCCAATGCCAGACCTTCCGTCGCACCAACCTATGGGGTAGAGCCGGCCATCGGCACGAACCCCATCAGCTTCGGGGCCCCCTCGGACGAGGAGTACCCCTTCCTCCTGGATATCGCCACATCGACCATCCAGAGGGGGAAGATCGAGGTGAATGCGAGGGACGGAAAACCCACGGCAAAAGGGCTCACCATAGACAGCCAGGGCAACGAACCCACCGACAGCGTCGAGCTCCTCAGGACTCTGGTGGAAGGCACCGCTTCACTGCTGCCCCTGGGAGGCGCCGGCGAGGAGCTTGGAGGACACAAAGGCTACGGGCTCGGCGTAATGGTGGAGATCCTTTGCGCATCGCTGACCGGAGGAAGCTTCGGCAAGGCCTTGAGCGGCTTCGAAAACGGGAAGCCCGTGCACCACAAACTGGGGCATCTCTTTATTGCCATCAATATCGAAAGCCTGCTTCCCGTCGAGATATCGAAAAAGATAACCGGCTCCATCATGCGCGAGATAAGGTCTTCGGCCAAGGTGCCCGGCAAGGACAAGATCTACCTTGCAGGGGAAAAGGAATTCGACATGATCAAGCACCGGAAGGCCAATGGCGTTCCCATCAATAACGCCCTGCAGAAGATTATGAAGGATCTCAAGGAGAGCCTTGGCCTGCACGGCTTCAACTTCCCGTTTCTATGACCGGACAGCTCCCCTATCGCACACTCAGTTCTTTTTTGAGGGAGCAATTCGGAAAGCGGGTTCACAAGATAACCCTGGATGCGGGTTTGAGCTGCCCCCACCGGGACGGGGATAAATCCGGGGGCTGCATATACTGCAATGCAAAAGGGTCCGGCACAGGCGCAGCTTCCCAGGGGATCGGCATCAGGGAGCAGATCGAGAGCGGGATGGCATCCATGTCGAGGCGCTGCAAGGCAGCAGCCTTCATCGCATACTTCCAGTCGTTTTCGAACACGTATGCCGATATTCATACCCTCCAGAGGATTTATGATACGATCCTTCCCTATCCTGAGATCGTGGGCATGGCCGTGGGCACAAGGCCGGACTGCATCGATGAAGAAAAGCTCTCCCTTATCACCTCGTATGCGGAGCACCGCATTGTCTGGATGGAATACGGGCTCCAGTCGGCCCATGACGATACCTTGCGACGCATAAACCGGGGCCATGACTTACAGAGTTTTATCGATGCCGTAGAGCTCACCTCCGGGTTCGACGTCAGGATCTGCACCCACGTCATCCTCGGCCTGCCCGGCGAGGGCATAGAACACTATGTCGAAACGGCAAAGCTTATCTCACGGTTGCCGGTCACCGATGTCAAGATCCACCTGCTCTATGTGGTCAGGGGCACGGCCCTGGAGGATATTTTCAGGAAAGGCGGATACGTCCCCATGGAAATGGATGGCTATGCCGCGGCGGCCGCATCCTTTATCGGGCACTTAAGGGACGACATCGTTATCCAGCGCATCACGGGCGATCCCCATGCCGACGAGCTCGTGGCACCGTCCTGGGCCCTCGACAAGCAGAGAGTCCGAGAGTCTATCCTTCATAAAATGGCAGCCTCGGGCATTCGCCAGGGGAGCATGTTAAGCGGACAATGAACCTTTACGACATCTCCCTCAGGCACGGCCTGGTCCTTGCTCCCATGTCCGGCTACACGAACTGGCCCATGCGCGCCTTAAGCAGGCGTTTCGGCGCGGAGCTCTGCTACACCGAAATGATCAGTTCCGCGGGACTGATCAAGAGCACCAAAAACACTCTCCCGCTCCTGGACCGGCCCATGGAAGACGCACCCCTGATCGCCCAGATCTTCACTGCATCACCGGACGATGCAGGCCTTTCCGCCCGGATAATCCAAGACCAGGGATTCGACGGTATCGACATCAACATGGGGTGCCCCGTAAAAAAGGTGGTCCACAAAGGCGCCGGCTCGGCTCTCATGAAGGATATCTCCCTTGCGCAGCGTATTACCGAGTCCGTCGTGCAGGCTGTATCCATACCGGTGAGCGTAAAAATACGCGCCGGCTGGGACAGCGGCTCTCTGAACGCGCTGGCAATGGCCGACTCCCTCGAAAAGACCGGCATAGCCTGCATCACTCTCCACCCTCGAACCAGGGCGGAGATGTATCTGGGCACCCCCAGGTGGGAAATCCTTTCTACCCTGAAAGCACAGTTGAAACTGCCGGTCGTGGCGAGCGGGAATATCAAAACAGTACAGGATCTGGAGAATCTCCGTTGTCTCGGGGCCGATGCCTTCATGATCGGGCGGGGCGCTGTGGGTAACCCATGGATCTTCCGTGAACTCTCGGGAGGACCGGGCCCGGAGGCAGTCGAGCGCATCGAAATCCTCCTGGAACACCTGGATATGCTCTGCTCGGTTCTTGGCGATCAAAGGGGCTCCCGCTTTATGAAGAAATACCTTTCCGCCTATGTCAAAGGGCTCCCCGGTGCGGCCCTTTTCCGCCAGCAGGCGTGTACTGCCGAGAATGCCTTGAAACTCCGGTCTATTATAAAAGAATTTAGCAATTCCTGGTAATTCGTGTTAAGAAGAGAAAATCTCTTTCCGACAAGATTGCTAGATGACAAAACAACTGAGATACATCATCGCGGGGCTGTTATTCTGTTTTGTGCTCACGGGCAACGAGGACATGACGGTGAGCAAAGCCTACGGCGTAGATATAGCGGATAATCCCACAGCTTACCTTGTGAGCAAGGCCCGGGAGAAAAAGCTTCTCCTGATAGGTACGCACCACCGCAACCCGTTTATCCATCACGTCATCACCTCTTCATTGTCGTCCATGGTAAAAGAGGCAAATGCCCGTACAATCTTTATTGAAATCCCCACCTCCCAGCAGCAGGTGATCAACGAGTTCTGCGCCGGGAGAACGAATGTCGAGAGCATCCGCGTCTCGGAGATTGTCACCTCTCCTGATTTCAGGGAGATCCTCGTACAGGCGCGGGACCTGAACATGAAGATCATTGCCATCGATGCCGAGATTCCCTCCCCGATAAGCCGTGATGAGTGGATGGCAAGACAGATTAACAACTACTACCTGGAGCACCCGGATGAAAAAGGCGTTGTCGTGGTCGGTGCCCGCCATGTGCTCAAAGGACTTGTGTGGATGTATTCTCACGCGCCTTCTCTTGCCGACTACCTGAAGGATTATGACACCTTCTCGGTGGTACCCTGGCCCGATGCGGCTGATTCCTCTTTGCCGGTAGCCATGGATATCACCCCGGTGATGTTCGACGGCGTAAAGATGCCGTTGCTGAACTCTATGAACATCCTCCCCAATATCTCCCTGGTATCTGTTGCGGACGGGATCATTCTCCTGCCCAAGGTCCGGTAACGGGTTTGTCCGGCCCTGATACCGGCCGGTGCTTACAGGGCTTACTCAGGCTCCCGGCTTGCAAACTCTCCAGTATCGAGATATAGGATATCCATGACGTCGATATTCATCGGTACAAATCCCAAACTGGAAGCCGTTTATGAAGACAAAGGCTCCGACGTATGCGCCGTTATTACCCATCCCCATTCCCTGATGGGCGGCAATATGTCCAATAATGTGGTCATGGCAGCCTGGCAGGCAATGGTCGGGTCAGGCTGCTCAGCCCTGCGTTTCAACTTCCGGGGGGTCGGCAGGAGCGGCGGCGAATTCGATAACGGCATAGGAGAAACCTCCGATCTTGCAGCCGTAATCGATTTTCTTAATCGTCCGGTCGTGGTGATCGGCTATTCCTTCGGCGCATGGGTGGCTGCCCGTTTCCTCCAGGATGCGAAGGCGCCCTGTATTCTTATATCCCCTCCCGTTACCATGTTTTCCTTTCCTTCTCTGAAAGGGTCGGATGTCTGGTCCGTGACCGGAAGCCAGGACCAGTTCTTTGACCGAAGCGCGCTGCTTAAGATTCTCGAAGCCGAACGAATCACCGTACTCGATGGCGTGGATCACTTCTGGTTCGGTAACGAAGAGCTTCTCAGGCGATTCCTCGGAAAAACGATACCGCTCATCCCAAAGTGACGCCATGCGGTGCAGTGCCGGAAAGAAAAAGGAGCATGCACTCTTTTGATGAGCGTGCTCCTTTTCTAAAGACTTGAAGGGGCTTGTCAGATCCGGGATCGGCCCGGCAAGGCGCGAACGATCGCGACAACGACGACCGCACCAAGAAAGGCAATCACCAGTGTCCCAAAGTTGAAACCTGATATCGGCGCAGATATACCAAATATGGCGCTGGCCAGGAAACCACCCACCAGGGCGCCAATAATTCCCAGTATCATATCCCCCAGAACGCCGTAGCCGCTTCCTTTCATCACAACACCGGCCAACCACCCGGCTATCAAGCCAACGATTATCCAGGATAGTATTCCCATATTGTCCTCCCTTCCTCGTTTTTCCATCAGTAGAGCGACTCATTGCTCCTATGAATTAAAATAAGGCGGTCTATGCATATCCCCAATCGGTTTTCCCGAAGAAGCCAGGGTCGATAAGGGCTGTTCATGCGCATACGGAACTAATGACCAGCGACAAAAGGGGAAACCTGCACGCTCTGCTGCCGGGGCTTTTTTCTGTCATGGAGATGAAGCATGCATGGGAAATCACCCCGAAAGAGGATCTACATCTCCTGTTTTGTATAGCCTTCGGGAGGGTCGTAGAAGCTCGCAGGGATATCTTTTTCTGCAAAGTCCATGAGTTCCTGGCTTGATTTAATCTGCGCATCCATAACCGTGGTTGTGGAAACAGAATACACCGTTATTCCTTTGACTTTGTCCATCTCCTTCGTAATGGCATCGATTGAGTCCCGCAGGCTGGGAAGCATTACCATGCTCGCTGCGTACATCCTGTTGAGGAGTTCATAATCAAGGTGGATGTCGCCTGTCGCCCATATTTCCGTTACCGACGGTCCCATTGCCGTGGTTGTTGTCTGGATGTATTTCTCGCATTCCCAATTATTGATCTTCCTCTTTTCTCCGGTTTCCTTGATGGTGAGTTTGAGCTCGGACATGTTTTCCATCAGGCCCTGAACGAATTCTTTTGCCTGCTCTTTTTCCGCCTGGCTCATTTTTTCATCACGCTCGATTGCCTTATTCGCCATCTTTTCCACATCCATGGGCAGCTCGGCATAGCTCTTCTCCTGGTTGTTGATGAAATAGATCACTTTCTTGTCGAGGCGCATGATGACTGTCTTCGGTCCCTCATTATTGCGAATCATATTCTTGGCCACCCACGTCTCGCGAATTGTGTCCTTCGCAGGCTCCAACTGGCCCATAACCTCGAACGGATCCGTATGCTGCTTATACTTGAGGTACACATCCGCACGGATGGCGGTAAGGGGAATCATCAGGCAGGCAGCACACAGAATCACTATATAAAGAGTCAACTTTTTCCTTGTCATATATCCTCCTTCGAATAAGGCTGAACCGGAAGGATTCTTATCCTCAAGGGCTCTTCAATATAGAATACCCTGCAGAGGGCTTTATAACCACTACAGCAGGAGAATCCCCTTCTCTGAACAGGCAGATAAACGGATAGTGTACAGAGTGATTCCTTTTATTTAATACGTGAAGGCCATATGAAAATATTGTCGAACGGATATTTGTTATCCCTATTTGTAATATATCCCGCTACTCCGTTTGTAAAAGACCGGTCGGGGAGGAAACAAGGCATGGCAAGAAGAAGCGCAGGGCTACTCATGCATCGGATCACGGACAATAAAGTCGAGGTTCTCCTCGTCCATCCCGGCGGACCCTTCTGGGAAAAAAAAGACATGGGCGCCTGGACTATCCCCAAAGGAGAATATCAGGAGGATCAAGACGCGCTCACGGCTGCTCGCCGGGAATTCGAGGAAGAAACCGGCTGCCGTGCTGACGGTGTTTTCCGGCACCTCGGGACGGTAAAACAGAAAGGGGGCAAAATCGTCACTGCCTGGGCATTCGAAGGCGACCTCGATCCGCTTTTCATAAAAAGTAATACCTTTCCGCTCGAATGGCCTCCGGGGTCGGGAAGGAAGACACACTTCCCCGAGATCGACCGTGCCCGGTGGTTTACCCTGGACCGTGCAAGGGCTAAGATCATCGAATCGCAACGGGTTTTTCTGGATAATCTGACCGCGATGCTAGATGACCATTTGTAAAGGGCCTGTGGAAGTTGTTCAGCAGAGGGTGCCCCTGCGTACCCGGGGCACCCTCTTATCAGGGGGCCTTTATGCGGGCGGGAATGAGGTAAATACGCCCCTTGGGTCGACTTTCGTTCTCAGGATACTGATCACTTCGGGTGAGGGCATCGGGGTCATGGGTATCTCCCCTTCCGGCTTCAGGAGCTCGAAACCGGTGCATGCCTGGGCCACCTCGAAGGTCATTCCCGGATGCAGGGTCTTTACCCGCATCCGCTTGGTGACAGGCTCGAAGTCGAATACCCCGCACTGCGAAATGACCGCTATTGGTCCGTTCCCGAGGAGTCCTGCTTCCTTGCGGGAATTGCCGCCGGTTAAGTGGCCGACAGAGGTGATGAAATCCACCTTTTCCGGGAACTTGTCCGGCGTCTGCAGGCCCACGATGACCATGTTCTCGGCGAGCGAGGTGAGGTCGTTGTTGCCGCCCGATCCGGTGAGGCGCGCCTTGGGTTTGTGGAAGTCGTCTCCGATCATGTGCGTGTTCACGTTGCCGTACATATCTACCTGCGCGAATCCCAAAAAGGCGATGTCCACGTAGCCGTTATAGACCTGGCCGAAAGAATACGGCATCTCCTGGATCATCGGCGATTTCCGCCAGGTGAACGGCCCGCCGACCGACCAGGGCATGTCCCCCGGCAGGGGGTCCTGTCCGCCCGATTCATAGACCATGGTGACGTTCGGGGCGTGGGTATTGCGTGCAAGGATACCTGCCACCATGGGCAGGCCTGTTCCAACATATACGATCGAGTGGTCCCTGATCTGCGCCGCTATGATATATGCCAATATCTCCAATACGTTTGCCGGAGCATCGTTTTTCATCTCATGTTCCTCCTTTTGCATCGATTGCATCAGTAGTAGATACCAGGATCGTTATCCACCCGGTATTCCTGATATGCGAAATCGATATCCTCGTTGTCTCCCTCGGCAGCCTTTGTCTGGCGTCTCGCCTCGATCATCCACTTGGCTCCGCCGAGTTTCTCCACGAATTCGATCTGGTCCTTGGTGCCGAAAACCCACTCGTCGAGGAACTTGCCCATGTTCTCATCGCTCGATCCGCCCAAGCGCATGAGTTTTTCCCACCACTGGCGCGGCCAGTAATAACAGCCCGGCATACTTCCCGGGAGGGCCCCGTAGGGAAGCTCAACCACTGCATCTGCATAGAAAAACGGGATGATGGTGCCTTTGCGGTTGTACCGTATATCCAATTCAGGAACGATCTCTTCTGCGGTAATGACCACCTTTTTGGAAGCCGCGGCACCGGCAACGTCGTTCACCGTCGGACCGTAGAGCCATGCATTGCCGTATTTGTCCGCCACCTGGGCATGGATGAATACGATATCCGGATACAGGGCAGGGATAAAGACCGCCGGGTCCGGGTCCTGCTTTATGGGGTTCTGGATAACCTTGAGGTATGGGTTGTACTTGACAATATCCGAAGCCAGCATCTGCTTGCTCAAAACGCCTGGGCAGCCTAACTGTGCAGCCTTGAGACCCTGGCCGACTCCGCCGTGGCTCCATTCGGATACGACCTTGAGCCTTCCCTGCAGCATCATTCTCTTATAGTTTTTGTCGGTTCCCCGCATCTCTGCGCCTGTGTACGAGCTATGGGAATAGTACACGCAGCCGGCAAAGCTCATGTAGCTCTGGTTCGTGTTCGGGGCGCCTATCATCTGGAGATTTTTCTTCTTCTGCCGCATGATCTCAAAATGGCTCTGGATACAGGTCCGCACATATCCGAACCCGGTGTCCAGGACGACATCGCCGTCACTCACAAATTCTGCAACCGCCTCTTTGAGGGAGATGCGCTTGTCCTTCTTTGCCCTTTCCTTGCTTAAGTGAACCTTTCTTGCCGTCTCAAAATCGACAAGTCTGTCCAGGATGCTGGTATCCTCTATTTTAAGGTTCGCAAGAGCTTCCTTGTTGTAATCAAAAATTGCCATACATATCCTCCGCGTCTTGCTTTTTTACTTGATAAATCACACAAAGCGAAATGCATGCCAGTATGAACTGCATCCATAATCAATTGTATCTTATTGTAATTACTCATTAGTTAAGTTCTGCTTCCCTTCCCTTACAGGTATTTTTACCACGTCCACCATAGAATACTCGACCATACTATGGTGTCCGCACCATAAATATCCCTTGGAAATTTCCTTTGCCCATTGAGAACTTGCAAGAAATCTGGCACAATTTCCCTCAAGAGGCATATGGCGCGCCGAATGAAATCCTCTCCCACATCCTCGCCCCAAGACACCCGGGAAGAAGGTCGCGAGAGGAGAAAGTTAGCCATGCATCGTGCTTAAGGGAGGGCGTTCCGGCAGTATGGTCGAGGATACGATGAAATATTCAATTGGGCCGATGGGAGATGAGCACAGACAACAGGTGATCGCGATCTATAATTATTTCATCGAGCGCACCTTTGCCGCATACCCCCGAACCTCCGTCGATGACAGCATGTTCGACCGCTTTCTGGCCCTTACCCATGATTATCCTGCCCTGGTGGTGAAAAACCAGGATTCCCGTGTCGTGGGCTTTGCCTTTCTGCAGGCCTATCATCCCGCAGATTCGTTTCAAAAGACAGCTGTCGCCACTTATTTCATTCTGCCGGAGCATACCCGTAAAGGCATAGGTTCTTTGATTCTGAAGAGATTAATCAAGGGAGCAAGAAAGAGGGATATATCCGTTATCCTTGCGAACATTTCATCGTTGAACCCCGAAAGTATCGAGTTCCACAGAAAAAACGGATTCATCGAGTGCGGCCGCTTCGAAGGCATCGGCATAAAGGCAGGAAGAACCTTCGGTGTCGTCTGGATGCAATTGAACATCGGGGATGTACCCGAAACAATATAATCCGTATCCTTCCGCAGGTCTTTGCCCTCAATACCCCCTTGCCCGTAAAAAATCGAGTCCCGGCGTAAACGACTGCTTTTCTCTTATAAAACCATAGAAGGACAATGATACAAGACAAAAACCGAGCGATCCTCAAACGGCCTTTCACACAGGGGAGGATTCGATTTGCCATCTTGTCATGTTTTCCAAATTGAATTTAGATTTTTTGTCAAATTGTCAAAAAGCTTGAAGTAATTTCAGCTCTTATTGTCAAAATGTCATTGACCATCCCCCTCAATCGTTTATTCGTCCTTATTTATCATATAGTTACAAGCACGTCATCATTGGCACCTTCTTTGCTCAATGAGGAAGCATAGACAAACATGAGAGGAGAAAGGCAATGATCACCCTTTGGATTATAATCGGATGCTTGTTCATGACCGGGATAGGGATCAGGTTCACATACAGAGTTCTGGGGCTTACCCCTGCCGAGGCAACCGCGGTATTCGTACTCATCGTTATGCTGATAGGTGTCAACTCGGGTCCGGCTAGGCAATTTATAGCCCAGATGTTCTAAGGAGAAAAGAACTATGACACTCGCATTCACCATCATCGGTACCGTAAGCCTGATTGCCATCGGATACAGGTTCGCAGTCAAGGTACTCTTTAAACACCCGGTTGCCGACAGGGCAAAGTAATACTACCGTAAATAAGAGCCATACACGGTCCCGGGAGTATAAACTCCTCCGGGGCCGTCTTTTGTTTCCAGACCTCTCTTTTTAGCACATATCTTCCCCCAGGTCGCCTCCCCCACTCTCCTGCGGTCTCTTCCCCGGCCGACAGCAGGCAGTTTTAGGAGAGTAACAGGGCACGCTCCCGCATAAAAATCGTCATGAATCACTCGATTTAAACGGCATGAACAGGCTCTATGATATGTGATATTGACACATCCATGAGAATCTCCCATACATACACCATAGGTATGCATGAGGATGGTAAAAGGAGAGTGTCTCATGTCCGAAAAAGCACCCGGGGGAAATTCGACCAAGAGCCTCAGTGAACTGCAGGCAGAAAACAGCAGGATCCGGCACAACCTGGATGCCATGAGGTCAATACTCGACGCCCAGACGGATCTGTTCATACTCATCGACAAGCAGGGAGTGGTCCGGGAGGCAAACGAGGTGGTCTCAAGATATCTCGGCATAGGACATGAGGACTTCATCGGGACCTGTATCTGGGACTTCTTCCCTGAGGATTCATCGCAATCCAGAAAAGAACAGGCCGATACAGTGTTTTCTTCCGGCGAGCCCTTGCGGTTCGAGGATAAGTACGATCAGGTCTGGTATGACGTCATGCTCTATCCGGTGTCCAAGGAAGGCCGCAAGCCCGATGAGATAGCCATCCTTGCCCGGGACATCACTCCTCACAAGCAGATAGAAGACCTGCTCCGCTTCCAGCGGGATCTGGGCATAGTTCTCAGTTCTTCTCTTGAGCTTCACGAGTTGCTTTCCCGCATTCTGGATGCGGTCATGGGAGTCGAGGGAGTCGATTCAGGCGGAGTATATATGCTCCAGGAACGCACCGGAGACATGAATCTTGTCGTACAGAAAGGCATGCCCGCCAACGTCGCACATTCCCTGAACCACATGGAAGCATCCTCCCCGCAGGTACGGTTCGTCAGGGAGGGGCGTCCCCTGTACTGGAACAACCAGGAAGCCTCTAAAAGATTCCGGGTAACGCTGCCGCAGGATGAAGTACAGGGCGTTGCGATCATCCCCATCAAATCCGAAGGCTCCGTTATAGCATTCTTAAGCCTGATATCGAGGGATTTCGATAAGATCCCCGTCACCTCCAGGATTGCCCTGGAGACGGTCGCGGGAAGGATCGGCGATGTGATTAACCGGACAAAATCGGCCGAACTTCTGCGCAAGTACGAGCTCATCGTCGACACCATCCACAACCCCATGTCCTTTATAGACAGAAACTATGTATTCCAGGCAGTGAACAACGCCTATCTCTCGGCGTTCAGCAGGACCCGAAGCGATTTCATCGGGCGAAGCGTTGAAGATATTGTCAGCCCGGAGGTATTTGCCGGCAGCATGAAGAAACACCTGGACAGGGCATTGGAAGGGAAGGAAGTCCATTGCGAGGAATGGTTCGACTATCCGGGATGGGGAAGCAGATACTGCCTCTTGAGCTATTATCCCTTCTTTGCGCCGGACGGCACCGTAACGGGTGTGGCTGCTGTTTCCCGCGACATCACGGACCGCAGGATCAAAGAAGAGGAACATTTAAGAATGAGCAAGCTCGAATCCGTCAGCATGCTTGCCGGCGGTATCGCACACGACTTCAACAATCTCCTTGCAACGATTCTTGGCAACATCGAGCTTGCGCAGTTCCATATTGCCCAGGATCATCCGGCAAACTTAAGACTGATAAAGGCCATCGAGTCGTGCAACCGGTCCCGCGACCTGATCAGGCAGTTTATGACCCTGTCAAAGGGCGGTATCTCGAACAAGAAAGATGCCCCTTTGCTGCCGCTCATCTCGGATTCGGTGAATCTTGCACTATCGGGAACCCACATCACCTGTGCGTACGATATTCAGGAGGAGCTCTGGTCGGTCGAATTTGATGCGAATCAGATCCTCCACGCGCTGCACAGCATTGTCATGAACGCCAGGGAAGCCATGCACGAGGAGGGGCGGATCACTATAACCGCACGGAACATTGCCATCGGCAAGGACAGCGCCGAACATCCCAAATTCGTCAAACAAGGTTCGTACGTGGTTATCGATGTGCAGGATCAGGGGACGGGAATCCCGGAAGAGATCAAGGACAAGATCTTCGATCCGTACTTTTCGACCAAGGGAAAGGGCACCAGGAAGGGCATGGGGCTGGGACTGGCGACGGCTTATTCCATTATAAAGAAGCATGGAGGCTATATCGTTGTTGAGTCCACTGTCGGTTCGGGAAGCGTGTTCCGCATCTATCTCCCCGCAGCCTCCGGGGAAGCTGTCGGGGAAGATACCGCTGCCCTGCCCCATGGGGATGCCTCGCGGGACAAAATCCTCACCATGGATGACGAAGAGATGATCAGGGATGCCGCGGCCGAGATCCTCGAACACCTGGGCTACCGGGTGGAATCGTCGAAGAACGGCGAGGAGGCCATTGAAAAATTCATCGAGGCGAAGCATTCCGGCCGGTCCTTCGGTGTGGTGATTCTCGACCTTACGGTGGACAACGGAATGGGCGGCGCCGAGACTATGAAGAAGCTCAAGGAGATAGATCCGGGAGTGGTCGGCATCGTCTCCAGCGGTTATGCAGAAGATAATATCCTGGAAAACTACCGGGAGTTCGGTTTCAGCGCCGCCATAGCAAAGCCCTATACCGCTGAAGAGCTGAAAGACACGCTTAAAAAAATCTATTAGAGCCATGGACATGAACTCGGTCGGGATCCTTTTTCTGGGTTCAGGTGATGCATTCGGCAGCGGTGGAAGGCTCCAGAGCAGCATCCTCGTCGAGTCGCCGGAGGGCCGTTTTCTCATCGACTGCGGTCCTTCCGCGCTCATCGGCCTGAAACGTTTCGGGTTCGATACATCCGGCATCGGGACCGTCCTCATATCCCACCTCCACGGCGATCATTACGGAGGCGTACCGTTTCTCGTAAAAGAAACCCAGGTGACCGGTGAAAGGGAGATCCCTCTGGTCATCGCAGGGCCTTATGCTCTGGAATCTCATGTCGAGAACGTGATGAAACTGTTCTTCCCCTCCCCGGAAAATCCCCGCTCCGGCTTCTGGCCTGATTTTCGAATTCTGCCGCAGAGCGAAAAGACTCAGATCGGCGATCTTGCGGTCACCGCATATCCGGCAAAGCATTCAAAGATGGCGAATCCCTTATCGCTGCGGATCGAATGCGGAGGAAAGACCATCGCATATTCCGGTGATACCGAATGGAACGAGTTCCTTCCGGTAGTCTGCAAAGACGCCGATGTGTTCATATGTGAAACTTTCGAGTACGAGAGATCTGCCGGCAATCACCTCGACTACCTCACCCTTATGGAGCACCGCCGCGAGCTCGACTGCAAAAGAATACTCCTCACCCACCTAGGAGACTCCATGCTCAATCGTTGCGGCGCCATCGAGCTCGAGTGTGCATATGACGGGATGTCTTTCACGGTGTGATAAACCGGCTTCGGTGAAGAACTCTTCGCCTCCTGCGAAACAGTGATTCAAATCCTTGATTTTTCTTCATTTCATGGTATTGTTCTCTATGACTCCTATCGGGCAGGCCCGGTTATGACCGGGCCCTCGCAAAGGAATAGTCATACGCTGTGTTGTTTTGGTTTCATTCTATTGAAGGAGGGATCACATGAAGGTTTTCATCACCGGGGCCACAGGCTTCATCGGCACACACGTCGCAAGGCTCCTTGTCAGGCAGGGCCACCGACTGGTGTGCCTCGTCAGGAAGACGAGTCACATCCAGGAGCTGGAAAAGCTCGATGTCGATCTTTACCGGGGAGATATACGAGACAGAAAATCTCTCCTGTCCGGGATGTCGGGGTGTGATGCACTCATACATCTGGCAGGGGTATCTTCTTTCTGGGAACCTGATAAAAAACTGTATACCGAGGTCAACGTAAACGGAACGCGCAACGTCATGGAGTGCGCCCTGGATACGGGCATTTCACGGGTGATCCACATAAGCCCTCTTTATGTTTACGGCAAGCCGTTGCGAATAAGGTTTGACGAGAAAAGCACCGTCGGCCCCCGGCGGTTCAGCGAGTTGGCCAGGAGCAAATATGAAGCCGAGCTGATCTCATGGGGCCTTCATCGCAAAAAAAACCTCCCGCTCACGGTATGCTATCCGGCCGTAGCGATCGGGCCGGGCAGGAGACGCAACGCCGTCTCTCAGGTCGAAATGCTTATGGGACATGCATTTCTTTCCAGATCTTCCCTGAATTCCGCTCAAACCTATGTCCACGTTCAGGATATTGCCGAGGCGATCTCGAGGGTTCTCACCATCGAAGGTGCTGTGGGCAGGCGCTACTTCATCGCCCATGAACGCATATCCACACGGCGGATGCAGTCAATGGTCAATGAGATCATCGGCTCCGGACCTTTCCGGATCGTCCTGCCCGACTCACTGGTCATGTTCGCAGCAGGCGCTGTCGCCGTACTCGCAAGGGTGCTGAAAAAACCCCGGTTGCAGTGGATGTCTCCGGAATATATCCTGACCCTGCAGAACGGTCTCATGGCAGACGGCACAAGATCGCAGAGAGAGCTGGGAATGTCTTATAAACCGATCAGCGATGCCGTCAGAGAAGAGATCGATTCGATCCGGACAGCCTGGAGCATTCATGAGAAGCGTAAATCCAGGCGGTATCCGCTTCACCTCGACGTGACCTATAAGGCCAAGGGAACGCCTGCAGAATCTACGGGGAGCGTGATAGATATCAGCGAAAACGGCCTGCTGCTGGCAACAGCCGAACCCTGCGCAAAAGGCAGATATATCAGCATCAACCTCTCGGGAGGCAGAAAGGAAGAATATGTCATGGTTCGCGGCCGGGTCGTAAGAAAGGGAAAGGGCAGCATGGCGATCGATATTACCCATAAGGACAGGGAAATCAGAGAAATGCTTGCCGGCCCGGGTATGGCTCGTGAAGGGAAACCCGGAGCGGAGCCCGGCATTCTTTCTCTTGAGGGAAGCCTGTAAAGCAACTCGTTTCCCGGCTGGAGCAGGCGCCACACGCTTACGGACAAAACGATTGACGAACCACCGGGCTTCTTATACGAACATATGCTATACTCTTCCGAAGGCGGTTTTGTATGATATTACGAATCGACCATGTCGCTCTTGCAGTACGGGATTATGACAAGGCATTGAGCTTCTTTACCAAGCTTCTGGGCGCCATACCCGGCACATATGCCGATGACGGACATATGAAGTATCTCTGGCAGAACATGGCGCTGGGAGATTTAAGCAGGCTCGAACTCCTCACCCCCACAGGAGACGGAAGCTTCCTCGACGGCTTCCTCAGCAACAAGCAGGGAGGCGTCCACCACATCACCATGCAGACCCCGGATATCTACGGGGCGAGAAAGACCCTGGAGAAGAACAACATCCCCTACTTCGGGTTCAACGACTACGGACCCATCTGGAAAGAGCTCTTCATCCATCCGAGAGACGCCTTCGGCGTGCTCATCCAGATCGCTCAGTTCGAGGCGGACGACTGGCTCTCGCCAAAGGTAAAAATGCCAGGGGGAAAGCGATGGACGGTCGAGAAGGATGGCACAGAGATCCATCTCACCTTTGCACATCCCGGTGGAGGCAAGGTGAGGATCGACCTGAGCAAAGCCGAGGCAGCCGGACTCATCGACGATCTCAAAAACGCCATCTGATCGTCTTTTTGTAAAGGCAGCACACCAATGGAAGCAGTTATCCACATAGACAATGCCGTAAGGGTGCTCGAAGCGGACCTTGCACCGGAAGTAATCAAGCGCATCGAAGCGGATCTCACCCTGCCCAACCCGAAGTGGGAGCAGGTGGAAAAATATAAGAGGAGCAGAAGGCGCAACTTCCAGCCCGAGATGCTCGACTACTTCGAGCGGGACAACGGGGTCCTCATCCTTCCCCGCGGGTACATTAACCATCTGCTGGGCAGAATGGCCCCCTCTCCCTACATGCTCGTAGACCGAACCCGGATGCTCGATCCGGTGACGTTCGACTTTAAGGCGACACTCCACCCCTACCAGGTTCAGGCGGTCCGCGACCTCACCGCCCGGAGGTTCGGCGTGCTCGAAGCGCCACCGGGGGCCGGCAAGACCGTGATCGCCCTGAACATCATAGCCCGGAGGAAACAGCCTGCCCTCGTGGTCGTTCATACCAAGGAGCTCATGTACCAGTGGCTCAAGCGCGCCGTAGAGTTTCTGGATATCACCGAAGACGAGGTAGGGCTGATTGGAGACGGAAAAAAACAGACCGGCAGAAAGCTCACCATTGCGATCATCAATTCGCTCTTCAAGGTCATCGACGAGGTCAAGCCGGCAATCGGCCATCTGATCGTAGATGAGTGCCACCACGTCCCTGCCCGCTCTTTCACCGAGGTTGCCGGCAAGCTCGACACCGCGTTCATGCTCGGTCTCTCAGCGACGCCCTACCGCCGCGACAAACTCACCCGGATCATCTATTTCTATCTCGGCGACCGTCTTCACCGCATACAGCCTCGCCAGCTCCAGGACATCCAGAAGATCATGCGGGCGACGCTTCAGGTAAGACATACGAAGTGCGCTTACTACTTCGATTCCGACGAATACCAGTCCATGATCTCGGCCCTGATCGCGGACAAGAAGAGAAACGCGCTCATCGCAAGCGACGTGGTCGAGCGCACGAGCTCCGGCGAGAACGGCATCGCCCTGGTCATCTCGGACCGCGTAGCCCACTGCGAGGAGCTCTTTCGCATGATTTCCGCTAAGGGATCACCCGTATCGCTCCTCACGGGCTCCACTCCCACGACTCAGAGGGCCGAACTTGTCGAAATGCTGAACAAAACCCGCGACCATATCCTCGTTGCCACGGCGCAGCTCATCGGAGAGGGGTTCGACCTCAAGGCGCTCGACTCCATCTTCCTTGCGACGCCCATCAAATTTACCGGAAGGGTGAAGCAGTACATCGGCCGCATCCTGCGCATATCCGAAGGCAAGCACGAGGCATTGATCTACGATTACGTGGATGAGAACGGCATCCTCAAGAGCAGTTTCCAGTCGCGGCTGGTCGCCTACGAGGATATGGGGGTCCGAATCCGCCTGGCCGATACCCGGCCCCGGTAGAGAAACATACGTTTCCCTTCGCAGGGCCACTGCAGGAACCGTGTGATTTTTCTCTGCCAAAGTGTCAGTGGAAAAAAACTGAATGAGGAACCATTTTGTCATTTTGTCAAAGCCGGTATGCCCAAAAAAGGCCCTCCTGCCAATCTGTCAGTCCACCGAAGCCCTTGCAGTTTTATTAATCATTATTATCAATATGTTATAATCTCACTGCCGTTGGCACAGACCTTGATATATACTTGACAGAAATTAAAAAAAACACAGGAGGACAAGAAAATGCTGACTCTTTGGATCGTAATCGGATGCTTGTTCATGACAGGGATCGGTATCAGGTTCACATATAGGGTTCTCGGACTCACCGCTGCCGAAGCTACCGCGGTATTCATTCTTATGGTAACCCTGGTGGGAATCAATACGGCACCGGCAAGAGAACTGCTCATGAGGCTTTTCTAAGAAGAAGCTGACCGGCTTGAAGGAGACGTGCCATGAAAAAGGAAAAGAAAGTAAAGATCCCAAAGGCACTGGCAAACAGGATCACCAGGATCAGCGCCTACAGCATCGTGCTCGTGGCCATGACCTATCTGGGACTCTATGCAGGACTGTGGCTCGATAAGGTTACCGGCATGGCCCCCAACTTCACGTTTCTCTTCCTGATCATCGGCATCGTGCTCGGCTTCAAGGGTTTCGTCCAAGAGGTAATCATCGAAAGGAGGGCGCGCTAATGACCCTGCTGTTCATCGCCATCGGCTCTTTTGCCTTTGCGGGTATCGGACTTCGTTTTGCAGCGCGATTCACGCGAAAGGCTTCCTCCCCTTACCCCATTAAATAGGTATTCCGCCGATTCGAAGGAGACATCGGCGGAATTCCCTATTTTCCAGTCTTCGTTTCACTTCAATCGTACCGGCTATAATCCCGGCACTTGTCTAATCCGCAAAAAGCTTCCGCGCTATCATTACTAGACGGCCTCGATGGTCGAGGTGGGTTTTGAGGTGATGTTATACGTCACGCTCACTACGCCTGGGATCTCAGCGGTCATGCGGCCGGCCAATTTCTGGAGAATATCGAAATCGAGCCTGGAAGGCGTCGCTGTCTTGGCATCGGTGCTCTCCCAGCAGCGAACCTCTATCTGGCTGCCATAGTCCCTTTTGCCATTCCTGATTCCCGTAACCTTGTCCTCGTGAAGGATCGCAAGATACTGGAATGCTCCGGAGCCGGCGAGCTCTTCTTCCACGATGGCAGTCGCCTCGCGGACCAGAGCAACACGCTCTCGTGTGACTTCTCCTATGATCCTCGCAGCCAGTGCAGGCCCCGGGAAAGGCGGCCGGTTGTATACCCCATGGGGCAGGCACAGGGCTTCGCCAATCTTCCTCACCCCCGGTTTTCTCAGTTCGATGAGGGGCTCGATGACTTCGTAGCCGAACTGCCCCACCGTGTCGATGCCGAGCTGTGCCAGAATATTGTGCTGCCTTTTAACCCCGGCGACTGTCTCCTCAACATCCGTAAAGATCGTCCCCTGCAGCAGAAACCGTGCCCCGCTCTTTTTCACGAGCTCGCCGAATACGTCCTTGTAGAAGGTCTGGGTAATGGCCTCTCTCTTCTCCTCCGGGTCTGTAAGGCCCTTGAGCGCAGCGAAGAACCGGTCTTTGGCATCGATGATCTCGATGGGGATGCCGAGGTTCATGAACTGCTCCGCAATCTGCTCAGGCTCATCTTTACGCATGATGCCGTTGTCGATGAAATAGGCCTTGAGCCTGTTTCCCAGAGCTTTGTGGCCGAGGGCCGTCACCACCGAAGAATCGACGCCGCCGGAGAGCGCATTGACGGCAAATCCCTCACCTACTGCAGCGGAGAGCTCTTGTGACTTCCGGGCGATGAACTGCGCAGGATCAAGACGATCCAGGGTTATCTCTTTAATCTCCATAGAAAGCTCCTCCCATCAGAAATGGTATACCTGTTCTTAAAAGGTATCCGAATGAATTGCAAGAGATATGGCAGCTGAGACCCTTCTCGATTTTCCCCTTTTTCCTTTTTTTGCGGTCCTGCGGTCGCTCACCTGGGAAGAGGCCCAGACCCTGGCCAGGCCGTTGGGCCTGTATGACGTGACGGACCCGGGCCTGCCGGCATCAACCGGAGCTTGAAGGCGATTAAGCCTCTCTCATAAGCGCACCGGCGGCGCTCGATACTATACCGTCCCGGCGAATGCCGACCGTGTCAGCTCGGCATCCCACTGGTGCTCGATGATCGCGAGGCGGTTGATCTGGTTGGTGCCTTCGTAGATCTGCGTGAGCCGTGAATCCCTCCAGAGCCTTTCCGCTCCGTTGTCGTGGACATATCCGTGGTCGCCCATGATCTCTAAAGCCTTGGTGCAGACGTGGAAGGCGATGTCGGACGCCGCGACCTTGGCCGCGGCCGATGCCGACTGATAGCACCTGAACTGGCTGCAGCTGTGCCATATCAGGGCACGGGCGGACCAGAGCTTGACGATCATGTCGGAGAGCTCGATCTGAATATCCTGGTAATCGATAAGCCTTTTTGGCCCGAGCATGGTTTTGCGGCAGAACTCGAGTGCCCTCTCGAATGCTCCGCGCGCATGCCCCAGGGCCATGGCCCCCACCACGGGCCGGGAATAGTTCAGGACATTGCGGTTGTTCGGCCAGCCGCTCCTGAGCCTTCCCACGATGTTCCTGTCCGGGACAAAGACGTCTTCCAGGATCAGCTCGGCTGCATCCGCGGCCCGCTGCCCCAGCTTGTGCTCACGCCGTCCGATGGAATATCCAGGCATGCCTTTCTCGATGAGGAAGCACGTCCAGGATTCAAGCCCTTCGCCTTCCAGCTTTGCGAAAAGGGTCACCTTGTCAGCGATGGCGCCGTCCGAGATAAAGCATTTCCGGCCGTTGATCGAATAGCCTCCGGGCACTTTTTTCGCCGTGGTCACCAGTTGGGCAAAGGCTCCTCCCTCGGTTTCCTCCACATCGGAACCTGCGCCCGGCTCGGTGATGGCAAAGGCCATGACTGAAGGCCTTCCCAGAAATGTCTTTGCATAGAGCGGGAGAAGGTGACGGAAAAAGGTGGGGATATGGCCGCTCATGAGCAGCGGGGCACACCCGAGGTGGTGGGCCATGAGCAGCAGCGCGAGACCTCCGCACTCTGCCGCAAACTCTTCTGCTATGACCGCGGCCTGAAACGATGCGGACTTGAGAAAATAACTCCCGGGGAAGGCCGTCCCCAGGGGCATTGCAAGCAGGATGGTCTGAAACCCCTGTCGTGAGGCCTTGATGATTATGGGCCTGGTGTCGTATTCATGCGGCGAGATATCAGCAGCAGCGGCGCAGGGACGGATGTGCTCCCTGGCGAAGGCTCTTGCCCGCCTTCTCCAGACCCTGGCGCCGAAGGGGAGAAGGTTGGTGTCGTGTTCCCATATGGTCATCTCCCGGTTATCCATGAGCAGCCTGCCGAAGAAGTCGAGATTCTGCACCGAGTTCCTTACCTTCAGCGATTCTATCCTGGCTGCAATCCCTGCATCGGGCATGCTCATGCGGTCACCTCCTTTCCTGCTTCGAAGATGAAGAGCTCAAGACTATTGGGCGAGCACCCGGCGCTTTTCAGGACAGCGGCATCGCGAAGGCGTTTTTCCATGCCGTAGTCTTCCATGTAGCCGTAGCCTCCGAACACCTGAAGGGAATCGGTTACAGCCTGGAAACAAAGGTCCGTTACCATGAGCTTAGCGACTGCACACTGTTTGAGAAGTCCTCTGCTTTCCAGGCCAAGGCTCGACACCTGGTTCAAGTGAGCATGCGCCGCCTCGGCTCGTGCTTCGGAGAGAGCGATGAGCTTCTGTATCGCGGGATGGCTTTCGATCATGGCCCCGCCCTGGTAGCGGGTCGACGCATATGCTCTCGCAGCCCTCACCGCACCGCGGGCAATGCCTGCGGCGACTGCCGCTATGCCGAGCCAGTTGATGCACAGGGCCTGCTTCACGAGGGCTGCGGCATTGCCCTCATCGAGCCGGGCCGAGTTAATCACCTCCACGTTTTCGAAATCTATATGGAGCACATCGCATGCCCTCAGGCCGGTCCTTCCCGATACAGACCGGATACGGACGCCTCCGGATGCTGCGGGGACCAGGAACAAACCCCATCCGCGATCTTTCTCATCCTCGACCCTGCATGCCACTATGAACGACTCCACCCCTTTCATGGCATACACAAAAGACTTCTCCCCGCTGATTGTAAACCCCTGGCCGGTCGGGCACGCCCGGGTCATTATCCGGGCCGGTGCATCAGCGCAAGGATCGAAAAGAGTCCCATGCCCGGGTGGACCGTACCCCTCCTGCAGGGCGAGCGCTGCAATTTTAGGCGGATCGGTAAGCTCCCTGCCCGACAGGGATACGACGAGCGAAGACAGTCCCTGGCTGTGGAGATTCATGGCAATCCCGCCGCACACCGAAGCGATGATCGAAAGCATGTTTACCGAGAGCTGCATATCGCTTTCCCGGACGGAAGCGCCCCAGATCCCGTATTCATACCCGGGCATCCGCTTATCCGGAGAAGCGGCAAGACCGATCTCGAAGGCCTTGTCCAGAAGCTCCGGGACTTTTCCGAGATCTCCGTCCGGGGTATCGCCCCCGAATATGGGCAGCACCGCTTTCCGGGCAAACGATTCGGTGAGGTCGATGAATTCCCTTTCCCCAGTGTACAACGAAAGGCCCATATAATCCTCCTTGTTCATAAAAACAAAACGGCAAAAAAGATGCATCTCCCCAGAGAGATACGGTAAAAGATAACGGGAAGCACCTCGGGTATCAATAATAAAATGATATACCCGTTCTAATGGATTGTATTTCCTGCAGAGTCATTTATAATATCATTATATAATCTTACATGTATCCTGAGGAGGGTTCCCGATGACGCACCACAATACGCACAAACATCACAAAAGCCATTCAGGAGACGATTTCTTCGAAGGTGTCGAACAGGTCGACGTATGGGCGGCAGGATCAAAGGTCAAGCTCCCCATCTTTTACCGTGCGGCCCGGGCCCATGTGGCGATCTTCCCTGCAAGCATCCTGGCGTTGAAGAAGCTGCTCCCCGACCCCAGGTTCACCCCGGCTCAGATGCTCCCGGGCATCGGCGGACTGGGAATCGCCTGCTTCGAATACCATGACACCGACGTGGGCCCGTACAACGAGGTTGCCTTTACCGTGCTGCTCAACAACCCGGACATCATGGCCGTTCCCGGCTACAATATCCTGCGCCAGCTCATCCGGTTCAACTTTTACCCGTACATCCACCACCTGCCCGTCACCACCGAAGCGGCCCTGCGGTGGGGCATCGATTTCGCAGGCTTCCCCAAGTTCCTCGCCGACATCGATTTCGAGGATACCGATTCGTGGCTAAGCTGCTCGCTCAAGGAAAAGGACGAGTTCATCATGAGGCTCAAAGGCAGAAAGATCGCCACCCCCATGAGCAGGCTGATGAAGTTCCTCATCCGGCTATACCAGTACAAGCAGCCCCAGTACACCGAGTTCAAGATGAACGCCGTGAAGCTGGGCATCTCGCTGAACCCGGCCGATGTGGAGCTTGAGATCGGCAAGACCCACCCCATTGCAAAGGAGCTCTCCGACACCCTGCTCATGAAAAGGGCGATCATGTACTTCTCCATCCCCAGTGTCCAGATCATCCTCTACGGGCCGGAGAACATGTCGCTGCCCCTGGTCAATCTCCTCTTCCAGGAAGGCATGCGCATCGATCTCGACGGGCTCAGGAAGGGCCGCAGCCACAAGAAAAAGGAGAAGTGAGGGAGAAAGGCCATATCGCTGCGCCCGGCAGGGAATCTTCTTATTGACAGGGATCGGGAATCCGGTAGTAATGGTGCCGGGCGGCAGGTTATATGAGCGAGAAGACAGTTATTTCAAAAGGCATGAGGACGAGGGCCCGCATTCTCAGGGAGGCCATGGAGCTCTTCAACACAAAAGGCTACCATGCCACCAGCATATCGGACATTATCGAGGCAAGCGGGGTGCAGCGGGGCAACCTCTACTTCCATTTCAAAAACAAGGAAGATTTAGCCCTTGCCCTGATCGAAACGGCCCACAAGGAATACCTTGCATACCTCAATACGCGGGCAAGAGGACGCAGCGGCATGGCCAAGCTCGACGGCGTCCTGGATGCCATCTATGAATACCACTTTGGAAAGAACTTCGTGGGCGGGTGCATCTTCGGCAACATCGCCCTCGAGATGGGAGATCAGAACGCCGATTTCCGCAGCGCAATCAGAACCGTGTTCGACCAGTGGGCATGCCTCATCGCAACGCTGCTGGAAGAGGCGCTCCGCCAGGGCGAGCTGTCAACGCACATGGAGCCGTACATGCTGGCGCGGCACATCGTCGCCTCTCTGGAGGGCGGGATCATGCTCTCCCGGCTTACCAAGGATAAAAAAGATATCCTGAACTCCCTCGACGCAATCCGCACCCTGCTCAGGCCGGGCCGGGGGATGGAAGTACCGCTACACCATCCGGGGCCATGAGGCCAGCAGCCGGCTGCTCTTTCCCCTGTCGCCCGAGCTGCCGCGGGCGATTTCAAGCGCACGGATCAGCTCGGTCCTGGTATCCCTCGGATCGATAATCTTATCGATGAGGTTCAGGCCCGCCGCTTCCCAGGGCTCGGCCTTGCGCATCATCTCCTGCATGAAGGCATCCTTCATGGTCTGAGCATCGGGATTATCCGCGAAATTCTGCCCGAACGCCGCATTGATGGCCACATCCGCCGCCATAAACGAGATATCCGCCGTGGGCCAGGCAAGGATGGTGTCGGAAAGCCTGCCCCCTGCCATGTTGTGATGGGCCATCCCGTACGATTTGCGGACGATGAGGCTCACCACCGGCACGGTCGTCAACTGGAGCGCCTTGATCATGGACATAATCTTCAAAGGCATCTTCCTCTCCTCCGCTGCCCTCCCAACGAGGAAACCCGGCGTGTCGTGGATAAAGATCATGGGGATGTTGAACGAGTCGCACAGGCAGATGAAGGCGATGGCCTTGTCGCATGCACCCGGCCCCATGGCGCCCGCGGTTACGAGGGGATTGTTCGCCAGGATGCCGACGCTGAAGCCGTCCAGGCGCCCGAAACAGGTGATGAGGCTGCCGTCGTAGTAGGGCTTGAGCTCCAGGATGCTGTCCCGGTCGAAGACGAGGTTCAGCACATTGTGCATGTCGTAGAGCTTTTTGGGGTCTTCGGGCACTGCCTCGAAGATCGATTCGATCTTTATCCCGGCGGGGTCGTCGCAGGGCTTCACGGGCGGAAGCTCCCGGGCGTTAGACGGCAGATAGCCCAAGAGCCGGCGAATGAGCCAGAGGCATTCCTCCTCGTTTTCGGCAAAGAGATCCACCTGCCCGGTGATATGGGCATGGAGCTCCCAGCCTCCCAGTTCCTGGTCGGTAGAGTTCTCGCCGATGGCGACTTCGATGATCCGGGGTGAGGTGACCGCCATGACCGAGCCTTTGACCTGGATTACCACGTCCGAGATCGACGCTTCCCAGGTGGGGCCGCCGTAGCATTCGCCCATGATGGACACGATGAACGGCACCTCGCGGTTGTGCGCGTCCACGGCCTCCATGGCCTTCATGATGCCTGTGGCCCCCATGGTATCCGGGATGCGGGCGCCTCCTCCGTCACCGAGATGGATGCAGGGGAAGCCCTTGGTCGCGGCATACACGAGGTTCTTGATCGCCTTGGAAACGCCTATGCGGCCTCCCGCGCCGGACATGACCGTAACATCGTCCCCGGAGACGTATACAACGCGGTTGTCGATCATCCCGTACCCGCACACCTTCCCGTCCGCAGGCGTTTTTGCATAGGCCTCCGGGAGGTCGCTGTGGGCGAGTATGCCGTGCTCGTCGAAGCTCCCGGCATCAAGGAGAAGATCGATCCGTTCCCGCACGGTGAGCCTTCCCTTGCCGTGCTGCTTCTTTATCCTTTTCTCGCCGCCCATGAGCTTGTTCTTTTCGATGCGGGAGGAGAGCTCTCCTAACTTGAATGGATCGCGGGTTTCCGTCATACGTCATTCTCCACATCGATCTCGATGAGCAAGGATCCCATTTTCACAAAATCGCCCGTTTTTACGAATACTTCCTTCACCAGTCCTTCCCGGTCGGCCTGGATGATGTTCTCCATCTTCATGGACTCGATCACCAGAAGGTCCTGGCCCTTGTTCACTTTTTCACCCGGCTGCACCTTCACCGACGCGACCTTGCCGTCCATGGGCGCTTCCCTTGTCCCCTTGCGGTGGAGGAACTCCATGGTTTCGAAGCGCGAGAGGTGTTTCAGCTGATGATGCCCGAGGTTAATGCCGTGGAGGAAAACCGTTTCGCCGTCATCGGCGTAAGAGAATCTCTGCCGACGGCCGTTGACAACGATGACTATTGAGTCCGCGCCTTTTTCCGCCAGGAAAACATCGAAGGTATCTGTGCCGACCGCTATCTCGAACCTCTCTGCATCCTTTTTGCGGTATGCCGCAGAGTATTCGGCGCCGTTCAGCAAAAACCCGGCATATTTCATCCGGCGATACGCCCCCTGCCACCCAAGCTCGCGGTGGCCTTCCTCATACCCGTCGAAACGCGCCGCGATCGCAGCCGAGACGAGCAGGCAGGTGTCTTCCTGTGTCAGGGAGGGTTTCAGTACGTCAGCCCCGGCCTTGGCAAAAAAGTCCGTCCTGATCTCACCCTTCACATATGGCTCGCCAGACAGGAGGCGGGAGAGAAAATCGATATTGGTAGCCACGCCAAGGGCCGCGGTTTCCCTCAAAGCCCTGCTCATCTTCCGGATCGCATTGCTTCGGGAGTCTGCGTGCACGATGACCTTTGCCATGAGCGGGTCGAAATCGATGGTGAGGCGTGACGACGGGTCGACCCCGCTGTCGGTCCTCGCCCCTGGAGTTTCTTTCCACACGTGGAGCGTTCCTGCGGAAGGGAAAAACTCGTTGTCCGGGTCTTCGGCATAGATCCGGCACTCGATGGCATGGCCGTTCATCGAAAGGCTTTCCTGATCTATACCGATCGGCTCACCCTCCGCAATGGCGATCTGCATCGCCACGAGGTCGAGGCCTGTCACCGCCTCGGTCACCGGGTGCTCGACCTGGAGCCTCGTGTTCATCTCCAGAAAATAGAACGCCCCGTCCTCCGCCAGGACGAATTCCACGGTGCCGGCATTGGAATACTCAGCTGCCCCGGCTATTGTCACAGCCGCATCTCCCATACTCTTCCGCAGTTCTGCCGTCACGGCCGGCGAAGGAGATTCTTCGAGGAGCTTCTGGTGTCTTCGCTGAACCGAGCACTCCCGCTCGAAGAGATGGACGATGTTGCCGTGCGCATCGCCCATGACCTGGAATTCGATATGGCGCACCGAAGGAAGATATTTCTCAATGAGCAGATTGTCGTTGCCGTAGGCTGCAAGGGACTTTTTCCGCGCAGATTCAAGCGTCCTCTCAAGCTCTTCAGGCCCTTCGACCAGGAAGATGCCGATCCCGCCCCCGCCTTCGGAGGCCTTTATGAGAACCGGGTAGCCGATCCGAGCCACCCGCCCGGCCAGCCCGGTTGCCGGCTCATTGGTTATGCGGAAGCCCGGAATCACGGGCACGCCGATCTCTCCGCACAGCTCCCGGGCAGCAATCTTCGAGCCCATCAGGGTAATCGACTCGGGAGAGGGACCTATGAAAATGATGTTTTCATCCCTGCAGCGCAGAGCGAAGTCAGGATTCTCCGACAGAAGGCCGTAACCGGGATGGATCGCATCCGAGGAGGTCTCAATGGCCGCCCGGATGATCCCTTCCTGGTCCAGGTAGGTTTCGATGCCGGAGCTGCCGATGCATACGGCTTCGTCTGCCGTCTTTACGAACAGCGCCCGGCTGTCGATCTCCGAGTACACGGCAACGGAAAGGATACCCAGCTCCCGGCACGTCCGCATCACCCTGCAGGCAATCTCTCCGCGGTTCGCGATCAAGAGCTTATGGATTTTCTTCATGCCCGGCACCCACACCTGAATCGATTTTTTAAAAATATTCTATGATTCAGGAAGTATATCTAAAAACCTCTATTCTGCATATATCTAATCTCCGTAAAAACCGGCACGTGCCGTGCAGGCTGCTCGGTATGCTCCTCGTCCTCAACTCATTCCTTCTTGCCGGCCCCGCCGGTCAGGAAATCCGGGTGTGCATATGCAGGGTTCGGATAGGTATAGAAACCCTTTCTCGTCTTGGCCCCCAGCTCGCCCTTGTCCACGTACTTTTTGAGAAGGTCCGCATTCGCCTGGGCCTGCGCATCCTTGCCTTTTTTGGCCCAGTAGTCGGTGATGGTCCATACGGTTTTCAGCCCTATCTGGTCCATGATGCCGAACGGCCCCATAGGCATGAGCGTCACGCCCATCCATGCCCGGTCGATATCCGTGTAGCTCGCCACATCGCGGGTCGCCAGGGTCATTGCCGTGAAGAAGAGGTTCGAGATCATGGCGTTGAACACGTAGCCGTTGTTCTCCCGGTGGAGCATAATGGCAACCTGCCCGATCTTTACGGCAAAGTCGTAGACGAGCTGGGTTATTTCAGGGTCGGTGCCGGGATGAGGCATGACATCCACGACATTGGTGGTACGGACATCGTGAAAATGCAGCGCCACGAGCTTCTCCGGCCTGCCGGTCGATGAAGCGAACTTCGAAGGCATGAGCAGCGAGGTGTTGGTGGTGAAGATTGTCCGCTCCGGGCAGAGCTCGTTGAACCGGGCAAACACCTTTGACTTGATCTCCGGGTTCTCAGGGACCGACTCACTGACGATATCCGCATCCCGTGCAGCTTCCTCCGGGTCGGAGGTCGCAGAGATCCTTTTCATGATTTCTCCCAACTGCTCGGGAGTGATCCTGCCCATGGCGGCAAACCACTGCGAGCCGAGCTTTTCCATGCGCTTGACGGAATCCTTGAGGATATCGTCGGAGAGGTCGTACATCACGACTTCATACCCGTGCATGGCGCATACAAATCCGATCTGCTGGCCCATGGTGCCTGCCCCCAGAATAAGAACTTTCTTAATGTCTTTGATCTTCATATGGTTTTCCTTTCACCCCTTGAGAAGAGTAGATCAACACTTTCCGAAATTTGTGCATCGGTTATTTCATTAAGCAAGTGCACCGCCGTCCACGACAAAGCTTGCACCGGTCGTGAAGGATGCGGCATCCGATACGAGGTAGAGCACCACTCCCGCGATCTCCCTGGGCTCGGCATGCCTGGCCATGGGGATCATCTTGACCGCTATGTCGTGCACTGCGTCGTTCTGCATGATAGCCTTGGAGAAGTGGGTGTCGACAAGGCCGGGCAGCAGGGCATTGACCCGGATGTTCTTCCCGGCGAGCTCCTTGGCAAAGGCCATGGTCATGGAGATCATCGCCGCCTTGGTGATGGAGTACACGCCCTGGAACAGGGCAGGTTTCACGCCGTTTACAGAAGACACGTTCACGACCGAGCCCCCGCCTGATATCTCCATGAGTCCGGCTGCGTGCTGGATGAGGAAGAACGGGCCTTTGAGGTTCACGTCGAAGGTCTTGTTCCATATCCCCTCGTCGGCACCCAGCATGTCGCCGAAGTACGGGTTCGTAGCAGCGTTATTAATAAGGATATCGAGCTTGCCGAAGTTTTCTTTGATCCGGTCCATGAGGTCCTCGATCTGCTTCAAGTCGCCCACATTGCATGCCATAACCGAAGCTTTGCCGCCGCGCGAGGCTATTGCATCGGCTACGCCTTTCAAGGCATCGGCTTTCCTGCTCACGAGGATGCAATGGGCTCCGTAATCGGCCAGAGTAAGGGCAATCGCTTCGCCAATCCCTCTACTCGCGCCGGTTACCAGAGCGATCTTCCCGTTGAGTGAAAAATCAATTTTTGTCATTGGCTACTCCTTTTATACTAGTTGGTTGCATCTGTGACTGCTTTCTTTAATGATCCCGATCCCTGAATCTTCCTTTTGCGCCTTCATTTTTCATACTCTGACCCCGGAAGACAAGGTATATTCCTTGTGACGCTCCACTTTATTGCCCTATTGTTTATACATTCTCCGGTATAAATATATTTTTTCATAGTCTTTGTCAATTACTACTTGACTTTATCATAGTTGGAGTGTATAATAAGGGCTATGAAAATAAGTGATGCTCTGAAAACCATATCCGAAACCGTGTCGTTGCTTTTATTTCTTGACTGTGAATACCTTCCCGCTAGGAAAATAATACAAAAAACCAATGGGGAGGGAATATGACCAAGACAAATCCGAAGGCCGAGAGAAGAGAGCGGATCATCGAGAGCGCATTGAAGATCTTTGCCGAAAAAGGCTTCCAGGACGCGACCATCTCCGAGATCAGCAAGGCTGCCGGTGTATCCGATGCAACCGTATACGAATATTTCAACTCCAAGGAAGAGCTCCTGTTCACGATCCCGGAAGACATCACCGAGGAATCTATCAGAGAAACCGAGAAGGTCCTCCCCTACCTGCGCGGAGCCGAGTCCAAGCTGAGGGCCATTGTTCAGAGCTACATCACCACCTATGAGAAGAACCCGGAATACGCCAATCTCATCATGCTCCACCTCAAGGCCAACCGGAACTTTATCAAGTCAAAGGCTTACGAAGTGGTCCGTGATGCGGCCCGCATGCTGCTTGCCTGCATCAATGAAGGAATCGGGGACGGAACCTTCAAGAAGGAAACCGACCCCTATCTCGTCCGATCCATGATCCTCGGCACCATCGAGCACCTCTACACCCGAAAGCATCTCCAGGGCGCGCCGGACAACATGAGGGAGCAGGTCGACCCCATCGTCGATCTGGTACTCGATGGCATACGGGTATTGAAACAACCGAAGGGCATATCTCTTCACCTGCATCTTACCGGCGACGTACAGGCGCCGGATCAAAACGTGACAATCACGGAGGAAGAAAAAACATGACTATTCAGGCCGCACAAAAACCAGGCAGCGCCGAAAAACCATCGGAGACCACGGATAGTATGAGGACGAGGGAACAGTATATCGAAGGACTGCGCAAGATGCGCAGGAATCTCTACTACAACGGGTCGCTCATCGACCGCGACGACGAGCTGCAGATGCCGACCTTAAACGTCATGGGGGTCACCTTCGATGCAGTGAGAGACCCTGAACTGAAAGATCTCTGCACGGCTACTTCCCACCTGACCGGGCAGACGATCAACCGTTTCTGCCATATCCACCAGAACACGTGCGATCTCCACAAAAAGCAGGACATGACCCGGGCCCTGTGCCGCAAAGTGGGTTTCTGCATCCAGCGCTGCATGGGCATCGACTCCATCAATGCCGTCAATGCGGTCTCGTTCGAGGCGGACAAGCTGAACAACGGCAGAACCGAGTATCACAAGAATTTCCTCAAATGGCTCGAAAACTTCCAGAGAAAAGACCTCGTCGGCGCCTGCGCACAGACCGACGTGAAAGGCGAGCGCCTGAAGAGGCCCATCGAGCAGACCGACCCGGATATGTACCTGCACGTCGTAGAGAAGAGGAGCGACGGCATCGTTGTCCGGGGGTGCAAGCTCCACATCTCGGAGGCATCCATAGCCGACGAGATCATCGTGATCCCCACCAGGGCCCTTGGCCCCGACGAGAAGGAGTATGCCGTTGCGTTCGCCGTTCCGGCAGACCATGAGGGCGTCAAGCAGGTGCTTTCCATCCATAACTACCGGAAGCGCACACACTATCACAAAGGCTTTGTCGGAGGTTACACCGACTCATACATCATCTTCGACGATGTGTTCGTCCCCTGGGACCGGGTCTTCCTGTGCGGAGAGAACGACCACGGCGGCGTATGCGCCCTGCTGTTCGCCCTTTTCCATCGCCACAGCTACTCGGGCTGCAAGCCCGCCATCGGCGACATCCTCACCGGCATGGCGTCCCTGGCAGCGAAACACAACGGCGTGCGCAAGACCGGCCATGTCCGGGAGATGCTCTCCGAGTTCATCAAGATCACCGAACTGGGCTATGCTGCCGGGTATACCGCATCGGCTTTCGGCAAGCCCGAGGTGTACATCCCCGGGTTCGGACCTGTCCCCTACGGTCCGGGAAGCTGCATCCCCAATTCGATCTATGCCAACGTGGGAAGGTGCCTCACCGGCGAGGCAGTGTTCGAAGAGCAGGAGATGCTCTGCAGCATCGCGGGCGGTTTGCCTGCAACGTTCCCGAACGAGGGAGACCTCACCAACCCCGAGCTCAAGCCCCTGCTGGAAAAATACCTCAACCGCAATCCCAATGTCCCGATAGAAGACCAGATCAAGTTCTGGATGCTCTACATCGATTTTTCCTGCTCCGGCTTCACCGGACCCATGAACTATGGAAACTACCACGGCGGCGGCTCCCCCATCATGGAGCAGATCGCCATTACCTCGCAGTACGACATCAAGCTGCGCGAAAACCTCGTGAACAGCATTGCAGGGGTTGAAGAGCTGAAGCCCGGCAATCTTACAACATTGTAATACTGTTCATAGCTTAATGCCGGGTACGCCCTCATAAGGCGTACCCGATTTTTTCAGAGTCGGGCATCTTCTTCAAAGGGAACCCTTATGCGTTCCTGACAGGAAGCTTACATAGCGATGAGACCTTTTCCTGAGTATGATTCATATGATGCACTCGGCCTGGCAGAGCTCGTCAGGAAACGGGAGGTCGGAGCTGACGAGCTCTGCGAAGAGGCCATCCGCCACATCGAACGCATCAATCCGGAGATCAACGCCGTCATACTCCAGAGGTTCGATTCCGCACGGAAAGCAGCCCGGGGAAAACTCAAGGAAGGTCCGTTCAGCGGAGTGCCTTTCCTTACCAGGGATCTCCTCACCAGCTACTCCGGCATCCCTCAGACCGCAGGAGCAGGAAAAGGGTGCGAACCGGATGATAACTGCGAGCTGATGAGGCGCTATATGGCCACGGGCGTTATCGTCCTCGGCGAGACGAATACCCCCGAGTCGTGCCTGGCCGCCTGCACCGGACCCTTGTCCAACGGCCGCACACGAAACCCCTGGAGCCGGGACCACGAGCCCGGAGGCACCAGCGGAGGGTCAGCGGCTGCCGTGGCGAGCGGCATGGTGCCGATGGCCTCGGGAAGCGATGCATGCGGGTCGCTTCGCATCCCTGCTTCGTGCTGCGGTCTCTTCGGACTGAAACCTACGCGAGGGCGCACGCCCACAGGCCCGAATCATGGAGAGCTCTGGCAGGGGGCGCTGGCGGAGCATGTCGTTACCCGCACCGTACGCGACAGCGCGGCCATGCTGGATGCCGTACAGGGGGCGGACATCGGCGCACCGTACGTCATACCGGGGCCCGAGCATTCGTACCTGGAGGAGCTTAAAAAAGAACCGGGAACTCTCCGGATTGCATTCACCACAAGGTCGCCCCTGGGCACAGAGGTGCACCCCGAGTGCAGAGCCGCGGTGGAAAATGCGGCGCACCTCCTTATGAGCCTCGGCCATACGGTAGAGGAGGCAGAGCCTGACATTGACGGATCTGCCATGGCAAAGAGCTTTTTCATGCTTTCATTCGGGGAGACGTCTGCAGATATATCCGAGCTCAAATCCGTATTGGGCAGAAAGCCCGTTGCTGCGGATCTCGAAGACGCTGCCTGGGTCTTCAAGCTGCTCGGCGACTCTTTCTCGGCCGGAGATTTCGTTCTCTCCATGAGGCGGTGGAACACCTTTGCCCGGCGGATGGGCCTCTTTCTCAAGAAATACGACCTTTACCTCACCCCCACCCTGGCGACACCGCCGGCCAGGATCGGCGAGGCAAGGCACAAGCCCCTGGAAAGCCTTCTCATCAAGATCGTCGGCCAGTTCAGCAAGGCGAGCTTTACGACCATGTCGGCCATCATCGATGAGTTCGCCGTCGAAAGCCTGGCCGGGAACCCCTTCACTCCGATCGCAAATATCGCGGGACTTCCGGCCATGTCCGTACCGCTCCACTGGACGGCAACAGGCCTGCCGTGCGGGGTGCAGCTCATCGGTCCCTTCGGCGGCGAGGCTGCCCTATTTAAGCTGGCAGCCCAGCTCGAAAATGCCCGGCCATGGTTCGCCAGGCGCCCCTATGTCGCGATGCGGGAGAAACGCCTTCCCGGCAATACCCGCATGAGGGTGCAAAGCTGGGGCAATTAACACGGAGCCGGCTCCAACAATCATGAGAAGGTCTTTCCTCTAGCTTTCCTGCTTCAGTCCGCCGAGATACATGCCGTAATGCGCCATGCCCGCGATTATGGTTACCGCGTCTTCAGGTGTCGAAAGCGTTACCACGGGCCCGAAGCTTGTCTGCCTCAGGGCGAGACCTTCTTCGGTCAGCCCTACCACAAGTATCGGCTTGCCCGTCTCTTTTTGTATTTTACCGATGCCTGATATGACGCGGTCCTCTGCCTGGATCTGCGCCTTGAGCACGGATAGTTTCAGCTCTTTTGAGTAAAGCGTGCCGTCAAACCGCTCCTGACAGGCAATGAAATCTTCCACATAGCGCGACCTTCCCACGATGCCGAGGGCGATCAGGGAATCAACCTCGTCCCATTCGGCAAGGGCACGGATCACGTGGAGATACAGTTCAGGATCTCCCTCGCCCACTACGTCCACAGGATTCCTTCTGTTCCAGTATTGCGGGAGTCGGGCATCGAGCTCCCTGATGATGGAAGAAGGCAGTTCGGGCAGAGCAAGGCCTTTATCCTCACACTGATCCGCGGCGACGATACCCCACCCTCCCCCCATGGTCATGACGGCGACCCGGTTGGAAGGCGGAATCGGCAGAACGGTCATGGCAGCGGAAACATTCATAAGCTCCGAGGGTGTGTCTACCTGGATGACTCCTACCTGGGTGAACATGGCCGTGTACGTGGAGTACGAGCCTGCCAGGGAACCGGTATGCGAACTCGCCGCACTTGAACCGGCTTGTGACCGGCCGGCCTTCAGGGCAACCACCGGCTTTTTCTTTGTCACCTCCCCGGCGATCTCCATGAATTCCCTGCCGTTGGCTATGCCCTCGATGTACATGGCTATGGCCTTGATCTCATCTTTTCTGCCCATGTAGGCAAGCAGATCGCTGGCGTGCAGCATTGCCTCATTGCCGGTCCCTGCGTAGAGAGAAAGGCCGACGCCTTTCTGGGCTATCCACTTTATAATCTGCAGACCCAGGTTGCCGCTCTGGGAGATTACCGCAAGACCTCCGGGTTTTGCGGCCGTGGAAGTCGGCAGGGCCTCGAAATAGTGATGAGCCGAGGCTATGCCCATGGTATTCGGCCCGATGAATACGATGCCGCCCTGGCGGGCGATATCCATGATCTCCCTTTCGATCCGCGCACCTTCGTCGCCCATTTCCCTGAACCCGGAAGAAATGATCACGGCAGCGGCAATGCCTTTCGCTACGCACTCTTTCAAGGCATTGGGTATATGTGTAGCCGGTATGACCAGCACGGCAAGGTCTACAGGCTCGGGAATCGCCGTCAGGTTTGGATAACACGTGATCCCCAGGATCTTGTCCTTTTTGGGATTAACAGGGAAGACTTTCCCTTTATAATCCCAGCCGAGGATCGATGTGACAATGAGGTTCCCCCATTTCACCGGCACTTCCGATGCACCGACCACAGCCACTGAAGACGGATAAAACATCTTATCAAGCTTGTTGTTCAGTTCGATTCTGTCCATTTTTTATCCCTCACCGGATGTCGTTCAGAGAAGCGTACATACCTTTGACTCCCCTTATTCCTTTGTACGAAACTCATCTTATAAAGACCACCACATAACTGCAAGGGGTTATTGAACGAGGCAATCATTGATTTAAGATCTGAGGATTCAATAAAAAGGCAGGGCCGTGAAGAGCCCTGCCTCTGTTTTCCGGATAAGTAAGCTACTTACTTGCCAATCTTCTTCCTGAACCCTGCAAGACCAAGAAGGCCCGAGCCAAGGAGCAGGAGGGTGGCGGGCTCGGGGACCGGGGCTGTTCCGTTATCGCCGTTTACCGTCAACGTGGATGAATCAAGATAAAAATCACCAAAATCCGATGAAACCAAAACGTTTAACGTGCCGTCATGCCAGATATCCAAAGTGCCCCAAACATTTCCCGTGTATGTTTCCGATCCGTTCGTAAAAGTATACGCATGCGACTCAAGGCCGAAAGAGATCTTGGCACTCTCAGTTCCATCCGGGGTAGTAACGGTTACCCAGTCCCAGATGGGAAAGATCCACCAATACCCAACAACCTTGTATACGCTGGTTGTATCATTGGTGTTATCATCATATAATCCGACTTCCAGACTGAAGGAGTCAATCGTATCATTGCCACCCGTCCACCAGGATGAAAAACCATCATCCGAGATGTCATGCCAATAGCTGTAAGTAGGCGGAATCAGTATATCCGGGTCGAAATCTTTTGTATCGGTCCATGTTACCGGGACAGCCATTGCACTTCCCACCAACCCGAAGAACAGTGCCGCCGTACAGAATGCCAACAATAACCTTTTCATATTCAACTCCTCTGAGCTATTATTAAAATCAATACCCTCTGACTTTTGATATTCCAAGCAACTACCATACCATCCATTCAAATAAATGAATTCACTTCATTATTAATAATGATACCGCCCTCAGCCTCCATCATTGCAAAATAATCCGACAATCCTGAATACCCGCACCGTCCCGTTTTGCGGCAGAACTATGTAACCTATAGTAATTATAAGTCAATTAACGATCACCCGGAATATTGCAGTGTCGATAAAGTTAACAAGCAGGACCCGGTTTTGGTGAATAGGAGAGTGACTCAATGAGTCTTGTCACCTGTTTTTGTCAACTTGTCGCTTATCAGTTCAAGCTGCTCAATCTCAGAAGAGAAATGGTCCACGCTCCTGTTCAGAGCCGGGTACACATCAGCAATCTGAGCCGTTTCGATAATCAGTTGCTGTATGTTCCTGATTTCGTTGTTGACCAGGCGGCTTAAGTGATCGAGTTCCAGTCTGGAGAGATCTGTGGTTTTCGTCTCTCTCCTTTCTTGTGGTTTCTCAATCTTCCTCGTTTTCTTCTTTTCTACTTTGATCAATTCTTCAACCGGCTCCCCGAGAGCTTCAGACAACTTGATCAACACTTTTCTGCTCGGCCTTTGCGGAGGATTCTTTTCATATGTCGAGATGGTATTTGCCGATATTCCGCTGATCTCTGAAAGCCGGCTCATGGTGAGCCCCTTTGATTTGCGTGTTTCCGTTAACTGATTCATAAAAATCCTTTCCCTGAATAGTTATTTCCTGAAGATTATAATGTTTGGTTATTTCCAAAAAACAATAACAGGGTTTTAAAAAGTGCAGGTATCACGAGTGCCCTTTTTTCTTAAACAATTGGCATTCTATCCCTGAGTTGATATACATTTCCTTGCATGGCATTATTCGTGACTTGAATCTGACTGCCCTGCAGCCGTAAGGGAAGCTCGGATCATAGGTGATATAGAAATATTTACAGTTGAAACAGTTGATCTTTGACGGCTTTGTCTTTTGTTCCACGTATTAAGCTCACTTAAGTGTAGTTTATCTTATCCGCCCCGCAAGGGCGTCGTACGAAAAGTCGACGCGGTGAAAGGCAACGAATCGTCTCCCCATTTGTCCATTGTATAATATATTGTGGCGGAAAGCCCAACCCCTATAAGTAGGTATGTGAACGATATTCAGGCCGGAGCACCCATAAATCCTTGGGAAAAGCATATGAGTGGATATCGGCCTTCGTACATCTTCAACTCGGTTTATAATCCCAATAAATCGGGTCGTTTATTGCCGCAGCATTTTGAAAGAAGAAGGGAAAAGCTAAAAAAGGATACTTGAAACATAATGCTGAGGTCTGGTATAAAGAGAAGGTAAATTGGAAAACCGACAAATAAGATAGCTCGCAACCAATAATATATGGGTTTTGATTCCTCGTGGGAAGAAAAGCCCCAAAGTAAGTTTATCAAGCAGCTTAGATAAACGAAAGTTGGGCTACATCAGAGGGGGACGATCGCTGATTCAGGAATTCCCCGATGGGACTAACTGCCTAGAGATTAAAAAAACAGGAGCTTACACATGATGATACGTGACATCATCCAGAAACAAGGGGAAGTGATCTTCCGGTACAGGGGGTACATACCTCTTTTCATACTTCCCGTCATGCTGTTTGTGCTGCAGGATTCCGAGTGGATAGAGCTTCAATTCGGGGATCTGGTCGACGATGTATACGACTGGGCCTGCTTCGGAATCAGTATGGCAGGTATCGTGCTCCGAGTGGCCACCGTCGGCTTCCTTCCCCGTCGGACATCCGGCCGTAATACGAGAAAGGGACAGGTCGCTGATGAGCTGAATACGACAGGAATGTACTCGATCGTTCGGCATCCTCTGTATCTTGCCAATACGGTTATCCTGATCGGATTTCTGCTCGCAACCGGCAGTTTCTTGTTTACGATGGTGGGGCTGCTGGCGTGCTGCCTGCACTATGAGAGAGTGACATGCGCTGAAGAGTCTTTTCTGTTGGATCAATATGGCGTGCAATACTCGTCGTGGGCAGACACGACTCCGGCATTCTTTCCGCAGACATCCCTCTGGATTCCGCCCAAGCGTCAGTTCTGCTGGCGGACCGCCCTGAAGCGTGAATACCAGACAGCGTTTGGAGTGATCATCGTGTTCACCCTTTTAGACTACGTGGAGGACTTGCTGGCCCTTGGCAGCCTTGAGCTGGAAGTCGAGATGACGGCCCTCTTTTTATTCGCCTCGGTTGTGTTCCTGCTGTTGAGATACCTGCACAAGAAGACGCGCCTGCTCCATGTCGCCGGAAGGTGAAACGCAGACCGACAGCTTCATATATCGGGTGTCGGATTCAGGCCTGGCGATTTTACCGAAGTGATCTCTCCTGCAGGCAGCTCATTATGATTGTCATGGATGACATTTCTATCGAGTTCGCCGGCTGACATTATCAAAAATGTCGAAACATATCGACCGGGATCAATTGATACTCAAGTAATAACACTTATTTATTATTAAGGGGTCACGCCATTCATCATGGTAGGCATCTGCCTTGTATACCGTGATGATGATAGATCCCATTGCATTGAAGTTTGCGTAAAAAGGAGGGATCTTAATGATCGCATCCAAACGTGACAGCCTCGTACTTGTGCCCCTTGTATTTTTCCTGTGTGCTTTCGTAGCTTCATGCGGTGGCGACAGTGACGGCAGCAGCAATCCGCCGGGCGCCGAGGCCTTGACCGACGTCGTGCAGCCTTTGCCGTTGCCGGGCCCCTATGCGGTTGCGTGCAGCAACGTCGTCCAGGATTTCACTCGAGTGGGCGCCGGCGAGGATGTGACGAGCTATTGGGAAGGCCTGCCATCCGACGACGGCACGGCGCGTTATGCGACCGATCTGCTGGCCGACCCGGATAACACGCTGATCGCCACGGTGACCGCGCCTGAGGACTCGGATCTCTACGGTGAGTTTGCCGGACAGGAGGTCGAGTTCGTTGTGCTCGTGTGCTACCCTACTACGGCCGACAACCCCCGCCCCGGCTATCCGCTCAATCCGCCCCAGACAGACCTGGTTGTGCCGCACATGCAGACCGGAGCGGATGCGCCGTTATTCGCGGACGCCTCGGTTCGTTATCCGATTGTGGCTTTTTCGCACGGCTACATGGGCAGCCCGATCTCCTCGGATGACTACTTTAGGGCAATATCCATTATCGCGAGTTACGGCTATGTGGTAATCGCCCCGTTTCACGGCGACCTGCGCTTTTCCAACCTCAAGATCGACGACCTCGACGACGCCATTGCCGTGGCGTTGCGCCTGGACAATTTTACGGCGATGCAGGCACTGCGCCCGCTCTCTGTATCAGCGGCGCTTGACCTCGTTCTCGCGCATCCGCAATGGAATGCTCACATCGATGAGACGCAGATCGGCGGTTTCGGGGCGAGCATGGGAGGCGAGACCATGCTGCTGCTTAGCGGCGCAGGCCTGACGACCTCATACTTCGACCTCGGGTCGTCGTGGGAACAGGTCACCCTTGATGAGCGGATCAAGGCGGCGGTCGGCTACGTGCCGTATTTCGGGCAGCCGGTCCTGCCTGCGTTCGGACGCGACCAGCAGGGACTCGAAGGCATCGATCTGCCGTTCCTTGCGATAAGCGGGACAGAAGACACGACCGCTCCGATCAGCGAAGCGGAGACCGGCATATCGCGCCTCACCGGGAACCGCAGGCTGGTTGCCCTCTCGGGCGTGGCACACGAGTTCGACGAGCCCTCGATGGACGACATCTTTACGTGGACATTGACGTTCCTCGACGCCGAGGTCCGCGGCGATCCCGAGGCGGCACTCCGTCTTTCCACGATGGGGAGTGTGGAGGGCGGAGGCGATGACAGCGTCGTGCTTTTCTAAAACAGCCTGCCATAATTGTGACGAGGGAGCGACGGCGGACTGGTGCCGTGTGGCCGGGCTTGGGACAGGAACTGCCGTATGGCGGCACCCGCTCAATCGAGATTCGCCTCCCTGCGCAGGGATATCCCGCGCGTAGGGAAAAGTTCCGCGGTTGATGTTGCAGATGCCTTGGCAGTGCTGCAGAAAAGAGAGGAATTTCACAGGCAGGCTGTGGTATCATCTTTGCCGGAAGGAGGTAGGACCATGGGAACGTATCGCGCTCTTCAATACCCGGGACTTGTCCTTGCCATCCTCCTGCTCCTCTCGTGCGCCTCCATGAACGAGCCCAAGCCCTATGAGCTGAGCCAGCCCTTGAGCAGGCTCACCATGACGATACAGACCATTGTCCTTTTTCCCGAGGGCGGGGAACCTTTGTCCGATGACCGGCTCATCGAAGCCGCATGGCGGGAAAGGCCCGAGCTCATGGGCTATTTCCAAGGCCTGCCTATCAGGGTGAGGCGAAGCGGCACGGACGTAGTGGTGCTTTTATGCTCGCCGGACGGCAGATATGCATGGATGGAGGATGCCTCCTGGACCCCGGGCGTGGACCTGGAGTGGCACGAGATCGACCCGAAGCGTCCTGCCGAGTTCTCCCTGGATCCGGGCGTAAGGCACGATTAGGGCTCATGCTTGTCTCGTCCGCAGCCCCGACCGACTTCTCAAGGAACAGGATCATCAATCCGGCGCCGTAAAGCGGAACCATCGACTTGTCCGACGATCCTCATGGGCTATCTTAAAAATTCTAAGATGCTCCTGCTCCGCAGAAAGGAGGATGCAAGTGAAGATTCTGAGACTCGTGATTCCCGGCATGCTGATCGTTCTGCTCATATGCGGATGCTCAGGCCGCCAGAAAGAGCTCCTCGCCCAGGACTATACGGTCATGACGAATGATGAGCTCCTGCGGTATTATTACGAGCTGAATGACGAGATCAACCGGTGCGTGAACGAATCCAACAGGACCTCCGTGGGAGTAGGAACAGGGTACGGGATAAGCAGGCTCGGCGTGTGGCTGGGCTTATCCAGAGGCATTTCGACATGCAATCCCGAGCAGCTCCGACAAAGGAGAATCGATGTCCTGGTCGAACTGCAACGCCGGGGAATCAACCCGTGAGGTACAGATACATGCTCGAGAGGCTGCTTATGAATCACATGCCCGCCATCTGACGGCACGAACCGGCACAAATGCGGCATATGCCTGCACATGATTCCATATGCCGATCATCCGGGTCGATTCTCTCACAACTTTCCGCGCATTTGTCGCATATCTCTGCACAGACCTCGCACACCTTATGAATGTATTCGGAACCATTCAACATGAAATCTGCGCTTGTCTGGCAGATCTCAGCACAATCGATCATCAGAGTGATGTGTGAAGGTCCGGCATGTTTTCCTCCCATGTGCAGACAGTGTCTCATCGTTTCCAGGCATGAGCTGTGGCAATCGATGCAGTCTTTTATACACTGCTTTATCATGGGATCCATCTCTGCACTCATAATCTGAACCATAATGTCCGCCTCCGTTTTCGTGGTTCTCCTCGCGATCCGGCAAAGCATCCCTCACAATAACAATACTCCAGGCCCCGGTGTCTTCAAGCGATCCACGCTGCACAAAAGCATGCACAGCCCTACAATCTTGAGCACGAATGATTACTTATATGCGTATGGATGAGAATGCCCACACGGTAAAAGCTCCTCACGGGAAGGATCATGATCACGCCCGGAAAAAGCAGGCCGGAAGCCCTGCCGGAGCTTCCTCAATGCATACGGACCATCATGCCCGCATGGTCGCGGACTTCAAGAGAAGACTGCTGCTCTCCCTGATCATCACCGTTCCCATCCTCATCCTCTCGCCCATGATCCAGCATTTCATCGGCCTGGGCGATTCCATCAGATTTGCCGGGGATGCATACCTGCTCTTCGGCCTTTCCTCCATCGTCTTTTTCTATGGAGGGAGCCCTTTTCTGAAAGGGTTGATCGGCGAGCTTAAGAACCGGCAGCCGGGGATGATGACGCTGATAGCCACGGCTATTACGACGGCATACGTATACAGCTCTGCGGTCGTGTTCGGCCTTGAGGGCATGTCGTTCTTCTGGGAGCTGGCAACGCTGATCGATATCATGCTCCTGGGCCATCTCATCGAGATGAAGTCGGTCATGGGGGCGTCGAACGCCTTAGAGGAACTGGGCCGGCTCATGCCTTCGGATGCCCATAAAGTATCGCCTGACGGGTCCGTCGCCGATGTGCCGGTAAGCAGTCTGTCGGTCGGAGACAGGGTCATTGTCAAGCCGGGGGAAAAGATCCCTTCGGACGGCGAGGTCGTCGAGGGCGAGAGCTCGGTGAACGAATCCATGCTCACCGGAGAATCCAAGCCCGTGGCGAAGGGAAAAGGCTCCCGGGTGATAGGGGGCGCGATCAATGCCGAAGGATCGCTGACCGTGCAAGTGGACAAGACCGGCGAAGACTCTTTCCTGTCCCAGTTGATCACCCTCGTGAGAGATGCGCAGCAAAGCAAGTCGCACACGCAGGACCTGGCGAACCGTGTGGCGACATGGCTCACGCTCATAGCGCTTTCGGGCGGAGCATTGACCCTCTTTGCCTGGCTTGCGTTGATGCAGAGGGATTTGAGCTTCGGGATCGAGCGTGCGGTGACGGTCATGGTGATATCCTGCCCGCACGCCCTGGGCCTCGCAGTCCCCCTCGTGGTTGCGGTTTCCACGGCTCTTGCCGCAGGCAGCGGGCTGCTCATCAGAAACCGCGCGGCCTTCGAGAAGGCGCGGAACATAAGGGCCGTCATCTTCGACAAGACCGGAACGCTCACGGAAGGCAGATTCGGGGTCACGGACGTCATTCTCCTGTCAGATGACATCGACAGAGAAGAACTCCTGAATTATGCCGCATCCGTTGAATCACGGTCCGAACACCCTATCGCGCAAGCCATCGTGTCTTCTGCGGCGAAGCCTGCCCCTGTCGAAAGTTTCAGGGCCATCCCCGGGAAAGGCGCGGAAGGCGTCGTGGGGAAAAAGGATGTAAAAGTGGTGAGCCCGGGCTACTTACGGGCAAGCGGCCTTTCCCAGGACGGAAGAGAACTCGATGAGCTCTCTTCCCAGGGGAAAACCGTCGTCTTCGTGATTCTGGACGGGAGCGTGAAGGGAGCCATTGCACTGGCCGATATCATCCGGCCCGAGTCGAAAGAAGCGGTTTCCAGGCTTAAATCCATGGGAGTCCGCTGCATCATGCTCACCGGAGACAACTCCCCTGTTGCCAAGTGGGTATCGGATGAGATCGGCATGGACGAATACTTTGCCGAGGTCCTGCCGCAGGACAAGGCGAAAAAGGTAAAGGAGGTCATGGCCAGGGGGCTTGTAACCGCCATGACCGGCGACGGGGTGAACGACGCCCCTGCCCTTGCGAGCGCGGATGTCGGAATCGCCATCGGCGCGGGCACCGACGTTGCAGTGGAGACCGCCGACATCATCCTCGTGAGGAGCAATCCCCTCGATGTGGTTTCGATCATCGGCCTGGCAAGGGCCACGTACCGGAAGATGATCCAGAACCTGGCCTGGGCAACGGGGTACAACGTGATAGCCATCCCCCTTGCCGCAGGGGTGCTCTACAAGGCAGGCATCCTCCTGAGCCCGGCGATGGGAGCGGTGCTCATGTCCTTGAGCACGGTCATCGTGGCGGTCAATGCCCGGTTCATCAAGATGTGACAGGCGACGGGCGTATGGGAAATTAATCAGTCTTCCGGTGCAGCGTGATTCTAAGAATTTCGCCGGGGCGCCAGAGACGCATGCGGAGGCCCCATGTACCGGTGCCGCGGCACACGATGACGGTCATGCCTGCCACCTCGTAGCTGCCCTCCAGCAGCGGGTACTTAAGCCGGGCAACAAGACCGAAGGGCCAGATCTGACCTCCATGGGTATGTCCGCTGAGCATCAGCCCCACACCGGACTTCGCGGCTTTCTCGTACTCCAGGGGTGTATGGGAAAGGAGGATGGCAGCCCCGGGAGGCCTGTCCGCCAATGCCTTCGAGACAGGATCGTTGTTCCGGCCGGCCCGCCGGTTGTACGTGAGGTCTTCGACGCCTGCCAGGATGAACCCCGGCCGGACTTCTGCCCAGCGGTTGAACAACAGATGGACGCCTGCATCCCTAATGAGGGCGAGGCTCTTATTGCCTCCGCCGTGGAATTCGTGGTTTCCGGCCACGGCCCATACTCCCAGAGGCGCGGTCATGCTCCGCAGAACAGGGAGCAACTCTTCCCGGTCTAAGCCGTGCCCTTCGAAGAGATCGCCAAGCAGGACCACAAGATCGGGCTTCTGTTCCCGGACCTGGGCAACCCTGCTCTCCAGCCACGATTTTCCGAGCCGCGATCCGACATGTAGATCGGACATGGCAACGAGTACCTTTCCCTCCATCTCTCTGGGAAGGTTGGAGAGGTACACATCGTAATTGTGCACCTCCGGCGGCCTCAGGCCCTGGACCAGGGCGATCACGGAAAGCGCACCGCCCAGGAGAAGCGCCAGGCCCCGTAGGGTCGGAGCCTTCCGGGGCATGAGCAAGCCGAATCCGGTGACGGCTTCCGCCATGAGGAGGGAGACCGTGGCAAGAAACAGCACAACCATCCAGGTCATGCCGGCCAGCTCCAGCATCCCCGCCACGGCCCCCGAGGTGCCATGGCCGAACATGCGGCCTGCGAAAAAGACGAGCCACAGGACCACGCCTGAACCCGCGAGGACGTGTCCGGGGACGTTCCGCTTTAAGAGCGGGACTGAAGCGGCACGCCAGAAAACATAGAGGTTCATCACCGTAACGAGTGAAATGAGGATGCTTCCAAACATGAGAGCAGACTATGATGACGCCGTCCGGCGAGTCAAGGGATCCTTTTGACCGGCTCTCCTATTTCGGAGCAGCGACGCTCCGGCAATATAACCCGGTCGCCATTGCTCCTGGTTATGCAACTATCAGTAAGGGGCCGGTCCGGACCCATAGGCCGGATTTGATAACGGACAGATTATGACTAGTATAAATTATGCAGATAAACGGCTGAACCAGAGGGCCTGGTCTTTAGGAAATCTCAGAGGTTTTTGATAATGGCAGAAAAAACGTTCTGGAAAGGTGTTATCCATTTCAGCGGCGTCGATGTTCCGGTAAAGCTGCATTCCACGGTCAGGGAGGAACGGATCCGGTTTCACCTGCTTCATGGGCGCGATCAGGTCAGGCTCAAACAACAGCTGGTTTGTGCATATGAACATGAGCCTGTGCCCAGGGAAGAACAGGCAAAGGGGTTTGAGCTGGAAGAGGGGAAATACCTGCTCCTCGATCAGGCTGAACTGGAGCGGGCCGAACCGAAGAGCAGCCGGACGATCGAGGTCCACGAGTTCGTGAAAACCTCGACTATCGACCTTTTCTTCTTTGAAAAGGCCTACTATCTGGAGCCGGACAGTCACATTGAGGAATACAATGCGCTTGCCGGGGCCATGAGAGAAATGGACGTGGCAGGCATATGCACCTGGACCATGAGAAAAGGATCGTATTACGGGGCGCTGCAGGCCGGCGGCAACGTTCTCCGCCTGACCACCCTGCGGAACGCCGATGAGGTGATTCCGGTGAAATCCCTGGAAATTGAGGATATTCCTTTATCCGAAAAGGAACTGAAGATAGGCGGCGACCTTATCAATCAGCTGAGCGCCCCTTTTCAGCCGCAGAAATTCGTAAACGAACATCAGGAACAGCTGCATGCGATGATCGACAAGAAAGCCCGCGGAGAAAGGATTGCCGTACTGCGCCCCAGACGCAGGAAACCGACATCACCCGACAAGCTGCTCGAAGCCCTCCAGGCGAGTCTGAAGAGGGCCGGGTAGTGAAGAAACCAAGTTCGCTCCATTCTCCGAGGTTGTCGTCGAAAAGGAGAGCCGAAGCACACTTCCACGAAATGTGGAGCGGGACGGTCAGCTTCAGTCTGGTGGCGATCCCCGTTCGGCTGGTCAAAGCCGTCGAGCCCGGCCGGGTCTCGTTTCACATGCTCCACGCCAAAGACTATTCACCCCTGCACAGAAGAATGTTGTGTCCGAAAGAAAACAAGATCGTCCCGCCGGATGAGATCGTGCGGGGATACGAGCTCTACCCGGGAAAGTACCTCCTGATAACGGACGAGGAGCTGGAATCCGTATCGCCCGAACGGAGCCGCACGGTCGAGATCATCGAGTTCATCGATATGGAGGAAGTCGATCCTGTATACTTTGACCACCCGTATTATCTCGCCCCTTTGAAGGGGGGAGAAAAAGCCTACAGGCTGCTGGCCGAAGCGATGCACCGGACCAATAAAGCGGGGCTGGCAAGGTTCGTTATGGGAGAACGGGAATACCTCGTGGCAGTCAAAAGCACTGAAGGGGTTCTATCCCTGATCACGCTTCACTACAGCGGGGAGGTGCTTTCCGGTGAGGACGTCTCCCCCGAGCAGGGAAAAACCGAACGTGAAGAACAGGACCGCCTCAAAGGAATCATCCAGGGAATGATCGCGGACTTCGATCCGGATAAATATGCAGACGAACGCCGGGAGAATCTCCTGGAGATCCTGAGGGAAAAAGCGAAGCACATGGCACCGGTGGAGTCGCCTGAGGTCGGGGAGGAAGAGGAAGAAAGCACGGTCGATCTGATCGCGGTGCTTGAAAAGAGTATGCGCAAGGTGAAAAAGACAGGTGAGCACAAAAGTCGCCGAGGTTGAAGGTGCAAGACTGACCCTGACGAACCTGGATAAGGATCTCTACCCGTCCTACGGTTTCACGAAGGCCCATATCCTTGAATACTACCGCAGGATCTCCCCGTTTTGCCTGCCTCATCTGAAAGACCGCGCCCTGACGCTCAAGCGCTATCCCGATGGAGTGGGAAAGGAATTCTTTTACGAGAAGCGCTGTCCTTCCCATCGTCCGTCCTGGGTGAAGACGGCAAAGATCCCCCGGGATAACGGCGAGCGTATGACGGTTTGCCTTGTCAACGACCTGAACACGCTCATCTGGGTAGAGAACCTCGCCTCTCTCGAGCTTCATGTCCCCCTTGCCAGGGCACATTCCCCCGAGACGCCCGACTCCATGGTCTTTGATCTGGATCCCGGCGACGGGGCCGACATCCTCGATTGCGGCCGGGTCGCGCTGATCATAAAGGCACTGCTCAAGGAGCTGCGGCTTGCATGCTGTCTGAAGACGTCAGGCCAGAAGGGGCTCCATGTACTGGTCCCCCTGAACAGCAGAGAGGTAACCTTCGAGGACACCAAGAAATTTTCGAGATCGGTGGCGGAAGTTCTGCAGCGAAGCTATCCGGACCTGGTGACTGCGAGAATGGGGAAGGAAGAGCGGGAAAAGAGGGTCTTCATAAACTGGTCTCAGAACGACCCGTCAAAAACGATGGTGTGCGTGTATTCCCTGCGGGCCAGGGAAAAACCTGTCGTTTCCTTCCCCGTTGCGTGGGAGGAACTGGAGAATGCCCTCGACGAGGGAAATCCCCGCCGCCTGCAGTTTCTGCATTCCGAGGCCCTGAGCAGGGCCGAAAAACAGGGTGACCTCTTTCGGGAGGTGCTTGTCAAAAATCAGAAACTCCCTTACCTTTGACATGGGACTGAAAGAGTACAGAGCGAAGCGAAACTTCGAGAAGACCCCCGAGCCCCGACCGGGCCTCTCCAGAGAGGGGGGCCGTCTCGTCTTTGTCGTTCACAAGCACGTAGCCCGGGGCCTTCATTATGATCTCAGGCTCCAGATGGAAGGAGTGCTCAAGAGCTGGGCTGTCCCGAAGGGCCCCTCGATGAACCCTTCCGTAAAAAGGCTGGCCGTGATGGTGGAAGATCACCCGTCTGCTTACAAGGATTTTGAGGGAGTCATCCCGGAGCACAATTACGGCGCAGGGAGCGTCATCGTCTGGGACAGGGGCTATTATCGCCACCCTTCCGCCAGCGAGGGGAAAGCCGGCGAGGAGCTCCTTCTGGATGGATTGAGCAAAGGAGACCTGAAGTTTGTCCTCGAAGGGGAAAAGCTTCAGGGTGAATTTGCACTGGTAAAGACAAAGAAGGATGATGCCTCATGGCTTCTTTTGAAGAAAAGAGACAGCCATGCAACCCTAAAGGATATTCTCAAGGACAACCGTTCCGTCATGTCGAATAAGACCCTGGAGGATGTCACCGCCGGCAATCCGCTCAAACCCACCCGGAAAAGAACGATGAACCGGATCCGCCTTCGGGAAGCGCTGGAAGAAGAAGACCTCGAACAAGCGCCCATCACGCCGGCGCCGCACGACGTAAAACCCATGCTCGCGACCTTGATCAAAGAACCGTTCGATCATCCCGACTGGATCTTTGAGATGAAGTGGGATGGATACCGGGCCATAGCCGAGATCCGGGACGGAAGCGTTTCGCTCTATTCCAGGAACCTGATCTCTTTCAACCAAAGGTATTATCCCGTTGCGGATGCGCTCAAGAAGCTGAAACTGGATGCCGTCCTGGACGGCGAAATCGTGGTAGTGGACGATCAAGGGCATCCACATTTCCAGATGCTGCAGAATTTCCAGAGCACCGGAAAAGGTCATCTGCTCTACTATGTGTTTGATCTGCTCCACCTCGACGGGCATGACCTCACCGGCCTCCCCCTCTTGAGGAGAAAAGAGCTCCTGAAAAAGATCCTCCCCTCTTCTCCGAAAATCAAGTTCAGCGATCATGTCAGAGAAGAAGGCATATTGTTTTATCGGGTCGTCAAAGAGAAAGGGCTCGAGGGGATCATAGCCAAACGCTCTCAAAGCATATACGAGATGGGCCTAAGGAGCGGGCAATGGCTCAAGGTCAAGACGCAGCTGACGCAGGAAGGCGTGATAGCGGGATTCACGGAGCCGAAAGGGAGCAGGAAAAATTTCGGAGCCCTTATCCTGGGTGTGTATGAGGGAGGCGAGCTGGTTTACATCGGCCATACCGGAGGCGGTTTCAATGCCGGTCTTCTGGGAGAAATCCGCAATAAAATGAACCCACTGATCAGCAGGAAGTGCCCCTTCAAGGTCGAACCCAGGGCCAATGCGCCTGTCACCTGGCTAAAGCCGGTACTGGTCTGCGAAGTTTCTTACCATGGCTGGACCCTGGACGGCATCATGAGACACCCGATTTTTTCACATCTGCGGGAGGATAAAGAGGCCCGCGAGGTAATGCGCGAAAAGCCTGGCGATTGAAATCCTTTCCGACCACCAGATGACTTACCCGCATATGAAGTAACCAGGGGCTTCTGTTGCCCGAGATTACTCCATATGCTTTTTCCTAATCATTACTACATGCCTTCATATTCATTGATGCCCATGCTTGAGAGCATCAGAAGATTTATTCTTTGGAGAATGCTTGGGACCTTCAGCGTGTTCATCATGTGCGCTCTTGCCCGCTGCATCGAGATGAAGCCGTTCTACGTAATGCGTGTATTCAACGTATGCTTCAACAAATTCCCTGCCCTGAGTTACACTCTCGTCCTTGTGCTTATACGTATCCGCAGCATGTTCGTAACGCTTCCTGATGCCGGCAGCAACATCATCGGTGATAAGTTTCACCAAGGCATCAGAGGAACCATTCGCCAGGGCTTTATCCGCTTCAGCAATTGCGGGCTCCACTTCGCCTGCCGGTTTCAGCCCGGTGAAGGCTGCACCTTCACCTGCCCGATGGATCCTTACAAGTGTGACAAAAAATTGATTTTCTGCTACGTCTGCGTTTTTCTTTCCCTTGGCGCTGAGTGCCTTTGCAAAGGCCGCACGAATCTCTTTTTCATCCTTCTGTTTTACCCACTTGAGTACAGGGGTGACATCCTTGGCGTTTAAGGCCTTCCGGGCATCCTCAATAACGGGACCATCCAACGTGTCGCAATGAGCGAAGACAATGCCATAATTCCCTACAATTAGTGCTGTTACGATAGCGGCCAGCATGAGTATCCGAACTAAATTGAACCTTTCTTTCATAATCAAATTCCTCCTTCGAGTTAATAAGATGCAATCCTCGCTGATCCTTGTATTCAAAAAACCAAAAGATATAATTGATCTAAGTCAAGTGTTGCTCCATCATCAGAATAAACAAGTATGGTGGTCCCTTCATAGATTATACTGGCGAATAGGGGAGATCTGTACTTGCGAGGAATCTATGATTGAAATGCTACTTGCAATGATTTACCTAGTAGAGAGGTGAAGGCAGGAGAATGCAGGAAGAATGAACAGCAACTATGGATTGCGTCACCCGGGTGTTTTAGCTGCCCTTGGGGCGGCGTTGCTGTTCGGCAGCGGAACGCCGATAGCCAAACTGTTGCTTTTCGGTATTAACCCTTGGCTCTTAGCTGGGCTGCTATACCTTGGATCTGGATTGGGCCTTGCGTTGTACCGGTTCGCAACTCGTGCTCCTGCCGGAAAACTTCTGCCGGGAGAATGGCCGTGGCTTTCAGGAGCGATCCTTTCAGGTGGAATAATCGCTCCGGTGCTCTTAATGTTTGGACTCACTTCCTTGACAGGGTCTGAAGCTTCCCTAATGCTGAACGCTGAAGGAGTATTCACCGTACTCCTGGCATGGTTCGTTTTTCACGAACACTTTGACCGGTATATCGTGCTGGGAATGATTGCTATCATTGCTGGTGCTGTTGTGCTCAGTTGGCCCGGGGAAGCACGTGTATCAGGTGTATGGCCTGTTTTTGCCGTCCTGGGTGCATGTCTGTCATGGGGCATCGACAACAACCTAACCCGCAAGGTTTCGATGTCCGATGCAACCTGGATTGCCTCTATGAAAGGGCTTGCAGCGGGAAGCGTGAATCTGGTGTTGGCCTTCATAACCGGCGCAAGCCTGCCGCCACTGGCTAATCTTACCGGTGCACTTGTTGTGGGCTGGCTGGCCTATGGCGTAAGCCTCTCTTTGTTCGTAATCGGTCTGCGCCACATGGGAACAGCTAGAACTGGAGCCTATTTCTCTGTTGCCCCTTTCTTCGGGGCAGTTCTGTCAATTCCACTCCTTGGTGAACCGGTCAGTTTGAAGCTGCTTATAGCAGGTGCTCTTATGGCCCTTGGTGTCTGGCTTCACTTAAGTGAACACCACATTCACCCCCACTCGCATGAATCGATAGAGCATGAGCATGAACATATTCACGAAAAAGACCATCAACACAGTCACGAAGACTCTGAGTCATCAGAAAAGAATCACAGCCATATACATAAACATGAATCCATGACTCATACCCATGCCCATTATCCCGACACTCACCATAGGCACAAACATTGATTACTGCGATAAAACATCGGCTTTGACCATATCGATAACCGATGATCTCCTGATGAAAGTATACCTTTGAAATGCCCTTTGCAAAGTTTTGATCCTGGCACGAGATCATCTTACAAGTTGTGCAGGGTATCCTTAACCTATCTTTACTCACGAATCGTCGTGACGCACTTGGTTAAAAGTTTTGATGTTGTTTTATACGGCATATTGCCGTATAGATAATTATGGAGGTGCATTATGCGTTCAACCACTTCATCGACTGCACGACTCGAAGCACGTATCAGCAAGGAGCTTCACGCGACTCTAAAACGAGCAGCAGAGCTACAAAATCGCACTATGACGGACTTCGTCATCGGTGCCATTCAAGATGCAGCGAGAAATGCCATCGAACAGGCGGAATCGCTCCGGCTGTCGCTAGCCGATCAGGAACGCTTTGCGCAGGCATTACTGTCGCCCCCTAGAGCCACTCCCGCCTTATCTCGTGCATTTGCCCGTCATCGCAAGTTACTGAGCAGTGAATGAGCAATTTGTTTTTTCGAGCAACTCCACTCGAACAAACTCACGATCGCAGTAAATTCAATTGCGGTTCAGAATTGCTGGATACTTACTTCAGAGAGCGAGTCACCCAGGATATTCGCCGTAGGGTTACGGCGTGTTTTGTCGTGCTGTCGAGCGATAGCCGAATTGCCGGCTTCTACACCTTGGCATCTGCGAGTGTTTTCCTTGGGGATCTACCGGAAAAATACATTAAAAAACTACCGCGTTACCCTTCCGTTCCTGCAGTTCGCATGGGCCGTCTTGCTGCCGATCTGGCATTCGAAGGTCAAGGGCTCGGTGGTGTACTTCTGGCCGATGCTCTACAGCGAGTAATCCTTTCTGGGATTGCTGCCTATGCCTTAATAGTCGATGCCAAGGATGCAACCGCTGCTCAATTCTACCGCCACCACGGCTTCATAGAAACTTCAAGCGAGCCGTTGACTTTGTTTCTCCCTTTAGCAACAGCATCGGATCTGCTCATTAAATAATTATAAGAGCAGAGCAGACACCATTAGGATCTACCGCTCAGAAAGTACCTATCTTGAAGCAGCCACAGGATAACCCCTATTGAAGGTTTCCTAAAGATAGTAATGGTTCTTTCAAGATAAAACAGACTTTTGATCTTGACATGGGATAGAAAGTTTTCACTGATATCAGGACGATGGAGTAATGAGTCCCGCAATATCTTTCGGAAAGCATATCTTTCAGGCTATCTACAACGCTTCTATCTTCTTCTGAAATCATAAGTTATATAGATCTGAGCAGCCCTTATAGAAATCGTTAGTGTCAATCTCTGTATCTGTGGATAGGATCACAACCTGCCTCCCAGCATTAGGGAAGTAGTTATTGACGATATTATCCCGATGAGTACTGTCAACCCGATGAGTACTGTCAAGGGGAGAAAGTGGAGTATCGCGATGATAATCGCTAACAAGAACTGGCTTGTCTGGGCCAAGCCCGACAAGAGCGATACTGCGAAAACCTCCTTTTCCCCGGCGGAAAGCCCGGAGTTCTTTATCTCATGGCCGCTGCGATCACTGACGTTAACCATCTCGGCTTATAGCTGCTCGAACAGTTCGCGTTCAGATTCTGTCATTCCACCAAGGTTCCTCAAACCTTCGAATTTGCGTACCTGTGCTTCCAGCTCGCGTTTCTCCTCCAGTAATGGCTGAATCAGGAACACATCACTTTTTTCAAGTGATTCGATCCGGTTCAGATCCCGAGCAGCACACAGTTGTAAAGATCTCACCGCAGAACAGATCAGGGATGCCTATTCCCAGTGGCTCCGTCCCGAAGAACTGATCCAGGTGACAGAAGGCCCGGCTCCCAGATAGTGCTGCAGGCAGGAATATAACGGGAAGCGTATCATTATTTTCGCAGCCCATGAGTGCCTTATCACGGGTGTCTTGCCGCTCTGGTTGCATGGCATTCTCATGATTAGCAGCCAATAGTGAAGAAGAACCGGATGGCAAGAGCTCCGGATTGCCTATAGATACCCTCGTCTGGAAAGTCGGATAAATACCGACATGACCATTCAGTAGCATTCATTATTTAATTGTATTCAGCCTTTTCACTGCTCCTTGAGAGATTCGTTCGGATGCCCCTTCTTTTCATTTATTTGTTTTTATTGTTCTTATTAGTTATTTATGTTTTTATTCATTTTTTGTATTGACCGAATATCACTTTTGTTCTATAGCTCTATCAAGTCATATTATTGTTTTGATCTTGATTCAAAGCTTGTTGTTGTTTTTACAGCATGATCCCTCCCAACTGAGAGGAGAAAGGGCAGATCTTATGCAACAACATGATTTGTTTGTTTTTAATAAGATTTATAAGGCTGTGCTTAAGTCCGCATCCTGCTCTTCTACTGCAGATATCGAAGTATTCAAGTTTCGCATAATTCCTGAAAATGGCTCAAACCGTGGCACATTCTCGCGGAAAGACCCCGCAAAGCGGGCAATCCACCTCCATTTGAACAGTTGCCGGATAGCAGCCAACTCCAGAAATTTGTCATGGAGAAGATATCCGGCGCATTACCCTGAAGGCATGAAGAATCGTAATAATAATGGCTGCGGACAGAGGATTTTACATGACGCAAAGAATGATTCGGGAATAAAGGGTTCAACTCCGGGTCGGCCAACCCTGGGTGGACGCAAGAATGAAGAGAGCGTACACTGTGGGAGCCCACATGACAACAGTGAACGCTCTCTTTGTTGCCCAACCATATGAAGAAAATGAGAACGAGCATGGAAGGCATGGCCCAGACGGACAGAATAAGGTTCAATTATTATTATCAATTAAACAATATTATATCCCGGACTGTTCAATGCAACCTATTCCTTGGAAAAGCTGAAAACCTCGATGTCCATAAGTCGGAATTCAGGTACTCACACAATCGGGGAAGGTCAATGGCATTAGGTTATGCCTCGGAAGGTATCCGGTGAGTGATTTATGAGAAATCGCGGAATCTGCCGGTTGGTTGGAAACGTGTAGGAAAAAATATACGGCGAGATATACGAAATCGAAGGAGGCTACTATGAAAAACAGGGTTCTAGGTGCAGTGGTTCTGGCTTTTGCGTTTTTCCTGATCAGCGCTTTTCCGTGCGATGCTGCGGAAAAGGTCTACAAGTGGAAGTTACAGGCATGGCGTAGTGCCGCTGAACCAGGGATGCAATACTATGTAGAGATGTTCAACAAGACTCTTCCCGCCATGACTAACGGGCGGCTCCAGATCAAGATGTACTGGGGCGGTGAACTGGTGGCAACTCCCGATCTGCTGGATTCAGTAAAAATGGGAGTGGTTGAAATGGGCCTCGCGTCTGCTTATACCTATCAGGGTGCCATTCCTGCAGCAGCAGTAGAATACGGCCTTCCTTTCGGGATCAGAACTCCCAACGAGTTGTACAACTTCATGTATGGAAAGAAATTGCCGAACATCTTCGGCGGATGGCGGGCAATCGACGTTCTGAGACCTGAATATAAAAAACACGGGGTATATCTGCTCACTACCGGCGTTGATTGCTGGCCAGGTGCATTCATGTTCAAATCTCCCATTAATAAACTCAGCGATATTAAGGGAAAGAAAGTCAGGGCATCAGGTCTGATGATGAACTGGATTGAGCAGTTTGGCGGCAATGGAGTGTTTATCCCCGGGGAAGAAACCTATACTGCGCTTCAGACAGGCGCCCTGGACGGTGTCAGCTGGGGAAGCGCCATTGCGATGCACAGCGTGAAATTCCATGAAGTTGCCAAAAATTTCCTCTGGCCGCCAATCATGCCAATTAACACCGCAAATGTCATCGTGAATGAGAGAGCATGGAATTCACTGCCGGCCGATCTCAAGGTGGCCCTTGAGCAGGCGGTGATCATCGCCGGGTTGAACCATACATATCACCAGAACTGGACAGGTGAACAGTGGGGATTGACCCAGATGAAAAAGGCTGGGGTAAAGATAAATGAGCTGAAAGGCGCTGAGCTTGGAAAAGCTGAAAAGGTTGCCCACGCCTTGTGGGAAAAAGAGGCAAAAAGGAGCCCTGCATCAGCCAAGCTCGTGAACATGACAAAAAATTACATGAGAACAATGGGCTATATGAAATAGCATAACAATTGGAGGAGACACGCTTACGGCGTTATCGGCGGCGATGCCTCCTCCAACATTCCTTAATCGTTCCGAGCAGTGTTTTTTGACAAAGCGGGGGAGATGACATGCGTGGAATAATTCGATTTATCTCTAAAACCGTCGATATAAGCGGTTGGATTCTTATGTGGTTTCCTTGGATTCTGACGGTAATCATCGTATGGGAAGTCATTCTGAGAAACTTTTTTAACCACCCGACGATATGGGCACACGAGATCAGCGTTATGGTCTTTGCTGTGCTTACTATAACGAGCGGGGCCTATACGCTGAAAGAAAAGGCTCATGTAAATATGGATCTTTTCTATGGCAGCCTGTCGGTTCGGGGAAAGGCGATAGCGGACATCATCACATTTCCTGCTTTCTTTGTTTTTGCCGGTATCCTCTTGTGGCTCGGGTGGGACTTTGCAATGCGCGCGGTCGAAATGAAGGAAACATCAATCAGTACCTGGCACCCGATTATTTGGCCGGTCAAACTCATGATACCACTTGGTGCCCTTTTATTGCTTCTCCAAGGCACAGCTATGTTCATGTCCAACATTTTGACTCTCATTAACGGGGAAAGGAAGGCAGACTAATGGAACCCGGTACGATTACATTATTATTGACTATCGCCATGATCGCCGGCCTGGTGTCTGGACTTCCCATCACGTTCGTGCTGGGATCCATCGGCGCTATTTTCACCTTTTTCTTGTGGGGCCCCGGCGCGATGTCGGTTATTCCCACACTGATTTTCGGGAAAGCCATGATGTCCTTTGGCCTTCTCTCTGTTCCACTTTTTGTGCTCATGGGCTACATCCTTCAACATTCGGGAATCGCGGACAAGCTTTTTAACGCCTTTTATACATGGGGCGGTAAAATGGGTGGAGGCCTGGCCGTTGCCGCCATTATCGTCTGCACGCTCTTTGCCGCAATGACCGGCATCGGCGGAGCGGGTACGATCACCATGGGCCTCATCGCACTGCCCGCAATGCTTTCCCGGGGTTACAACAAAAAACTGGCACTCGGCTGTATCGGCGCGGGAGGCGCACTGGGCATTCTTATTCCACCGAGTATTACCATGATCATCTACGGCATGATCTGCCAGGTTTCCATCGGGAGACTCTTTGCAGGCGGCATTGTGCCCGGACTTCTGCTTGCATCGTTGTTTATCGCTTACACCCTCATCTTATGCAAGATGTCCCCTGAGAACGGCCCTGGTATCCCTGAAGAGGAGACCCTTCCCTTTAAGGAGAAGATAAAAGCGACAAGAGCTGTTATCGGTCCTTTGGTGCTCATCTGCTCGGTATTGGGTTCAATCTTCTCGGGTATCGCTACACCGACTGAAGGCGCAGCGATCGGTGCGGCGGGAAGTTTTGTGCTGATGATCGTCAGCAAGCAGTATTCCTGGAAGATATTCAAGGACATTTCCTTTGGAACATTGAAACTGACCGGGATGGTGATGTGGATCGTTATTGGTGCCTATTGTTTCTCCACAATTTACATGGCATTGGGCGCAACGGATTTCATCAGCGGCCTGGTACAGGATCTGCCGTTCGGCAAATGGGGGGTCTTCATCATAATACAGGCTATTTTCTTCTGCCTGGGCATGCTGCTCGATCCTTCGGCAATAGTCATGATTACCGCACCGATCCTCACGCCCATTGTTGCTGCCATGGGGTATGACCCCGTCTGGTTCGGCATAATTTTCATCATGAATATGCAGGCGGCGTATATATCACCTCCCTTCGGGTACAACCTGTTTTACCTGAAGAGCATCGCTCCCGAAGGAGTCAGAATCAAAGATATCTATGTTGCTGTTATTCCGTTTATCATCATCCAGTTGATTGGATTGGTAATAGTAGCGATTTTCCCGCAGATAGCACTGTGGCTGCCGAACCTGATTTACGGCTATGGCGGATGATCTATTTTCAGGAATAAATAGAAATCAATGAAACGGGTATGAGAACTTAAATCTGGTCAAACGGGCCTGTATCATGACTGAAACAGGAGAAACGGTTCAGATCTGCGGCGTAGAAGGCCGGCGGCTGTCCATGCTTCTTTCGTGATACAGGCCTTAATCCCAAGAATCATGACGCCTTGCCCGCGGTGCCTGAATTCATCATCGTTAATCGTTAATGGACAGGCTTCGGGCAAGGAGCACTAAAATAGGCATGACAGGGTGCAAATGATCACGACAACACTGTTTCCCGGCAGATACATTCAAGGAAAGGCAGGTAGCTAAATAAATTGCTGGCCAGTAACTTACCATAAGACAAGGATATGACAATGAGCGGGAGATACTTTGATGACTGGATCGATAAAGAAGAGTTCGAAACGCGTTCTAGAACGATAACAGAAACCGATGTCGTGATGTTTGCCGCCATGACCGGCGATTATAATGAACTGCACACCGATGGAGAAGCTGCAACGGGCAATCAATTCGGGAGAAGGATCGCCCATGGATTACTCGGGCTGTCCATATCCCATGGGCTTCTGTTCCGGACAGGCTTTCTTGACGGCACGGCAATCGCCTTTCTCGGCATTGAAGAATGGAACTTCCTCTCCCCGATATATTTTGGGGATACCATCCGGGCAAAGGTGAGCGTTGCCGGGAAGATGCCCAGTAAATCCAAAAAAGATCGCGGCGTGATACGGCTCTATTTAGAACTTGTGAACCAGGATAACGCGATTGTCCAGTCCGGATATAAAACGCTTATGATGAAGCGTGCATAAAATATCCAGCAGGAAGGGGTATCGAAAGCAATGGAATGCACCCCCGCTTCTTGTCAGAAAAGCCCTGAGAGGTACCAAGGAGAAAAAATATGGGTGTACTGCAGAATAAAGTGACGATCATCACCGGCGCAAGCAGAGGACTCGGGAAAGCCCTTGCCAAGAGATTCTCCCATGAGGGCTCTACCGTAGCTCTCACAGGACGCTCATATGATCTGATGAAAGAAATCTGCCACGAGATCAGTATATCCGGAGGTGAAAGTTATCCTGTCCGTATGGATGTTCTCGACCCGAAAAGCATCAATAACGCAGTTAACGAGACGATTGAGCGGTACGGGAAAGTAGATGTTCTGATCAACAATTCCGGGATCCCGATGGTGAGCCCGTCCGAGAGCCTCTCTTATGAAAACTGGAAGAAGACGATAGATACGAACCTTACCGGAGTATTCTTATGCAGCCAGGCGGTTGCACAGCATATGATCGAACGCAGAACCGGCGGATGCATCATAAATATCTCATCATCGTTCGGGCAGAGCCCGGTGCCTCAAAGGGCAGCCTATTGTTCGAGCAAGGCTGCCGTGAACATGCTTACCAGGGTCCTGGCTGCCGAGTGGGCTGAAAAAAACATTCGCGTGAATGCCATTGCTCCGGGTTACCTGAATACGGAATTTATCCAGCAGCTTGAACAGCAGGGGAAACTGGACATGGAACCCCTTAAAAAGCGCATACCGCAGAGAAGGATCGGCAATGCAGAGGAAATAACGGGCCTTGCGGTTTATATGGCAGGCGATGAAGCATCATATATGACCGGATCGGTCGTTGCTATCGATGGCGGGTGGACCGCATACGGATTCATATGAATCGTGAACCAAGAGGGTATCCTGAGTGAATACATAAATGGGGAATAACCTGAAGGGACGAAGTCCCCAAATCAAAGAACGTGAGGGAGAAGATGATAGATTTCAGCTTAAGCGAAGAACAGAAAAGTATTTTAGATCTTGCAAGAAAGTTCGGAAATGAACAGATCCGGCCGGTAGCTGTCGAATATGACAGAGACGGCACCTATCCCGAAGAGATTCTCAAAGAAGCATTCAAAGCCGGGCTGATGTATACCAACATACCAAAAGAATACGGCGGATCCGGCATGTCGTATCTTGATCATTATCTGGTAACCGAGGCATTGAATTACGAGTGCTGCGCCATATCGCAGATAATCGGAATATCCCACCTGTCCATGGGAGCAATTCAGTTGGGCGGAACCACGGATCAGCAGAAGAAATTTATCGGAGATATGACGAAAAGTTACCGAAGCGGATGCTTCTGCCTCACCGAGCCCCATGCCGGATCAGATGCGGGAATAATGAACACGACCGCCACAAGAAAAGGCAAAGGCTATGTGATAAACGGCTCCAAGTGCTACATAACAAACGGCCAGTATGCCGATTTATTATGCCTGTTTGCCACGGTGGATAAGAGCAAGGGAGCAAAAGGCATCAGCTGTTTCGCCGTACCCCGGAACACCCCGAGAATAACCGTGGGGCGGATCGAGGACAAGATGGGGCACAGGGCAATGAATGTTGCCGAGCTGTTCTTCGATGACGTTGAACTCAGCAAGGAAAACCTCATCGGTGGCGAAGGACAGGGCTTCAAGCTTGCCATGATGGCCCTTGACAGAGGACGTGCAAATATCACTGCCGTATCCACCGGAATCGCCCAGAGAGCGCTCGATGAATCCATAGCATACGCAAAGGAGCGGGTTCAGTTCGGCCAGCCCATCGGGAATTTCCAGGCAGTGCAGTTCATGCTCGCAGACATGAATACTCTTGTCATGGCCTCCCGCGCGCTCTATCTGCAGGTCGGCTGGATGCTCGACAATAACATCCGGTGCTCGAAAGAGGCTGCTTCCGCCAAATATTTTGCATCCGATGCAGCAATGAAAGTCACGACGGATGCAGTTCAGATACTAGCCGGTTCAGGTTATATGAAGGGTTCTGTGGTCGAGAAGCTCATGCGGGATGCCAAATTAACCCAGATATTTGAAGGGACCAACCAGATCAACCGCATGGTAGCAGGTAAGACTCTCATGACCGATTCTTCGAGGCTGTTCTAGCACTTCGCCAACTTCGAATCCATAGATAATCAAGCTTCCTCTCCCTCCATGCCTGGGGTAGAGGAGGCTTTTTGTATATCAGTGAAATGGTCGTTACTCTTTTCGACTCATAAAACGAATAGCTCCGATCTTCTGGACAGGCATTGGCCTTTTCGGAGGATATATGGTCAGATCTCAGCTGTCAGACCGGAGCTATTCTGCGGGGTTTGTTATAAAGATAATGATTTAATCCAGAGTAATACCCCTCTTGAATATCTTTCCGGTGGACGTTTTCGGCAGTTGCTTCATGATGTTGACTATCCTTGGGTACTTATATGCTGCCACACGATCCTTTACATACTGTTTCACATCTTCAGGAGTCATTGTAGAACCCTCACGAAGCACAACTGCCGCTGCCACCTCTTCTCCCAAGTCCTGGTGAGGCATGCCGATTACCGCAGCTTCGATAACGTCTTCAATGGTATATAAAACTTCTTCTATTTCGCGCGGATACACATTATAACCGCCTCTGATGATCAGGTCTTTTTTCCTGTCCACGATATAGATGAAGCCGTCTTCGTCCATCCTGGCGAGGTCTCCGGTGTGCAGCCACCCGCCTCTCATGGTTGTGGCCGTCGCTTCTGGCTGATTCAGGTATCCCTTCATGACTCCCGGCCCGGTCACTATCAGCTCACCCACCTCTCCTCTCGGTACATCATGATCGTTTTCATCAACGAGACGCGCCTCAAAGGGAGGAATGGGCAGGCCTATGGAACCTGGGCGAGGAGGTTTTCCAAAAGGATTTTCCACACAGGTCGGAGAACATTCCGTCAAACCATAGCTCTCATAAATGGTCGCATGAAACAATTTTTCAAAACGGTGCAGAATCTCCACGGGAAGCGATGCGCCTCCTGAAATACAGAAGCGCAGACCCGACCGCTTTGGCGGCCTGACGGCTGCAAGCTCAACCAACCTGTTGACCATTGTCGGAACAGCATACAAAAGGGTGCTCTTTTCCTCCTCAATGGCCTTAAAAACCTCTTCTGCGTTGAACTTATCGAACATGAGAATGGTAAGACCCAGATAAATCGATATGTTGAGCGAGTGAGTCTGCCCGTAACAGTGAAAAAGAGGAAGCACGCTTAATACAACGTCATGGGGCTCGGTATACCGCACGGCTGCAATAACTTCAGCATCCTTCATAAGGTTGAAGTGAGTCAGGACAGCACCCTTGGGCAGACCGGTCGTACCGCTGGTATACATGACAATCCAGTTGTCATTGGGATTGGTCTGGTAAACAGGATATTCTCCCGCATCGTCCAAAAAAAGATCGTTTAAAGAAGTAAATCCCTTGGGCGGATTATCGCCTTCGGCAACTCTGATCTTGATTTTGGGCATTTCATCCAGCACAAGCCCGGCTTCAGCCAGATAATCACAGTGGCCCACAAATGCTTTTGCGCCTGAGTCTCTGAAACTGTGCTCCAGCTCCCTTTTCTTATAGATAGGGTTTACCGGGACCACTACTGCTCCTATCTTTGCCAATGCATAATATACAATGGGCCAGTTTGGTGAATCCGTTGTCATCAGAACGCAGACATCCCGGGGCTCAAGCCCCATCTTTCTGAGCCCGTGGGCCATTGCATCCACCTTGGAGTTCATTTCACGGAAGGTGATTGTCTTTCCTTTAAATCTGATAGCTGGCTGATCAGGGACTCGTGCCGTTGTGTTTGTCAGAAAGCTGGCGATATTCATTTCATCCTCCCTATACGTTTTTTTTGCTGTGCTTTTGTTCCTCAATCCAGATTGCGGCATCTTCTTCGCTGGTAATGAAACGAACCCTGCAATCTGAAAACATGGCAATGTCCGCACAGGCTGTCTTGCATCCAGTGACCACAAGAATACATTCTGCCTCCCGGCTGCCGGGTGAAACAAACTCAACCTGGGCCTGCAAAGCCTCTTTCATGCGTTTCACGACAGCCACACGGTCGTACTGAGCCCGGCATCCGCCGCAATACTTCAGACCGACCTTTATTCTTCCTTGTCGATGCCGCATAGGAACCTGGCCACCTTCTGCTTCTGCTTCATGTTGACAAGCCGGGCGATCATGATCCTCTGGGCTTGCGGCGAGCCTGCTCCATGCATGGACTCGGTGAGGTATCCCACGGCGGCGGTGCCCATGGTGATATTCTCGATGAGCCGCAATATTCGCATCCGGTACTCTGTGGGGACACCGGCCTTAGTGCTGAAGTATTTATCCACCCACTTGCCCACCTCAGGAGAGGCAAGGTCCTGGGCTGACGGGCAGGTCACCACGAGCCCGCCTGCGATGTCCTGGGCAAGCCGGGCAATCTCGTAGGGAAGCCGGGTGATGTTCTGCTTGTGCACATTAGCAAGCAGCAGATCGTTCTGATACGTTCCACTCGGCTCCTGGTGGCCTTCCGCCGCACAGGCGATGCACCCGCAGAAGAGCGTCTCGTTGAGGTGGTTCATCTCGATAATCTTGTCTTTTACGTGGGATGCCCGCTCGGCCCCGTTGTACTCGGCAACGGTCTGGGTAGCGCCGATGAGCACATCACCCACGCCCACCTTGCACGCGTAGCTCTGGCGGTGATAGGAGGCGAAGTTTTCCACGAGCATGGTGGAGAAGTCGTACTCCTTGAACATGAACACGCGCTCCCAGGGCACAAAGACACGGTCGAACACCACGAGCGCCTCATGCCCGCCGTAGAACATGTTGCCCCGGTCAAAGGTCATACCTTCGAGCTTGCGGGTATCGCAGGACTGGCGGCCCATGATGTAAGTGATGCCTTCAGTATCACTCGGCAGCGCGAACGACACTGCATAGTCTTTATCCTCCTCCCTCATAGTGATGGTGGGCATCACGATGATCTCGTGGGAGTTCACCGCTCCGGTCTGGTGGGCCTTGGCGCCCGAAACAACTATCCCGTCCGGCCTTTCTTCCACAATGTGAAGGAACATGTCAGGGTCCGCCTGTTTGTTCGGAGACAATGACCGGTCGCCCTTGGGGTCGGTCATGGCGCCGTCACAGACCAGGTCGTTCTCCTGGACATATTCCAGATATTTGAGGAATCTCTTGTAGTACTTGGTGCCGTACTTGGCATCGATGGCATGGGTGGTGATGGACAGGGCGTTCATGGCGTCCATGCCCACGCACCGCTGGAAGCAACAGGCAGTGAGCGAGCCCATGAGCCTGCCCATCTTGCTCTTCTTCACCAGGTCATCCGAGCTCTGGTGGATGTGGGTGAACCGGTTAATCTTCTTGCCCGTGATGTGCGACGTGGTGGTAAGGATATCTTCATACTCGGGCTTGTGGGCATACTCGTAAGTTGCTGCAACCGCGTTCATGGACGGCCTGATGATCGGATCGTCCACCACGTTCTCCACCCGCTTGCCGAACATGTATACCTTAAGCTTAAGTTTTCTCAGTGACTCTTCATACTGCTTCGCGTTCATCATCGGCATGGTAGCACTCCTATTATTTAGTTTATTAATTGTTCATAAGATCCTGTCTCATTAATTATTTGCACCTCTTCTTTCACTTGATCATTACGGAAGAAAGAGAGCTTCGTCCATCTGAACAAATGACCGGTCAAACTGTTTGATGGCATCTATCTTCCCATAAACTGCGGGAAGCAGTGATCCGATATAGAATTTTGCCGTGCTGATCTTGCCGGCGTAGAACTGCTTGTCATTGGCGCTGCTGCCGGCCTCGCTTTCATGTGCTGTGCATGCCTGCCAGATAAACATCCACCCCAAGACGATGTCGCCGAATATTTCAAGGTATGGCGTGGCCCAGGAGTATGCCAGATACGCATCTTCTCCGGAGGCCTTCTCAATGAGGAAACGGGTGATCTCTTCAAGCGCTGTTATGGATTTTGCCACTTCCCCGGCATACGGTGCAAGCTCGCTTACTCCCGAGGCCTTTTCAACCGCGGCTTTCATTTCCGATAGTACCGTGTTGTATGCCGCACCGCTGCTCATCCGAATCTTGCGGCCGAACAGATCCAGTGCCTGGATTGCATTCGTGCCCTCATAGATTGCAGTGATCTTGCAGTCCCTGGCGAACTGTTCCACCTTATATTCTTTGCAGTAGCCGTAGCCTCCATGAACCTGTATGGCCCGCGTGCATACATCAAAGCCCTTATCCGTGGAATATGCTTTAGCAATGGGGGTCAGCAGCTCCACGATATTCTGCCACTTCTTCTTGTCATCCTCACCCGCACTTGCTGCCTCCATGTCCATACAGAACGTCGTGTACAGTATAAGAGCCCGCAGCCCTTCGGTATACGACTTCATCCACAAGAGATTCCTCCTCACGTCAGGATGGGTTATGATGGGTACCTGAGTTGAATCCTTCGAGCCGAACCTGCTGCCCTGTTTGCGTTCCCGTGCAAAGTCAAGCGCATGCAGATACGCGGTGCTTCCGAGAGCTTGGCCCTGCAATCCCACCAACACTCTCTGCTCGTTCATCATGTGAAACATGACGACTATGCCTTTCTGTTCGGGCCCTAAGAGCTCGCCTACGCATTTGCCATTGTCGCCGAAATTCAGAACGCTTGTGGGAGAACCGTGTATACCCATTTTATGCTCTACGCCCGCGCAGGTAAGATCATTGGGCTCACCCAGTGTCCCGTCGTCGTTCACTCTGTATTTGGGAACGATAAAGCAAGACAAGCCCCGGGTCCCTTCAGGTGCTCCTACAATGCGTGCCAGGACAATATGAATGATGTTTTCGGTAAGATTATTATCCCCGCTGCTGATGAATATCTTCCCCCCGACGATCGAATAGGTGCCGTCCGGATTCCTGATCGCCCTTGTTCTCGCAACACCCACATCGCTTCCTGCCTGGGTCTCGGTCAGATCCATGGTACCGCTGTACCTTCCTTCGTACAGGGGCTGCATGTATTTCCTTTTCTGCTCATCCGTTCCAAAGATTTCCGTGACCTTGGCTGCGCTGTGGGTAAGGCCCATATAAACGGTTAACGCATGGTTCGCGGCGTAGAACAATTCATGGCAGGCAAAATACATGGCAAAAGGTGCATTCTGGCCGCCAACGTCATATACGTCGGGAAGACTCATCCAGCCGCCTTCGCAGTATTTCTGAAAGGGAGTTCGGTACACTTCGGGGCACCTGACGGTCCCTTGTTCAAAAACGCACCCTATTTCGTCACCCTCGCTGTTGACCGGGGCAAACTGATTTATGGCAAGTTTCTCAGCCGTATCGATGATCATTTCAAAGGTCTCTTTGGAGTGATCCGCATATTTCTCGGTTTCGCAAAGCTTTTCTATTCCCAACTGTTCGTAGAGAACAAAACGGGTATCTCTTAAATCAGCTAATTTGTTTTCCATTTGTCCACTCTCCCCTTTACGAATGGTATGCATCTCAGGCCCTTACACACTTCACTTATTTGCCGGTAAAAGTTGGTTTCCTCTTTTCCTGGAAAGCCATCATCCCTTCTTTCTGATCGGCCGTGGAGAAAAGATCGGACCACACAATGGCTTCAAAGGCTATTCCGGAAGACAAATCCTTATCTATACCGTAATTGATTGTCTTCTTTGCAGCTTCAAGAGCAACAGGGGATTTCTCGATGATCTTTGCGGCCATTTCTCTGGCCTGCTCTAAAGGATCTCCCTCTACGACCCTATCGCACAGGCCCCACTGGCAGGCCTTCTCTGCATCGATGATGTCGCCGAAATAGATCATTTCCCGGGCACGGCTCAATCCTATGAGCTTCGGCAGACGCTGTGTCCCGCCTGCCCCGGGGATTATCCCGAGCTTGATTTCCGGCAATCCTAATTTTGCTTTGGCGTTGCAGATACGGAAATCGCACGCAAGGGCCAGCTCCAACCCGCCGCCAAGAGCAAAACCCTTGATTGCAGCAATAACCGGAATTGGAAGCGCTTCGATTTTATTGAACACGCCGCTGAAGATGAATCCCCTCGCCTGGGCAGGATTCATTTCTATCATCTGGACAATGTCGGCACCTGCTGCAAAGCTCTTCCCTTCGCCGGTTATGATCAGAACACGCGCATTGCCTTCATTCATCATGCCGTCGATGGCCAAACCAAGCTCATCGATGAGGTCCTTGTTCAGCGCATTCAGCACTTCAGGCCGATTGATCGTTATCGTCGCTATATGATTTTCAATCTCATATTTTAAATATTTCATTCCCTTATCTCCCGGCTTCATTAATTGGTGCCCAACAGGAACTTGCCATTATTCGTCCACTTTAATAATGGCGCAATCGCCCTGTGCCAGACCACCGCAGATTCCGCAAACTCCATAGCCGCCGCCCCTTCTTCTCAACTCGTGCATCATGGTGATCAGAATTCTTGCCCCGCTTGCTCCAACCGGATGGCCGATTGCAATTGCCCCGCCGTTGGGATTTGTTTTTTTCAGGAGCTCGCGCCATTTGGTTTCATCATTATCAGCGAGTATCTTGGTGGATACCAGGGTAACAGCGGCAAAGGCCTCATTGATCTCAATGACGTCCATGTTGTCGATACTGAGATCAGCCTTTTTCAGCGCTTTCTGTATTACCAGTCCGGGAAGCTCAGCCATTCTCCTCGGCTCACTGGCGGCGCTGCCAACTGAAATGATTGTGGCAAGCGGCTTGACACCAAGCTCTTCTGCCCTGGATCTCCTCATGATGATCACTGCAGAGGCTCCCGTGTCGAGCCCCGGAGCATTACCGGCGGTTACCGTCGGGCTTCCGTATATGGTCTTTAATTTCGCCAGGCCTTCCAGCGTGGTATTGGGCTTCGGAAATTCGTCTCTGTCAAAAATGGTCGGGTCGCCTTTTTTCTGTGGTACATGCACGGGCACGAGCTCATCATTGAATTTTCCCGCCTTGTCAGCCATGGCCCATTTCTGCTGTGACCCTACCGCCCATTTGTCCTGCTCTTCCCGGGATATCCCATATTCAAGCGCGATCTCTCCGGCATCTCTTCCCAAGGGAGAATATTCGCGGTACGTAATGGGATTGAGATAATCCTGAATCAGAAGCGGAGCCATTCCCGATCCCCACCGATGCCCGTTTATCAGCAGCGGGGTATTTCCCATGTTCTCGGCACCCACAGACATGCATACATCTGCTTCATCCAATAAAATAGCCCTTCTCCCAAGATGAACCGCACAGAGTGAAGAACAGCATGCCCTGTCTATAGTGAGTGACACCAGGGTTTGAGGCAGGCCGGCTCGAAGCAGCGCCTGTCTGCCGTTTACATTATCAAAAAGGGCGGCTTCTGCCTGATCGCACATCCCATAGTACAGTTCATCCAGATCTTCACCCTTGAGTCCTGCTCTCTTGAGGCTCTCTTTGATGACTATGCATCCCAGATCCGTACTATGAATATTTTTCAAGGTTCCGCCAAACTTGCTGAATGGTGTTCTCACTCCACTAACGATTACGACGTCATCTTTTTTGCTCATTGTCTTCTCCCCCTCATTTTCTTTGACGGATCATTTTTTTGTTTCGCCTTAAATACCTTTAATTTACGTTTAGTTACCTATATCAGGGCAACAAAAAAGCGGGCATTGTGGTTATGTAGGCTCCCACAATGCCCGCTTTTTACGTTCTTACGCCCGCTTCGAGTTGGCCGGCTCGAGGCGGAACCCTATTCAGCTATGTTATAATTTATCCAATCCCTTTGTTACTCTCCTGATAAATCTGCTTTTTCGATATGATAAACATTGTTTCAATCCTCTTCGCCGTTAAAAGTCATAACCGCCGAACAGAACAGATCTGTCGCGTGCTGGATTTCCCTTATTTTGTCAGGCTCTCTTCCATCTTCTGACATTATCCATCGAAGTGCTAGATGACTGAACGCACCAAAGAACATATTTCTGAATACACGAGGATTCACATCGGCCCTAAAATATCCTTCGCTCTTGCCTTCTTCTATGATTCCTTCAATCACCGTAAAATATCGCTGGAAGCTCTCGAACGATTTCGAGGTGTAAAAGCGTGTATTCAACTGGAGCTGAAGAAGGAAAACCTTCAAGAAATCTTCTTCTGTAAGGAGAAGGAAGAAGTAGTATTTGGTAAATCTTTTCAGTTTTCTCACAGGATGCTTTATGTGGAACGTTTCAGAGAGTTCATCCAGATTTTCTTGGAAGCGTTTCTGAGGAATAGAGAGAAATACATCCTCTTTATTTTCAAAATACTCGTATACTGTTGCCTCCGAGATACCGGCGATTTTTGCAATTTCGGATATTTTCGCCTTGGTAAATCCTTTCTCGGCAAAAACCTTCTCAGCTGCCCTGAGAATCCTGTCCGACTTACTGTAGATCGGCCTGGCAGTTGAGGTAACCATTGCATGAACTAATGACATGATATCCTCGTGGTCCGGAGCCCCTTCTGCAATTTCGCCCAGGGCAAGAGAGCTTATTATTTCTGAATCGAGAGTCCCGAGTATGATATCGCGCGCTATCTTGATATTCAGGTCAGATCTGAAAGATCCGTCCTCCACGCCTTTTTTTAATATGGTATACAGGACATCCGAATATTCTTTGACGAGCTGGTAAGCCGGCGTCAGATAGAAGTCGGGTGAAGACCTGCAATCCAGAAGCAGTATCCTGCCATATCCCGGGTGAGTATCAATGTCCCGCAAATGGAACCAGATCATCTTGCTCAGACGGCTTTCCGCATCCCGGATGCCCTGCAGATGCTCACCAAGCAAAAATAATACTTCCTTCATCCGCTCACCGGGTACGGAGAATAATAAATCTTCCTTCCCTTTGAAATACTGGTAAATTACCGAATCAGCCACACCTGCCTTCGCGGCTATCTCTGATATCGTGGTGTCTGCCAGCCTTTTTTCAGACATGATCTCTTCAGCGGAAGCTAATATTTTTGCCCTCTTATCTTCGGTCATAATAATAACTCCATATTATAATATATCTGCTTTCCGCTTAATCATCATGTAATGTGGTGTTTGTAAAGTTTTTTTATCATTCTTTCGTGGTTGCAATGTTTGTGCCTCATTGATTTCATTTGTTATAGTTGTACCAGCCCCGCCCGGTTTTTCTGCCCAGATGGTTTGCATCAACCAGCTGTTTCAGTACAGGTCTTGGCCTGAATCTTTCTCCGTACGCATCGAACAGTATGTGTTCGACTTTTAAGTTCAAGTCATTACTGGTCAGATCCATGAGCGCAAACGGGCCGATCGGGTGACCCAAACCGAATTTACAGGCCAAATCGATATCTTCAGGCGTTGCAACGCCCTCTTCCAGCAGTCTGCATGCCTCAACCCACATTGCATGGAGCAGTCTGTTGACGGCAAATCCTGCAACATCTTTCACCCTCACAGGTGTTTTACCGATCTCTCGACAGCATTCTATCATGAAAGTTACTGATTCTTCATCCGTATCAAGCGCTGGTATGACTTCTACCAGTTTCATAACAGAGGCCGGCGAGAAAAAATGTGCTCCTATAAATTTACCGATCCGATCCGAACTCACCGATGTAGCAAGAAGAGTTATCGGCATGCTGGAGGTGTTCGTAGCAAAGATGCATTCAGGCTTACAGATCTTATCCAGTCGGGAAAACACATCCTTCTTTGTCTTTAAATCTTCAAATACCGCTTCAAGAACAACATCAACAGAATCGAAGCCATTAAAATTATCTGTTAAATCGATTCGGTTGAGAGATTGTTCTTTCTCCTCTTCGGTTGCCTTCCCCTTCTTAATTGACTTATCAAGGATGCCGCTTAATCTTTCTTTTCCTTTTTTAGCCAGATCAAGGGATGTTTCATGGATCACAACATTGATACCTGATGCAGCAAAACAAAGCGCGATCTCAGAACCCATCATGCCAGCCCCAACAACCCCAACTTTATTAATCTTACCCATATTCAGCTCTCCTCTAGAAGATCTTGCTTCACCCGTACCGAATATAATCTCACTTGATTTATTTTTATCCTGAATTTTATTCTACTCGTGATTTAAAACACTGTCAACCTTTTTTGATTGAGATATTATTCAGCACCTCTTTTTTTATGTCTTTTTAATTTAATATGTTACCCTTAATTATATTGGTTTGCAGCCTTTAGGCATACCATTGTGCCGCACATTTGCGATCTTAGCGTTTACGCTTTGATGAACATATTTTAATCAGGATACCTTTTTGAAGTTAAAAGACACCGCATCCATAATAATCTCATATTATCCTATTTATACTGGTCTTTTATAACGAGCTAGAATCTTTTTCCTGATTGATACATTGTAGCGACCTATTCCGTAATATTATTTTATGTGATATTTATCTTGAATCATATTCATTTCCAAAACGAGACTATTCTGAATGCTTATCTGACCCCAGCGTGCTTGAGGCGAATTGTCTGATTAAACCTGTTTATCTTTTCCAAAGAAAGCGATTCCCCGATATTCTACCCGGTAAGCGGAAGGCTGGAGGATGGCCCCTTCATGCCCGCCTGCCCTGCTTACCAGAATCCGGGTGAACTCGATAAAAGCGCTCGCGGTAAGCATCAGGGATTTGAGTATGTCGGTCGTTTTCGGCAGACCAAGAGCCTTGTGGAAAAGCCTCATCACCGAAAGGGCCTTCAGGCGCAACCTGAGGTTGGATCCTAACAGAAAAGCAGGCAGCAACGACTGGAAATAGCGGCAGGCTTCTTCCTTTATCACCCTTATCCTCTCCTGCATGAAGAGATAGATATCAAGGCTGGAGTTTTTTCATACGTCAAGGATTCCGGATTCCATGTCAGGCCCTCTGACTGGAGATTTGCGTGATTCTGCGTTGCCTGCAGGTAACCGGCTACTGTTGTCTCGACCATCCTGACCATGGCAAGGTCATTTCTCGTATAGTTATCTTTGAATACCTGCCGGAGAAGGTTTTCATGATCCTCGGCGCTTGTAAAATGCGGATGTACGAAGCTTAGCTCTGCAGTTCCGAGCTGGTGTCGATAATGCACTTCCTTAAGTAGGTTCTCCTTCTTCAGGTCTTCATAAAGCAAGGTGCCGGGCCAGGGGTGATAATTCATGAACTTATAGATATGGCAACAATGAATCTGTGGACCATTTATTGAGAGATCCATGTCATAGCTATACTTTCTGAGAGAAAATTCCGACTTTTGCTACTGCCACGCAATATTGCATTATCTGCCCTACAATGACTTATAGTAATTTACATTTGACTGGATGCAGGCGTGAAATGAATTATTCGAGTCTGGCGTTCATGGTTATCTTGGCGTTCAACACTCGCGACACCGGACAGCCGGATTTTGCTTCGTCCGCGGCCTTCACGAAGGCCTGTTGATCGGCGCCGGGAATCCTGGCTGTCACGTCTAGATGCACTGCCGTGATGGAGAACCCTGGTCCGTCTTTCTCAAGCGTGACTGTGGCCGTGGTGGCGATGCTCTCGGCCGTCAGGCCGGACTGACCCAGTATGAGGGAAAGCGCCATGGAAAAACACCCGGCATGTGCAGCGGCGATCAGTTCTTCTGGATTGGTTCCCTTGGCATCTTCGAAGCGTGTGCTGAACGAATACGGAGTGTCTGCAAGCACACCGCTGTCGCTCGAAAGAGTCCCTTTCCCGTCCTTTATGCCTCCCTTCCAAACCGCCGATGCCTTCCGCTTCATCCCTCTATCCTCCTGATAATTACACTCCTGCTATTTGTGTGAAAACAAGAGTTCTCATTGTTTTTTTCGTTTGACGTTCTCGAGAGTTCCTCTTTGTTTTTCTTCAGGGTCCAACCCTTTGGCCTTCCAGGTGGAGCAACTTTCGCAGGCAATGTCCCTGACCCTGGTATCAAAATTGCGTCTGGCCCTGACCCCGGCAACTATATTGGGCCCGGTCATTTCGGCCGGCAGCGACCTGAAAAACGTGCACTGCTTCAACGAAATACGCCCAGTGTAAACCGGGCAATCGATGGCGTGATCCTTTAACCACATTTCTTTAATGTCATCCTGATCCATGGTTGACCTCCCTCGCGATTCCGTATCTGCTATCTATATTAATACTGAGCGCTGGGAACTCACGTCTCAATCAGGATGGTTTTCTCTCCAAACCAGCCTGAACCACTTTTATTTAAGCCTTCTTCGCGGCCGCCACTGCGAACGGTCCGCTAATAGACCAGTCTTCTGTTTACCAACCCTAAGACGGCAACTGTGGAAGAACTCAAGGCATGGATGGATGTTATTTCTGCATAATACTGAGATAACCTTCGAGCTTGCCTTTTTCCATCAAAACCTTAGCCCCAAGTTCCTGAACAGTGGCTGGAATTTCCGGTATCAGCTCACGCTGCACCAATGATATGGCTGAGGTCGGGCATCCTGATACGCATAATCCACAGCCAATGCAGTTATCCACAAGCACGAAGGCGCTATCATCGTTCATCTCGATAGCCCCCATCGGGCATCGCTCATCTGCACAGACAGAGCACCCTGTGCATTCATCTCTATTAACTTTTGCCTCGAATCTGCTTGGAGAGAACGCATGCGGATGATTGAGCTGGGTTCTCCCTCTCAAGACAGTGCAGCAGCAAGGACAACAATTGCAGATCAGGCCGGCCCTGTCGGTGCTGTTGTTGCTCGTGTGAACCAGACCTGCTTTCTCAGCTATGTTGAGGACTTCCATGGCTTCCGCCTTGGTAACGTGCCGGGCGTGCCTCCGCTGGACCAGGAATTCCCCAAAAGGACCAAAGATCATGCAGACTTCTTTTGGCTTGTCACATTTCCCGACACTCACTCTGCACGCGCAATTGGTAACGGCGATATAGGGTGCCTTTTCAACGAAATCAGCAACCTCCTCATACGGATGAACCGTGGTCACGCTTTCAAGTGATTTTTCCACCGGTATTACCCGCATGAGCGGGGTGGGATTCCCGCAGAACGCAAGCCCCATCGCTTCTGCATGGTATTCCTCCCAGAGCTTGCCCAGACGTTCGGCTTCAGGTGTTCCGCCACCCGGCATGAATGGGAATTCAAAAAGGCCCGGAATGGTCGGGACGAGGGCATACGTTTTTCTGCCGTCCTTTTCCCTGCAATATATGATTGTTTTATCTGCCATGGTTTCGAGTATGCGGGATGTTTCTTCCATGGAGAGATTGGCTGCCTTTGCGATATCCTCGACACTCTTATTCTTGAAGCTCATGGTGAGTGCAACCTGGATTTCCTGTTCGGTAAACAGGATTCGCAAGATGTCATGGAACGCCTTTGATTTTGGAGCCCCTGATGGGTGGTTATTTATTAACTCCTGGAATTTATCATAGCTGTCCATAAAAGACCTCCTCTCCTCTTATTAATTGCTGTTACAATATTTGATATAGCAAATAATTGTCAAGGTAAAACCTTTGATGTAAAGCATTATTTGCCAAGGTTCATACACATTTGATTGATGACCTTAAAAAACACCCCAAGTTCGTTTTCAGGGATGCCTTCCTTCATCTTTCCGTTTATTTCCCTTACAACTTTTTTTGTCCTATTGATTTCTTTTCTCCCTTCCCCTGTGAGGGAGATGAAGAACTGTCTCCTGTCTCCGGGATTCAGTTCCCGTTTTACAAAGTTCAACCTTTCGAGATTGTCAACCAGGCGCGTTATTGATGAGTTGTCAATTTCCAGGGCAGTGCTCAGGTCGCTCATGGACTGCGAATTGTTCTTTAAGAGCAGGAAGAGGATGCCGATTTGGGCAGGAGAAATGATGATCCCTTTTTCCTTGAAGACTTTTTTCATATATATCTTTATTTTGTTTTCAGATTGAGAGAGGTGATAAAAAATCCTGTCGTCCATAACAATCTCCTCGGAAGATATTAAGAAAATATATTTGACATATCAAATAATTTGTAAAGGTTATTTTTAATCATAGCTGAATAAGCATTCAAACGTGAATTATGCGTAAAGATACCTGTGATGGATCGATCGTCTGTTCTCCTCTAGGAGAGCAGCATTTGTCTCCTGAATTCGAATAGGATTAACTCGGTTTCAGAGCCATTTAAGAACAACCAATCCTATGGTTGCCAGCATAAACACGGAGGCAACCAGAGCCAGCAATCCATCACGGGCAATCAATGAGAGACCGAAGGCGGTGATGGCCGCGCCAGCTGCATTGGCACTGAAGGGGATGACTTCCATGGCGGGTGTCAATGCCGGAGAAGAATGTC
>DIXF01000003.1 GCA_002448235.1 Syntrophaceae bacterium UBA6087
TTGCCGTCAGCCTGTACGTGGTCGTTGCCGTGGGCGCAACCAACCGTGTCCCGGTCGTTGTCTCAACCGTCCCGATGCCCTGGTCGATGCTCACCGATGCCGCGTTGGCCACCGTCCAGCTCAATGTCGTCGCATTACCCTGAACAATCGAATTCGGCGTCGCGATGAACTCGCTTATCGTCGGCACGTCGGCTACCGTCACCGTCACGCTCTCTGTGTCCGTGCCGTTGGCGTTACTCGCCGTGATCGTGTACGTCGTCGTCACCACAGGGGTCACTACCAGTGACCCGTTCAAGTCTACCGTACCGATCCCCTGGTCGATGCTCACACCCGTCGCATTCGTGCTCGTCCACCTCAACGTCGACGAAGAGCCCTGGTTGACAGCACTGGGATCCGCCGTAAACGCCACCGTCGGCAGTCCGTTCACGGTTATTGTCACGTTCTGAGTAGCTGTCCCGAATTCATTGGAGGCAGTAATGATATAGGTTGTAGTGACCGCCGGAGTTACCTCCGTGGTACCGCTTGCCGCTGCCGTTCCGATGCCGTTGTTGATGATCACGGTGTCCGCGTTGCTTGCACTCCAGATCAACGTGGTGGATTCGCCCTGGATGATCGTGGTTGTGCTCGCGGATATGCTTACCGTCGGCACAGCGTTTACCGTCACCATCACGCTCGCTGTGTCGGTGCCGCTCGCGTTCGTCGCCGTGATCGTATAGGTCGTCGTCATAGTTGGCGTTACCGGCATCGATCCGCTCAGTGCTACTGTACCTATGTTCGTCCCCACATCCTGTGTGATCTCGCAGCTCGCTGCATTCAAGGAACTCCAGGTCAGCAGGCTCAAAGAACCTGCGCCGATGCTCGTCGGGCTTGCAGTCATGCTCACCGTCGGCAGGCTGTTCACGGTCACGGTCACGCTCTGCTGCACTGTCCCGTATGCACTGCTCGCCGTTATCGTATAGGTTGTCGTCACTGCCGGGCTGACGGACGTGCTCCCGCTCGCCGGGTCGACCGTGCCGATCCCCTGGTCGATGCTAGCGCCCGTTGCGTTGCTCACCGTCCAGCTCAGACTCGTTGATGACCCTTGTGTGATCGTTGCTGGGGTCGCGCTGAATGTGCTTATCGTCGGCACGTCCGCCACCGTCACCGTGACCGAGCTTGTGCTGGGTGTGACGCTGAATTGGTTCGTCGCAGATATAGTGTACGTGGTGGTCACCGAAGGGGTCACGCTCATCGATCCGCTGGATGCCACCGTCCCGATTCCCTGGTCGATGCTCACGCTGTCCGCGCCAGAAGAAGTCCACGAAAGGGTCGTTGAACCACCCGGTGCGATTTCGGTGTCGCTTGCGCTGATGCTTACTGTCGGAATCTCTCCCACTGCCACGGTGACGCTGGCTGTTTTGGATCCGTATGCATTTGCTGCCGTGATTGTGTAGGTCGTGGTCAAGGATGGGCTTACAGAAGAAGTCCCGGTTATATTCGGTGTAACAGTCCCAACACCATTGTCGATGCTCACGCTGTCAGCGTTTGATGACTCCCATGAGAGGGTCGTCGGGTTTCCGGAAATTACACCGCCAGGGTTTGCTGAGATGCTCACGGTGGGTTTCTTGTTCACGGTTACGGTAGTACTGGCTGTACCAGTTCCTGCAGGACCGGTTACCGTGATTGTATATGTCGTGGTATCCGAAGGGCTCACCGTAACCGATCCGCTCGTCGCAACCGCACCGATGCCCTGGTCGATGGTGGCGCTCGCTGCGTCCGTGGAAGTCCAGGACAGTGTCGCGCTGTCGTCTTCATTGATTGTCGAAGGTGTTGCCTGGATGCTTACGGTCGGGGTCGAGTAAACGGTTATTGTGACATTGCTCGTGGCCTGACCGAAGGAGTTGATAGCCGTAACCGTATAGGTGGTAGTCGCTGTCGGCGATACAGGTGTGGAACCAGTGGACGTAACCGTCCCTACCCCCTGATCGATGCTTACGCTTTCAGCGTTCGAAACGCTCCAAGACAGAGTCGAAGAACTTCCCGAGTTGATAGCTGCGGGATCTGCCGTAATGCTGATTGTGGGCACATACCCGACTGTCACGGTCACGCTTGTAGAATCCGATCCATAGGAATTGCTGGCCGTAATTGTATAGGTGGTCGTCACTGTGGGGTACACGTCTATAGATGCTTCAGCCGCAACCGTGCCGATGCCCTGGTCGATGACCACGCTCGTTGCACCAGTAGTGGTCCAGCTCAATGTCGTACTGCTGCCGGCCGTTATCGTAGCTAGGCTTGCAGTTATTGTTGCGGTCGGTACTGCATTCACCGTCACCGTCACGCTCGCCGTGTTCGTCCCGGCTGCGTTCGTCGCCGTCACCGTGTACATCGTCGTCACCAGTGGCGATACCGCCTGCGATCCCGTCAGCGTCACCGTCCCGATACCCTGGTCGATGCTCACTGAGGTCGCATTCGCAGAACTCCAGCTCAAAGTCGCGGAGTCCCCCGCTGTTATGGATGTCGGCTGCGCAGTAATGCTCACCGCCGGTACGTTCCCTACCGTCACCGTCACGCTCGCCGTCGTCGTCCCGTAGACGTTGCCTGCTGTCAAGGTGTATGTCGTCGTTACTAACACCGGACCAACGGTCGTGCTTCCGATATCCGTGGGGCTTACTGACCCGACTCCCTGGTTAATGCTCAACGCCGTAGCCCCGGTCACATCCCAGGACAGAGTAGTCGACTGTCCTTCGTTGATCGATGCAGGCGATGCCGTAAAGCTTGTAATCACAGGCTTCGAGTTCACCGTCACCGTAACGTTGGCCGTGTTCGTCCCGGCTGCGTTCGTAGCCGTCACCGTGTACGTCGTCGTCACAGAAGGCATTACCGCCTGCGATCCCGTCAGTGCCACCGTACCGATACCCTGGTCGATGCTCACTGACGTCGCGTTCGCACTGCTCCAGCTCAACGTCGCAGAGTCCCCCGCCGTGATCGTACCAGGCTGCGCCTGGATGCTCACGGCTGGTATATTCCCTACCATCACCGTCACGCTCGCCGTCGTCGTCCCGTATTGATTGGTAGCACTCAACGTGTACGTAGTGGTCACCACCGGGCTCAACGGCGAGGTACTCCCGATTATTATCGGGCTCACTGCCCCAATTCCCTGGTCAATGCTCAATCCGGTAGCCCCGGTCACATCCCAGGACAGTGTAGTCGTCTGACCCTCATTGATCGATGCAGGCGATGCCGTAAAGCTTGTAATCACAGGCTTCGAGTTCACCGTCACCGTAACGCTCGCCGTGCTGTACCCGGCAGCGTTCGTTGCCGTGATTGTGTACGTCGTCGTCACTGTCGGATTCACCGTCCGGCTCCCGATCACCTCAACCGTCCCGACCCCCTGGTCGATGCTCGCACCGGTCGCGTTCGCAGTGCCCCAGCTCAACGTCGCAGAATCCCCCGCCGTGATCGTACCAGGCTGCGCCTGGATGCTCACTGCTGGTACGTTCCCTACCGTCACCGTCACGCTCGCCGTCGTCGTCCCGTAGACGTTGCCCGCCGTCAAGGTGTATGTCGTCGTTACCACAGGGCCCACGGTCGTGCTTCCGATATCCGTCGGGCTTACCGCGCCGATACCCTGGTCGATGCTTACCGAGGTCGCATCCGCCACCGTCCAGGTAAGCGTCGAGCTCCCTCCCTCATTGATGGATGCAGGTGCCGTTGTAAAGCTCGTTACCACCGGCTTCGTGTTCACCGTCACCGTCACGCTCGCCGTGTTCGTCCCGGCTGCGTTCGTAGCCGTCACCGTGTACGTCGTCGTCACAGCAGGCGACACCGACTGAGATCCCGTCAGTGCCACCGTACCGATACCCTGGTCGATGCTCACTGACGTCGCGTTCGCCGAGCTCCAGTTTAACGTCGTGCTGTCTGCCGCCGTTATGGATGTCGGTTGCGCAGTAATGCTCACCGCCGGTATGTTCCCTACCGTCACCGTCACGCTCGCCGTCGTCGTCCCGTATTGATTGGTAGCACTCAACGTGTACGTAGTGGTCACCACCGGGTTCACGGTCGTGCTTCCGATATCCGTCGGGCTTACCTCGCCGATCCCCTGGTCGATGCTCAGCCCCGTCGCTCCAGTCACGTCCCAGGACAGAGTAGTCGACTGTCCTTCGTTGATCGATGCAGGCGCCGCTGCAAACCCCGTTACCACCGGCTTTGTGTTCACCGTCACCGTCACGCTCGCTGTGTTCGTCCCGGCTGCGTTCGTCGCCGTCACCGTGTACGTCGTCGTCACAGCAGGCATTACCGGCTGAGATCCCGTCAAGGCAACCGTCCCGACCCCCTGGTCGATGCTCACCAATGTCGCGTTCGCACTGCTCCAGCTCAGCGTCGTACTATTGCCCGCTGTTATGGATGTCGGCTGCGCAGTAATGCTCACCGCCGGTATGTTCCCTACCGTCACCGTCACGCTCGCTGTCGTCGTCCCGTAAACGTTGCCCGCCGTCAAGGTGTATGTCGTCGTTACCACAGGGCTCACGGTCCTGGTCCCGGTAACCGCTTCCACCGCGCCTATCCCCTGGTCGATGCTTACCGAAGTCGCATCCGCCACCGTCCAGGTAAGCGTCGAGCTCTCACCCTCATTGATCGTTGCAGGCGCCGCTGCAAACCCCGTTACCACCGGCTTCGTGTTCACCGTCACCATAACGCTCGCTGTGTTCGTCCCGGCTGCGTTCGTCGCCGTAACCGTGTACGTCGTCGTCCCAGCAGGCGATACCGCCTGCGATCCCGTCAGCGCCACCGTCCCGATCCCCTGGTCAATGCTCACCAATGTCGCGTTCGCACTGCTCCAGCTCAGCGTCGTACTATTGCCCGCTGTTATGGATGTCGGCTGCGCAGTAATGCTCACCGCCGGTATGTTCCCTACCGTCACCGTCACGCTCGCCGTCGTCGTCCCGTAGACGTTGCCCGCCGTCAAGGTGTATGTCGTCGTTACTACAGGGCTCACGGTCCTGGTCCCGGTAACCGCTTCCACCGCGCCTATCCCCTGGTCGATGCTTACCGAAGTCGCATCCGCCACCGTCCAGGTAAGCGTCGAGCTCCCTCCCTCATTGATGGATGCAGGTGCCGCTGTAAAGCTCGTTACCACCGGCTTCGTGTTCAGGATGACAGCCGTTTCGGCTGTCGTCGAGCCTGAAGCATTCATAGCCGTAATTATGTAGACCGTGTCCTCAACAGGAGTTACCGTTTGCGTCCCACTCGTAGCGACCGTTCCTAGAGGCGTCTCTACCGTTCCTATCCTCTGGCTCAAAGTGCAGCTCGTAGCATTCGCAGAGCTCCAGCTCAACGTCGTGCTGTTGCCCGCCGTAATTGTGGCGGGCTGTGCGTAAACGTTCACCGTAGGCTTATCACCTACCGTCACCATTACGCTCATCTCGTCCGTGCCGTACTGGTTACTCGCCGTAAGCTTGTAGGTCGTCGTAACCGAGGGAGATACAGACCAAGTGCCGCTTATGTTATTTACCGTGCCTAGTTCCTGATCAATGGATGCACTCGTCGCTCCATCGATCGTCCAGCTCAGCTCCGTGCTGTCGCCTTCGTTGATCGTGGCAAGACTCGCCGCAAAGGTCGTGATTCTCGGCCGGGTGTGCACCGTTACAGTGGCGCTCGCTGCAGCTGTTCCGTAATCACCGGTTGCTGTAATGGTATAGATTGTGGTTTGAGCCGGTGATACAGCCATAGAACCGTTCAAAGCAACCGTCCCGATGGGAGTTCCCACATCCTGCACTATCGTACAGCTCGTTGCATTCGTAGAACTCCAGAACAGCATGGTCTGGTCGCCTTCCGTGATTTCAACCGGGCTAACGGACAGGCTTACTGTAGGAAGGGGGTTGACCGTTACGGTCGATGCCGCAGTCGTGGACCCGTACTGGCTGCTCGCCGTGATCGTGTACGTGGTCGTGACAGTAGGCCATACGATTTTAGATCCGTTCAGCGCCACATTCCCTACGCCGTTATCGATAAGAACCGTTGTGGCATATTGCGTCGTCCAGGAGAGGGTCGTACTTTCTCTCTCGGTGATCGTTGCAAGAGATGAAGAGAATGTCGGAATGACCGGTATCGGGTAGACGGTAACGGTAACCTGATCGCTTTTCGAGCCCCCCTCACCCGTTGCCGTAATCGTGTAGATTGCCGTGGCCGAAGGAGAAACGTTCAAAGTACCGTTCGGCACAGCCACCGACCCCAGTGACTGGGTCACTGTTCCGATTGCCTGCTCGATGGTTGCAGACGTTGCATCGGTGGATGTCCAGCTCAACTGGGCCTGGTCCCCCTGAATGATCTGGGCGGGGGTGGCGGTGATACTTACGGTGGGAGGCTGGTCTACGGTTATGGTCACACTGTCGGTGCTTGTCCCATACACATTGGTTGCATTTATGATGTATGTGGTCGTCACCTTGGGTGTTACGGTCATCGTCCCGCTGGATGCAACCGTGCCGATCCCCTGATCGATGCTGATACTCTCCGCTCCCGCAGCGCTCCACATGAGGGATGCGCTGTCACCAACGCCCATTGCCTGGGGAGACGCAGAAATAATGACAGAGGGAGCCTGGGCAACCAGGACGGTAACCTTGTCCGTCACTATCGCGCCGCTCGCATCGGAGGCGGTAATCATATATGTGGTGGTTATTGTTGGTCTTATATCTCTGGTGCCCATCATTACCGCGACAGCGCCTATTCCGTTATCGATAGTGACAGAGGTGGCGTTGCTGGCCTTCCAGCTAAGCCGGGCAAGACCTCCTGCAGCAACCACCCCGGGTGTTACGGTCAGATCTATCATGGGCGGTTGTGATCCCACGCCAATAGTTACGCGGTCGGTTGATGTACCGTTTCCGTTTGTGGCGCTAATCGTGTAGGTAGTGGTTACTGTCGGAGAAACGACTCTTGTCCCGCACTCGGAAACCGCGCCTATGCCGGGATCGATCGTTATTAAATTGGCATAATTCGTCAGCCAGCTCAAAGTTGCACTTCCACCTGAGGCAATCATAGCAGCGCTTGTAGAGATATCGCATACGGGAAGCGAAGAACTTACCGTAATCGTTACCGTGTCCGTCAAGCTGCTCCCGCCTGAATCGAGCGCTGTTATCGTATATGTTGTCGTTACGGCAGGAGAGACGCTCAGCGACCCGCTCAGATTCACCGAGCCTATGCCCTGGTCGATACTCACGGAGACTGCGCTCGTCGATGTCCAGGAAAGGGTTGTCGACAAGCCCGGCATGATGTTTGTCTGCGAGGCAGCGATATCAACGGTCAGTGGAATGTTCACCGTGACGGTGGCACTGTCTGTGGTGGTATTGCCGCCGGGTCCTGTAGCGGTAATAGTATAGGTGGTGGTGACCGCAGGGGTAACAGTATACGTGCCATTAACCGCGACTGTTCCGATGCCCTGATCGATGACGGCACTGACCGCATTTGATGATGTCCATGACAGTGTAGAACTCCCTCCCTGTGAAATCGGAGAAGGTGATGTGGTGATATCTACTGACACGGCACTATTTACTACAACAGTTGCGTACCTGGTCACTGAACCGGCTGCGTTCGAGGCTACCAATACGTATTCCCGGGTAACGGCGGGAGTTACTATCCTCGATCCGTTAGCCTCGACAGTACCGATCCCCTCGCTGATCCAGACTTCTGTCGCGTCCGATGTAGTCCAGGCAAGAGTCGATGATTGGCCTTCCGTGATTGGATTGGGAGTAGCGCTGAAGGTAGCGGTTGGTAATGGGTTGACGGTAACAGTCACACTGCTCGTTGCCTGGGGTCCGGCGCTTATGTCTGTGGCGGTAATCGTATAGGTGCACGTCTCGGAAGGTGCAACAATCATGCTTCCAGTGGGTACTGCCACAGTCCCGATTGGATTCACGACTGTCCCTATGGTTTGTTCGATGCTTGCTGAAGCCGCATCCACCGTTGACCAGGAAAGAGTTGTAGAATCACCCTGGGCAATCGGGTTCGGCGATGCGGTTATGGTAGCTTCAGCAGCGTGCGCTATTGACGAGATCGCAAACAGGATGAAGAAACAAATAAATACAAAAGGTATCCTCGCCTTCTCCATGAGAATGACCCCCCTTATCCATCTCATTTTGTTTCAGAGTAAATCAGCAAAAATCGAGCTCAAATAGAACGGCTGGATAAGCATTATGCCTATGAGAAACTCTCTCTACTCTGACTGCATTTAAAAAGCTCAAACATTTCAATAATGCACATTTTGTACCATCTAATAATTAATTAATTAATTATGAAATATTATAAGGTTGCACCTGTCAAAAAGCGTTGGCCGGGGGTATTTGAGAGGCTATTAATTATATATGTGAAATCTTTTTCACATATATTAGAAATAAAAGTAACACCCCTATTGTATGAGCCATGACTGCTCGGCGTCCTTGTATTTTTTGTCATCGTTCGATATATCTTCTCACTATGAATACATGCCGCGGTTTCATCTCAGCATGCTGGATTGGATGTAATTACTGTGTTTAGTCTTGAATTGATTTGCCAATCTTATTACATTTAAAGCCGATAAAGAGTCGGTTAAAGGAGATTGATCCCATGAAGAGTGCTTTTCTATCTATCCAATATTTTTTCTTTTTTCTCTTGGCTGCGGTAACTTTCTCAAGCTGCGCCACTACACCGGTTACCGGCAGAAGCCAGCTCATACTCGTTTCCGAGCAGGAGGAGGCTAACCTCGGTCTCCAGGCCTACCAGGAGACTCTTGCAAAGGAAAAAATATCAAAAGATCCGCAGATCAACGCAATGGTAAACAGGATCGGAACACGAATAGCCTCCATCGCAGACAAGCCGGAATACAACTGGCAGTTTACGGTTATCGATAACGATAAAACCGCAAATGCCTTCGCTCTGCCCGGCGGCAAGGTTGCTATATATACCGGACTCTTACCCTACACAAAGACCGAGTCAGGACTTGCTTTTGTAATGGCCCATGAAATCGCCCACGCAATCGCCCGTCATGGAGGTGAGCGCTTGAGCCAGCAGCTTCTTCTCCAGCTCGGACAACAGGGTCTGAACGTTGCCATAGCCGGAAGAAGCCCGGCGGCTGTCCAGGCGGTAAACGTCGGGTACGGACTCGCAAGTACGGTAGGCGTGGCGCTGCCTTTCAGCAGAAGACATGAATATGAAGCAGATGAGATAGGGCTGACGCTGATGGCAAAGGCTGGGTATGACCCGAGAGAGGCCCCGACTTTCTTTGAAAGAATGCTCAATGAATCGAACAAGCAATCTCCTCCCGTCTTCCTGTCCACCCACCCTGCTGACCAGGACCGTATTCGGAAGATTAGAGAGATGATTCCGGAAGCCATGACATATTATCGAGGCAAGTAAGCTATCGTGAAATTATAAAGATCCGGCGCCTGATGAAGAAGAATGTCCTTTGGGCTATCACCATGGCTGCCGGATCTTTGAATTGACTCAGCATATCTTGCGTTCATCTTTTTCATCCAGAATAATTTCGACCATCTGACCTTTCACATTTTCATCTTCCTTTGTCATATATACATCGTTGCCCCTGGACACAATTTGGCCTATTTGACAGCGGTTAGTTGATAGTTTATAGAAGAATCTTATAGTTTCACTTCATGCTTAAAAGGAGTCTGGTATGGAATTAAAAATTGGGGAGATTGCAAAGAAAAGCGGAGTTCCTCCTTCTACCATCCGCTATTACGTAAGACAGGGCCTGCTTCCCGAGCCTACCAAGGTAAACAAGAGCATGGCCTACTACGATGAAGGCTGCATCGAGAAGATTCAAGCAATCCGCCACCTGCAGGAGACAAAGTATTTTCCCCTCTCGGTCATAAGAAACATCCTGCGGAGGATAGACGAGGGTTTGACCCTTGAGGAGGCCGAGGCCATTGAAGATGCGGTTTTCGGCACGCAGGCCGACCTTCCTGCAACCCTTGTGGGTAAAGCCGAGTTTCTGAAGCTCACCGGCTTCAGCGAGCAAGAGCTTGACCTTGCCCTAAAAACAGGGCTGATCATGCCGTACATCCAGGAGAAGGACGAAACGCGCTATAACCAGGAAGATATCAGATTCGCCAGGGATGTGCTGAAAAGGATCATGGATTATGGCCAGGATATCAGGGAACTCAGTTTTTATATCAATCTCGGGAACCAGATCATCGACCAGGAGATCGCCTTGAGGAAAAAGACGGTCAAGGGGAAATCTTCAAAGGAAAACATCAAGATAACAACGGAGATCTCGATGATGGCCGATTTTATCAGAACGTATATTCTCAGAAGGCTGTTCCAGAGAAGAATCCAGACCACCATATACAAAAGCCTGAAGAGCTGACGTATTCAGGCTGCCCATCTCTGCGGCCGGACTCTTCCTCTCCCGCAGGGTATGGGTTCACAAAGAGTATTTTCTTATCCATAATTATGTAAACTATTTCTCCCTTTTTTCTATCATGAGTCCAATACATTTATAACTTTAATAATTTATTGATTATTTCATTTGCATGTTTTTTGCTTGCATATAAACAATTCTTTGTTTGAGGTGAATCCATAATCCAATTGTAATGCAACAAGTTGCGGTACTTATACGGTAACATCCCTTGACGGGGATAAACATGAAAAGAGGTCATATAATGAAAATGATCCGGATACTTTCTCTGACGTCCATCGCGCTGTGTATATTCATAACCTCCCTGTCACTCTCCGGCTGTGGGGGTGGAGGCGGAGGTGGAGGTGGTGACGAGAGCAAGGGAGAACCTGAAAGCGCCCTTACCGCAACAATAACACTCCCGGCTCAAAACGTGACGATCCCCACAGGAAGCTCCTACACCTTCAAAGGACAAGCAACCGGAGGGGTAAGCCCTTATAAGTACACCTGGAGCTTCGGAGGAGACGCTGCAATTCCAACCACTCAGGGAGCCGAGGTCACTGCTACATTCAATACCGCAGGCAGTTACACCATAACCCTGACCGTGTCCGATGAAAAAGGCACAACTGCTTCAGATACGGTTATTGTCACGGTGGAAAAACCAGCTCTGACCGTCGCAATTACTTCGCCCTCATCCAACCATACGATTACTGCAGGACAGTCAATCAGTTTCTCGGGCACCGTGAGCGGCGGCGAGGCACCTTATACCTTTATATGGACATTCGGCGACGGCGCCAGTGACATTGCCGGCAGTGATCACTGCACAGTGAGATTCACTCGGGCAGGCACTTTCGACGTACGATTCAGCGCATCTGACAAAGACAGTTCAAGCACTGATTTAGTTAGGATTCACGTGCTTGCAATTGTTCCAGATCTAACCGGATTGAGCTGGACAGTAGCGGAAGATAACATCTTAAATAACGGACTCACAATCGGAGATATAACCTGGGAATTCAATACAATAAACGATAGCATAGTTCTAAGTCAGGATTTGGTTGAAGGGTCTTCTGTGGTTGCGGGGACCCCGATAGATTTGGTTTTATCCTATGGAATCTCCTCGCACGACGGCGTGTTAACAGGTGTTGCCGACAGCATCTGGCATATGGAGCATTTATCAAATGTCGTTAATGGACAGCGTTGGGATGGATATTCAATATTCCACGAGGATTATCCAAACGTTCAATGGGCAGACAATCGCAATACATTTATTTCCCAAACGCCTGATAAATTAGTTGAGCAAGTTGATATTGTGGTTACAGAAACAGTAGGCTTGTTTGCCGAAGTGAAAAAGAACATCGATCCTGACATCTACGGAAAGATGACTACGAGTTTCATATCTTACTCCTTTTCATATCATGAGGAGGGAAACGAAGATCCCACCGAGATCTGGTTCGCCAAAGGTACCTGGGAGCTTGCGACTGAAAATGGAAAGCGTTTCTCTGGCATGGTCTATATGGTGCAGGACAACACCAACACTGAAGTCAGAGGGTGCATCAACGGTGATATATCAGGAACATACAACTCAAACACCACTCATCCGAGCGTTTTCCAGATTTCAACAATATCGGTGAATGGAGAGGAACCCTACTCCCTAAATGTTCAGTCGAGGAATTTGGGTCATGTCATTCCAATTGCACCAAATAATACAGAATTGCAGATTTTACCAGGCCTTCAATTCGAAGGATACGGCTATTATTATGTCGGAGATCAACAGGTTAATTTTGGGAGTATCCTGTCAGCAGGTACCCTTTATCTGCTTCCCGAACTCAATGCAGGCGCATTTATCGGGATATGGGGCATTACAGGTTCAGAATTCATTCTCGATGGAATGAATAGCGGCAATATTCTCTCCTTTGTTTCCCTCAGGCCTTCACCACTAGTAGAGAAAATGGTGAATATGCCCTCTCTCGAAGGCATGAGCATTGAGGCTGCGGAGAATATATTAGATTATCTCTTCCAGAGATATCTGGGGATTACAAACTATGATCATGTATACAGCGAGATAATCCCTGTGGGCAGAATCGTTGAGCAGATGACCTTGCCTGGAGAAATAATCAGCAGGACCGGCTCCGGTGTATTGACCGTATCAGCACCCACAAATGGTTGGAAGTCTATTTCTTGCGGCTACAGTCATAGCCTCGGAATAAAGGCGGACGGCACTCTGTGGGCATGGGGTAGCAATGAGTCAGGCCAGCTTGGAATAGGAAGTGATGATGATTCGTACAAGCGCGCACCGGTTCAGATAGGAACTGATAGCTGGCTCGCTGTTTCAGCAGGCGAATCGCACAGCCTGGCCCTGAAATCTGACCATACCCTCTGGGCGTGGGGCAACAATGATTTCGGTCAGCTTGGCATCGGCTCAGAATACCCTGAGAGTAGCGATGTTCCCATCCAGGTAAGCATCCAAGGCATAACATGGAAGGCAATCGCAGCAGGAGGGACACACAGCCTTGCAATAACAGAAGAAGGAGACCTTTGGGCGTGGGGATACAATGAAAGAGGCCAGCTCGGCGCAGGCTCTGATTTTTCGGGCGATAGGAGCTTTGATCCGGTTATGATAAGCGATTCGGGTGGGTGGACAACTCTTGCCGCTGGATATGAGCACAGCCTTGGGATTGAGAGCGGTATCCTTTACGCGTGGGGGGACGACTCCTATGGTCAACTCGGCATAGGCGATATGGGCACTGAGTATGAATTCTTCAAGGCCTTGCCAACACCTGTTGACGCTCCCAGCGACGTTGAATGGGCTTCAATTTCAGCTGGTGAATACTTCAGTCTCGGCATTACAACACAGAATCTGCTCTATACCCTCTATACCTGGGGCATAAACAATCTCGGACAGCTCGGATGCTCAACACAAGATTATGAGACCAGCCCCGTGATAGTCGGACCTGACTGGTTTATAGCAGATTGCGGTTACGATCATGTCATTGCAGTCAAGAACGACGGCAGCCTCTGGGCGTGGGGAAACAATGACCATGGACAGATCGGTAATGGATTTATTGGTGTTCAGAATGAACCTTGCCAGATAGGAAGCCTTCTTATTACCGGTCCTGTAAGTGCAGGGGGATACTATTCCATAGCGATCGAAGATGATGGCATCGGATCGATCCTGACCTGGGGCGCCAACGATAAGGGCCAACTTGGAGACAGAACCAATTTGGATGTTTATATTCCATCACAGATTTAACCATTACACATGGTAGCACAGAGTAACTGCCCACCGGAAAACCAGGCAGTTACTCTCGCCTTTCTTTCAGTTCCTCCATACTGCGAGTGTAAGTTAATTCCGTCATTTGATAAAAAGTTTACCATTTTTAATATTTTTCCCACCATGCACTGAGCTAAGTTATGAATATGAATAGATGCCCACTATTGCATGATTTTTGCTAAGTTATTAGTGATATTGTCCGGTGATAGCTTTGTGAGGACAATCATTTGTCTTGGCAAGTAAGGAGGTTTCGTACGGGTTTACATGTTTCTTATAATAGTTCTTTCTTCCTTCTCCAGCTAGGGCATATGGAGAAGGACATTTTTTTATTACTTCCGATTAAACACTGAGGTGGGCAGTATGAGTTTTTTCAGGCCTATTACAATCGTCGCCTTATGCATCTTATCCATGTCATTCATCTTTACCGGCTGTTCCAGCGGCAGCGGCAGCGGACCTTTTGCAACCCCTGAAAGCGTGCAGACAGGGACTTTCCGCGACAGTGCCGTAAACGGCCTATATTATTCATCTCTTTCCTGGAAAGGGTATACCGATAGCAACGGGTCCTTCAGCTATCAGCCCGGAGAATACATTACGTTCTCAGTAGGAGGCGTCATACTCGGTAAGACTCCGGCCAAAAAATATGTCACCCCGATCGATCTTGTGCCGGGTGCCACAGATGCTGCAAACCCTACCGTCATAAATATCTGCCGTTTTCTGATATCGCTGGACCAGGACGGCATCCCTGAAAACGGGATTGAAATATCTTCCCGCACAAGAGACATACTGGCTGCTTTTTCGTTTAATTTCAACGATCCCCTCGAACCGAATCCAGATATAAACAAGCTCTTCGAGCAGCTGAACGACTATGGGATATTTCCTGAAGAAGAAGATTCCGATCAGCATTTGTTTACCCTTTGCCCCGAAGGGGTTGCTGTGTATCATTTTGAAGATACCCTGTTTGAAATAGAACAAGAAGCAATTGAAGCTGAAAATATAGTTCTATCAGCTACAATTACCAGACCTCAGTTGCATGCACTCGTTATCCAGGGACATGCGCTTGCTATCGAAGGGACTGCTTCTGGCGGGTCAAAACAATACACGTACACCTGGGTGCTCCAGGACAGCAGCCATAACGAGGTCTTTCGAAACAGCTACCCGCCCTCGGTCTCAACGGCTGCCCCGGGCAATTATACTCTGACTTTATATGTAGATGACTCTGAAGGAGACAGTGCAAGCGATCAGAAACTCATTACCATAATTGACCCGGCAAGCTACGGCAGCATTCCGGTTAAAGATGAACCTCTCTGGGTTTTTCTTATCGGGCCTGAAACTTTGGTTGTAAAAAAAGGCGAAAGTATTAATATCAAGGCCAATATTACACAGGGCAATCCTCCGTTTTTCTATACCTGGCTATATCCTGAAGGGGTGAGTTACTCTTTCTCCGATAACCCTCTTGATACCACCTTCACATTCAATACTCCCGGGGTGCACCGGATCAGGTTATACATGAAAGACTCAGCGGACAATCAGGACCATTGTGTACCTTATTTTTTAGTAACCGTTACGGAATGAAAACATCCCTTGACAAATTGAGCCCTTTCACATATACAACCTTATAGTTTAACTTTAATCTTTACATCGCAAAGGGCTTTCTTGGGAAAAGACCGTGAAAGCATAATCCGAAAAGGAGTCAGGTATGAAAACTCGGATCACTGAAATGTTGGGCATTCAGCATCCTATCGTATTATCCGGCATGAGCTGGATCAGCGTGCCGAAGATGGTGGCGGCAGTCTCCAATGCCGGCGGGCTCGGAATCCTGGCTACAGGTCCCCTCGATGCGGATCAGACGAGAAAAGCCATCAAAGAGATCAAGAGTCTTACCAACAAACCCTTTGGAACGAATGCGACACTGCTCTTTCCGGGTGCATCCGAGAACGCACAGGTGGCGCTTGACGAGAAAGTACCGGTCATCAATTTCTCCCTGGGCAAAGGCGACTGGATCGTGAAAGCCGCTCATGAGTACGGGGCAAAGGTCATCGCAACCGTGGTAAACGACAAGCACGCAAAGAGAGCACAGGATTACGGATGCGACGGTCTTCTGGTTACCGGTTATGAGGCCGCGGCACATGGCGGGGACGCGACAACATTCTGCCTGATCCCGAGTATCGCCTCGGCTGTCAGCATCCCGATCATCGCTGCCGGCGGTGTTGCGGACGGAAGAGGCCTGGCAGCCGCACTGGCCCTCGGCGCCGAAGGTGCTGCCATGGGAACCCGCCTGATGACTACCCAGGAAAGTCCGCTCCATGAAACATACAAAAATCTTTCCATCGAAAAAAGCGTCTATGACACGGTGTATTCAACCCGTTTCGATGGGCTGGGGTGCAGGGTGCTCGACACCAAGGCCGCACGCAAGGCGATCCGCGAGAGCCTGAACCTGAAGAAACTTATCGAGGCGCTTCCGAACTCCATGGATATCGCCCGCCAGCTTCACCTCCCCTACTTCAAGCTCTTCCTCGGCGTCATGGCCTCCGGATGGAAGAATGCAAAACAGCTTGCCTTTATGGCCAATGCATTCAAAGCCATCAGGGTTGCAACCGAATACGGCGATTTAACGCAGGGGGTCTTGCCCGTAGGACAGTCTACAGGTCTTATTAAGGATAATCCGACCGTAGCGGAAGTCATTGAAAGGACCGTCAGGGAAGCAGAGGAAGTTATCCAAAGGCTCTCCGGTACGTCGATCCCCGTAAAATCTGCAGCGCCCAGAGCAGAGAAAGCGAAAGCATCTCCGAAGCCCAAGGCAAAATCATCAAAAAAGGCTTCTCCGGCTGCCGAAGGGTAACGTAAGGTTTTCTTAATCCATAAGCAATAAAAAAAGGGCGGCTTGTTTCAAGCTGCCCTTTTTCTTTTCATGTGATAACTTTCATAAGTCGTCCTGAGGAATCAAAAATGGGGGCGGGGGGCACCAGCCTCGATGGGTAGCAGCCGGCGCCCCCACGGTATGGATTCGTTACTGCTGTACCAGGTTCGTGGCCTTTTTCAGATGCATTACTGCTTCTTCCTGCATTTTCTCAAGAAGTTCCCTGCAGCTTATGACCTCACGGATATGACCGATGGACTGGCCGACCATAAGCGGAGCATTGTCCACCAGCCCTTTTTCCCATGCCTCTTTTATCCGTTGCCCCGAGATCAATGGAATCAGCTGATCCAGGCCTCCGCCCTTCTTTTCGACTTCCAGCACATCCGAGATCACCTTGTTCTTCAAGGCCCGGCCCTGAAGCCCGAGCGTTTTGCAGATCATCGTGGTTTCGAATTCCTGGCGGTTTATGATTTCATTTTTGATGTTCTCATGGACATCGCATTCTTTTGTGGCGATGAACCTGCTTGCCATCATTACTCCTTGAGCGCCCAGGGTCAGCGCTGCGGCCAGCGACCTTCCGTCTGCGATGCCGCCTACGGTGACAACGGGGATGTTGACGGAGTCGACAATCCGCGGCGTGAGGACCATTGTCGTTACATCATCATCCAGGGGATGCCCTCCCTCTTCAAAGCCTGCTGCATAGACGCCGTCGTAACCGGCCTTTTCGGCGTGCATTGCGTGGCGGACCGATCCCACCTTATGGAAGAGTTTCACGCCTGCGTCCTTAAGCATCGCCACCCCTTCCTTGCCCACGGCCTTGTCGAGTGGCGTGCCCGAGACTTCGATCCCTGCTACCCGTTCTTCTGCACATACTCTGGCGTACATCTTATGGTGCTCGCCGGTTATCCGTATGGAGGGCAGCAGCGTGAGACCTATCATAAAAGGCTTGTCCGTGAGTCTTTTCACTTCCCGGATGGCGTTCCGGAATTCATCCTCCGTCTCGAAATTCCCCGCAGTAAGGTTTCCCATTCCTCCTGCGTTAGAAATGGCGGCGCAAAGCTTCGGCCTGCACAGCCACATCATGGCTCCACAGATAACAGGATACTGTATTCCGAACATCTCAGTGATTGCTGTCTTGATCATGGGTTCCTCCCGGGAAATTTTTATCAATTTATCTTAAAGTTGAACTTCATGCTTTATGTTTGAAGTACATGTTCCTCTGTTTTATGTCAAGCGAATTCCTAAGATATATTATATCACGGCCGCCATGTCTGAATCGTATGGAGGGACGACTCTTATACACGAAAAACAATACGATTTCTCGCACGCTCGACCTTGTTCTTTTAGGATGCCTGTGATAGGACATACCAGCCACACTGAACCAAAGGAGGAACACGGTGAAGTACCGCTTCAAGTCATACGATTACCTTATTTATTTGATAAGCTACCTCTTTTTCGCCCTTTATATAGCCGATATCAGGAACGCCCTCCCCTTTTCCGAGCCCGTCGCGATACCGTCATGGATTTATCTGATTTTAGCGGTCATATGCAATGCATGGGTTCTCCCCATCCCGGGCATCCACCCAAGGACACCCGGGAGAATCGAAAAAGCGCCCGAAGCGGAAGAAATCGAAGCGATCCCGGAGAAGGTTGCGCTTCCCAAACCTGAGAAAAAGCCTGTGCCCTCTTCCAAGGAGAAGCTGGAAAAAGGGCTGTCAAAAACACATAAAGGGTTCGTCGAGCGGATATCCTCGGTATTCCGGCGCTCGAAAACCATTGATGCAAATCTCCTGACCGAATTGGAAGAAACCCTTGTGGGAACGGATATCGGGGTAAGGACCGCATACACCATTTTTGAGTATGTCCAGCAGAACGTCGGCAAGGTCACCGATCCGGAACAGGCCATGGATGCCATCAAAACAGAGATCGAAACGATTCTCAAAAAACGCGAGAATAACCTCGCAGTTCCTGAAGGTGTCAAGCCTTTTGTCATCATGGTCACCGGAGTGAACGGATCAGGCAAGACGACCACCATCGCCAAAATAGCCCACCGGCTGATCAGTGAAGGCAAGTCGGTAATCATCGCCGCAGGAGACACCTTCAGGGCTGCAGCCATTGAACAGCTGGAGCACTGGGCGAGTAAGGTCGGCGCGGATTTCATCAAATCCCACGAAGGGGCCGATCCCTCCTCGGTGGCATTCGACGGGCTTCAGGCTGCAATCGCGCGGGGTCACGACGTCCTGATCATCGACACGGCAGGAAGGCTCCATACCAAAGAGAACCTGATGGAAGAGCTCAAGAAGACAAAGCGCGTGCTTGACAAAAAGCTTTCCGGGACACCTCACGAGATCCTTCTCGTGCTTGACGCAACCATAGGCCAGAACGCCATCGAGCAGACCCGGCAGTTCAACAATGCCCTTGGAGTGACCGGTATCACCATGACCAAGCTCGACGGCTCGTCCAAGGGCGGAGTTATCGTTGGGATCGCCAATGAATTCGAGATTCCCATCCGATATATCGGTATCGGAGAGGATATGGATGATCTCCAGCCGTTCAATGCGCAATCTTTCGTAAATGCTCTTTTTCTTGACAATTAATTTTATATTTCTCATAGTGATCACATGTTGAAGATCGGGCTGGGAAAGCTGGAATCCATTTTCGAGGGTATGAAGTCCAAGACCATCATGGTCATCGGAGATCTCATGCTCGATCATTATATCTGGGGCAATGTCGAGCGGATATCTCCGGAAGCCCCGGTGCCGGTCGTCGATGTTCAGGATGAGAAATATAAGCTCGGCGGCGCCGGCAACGTGGCGAACAATCTCTTGAGCCTCGGCGCATCGGTCATCATGAGCAGCGTAAAGGGGAGCGACCAGCAGGGCGATATCCTCCTTGAGATCCTCAAAGAAAACGGCATACCCATTGACCGGATACTCACCGATACCGAAAAAGGCACTATCGTAAAGACCCGGATTATCGCACACACTCAGCAGATAGCCAGGCTTGACAGGGAAAACCGGTCGGTCATTTCGGACGGTCTCAGGAGGAATATCGTCGATGCAGTCCGTGACGCATCCTCTTCCATCGAGGCTGTCATCATATCGGATTATGCAAAGGGAGTGGTTAGCCGGGAACTCATCGAGGATGTAGTCGGCATCACCAGAAAGAAAGACGTCCTCGTCTGTGTCGATCCCAAGGAAAGGAACTTTCCCTTTTACAAAGACGTCAACCTCATCACCCCCAACACCAAGGAGTTGAGCTTCGGCGCCGGCATTAAGATCGAATCGTACCAGGATCTCATCCAGGCAGCGAATAAGATTAAATCCTCACTGGCGTGCGAGACGCTGCTTGTAACCCGCGGCGAGCACGGCATGAGCCTTTTTGACGGGGATAACGACACCATAGACATCCCCACCATGGCCAGGGCCGTATATGATGTTACCGGCGCGGGAGATACGGTTATTTCCTGCTTCACCCTCGCCCTTGTGTCAGGCGCCACCCCGAGAGAAGCCGCTATTATCGCGAACACCGCAGCCGGTCTCGTAGTAGCCGAAGTCGGCGCCGCCAGTGTCCCGTGGGACAAGTTGTACCGTGTCTGCCGGGAGGAAATTGGTGGGTAGCCGTGCAATTCCCCATGAGGTAATGCTCTTCTGCAGCATCCTCTACAACTCCAAGGACTCTGCGGACCAGGCCGCAGCAGAGCTTAAGAAAGCGTACGGCAAAACAGCGTACGAGTCTCAGCCCTATCCTTTCACCTACACTTCGTACTATGAAAAAGAGATGGGCTCGTCCCTGCAGCGAATAATCGTGGCCTTCGAGAACCTCGTGCCGAGGAACGCGCTGCCCGACGTGAAAACCCTGACGAACGACATCGAGGAGAAGCTCGCGATAGAAGGCAAAAGAAGCGTCAATATGGATCCCGGGATACTGAGCCTGGAAAACATCTGCCTCGCCACCACAAAGCCATACAGCCACCGGATCTACCTCGACAAGGGCATATGGGCCGAGGTTACCCTCATGTACCGGAAAGATTCCTACCAGGGGCTTGCCTGGACTTATCCCGACTATGCTTCACCCGAGCTGACAAATATGTTCAATTTTCTGAGAGATTTATATAAGGAGAGATCGAGATGTCGCGGAGTATGACAGGATTCGGCCAGGCCGATGAGGCTGGTTATCACATAGAGATAAAGGGAGTGAACCACCGCTACCGTGATATCAGGGTGCGGCTCCCGAAAGACCTTTCCTCTCTGGAGATCCCTGCGCGCGATCTCGTCAATGAAGCGATCGCCAGGGGAAAAGTCGAGGTAAACGTATCGAGAAACGTGTCGTCGGATATCCAGGACAGGCCTTCGATCAACTGGGACCTCGCACAGGTGTATTTCACCGACCTGAACTCAATGGCGCAGAAATTCGGCGGCGAAGTCACCTTCAGGGATGTGATCGTGCTCCCCGGGGTCATGGCCGAAGACGTCCAGAATACAGAAGAGCAGTGGCCCCTGCTGAAGGCTGCAATAGCAAAAGCCCTTCAGTCCTTCCTGGCATCGAAACGCGACGAGGGGATAAGGCTGAAATCCGACATGTGCTCCCGCCTGGAATTCCTCTCCGGCTTACGGGAAAAGATGGAGAGCTCGGTAAAGGGGATGTTCGACTTTTACCGGGAAAGGCTTACCTCCCGCCTGAATGAGCTGCTCGAAGGAAAAGCGGAGATGATCGATCCATCGCGTATCGAACAGGAGGTCGCCCTGATTGCCGACCGTTCGGATATCACCGAAGAGCTCGTCAGGCTGAAAAGCCACATCTCATCGTTCAAGGAAGTCATCGACGATCCGGACCCTTCCATCGGCAGGCGTCTCGATTTCATTCTCCAGGAGATAAACCGGGAGCTCAATACCATCGGATCAAAGAGCCAGATCACCGGTTTAAGCCATACGGTCATCGAGGCAAAGGCAGAGGTTGAAAAGATTCGCGAACAAGTTCAGAATATTGAATAGCTCAGTGATAACAGCAGAATGAAAGGAGTGGTGAATGGGCAAGCATGATACAAGATTATTGAACATAGGTTTTAATAATGGAGTCGTTTCTTCAAGGATCATCGCAATCGTTAATCCATCATCTTCACCCATGAAACGCCTCAGGGAGGAAGCCAGGGAGAGGGGCCAGCTCATTGACGCCACTCAGGGAAGAAAGACCAGATCCATCATCATCACTGACAGCTCGCACGTAATCCTGAGCGCCATCCAGGCAGAGACCATATCCAACAGGCTCTCTGATGGAGGGTCGGGAAAAGAGGTTCCCAAGGAGAAGGAGTGAGGATATTCATATCCGGCCCTTCGGGGGTGGGAAAGTCCACGATCATCAAAGAGGTCTTGAGCGCGAATCCCGACCTCTGCCTGTCGGTGTCGTATACGACGCGCTCGCCGCGGCCACTGGAAGTGCATGGGGAGGACTATTTTTTTATCTCCCGTCCGGAATTCGAAGCAATGATGGACAGAGGAGAGTTCCTCGAATGGGCACGGGTGCACGACCGTTTCTACGGGACTTCTCTGCGCTGGGTGGAATCGCAGGAGCAAAAAGGGCTTCACATCCTCTTCGACATCGATGTGCAGGGTGTAAGGCAGGCCAAGCAGATCGATCCTTCCGGAGCCTACATCATGATCGTACCGCCCAGTATGGAAGACCTCCATGCAAGGCTTAAGAAACGGGGCACCGAGGATGAGCAGAGTTTGAGCTTGCGCCTCCGGAACGCACAGGAAGAACTGAAAAACTGGTCCATGTACGACTTTCTGGTGGTGAACGATAATCTGAAAAAGGCCGTTGAGGACACTCAAAGCATCGTCCGTGCGTCTCGGTGCTCGCGGACGGAAGTGATAGGAAGGATCCCATGGTTGCAAAAGATCGGATAATTTTCGCCCTCGATGTAGGCGATATGGCCTCGGCCCGTTCCTGGGTCGATACGCTCAAGTCCCATGTGGGGTGGTTCAAGGTAGGACTTGAGCTTTTCAGCGCCGCCGGCCCTGAAGTCGTCGATCTCGTCACGTCTTCGGGCATCAAGTGCTTCCTCGACCTGAAGTTCCACGATATCCCCAATACCGTTGCAGGGGCGGTGCGATCGGCCGTACGCCTCAAAGCCCAGATGATGACCATCCATATCTCCGGAGGCAGGGAAATGATCAGGGCCGCCCTTGATGCCGCAAAAGAAGAATCCAGGTCTCTGGGGATCCCGAAGCCGAGGATCATAGGCGTGAGCGTGCTCACCTCCCTGGGCCAGGAAGATCTGCCCGGCCTTGGGGTTGAGAGGTCGGTCAAAGACCACGTGAGCGGCCTGGTCGAGCTGGCGTGCGAGCAGGGAATAGACGGCATCGTCTGCTCACCTGCAGACCTCTCCTTTGTGCGCCCGCTGGTGCAGGCCGATAGAGTCGTCATCACCCCCGGCATCAGGCCCCAGTGGTCTGCCGCAGGCGACCAGAAGAGGATCGCGACGCCAAAGAGCGCCATCGATGCAGGCGCGGATCTCATGGTCATCGGAAGGCCCATCAGCCATTCACCGGACCCGGTGGACGCGGTGCAGAAAATAGTACGGGAGATCGAATCAGGGACAGCCTTTCAGCAAGTTTAAGGCCGCCGTTTTTATCAAGCCGTTCCCTGTTGACCTCCTGGTGAATATCCCCTATCTTCACTCCTCATGACTATCCGGATATGCTCAGGAATCTACGGTTCGAGAAAGATCGAATGCCCGGCCAAAGGGGTGAGACCCACGACCGACAGGGTCAAACAGGCCGTCTTTTCCACCATACCTTTTGAGTTGGCCGGCACCCGTGTCCTGGATTTGTTCGCGGGCAGCGGCAACCTCGGGATCGAGGCCCTGAGCAGGGGATCATCCGAGGTCACCTTCGTGGATTCCTCAAAGATATGCATACGTGTCATCGAGAAGAATCTGAAGGAACTGCAAGCCCTTGACCGTGCAAAAATCGTCAGGTCCGATGTCCGGGCCTTCTTGGAAAAGTGCCGGGATCCCTTCGACGTGATATTCATGGACCCCCCGTATAATAAAGGACTTGCCTCTGAATTGGCACCTCATGTATATAGGGTCCTTAAAACTGGAGGTGTGCTGGTAATCGAGCACTCGCCCAACGAGTCCATTCCGATTAAACCTTGGAAAACCCGCACATACGGCGACACCATGATCACATACAGTATGAGGGATGAATCATGATGAAGAGAATTGCAGTCTGTCCCGGATCATTCGACCCGATAACGAACGGCCACCTGGATATCGTTCACCGGGGCTTGTGCATCTTTGACAAGGTGATCATCGCCATCGGCCACAACCCGCTGAAGAGCGATCTCTTCAGCACCGAGGAAAAGCTGGAGATGATCAGCGCATCGGTGATCGACAATCCCAGAATCGGGGTGGATGTCTTCGAAGGTCTCCTCGTCGACTATATACTGAAGGTCGATGCATGCGCTATCCTCAGAGGGTTGAGGGTCATATCGGATTTCGAGATGGAGTTGCAGCTTGCCTTGATGAACAGGCGGTTGTGCAACAAGATCGAGACGTTCTTTCTCATGACCGACTACAACAATCTTTTCGTAAGCTCTACGATTATCAAGGCAACGGCTGCTGCAGGCGGATCCGTGCAGGGGCTTGTCCCCGATCCTGTTCTCGAAAAACTTAAAGAAAAATTTCCCAGGTTGAATAAATAACAGCAAAGGACGAGGTGGAATACAGATGAAAATTTCTAAGGTAGTATCAAACATCCCCGCATCCCCTACCCTTGCCATAACGGCAAAGGTCAACGAGCTTAAAGCAGCCGGAAAGAACGTCATCGGATTTGGGGCCGGAGAGCCTGACTTTGATACTCCCGATCATATAAAAAACGCCACCATCGAAGCCTTGCAGAAAGGCGATACGAAATATACCCCTGTGTCAGGAACCCTGCAGCTTAAGCAAGCGATCTGCGACGATGTATCAGCCGATTACGGCCTGAAGGTGGCGCCCGACAACGTCATCGTCTCCTGCGGAGCGAAGCACAGCCTTTACAACCTGTTTTACACGCTCTTCGAAGGCGGAGACGAAGTCATCTGCCCTGCTCCGTACTGGGTTTCCTACCCGCCGATGATCGAAATGACCGGGGCCAAGGCCGTCATTGTCGATACCCGGAAGAACAAGATGCACCTCACTGCCGACATGGTCAAGGAGGCAATAACCCCCAAAACCAGAGGCATCGTCATCAATTCGCCTTCAAACCCCTCCGGCATGATGTATGACAGAAAAGAGCTCGAAAAGATTGCAGCGCTGTGCGTTGAGAACGATATCGTTATTATCTCGGACGACATCTACCGGAAGCTCGTCTTCGACGATATACAGTTTTTCTCTGTGGCAACGATCTCGCCGGAAGTCGCCAAGAGAACATTCATCATCGACGGGTCGTCCAAGACCTATGCCATGACCGGCTGGAGAATAGGCTACTGTATCGGAGACAGTTCAGTCATCAAAGCGATGACCAGGCTCCAGAGCCAGAGCACTTCGAATCCCACGAGCTTTGCCCAGAAAGGCGCCTACGTCTCCCTGACAGGAGATCAGACAATCGTCGAAGAGCGGAGGAAGATATTCGAAAAGCGGCGCGACCTCATCGTCTCAAAGCTTAAGGAAGTCCCCGGGTTTGAAATCATACCCCCCCAAGGGTCTTTTTATTCATTTCCTTCCATACCGGGTCACATGGAACGGTTCGGCGGGTCCGGCGGCCTCACGAATTATCTCCTCGAGAATGCTCTGGTGGCGGTGGTACCCGGAGAAGAATTCGGCGCACCTGACCATATCCGGCTCTCGTTCGCAACTTCCGAGCAGAACATAATAAATGGAATCGACAGGATAAAAGAGGCACTCGCCAAACTATAATCTCCTCAAGAAATAAATTCAGAATCCGATAATGCTTTTAGCAACTCTTCTTGGGGGGAGGGTCGGTAATGTATAATAATTCATCAGGCTATGAGGCATACAGAAAAACCCAGATCCAGACAGCAGATCAGGGAAGTCTTATCCTCATGTGCTATGACGGAGCTATCAATTTCCTGAAAAAAGCCGCCAAAGCCCAGGAGGATAAAGATGAGCCGGCACGCATCCGCTGCCTCAACAAAGCGCAGAACATCCTCTGGGAGCTTTTGAACAGTCTCAATTTTGAAGCTGGGGAAATCGCATATAATCTGGACTCATTATACAACTATATGATACGCCGCGTGGTCGATGCAGAGTTCAACAAAAGTACCGAAGCAATGGAAGAGGTAATAAGCTACCTCCAGGAACTGAAGGAATCATGGGAGAAGATCCTCAAGAAATCATAGCAAAGAGCATACGGCAATGGCATGCTCTTACCCTGAAGCAAGTCCAGACCTTACTTGATGGCAATCTGGATGAATTCGGGAAACTCACCGAGATATCGGCTGCACTCCAGAAACGGCTGGACGGCCTTCTGCCTACCCCTGCTAAGCTCGACAGGGTGAGTTTCGGCCTGCTCAAAGAGATCCAGACCATCCAGTCAGACCTGATCACAGAGTTGCAGAAAGGCACCAGAGAGATTTCGAACGCCATCGGCAAGCTCAGAAAGAACCAGACCTCCATGAAAGGCTACCGGCAGACAAAGCCGGCAACCCCCCGTTTCAAAAGCGAACGAACCTGACCTCCTTTTAAACTACCCGCATTGACAGATCTTTCTATTTTGCATAGTGTGTCACTCCATCATGGACATACTTCTGGCATCAGCTTCCCCCAGAAGAAAAGAACTTATCTCCTGGTTGGGATTGGAATTCGAGGTGCTCGTACCCGTAGTAGATGAAACGATTCAAGACGGGGAAGCACTGAGCGAGTACTGTTCCCGGCTCAGCAGAGAGAAGGCCGGGTCTGTTCGCCACGAGCGGCCGGATGCGGTCATCATTGCGGCGGACACGGTGGTCGTAATTGGAGGCGAGCTTCTCGAAAAGCCCCATGATGAACAGGAAGCCTTTGACCACCTCATGCTTTTGCAGGGCGCAATGCATGAGGTATATACCGGATATACGATTATGCATGGGGCAAAAAGCGTAACACGGGTAGTCCGGACAAACGTCTATTTCCGTCCAATGACGCCCGAAGAGATTGTCTGGTACGTTTCCACGGGAGAACCGATGGACAAGGCAGGTTCATACGGGTTGCAGGGGATAGGCTCCATTTTCGTCGACAGGATCGAGGGGTCCTATACCAATGTAATCGGATTGCCGCTGTCCGACCTCTATCAAGACTTGAAAGGCTTCGGGCTGGCATTACATCCAATCGGGGAGGTGTAATCAATGAGCAGGTATATCATGGCCATCGACCAAGGTACAACCGGGACAAGGATCATGTTCGTCGACGATGCGGGAAAGATCGCATCCATGGCATATTCGGAGTTTCCACAGATCTATCCTCAGCCGGGCTGGGTAGAGCACGATCCGGAGACCATATGGGAAACGACGGTGGCGGTAATGAAACAGGCCATGGGGAAAGCCTCCATCGAGGCAGCCGATATAGTCGGGATCGGCATAACGAACCAGCGGGAGACAACGGTTCTCTGGGACAGGACTACCATGAAGCCTGTGCATAACGCCATTGTCTGGCAGTGCAGGCGGAGCGCTTCCATATGCGACGAACTCAAGGAAAAGGGATACGGCCCCCTCTTCCACGTCAAGACGGGACTGCTTCTCGACGCGTATTTTTCCGGCACCAAGGTGAAATGGCTCCTTGACAATATCCCCGGTTTGAGAGCCCGGTCAGCCAAAGGCGAGATCGCGTTCGGAACGATCGATACATGGCTCATCGCGAAGCTCACCAAGGGAAAGATCCACGTGACGGATTACACGAATGCATCAAGGACGCTCCTTTTCAATATTCATGACAAGCAGTGGGATTCCGAGCTTCTCAATATCCTGGACATCCCGCGGGAGATTCTGCCGGAGGTCGCAGATTCCGCACATATCGTGGGCAATACGGATCCGGATATTCTGGGCTGCGAGATACCCATCGCAGGAATCGCAGGGGATCAGCAGGCCGCCCTCTTCGGTCAGGGGTGTTTCTATGAGGGAGAAGCGAAGAACACCTACGGCACCGGCTGTTTCCTCCTCCTCAATGTCGGAGAGAAGAAGGTGAATCCCAAAAGCGGGCTCATCCTCACCCTTGCCTGTGACGAGAACGGCAAGCCCTGCTATGCTCTGGAAGGATCGATCTTTATCGCCGGAGCGGTGATGCAGTGGCTGAGAGACGGTATGTGCCTCATCCAGAATGCTGCAGAGAGCGCGGAGATCGCTTGCAGCGTCAAAGATACCCATGGTGTATACATGGTTCCCGCATTTGCCGGACTTGGTGCTCCCCATTGGGATATGTATGCCCGCGGAGGGATCCTGGGCATTACGCGGAGCACCACCAGGGCGCATGTCATCCGGGCCGCGCTGGAAGGCATTGCATACCAGGTGAAGGATCTCATCAGCGCATTTGAAGAATCCACCGGGAAAACGTTCCTCGATCTGAAGGTGGATGGCGGAGCAAGCTTGAACGACTTTCTCATGCAGTTCCAGGCAGACGTCATCGGGTGCCCCATAGACAGATCGAAGTACGTGGAGTCCACCGGGATGGGTGCGGCTTTCCTTGCCGGGATCGCCACGGGATTCTGGAAGCCGGGTGCCACCATCAAGAACTTAAGGATGTCGGATAAACGGTTCATGCCCATGATTTCCGATCAGAGGCGTCAGGAGCTCTACCGGGGATGGCTGGATGCAGTGGCAAGGGTGCGGGTACACTAAAAGGGATGCATGTGAAAATCTTTGAGCCCATCGGGAGGTTCACCATCCATACACTCGAGGATGTCGGCCAACTCGCGCTCTTCTGCTACAACATCGTATACTGGCTCTTGCGGGGTCCTTTTTACGTCAGCCAGCTTTTCAAACAGATGGAGTTCATCGGGGTGCGCTCAATCAGCGTTGTCCTGCTTACCGGCATGTTCACCGGCATGGTGGGCGCCCTGCAGACTCACTACGGATTCAGCCTCTTCGGGGCTGAATCTCTGGTAGGCTCGACAACGACGCTCGGTCTTTTCAGAGAACTGGGACCGGTGCTCGCGGCACTCATGGTAACTGCCCGTGCAGGGTCAGCCATGACCGCAGAGATCGGCACCATGCAGGTGACCGAGCAGGTGGACGCATTGACCGTTATGGGCGTCAATCCTTACCAGTACCTCATCGTGCCCCGCATCATCGCATCGGTTGTCATGATGCCCATGCTGGCCCTGGCGTTCGACGCAATCGGCGTCGTAGGCTCATACTTCGTCGGAGTCAAGCTCCTTGACATCGATTCCGGGGTTTTCATGGCGAGAATAGAGCAATATGTGTACTTCTCGGATCTCCTGACCGGTCTGGTCAAGGCAACCTGTTTCGGACTGATCTTTTCCACTGTCGGGTGCTACAAGGGGCACACAACCCACGGGGGCGCGGAAGGGGTCGGGAAGTCCACCACCAACTCGGTTGTCATATCTTCCGTAAGCATCCTGATCGCCGACTATTTCCTTACCGCAGTCATGTACTGAGAGGGATGCGTTTTTAGATTGTACCCCTCCACCACCTGTGTCATATCCGTGTGCTGCCTCATAGTGAGTCGTAAGTTGGGAAAGGGGCTATGGCGGTAATTATGTTGCAAATAATTTTTAGAGCGAAAACGCCGGGACAGCCCTGGATCCGGTGAAGGGCTGTCCCGGCGATGCCGACCACTTTTACTGTGCTGCCTCTTTCACTGCATCCGATGATACCTTAGCCTCCCTGGGAGCCGGTGTTCTCATAAAAATCGCATCGACCGGGCACTCGGCGGCACAGAAGCCGCATCCGATGCAGGCCTTTTCGGCTTTCAGGTAGGGATATGCATGGGTGTTCCCGCTGTCCTTTGCCTCGGACATTTCAAGACAGTGTGCCGGACAGGCGTCGATGCATATTGTGCACGACATGCATGCCTCATGCTTGAACTCCGGCTTCTCCCACCGGGACCGTTTTGCCATTGCAGCAGTTTTCCCGTACTGGTCTATAACGGCCACGCTCGGGCAGGTCCTGCCGCAGGCACCGCATTCGATGCACGCAGCGGCGTCTATTGCATGAAGCTTCTTTTTTTCACCTGAAATAGCCCCTGCCGGACACACCTTCAGACATGCTCCGCAACCGGTACAGGCTTCATTTATCGTAAACGGCATCATATCCTCCCTTGCTGTTATCGCGCATCGATTCCGAGCCTGACCAGCGTATCCACGGTAGGCTTGCCGGTTGAAGAGTCCCATCCGAACTGCTGCCAGTAGTCTTCCATCATCTTGTCGATGGGGACCGTCCTGCCCTTGTTGGCACCTTCGGCCTGCGGCGGAAGGCCCAGGGCCCTGCCGCTCAGCTTGTTGTTCTTCGGCTCCACCCCCTGCCTGATATTGAACGCCTGTTTGAGCGTCTGGATGCGGGCTCCGATTTCCATGTATTCTTCCGGAGTCTTGTTCCACCCGGTAACCGCGTTCAGCCAGTCAAAGGTAGGGGTCCTCGTGACTCCGAGGAAGGTCCCGAACATGCACAAGCCCGAACCGTTGATCACGTTCATGTACTTACTGCATGCCGCAGCTTCCTTGGCCTTGTCGATCGAGGCCTTGTACTTTGTGTTTTTGTGGTAGATCTGGAAAGGCCATTTCCCGGGAAGCCCCTTGACCTTTTTCCACAGCTGGAACATCTCATAGTAGAGCTGCGATCCGATGGTATGCCTTCCCGGGGTGGGCTCCACGCTGTAATGCACCGCAAAACCCGGATCCTGTCTGCCGTCGTGCATGGCAGGCTCCTGCCCCCCTGCGTGGACCGCATACAGATGCGCTCCCTTTCCTATCCTCTCGGCAGCGAGCCTTGATCCGTCAGCAAGAAGATCGCCGATCCCTTCCCGGTTTATCATTTTGTGAACTAATACAACCATCGCATCTGCATTGCCCCAGGCGAGATCGATACCGTCCATATCCTCCCTGGTGACGATACCCCTTTCGTAGCATTCCATGGCAAAGGCTATTGTAGCTCCCGCGGAGATCGTATCCATCCCGCCCCTGTTGAGCATCTCGTTGAGGAGGAAGAGGCTGTCCGTGTCTTCGTTCATGCACAGGCCGCCAAGGGCCAGCACGGATTCGTACTCGGGCTTGTGAGTCTCGGAATACTTGCCGGTCATGGAGCATTTGCCGCCGCATCCCAAGGGGCAGGAATAGCAGTGGTATTTCACGAATTCGGTTCTCTTGATCTTATCCGGGTCTGCCGACTTCGATCTTTTTAAGGGCCAGTCCGTGCTGCTTCCCTTCCAGTTCTTGATGGGCGAATCGCCCCATTCGGGCGACATCTGATTCAATCCGCCGGTTCCCCACTGCCTCAGGATCATCTTGTAGATCATCCCGTCCATTGCCATGGCAGTAGGGAGAACCCTCAGAAGCGTACCCAGAAGACCTGCGCCTATGCTCGGGCCGAGGGGAAGCTGAAACTGAACCCACTTGTTGCACTTCTTGCTGAGCTTGCGGACAGCGGCCTGATCATAGGAGGCGATTCGCTTCTTGCCGTCGAGCACAACGGCCTTGAGCTTCTTTGAGCCCATCACGGCTCCGAGTCCTGACCTGGCCGCAATCCGTCCCTTGTCGTTGCATATGCCCGAGATGAGAGACAGCTTCTCTCCTGAAGGGCCGATGACCGCCACTCGTGCGCCCCGGCCGTGCTGTTCCTGCAGCAACTCTTCACTTTCGATCGCGTCTTTGCCCCAGAGAGACGAGGCGTCTTTGAGCTCTATCTTGTTATTTTTGATGTACAGATAAACGGGTTTTTCGCTTGCACCCGTAAAGAATATCCCATCATAGCCGCATCGCTTGATGGCGGGGGAGAACGATCCGCCGCAATTGGCATCGCCCCACGTGCCGGTAAGGGGGGATTTACCCACTACCATCCACCTGCCGGCGAAGAGGCTGCCTGTTCCGGTAAGAAGGCCGGAAACAAATCCGAGTACGTTTTCGGGACCCAGCGGATCAGCGCCTGCAGGAATCCTGTCATGGAGCAGGTATGCTGCAAGCCCCAGTCCCGAAAGGTACTTCTCGTAAACCTCATCCCGGATAGTCTCTTCCCGGAACTCGCCTTTCGAGAGGTCGACCATCAAGATTTTGCCCATATAGCCTCTATTCATGCACCCTCCTTTTGTCTTTGCAGATGGTCAAGTGTTGTCGAGATCCGTTCAATCCAACGGTTATCCCGGCATCTTCGGTGAAGCCACGCATTCATTCGCCCGTCAGGTATCGCTGGATTTCCATACCTGCACAGTACATGAAAACCAAGAGGTTGTACAAAATCATTCTCGTTGCCCCTTGACATCGCCTTGTGCCGGAGTTAATATAACACTGTTAACTTAACAGCGTTATCGTTTAAAGGATATATATATGCCAAAGTTACCCAGGAGTCAAGAAGACAGGGAGCATATCCGGGAAAATATCCTCGATGAAGCGCTCGCCCTCATCTCGGAGCACGGATTCGCCTCCTTCAGTATGAGAAAGCTCGCCTCCCGGCTGGGCATGACGGCAACGACCATTTATAATTACTATTCGAACAAAGACGAGCTGTACCTCATGATCCTCACCAAAGGTTTCGATATGCTCTACCGGAGCTTTGCCGAGATCTACGCATCCGACAGAGACCCGTCGGTCAAGGTCCGCGACATGGTCAGGTCGTATATCGATTTCGGGATAAACAAGGCTCACTACTACAATATCATGTTCACCTCCGATGCGCCGAAGTACCGCGACTACGTCGGTACAGACATCGAGCCAGTTGCCTTTATCGAAAAACAGACCGCCCTGAAGCTCGTCGACATCACGTCGAGGGCGCTTCAGGACGTGATCAGCGCAACACAATGCATGCCCCCGGAGAATTCACGCTACTTCGTCATAAAGCTCTGGAGCACCCTCCATGGAATCATCGCGCTGTATAACAGCAGGGTTCTCCCCGAAGTGGACGACAATCCCGAGCAGGTTATCGAACAGGTTGCCCGCGATATCTTGAAGCCCGTTCTCGCAAAAAAGCGGCAGCAGTGAAATCTTTCAGAGGGTGACTCTTGGAGAGGGATACAGCCCCGGCAGATCCTAAATAAGGCGTCTTCCCCGTGCATAAGGCCGGGAAACGGATCATGAGCCGGGTAGATTCATCAGGCATTATTTGCCTGGAAAAACAGGAGGTGTCTATGTTCAAGGGGGATTTGGCAAATATCGCGACGCATATGGCGCTACAGGCCATGGCATTTTCTTTTAATCACCTGCCCGGTTTCATGAAATATCTCAGTACCGATGACGGCGAGCTCAATTTCTCGATCGGGCTCCGGACGGAAAATGGAAACGTGGAGCAGTGCATATCGTTTCTGGAGGGCAAGGTCGGCGTTTCAGGCAAGATCCCGGCGGATGTCGATACCGAGATGGTCTTTCTCGATACATCCATATTGAAGGACCTCGCCTCGCTGCCGCCGAACGAGGTGCTGAACCTCATTCTCAAGAACAAGCTCATCGTAAAGGGAAACCTTGTGTACGCCCAGCTCTTCAATTTCTTCATCTCGCTGTTCGTGAAAGGAAAGCAGATAAAGATGATGCAAAAGCAGGCAGCGGAGCATATGCCGGTCTCCTGCGACACGGCGAGTATAATCCCCTCACCGGCAAAAAGCGTGAATAAGCAGCTCAAGGGAGAGGCCGTCGACCCGGGCGTATTGTTTCTCAAGGATGATCCCTACCTCTCCCGATACTCCCTCGAGGATTTCCCCAGGCTCCGGAGGTTCCTCGACATCCACTTTACCGTGAAGCCTGTCATCTGCCATGAACGCCCTCTCCTGCTCACCCGATGGTTCAGAAAGAACGGGTTCGAAACAGATAAAAACGGCAATCCCCTAGTGCCCGAACTCAGGCAGGCAGAAGCGTTCAAGCACCTCATGGAAAACAGGAAGCCCATCATAAGAAAAGACGACCTCATCGCAGGAACCACTACAACACATGAGATCGGCGTGGTAATCTACCCCGATTCTCATGGAACCATGATTTGGGGAGAGCTCTTCACCACACCCTACCGGCAACTCTTCCCCTATGACATCAGTGACGAGACCAGAGAAATCCTTCATCACTCCGTGTTTCCTTTCTGGACCAGAAGGAACTTCAAGGAGTGGGTACGAGATACTCACAAAAAGCCCCTCTGCCAGAGCATGGACGACCGTTTTGCCGTGTATTTCCTCTGGAAGACCGCAGCGTTGTCCCATACTATTCTCGACTACCCCAAGCTCCTCAGACTGGGAGCCAAGGGCATTATCAGCGAGATCAGGGCTGAGCTTGCCAGTGACGTACATGCGGACAGCCTGAAGAAGGATACGCTTCAGGCAATGATTCACTGTTACGAAGGGCTCATCGCCTATGGCCGGAACCTTTCGGAACAGGCCGGAACGGATGCGGAGAAAGAAACCGACCCTGCGCGCAAATCAGAACTTCTACATCTCTCAAGGATCTGCGGAAAGGTTCCGGAGAACCCCTGCACCACGCTGGACGAAGCAGTCAACGCCATCTGGATCCATTGGGTAGGGGTTCACATGGAGAACACCAACGCCGGGTTCTCTCTGGGGAGGATGGATCAGTGGCTCCAACCGTACTTTGCTTCGGACCTGGAGAAAATCAAGGGCGAGAAGGAAAGGGAAGCATACATCAAGCACGCAGTCGAGCTTATCGGGTGCTTCTATATGCGCTGCACGGATCACCTCCCTCTCATCCCCGACATCGGCAACTATCTCTTCGGCGGGAGTTCTTCCGACCAGGCCATTACCCTGGGAGGAGTTACGCCCGAGGGAGAGGATGCGGTCAATGACATGACCTATATCTTCCTGAAGGTAACGGAAATGCTCAAGATCCGGGACCCGAACGTCAATGCCCGCTACAACAGGGAAAAGAACAGCGAAACCTATCTCCGCCGCCTCTGCGAGGTCAACGTCAACACCACATCGACCCCCTCGATCCATAACGATACCGTGGTCATGGCCTCTCTGGAAGAGTTCAACTATCCGCCGGAACATCTGAGGGACTGGGCGGCTACCGGGTGCGTCGAGCCGACCCTGTCCGGCAAGCATATCGGCCATACCAACTGCATGATGTTCAACATGGTCGCAGCACTGGAGATGGCAATGTTCAACGGACGCCATCCTCTGATGCGCTGGGATGTCGGCCCGAAGACCGGGGATATCGATACCGGCTCATTTCCCTCATTCGACGATTTCTTCCATGCCTTCTGCACCCAGCTTGATTTTCTCATGAACAACTCCTGCGAATACAACAAGCTTCTCGGTGAGGCACACAGCGTCCTCAGGCCGACTCCCTATATGTCGGGACTCGTCGAGGGGTGCATCGCAAAAGGCAGAGACGCAACCAAGGGCGGCGCACTCCACAATTCGTCAGGTACCGCGTGCATCGGCCTTGCTGATGTTACGGATTCTCTCATGGCGATAAAAAAATTCGTCTATGACGAGAAAAAGGTTTCGTTGCAGGATATGAAAAAGGCCCTGGAAACGAATTTTGCAGGCAACACCTACCTCCACTCGCTTGTGCTCCACAAGACCCCGCTTTTCGGGTCGGGCAACAACGATGCCGTGGAAATGGCAAACAGGATCACTGGATATGTCCATGACCGCTTCGGCGAGCATATCAACTTCCGCGGAGGTAAATATACCGCCGGTTTCTGGTCCATGTCGAACCACGTGGCCTTCGGAACCCTGACCGGGGCCCTCCCTTCGGGAAGGCTTGCCGGCAAGCCTTTCACGCCGGGACTCACGCCCGAAGCGCATGCTTCCAGGAACCTCCTGGACAATATCCGTGATGTCTCCCGGCTCAATCCCGGGTCCATGAACAACAATATCGCCTTCAATGTGAAGGTGGTGCCTTCTCAGAAAGAGAGCCATAAAGAGGCGGTCGATCACATTTATTCCTATGCAAAGACCTACTCCGACCTCGGAGGGATGCAGATGCAGTTCAACGTGGTCTCCTCGGCCACCTTGCGAGACGCCATGGCGCACCCCGAGAATTACCGCGACCTCATGGTACGCATCTCAGGGTACAACGCCTACTTCGTCACCTTAAACCGGGATATGCAGATGGAGCTCATCGAACGGGCTGAATTCGGAGTATGAGCATGGGCAGTGATAAACAACACGACGGCTCGGAAAACAAAGCGCTCGTTTTCGAAGTAAAGGGCAATTCACTGGATGACGGCCCCGGCATAAGGACCGTGGTGTTCTTCAAGGGATGTCCGCTGGATTGCCTCTGGTGCCATAACCCCGAGAGCAAGAAGGCTGAAGTCGAGATCTCCTTTGACAAGGAAAAGTGCATCGGGTGCGGTTCCTGTATCGCGGTCTGTACAGAGAAGGCATTGGATAAGGATAGACCTTCTTTTATCGACAGACAGGCGTGCAACCTGTGCATGAAGTGTACGGACGCCTGCCCGGGCGGCGCCTTGTCACCGGTCGGGAGATTTATGCGCCTTGATGAACTCATGGGGGAAATCGAAAAAGACCTGCCGTTCTTCCAGGCATCTCAAGGGGGCATCACCCTCTCGGGCGGAGAGCCGACACTGTATATGGGCTTTGCATCCCTTCTCCTGCAGAAGGCAAAGGCAAAAGGGATCGGTACCCTGCTGGAGACCTGCGGGCTCTTCGATTATGAACGGTTCATCACCTCTCTCTTTCCCTACCTTGACATCATTTACTATGACATCAAGATCTTTGACGAGGAAGAGCACAGAAGGTTCTGCGGTGCTTCGAATGCCAGAATCCTGAAAAACTTTGCCGAGCTGAACACAATGTGCATCGAGGCAGGCAAAGAGCTTCGACCGAGGATCCCGCTTGTCCCCGGAATTACTGCAACACGGAAGAACCTCCTGGCCGTTGCACATTTCCTCAAAGGACTGGGCGTCACAAAGGTGGAGCTTTTGCAGTATAATCCACTCTGGCTCTCCAAGCTCGATACACTGGGGCAGAACAGCGAGGCCTCCCGCATCGGGAACCTGGAAGACTGGATGGCAATGCCCCTGGTGGAGGAATGCAAGGCGGTTTTCGAAGGCTTTGAAATCAGATAAGGGAACCTGCTCTCAGGATACTGCTGTCCCGGAAATCCAAGAACCTAAGCGGCCTTGATCTTATTGTACCTTCCTCCCATGGGAAGGAAAACATTCTCGGGCAGAGAGATCTCCATGGCGATGGGGAGATGATCGGAGATCATACAGTTGAGCACCTGTACGGATTTTATCTCAATGGATGGGGACACCAGAATATGATCGATGTGCTTTCTGGGCTTCCAGCTCGGATAGGTAAGGAGATCCGAATACGGCATGCGAAGGTCGGCGTCTTTCAGAAACGTGGAAAGCTCGCTGCTGTCGCACCCGCAGTTCAAGTCGCCCATGAGCACCACATGATTGTACTTGCGGACGAGCTCGCTTACGTATTCCATCTGCACGATTCTTGCCTTTCTGCTTAGGGAAAGGTGGGCGAGGACGAGGACGAGAGGGTCTTCCTGATTTCCGTACTGGACCATGAGAGCACTCCGTCCGGGCACCCTTGCAGGAAGATTGTGCCTGCTGATCCTTATCGGGGCGTACTTGCTGAGCAGGCCTATGCTGTGACGGGCGACTTTCCAGAGGGTGCGGTTTGTCTTGTCATACCAGTGGGGAAACTCGGCCATCTTAGCCAGATACTCGGCGTGGTTGATGAACCCGCTTCTCAGAGAGCCGCTGTCCAGTTCCTGGAGTCCGACGACATCGAAATCCTTTATCATCCGGGCAATCCGTTTAAGATTGTTCATGCGGTTGCGGTACGGCAGAAAATGTTTCCAGCTGTGAAAAATATAATCCCGGTACCGGGTGGCGGTGATTCCAACCTGAATATTGTAGCTGAGAAGCCGCAGCGTTGAATTCACTTGTGGGTCGCCTGATATGGTATCTGTAATCATGAGGTCATCTCGTCCGGGTGCATTGTCGTATACATGAGAGGTTCTGTCCCTGTGGGCTGTCTTTTATGTGATCGAACAAAGTATGCAGGAACTTGAGTAGGAATCTGCCGCCCCTTCTCCTGAAAACTTCCTCCTGATGGTCACAGCTAATTATCTGGCATGTATGCTTAAAGAAGGCAAGAATGAAAAATGCCCTAAAGATGCATTGGCTTGAAATGAAAAGGAATTCCGCATGCCTTCATGTTATTTGTGCCCCTTATACTATTGCCTGAACACGTCTCTTCAGTTCATTCTTCGGCAGGGCGCCGGCTATTGAATCGACCAGTTTCCCGTTTTTGAAAAAGAGCATGCTCGGGACGGAACGGATATCGAATTGCGATGCGGTTCCGGGATTGGACTCCACATTGAGCTTTGTGACCTTGAGCCTGCCCGAATATTCTCCGGCGAGCTCATCGAGTACAGGGGCTATCGTCTTGCAGTGTCCGCACCAGGGTGCCCAGAAATCCACGAGCACCGGGCCGGGATGACTCAATACCTCCTGCCGGAAACTCGCATCCGACACGTCGACCGGGTGGACGAAACGTTTTTCCGAAGCCGCAGTTATCAACGACTGATGGCACTTGCCGCAACGCGCCCTATTACTCATCCTCTGTAGCGGTATCCGGTTCTTGGCCCCGCAATAAGGGCACAGGACAATGAAGCTTTCCTGGTTCATATACCCTCCAGCCTTCGGTTTTTACGTATCACGAACATCCTATAGCACTCATTAATCATTATACTTTATAGGGTCAGGCAGCGGATATTCAATGACTGTGGCCGGTACCGGATGAAAACCTCAGCTAAGCGAGTTCATGCTCGATCTCACCTTACCTTTCATATGGCAACAGGTATCATACTTCATTGTTTTGAATTTTACCGGTAAGCAACTATTTTCTTTACATAGATGTTGACACGTATATCAAAGCATGATATTTGACACATATGTCAACTTGCAATAGCCCGCTGGCATGCTGTAGGGAATAAAGCAGCAGAAGCAAGACATTAAACTAAGGAGATTTCTTCTATGGAACAGTTCAGAGAGATTACGATGGGGGAACTCCTCAGGGAAACAGCCTCCCTGTATCCGGGCAACGAGGCCCTCGTGTATCCCGCGACATCCCTCAGGCAGACATACTCCGAGTTTCTTGACACTTGCACCGATGTTGCCAAAGGCTTCATGGCCATAGGCGTGAACAAGGGCGATCACATATCGGTATGGACTACGAATATTCCGGAATGGACATACATGCAGTTCGGCCTGGGCATGATCGGGGCCGTGCTTGTGACCGTGAACACGAATTACAAGTCGAGCGAGCTTGACTACATACTCAGGCAGTCCGACTCAACGACACTGGTACTGATAGAGGCATATCGGGATACGAATTTCTATGAGACGGCTCGGACCGTGATCCCCGAGCTCGATCATGTCCGCCCCGGAGAGCTGAAATGCCCGAACCTGCCCTTTCTCAAAAACGTCGTATATATCGGCAGCAGAAACGAGACGCCCGGGATGTTCACCTTCAGCGACTTGATCAAACTGGGAAGATCTGTTTCGGACGTGCAGTTCGAAGAAAGACAGCGGTCCGTGCACTTCCACGATGTCGTGAACATGCAGTACACCTCGGGTACCACCGGCTTCCCCAAGGGCGTCATGCTCACCCATTACAACGTCATTAATAATGCCCGCATGGTAGGCGATGTCATGGGCATGACCCCGAAGGACAAGCTCCTCATCCAGGTGCCTCTGTTTCATTGCTTCGGGTGCGTGATGAGCTCCCTTAACTGTGTCTACCACGGCTCCACCATGGTGATCGTGGAGTATTTCGATCCCCTGAAGGCGCTCCAGTATATCCAGCAGGAGCAGTGCACCGCCATCAATGGTGTGCCGACCATGTTCATCACGATCATGGATCATCAGGATTTCGGCAAATTCGATATGCGCTCTTTACGGACCGGCATTATGGCAGGCGCTCCGTGTCCTGTTGAAGCAATGAACAACGTGAGGGAAAAGATGCATTGCCCCGAGGTGGTCATTGCATTCGGGCAGACCGAATCCTCCCCGGTGATGACCATGACCAGACGCGACGATCCGGTGGATGTAAGGGTATCTACTGTGGGGAGGCTCCTTCCCGGCATTGAAGGAAAGATCGTCGATCCGGCGACGGGCGAAGACCTCGGCCCCGACACCCAGGGCGAAATCGTTACAAAGAGCCCCTGTGTCATGAAGGGCTACTACAAGATGCCCGAGGACACGAAAAAGGCTATCGACAGCGGAGGCTGGCTCCATACCGGCGATCTGGGCACCATAGATAATCGGGGGAATTTCAAGGTGACCGGCAGGATCAAAGAAATGGTAATCCGCGGAGGAGAGAACATCTATCCGCGGGAGATCGAAGAATTTCTCCACAAGCACCCGAAGATAAGCGACGTGTATGTGGTCGGAGTGCCGGACAAGAAGTATGGAGAGCAGCTCCTTTCCGTCGTCATACTCAAGCCCGGCGAGACAACGACGGAGGAGGAGCTTATCGAGTTCTGCAACGGAAGGATCGCACGCCACAAGATACCCAAGTACTGGGAATTCACCAGAGAAGTTCCCATGACCGCGAGCGGCAAGGTGCAGAAATATAAGATCGTAGAACAGTTCTCGGCAAAGTACGCCTCTTAACCAGCTTTAATAGGGGGACGGGCATGGCATCTGTCCCCCTTTCATCCTTTCATCTCGCAGCATAATCGCACAAGCGTTATTGAATCGTTGGAATCTGAGCAATACGAGCACGCGCATCGAGCGCAATGACTCCATCCCCTTCGGGGAATACGCGCACCGGGTTGATGTCGAGCTCCTGAATCTGCGGAAAAGCTGCCAGGAGGCGGGACACTCTCATCACCAGGTCTACGAAGGCGTCGATATCACCACGGGCTTTTCCGCGCAGCCCTTCCAGCACAAGAAACGATTTGAGTCCCTTAAGGCGGTTTATGACCAGGTCCGGGTCCGCCGGGCAGAGTACATTCGCCACATCCCTGAACACCTCGATGTAAATACCGCCCATGCCGAAGAACACAACAGGCCCGAAGGATGGATCGTACTTGCCCCCGACGAACATGTCATAGCCTTCAGGCGCCATCCGCTGAATCCTCACTCCCTCGAACCGGGCATCCTTTCTGTAGTTCAGTAAATTCGCCCGGATACCCCGGAATTTCTCGCGGACTTCGTCCTCCTGTTTTACGCCGACCATAACTCCGCCGGCATCGGACTTGTGCAGTGCATCAGGGGATACAACCTTCATGACCACCGGATATCCCGACTCCCCTGCGAATTTCACCGCCTCGTCCTCGTTTGCGGCTACCTTGGACCCTGCTGCCGGAATACCAAAAGCTGCGAGCAGGTCGAGAATCTCTTCGCCGTAATCACCCCTTTTCCCATTCATCCAGGCAAGTGCGGCGTTGTGATCGATCCCTGAAGGAATCATCTTTTCTTTCCCCGCACACATCTTCCCGAGGTGAAAATTCATCTGCGCGGCCATGGCGGTCACCATCTCCTCCGGACTGTTGAAGATGGGGAATTCAACCGATCGCTTGGTCTGCTGTATCATCCTCGTTGGGCCGAACAGGCATACCCCGAGAGGCTTGCCTGCAGAAAGAATGGTTCCCCATGTCTCCTTGGAGAGGTCTGTCAGGAACATTTTATGGAACACGTCTTCCCCGGCGGGCATTTGCGGCCGCTGGCTCACGAACATAGCGCCATCGACCCTATCCGAATGCATGACCGAATAGATAACATGTGCCGTAAGCTGCGGATCGTAGATATCGCCCATATCCAGCGGGTTGGAAAATTTTATTACTCCCGCATTGCTGTACGTTTTCAGGCTGTCGTAGAAGTCCTTGCCCATGTCCGCAAACTCGTAACCGGCCTTTTCGCATAAGTCTGCCGTTATCACGGAAAACCCTCCCGCAGGGCTCATTACCATGATCCGCCTGCCTTTCATGGGCGGAAGCTGGAAGGCCTTTGCAACCTCGATGAAATCGAGGAAATTCCGGATGCGTATGATCCCGGCCTCATCAAAGGCAGAGTCGATGATATCCTCATCGTTGCTCACTGCCGCGGTATGGCTCATGGCAGCTTTCTTCCCGGCTGAAGTGGTATTCGACTTGTAGACCACGACCGGCTTGTCGATCTTCCTGGCCGTCTCGATAAAGTCCCTGCCTCTGTTCATGCTTTCCAGGTACAGGCAGATAATCCTGGTCTGAGGGTCCTCTCCAAAGTACTTCAGGAAGTCCACTTCGTCGAGGTCGAGCTTGTTGCCGATGCTTGCAAACTTTGCGAGGCCGACATTCTCATCCAGGAGAAAATTGAGCATCATGAGGGACACCCCCCCGCTCTGGGAGATGATCGACATTTCCCCTTTGGGAGCCTTGAACAGCGGCACGAAGGGAAGGCACAGGCCGTTGTCCGTATTCGCAACGGTCACTCCGTTGGGACCGACAAAACGGACGCCGTGCTTCCTGGCATTCGCCAGCGTCGCCTCGGCAAGCTTTCTCCCCTCTTCGCTGAACTCCGCAAACCCTCCCGAGGGGATGGCCATTCTCTTGATGCCGTAGCTGCCGCACCGGTCCACCATGTCCGGAATGAACTTGGCAGGGATAAGGCAGTACGCCAGATCCGGGACCTCGGGGAGATCCTCGATATTCTTATACATCCTGATTCCGTCTACATGAATGTCTTCACCCCTGGCGTTTACCCCGAAGATCCTCCCCCTGTATCCCCAACGGAGAAGATTCTCCAGGGTTATCCTCGGGATGTTGGACGATTTTGAAGAAAGACCGATGATGGCGATGGATCCGGGGTAAAATAGTTGTCGCATATATACCTCCAAGGCGGTTGAGTCCGCGGTTCTTTTTTAATAAAATCGGGATGCCCGCAATCAGGACCTCAAGCGGCACGTTCCCGGCACAATATCCGGCCGAGTACAACCCCTTTATGGTTTATTGGCTGTTTCAGGGAACTTCCTCAACTGCCACGTTCCGCGAACGATGCTGCACACCTCGCCGAGGGCATCCTTAAGCTCCAGATCCATGGTCCAATCCTTTTTGCCTTCCAGGTCTGCGGCGTGACCGATCGAATCAGCCTCCTCTTTGGTCAAGCTTACCTCAAGAGTCACATCTGTCGCAGCCGGCCGCCTGTATCTGATAGATACCTCTTTGACAATCGGGTAGTACTTCTCATTGTTAAAGGATGCGAAGTAGATGACACCGCCTGAAAACTCGGCAAGGATAAAGAGGGACCCGCCGTACATGCTCCCGATATGATTTACATTAGAAGCAAAGGGCATGAGGATCTTTGCATATCGGTCTCGAAGCTCAAGAATCCTGACCCCGGTTTTTGCTATAAGGGGAACCGCCTGCTCGAGAAAGGGTACGGCATCCCGGTACTTCTCATCGATCATAAACACCTCCGCACTCTTCAATATGAACGTCCCTGGCAAAGCAGGATCCGCAAGAATAGCCGGCCGTTGTCGCCATTGTCTGCAACGGGTTCAGCAACCCTCAACAATTCAACGTTGGTATATAATTAATCATTAATTACTACAATTATACTTTCTCATAAAGAATAACATCATAATTATCTGTCGAGAATATTTATCGATATCCTGGCGAGAGTGCTTCCTCACGGGATGCATGACATGCGTGATTAACAATTGATTATGGGATATGCGCGTGGGAGGATGTTCCAGAGATGCAAATCCGGACACAATCTAAGCTACGAGGTCCAATTGCTGGATGGTACCGGGTGTGCCGTCCTCATGTAGATAGATGCCGGTCGTGCGTATCCGGCCGAGGAGGCTGTTGTCCGAATCCGTCCGGATATCAAACGGGGTGGCGCTCCTGCCGAGGTAAACAGCACCGACGCCAACGTCTTCCAGCGTATTCAGAAAACTCGATCCACTGTTGTCAAAGGTCATAACCCGAAGCCTGCCGAATACCTCATCGTTCTCATCGATCCAGTTGTTTGAGTCTCCATCATATGCCGAGAGTTCCATGAACCCATTGCCCGTGCTCGGACCGAACAGTTCACTGCCGTTATCGATCATGGCATTATTATTGAGATCGACAGCAAGAAAGCCCCTTCCTGCGGTCGGCATGGAGATCTGCTCTGCGTTCCCGTCTGAATCCAGGTCGAACTCGAACTTCATACTGGAGAGATCTGCGGCGTTGCCGCCGAAGTTTATAATCAGCGGGTCAATGGCTGCATCGCCCGCCCGTATGTTTATGCTGTTTTTTTCCAGATATTCCCTGCTCATATCGAGTTCGAGATTAAAAACAACTTCACGGCCGTCAGCGGTTTTGATGATGCCTTTTGCCTGAAAGCTCGCATCCTCTTTTTCATAATGTGTCTGCTCGTAGTCGTACTGCATCCCCCAACCCTGCCGTCGATTATCCTGCGGCGCGGTTCCTTCAACATCTCCCGTCATGTCGGAAGCATGCCCGGAGACTTTTTCCAACCGAGCCAGCTTGACTTCCCTTCCTGAGAGAATCTCGGTGATAAGCTTTTTAATCGAGATTTCTTGATCAATGTTTTCGTTAATATCATATTCAGCAGGCTCGTTTCCGGATGCGAGCAGCAGAGATTCGGCTTTGGGTGATATGGTCAGTCTATCGGTCTGCAGAGCGCTCAGAGACGGAGTCTGGCCCACCCATACCCGCAAACTCTCCCTCTCCTCGTTTTTTTCCAGGTACGCCCTGGATGAATTCATGGATATGTGCGAATCGACTATCTTCATCCCGATACTCTGCCTCTTTCTCTTAGTATCGGAATCTTAACCGGACGGCTTGATCATCTTTTGATTATATTCAGACAGCTTAATCCCCTTAACCATCACTTTATCCTGATGATCATGGAGCAGATATTCCTCCTTACCTTACAAAACTTGTATATTCCCATGAAATGATTTAGGAAGGATACAATGAGATATTCCATTGAAGGAGCGTCTTCATGAAATACGATCTGAGCGGCAAGAGAGTAGTGCTGACAGGCGGAAGCCGTGGAATCGGAAAAGCGCTGGCCCTTGAGCTGGCCGGTGAAGGTGCCGTGCTCGCGATTGCTGCCCGCGACGAAGCCAGGCTCGGAGATACAAGGGAACAGGTTATTGGAAAAGGCGGGACGTGTATAACTCTGTCCTGCGATGTAACAGACGATGATTCCGTGCATCGGATGGTGGAATCTGCGGTCCAGGCACTGGGGAGGATCGACGTCTTTATGAATATCGCCGGGATCACCCTTGAAAAGCCCCTTATGGAAGCGAACCCGGAGGATTTCCGAAACTTGATGGAGACGAACCTGCTGGGGACTTTTCGCTGTACCCGGGCTGCCCTTCCCTTTCTCAAAGAGTCTGAAGGGTTGCTCGTGAATGTCGCCAGCATCATTGCCCGCACCCCCTTCCCTTATCTCGGAGTGTATGCATGCTCGAAATGGGCGGTGGCCGCATTCAGCTCCACCTTGCGGCAGGAGCTTGCCGGTAAGAGCGTCCGCGTTCTTACGGTCTACCCGACTATTGTAAAAACGGATATGGTCGTTGAGGAGCCGGTGCTTGCAAATTCTCCATCCCAGAGCCCCCAGCAATGTGCAAAGGCAATCGTCCGGGCGATGAAGAAGGGGAAGATCGAGTCGGATACTGCGTTCTTGCCGAAACTCCTGAGCGCAGTGTATTATGTATCCCCTCGCATTGGAGATGTGATCACCCGCCTTTTTCTTCCCCGGGCATATCGGGGTGCGCATGAATGAAACCCGGGCATTCTCGGCTTTGCCAGGGTCGGCGCACCTTCCCCCTACCGGGGAACGAACGATGAAAGGCGACAAAGGAGATGAATATGACCGAACCGAGAACGTATTGTGTAATACTCACCACCTGTCCGAGCCATGAAGAAGCCGATAAGATAGCAACCCTGCTCATCCGGGAGCATGCGGCTGCATGTGTCCAGGTAACGGAAATAGTAAGCTACTACGAATGGAAGCAGTCGGTGAACACCGATGCCGAGCAGTTGCTCTTTATCAAGGCCGGAACCGACCAGTATGAAAGGATCGAGCAACTCATCCGCCAGAATCACAGCTATGAGGTTCCCGAGATTGTGCAGATTCCCATTATCAAAGGTTCGAAAGACTATCTTAATTGGATTGACGAGGTGAGCGGCTGATATCCTTCACTGCGTTCCGGCGCCGGAATCCCGAACCGGTAATACACACTTCTGCAAATCACCATTACGATACAATCCATTAAATTATGCCCCTGTCGAATTGTGAAATTATTAATGTGATACTCCCATTGTATTTTCCCTCTAGCCTTGCTATATAAAGCTCCGATCAAATATGAGACAGCGAGCGTTCATGAAGAAAAATATCCTTGCAGCCCTAATCGCCCTTTCGATTCTGGTAAACTTTTGCCTTGCCGCACCCCTCTTGTCAGCACAAAAGGATCTTGCTCCAGGGGCTTATTCCCAAAAGCTCTCACCACTGAGCATACACCAGAAGGCGGACAGGGAAATAGTCAAGTACATCCAGTACACCCACTATCTCAAGCCATCGATCGATGACAGGCTTTCCTCCCGGATCCTGGACAACTACCTCTCGGACCTCGACCCCCAGCGCAGTTTTTTCCTTGCAACCGATATCAAGGAATTCGATTTTTACCGGTATCTGCTGGACGATGTCCTGAAGACCGGCGACTTAAAGCCGCCGTTCAGAATATACAACCGCTACCAGGAGCGCATGGCCGAGCGGCTCGTTTATATGATCAAACACGTTGAAAACGGGATCGCGAAGATCAAACTCGATCAGAATTCAAGCATCCAAGTAGACAGGAAAAAGGCTTCCTGGCCCAAGAACCGCGCAGAACTGGAAGGGCTGTGGTACAAGACCCTGGTCAATGACATTCTCAACCTCCTGATGGATGACAAATCGCCGGCAGAGGTCAAACAGACGCTTTCGAAGCGATATCGGAGCCAGCTCAATAGGTCCTCCCAGATAAACAGCGAAGATGTGTTCCAGTTGTTCATGAACTCCTTTGCCCACACCTTCGATCCTCATACCGAGTACTTCTCACCCCGTTCATCGGAGAACTTTTCCATCAATATGAGTCTCTCCCTCGAAGGTATCGGCGCAATGCTGGGCGTAGAGGACGAATACGTCAAGGTCGTCCGCCTCATCCCCGCCGGACCTGCAGACAAGGCCGGACAGTTAAAGCCGGACGACCGCATCACCGGGGTCGGCCAGGGTCCTGACGGTGAATTCGTCGACGTTGTAGGGTGGCGCCTCGACGATGTAGTCGACCTGATCCGCGGTCCCAAAGAAACCATTGTGAGGCTCAGGATCATCCCGGCGAATGCACTCGATATCCATAAGACCAAGGCCGTTTCCATTGTGCGCAACACCGTCAAGCTTGAAGAACAGGCGGCGCATAAGGAGATAATAGAGGTCAAAGACAAAGACCGTCCCTACAAGCTCGGAGTGATAGTGATCCCGACGTTTTACCTGGACTTCAATGCCTTGAGCTCCGGGATTAAAGACTACAAGAGCACGACCCGGGACGTTATGAAGCTCCTTGCAGAGCTGAAGGAGGCAAGGGTCGACGGCATCGTCATCGACCTGCGGGATAACGGAGGCGGCTCGCTCCAGGAAGCCGCGATGCTGACCGGCCTCTTCATCGAACACGGGCCGATCGTCCAGATACGGGACGCCAACAACAAAGTGGAAAAGCTTAACGACGACGACCCGCAGATGCATTGGGATGGGCCTCTGGCCGTGGTCGTAAACAGGCTGAGCGCATCCGCCTCTGAGATCTTTGCAGGCGCCATTCAGGACTATGGCCGTGGGGTCGTCATCGGAGAAGACACTTTTGGGAAAGGCACGGTTCAGAGCCTCGTGAGCCTCGATTACGGGCAGCTGAAGCTCACGTCTGCCAAGTTCTATCGCGTTTCCGGTGCCAGCACACAGCATCGGGGGATCGTTCCCGACATTCTGTATCCCAGCCTCTACGATAAGGCAAAGATCGGCGAGGAATCATACGATGCAGCCCTGCCCTGGGATACTATAGGTGGCGTCTCTCACCGGTTTTATATCAACATGAAACCTCTCCTGCCGAAGCTGAGAGACCTGCATCAAAAGCGGATGGTCACCGATCCGGACTATCTTTATGTGCACCAGATGGCGAATTACCTGACAAAGCTCCGCTCGAAGACCGAGTTCTCGCTGAACCGCAGCGTCAGAAAACTCGAGGAGCAGCAGACACGCAAAAAGCGTCTTGAGATGGAAAACGCGCGCAGAAGCGCAAAGGGTCTGCTGCCGTTGAAAACCATAGAAGCCCTTTCGGATGATAGTGAAAACGAGGAGGAGGTCGACTCCAAGATCAAAGCCAAGGACGACCCGGTTTTGATCGAAAGCTGCCGAATTCTCATGGATCTCATCAACATCCATACCCCTGCCAAGCCTGCCAAGGTTTTCACCCTCATGAGGTAACCCGGCCGAGAAGGCGACTCCGATAAAGTTGCCGATCAGACTCCGCATGGGCGTACCATTCAAGGCCGGGATTCGATTCGCCGATAACTGCCGGTGACGAACAAAGGCACCCGCTTTAGGCTCTACCTTGCCTTACATGGAGGATGATTATTATGAAAAAAATGGGTATTTTTATGGGTTTTCTGGCTCTCCTGTTTGCTCTCCCCTACCCTTTGCTTGCACAAAAATACAACGTGCATGTGCTCCAGGTTTCAAAGGTGGCGGTTTTCGAAAACGGGTACCAGGGATTTATCGAGGCGCTTAAAGCGCATGGCCTGGTTCAGGGCGACAACCTTACCATTACGAGGCATATCATCGATGCGGATCTCGATGCCGGCTTGTGGAAAAAGGTGGGCATCCTTTTCCAGATCAGAAAGACCGCCTCGAAAATAGTTGAAGAAAAACCGGACCTCGTACTCACTATCGGTACACCGGCTACGAGGTATTCGAAAGACAAGCTCGCTTCTGCGGGGATACCGGTTGTTTTTTCCTGCGTGGCAAATCCCGTTGCAGCAGGCTGCCCGAGCATGACAAACGGAGGCCCCGGAACCACCGGTGCAACCATCTACATTGATCCGCATGACGTGATCAAGATCACCAAACTCGCTTTGCCCCATATGAAGTCTATGGGAATCATCCACTGTGACGATGACAACGCGATAGCCTTTGCCGAAGAAGCCAGGAAGAAAGGGGCGAAGCTGGGGGTCCGCGTCCTGACAAAACAGGTGGGGAAGTCCGATAAGATCGCTCCTGCGGCGCAGGAACTGATTGCTCAAGGGATCGATGCCTTCGGAATCCCGCCGGACACCTATTATGCACTCCGGAATAATGAACCCAGCAAAGACATTCTCGCGATTACCCGTGAAAAGAAGATCCCTGCAGTTGCATTCATGACGAGCGGCTCAAAGGGATGCATCCTGTATGTGGGACCGTCGTTGCGCAAAAGCGGATTCTATGCAGGCGAAAAAGCTGCGAGGATCCTCAAACAGGGATTCAAACCCGAAGCCATGCCCATCGAAAAGCAGGACGACCTTACGATCCTCTCGGATACCGATGCCATAAGACACCTCGGCATCACCATTCCCATTGAGATTCTGCAGCTGGCAAAGCCGTTCACCGATACGATGTAACAGGCAAATAGGGCTTCCGTTATTCTGCTCCTGTCTGGAGGTGCGGACGGAAGCCCCTTTTATATAACAGCCTCTTTTGCCCATGTAAATATTGCCCCAAGAGGATATATGTTTATCTTATGAAATTTCATCATAAATGCCGTTTCCCAATCTTCCCAAATCTTTGACTTGCCCACGAAAATATGGGAGAAGAAACGGCGTTTGTAAAGCTCGATACGAGAAAATTTAATAAAAGGAATCGCCCATGAATATTTTGGTGACCGGAGGAGCAGGCTATATCGGGAGCCACACCTGTGTGGAACTCATGGATGCCGGGTTTAACGTCATCGTTGTGGACAACCTCTCCAATTCGAAAGAAGAGGCACTGAGAAGGGTGGAAAGAATCACCGGCAAAACCCTTTCGTTCCATCAGGCAGACCTGGTTGACAGAAAAACTGTCTCTTCCATATTTTCCGGCTGCAGAATCGAAGCGGTGATCCATTTCGCAGGGCTGAAGGCAGTGGGAGAGTCCGTTTCCATGCCTCTGCGTTATTATCACAACAACATCACCGGTACGCTCATGCTCTGTGACGTGATGAAAGAGCATGGCGTGAAGAACATAGTATTCAGCTCATCTGCGACCGTGTACGGCGATCCGAGCAGCGTTCCCATCAGAGAGGACTTCCCCTTGGGCGCAACGAATCCCTATGGCCGATCCAAGCTCATGATCGAGGAGATCCTGCGCGACCTGCACGTTTCGGATCCTGCATTCAACATTGCCCTGCTTCGCTACTTTAACCCCGTAGGCGCTCACCGGAGCGGCCTCATCGGCGAAGATCCGAACGATATTCCAAACAATCTCATGCCCTTCGTTTCCCAGGTCGCCATCGGCAAACTCCCCATCCTCTCTGTCTTCGGAAACGATTACCCGACCGCAGACGGGACAGGGGTGAGAGACTACATCCATGTTGTCGATCTCGCCATAGGCCACATTCATGCCCTGAAGAAGCTTGAAAGCAACCCTGGGGTCGTTACATACAATCTGGGAACCGGACAGGGCTATAGCGTGCTCGATATGGTCCGGGCCTTTGAAAAGGCATCGGGCAGGCATGTCCCGTATAAAATCACCGCCAGGAGGCCGGGCGATATCGCCAGCTGCTTTGCAGACCCTGCGAAAGCCCGCTCAGAGCTTGGATGGTCGGCGCAGCGAGGTATCGATGAGATGTGTGCGGATGCATGGAAATGGCAGTCAAACAACCCGAACGGATATGATTGAGCCTCTTCTGTTACAGAGCAGGGTTATCCATACAGGTACCGGTCGGGGCTGCACGGTCCATTTTACGGACAGGAATCGAGGTTATGATGAACGCTGAAAAATCCTATCGGGACAACGTCATGCATCTGGCCGACCGCATCCTGATTTCCTGCGATTCCAGGCCGGTCGGCAATCTGAACGAGGCCATGACGGTCATCCTCTCCACGATCGGAGAAACTGTGCTTGCCGGAACCGACCAGATTGCAGATCCCGATCACAGCACCATTGACCAGTGCACGGTGAGCATGTGTTTCCTGGCAGCCTGTTCGGTACCTCTGATCACGGGAGTTCAGGAGTCGGGGCACGAGATCGACGCGATGTCCGTCATGGAGAAGGTCGGTCAACGGGTGTTCGGCAAATTTCCCGAACCGGACAGGAAGCTCATTCTGGAATCAGGCATCCTCCTGTTTAAAGACCTCTCCCGGCTGGCCGAAAAAATACATAAGCTCGGAGAATGGCTGGTCAGCATCCACAATGTAACGAACAAGTATGTTCTTTCCTCAGGGACAACCGATTGCGTCGACCTCTTTGCGCCTTTGTACATGGTGCTTCTCATGGCAACGAAACAGCTCAGGTCATGAGAGAAAAGGATGATCCATGGGACATATCAGGGAACTCGCAAGGCAGGGCAAGGATAAAGCCGTTTCCAAGGCGTTGGAAGTTCTTGGAGATACCGTGGTCGGCAGATACGGTAAACTCATCGGGATCAGGCTCGATTCCCAAGCCCGGAGCCTGGAGCTGGATGTGCTTCTCAAGGGCGAGTCAATGCCCCTGAACATCCGCATAGACAGCTATGAAATCGTCTCTGAAGGAGGTAAGAGCTATCTTACCTGCCACGAGGTTTGCGTTTCGCGTGAATGGATGAAGATACTCGCTGACGACCTCCTCAAAGGCAGGAAGATCGAAATACCTTCAAAATATGCCAGATTGCTGGACATCATCATCTAGCCGGTCTCACTGCAATGCGCCCTGTGCCGTTCGCATATGTCGATCTGCACACGAATCTCTTGCAATCGGATACGATTTCCATTAGCCTTCAGTTTTTTAAATGAGGTGTTACGAAGACGCATATTGAGAGGATCATGTTGGTACGAGACATTATTCACGGGGCCAAGACCACCTTCAGCTTTGAATTTTTTCCGCCCAAAACACCCGGGGGCTGGGACAAGCTCTTCAACACCATCACGGATCTCACCCCGTTGAAGCCCTCCTGGGTGAGCGTAACCTATGGCGCGGGGGGGTCGACCAGGGAGAATACCCATAACCTTGTGGTGAGGATAAAAAAAGAGACCGACCTCACGGTCGTGTCTCACCTTACCTGCGTCGAGACGAGCAGGGATTACGTCGTTTCCGTCCTCGAGCGGTACGACAAAGAAGGGATCCACAACATACTCGCCCTGCGGGGAGACACCCCCCTGGGGCACAACGGCATGACACCGATCGCAAACGGATTCTATTATGCCGTAGACCTCGTGACCTTTATCAAAAAGCGCTTCCCGCATATGTGTGTGGGTGTTGCAGGTTTCCCCGAAGGACATCCCGAGACGCGCAACCGGCTCAAAGAGATCGACTACCTCAAGGCAAAGGTCGAGGCAGGGGCTGATTACGTCATCACCCAGCTCTTCTTTGACAACCGAGACTACTATGATTTCCGGGAGCGCTGCATACTGGCCGGCATCAATGTACCCATCATCGCAGGAATCATGCCCATCATCTCCCGCAGCGGCATGGTCCGCATGGCCGAGCTTGCATCGGGGGCGCGTTTCCCTGCCCCGCTGCTCAGGGCCATTCAGAGGGCGGGCAGCGATGAATCAGTGGAGAGGGTCGGCATCCACTGGGCAACAGAACAGGTGCGCGACCTCATAGAGAATCACGCCCGGGGAATTCATTTTTATACCCTGAACAATGCGAAGGCCACTTTGAAGATCTATGAATCGCTGGGTGTTGCCGATTCTTCTCAACTGATGTGAAAAAGCGTGAAGACTATATTCAAACGAAGGAGCAACGTATGAGCTTATGTCCGTGCGGATCAAAAATCGAGTATGAGAACTGCTGCGAACCCCTGATCAAAGGTGCCCGTTTCCCGGAGACGGCCGAGCAGGCTATGCGCTCACGTTACAGTGCATATGTTAAGGCGGAACTCACCTATCTTCTCGATTCCACCCATCCGAACCAGAGGAACGACTACGATATCAAAGGTACGAGACGCTGGGCCGAAAAATCGGAATGGGACGGTCTCCAGATCGTCTCGGTCGATAAAGGCGGCGCGGAAGATCCTAAAGGCGAGGTCGAATTTATTGCCCATTACCGGTATAAAGGCAAGCGGACCGCGCACCACGAGCGTGCGGAATTCGTCAAGGAAGACGGCAGGTGGTACTTCTACCAGGGTAAGATGGTCCCGCAGAAACAGGTGGTGCGGACAGACGAAAAGGTCGGACGGAACGATCCATGTACCTGCGGAAGCGGGGCAAAGTACAAGAAGTGCTGCGGGAAGTAACGACCGATGGCCAGGGCGCTCAAAAAAGTACTGAATTCAAAAGTAACCATATCGTTGCTGTACCGTGCGATCAGAGGATATTCCGCCACCTACCGGCTGACGGTTGAAAACGAGCAGGAATGGATGGACCGTATGAAAGCCGGAGACGCAATCGTTCTCTGCTGCTGGCACCAGCAATTCTTTTCCGCCATACGCTACTTCAAGGGCTACAGCCACCTCAAGCCACCACTCATGATCTCCAAGAGCAGCGATGGAGAACTCATCGCCGGTGTTGCCAGCCATACCGGTTGGGAACCTGTCCGCGGCTCCTCATCAAAAGGCGGCCGTGATGCCTTGACCGAGATGGCGCAGAAGCTTCTGGAGCGGAAGATCTGCGCCCATATCGTCGATGGCCCGAGGGGTCCTGCCGGGAAGGTAAAGGCCGGAGTCATCAGGCTGGCTCAGCTGGGCAACGCCTCAATCGTACCCTTTGCCATCCGGGCCGACAGGGCATGGTATTTCAACAGCTGGGACCGTTTCATGATACCCAAACCGTTTGCAAAGGTTGTTTTGCGCTATGGCGGGATCTTTCCGGTTCCGTCCGTGACAACACCGGAAGAGTTCGAAGACGTTCGTCTCAGGCTCGAACAGACAATGCTTCCGGGATTGATTCATCCGTAAATTCCCTTATTCACTTTTTCAAAAAAGCGTGGTAGGAAAAGGCAGTTGTCCTTAACAGGGATGTTAAAAGATTGGAATAAGCGCTTAGATCCTAAGCGACAATAATTTCTCAAATGAGGAGGGTATCATGTTCAAGAAATTTCTCGGGGTTATTTTAGTTACGTTATTACTTGCCACATCCGGTTATGCGCTGGAAATCGCCGGCGTGAACATGCCTGATACCATCAGTGCGGACAATAACAATCTGGTCCTGAACGGCGCAGGATTGCGCACCAAGTTCTTCATCAAGGCTTATATCGGAGGTCTCTATCTCCAGCAGAAAAGCAACAATGCCCAGGCCATCATGAACGCTGACCAGCCCATGGCAGTCAGGCTCGTTATCATTTCCAAGCTCATCACCAGCGATAAGATGGAGTCGGCCGTAAGGGAAGGCTTTGAGAATGCCACAAACGGCAACATCGCTCCGATTAAAGACAAGATCGAAACATTCATCAACGTCTTCAAAGATCCCTTAAAGATCAATGATACTTTCGAGTTCGTTTATGTTCCCGGCAAAGGTCTTGAAATTTTCAAGAACGGGGCAGCCAAGAAAACGATCCCCGGCGTGGACTTTAAAAAGGCCATGTTCGGCATATGGCTCAGCGACAAGCCTGCGCAGGAGAGCCTCAAAGCTGAAATGCTCGGCAAGAAGTAAAACTTACCAGGAGCTATCAAAAAGGGTTTGAAGAGGTTCCCCTCTTTAAACCCTTTTTGATGTAAAAACCCATTAACTCTTCGATAAGCATCTCACGGGAACCGGCGCCAACGCACAACCTTGATTCTCGTGTTGTCCGAACATACTGAACGATCTATTTATTCTTTCCAGTTGCGAGATTAAAAAATCCTGATATTATCGTTTGCCATGAAAAAGTTCATCCTGAACTGGATTAACCGGTATTTTTCCGACCCTCAGATAATAATCCTTGTCTTTCTCCTGGTTTTGGGTTTTGTAACTATCTTTTTCCTGGGGCACATACTGCTGCCCGTGTTTATCGCCATCGTTATAGCATATCTCCTCGATGGTTTCGTATCCTGGCTTCAGCTCTCGCGCATCTCCCGGAACATAGCCGTATACGCAGTATCGTTGCTCTTTGTCGCACTGATCGTTGTCATGATTACGTTGCTGCTTCCCCTGATATCCTCTCAGATCGCCCAGTTCATCCAGGAGTTGCCCGACATGATCGCACAGGGGCAGCAGGCGCTGACGGCTCTCCCGGAGAGATATCCCCAGCTCGTCTCGCAGGAAAACGTGAATCAGCTCTTTACATTCATCGATTCCAATATTAACGATTTAGGGGAGTATATCCTTTCCGTATCGCTGTCTTCCGTCCGGGGGATCATCGAGATGCTAGTCTATCTTATCCTCGTGCCCTTTCTCGTATTCTTCTTTCTCAAGGACAAGAAGATCATTTTCCAGTGGATAGGCAACCTCCTCCCTGAGCAGCGGGTGCTTACGAACAGGGTTTGGGAAGAAGTAAACCAGCAGATAGCCAACTACCTCAGAGGCAAAGTATGGGAAATCATTATCGTATGGGCAACGACATATATAACTTTCTTCTTTATCGGGCTCCGCTTTTCCATGATTCTATCACTGCTGGTAGGTCTGGCGGTACTCATCCCCTACATCGGTGCAACCGTCATGCTCCTCCCCGTTGCCTTCATCGCGTTCTTCCAGTGGGGCCCTGAGTGGCAGCTGGCATACGTCCTTGCCGCATACGGCATCATTCATGCGCTGGATGGGAATATCCTTGCTCCTTTGCTGCTCTCCGAAGTGGTCAACCTTCACCCGGTGGCGATTATCGTTGCCATACTGGTGTTCGGCGGCATGTGGGGATTCTGGGGCCTCGTCTTTGCCATACCCCTCGCCACTCTCCTTCAATCGGTGTATAAGGCATGGACCAGCAGCATTGCCAGACCGATCCCCGTAGGAGTGCAGGACAGTTATGAAACCGTTACCGAGAGCTGCAGCAGAGAATAGGGAAACAGACCTGACCTACCGTAATATCCGACAAGCGCCGCTTGCTTAAGAGCCATATGCCCGTATGGAAGACCGCAGGATGATACCGTGCCCTCACCAGGTGCGCCTTACCGAGAAGATTTATCGCTCACTTTAAGGAAAAAAGAATGTTTTTCCCCTCAGAAAATCCGACAAGGATAAAGAATGGCGGAGATATTTATCTTTTCCCGTCCGATGGACGATTACTACATGAAGATGCCAGCAGGTATAAAATATGAGGTTTGAACAACAGGAATGACGAGCTCACTGCCCTTTCTCAAAGAGCTTCGGATACTCATCGTAGATGATTCCGCAGTGGTACGGAGCGTGCTCTCCAAGGAACTCTTGCGATCAGGGGTCGAAGTGACTCAGGCAGAGAACGGCCAGCAGGCTTTCGATATAGCCTTGTGCAAAGAGTTCGACCTGGTCATTACCGATGTAGAGATGCCCCAGATGGACGGCATAGAACTCTGCAGAAAGCTGAAATCCAACCCAAGGACTCTGCAGATCCCTATCGTAATCTTAAGCTCCCTTGACAGCGAAGAAGATATAAAAAAGGGCTATAAGGCCGGCGCAACGACATACATCTCCAAGGCCCAGGCAAAGGATTCCCTCATCGAGACCATCGAGACCGTCTTGCAGAAAACAACCTTCCAGAAGGGCCGCCTCATCCTCGTGGTCGATGATTCTTCCACGGTGAGGACCCTGGTGGAAAAAGGGTTGAAAGAGGTCGGCTTCGAGGTGGTGAAGGCCGAAAACGGCAGAGTCGCCCTGAACGTTCTCAAAACCGTACGGCCGGATCTCATCTTGAGCGATATCGATATGCCGGAGATGAACGGCGAGGAGTTCTGCCAGAGCGTTCATACCGACCCGACGCTTGCCACCATTCCCTTTGTCGTGATGAGCGCAAACAACGACCGCCCAATCATGCGCCGCATGCTCCAGCTCGGCGCAGACGCATACCTGGTGAAGCCGTTCAATGTCGATCAGCTGGTGATCACGGTTGAAAAGCTCCTGTCGGACAAGCTTCTACTCCTGCACAAAGAAAAGGAACGACTCGAAATTGAACAGAGGCTCATCCTTGCAAGCATCACCTCGCTCTGCTGCGCGCTGGAGGCACGTGACTCCTATACCCGGGGACATTCGGAGGCAGTGTCGTATATTGCCACCCGGATGGCCATGGAGATGGGAATGAACCAGGACGATATCGAACATGTCAAGCTCGGCGGCAAGCTTCATGACCTGGGCAAGATCGGGGTCATCGACAGCGTGCTGCTCAAGCCCGGCAAGCTCAGCGACGACGAATTTGCCATCATCAAGCGCCACCCGGTGATCGGAGCCGATATCCTGCGTCCGGTCCCGAGCCTTGCCAAGATACTGCCCATTGTCTACTACCATCACGAACGCATGGACGGAAAAGGATATCCCGAAGGGCTCAAAGGAGACAAGATCCCCCTGTGGGCCAGGATAACCGCTGTCGGCGACACGTATCATGCGCTTACGAGCGACCGCCCATACCGCAAGGGAATGGAAAAAGACAAGGCGCTGCAAATTATCGAGGAAGTCAGCGGAAGCCAGCTCTGCCCGGATTGTGTGGATGTCTTCCTGAAAATGGAGCTATGGGACGGAATCAACATGGAAAACCAGGGTACGCTCGAAGAAGAAAACCCCCTGATCGATCTCCCGAAAAGCATAATCACTCCCGGCTCGCGCTGACATACCCCCTTTGGAGACTCATCGCCTCCACGTCAGAGGTTCAACGGAGAGAATCAATTTGCATTCCCCCGGTATTTTGACTATTAATCTTATCTGTCGTAAAAAACGATAGTCCCTTTAAGAGGAGTACTACATCAGGAGCAGGTGCTATGAGGAGAGACATTGTCCACGAAGGATCCGAGCAGCTAACCTATGAAATCAGGGAGATCGTCGCCGTAGCCGATGCATTGAAAAAGCTCGGTGTCCAGATCACCTGGGAGAATATCGGAGACCCTGTCCAGAAGGGAGAAAAGGTTCCCCAATGGATCAAAGATATCGTCATCCAGCTCGTATCCGAAGATAAAACGTACGCATACGTAGCCACTCAGGGAGTTCCGGAGACCCGCGATTTCCTCGCAGCCGAGGTGAACAAACGCGGCGGGTATCAGATCACCAGAGATGACATCGTGTTCTTCAACGGCCTCGGAGATGCCGTGGCAAAGGTATTCAGCTTCATGAAGAGAGAGGCGCGGGTCATCGGCCCTTCCCCCGCCTACTCGACGCATTCCTCCGCTGAGGCTGCCCATTCGGGCTACGACCACCTCACCTACGAGCTGGATCCGAAAAACAACTGGATGCCCGATCTCGACGATCTCGAAAAGAAGATCAGATACAACGACTCGATCGCAGGCATCCTTCTCATCAACCCGGACAACCCGACCGGCGCGGTCTATCCCAGGGAAGTGCTCGTCCGGATGGTTGATATCGCAAGGCGTTACAAGGTATTCATAATCTGCGACGAGATATACGGGAACCTCGTGTACGATACCCATAAAACAGCGCCGTTGAGCGAGGTAATCGAAGAGATCCCCGGAATCGCGCTCCGCGGCATTTCGAAAGAAGTCCCCTGGCCCGGCTCACGGTGCGGGTGGATCGAGGTTTTCAACCAGGACAAGCTGAACTTCAAACGGTACGTGAAAAGCCTCATCAACGCCAAGATGCTTGAAGTCTGCTCGACGAGCCTCCCCCAGTACGCCATCCCGCTTATCCTGGGAGATCCCCGGTATCAGGGCCATCTCGAAATGAGACGGGCCATGTACGATGCCCGTTCAAAAGAGGCGTGCAAGTTCTTCTCGAAGATCGACGGCGTCATCGTCAACAAGCCGCAGGGAGCCTTCTACATGACGGTGCTCTTTGAAGATCACATCCTCAACAACAAGCAGACCCTTGCCATCGCCGATGCAAAGGTCCGTAAATTCATCGAAGACAAGGTCAAGGGCGTGGAGCCGGACAAGCGCTTCGTCTATTACCTCCTTGGCGCCACAGGCATATGCGTCGTGCCGCTCACCGGATTCTGCTGCAAAAAGAAGGGCTTCCGCCTGACTCTGCTGGAGGTGGACGACCGGAAGCGCCAGTGGACATGGCAGACTATCGCCGACAGCATCAGGCAATATGTGAGCTCGGTCCCTGATTCTGATGTAAGATCGAATACCGTATGATTACAGGGGCATGAGAGGAAGAATAAGGCCGTTTTTTGGTAAGCCTCCTGTATTTTATAATCGGCTGCCGAGCCGTATTCGGCCGGACAGCATGCACGAGTGTTCTCATATGAGGATCGTACAAGAGAGACTTGAGTTCACCTCCCTCGGGCACAAGATAGCCTCCGTGCTCTTTCTGCCGGAAGCTCCGGTTCCGCATCCCGCCCTGATCATGTGCCACGGTGCCATGGACTTTAAGGAGAATTATTTCGAGTTCTGCCGATACCTGGCCGCAAAGGGGATCGCGGCACTGGCGGTCGACATGCACGGCTTCGGCGAAAGCGAAGGAGACAGGTTTCATGTGACGATCGAGGAATGGATCGCCGACATTCGTGCTGCACTGGCTGCCCTGCAGGAACACCCCCTCATCAACAGCGCAAATATCGGCGCGTTCGGCGTCTCCTCGGGAGGGACAGCGGTCCTCGAATGCTCTCTCGTCGAACCGGGGTTAAAGGCGTTGATTACCCTTGATGCCACGGTCAGAACGATCGTCGGTTTACTTGAGCTTGCCGGCATACGGCTTCTGGCTCTTATGGGAACGGTCAAGCGTTTGTTCACGGGTTCGAGCCTGCGCATATCCCTTGTGAAGTCCTGCAAAAAAATCGAGGTTGCGCACGACCCCGAGGTCAATTCATCCTGGGGAAACAACCCGGACGTACTGAAGATGTGGTCGGAATTTCCCTTTCCAGGGACCGAGGAATCGCTCATCGTTGACACCATCAAGCGGGTGCACATGATATCCGTACCCACCCTCATACTCCACGGGGCCGAAGACAAAATCGACCACCCGGATACCGCTCGCCTTCTCTATGGCACCCTGACCTGCCCCAAGGGCCTCCATATCATCGAGGGAAACGGGCATATGGGGCATCTTGACAGGAATAAGCAAACGGTAATGGAACTCACTGCCCGGTGGGCATCGAAGCATCTGGCTTGAGCAGAGGCCCTGCCCGGTCATGAGTATCACCGGGTAGCGATAACTGAAACGGAAGCCATAAGGATCAAGGAGGAAAAATGAAGTCTTTTATAAGAAATCTCCCGGCATTGACCCTTCTCTTGTTAGTATGTGCTGCGCCGACTTTTGCAGGATGTGAAGGAAGCGATGCGGACAAGGCTGCAAAAGAGGCTGTGGAAGAGCTCAGCGGCAAGAATATCGTCGAAAAGGGAGAAAAGATCAAGCAGCAGATCGATGCGTACAGCACCGAGCAGATAGAAAAGATCCAGCAGGACATCTACAAGGGAACCTATAGCAAAGACCGGGAAGCCGAAGACGAGTGAGGAGGGGCCTTAGTGCCTGCAGAATAATACAGCCGCGGTGAAGGAGGAGTTCCATGGATAACAGAGATTCTGTGGTATGGATAACCGGTGCTTCTTCCGGAATCGGGGAGGCCCTGGCATATGTGTACAGTCTGAAAGGCGCACGGCTGATCCTTTCATCCAGAAACTTCAGCAGGCTCAAAGAAGTGCGCAGCAGATGCACACGACCGGAGGAGCACCTGGTTCTGCCTCTCGACCTTGCAGATACAGCGTCAATTGGAACCGGGTGCAAGGAAGCGCTTAACCATGCCGGTCGCATCGATACCATGATACACAGTGGCGGCGTTTCCCAGCGCAGTCTTGTCGCCGGCACCCCTCTGGAGGTCGACCGCAGGATCATGGAGACGAATTTCTTCGGCACGGTTGCCCTTACGAAAGCAGTCCTTCCTTCCATGCTGTACCGAAAGTCCGGCCGCATCGCCGTCATCAGCAGCCTGGTGGGCAAGTTCGGCACCCCTCTTCGATCCTCCTACAGCGCATCCAAACACGCACTTCACGGCTTCTTCGATTCTTTGCGGGCAGAGGTATGGGATCAGGGAATCGCAATCACGATGGTCTGCCCGGGATTTATCAGAACCCGCATTTCCATCAATGCCCTGACAGCAGACGGCACGCCCCAGGGCACCATGGACGAGGCCCAGGCGTGTGGAATGCTCCCGGACATATGCGCCGGCAAGATCCTCAAGGCGATCGACGACAAAAAGCCGGAGGTATATATCGGAGGCCGTGAGATCCTGGGGGTGTACCTCAAAAGATTTGCACCGTCACTTTTCAACCGGGTCATCAGAAAGGCGAAAGTGACCTGACAAAGCGAACGTCAGTAAGCGGAATCACAAGGGATTTATCGCCTTCACGGCGATTTGTCATTTATCTTTCTCATATCGATATCCGATAGATCACCTATGCATGATTCCAGCTCCCCGCATCATATGGGCTTCCTCCGGCTGCCTTTGAAAGCAGCCGGCCCATGCCCGATCTTCGGCTACAGGTGTTCCGGGAGCGCTGCAGCAGGAGGAAGGCATGGTATGGGTACATGAGGACGGGTTGGACGTTAGTGAAACGAGACAAGGCGGAAGGAGAAACGATCAATTGAGCATCAGAGAAAAGGTCATTGATCTTATCCGGAACAAAGCGACCTCTCTGCCTACCTTACCGGTCATTATCAACAATATTATCGTAACGGCGAAGAGCGACAGCACAACTGCCAACGACCTTGCACGTTTCATCTCCAACGATCAGGCGCTTTCCGCCCGGGTCTTAAAGATCGCCAATTCACCCTATTACGGCCTGCCAAAAAAGATCGATTCCATTTCACGGGCGATTATCGTCATTGGCTTCAAAGAGATCATATCCATTGCCTTGGGCTCCGGAATTTTCAAGGCGCTCACACCGAAGAGCAAGGATGTCCTGCTCGATATGAACGAATTATGGAAACATTCTATCGGCGTAGGCTTTGCATCGAGACAGATCGAGATGACCACGAAGAAATCCATGGAAGAGTCCACCATGCTCGTGGGCCTTCTCCATGACATCGGCAAAATCCTGTTTCTGATATATTTTCCGGGAGACTATTCCGAAGTGCTTGTTAAGCACCATGAGGATGGAATTCCCCTGTACGAGATCGAGCAGAACCTCCTGGAGATCGACCACTCGGAGATAGCGTATATGCTCATGAAGCAATGGAATTTCCCTGACAATATCAGCATCCCTATCCGGTACCACCATAGAATCACCGACTGCCCCTTTGAGCATCTCAACAGAACCATGATCATAAACGCTGCGGATTATCTCTGCCAGTCAGCCGGGATCGGACACAGCGCGAACATCAACCCGGAAAGAAAGGATGAAGTGATATCGGCACTCGGCCTCTCCGCCGGACAGATCGAGGAACTGACCGAAACGATGAAAGCATGCCGTGACCAGGTAGACAGCTTCCTTGAGGCATTGTCATAGGGGTGCCATGAAGGATAATTTCGGAGAAAATATATCCCTCAAACTTCTCAACGAAGAAGACAACACCCTTTTGCTCGACAATATCCGGACCGTCTACAATAAGTTTCAGGACAAACTGACTCAGCTTTCCATCCTGCGCGAACTGGGCAACGTCCTTTTCTATGTCAATGATTTCAAACGCATATGTCAGTCGGTCATGGACATCACGATCAACAATACCGTGGCGAGGAACTGCTCCATAATGCTGCTCGACTTCGATACGAACAAGCTTTTTCTCGTCGCAGCCACGAGCCCGCACGGCAAAAGCTTTGTCATCGATACCAGGAAGATGTTTTCGAAAGAAGACGTCCAATATACCTTTTCCTATGGAGAGGGAGTTGCAGGAGAGTCCATACAGAAAAAACAGCCGATCCTCATAGAGGATGTGAGCCGGTCGGAGATTTTCGACAAGAGCAAACAGACCAATGTGGAAATAGGCACGCTGCTTTCCGTGCCTCTCATTATCGAAGACTCTGCCTGCGGCGTATTTACTCTGAGCCATCCTCAACCGCACATGTTCAAGCCCAACGACATGAACCTGTTCATGATCGTGGCGAATACTGTCGCCCTTGCCATCAACAGCGCCCTGAGTTTTGAAACGCTTAAGTATTCCGAAGAAAAATACCGGGCACTGACGGAATACTCGAATGACGGGATTACCATTATCCAGGGCGGCAGGCACATGTATGCGAACCCCAGTTACAAGTGTATGACCGGCTACAGCTTCAAGGAGCTCAAAGATATCCCCTTTGACCGGATCCTCTCTCCTCTTGAGCACACAAACGGCTATGCGCACCGAATGAATCCTCTGGACAGCAATATTCCGGGCACCTTTGAGGGTTCACTGGTCAGCAAGGCCGGCAAGAAATTCTCGGTCGAGATATCCCACGCCTCGTTCATCTACATGGGACGGCATTCAAAGATTATCTCCGTGCGCGACTTAAGAGAACGCAAGGAGCTCGAGTTCAAGCTCCATCAGGCACAGAAGATGGAGGCCCTCGGTGTCATAGCAGGGGGTGTGGCACACGATCTCAACAATATCCTCTCGGGCATCACGAGCTACCCCGATCTCCTGCTCATGGATATGGCGGACGACAATTCTCTGAAAAAGCCTTTACTCACCATAAAAAAATCCGGAGAAAAGGCCATAGCCACGGTACAGGATCTCCTTACCCTTGCCCGGAGAGGTGCGGCTGCCATGGAGGTCATCGACGTCAATCAGCTGATTGACGACTATATCGAGAGCCCGGAGCATAAAAAGATAAAGGCTCACCACCCCAAGGTCCGGGTCCTGAAAAAACTCGAAGCAGGCAGCTTGAATATCCTGGGTTCTCCCTACCACCTTACCAAAACACTCCTGAACCTCGTCCTGAATGCCGCGGAGGCCATGCCTGCAGGAGGAGACTTACACATCACCACCGAGGCGCGCCATCTGGACAAACCGCTTCAGGGATATGAACTCATCGAGGAAGGGGACTATGTCAGCATTACGGTCTCCGATACCGGCGAAGGCATCCCTCCCGATTCTCTCGACAGGGTCTTCGAGCCCTTCTATACGAAGAAAAAATTCGGCAGGAGCGGTACCGGACTTGGCCTGCCGGTCGTATGGGGAACCGTGAAAGACCACAGGGGATTTGTCGATGTCACGAGTGTGGAAGGCCGAGGAACGACCTTTACGCTCTACTACCCGGTGACCCGACAGGAATCGCCCCATGACAAATCCTTCCTGACTATCGATGCCTACAAGGGCAAAGGGGAAAAGATCCTTGTGGTAGACGATGTCATGGAGCAGAGGGAGATCGCCACCATGATCCTTGCCAAGCTGGGATACCAGGTGACCGCGGTCTCCAGCGGAGAAGAGGCCATAGAATACCTGAAAGACTACAGCGCCGATCTCATAATACTCGATATGATCATGGACCCCGGGATCGACGGGCTTGAAACCTATAAGCAGGTGCTGAAGATCCATCCGAAGCAGAAAGCCGTCATCACGAGCGGCTTCTCCGAGACCAAGCGGGTAAGAGAGGCACAGGGCCTCGGGGTCACGGCGTACATCCGGAAGCCGTATTTCCTGGAGAAAATCGGTCTGGCAGTGAGAAAAGCCCTCGATGATTAAGAAGCATCCCGCCGCCTGTCCACGGATGGAAACATCGTGCCGCTCCGTGATACGAATGCGGTGAGGAGTTTTTCATGGCGCAGGTCAAAATAACCGTCATGGGTGCAGGCGCAGTAGGCGCGCACACAGCCGCGATTATCGCACAAAAGAGCCTGGGAAACACCTTTCTCTACGACATTGCCGACGGCCTGGCAGCAGGCAGGGCAATGGATATCAACCAGGCGTCCCCCGCCGTCCGTACCGACTGCCGCGTAACGGGAAGCAGCTTGCCGGATACCCTCATGGGTTCCGATATCGTCGTCTTTACCGCAGGATATGCAAGACAAGCAGGCATGGACCGCCTTGACCTCCTCAGAAAGAATATGGATGTCGCCCGCCAGGCAGGCAGGTATATCACGGAGTTCTGCCCCGGGGCGCAGGTGCTTGTCGTAACCAACCCGGTGGAGGCGATAACCTGGTATCTGAAGGAGATCTGGCCCGGTATGAATGTGTTCGGTCTCGGGTGCTCTCTTGATGCCGTGCGCTTTACCTATTTTATTGCAGACACTTTGAACGTATCGGTCGAAGAAGTCCGGGGACTGGTCATCGGAACTCATACCGACGAAATGATACCCCTTGTCGGCCATGCATCGGTAGGCGGGGCGTCCCTGACCTCCGTGGCGGATATCCATACCATTGACACAATCGTGCGTCTCACAAAGGCCGCTGGATCGGCAATCGTACAGAATCTTAAAAACCACAGCGGTTTCTATGCCGCTTCTCATACAATCGCCGGAATCGTAGAAGCTATCGTGCTCAACCGACCGGAAGTATTCCCATTGAGCGTACCGTGCGAAGGAGCATACGGGTTTGAGGATATCGTCCTTGCGCTGCCGGCTGTCGTCAGCAGCGCAGGGAACCATCGAATCATCGAGATGGACCTGGACCCCTATGAGCGCTCCCTGCTGAAAAAATGCGCATCCTCCATGGCTCGCATCATCCATGATATCAAAAGAGGCGGATTGACCGCCGCATATTGATATCGGGGACGAACACCCTCAATAGTATTGATAGTGGGCCTGACACGTGCCATAACATGACAAAGAACCGTCCTTGTCGTCAGGGGCTGCGTGATATGAGGGAAAAGCGAAAACCGGGAGGATTGCAATGAAAAGGAGACCGATCGATTACTCCGAGCTTCTCATCCAGCCGCACACCATCTGGGCGCGTCAATGGCTGGTCCTTACCTGCGGAGACTATGAGGCGAAAAAGTTCAACTCGATGACCGTTGGTTGGGGAGGGTTCGGTGTCATGTGGAACATGCCCTTTGCCCAGGTCGTCGTGAGACCCGGCAGGCATACGTATGGGTTCATGGAACAGTACGACACCTTTACGCTCTGCGCGCTGGGCAAAAAGTATCGCGACGCCCTGCAGATACTGGGGAGCCGATCGGGCAGAGACAGAGACAAGATAAAAGAGGCCGGCCTTACCCCCATACCTTCCACGAAAATCGCCGCTCCCGGTCTTGCCGAGGCCCAGCTCATCATCGAGCTCAGGAAAATCTACTGGGACGACTTCAAACCAGAGCATTTTCTCGCCCCCTCCATCGAAGAAAATTATCCGCAGAAAGACTATCACAGGATATTTTATGGTGAAATCCTCGCAGTTTCCGGAACCGGAACGTATTCGATCATCTGATCCATGCCCTCGGCCGGCTTTTATGGAGGTACGGTGATCATCGACAAGAGACACCCAGGGGGCGCCGTATGATCGAAGTCCGCTGGCTCGGCGCTGCCGGTCTCGAGATCTCTGTCGATGGAACGGTCATTCTCATTGACCCGTATCTTTCCCGGCCGGGCAAATTCTCCGTGCTCTGCAGAAAGCTTCGTCCCTCACAAGCGCGGATCCAGTCTTACACCTCAAGGGTTTCGGGCAAGGTATCCGCCGTCATCTGCGGCCATACTCACTTCGACCATGCCTTGGACATCCCGGATATCGTGTCCCGGGTACATTGCAGAGTGATAGGCAGCAGGAGCCTGAAAACCCTTTTCGAGATTTCGGGGATGAGCCCGGAAATGGAAATATGCACGGGAAACGAATCGTTTGAGCTCGAAGGGGGGATAAAGGTCGGCATGATCCCTTCCCGGCACGGGCTCGTCCTGTTCGGTAAGGTCCCCTACCAAGGAGAGATCGATCCTCGGGCAGAGGCCCCGCTCAAGGCGAACCAGTACTGCCTGGGCGACATGTTCATGCCGAAAATTGAGATAGGAGAAGTAACCCTGGTGCATGCAGGCAGCGCGGGGTTCATCGAGCCCGAGGTCCGCGGGCACAAGTGCCATATCCTCTTCATGTGCGTGCCCGGCTGGAAAAGGGTGCCGGACTACACGGCGAAGTTTGTCCAAATGCTTGAACCCGAGGTCATCATTCCCTTCCACTTCGACGACTTCACTGTCCCGATCCGGCCTACCGGCAAAGTCCGCGCCCTTCCCTTCACGGATCTGAAGGGATTTATCGAGCGCCTACGCCGATATGCACCGGGTGCGGTTGTCCGGATTCCCAATCCCGCCGAAATAATGCGGTTTTAGCCCGCCAGGACGTCGTTGTCGATCTCCGGACGGAGCGGTTCATCCTCCACGGACGAGTCCTTCGGCCGCTCCTGACTTATGAATACCCCCGCGAAGACGAGGGCCGCAGCGCCATACTGGACCGGAGTGAATTCCTCGCCCAGGATCAGCCACCCGAGGAAAACCGTGAACACGGGGATGAGATTTACGAATGCGGATGCCTGGCTGGCAGGCATCCGGCTGACGCCGTAATTGTACAGGCCGTATGCGCCCATGGTCACAAATATACCCAGATACAGAATACTCAAAGTCGGAACGAGGGAGAATTCTCCCGGCATCTCTGTGCCGGGCAGCAGCAGGAAGGGAAGGTAAAACAGCGTGCCTGCAAAGGACTGCAGTGCGGTGAGAAACAGCGGGCTGTAACGAGCGGTGAGCTTTTTCAACGTGATGCTGTACCCCACCGCGCAAACCATGGCGATAAACTCCAGGAAATTCCCCAGGGCCTGATTGGGCGCATTGTCCGACGAACCGCCGGTGGCGCTCAAGAGCACCACCCCTGCTATGGCCATGAAGAACCCGGCCAACGTTCTTCGGGTTACGTTCTCGTGCAGAACTATGCTCGCTGCAACGGCTACCATGAGCGGGAGCATGGCGGTAACCATGCCGGCCTGCGACGCCGTGGTATTCCGGACTGCATGCGTCTCGAAGAGGAAGTAGAGACAAGGCTCGCACAGGACGAGAAGTGCGAGATACTTCAGGTCTTCCTTTTTGACGGCATTACCGTTGAGTCTCCCGGCAATAAGAAGAAAGCATGCCCCTGCCACCGCCATTCGCGCGAAAATCACCACCATGGGGTCATAGGCCTCGAACGCAAGCTTCAATGCGATGAAAGAGCCGGCCCAAAGCGCCATGGCGATAACGAGAAAAGTCCGGGGAAGTAAGTCTTTCCTGTGCTGCATTCCTGTCAGTACCCTTAATAAAATGATCCGGATGAAAACACGTTGATCGTTTATCATGTATAAGCAACGGTTGAAACTACTATTCCGTTCCATTATAATCCTATTCCGGTATCATCATCTATGATGTCTTCACAGCAACCGGAAAGGCATTTTACGCCTGGATCCCTTTTCGAAAGGACGGTCATGGTATGGGTTTTTGTCCGAGATGCGGTCATATGCTTGTGACTAGAGAAATCGACGGCAGGCTCAGGGAGGCATGTCAGTCAGACTCATGCCCGTTTGTACTGTGGGACAATCCCACCCCTGTTGTCGCTGCCATTGTTGAGCATGAAGGGGACGTCATCCTTGTTCGCAACGTGGGTTGGCCGGAAAAGATCTTCGCCCTTGTGTCCGGTTTTTTGGAAAAGGGTGAAACCCCCGATGACGCGATCGTGCGGGAGGTAAAGGAAGAGCTCGGCATGGATGCCCGGGTCGAAAGCTTTATCGGGTATTATTCCTTCATCGAGAGGAACCAGCTTATCCTCGCCTTTCACCTCATTGCCGGCGGCACGATCTCTCTGGGAGAAGAGCTCCAGGAATTCAAGCGTGTCGCGCCCGAGAAGTTGCGGCCGTGGCCTTTCGGAACTGGCCCTGCAGTCAGAGACTGGCTCATGAAGAAAGGGATCTCTCATCTATAACCGCTCACCTGCCCTTCATGATTATTGAATGGACTGAGGCGGCAGGGCGTATTTCCCCTTGAAGACCGCAGTTGAAATATGAGAGATTGTTCATACATTCAATCATCATAAGGGGGTTTGTTTTGAAGAAAATCACTGCGTTCACTTCTCTTCTTCTTTTTGGACTTGTTCCGCCTGCCGCAGCCGGCAACGATAATCCTCAGGTATGCCTTGAGACCTCCAAAGGGAATATCGTCATAGAGCTCGACAAGTCAAAGGCTCCCAAGACCGTGGAAAATTTCCTTTCCTATACCAAAGCGGGCTTCTACGAAGGCACCGTCTTTCACCGGGTCATCAAGGGATTCATGGTCCAGGGAGGCGGGCTCACCGAAGACATGCAGCAGAAAACGACCAATGCACCGGTAACCAACGAGGCCGACAACGGGTTGAAAAACCTGCGCGGAACGGTCGCCATGGCCCGCACGCAGGACCCGCATTCTGCGACAGCCCAGTTCTTTATCAATACGGTTGACAACCACTTCCTCGACCATACGGCAAAAACGGCAAACGGATGGGGATATTGCGTATTCGGACGCGTGATCCAGGGCATGGACGTGGTGGACGCCATCGAGAACCAGCCCACAACGTATAAAGGCATGTATCGGGATGTCCCCGCAGCAGCCATTACGGTCAAACGCGCCTATGTCGTGGGAGATGACGCGAAGAAGGACAATTAGCCGCCATTATCCGGAGCACCTCATACGTGAGTGATCCTGTGCTCCCGGCGGGTCGGACCGCCGTCCGGATCTCATAACGATCAGGGGGATGAACCCCCTTGTCTTTGCTTTGACGGGCAGCAGCTGCCTTTTAAGGTCTTAAGAACCTTACAGAGGATGATTTTATGGCGCTTACGGGGAAGAAAGCCGTTATATCCTGGGCCTTCTATGACTGGGCGAATTCGGCGTTTGCCACTACGATCATGGCCGGCTTCTTCCCCATATTCTTCAAGCAGTACTGGAGCACAGGCGTAGATGCAACGGTAAGCACGGTGCGGCTTGCCATGGGCACCTCGCTGGCAGGGATTGTCATAGCCCTGAGCGCGCCGGTACTCGGCGCCATTGCCGACCGCGGCACGGCGAAAAAACGGTTCCTGGTATTCTTTGCCTTCCTGGGTGCAATTGTCACCTCTTCTCTTTTCTTTGTGCCCCAGGGGTTCTGGATGCTCGCAATGTGCATCTACGTCCTCGCGGTAATCGGCTTCTCCAGCGGCAACACATTCTATGACTCACTCCTGCCCGTGGTATCCCCGCCCGGCAGGATGGATTTCATTTCCGCGCTCGGCTTTGCCTTCGGATATCTCGGCGGCGGAATGCTCTTTGCCCTGAACGTCTGGATGACGCTGCGGCCTGAAACCTTCGGCCTTTCACATGCTTCCGAGGCAGTGAGGATATCGTTCCTGAGCGTCGGAATCTGGTGGATGGTCTTTACCCTTCCGCTCGTGTACTTCGTCAGGGAACGCACCACTACAGGCGCCGCAACGGGTATGAACATGGTAAAAGCGGGCTTCGGGCAGCTGAGACAGACATTTACGGAGATCAGGCGCCAGAGGATGATCTTCCTCTTCCTTGCGGCATACTGGCTCTACATCGACGGGGTGGACACGATTGTACGGATGGCCGTGGACTACGGCCTTTCCATCGGGTTTAAGGCGACTGACCTGATCGTCGCCCTTCTCATCACCCAGTTCGTGGGTTTTCCCTGCGCCATCGGGTTCGGGTGGCTCGGGGAGAAGATCGGGGCGAAAAAGGCAATATTCATTGCCATCGGGGTCTACCTCTTTATCTCCGTCTGGGGAGCTTTCATCGGGAGCACGCGGGAGTTTTACCTCCTGGCCGTCATCATTGGCTTTGTTCAGGGGGGCATTCAGGCCCTTTCCCGGTCATTCTACGCCCGCATCATTCCCGAGGGAAAGTCTGCCGAGTACTTCGGGTTCTACAATATGCTGGGCAAATTCGCCGCGATCATAGGCCCCGTCCTCATAGGTTCGGTAGGCGTCATCATGAGGTCTCTCGGTTTCGGAGGCACTACTGCATCAAGGATCGGCATCACATCGATATCGTTACTCTTTCTCGCCGGAGGGACCCTGCTTTTCTTTGTCGACGAGGAGAGAGGCATCCGGGAGGCCGCCCGCCTTCGGGATAGGATACCGGAAACAAAAGCGATCCCCGGATAAGACGGGACGGCTTTTGCACCAAAGCAAAGAGCATCTGTCATGAAAAAACTGGGGTATGCACCCGATATCTGCTATGCTGAGCAGAGTCCTCGGACATCAACGGTTTTCTGAAGGGAGGTCATTTAAGCTCATGGGACTAAACGTCCTGCTCATTGACGCGCTGAACCTCATCCGCAGGGTTGATGCGGCCCAGCGGGATATCCTCGGCCGCACCGCGGAAGCATATCCGGTCGACCATCACGTGCAGTCAGTGAAACGGGCGCTGAAGGAATGCACCCCGACCCATGCGGTCTGCGTCTTCGAGGGGCAAGGCACGTGCTTCCGGTCGCAAATATACAAAGAATACAAAGCGGGACGCCAGCCCATGCCCCAGGACCTCGAGCTCAGCCTTCCCCGCATCAAGGACGCTTTCGCCGAGCTCGGGGTACGTTCCGTAGAGATGGATTCCCTGGAGGCGGACGACGTCATCGCAACCCTGGCATGCAAGGTGGAATCAAGGAAGGGCCGCGTAGTCATCCTCTCGACCGACAAGACCTTTCTGCAGCTCCTCTCGGGATGCGTCTCCGTGAGGGACCACTTCAATAAAAGATACCTGGATGAAGCCTATGTGCTCGATAAATTCCACATACACCCGTATCAGCTCGCGGATCTGCTGGCCCTTGCCGGCGACCCGACGAACAACATCCCCGGCATTCCGGGCGTAGGCTTGAAAACGGCTGCACGCCTCCTTGCCGAGTGCCGTTCTCTGGAAAATGTCCTTTCGCAGGCGCCTGCCATGGGCACGAAACTGGGGCAGGCGATCGGTAAACATGAGCAGGATGCCCTCATGTTCCAGGGACTGCTCAAGCTGAAAAAAGATATCGAACTGGGCCTCAATCTCCAATCGTTCCGTTATCATCCCGGATAAGACGCGGGAAACAGATGGATACAGCCCTGAAAATACTCTTCCCCGGAGGGCGTACGTATCAGAGAATGGTGCGCTTTCCGTTATAGCGGTCCACGTCGTAATACTTGTCCACGTCGACGGTCCTGATCTTGTTGATGATGTCTTTCATGGGCACCGAAGCGATTTCGCCGTGGATATAGCTGACCATCCTGCCGAAGTCCTCGCACAGGATCATATCAACGGCTGCGATGCCGAACCACCGGGCCATGAGCCTGTCCCGCGCCGACGGGACTCCCCCCCGCTGGAGGTGGCTCAAAACCACGTATCTCGCTTCATACCCGGTTTTCTTCTGGATCTGGTCCGAAATATAGCCGGCAATCCCGCCCAGGGATTTGTGCCCGAAATCATCGATCTTCTCGTCCTTGAAGAACTCTCCGCCTTCTGTAGGCTGGGCGCCCTCGGAGACGACCACGATGCTGTACTGGATCTCCCGGCCTTTGCGTTCGAGAAGCAGGTTGCACACCTTATCCATGTCAAAAGGATGCTCCGGGATGAGGATGATGTATGCCCCGCTGCACTCTCCGCCCTGCAAAGAAAGCCATCCCGCATGCCTACCCATGGTCTCCACGACAAAGATGCGGTTGTGCGACCCTGCGGTGGTGCGCAGCCGGTCGATCTCTTCCATAATGACGTTGAGCGCCGAATCGAAGCCCAGGGAATACTCTGTCCCCATGAGATCGCCGTCAATGGTCTTGGGTATCCCCACCGTCCTGATGCCCTGCTTATGGAGCTTGTACGCGACGCCGAGGGTATCCTCGCCGCCGACAGCCACGATGACGTCGATGCCGAGCTTTTTGATGTTATCGATAACTTTGTCGGACCGGTCGTTTTTCGGATTAAAAGGATTGGTACGGGATGTCCCGAGGTTTGTTCCGCCGTAGCGGTCCCAGGCCCGAACCTTTTCTTCATCAAGAGGCTCAAGGTGAATCGCCCTGCTCCCTTCGTCGTCAGGATCGACGTCCACAAGGCCTTTCCATCCTTCACGGATCCCGACCACCTCGAACTTCGTAGCCCGTTTCTCTGCAAGGAGCGGGTCCAGTGCGGTTTTGACGACCCACTTGACAGCGCCGTTCAGCCCCGGGCAATCGCCTCCGCCTGTGAGTATCCCAATCTTCGTCGTCATGTACTCCCCCTTTTTGCTTATCGAAGTGTTTCTCATCAAGATGTTTTCCATATTAAATAATTATATTTGATCAACTCGGTAACTCGATGATAAATATTTAATCGCCGTACAAGGAGGAATCCAATGAAGGTCATATTCCACAAGGATTTCTACCAGTCATACACCTCAGATCCTGCTGCCGAGGAGGGGAGAATGGAAGCGGTCGTCCAGACTATCGGGCCCCATGTCCGGTTCATCGATGCGCAAAGCGCTTCTGCGGACGATATCGCAGCAGCGCACACCGAAAGGCACATCCGGCACGTGCACGATATCGGCCTCCACGGGATCGCCTCGCTGGCTGCCGGTGGAGCGATTCAGGCCGCCACGGCCGGCATGGCCGAACCGTGCTTCGGCCTCATCCGTCCCCCCGGGCACCATGCTTCATCCGATTCATCGTGGGGCTTCTGCTACTACAACAACATGGCAATCGCCATTCTGCACCTGAAAAAAAAGGGGGTGATAAACACCGCATTCATCCTCGACTTCGACCTCCACTATGGAGACGGAACGGTCAATATCATGGGGAACAAGGAGTATGTGACCATCCTCAACCCGGACAGGAACGACCGCAATTCCTATCTCAAGGAGGTCTTAAATACACTGGAACGGTGCACAGCGGATATCATCGGGATCTCGGCGGGGTTCGACAACCATCAGCAGGACTGGGGCGGCCTGCTGGCGACCGAAGACTACCGGGAGATGGGCAGGGCCGTGAGACAGGCGGCCATTCGGAATAAGGGCGGGTGTTTTGCGATCCTCGAAGGCGGGTACAATCACCGGGTTCTGGGACAGAATGTCCTTGCCCTTATCGACGGACTCAGCGAAGGTTAATAGTATAAGGAAGGTGGACATGGCGAAACTGATGAACGCGAGGGAGTATGAAGAGAGTTTGAGGAGATTGAAGCTTACCGTTTACCAGTTCGGCAAGCGCGTTGAAAATGTGGTGGACGATCCCCTGATCAGGCCTTCGATGAACGCGGTGGCCTCGACGTACGAGTATGCACACCGGCCCGAGTATGAAGACATCCTGACGACGAAGTCTCATCTTACGGGAGAAAAGATCAACCGCTTCACGCACATTCACCAGAGCGTAGACGACCTGGTGAAGAAGAGCAAGATGGGCAGGCTCATGGGCTCGCTCACCGCCTGCTGCTTCCAGCGCTGCGTCGGGATGGACGCATTGAACGCCCTGTCGATCACTACCCACGCCATCGATGAGAAGTACGGGACGGAATACCACAAGCGGTTCCTGAAGTACCTTCTCTACGTCCAGGAAAACGACCTGGTATGCGACGGCGCCATGACGGATCCCAAGGGCGACCGTTCTCTGGCGCCGAGCAAGCAGCGCGACCCGGATATGTTCATGCGCGTAACCGAAGAACTGCCGGACGGGATCGTGGTCAGCGGCGCCAAGGCTCACCAGACCGGTGCCGTAAACTCGCATGAGATCATCATCATGCCCACGATCACCATGCGGGAAGAGGATAAGGACTATGCGATCTCATGCGCCCTCCCTGCCGATGCGCAAGGGATCACCTACATCATGGGCAGGCAGTCCTGCGATACCCGCAAGCTCGAAGGCATGACCTTTGACCGGGGCAACATGTTCTACGGAGGCCATGAGGCGCTGGTGGTCTTCGACAAGGTGTTCGTGCCCTGGGAGCGGGTGTTCATGTACAAAGAGTACGAGTTCACGACCGCCCTGGTGGAGAATTTCGCCGCCTACCACCGCCAGAGCTACGCCTGCAAGGTGGGCGTCGGCGACGTGCTCATCGGCGCGGCCCAGACCATAGCGGAGTTCAACGGGGCGGAGAAGGCCTCGCACGTCAAGGACAAGATCATCGAGATGAACCACCTCAATGAGACGCTGTTCTGCGGGTGTATCGCCTGCGCCGCGGAAGGCCACCGGGAGGCGAGCGGGACGTACCAGAACGATCTTCTGCTTGCGAACGTCCACAAGCAGAACATCACGCGCTTCCCTTACGAAATCGCCCGGCTTGCGCAGGACATTGCAGGGGGACTGGTGGTGACATGCCCTTCAGAGCAGGATTTGAAGTCCCCGGAGGTGGGGGCGTGGGTGGAGAAGTACTTCAAGGGCAGAACGGATATCCCCACAGAGCACCGTTTGAGGATCCTGCGGCTCATCGAGAATATCACCATGGGTACGGCCGCGGTGGGGTACCTCACCGAGTCCATGCACGGGGCGGGCTCTCCCCAGGCCCAGAGGATCATGATCGCACGGCTGGTGAACATGAAGCAGAAGCAGAAAGTAGCCAGACAGCTATGCGGCATAGACAAGGTCGATCAGATACGCTGATAGTCGGCGTAAAATACTGCGGGGGATGCAAAGCCGGGTATGACCGTGTTGCAGCGGTGGATTCCCTGAAAACCCGCCTGTCAGGTGTCGTGGAGTTCGTTGCTCCCGTCGATGCCGCCGCAAGCCTGATCCTAGTGGTGACCGGATGCAGGACCGCGTGCGCGGAGATTGACTCGGCAGACGGCAGGCCGCTTACGTATATCACGAGTGCCGAAGATGCCGAGCGGTGGGCGGCAGACATATTGAGGATCCATTCGTAGGGCGTTCGCGCCTCACGGGGGCCTTACATTGCCGCGCTTCGTCTGTCATGGAAGCTTTGTATCTTTCGCGTTTCAGATGGGAGGAGCTCTTTCCGATAAAGCGGGTAGTATTGGTGATTCTTTACGGCTACTCCCCGGCAATACGGGGCATACATATCATCGATCCCGGGCGGCGCTAAAGAATCGTTGATTCGATCGGAGTATAGTGAATGCAGAATGCATGGTTACTGGATGAAACTTCTCTCTTCTTCAGGTTCGGGATCGCGCTCCTCATTGGAATTCTCGTAGGCATACAGCGCGAATATTCGTTCAATAATACGGAAACCGAGCATCCCGGCATACGGACGTTTGCGCTCATGGGCCTCATCGGCTGTGCCAGCGCGTTTTCGTCAGACCTGATCCAATCGCCCCTGCCCTTTGTTTCCGTGATCTTCGTGGTCGGCGCCTTCTTTACCGTGACGTACTTTATCGGCGCCTGGAAAGGCCAGAGCGGACTTACCACACCGGTATCGGCCCTGATCACCGTGCTCAGCGGTGCGCTCATTTTCTGGGGAAAGATCACTATCGGCATCGCCATTGCGGTTGCCACTACCGTAATGCTCTCGATCAAGCCCGAGACGCACCGGTTCGTGCGCCATCTGACCAGGGAAGACCTGTATGCAATCCTCAAGTTCATGGTCATCACGGCTATCGTTCTGCCTATCCTGCCCAACCAGAACTTGGGCAGCCCGCCGTTCGACGTGTTCAACCCGTTCGTCATCTGGATGCTGGTCGTGTTCATCTCCGGCATCAGCTTTATCGGTTATATTCTGATAAAGGTGCTCGGAACCCAAAAGGGGATGGGCATCACAGGCGTTCTCGGCGGCATCGCATCGAGCACGGCAGTCACGCTCGGCCTCTCCCAGCGGAGCAGGCACGAAGAAGCGCTCTCCCGGTCGTTTGCCCTTGCCATTATCATAGCATGGAGCATCATGTTTGCCCGGCTCATGGCCATTATCGCTGCATTGAACCTGGAGCTGGCGGCACTGCTCTGGCAACCTCTGCTCATTCCCTTTGCAGCGGGGCTGGCGTATGCCTTGTTCCTCTTCATCATCCACCGGGGAGTTGAAAAAGCCGAAATGTCTGTTTCCAACCCGTTCGAGCTCTGGCCGGCCATCACGTTCGGAATCATGTTCACCCTGATACTTTTCATGGCCAGGGCCGCGCAGACCTACCTCGGCGTTGGTGGAATATATATTACGAGCTTCCTTTCGGGGCTTGCGGATGTCGATGCCATAGCACTCTCTCTCACACAGCTCAGCGGCGAGTACGGGATCGGCCTGTCCACGGCGGCAAGGGCCATTGTGTTTGCCACGATAGCCAACACCTTTTTAAAGGGCATGTTCGTTCTCGGCATCGGTTCCCCCAGCTTAAGAAAGATCATCATGCCGGGATTCCTCTTTCTCATGTGCGCCTCCATCCTTGCCGTTTTCCTTACATAACCGGCTACGGACAGTTCTAGGGGAGCCTCCGGCTAATCCACGTGAGAGAATCCACGGCATCTTTGCAGGAGCAGAACATAAAAAACAGACATTATTCTATTGACTCATGTACGGTTTTCATTCTTTACAGTGAATATTGGCATGACAATATATTCTACCGTACATACCCAATTTCCGTGAGATATGCTAAAGGAGGAGACTCATTATGAAAATCCAAGAAATCCGTGAAATCGCCAAGAGAATGAATATCACCGTGAATTCTTCAAAAACAAAGCTCGACCTTATCCGTGACATCCAGGTGACCGAAGGCAACTCACCTTGTTATAAAGCGATTGCAAACTGCGGGATTACCGACTGCCTCTGGAGAGACGACTGCCTCTCGAAAAAGAAATAGCGCGCTTATGCCGAGGTGTTCGCACCTCCGCACTCTGCAGCGGATAGGTGTCCGGGCAGTCGAGGGACCGGATGCTTTCCCCTGCTGCAGCTTCGGGTATGATCCATACTGCTGAACGGGTACATGCATTACGTATATTTCCAGTCAGAGAATTACGTCTCTGGAGAGTATCGCACAAGGCCGGTGGAGGAAGATGCTCATGAAGATCAGTAACGTAGCCCGGATGAGGGCAATGGACAGGGCCGCAGAAGAAAGATACGGGATATCCGAGCTGCTCCTCATGGAAAACGCAGGCCTTGCAGGGGCGGCGGTATTGAACAGCGAGATAGGGATTGCCGGCAGAACCTTCCTCGTATTCTGCGGCAGCGGGAACAATGGCGGGGACGGATTCGTCGTCGCCAGAAAGATCCTGTCCCTAAACGGTACAGCAAAGGTGTTCGTCCTCGGCGATCCTGCAAAGTATGCGGGTTCTGCGAAAGCGAATCAGGAGATCCTTTCCCGGCTTCCCATCGAGGTCGTGAGGCTTAACTCGGCCAAGGACGCTGCTGAAGATCTTTCCCGTTGCGACGCCGTTGTCGATGCAATGCTCGGAACAGGGATCGATAGAGAAATCACAGGCATTTACGCCGAGACCATCGAAAGGATCAATGAAAGCTCGAAACCGGTCTTGAGCCTTGATATCCCCTCGGGCGTCAATGGAGATACGGGGCACATCATGGGGTGTGCGGTTGCTGCGGACTACACCGTAACCTTCGGCCTGCCGAAACTCGGCAATCTTCTCATGCCCGGCTACGACCTCTGCGGAAGGCTCTTTGTGAGCCATATATCTTTCCCTCCGCAGCTCTATGACGACAACGACATACCCTTTGAGATCAGCTCTCCCCACGAGCTTCCTCCGCGGAACCCGGCAGGCCACAAGGGTATGTTCGGTCAGGCCCTCTTCATTGCGGGGGCATCGGGCTATTATGGAGCGCCCTACTTCTCCGCCATGTCCTTTCTCAAGGCAGGGGGCGGGTATTCACGGCTTGCGTGCCCGGAATGCATCATGCCGTACGTGGCCGGAAAAGGCGGCGAGCTCGTCATTGTCCCCCAGAAACAAACCGAGTCGGGCAGCATCTCATACCGGAACAAAGACGCATTGCTCGATCTGGCCGGCAAGATGGATATCGTGATCATCGGCCCGGGACTTTCATTGAACGATGAGACCTGCAGGCTCGTGCGCGAGCTTACCGGTCTGATAGAGAAGCCCCTGATCATCGATGCAGACGGCATTTCCGCATTCATCTCCGCTCCGGAAATTTTACGAAGGCGCAGCTTTCCCACTGTCCTGACGCCCCATATGGGGGAAATGTCCAGACTCACCGGTATGGCCGTATCAAAGATCGATGAGGATAAAATTGCCGTACTGACGAAAACCAGCTCTGATCTGAATTCCATAATAGTCTTGAAAGGGGCCAACTCTCTCATCGGCTATCCCGATGGACGGATCCTGGTGAACGTAAGCGGGAATTCCGGCATGGCCACTCCCGGATCCGGGGATGTACTGACAGGAGCCATTGGAGCCATGTTCGGGCTCGGGCTCGATATCGGCAACGCAGTGAGCAAGGGGGTATTCATACACGGCGTTTCCGGAGACCTCGCAGCGGAAGAGATCGGCCCTGACGGCATAACCGCTTCCGACATCCTCGACAAGCTTCCACAGGCGCTTCGGATGGACCGTGAGGGCTTGCTTTCAGACGTGTACCAGGGAGTCGAAGTCGTTTAAAAGCCCTCCGGGACAAGCCGGGCATCGGGTAGGATGAAGGGCGGTATGCCCTCCGGCCGAATCATACATGCTGCCTGCCGGAAACTATTTCATTGCATGGAAAATTAATTATTATGTTTTTTCTCAGGCCGCCGATAACACTACTAATAAAGAATAAAAACTCTCTTCATAACTGCCAGGCAGCAAAATGCTTCTTGGCTTTTTTTTTGTCCCATGCTCCTGCTCCCTCGCCGATCATCGGCTGCCTGTAAAAAGAATGCCCGCGAAACAGCCGTAAAGCTTATCGGGATCGACAACGCAGGGCACTGGCCGTTCATCGACCAGCCTGATGCCTTTGCTCAAAGGCTCCTGGCCATTCTCTTCGGTTGAAAACCGAGTCGCGGCGATCTGCCGGCATATATCCCGGGTGTGCGCTCGAAGGAGCGATCAATCTGTTTGCATGGGCCGGCGGGCAGGGCTCGCCAAACTCTCACTCTTGCGCTCCCCCCGCGCTGTCTCCCGATGGCGATACGGGAGGAATCACCGACAGAGGTTATATACAAATAGTAAAGGCCAAAAACGGCACGCCACTATCCGTTCCTTAGCGCGAATCCATTCTCGGGAAGGGAGTTCGATATGATGAATAGAAGAAAGCTCATAAAACAGGGCGAAAAGATTTCAGTGAGATTCGATTTCCATGAGCGAGATCTCCTGCGAGAGCATACGAACGGCTATCCTAAACTCACGGACCGGCTGAGACTGTCACTCCTCGATCAGGATAAGATTATTGCACGGTATTCCTTGGAGGAGCTCAACATTCTCCTTGAGTTCATTACCGCAGAAGCAATCCATACCAATGACAAAATCCAGCACAATGATCTAGTAAGGCTCTGCGACCGGCTTATCGAGATCTGTAAATCCTACATAGAAGAATGAGGGGCTTATGTGCTTCTAAGCGCTTATATACCTGGATACGTTGATCATTCCAGGAATAACTTCAATGCATCCCTTGCGAGGATAAGGGCAAAGATCCACATGATAACCCCGAGGCCCTGCATAGTGTAACGGTAGGATTTTCCCGTTATCAGACGCCGGGCCCTTCCGGCAAAGATCGACAGCACGACTTTCGAACCGATGAGAAAGGCGTAGAACCCGGCAACGAAGGCCGCAACGTGCATATTGCCCCGTGAAGAGGCCTGCACGACCATGGGCCCTCCTACCGTCATCCAGAAAAGGTATGGATGAGGGTTGAGCATATTGGTAAGTATACCTTTCCGGAGTGACTGCATCTCTCTGTCCGGGGAAGAGATCCTGATCTCCCGGGATGTAAAGGTTTCATAACCGAGATACGTTACAAAAACAGCCCCGCACAACGAGATCAGCCCAAGGGCAGGATGGGAAACACTCAGTCTGGTAATCACGAAAAGCGTACACGCAACAATGGGGACATCCGTGACGACAGGTGCAAGAGAAACTCTGATTCCGGCCTTATACCCGTGCCTCAAGGTTTCCGTAAGGACAAGGGTAAGCAGCGGACCCGGCGCCAGCCCTGCCGAAAGGCCGAAGACTATCCCGGATATGAGATACATCATCCTTTACTCGTCTCCCATTCCCGTGTGCCCCCGAAACATCCCTCCTGTGCCTCCCCATCCCGGCCTGATATCTACCTCTATGAAAAATTCCTTTGTTTTACAATAGATTTTGCTGTCTGTTGTTGGGAAATATCTCTATCTCTGTTATTACCTATGTCATGGTTTACCATACGATCGAGGAGGAAATATGTTTAAGAAGATACTCTATCCGACAGACTTCTCGGAAATCGCCCAGGCGGCGATCAAGTATATCGAACAGCTGAAAAGCGCGGGCGCTTCCGAGGTGGTCGTCCTCCACGCCATTGATTCGAGGAGCCTCGATCTCCTTGTCTATAATCCTGCCGTATCAATGGAGTTCGAGAAAACCCTTCGTGAAGATGCACAGAACAAAATGAGCTCCGTCCGGTCGCACCTGGAAGGCATGGGATTCGTCGTAAGTACCGGGATAAAGGTGGGCATCCCTTCACGGGTCATTCTCGATGCGGAAAAACAGGAAGACCTGTCCCTCATCGTTCTGGGGTCGCACGGCAAGAGCAACATCAGGGAAATGTTGCTGGGATCGGTATCCGAGGAAGTGATCCGTTCCGCACAGAAGCCCGTGCTCGTGATAAAACGCTGACCAGCTTCCGGCCCTATTCGGCCGCATCCGAATCTGCGTCGGGCAAGGTCCGGACGATACTGCCTGCATACCACCAGTTCGAATACAGGTGGTCGAGTATGCCGCTTCTGTCCTCGTCATCGATCTTCCCGCCATCTCCAAGGGGATTGCTCAGGTCGATTTCCTGCTGAGCGATAAGGGTGTAATCGTTCATTCCCTGTGACGGGTCCCTGATCAGGCAGGAAACCATTGTTTCAACTGAAGGAACAGACTCTCCCCCGTAATAATTTATGAATATTTCATACTGACCCGGAGCCGCTTGCTCAAACGATTCGTAATACTCGATGGACTCGCCGGAATAGAAGGAGTCGGCAGAGCAGACGCCGTTGTCTCCCGACCGAGCGCCATACCTGGGGGATGCTGCCGTATCACCGGGCTCAAAGATGTACAGGTCGATATCGGCCTGTGTATCCCATTCGATGCGGACGGCAAACCCCCCGGGAGCTTTACCTCCCTCGCTGTTTGCGGTTCCCGTCACCAGCTTGTATATGACATCGCTCCATGTCACCCCTGAGGACAGATTGCACGCAAGGGACGAATAAAGATCGAGATCGTCCCGGGACGCCTGGGTCCGGGACGGAATATAGATAGCCATGCCCTGCGAACGGGCGAGAGGATCTGCAGGATCGGCGGCGAACACCTCGTTTGCGATAATTGCCTGCGGCAGTGTTCTCGTAAGCCCGCCGATGATGTCTTTCAGTTTCGGATCAACTGTCTGCATGTCGAGCTGTTGGAGAAAATCGCCGAAGTCGCGGTGACCGTGGCTCTCGTAGCTCACCGAGGCTGCGAATGCGCTTTCTACATGGGTTTTTTCCGCATCGAAGTGTTCGTCTACATAACGGGACAAGGTGCATAAGCCGGCCTGGAGCTCATCCATCTGCGCAGTATCTACTGCCGATTTTGTCATGGCGGACTTCTTGGCGCTATAAAATTCCCTGCACAACGAGGCAGTGGCCCGAGCAAGTTCTGCCCCGTCCATGGCCGGATTCGAGACGAGCGCCTGAAGAATGGCGTCATACGCGTCCCCTTGTACCGGATAGAGGTGTTCGGAAAAAGCAATATAGGAAGCAACATCCTTGAATTCATAGGCTACTTCGTACATCCCCATGAGACAGGCATCGAAGTTGACAAGATCGAATACAACGCCGCTGTCTTCAAGCGCCTGTGCCATTCCCGTCAGTGGCATGATGCCGGTGCCTCCCGAAGAGGTCGTGTCCGTCATCATTCCTTTGGACAGGAGGGGAGAACCCTCTTCTGTCTTCCACCCGGTACCGTGGCTCCACAGGACCAGGGCATATCTTTCGGCAGGATAATGCTCGACAGACCAGGTTATGAATTCTTTCAAGGTTTCAGGATCGGTCATGTCTTTATTCCCGATCTCTGAATACCACGAGCCGATATTTGCCTGATCCCTGTCTTGCAACACCCTTCCCCGCACGGTGGATGACGGAAGATCAGGTGATTCACCCGTATTGAATTCGGCCTGCACGACGACGGTTACATCGCTTGAAGATCCCACCGACTCCATTTCGTTGATGTCGGCCTTGGCAGCGTTGGAGATGTTGTTGTCCGCCGCCATATAGACCATAAAGGTCCAGGCTCCCATGGCCGGTGCCTCCGGGACGACGACCTCACCGCCGCTGTCTTTAGAGCTGCTCCCTCCGCATGATACGATGGAGATGTATGCCGCGAACATGAGGATAGAAAAGAAGATACGCACAGGGAAACGCCGCAAAGGAATCCCCTCCTCTCTCGATTTCACCTATGCATCACTGCCAACAGCGAATCCATTACACGATCTACGGTACGACAAGGTGTCCTATAGGAATATATAGTAAAGCCGGTTTTCAGGTATGCAAACGCTGCGCCTCGGCTCCTGTGAAGCCGGGCATCCGGGATTCATCCTTCCGGATCATGAGCAGCGGCGCTCCGGGAGGCTATGGGGTTTCAAGAGTTTCCCGGCAGTCAAGAACCTCTCGGATCTTTCCTGCCAGTTCTTTTAAGGTGAAAGGTTTTTGAATGAAGCCTTTGCAGCCCGATTCCATGATCTCCTCTGCCTGGCCTTCGATGCTGTAGCCGCTCGAAAGCAGAACCTTTACGTCGGCATCGATCATTTTCAGCCGGTCGAAGGTGTCTCTTCCTCCGAGCTCGGGCATGATCATGTCCAGGACTACGAGGTGTACCCCACCAGGGTTTCGCTGATAGATCGCTATTCCTTCTGCGCCTCCGCCGGCTGTCAGCACCGTATACCCGAGGCTCGCAAGCATCTGAGATCCGACTTCGAGAATCATGGTTTCATCGTCGATGAGAAGAATCGTTTCCTTCCCCGTTTGTATGTTCTCCGAAGCCTTTTTATCTTCCGGTATGTCCCTGTCGGAGGCAGGCAGATATATCCTGAAGGTGCTGCCCGCTCCCTTCTCGCTCTCTACTGAGACAAGCCCCTTATGGTTCCGTACGATACCATAAACTGAAGCAAGGCCGAGCCCGGTTCCTCTGCCTTTTTCCTTGGTGGTGAAAAAAGGCTCGAATATCTTTTCCCTGGTTGCCTCGTCCATTCCGATCCCCGTATCCGCCACGGACACCAGGACAAACCTTCCCGCGGCAATGCCGAAAGGCGCCACGTCCATCTCATTGAGCTCGACATTCTCGACCGAGATATACAGATCCCCCCCTCCGGGCATAGCCTGCCATGCGTTCACGAAGAGGTTGAGCATAACCTGCTCTATCTGCCCGCGGTCCACATCCACCGTCCAGAGATCGTCCTGCACCTTCCTGTGGATCCGGACATCCTTTTTTGTCCGGCCGAACATCTCGGAGCTCCGCCGTACAAACTCGCCCATGTGGGTAGGCTTGACCTCGTACTTTCCGCCTCGGGCGAATCCGAGGAACTGTTTGGTGAGGTCAGACCCCTGGCGAACATACTCCTCCATGCTTTTCAGCCGGTCATAGAAGGGATGCGAGGCTTCGATATTCATGAGCATGAGTGAAACGTTTCCAAGGATCCCCATAAGGAGGTTATTGAAATCATGGGCGATACCCCCCGCCAGAGTACCGATGGCCTCCATTTTCTCCGCCCGGACGAACTGCTCCTCAAGGGTTTTCTTGTCGCTTACATCGATGACGAAACCCCTCGCGCCCATCGGTTTGCCGTCTTTCACGATGCAGGTTGAATGAACGAGCACCGGGAAGGTGGTGCCGTCCTTTCTCAGCGCCGTATATTCGTTCAGGCCGATCCGCTCGCCTGAGAGAACCTTGCCGATGTTTATCGAACCTTGCTCGCGGTCTTCCGGGACAAGCATATCCAGCACGTTCAGGCCTCTGTCGAAATCCTGATGATTGTACCGGAATTTTTCCATGGCCGTCTCGTTCACGAAGGTCAGATTTCCCTTTCCGTCCGTCTCGTAGACAGTCTCGGGCAGCAGGCGTGCAAGATCCTTGAATCGCTCTTCGCTCTGCCTTAAGTCTTCCTGCGTTTTTTTTCGTTCCGAAATATCCCGCACCACTCCCGCGAAACCGATTATGGCCCCTGCGGCGTCCTTTCTCAAGGCAACGGAAGATTCCACCGGGATCCTGTTTTCTTCCTTGTTGATAACCTCCCAGTCAAAGCCGGCGACCGGCTCGCCTGTGACGAAGACGTTGTGGTAAGAACGGAAAACTTTTTTCTCGTTTTCCGAGTCGACAAACCTGCGGAAGTTCATGCCCTTCATCTCTTCGTCCGTATACCGGAGCCGCACCATTGCCGACGTATTGAAAAAGGTGAAGTTGCCTTCGAGGTCCACTTCGTAATAAGCCTCCTGCATGTTATCGAGGATGGCTCTGTAGCGCTCCTCGCTCTGCCGCAGAGACTCTTCGGCCTCTTTGCGCCCGGTGATATTCGTTACGATGCTGATGATCTGGCTGACGTCGCCGTCGTCACGCCGGGCAAAAACCGCGTCACGGCTGTAGAACCATCGATACAGGCCGGATGTGTCCCTCAGCCGGTATTCGAACTCCGCTGTTTCGTCTGTTCTGAGACTGTTGATACGCTCCAAATGCCTGCGATACCGGGGGAGATCGTCCGGATGCATGAGTGTGGAAACGAATTCGTCGCCGAGTTCGGCATGCTCGTCAAGGGTCAGCCCGAGCTCGACGGGAAGCTTCCTGTTATCGAGGATGTTGCGTCCGTATTTGAGGTCGTGCACATATACCGTATCAGGGATAAGGTCTATTACCCGTTCGATAAACCGCTGCCAATCGTTCAAGCTTTCCTGGGCCTTTTTCCGGTCGGTGATATCCATGCAGGATGCAATGCTTTCATCGGTACCCGGGATAAGGCTGATGGTGAGAAAAATATTCCGTTTTTCACCCGAGCGCGTGATGAGACTGAATTCATAGGAATCGGGAGCCTTGCCACGGGCGGACCTCCGGGCATAATGATACTGTTTCATTTTCTCAAGGTCTACCGGGTCGATAAAGATCGTCCAGCTTATCCTGCCTTCCAGCTCTTCGCGGGTATACCCCGTAAGCGCGGCAAAGTTCGAGTTTGCGAGGAGGATAGTGGTGTCCTTTGCGATGAGGATCGAGGCGTTGCCGGTATTCTCGAAAATGGTTCGATACCGGCCTTCACCCTCTTGCAAACTGTCGCCCGGAGCATTTTTCCCGGTGACTTCTCTCGCAGGGGAAAGGCCGGCAAGCAGAGACTCATAGCGCTCCTCGATTTCCCGGGCAGATTGTCGGGCAGTTTTAAGCTCCTGCTCAAGCTTAGCTATTCTCTCTAACAGTTCCTTCGTCATATGCCGTTCCAGCAGAGCCTTCGCATTTCCGGACAGATCCGGCCGATCATGACAACACTCGGAGCTTCAGCGGGTATTCCCCCGTTGCATGACCCGACCGTTCATGCCGTATACTGCATATCGGCAGATCGGGGCTAAAAGTATTATTTTTCATTATAACCGGCAGATCTTGTTGATGGAAAGACAAAAGATCCTTTCACGGGGCAGACGGCCCGGATATCTCATACTTGCAATGAAAGAGGATAACCATTATAATTATTAAGAAGATAGAATGGATTGTGTATCCGGTTCGCGTGCTGCGTGCGCCGTGGTAAATACACGAGCTGAGCCGTTAAGATCCGCGTTAAAAGGAGGAATGTGACTGATGAAGAAGATGCTGCCTGTCCTTCTCGCTGCTCTTCTGCTGCCTTTATCCGCGATGGCGATGAAACCTCTGGATGAAGCGGATCTGTCCCGCATATCCGGTCAATCTGGTGTGAGCATATATGTCGATGTCACGATGAGTATCCATATCAGCACCCTTGCCTGGGGAGACTCCGACGGCCTGGGAAAGGGACCATACAACCCTTGGGGAATCCAGACCTCGGGCGGGTACGTAGGGGCGTCCGACCTTTCGGTCAGCAATCTTTCCGTGCGGCCCTATCACCCGAATGTTCTTCCGAATTCGGTAAGTTTCTGGCCGGAAGAAGGCGCCATCGATATCGTCAACGGGGTACCCTATTACCGCGTTCTTGTCGGACCCGGCCGGGAGTAAGTATTAGGACCCTTTCGGCCGGATATAGCGAAAATCATGCGGAGAAGCTTCGTGGCACCGGATACAGGACTGCACCCTTCCGCCCGCCCGTGTATTTCCCTCCGGATCGAACTCTGCCCAGAACCAGTCGCTCGCTTTGGCATCATAGCCTCTTACCTTGTACATCGGAGTGACGGACAGCAGCGTTTCTCGATCTCTTGCATAATTCTCTTTTACAATGATTGCACCGTAGGGCATGGTCTCTTTCCCGGCCTCCGCAGCCTCTATGGCCTCTTCATTGGCATACAGCTCGATCCATGCACCGCGCAGGGTGGTTCCCCGAAACTTCCCCTCATAGCCGGGCCAGTGCCTCCACAGGGTATAATCGCTCGTCCGGGTGATATATGTCCAGAGCTCATTCGGCTCGGGCGGGGGCCGGAGCGATGAGACCTCGGATGCGGAGGTGCAGCTGATGATAAGAAGGCCCATACAGATGAGAGCTGCATGCAGAGCGTTTCGGGATATCTTCATGTACCCACCTCCCTGGCGCATGATTCCTCCCAGTGAATAACAAGAAACATACCATCCCGGTTTCCTGATGATAAGTTAAGGAGTTACCTGCCACTCACTTCTCAGGTTTCAGGATATGGTCTTCAAAGCTGTCTTGAAACGCAGTACTTATCCTGAACGGGAGGAATGCGTTCTGCTGGACAAGACGATGCGTACAGCCTTTTCAGGCCTGGACCGATCTCACATCCGGTTATGTAATGCCTTTGATTCTTTCAAAGAACCGCCTTAAAAATGCTTTTCCCTCATCGACTCCCTAACGGCTTGTGTTCCTGTTTTACAATACCTCTGATTTGTAATATACGATCGCGGATCCTCCGATGGAAACGCCGTCCGCTACAACTCGATGATTACCCGGTCAGTTATTCTCCGGATCTTCACCGGTCCTTCATGTGCACAGGTATTGCATAGCGAGGGCTGCAGTACGGGGGAGGTGCAGCAATGTCCGCACTGCATGCGGTTTTTCGCTGCAACCTGCTTTCAGAGCTGAAAGAACTAGAATCAGGAGGTTACCAGATGAGGTTTCGATTACCCATTTTACTGCTGTTCATCCCCGCTGTTTTTCCGACCCTCTCACATGCACGCTGCATCGGTTTTGAAGACCTTACCCGGTACCATCCTTGGGGATACGTTGCTGATATGGGCGGCAAAATCGAAGACAACTACCAGGAATTGAACTGGTCGGCCTACAGGACGGGGAATCCGGATGCGGAAAATCCGAGTTGGGGGACAAGGGAAGGGATCGTCGCAGTGGGAGGTGTAGGGGATATTTATGCTTACAACAACGAGCTCCCGATGACAAACGGCCCCGATGGGTTCGACATCCAGAGCCTCAACGCGGGATCATACGGGTATCGCGGGCAGGACGTGTACGCTGCCGTATGGGAGAACAATATTCCTAAATATTCAGGTTCATGGACAATCGACCCGGTGTTCGAGATAATGCAACTCCCCCTGATCTTTTCAGGGATACATCGTTTTGCTCTCCGGGCAGGAAACGCATTCACCTGTACGAGCCCAACAAATGGAGATTTTCCCATTCTCCAAGACCTGTGCGTGGACAGCATCGTTTGCGACACCTATGAGCCTGCCCCTGTATCGGAACCATCGACTCTTCTCATACTCGGCACCGGCATCCTTGGGCTCACAAAAATATACAGGAAATACATAACCATAGAATGATATCATAAAATCATCTTAACCCTCTTCTTCTCACTCCAAAGGGGGGTCGTCTGAGGATGTACACGACACTCGGGCGGCCCCTTTTCTCATAGACTTCCCCGACTCCGTGCGCTGCCTGCGTTCATGCGTCTCTCACAATGATACTGACAATACCCTTCCGCATATGGTAGCTTCTACATCTGAACCGTATGGATGCGTGCTGTTGAAATCTTTGGTGAAGCATGCCCGATACCATGAACGTGATAGGCGATACCGTCATATGGCAGTGAAAGAGGACATACGTACCGGCAGAAGCTATCCGCTCGGGGCAACGGTGTATTCCGACGGGGTGAACTTTTCGCTCTTTTCCAAAAGCTGCGTTGCCGTAGAGCTTCTCCTGTTCGACGACCCGGACGACGGTACCCCTTCGCGCATCATCCGCCTCGACCCGTTAAAGAACAAGACGTTCTATTACTGGCATGTGTTTGTCTGCGGCCTCAAACCCGGCCAACTCTACGGCTATCGGGTCTATGGGCCGTTCGATCCTCTGCGCGGTCTTTTCTTCGACGGCAGCAAACTTCTCCTCGACCCTTACGGGAAAGCCGTCTGTATCGGCAGGAATTACGACCGGCCGAGGGGATGCAGGCCGGGCGACAATAGTGCCTGGGCGCCCAAATCGGTGATCGTAGAGCCGTCCTCGTACGACTGGGAAGGCGACGAACCCCTGATGACGCCGTTTTCCTCAACCGTCATCTATGAGCTGCATGTCGGGGGGTTTACCCGTCACGGGTCTTCAGGGCTCGAGAAAAGCAAACGGGGCACCTATGCAGGCCTCATCGACAAGATCGACTACCTCAAAAGCCTCAATATCACTGCTGTCGAGCTGATGCCGGTCCAGCAGTTCGATGAGCAGGACGCCCGGCAGCCCCTGACGAATTACTGGGGTTACAGCCCCATGGCCTTCTTTGCACCCCATGGCGGATACAGCTCGATCAAAGACCCTCTCGGTCCGGTGAACGAATTCAGAGACATGGTCAAGGCGCTCCACAAGGCAGGGATCGAGGTCATCATGGACGTGGTTTTCAACCACACCGCCGAGGCAGGCCTTGACGGTCCTACATTCTCGTTCCGGGGCATCGAAAACACCGCCTACTATATCTATAACCTCCAGAAACAGCGCTACGAGAATTATTCCGGGTGCGGAAACTCCATAAATTCCAATTATTCCATCGTACGCAAGATGATCCTCGAATGCTTGCGGTACTGGGTTACCCAGATGCATGTGGACGGGTTCCGGTTCGATCTGGCATCCAGCATGTCGCGGGGGGAGCTCGGCGAGCCCATGGAAAAACCGCCTATTCTCTGGTCCATTGAATCGGATCCGGTCCTTGCGGGGACAAAGATCATCGCCGAGGCATGGGACGCAGCAGGCCTGTACCAGGTGGGATCGTTCATCGGAGACAGGTTCGCCGAGTGGAACAGCCACTTTCGCGACGATGTACGGTCGTTTGTCAAGGGAGATCCCGATGCGGTGTACAAGCTGTCCAACAGAATCCTCGGGAGCCCGGATATCTATCCGCAGCCTGAACGGGAAATCAACAGGAGCATCAACTTCATCACCTGTCACGACGGATTTACCCTCAATGACCTCGTTTCTTACAACCGGAAGCACAACCTGGCAAATCTCGAAGAAAATCGCGACGGATATGATCACAATCACAGCTGGAACTGCGGGTTCGAAGGCACGGTCAAGGACAGCAGCATCACGGGTCAGTTACGCGTCCGTCAGATCAAGAACTTCTTCACTATCCTGCTTATTTCACAGGGAACACCCATGATCCTGATGGGCGACGAGGTGCGCAGGACGCAGTCGGGCAACAACAACGCCTATTGCCAGGACAGCGAGCTGAGCTGGTTTGACTGGGATCTCGTTGCAAAAAACGAAGGCTTGCTCCGGTTTGTCAGAGGGCTTATCGGATTCACCGGTTCGATGAATGTCTTTCACCAGAATACATTCTCTGCGCCGATCTGCGATCAGTCAGAGGCAACGATCACCTGGCACGGCGTTCGTCTTGGCGAGCCCGACTTTGGAAAGCATTCTCACAGTATTGCAGTCGAGCTGCGGGACAAAGCCTCTGCGGAACACGTCTACATCATGCTCAATTCCTATTGGGAGCCGCTCTCCTTTGAGTTGCCCCGCACCTCTTCCGGCCGGGTATGGCGCCGTGTCGTCGATACCTCTCTTGCCCAAGGGGAAGATTATCACGCGCCCGAGAAGGCGCCTATTATCGGGCAGGGCCGGTACCGGGCAACCGGGCGGTCTGCGGTCATCCTTGTTTCGCTTCCATGACAAAGGGCTGGTCCCCGTATATAAATCACCCTGCTGCATGGTCATCCCCGCCACTTTGTTCCTCGCCAGGGTATTGACTCGAAACCGTTGCACGGTATTAATAAAGAATAGCTGTATCCATAATGGCCGTAAGGGCAGGTACTTATGGGAAAGGGAGCTTAGGAGGAATAATGAGTATCAAAAAACAGTATCTTAAAAGCAAGACAGTATGCAAAGTTACGTTCACTCTTCCAAAGGATATGGCCATGTCGGCTGAAAATGTTTATCTCGTCGGCGACTTCAATGGCTGGAATCCAGAAGCAAACCCCATGAAGCGCCGTAAGGACGGGGCATTCGATATCACCGTTAACCTCGAAAAAGATCGCGAGTATCAGTTTAAATATCTCTTGAACGGCCATATCTGGGAAAATGACGACAGCGCAGACAGATATGTCCGGTCGCCCTACGGAGACACCGACAACTCGGTTGTAGCCGTCTGATATCCCTTTCCCCCGAAGATACGGCCTGCGGGCGCAGGCAATACGGGCGGCGCCTGCCGCCTTACGCCCTGCAAGCCGTGATTAACTCTGCCGATAAAGCCGGTGGGAGTTACGGCATGAGAAGGACTTCGAGCATTCTATGAAGAAGAGCGTATCCGCGGGTGTCTGTAAGCGAGAATTGTACCGGATGCGTCATTTCAAATAGATGAGCACGCGCCCTGTCTTTCCAGAACGGAATGATTCCTTCTCTTCAGGATTCGACCTCACCCCTGACTATCAGGTTTATCAAGTATTTCCCGCAACTTGAGGGATAACGTCTTGAGGCTGAACGGCTTCTGGATGAAACCGCTGCATCCTTTTTCGATAATCTCCCGGGCCTGTGCTCCCAGGCTGTACCCGCTCGAGAGAAGGACGCAGACATTGGGGCTGATCTTCCGAAGCTCTTCGAAGGTCTGGCCTCCGCCCATACCGGGCATGATCATATCGAGGATCACCAGATCGATTTCCCGGTTGTTCCTCCGGTAGATTTTTATCGCCTCATCGCCGCTGTGAGCCGTGATCACCGTGTATCCGAGGCTTTCGAGCATATGCACGCCCACGTCCAGTATCATGTCTTCGTCATCCACCAGGAGTATAGTCTCACCGCCCGGGAGGATCTCTTCTGGCAGGCCGCTTTCCTCTATGGGTTTCCTGTCGGATGCCGGCAGGTAGATGAAAAAAGTGGTCCCCTCCCCTTTTTTGCTCTGCACGTTGATGACGCCGCCGTGATTTTTCACGATGCCGTACGCGGAAGCCAGTCCGAGGCCCGTTCCACGGGCGAATTCCCTGGTCGTGAAGAACGGCTCGAAGATGTGTTTTTTCGTCTCCTCATCCATGCCCGTGCCGGTATCCGTAATGGATATCTTTACGTATCTCCCAGCTTTTATCCCGTACCGCACCTCATGCTCTTCGTCGAGCAGCACATTCTCGGTCCTGATAAAAAGATCGCCGCCAAAAGGCATTGCCTGCCAGGCATTCACATAGAGATTGAGAAGAACCTGCTCCATCTGGCCCTGGTCGACCTCGACCGTCCAGAGGCCGGGCTGGTTTTCTCTTACGATCTTTATTTCTTTCTTTGTCCGCTCGAACATGAGCGAGCTTTTCCTGATGAACTCGCCCAGTTCGGTGGGCTTCACCTCGTACTTGCCCCCGCGGGCATAACCAAGGAGCTGCATGGTAAGGTCTGAGCCTTTTTGAACATATTCTTCGATGTTCCGCAGCCTCTCATAATGCCGGTGATCGGCGCCGATATCCATCAGCACGAGCGAGGCATTCCCCTGGATGCCCATCAGGAGGTTGTTGAAATCGTGAGCGATGCCTCCCGCAAGGGTGCCGACGGCCTTAATCCTGTCCGCCATCTCAAGCTGGGTTTCCAGATCTTTCTTTTCCATCTCCATTCTCTTACGTTCGGAGATATCGCGGGTCAGTCCGATGATGCCGATGGGAATACCCTCTTCGTTGAGAAGATGGGTCACGGCGACCTCGGTCCATATCCTTGACCCGTCCTTGCGGATTTGCTCGGCTTCAAAGACCCGGTGCCTGAAAGGATCGCAATCCTCGCTGGCCTTTTCCCGGATAAACTCGTCTTCGATCGCGGACTTCACCGCGCCGTACGATTCCTGCACGACAAATTTCCTGAAAGGGATTCCCATTATTTCCTGAGGCGTGTAACCCAGAAGGTTTTCCACCGACGGGCTCACATAGGTACTTTTCAGGTCGTAATCCGTAGTCCAGATGACTTCCCGCACGTTCTCCGCGAGCATCCGGTACTTCCGCTCGCTTTCCCGTATATCCCGCTGGGCGCGAAGGGAATCGGTGACATCGCGGATGATCCCCTTGAACCCGGTTGTCTTCCCCCGCAGATCCCTGCGCAGCGAGACGGAAGCTTCGATGACCGCCTTCGTACCGTCTTTCCGGATTAGCTCCCAGTCAAAGGCCTTTGTGGGCTCGCCGGAAAGAAAAACCTGGTGGAATACTCCGAATACCTGGGTGATATTGTCCTCGTCCATGAGGTCACGGAAATTTTTCCCCATGAGCTCTTCCGGCGTGTACCCGATGATCTTCAACGCGGCCGGGTTGAAAAAAGTTATGGTTCCCGAAAGATCCACCTCATAGTAGGTATCTTCCATATTTTCGAGGATGTGCCGGTACAGCTCTTCGCTCTGCCGCAATTTCTGGTCGGATGCTTTTCTGGCGGTGACGTCTCTTGCGACGCCCCTGAACCCTGAAGGTTCGCCGGTCTCTTTCCTGATGAGGGAAACGGACATCTCAAGGGTCCTTGTTGTCCCGTCCTTGCAGACCACCTCGTGATCCACCATGTTCGCCGGTTTTCCGGTCCGATAAATCCTGTTGAATGTCTCGAACACCCGTTTCGATGTTTCCGGGGTCATGTATCGGCGGTTGTTCATTCCCAGCATCTCATCCCGGGAATACCCGGCAATCGAAAGCATGGCCTCATTGAAAAAGGCCATGTCGCCGTTCAGGTCGACCTCAAAATACCCTTCCTCGATGTTTTCGAGAATACTCCGGTATCTTTCTTCGCTCGCGCGCAAACGCTCCTCGGCTTTTTTACGTTCGGTAATATCAAGGAAGGATGCGACGGTCTGCATGGTTTCCGGTATGATCATAACCGTCACGAGAACGATCCTGATCTCGCCGGAACGGGTGACGGAACGAAATTCATATTGTACCGGCGCCGAATCGGGATCGATCAGCCTCGCTGTATGGTACCCCTCCATCCGTGCGAGGTCATCATGAGCCACGAACTCCCTCCAGCTCTTCTTCCACTCCACTTCTACCCGGGGGTATCCGGTGAGCTGCTCGAATAAAGTATTGGCAAGGGAGATGGTGCCGTCCTCCTCGACAATGAGGGTGGCGGTACCCGTGTTTTCGAATATGGTGCGGTATCTCTCTTCGCTCCTTCTCAATTCATTTTCGATCCACTTGTACTCGGTGATATCCTCGCCCATTGCCTGGATCTCAAAGACCTCGCCGTTTTCATCGGACACAGGCGTGCAGATCCATTTCTGCCACCGCATGCCTATCTCCGTCATGATCGTGTGCTCGAAAAAAGTAAGGGGTGTTCCGCTCTTAAGCAAGGCGATCCGGCTTTTTATCTCGTCGTTTTCTCCGGCAAGGACGAGATCGAAAAAACTCCCCCCGATGATCGTATCCCTGTCCTTTTCGAGATAGCTGCAGCAGGCGTCGTTCACCCACGTCAGTCTGCCGTCTTCAGGACGAAAGCGGCAGATATAGAGCGGGAGATCGTTTACGATATCCAGACAGATCCGACCTGTAAGAAACATTTTTTCATTCATTCCAACCTACCGTATCGAAGAAACAACCAATAATCTTTTCGATATTTCTTAGATTTTTTATGAATAAAACTGATTAACAGGCAATGCTCCGGATTATCGGCATTTTTTCAATAAACGGGAGGGTGGTTTTATTGCATTATCCCCGGGCTTACGATCGTCCCGATAGAAGGCTCTCTACTCTTTGTCTTCCAGAATGGCCCGTATCTTTTTCGAGAGCAGGGTGATGTCAAAGGGCTTCTGGATAAATCCACGGCATCCCTTGTTCATGATCTCGCTTGCTTTGCCGTCCAGGCTGTAGCCGCTTGAGAGCAGCACTTTTGCATGAGGGCTCAGCTTTTTGAGGGCATCGAAGGTTTCTTCTCCCCCCATGTCCGGCATGACCATGTCCAGGATCACAAGCTTGATCAGGTCGGGATTCTCACGATATATCCTTATGCCGTCCATGCCGCCGGCTGCCGTGAGCACATCATACCCGGCGTTCTTGAGCATCTCCGACCCCACATCAAGGATCATTTCCTCATCATCGATAATGAGTACGGTCTCACTGCCCGGATGCACCCGGGGAGCGGGAAGGTCCTCCGCAGAGCCTGACTCGCCGGACGATGCCGAAAGGTAGATCGTGAAGACGGAGCCCGTGCCCTTTGTGCTGTCGACCGTTATGATGCCGCTGTGATTCTTGATGATCCCGTACACCGACGCAAGGCCCAGTCCGGTCCCGCGCCCCATCTCCTTGGTGGTGAAAAACGGTTCGAAGATTCTCTCCATGGTCGCCTTGTCCATGCCCACGCCGGTGTCGGCCAAAGAAACTTTCACGTATCTCCCGGGCTGAAGCCCGTATGGTGAGGTGAATTTCCGGTTTAAGTGAACATTCTGCGCCCGTATGTACAGATCTCCACCGCAGGGCATTGCCTGCCAGGCATTCACATACAGGTTGAGGAATACCTGCTCCATCTGTCCCATATCAACCTCGACACCCCACAGATCATGCGGAAGCTCCCGGTGAATCCGTATCTCCTTTTTTGTCCTGGCGAACATCTCCGAGCTTTTTTCCAGGAAACGCACCATATCCGTGTGCCTGACCTGGTACTTCCCTCCCCTGGCAAATCCGAGAAGCTGCCTCGTGAGCTCGGCGCCGCTGCGGACATACTGCTCGATATTCTTCAGTCGCTCATAGCTCTGGTCGCATGGTTCCATATTCAGCAGGACGAGCGAGGCATTCCCCTGAATGCCCATGAGGAGATTGTTGAAGTCATGGGCGATGCCTCCGGCAAGGGTGCCGATCGCTTCCATTTTCTGTGCGCGCATGAGCTGCATCTCGAGATTCTTCTTCTCGGAGATATCGATAAGAAATCCCCGGATGCCTGCGGGAACCCCGTTACGGGTTATTGCGGAGGAGTGGATCAGTGCCGAGAAGGTGCTCCCGTCTTTTCTCAGAGCGGTACACTCGCGCAAGCCGGCCCGGTGCCCGCCGAGTATCTTTTGAAAGGTCTTGCGTATAAGGTCCCTGTCCTGGGGGGCGATCAGCTGGTGAAGCTGCATCCCTTTCTTGAGCTCCCTCCGGGTGTATCCGAACTGCTCCACGGCGCTGTGATTAATGAATAAGAGCGTCCCCGATTCGTCGGTCTCATATACGGTCTGCGGCAGGAGCTCCGTAAGGCCTCTGAACCGCTCTTCACTCTGCCGCAAGGCCCGTTCAGCCTTCCGCTGCTGAGTGACGTCTCTGGCAATGCCTCGGAACCCAACCTTGGACCCGTCGGGGCCATACATGAGGGATACGGAGATATCCAGCACACGCTTGTCCTTATCCTTCCGGATGACCTCGTAGTCCGTCAGCCGCTCGGGTATTCCCGTCATGTAAATCCTATGGAACACGTCATACGCCATATCGGCCATCTCCGGGCTCGAATACGTCCGGATATCCATGCCGGGCATCTCCTCGCGCGAATATCCGAGCAGAGAGCACGCATATCCATTGAAAAAGGTGAAGCAGCCGTAAAGATCTGTTTCGAAAAAGGCTTCCTGGATGCTTTCGAGGATGTTCCGGTACTTTTCCTCGCTGAAGCGTACCGCATCCTCCATGCGCTTGCGGTCGGTGATATCAAGGCATGAGGCAACGATCTGCTTCTTTCCGGGTATCACATCCACGTTCAGGAAGATGTCTCTCACCTGCCCCTGTCTGTCCTTGAACCGGAATTCATACTGCTTGGGAGCCGAGGCAGGATCGTCGAGCCTCATCCCGTTATAGGTCTCCATGCGGTTCAAGTCTTCTTCCATGATGAAATCCGTCCAGCTTTTGACCTTTTCCAGCTCGCTTCTCGAATAGCCGGAGAGCCTCTCGAAGCCCGTATTGGCCAGGAGGATGGTTGAAGAGTCATCGGCAATGATCTTGGCCGTGCCGGAGCTCTCGAATATCGTGCGATACCGCTCCTCGCTCTCTTTCAGGATACCCTCGACGAGCTTTCGCTCCGTGATGTCCCTGGCGATAGCCTGGACCGCCACCGGGGTGTCATCGTGGTAGATCATGGACGCATTCGTCTCCACCCAGAGGAACCCTCCGTCCTTCTTTTTCAGCATGAACTCTGCAGGCTCTCTCTGAATGCCCGTCTCCATGAGTTCCTTCATGCATTGACCGGCAAGATGTGCATGCTCTGTATGGATGATGGAATATAAGTTCAGCGAAGGAAGGTCCTCGGGACTATAGCCCAGCATGCGCAGGGCAGGCAGGCTCGCATCGAGGAATTTCCCTTTCAGGTCGTGAATGTAGAGGGCGTCGACCGACTGCTCGAAGAGCGATTTGAGCCGGGCATCGCTTTCTTTCAGGGCAGCTCTGAGCTGCTCGTTCTGACTGGAAAGCTCAATGCACCGTTGCGCTAAATCTTCGTAGGTCGGCTTTTCCGGCATGAAAGCACCCTTTTGCAGGACATTACAGCGTCACAGGAGAAAAGAGTGTAAAGCAAGAGGGAATGCTCCCTGGTTTTCGGAACTCTTTTGTGCTGATCTGCCCTTGATGTTTGACCATAATAATCGTATTCAAGTTCCGTCTTGGTTGCCTTCCCTTGTAAACCCTTTGTGAGCCGACCGTCAAGGGCGTCCTTTGCAGAGGAGTCGCTAAAAATGTTTTTCGTTGAGATGCACATTGAACTTTATCTGAGTATCGCCGGTTTTTATTGGGAGAAGTTACTGAACTATCTGCTGTGTCTCCCTGAATGGCTTGCCGAGATCTCCGAATGGTATCTTTCGTGTTAACAGACCATGGCTGACGTCAAGAGATCTGTCCTTTCTTGAGAAACCGAAATGCTATACTTTCGTGCCATAATGTGTACTTTTAACGGTATTCTTCCTGTATAGATTGCATTTGGCGATGATAAAAGGAGTAACATTGGTTTGATTAATTGTAAATGGGAGGAATGCAGTGCAACCCATCAATTTATTGCAGGTGATGGGGTACACTTCCCTGCATCCATCCTATCGCTGGGCTAGCCGATGATCAGGAGCTAAGGGCAACCGATACCCGAATGGGTGAAGGGAGCAATATCTGAAGGAGAATGGCAATTGACCCGCAAGGCATTTCAGCGAGGACAGCTAAACTGGAATCTATTCAAATGCATGAGGAATTCAAGAAGGAGAGTCCTTGCAGTCGATATTATATGTATCAGAAAACGAAAGGTGGTCATCTGATAATTTAGTAAAAAAGGATAATCAATGAAAAAGAAGAGGGTTCTCATCGGTAAAACAACCGGGCTGAAAGTGAAAAGCTGTTTCTTGCTTCTATTAACTACAACCCTCCTTATACTCTCTTGCTCAAGCCCTCCGTTGTCTGCAGCTCCTGCTGAGTATTATGCGGATCCAGCCAAAGTCACCTTCGAGCAATTCAAATCACCCGAAGGGCAGTTCTCGGTCTCCGTCCCATCTGGCTGGAACCGGATAGAGTCATACCCCTATAAGACAGATGACACGATAAACGGTGTTATGATCGAAGGACCGGAAAATACGGAAGGGGCGCCCATGACGATCGCTGTCCTGCATTACGCGGGCACCGGGTGGATAAAAGGTGTGGACCACTATATCAAGATGGTTCTGTCTACTCCAACGCGTCTCGACGGTGAAAAAGAAACGAAATTTTCCGATGTCATTTTTGCTGGGAGAAAGGGCACGACATTCACTTTTAAAAAATTTCATCTTGTCATGCTTCCCTTTCGCCACCCGCCGATGGAAAATGGAGTGACATACGAAATGAAGCCGCCCACCAGGAAGGTGACGATGGTTGTCCGGCACCTCGTTATACCGGCGAAGCCTGGATTCTATTCACTCTGGTTCGAAGCTCCCGAGGATAGGTACAATGAATTTTCCGGTACCTTTGATATTGTGGTAAAGTCGTTTACGTTTCAAGAGAAATAGCTCGCGGCAAGCTATTGGGGCTTTCGTCAGTCGAGAAGTCATTTTGCGGATGATCCGGACTTCTCGAAGAATATGGAACCGTAGATGGGAAGAGTGTTTAGAGTGGTGCAATCCCTGCATTGTTTTCCACGATGGGCAGAGGGCTAAAAGAACAACGACAAGGCTGAGCGATCAAGGAGAATGTATGAATAAAAACATCTTTATAGTGAAGCCTCTATTGGGGTTTCTTGTAATCATTGCAATAATCACCTTTAACGCTGCTGTTTCGATAGGGTCAGACAAGGCGCCAAGGTATAGAGAATATGTATCTTCCGGAAATTACTTTAAGTGTATTATTCCCGAAGGCTGGAGCGTTTATACCCCCTCGGGTTTTGGTTTATCTGAGGAAGAGAAAAAAGTGTATGGCGTTAAGTTTTCTGGTCCGTATGGCGAAAGCCCGGTTGAACCGGAAATTTCCATCCATTATTATGCCCCGGGAAATCTTCTCGAAAAAACAATGGATATATTTATCAGAGGAAATTCCGGGCCTCTTGTGTTTGAGGGGAAATCTTACGGCGAAGTACGGCAAATCGAATTTGCCGGAAGAAAAGCAAAAACATTTGATACAATAAGCTTCAGAAACCTGAGTGGGCGGGTTATAAATCCAGTGAAAGCGCCAATTTACAAGAAACTTATTACCATTCCTGCCAAGAAAGGCGAGGGGTTTTATGTTCTCCAACTAGCTGTACCTGTTGAGATAAAAGATAAATATACCGAAATCTTTGAGGAAACCTCGAAATCATTCTTACCGGGAAAGTAAACTGGCGGTGTTTATAAGAAAGATCAATTTGGGAGACATAAAATGACAACACAACTGTTTACTCTTCTTAGTGTGGCTGTTGTCGGCGTTGTGCTATTTTTTACGGGCAGGATTTCAGCCAAAAAACTTTCTTCTGAAGGCTCCACTTTTATGCCCGCTTCCATAATAACGGTGCGGGGGATAGCAGTTTACTTCTCCATCTTGGTTTCCTGGTTCGGTGCCATGCTGGCTGTGGCTTGCATGCTTGTTTTTTAGCTGAGTGTGGGGTTAAAGCAACAGAAGTTTTCTTCATGTAAATAAAAGGAGAAGATGAATGCGGGTTAAAAGCATACTGACTTTATTATTTGTATTATCGGTGTTTGCTCTACAGGCACAGGCCGGCGATTTGAGTCAAGCAGTTCTAGCAGGAGGAAAAGGAGATCTTGCCAAAGCACGGCAGCTTCTGGATCAAGGTGCGGACGCAAACGAAAAGGACGAAAACCAGAATACCCCTCTGCTTTGGGCAGCAACTTACGGTAATGCCGAGATAGCGAAGCTCCTCATTGAAAAAGGTGCAGACGTAGATGCCAGAAACAAATGGCTGGATACTCCTCTGTTTCTTAGCATCAGGAAAGGCAATACCGATATAGCTAAACTCCTCATTGAAAAGGGTGCGGACGTAAACGCCAGAGACAGCGCCCAGTGGAGCACTCTGCACTGGGCAGCCTATCATGGCAATACCGAGATAGCCGACCTCCTCATTCAAAAGGGTGTGGACGTAAATACGAAGAATAAATTTCAGGATACCCCGCTGCTCTGGGCTGCATCTCAAGGCAAAACCGAGGTGGCCAGGCTTCTCATGAAAAAGGGTGCGGATGTCAACGCCAAGGATGAAAACAAGAATACGCCTGCCATGAGAGCAGAAATAAATAAGCACATAGAGCTTGCCGCTATGCTGCGTAAGGCGGACAGCGTCAAATCACCTGTCCGTGAAGCCTCTGCCGCTGAGACGAATCCGGCTGAAGCACAAAGATATTTCAACCGAGGTCTCGCAGCCGTTGAAATCGCCAAGACTCCCGACGACTACGATCTGGCGATCAGCGAGTTCCAGAAAGCGCGGACGCTGGACCCTGCCCGGGCGGACATCTACTACAACCTGGGACTGATTCAGGAGAAGGCCGGTGAATTCAAGGATGCCGCGAGTTCTCTGAGACAGTATCTGAAACTCGCGCCGAATTCCCCCGATGCAGAAACAGTCAGGGCGCTGGTCGACAAATTGGAGTTCAAGGCGGAACAAGTCATTACCGATGAAGAAGCCTTGGACATCTTTGTTTCGTTGACGGACAGCGGCCGGTGGCAGCTCAATGGTATTACCAATGCAACTGTGTTCCAAAATCATGCGTGGATAAAATCGTTTAGCAGAAGTTCTCAACCTGGGCTTCAAAACCGTTTATTCTTTGAATTCAGATGCGGTGTCTGTTCCCCTACATCAGAGGGCGTTTGTCCAGGTGATGCTTTGCTTATTGGCAAATCTGTTGAATTTGAAACCTTTTACTGCCCGTGTAAGGGAATTGAATGCGTGTTTAAATATAACTATCGTCTTGAGGTAATATCGAGAAATAAGGTTAAAATGTTGCTTAAGGTCCGCGGTTACAAAGGTAGAACGAGTGAAGGCACATATGAATTTGTGAGAAGATAAGGCAAATGATACTGATTCAATGATCCAGGTATAAACTGAAACATCGCTATGTTGGAGCCAAGCATGCGCCGAATTGAGATTATCGTGATCCTCGTTTTAACGATTACCATCGCTATACCCGAGGGAGCACTTGCCGACTGGAAGGTTTATTACACCGGTAAGGCTGCAGAGATGTTCGGATCCCATGGAAGAGGTAATTTCGCCACCCGCTCTCAATGCGAAGCATACAGAAGTTCAAGTTCAGGTTTTGAGCAGAACAACTCTTACTGCTCCGGTTTCGACAACCCTTCCAGCAATACTCCCGTGCCGAGTCGCCCCAGCGGGAACAATGGCACTACATCGCACGAGCGTGAAAGAGAACGGCAACTCCAGTTGCAACGTGATAAGGATGCAAGGGAAGCGGAAATTGCCAGAAAAGAGCAGTTTGCTAAAGAAAAAAAACAGCTCGTGGACTCCCTCAAGGGGGTGACTGGGGGCGGCACGCTCAACCTGAAATCCGGCATAGCGCCAGCAGTGCAGTTGAAGGGCAACAGCCCGGACAAGAAGAGAGGGACTTTCTACACCCAGGATATGAAAACACTGACACCGTTGAATGACGGAGGTCATCCGATTGACGCTCCTGGATCGCCGCCTGCCGGCATTCACGGCCTGGTTGTCGGAACAACGTGGACCTATGGTTTCAAATGGCCGCTCAAGCATTGCGACGCGGAATGCAAAAAACTCATCAGAAAGAAGCTCGATGAACAACACGCACTCTATTGCAAATCCCAAAACAATCCTGAGGATCAGGAGAAGTGCCTCAAAGAGGATCTTCCGTTCACACCGGAAAGTTATGACATGGTTCTCTCGATGGGCAGTGCACACACGGCGATCCAGGATCTGGCCACTCGCGTGGTTTGGGACGGTCAGTCTTTTGGAGAGTTTTCGCGCCAAAACGCGCCAATCTTCGCCAGCTTAAAGGGGCGCCATTTCGACATGCTTGACTGTCACAGCAACGGATCGATGCTATGCCTGGCGGCACTGCGGAGTAAAGAGACGACGGCAAGAAAGGTCCGGCTCTTCGGACCTCAAATCAACGCAGAAGCAGCTGCACGCTGGCGGGACTGGTTGGATAAAAACCCCGGGTCCGAGCTCGAAATCTACATCAACAACGGGGATCCCATCCCGGCGATTTCCTGGAAACAGCCTGTTCCGCAGAGCACCATAAAGAAGGTTGCTACCGCCGCCTGGATGACAAATCCCGTCGGCGGACCTGCGACTCTTGCGGATGCGCTGATGCACACCTGGCTCGACAGCAAAACTGCCATCATGGACGAGAATTTAGGTGGCTATGGATTCAAGGTTAAGCGTTTTTATACTTCGGAATGTGATCGACCCTGCGTCGAATGCCACTCGATGCTTCTCTATGAAAAGCATGTCGATGTTTTGCCGACGAAGCATTAATGCCTGGCGACGTCGAGCCGCAGGGGGGCACATGGCAGGAATATGGGTAGAACATCGAAGTAAACTTGACTGATCTGCATACCCGTGTTCAACGGAAAACGTATCACGCATGACCATCTCGGCGGAAGGACATCTCAAAACCGTATGGACATCAACGCCCGCTTGGGATAGCAGCACTGGAGGGGAATTCAGGCTTGTTATCCACAGGTTGAAATAGTATTTTAGTGTCTTTGAACGAAAAACACGGTCGGCAGTATAATCATGGTTATGTTCCTTAGATATGGAGAAGGATACTATGAAAATGAAAACAGTAGTGAACACTTTGATTATTAGTTCTATTCTTTTAACAGTCTACTTTTTTATAGGGCATGGCTTTGTCGAATTCTATTTTAGTGGAAAAAAAGAGATACTCCAAACTGCGGCCCTTATCAATAATCTATGCAATGCTAATGGTTCTTGTCCTTTAATGCTTGAAGGTTGGGAAGGCGAAAACGGAAGGTTAAGAAAGGGTCGAATGCTGTACATTGCTACTCCAATTCCAGGAAAGGAGAATAATGAAAAGAGCCATAACCCTCAATCATTCAGACTGATGTATGTGATGACCTTTCCTCCAGATGATTGGTTCGAGGTCCAAGGCGGCGTTGGCAAGAAAGTCACTTCAGGTTGGACGGGTCGTTAAGATGGTTTTGAAACCCGCTAAATCTAATGCTTCTTCATGGTAGCCGAAATTAGGGAAGAGGTTTCCGGTATCTGCCGTGACCCTAATGATATTTTTCTTGCAGCCGCATGCAATGTCCAGGCTTTCCTTATCGTGACAGGCGACAAGGATTTGCTGGAATTAAAGAATTTCAAATCTATCAGGATTGTGACCGCTCGCGAATATCTGGATATGGTGAAAGTATGATCCACCTTCTTTTCAGTCGCTCCCTTATAGAGCGTGCCACTCTGAGAATCCATGAAGAGCATAAGACATATTTTGATTACAGTATGACATCATAACATCTTCATTTTTAGATACCCAAAATGATAACGATCGTGCTGCTCTGTAAATTCTATACGGTATAATTATTATCCAAACACCAATTTTTAATTTTATCGTATTCAGCGTCATGAATTATGTTTGCATGTTTTTCGCTAGGGAATATACCTTCTTCAGTTTCCTGTTTATATTTCTTTGCCGTTTCGATCATACGGTGTCTGAGATTGGCATATTCTGGATTATGTTTAAACTTCCTCTCATTGATTCCAAACAAGTCATATACGATCAAAACCTGGCCATCGCAGTATTTCCCAGCACCAATTCCAATCGTTGGCATCTTTACATTTTGAGTTATTATTTTTGATATTTTTTCAGGTATCTTCTCAAGGATAATTAAATCTGCGCCACATTTTTCCAACAATAGTGCACCTTCAAGCAATTCAATTGCTTCATCAAACAATTTCCCCTTTGCTATTCTTCCTTGCCTCATCCTCTCCTGATCATGTTGGGGATTCAGGCCAATATGGCACATTACATTAATATTATTTTCTTTTAAGGCCTTAAGGATATCTGTCTTTATTCCTTCAAACTTAACAGCATCCGCTCCTATTTCAATTAGCTTCTTTGCATTATTTACAGCTTCACCAGATGTTTCATACGTTTTATAAGGTAAATCGACAACGAGGAAGATATCCTTTTTTGCTCTGCACACTGCTTTGGTATGATGGATCATATCATCTAAAGTGACTTCTGTTTCGTTCTTATACCCTAAAATATTTGTTCCCAGGCTATCACCTAAAATGATCATGTCGATATCTGCTTCCTCTAAGATCAAAGTCGTTGGATAATCATATGAAGTTAACACCGATATTTTTTGATTACTGCTTTTCTTTTCTTTCAGATATGCCAATGTTTTTTTCATATTTTTAAACTCTCTTCCAAGAGAATAAGCTTTATATCAATCTCATAGTACCTTGAGCATCGAAAGGTAACCCTTCCGCATCCAATCATTCAAATGGAGTCCCGAAATCATATCTCCGTTTTATGTATTTTATAATGACGGCAGTCTCGACTTTTTGTATCCCATCGATTTTACTGATGCGGTTGTATACCAGATCGTGAAGGTCTTCCAAATTTTTAACGACGAATTCAGCGCTTATATTGAAGCTGCCGGTTGTAGAGACTATGTACCACAATTCTTTGAATTTGCTGATCGAGCTTATGACATTTTCCATCTTTGCTATATCAACGCTTATATATAGATCGCCAGTGATCTCAAACCCGAGTCTGAGAGGATTCGATACGGCAACAATCTGAATAATTTCATCATCTATGAGGCGCTTTATTCTTCCACGTATCGTTGCCTCTGAGACTGCTAGCGACTTTGCAATTTCAGTATTGTTTATCCTGCCGTCAGACTGAAGAATCGCAATTATCTTTGCATCGAGTTCATCGATATTTCTTTTTTCAGCCGCCATATAGCCTCCCCAATTACTTTCTGAAGCTACTAATATATGACAATATATATTCGATTATCGTATATTATGTCAATGTTAATTGCGATAGCAGTTATATGAAGATATGTAATTATCGATATCAGCGTTATTGAGTTGTAAAATGGCAAGCAGACTTTTATCAAATCAATTCTTTTTTTAGTATAAGTGGCTTACTTAATCGTTTCCCTTACATTGAACATAACTTCAAAAATCAACGAGGTGAGGGCTACCTGAAAATAACGGTTTTCAAGTGCAATCTACACTTAATTACAGCACAAAGAAAAATGACCCGCAAGCTTCAGTTTTCTGCTTGCATTAGAATTATCGATTTCATGAGGGCATCTAGACACCCAAGACCATAAATAGCTTTTGCATATCTCAAAAGAGAGATTACAGAGTCAGAGTGCAGATTTTCTATAAGACCTCTGTAGTGTTACGAAACTTATGCTCTCTGTAATGGATGGCAGTTTTTTCGAGTTCTTAAAAGATAAGATGTTCTGAAGATATCTTTCCGGAAGATACATTTTACAAATACTGCATGGGAACGCTCTTATACCAGGGGTACTGCCTTACGGCACTGCTATTTCAGCGTAGCTTTTTACGCTAACTTTTGCAGAGTTCTACAGAAGTCCAATTTTCCTGTAATACGGAATACGATCCTGTAATTGCCCCTTATGGATATTCCATTAAATATCTAATAATTCAAAATGTTATCCATTGGTATGATTCATGATTGTTTACATGAAAACTCCATGGATGAGGAACGATTATGAAAAGGGGGTACCGGATATGATAAAAAATTTCATGACAGCAATGCTGGCGCTTGGTTTGGTCATTTTGTTCACTTCTCCGGTACATGCCTTTCGAGACGATCTTGTGAACACGGCGCAGACGTATATCGGGCTGCCGTACCAGTGGGGGGCCTCCACGATCAACGGCCCCAACGATTGCAGCGGGCTTGTTATGGCTGTGTACCAGCTCAATGGCCTGAACGTGCCGAGAACTTCAAAAGAGCAGTACCAGTATGGCATCCCCATCGAGAAGCAGGAACTTAAGAAAGGCGACCTCGTCTTCTTCTCTACGAGCAGTCCGGGCCGTGTCAGCCATGTTGGCATCTATATCGGCGATGATAAGTTCATCCATGCCCCCAGCACGGGCAAAACCATCAGAGAAGAATCGCTTTCACATGAATACTTCAGCAGCCACTTCTATGGCGCCTGCACGTACCTTCAATGACCACGGCCTGCGAGCAAGAGATGCCATAGAAGGCCCCAGTTCATACTTGTTGAGATTTGTATAATCAAGAAGCTGTAGATATCTGAAACATTATTGTCTCTGAGTCCTTATTCTGGGCAGCAGCACTTTAAATATTGATCCTTTGCCCGGCTTGCTCCAGACACTGATGGCACCCTTGTGATCTTTGGCGATCTGCTGTGCTACAGCCAAGCCTAAACCTGTGCCTTCCCCATGCTGCTTCGTGGTGAAGAAGGGATCAAAGATATGCTGGAGGGTTTCCTCATCCATGCCTTCTCCCGTATCGCTGACATCGATTTCAACGTAAGGCCCTGGTGCCAGTTCCGGGGAGAGTTTCATGGCTGCATCGCTGTCAATATCCACACATGAGACATCCACCTCCAGCAGCCCGCCTTTACCCCTCATAGCGTGTGCTGCGTTGCTTCCAAGATTCATCAGTACCTGCTTGATCTGGGTACGATCTGCCAAGACTTCGATCTTACCAGGGAAGATCGGCTGCTTGATATCGATCGTTGCGGGTATGCTGGACCTGAGAAGAGATAATGTCTCTTTGACAGTTGAGGTTACATTAACCGGCTCCTTTTTGGGAGGTGTAGGTCTGGCAATTGTCATGATCTGCTTCACAAGATCCACACCCATCCGGGCTGCTTCCAGGATCTCTTCGATCAGAGGATATGCGGGATGGCCCATGCCGATATCTTCCAGGGCACTTTCTGAGTTGATCAGGATGGGCGTGAAGATATTCTTCAAATCGTGAGATACTCCACCTGCCAGAGTCCCTATGGCTTCCATTTTCTGTGACTGGATCATCATTTGCTGAAGCCTGGTCTCCTGAGTGACATCCTGTGCTACTGATACATAATTAACGATATCGCCCGATGTATTCCTTACAGAGGATATCGTGAGTTGGACATCAGCGATTTCTCCAGTTCCCTTCTTCGTCTTGATCTGGCCACTCCATGTCTTACCACTGGATGCAGTATTGGTAGGTTCCTCTGGATTGAAGTCACCAACAACAGTATTGGCGAGAAAATCCACCCCATTCCCGATCAGCTCTTCTTTCTTGAACCCACTGATGCTTACAAAAGCTGGATTGACATACTCAATGACCCACTCGGAATTGAAAAGCGCAATTCCCTCTCCAGCCTGCTCAACGGCTGCTGCCAGGCGCAGCATATCCTTCTCCATCTTCTTGTGCTCTGTCACGTCAATCCCGATGCCGACACGTGATCCGTCAGAAAGGTCTACTGCTGCCCAGGTAATATCCAATTTTTTACCTGAACGGGTTGTCATTACAAACTCTCCCCAGCCCGGAACAGCTGTCGTTACAAGCCGAATAATCAGTCTTCGATAGTCCGGATCAGGGAACGCGGCAGCAATGATATCCATGTTCAACGCTTCTTCCTGAGTCCATCCCGAAATACGTTCGAACTCTTTATTGACCATCAGAAGTTTCCGGTATGGCCTCCAGAGGGTGACAATAACGGGAATGCGGTCGATGATCGCCTGGAGAAGCTCCTTCTGTTCTTCCAGTGACCGGGTGGTTTGTTCGAGGCGGGTGGTACGCTCGGTTACTTTTCCTTCGAGATCTTCATTGATTCTATGCAGGGCTTCCTGGGCATTCTTCAGGTCAGTGATGTCTATCACTACGACAAGCATACGGACAGGTTTGCCGGATTCATCATAGTAGATAATCGCCCTGCTGGATAACCAGCGGACCTCACCGTCTGGACGGATAACCCGGTACTCGCTTTCGAACTCTCTGCCATGCTCTGCTACGGTTTTATCGAATTTAATTACTATCTCCCTTATGTCCTCTCCGGGAGTGATCTTCTGCCAGTCTTCCATGGTGCCCCCAAAGTCAGGCGGCACACCATAGATTGATCTCAGCTCCTCACTTAAGACGGTTCTATTGGCAGGAAAATCCCATTCGAGCATACCTATATGACCGGCACGTTGCACGAGTGCAAGTAAGTCCTGGCACTCTCTCAAAGCATTTGCTTCAAAGGATTGTGGTTGCATGCATATTCCCTTCAAAACAATAAGAGGAGAGCAGGATGTCCCTTGCTCATTCAGTATCCACCAGTGTTTATCAAAAGAGTAATAAGTTTTATTCTGAATCTTATAGCATGAAATACACTATGTTGTTTCCATAAAAAGAATCAAATGTGATTCATGTTATCCGGATATGCGATAATGATTCCGGCTGTCATCCAGGGGCTTATTCATGCTCCATGAGCAGATCGTAGAGGCCGGACGTGCGCTCGGTACGCCGCTGGACCGCTGCCGAAAAAATTTCCGGGGAGGCCCAGAGATCGAGCCGCTCCCTGGCCCTGGTTATCCCGGTATAGACGAGCTCCCGGGTGAGCACGGGCGAATCCTTCTGCGGCAGGAGGAGCACGACCTTATCGAACTCCGAGCCCTGGCTTTTGTGCACGGTCATGGCATAGGCCGTCTCATGCTCCGGGAGCCTCAGGCAGGAGATCCTGCGCACCTGCCCGCCCGGTCCCTGGAAAAAGCATTTCAGATCTCCTTCCTCGTCGTCGCGGAGGATGATCCCGATATCGCCGTTGAATAGCCGGAGCCCATAATCGTTGGCAGTGATGAGGACCGGCCTGCCAGGGTAAAACTCACGGTCCGGCCGGATTAAGCCTTTATCGCTCAAGACCCTCTCGATGAGACGGTTCACGGTTACCACGCCGAACGGGCCTTCCCTCAAGCCGCACAAGACCCTGAACTGCCCGAACCGCGTGAACCGCTCTTCGAGACCCGAGGGCTGCAGATAGGGATAATACCCCTCGATCACCGAAGGGCTCAAAAGCGAAGAAAGAGAGCCCTCACCGCGTACGTCGCGGACAAAGACATCCGGGAAGTCCGATTGCCTCACCATATCCAGGCAGAGGGCCGTGTCCCCTGCCCTCACAGCTTCGCCGAGCTTTCTGATGCCGCTGTCATCGCCGAACCGGTACGTGTCCTTGAGCTCCACGATGCAATCGGTCACGCCCTTTGCCTGTGCGGCAGGCAGCTCATAGCCGACGGCCTCGCGCACCAGGGCGCAGGTTTTCTCGGAATATCCGCGGCCCGATCCCGTATCGCAGATATCACCGAGCACGTGGCCCGGCTCCACGGAGGCAAGCTGGTTTCTGTCGCCCACGAGGATGAGCCTGGTTCCGGGCTTCAATGCCCCGACGAGCCGTGCGATGAGGCTCAACGGGGTCATGGAGGCCTCATCGACCACGACCACGTCATACGGCAACGGGTTCGTACGCGAGAACATCGCGCGGGCCCTTCCCGGAACCATGCCGAGGAGCCGGTGGATCGTCGATGCCCTGAAGGAGTCGGCGGACCCCTGCCCGCTTTTCGTATCGAGCAACTGAAACGTCTTCCCGAGTGACTCCTCCAGCCTTTGCGCGGCCTTCCCGGTCGGCGCCGCCAACGCCACCTTCAACTTCGGGTTCTGCCTCAGGAGCATGGCCAGCGCCCTGGACACCACGGTCGTCTTGCCGGTCCCGGGTCCGCCGGTGATGATGCTCAGGCAGCCTTTGAGGGCAACGAGCACAGCCACCTTCTGCCAGTCGACCCTGCCCCTGTCCTCCGGCCCGGGAAAGAACCGCGGCATGCTTTCCCGTATGGAGGATATATCGCAGGGCGTTTCCTGTCTGCCCATGCCGAGCAGCGCCCGGGCGAGCTGCCATTCGTAATTCCAGTACCGCCAGAGATACAGCCGGGACTCAGCGTCGAGGATCATGGGCTTGTATTCGCCGGGCGACCCCACCACCGGGGACGCGGCGAGGATGCTCCGCCACTCCTGAAGCGGCGGGCACGTGAGGGCCGGACTTGAGAGATCGCCTTCGGGCAGGCTCCGGCCGGCGTAGGCATTCAAGTCGATGCAGATATGCCCCTGGCGGGTGTATCTGCTCACCAGGGCCGATGCGGCCATAATCTCGCCGCTCTGCGACCCCGAGAGCTGCTGCATGAGACGGGCAAAATGCCGGTCGATATCGGAAAAGAACTCCGGCATCGATCCGGCGCTGTGAATAGTCCTTAAGCCCTGCCCTTCTTCATCCAAAAGCAATTCCATGCCCTGTGTCTGTCCTCCGGTCTTCACGTGTCCGTGCAAGCATGTCACTTAAATATTCTATGAGCCCTTCGGAAGGAAGCTTCCGATAGATGCCGTACTCGGGCCCCTTCATGGGGTCGATTCCCCTGATGAACACATAGATGACGCCCCCGAAATGCCCGTCATAAGAATAGCCTTTGATCCTTTTCTTCAGATAGTGGTGCAGTGCAAGCGTGTAGATGTGGTACTGAAGAATGTAATAATTTTTCTCCATAGCCGCATGGAGCCCTTGCTGCGTGTAGTCTTCCGGGCTTCCGCCCAGGTGGTTGGACTTCCAGTCGAGAAGATAGTATTTCCCCTGCCGGGCGAAAACCAGGTCGATGAACCCGCGCAGGTAGCCGGTGGACTCCTCGAACGCCAGGCCTTCGATCATTCCGGTAAAGCCCGGGGAAACATGCTCCCCGCCATGGGTTTCAAAGGCCTCCTTGAAGATCTGCGGGGACAGCTTCCGGGCAGGCAGGTAGAACTCGAGCTCCCGGAGCGATTCGGCTTTTTTGATATCCGACAGACTGAAGCCGTCCATGTCTACCGTGAGGACCTTCCTCACCATGTCCGCGATCGCGCCCTGCCATGAAAGGTCGAAGCCGTGGAGCTCAAGCATATCTGCAACCAGAGTCCGGACGGCACCGTCATCCGCCTGGAAGTCGAGCCGTTCGAATATCTCGTGTATCATGGTGCCGGCTCGGGCGCCTTTGGGAAAGCTGAAGATGTCGCCTTTGCCCTCCTCTTCCCCGGCATCTCTTACCTCCGCGACCTGCGGCAGCGAATCCCGGTCGGCCTCATCGATAGAGTGGGCGCCTGAGACCATGGAAGAAAAGCTCGCCACCCTCCACGACCTGTCTATTTCGCGGGAGAGGTCGCGGCAGGAGATCCGTCCGAACTCCATGCCGGTTCGCTCGTAGCGGTCCGGGAGACTTCCCGTGCCGGGGAGATCCTGGATGAGGATTCCAGTCTCCGCGGGATTGCACACAAGCTCCATGCCGCTCCGCATCGAATGATCGTCCGGCTTGGCAGGCTCGCTTCCGCGCTGGTTTTTCCCGTTCTCCCTGCCCGCCGGATGGCGGAAAAGGTATGACAGCGCAGAGGATTCGCCCTTGTTGAATCTTCCCCAGACCAGGTAGCAGCGGTTCCTGGCCCTGGTCAGGGCCACGTAGACGAGCCTCATGTTTTCGGCCAGGAGCTCTTTTTCCGCACACATCCGGTGCTCGTCTATCCTGTCTGACCCCACGTCGAGGAATGCCTTGTATCCGCGCCCGGCGTCATGGAACGGGATATTCGCACTGTCCCGCAGATCGGAGGACCCCCAGAGGAACGGACAGAAGACGATGGGAAACTCCAGGCCCTTGCTCTTGTGCACCGTGATGATCTTTACCGCGTCTTCATCGCTTTCGAGCCTGAGCTGATGTTCTTCCTGCCTCGGCATTGCCGGGTCCCGCTGCTGGGACAGCCACTTCAGAAGCCCCCTCATGCCGAACTTCTCCTCCATGGACGCCTCGCCGAGGACCTCCTGGAGGTGAAGGAAATTCGTGAGCATACGTTCGCCCCGGGGAAGACCCAGCAGGCGGGCGCTGACCCCCTCTTCGGTCATGAGCTTCCGGAACATCCTCACGAACCCGCTGCCTGCCCAGAGATCGTGGTAACCCCTGAATCTTTCTATCCACTTCTCCAGCTTCTGCTCATCGCGCGAGAGCGCGTCCAGCTCTTCGGCATCGAGGCCGAAGAGCGAGCCTGCAAGCGCCGTGCGCATCCACGATTCCGAATAGGGCTCGGAAACGGCCCTGAGCAGCAGTTCCATTTCAGCTGCCTCGTTGCTGTCGAAGATATTCTCGTCGCTGTAGATTACGCAGGGTATGCCGCAGAAGGTCAGCACATCCTTCAGCAGCCTTCCCTGGCTGTTTTCCCTGACGAGGAGCGCGATGTCCCTCGGCACTACCACGCGCGGTCCCAGGCCGATGTCTCCCTCCGCCCCCCCCTTGAGGAGGCGCGATACTTCCCGGGCAACGGCCAGAGAGATCTTTTTCTCCGCCTCGCGCTTGCTCAACCCCGAAGACGTGTTGCCCGGCACATACCAGATGGTGAGCGGCGCGCCCTGGCGGTCGCTCAGAACATCGCGCTCCGGGATATCGGCCGGGGAAACTGGCTTGAACGCAATCTCGTCGAAAACAAAAGGCATCTCTCTGTCGAAGATATGGTTTACGGCCTGAAGCAGCCTGGGCTCGCTTCTCCAGTTCCTGTCGAGGGTGTGCCGGTAGCGGTTCTCCACCTGCGCAGAGGCGTTGAGGTACGTGAAGATATCCGCGCCGCGGAAGCTGTAGATAGCCTGCTTGGGGTCGCCGATGAGAAACAGCGGGGCGCCGGTAAAGAAGGCCCTGAAGATATCGTACTGGATGGGATCGGTGTCCTGAAATTCATCGATCAGGGCAGCGTGGTATCTCTCGGATACTATTTCCCGCAGCAGATCGCCGCTCTCTGAGCTCAGCGACTGGTGCACCTTGAGCAGCAGGTCGTCATAGTGGACGAGGCTCAAGCCGTCCTTTTTTTCCGGAAGGATTTTCCTCACGCAGCGGAACAGCTCGACCTTGAGCCACACAAGCACCGTGTCCATCCATTCGGAGAGATCGTCTGCACGCTTTTCCAGGGTTTCGCACAGACTGAAGAAGGGATGCGCAGGCGGCGAGAAGCCCTTCTTCACGGACCTGCCCAGTCCGGAATCGGTCAGCTTTTCGAAATCTTTGAAAAGAGGCAGCCCGTACCCTTCCGAGACGGCATATGCCTCCATCTCCTCCATCATCTTCCCTATGCTTTCCTGCCGGTATTTGTTGCGGTTCAGCCCGGGGTCGTTCATGAGGATGCGGGCGACGTCATCCTTTGCGCAAGGCCAGAGTGCCCTGAGCTCCGCAAAACATTGCCGGTACGCCTCGATGAGATTATGCGCATCGGGCCTTTCGATGTCCGGAATAACCGCGGCATCGAGGCTTGCCTTCATGACGAGGCTCAGGAAAGAGTCGAGGGTATATCCCTTGCGGGAGGCGTAAGCCACAAGCTCGGGGGGCATATCCTGCGAAAAATGACTGCGGTAGAAATCGCCGATCACCTCTTTTAAGAGTTCGACCTGGTCGGTGATCAATTCGCTGGCGAACAGGCTCCCGGTTTCAAAGGCCATTTCCGAGAGCACCCGCTGGCAGAACCCGTGGATGGTGAAGATGGCGGCCTCGTCGAAGCGCCTCAAGGCGAATTCCAGGCTCTGGACCGCATGGTCGTGCCGTTCGGTTCTCTGGAGGAGATCGTTCATGAAGGGGTCGCTGCTCTCGCCCGACTCGAAAGACCGAAGCGCGGAGCGGATCTTCTCACGGATCCGGCTCTTGAGCTCGTCGGTTGCCGGCACCGTATATGTTACCACCAGAATCTCCCGCACATGACAAGCCTTTTCCAGCAGGAGCCGGATATACAGCGAAGCGATCGTATAGGTCTTGCCCGTGCCTGCGCTGGCTTCGATCAGGTGTGTCCCTTCAAGCGGTATGCCGAAAAGGTCCAGGTCCTTCATGTCTCGACCGACCTCCTGTGTTCGATGAGCGGGCCGAACAGCGACAGGGATACCTGTTCGAAGTCCGTATCCAGCGGGTCTCTTCCCTGGAAACAGATGCGGTAGGAAAAGTCCTCCGACTCGTTTCTGCTGTACTGGCTGCCCTCCCAGACAAGCCGGGCCTTCTGCAGCCGTTCCTCTTTCGGCAGCGAGCCCGTTTTGCCCGAACTCACGACGGCATACTTCCACGAGGCTTCGGGGAAAAACGGCAGCGGATGCGCCATGCCTTCCCAGTAGCGGCTCAGGATCGTTGCGAGGATCTCCCCGCTGTTCCGGACATGGGCGAACCGGACTGTTTCATCCCGTGAAATGTAGTAGCTGCTGCATTCGGATTGTTGAGACAGTGCGCACAGGACGAGATGATGGATCCAGACCGTGAAGAGGAACGCGGGCTTCACGCTTGCCGGCCGGCAGAGGACGAGCTTGTCGCGGCCGTAGGTCCGTAAACTGCCGGTGATGGTGAAGGGCGGAAGCTTTAGGTCGATGAGCCTGGTCACCGGATCTGCGTTCGAGATGCAGTTTCTGACCGTGCGGACGAAGGAGTCCGATTCCTGCCGTATCCGCGAGAACAGGATATCGCCGGGAATTCCGTGGGGAAGATGCCCTCCCATCCGGATAAGCTCGTAAGAGCTGTCGCAATCGATCCCTTCGAGCATATGGGTGATGTGCTCACGGCGAAGCTGATAAAGATCGAGATCCGTCAGGTCGACCGGCTCGAGGTCATCCGGGCTTGAGACGCTCCCGGGGAGGCCCATGGCCAGCCGCCGTTTCAGAAGGAACCTGGAAGGGTTGCGGAAAAACTCGCAGAGCAGGCCGATATCGATGGTTTTCCACTCGTCTTCCGGCTCGGCCAGTCTGCCGGAGATGAATATCCTTCCCTGCTTTTCCGGGGAGACGAGCTCCAATGCGGCCCGGGCATTCTCGGCGGAATAGCTCAACAGGCCGTCCGACCCGGTGAAATACCGTGGGTTGAAGGCCTGGAGACAGTGCCTTCTCGTCACGGCCTCTCCCAGAGGGCGGCCGTCTTCCGTGCGGTACCCGCTGTCGAGGTAATCCAGGAGGGTGCTCACGGGTACGCAGGGAGGTATGGGAGAGTTGTCCTGCATGTTCTGGCCGACATAGCTCACGTAAAACACCTTGCGTGCGGACAGCATGGCTTCGAGAAACAGGTAGAGGTCCTTGTTCCGCAAATGGCAGTCCCCTTTGCGGGGAATGTGCGCCACGAGGTCGAACCCTTTTGCGCGCTGCTGCCGCGGAAAATCGTTATGGTTCATGCCAAGGATGCATACGACCTTGAACGGGACGCTCCGCATGGGCAGCATGGCGCAGAAGGTTATGCCCCCCGAGAGGAATCTCTTCCCCTCCTCGATCGCTCCGAATACCTGCCTCAAGTGCATGCGGATCACTTCGAGGCTTACCTCGCCATCGAAGCCGGCACGAACCCGGACTTGCGATAAACGGGCGAAAACCGAACGGATCGCCCGGGCCTGGGGCACGACCGACTCGTCGACAGCGAAAAGCTCTTCGAGCAGACTGGTGAGTATCTCGGACCAGCGTCCCGGGGAATGCGGCTTCTGCATCTCCCTGATACGGGTGAACAGGGTGGTGAGAAAGGTGAGGAACGATCCCAGCACCTGTGAGCTGTCGCCCTCGATGTCGTCATAGGGAAGAATCGATCCGAAGCCCAGACGACCGGCCGAGGTCATCGCGTATCCCAGAAGGAGCCTGTCGAGACCGAAATCCCACGTGTTCTCGTGAAAATCGGGCAGCCCGCACCCGCGCTTCCAGCCGGCATCGAGGCCCCATCTTATTCCGCTTTCCCATACCCAGCGCTGAATGACCTCCAGATCGGCCTCGCGGAAGCCGAACCGCTTTCTCAAGGGCTCTGACTCCAGCAGGGAGAGCACCTTGGATGCCTCGAACCTGCTCAGGCTCAGGTCGAGAATGGCCAGGATCACATCCGCCAGGAGGCTCGACGTCCTTAAGGAGCGGTCTACGATGGAAAAAGGGATGTATGCGCGGGAGCTCTTCGGAACATCGAACACGGACTGGATGAACGGCATGTATCTCTCGATCGCAGACGACATGACCACGATATCCTCGGGCTTCAGCCCGGGGTCTTCGTCGAACAGGGCCAGAAGGTTATCCTTCAGCGCTTCGACCTCCCGCATGGGGCTGTGGCAGGAATGGATCTGGATGGAGTTGTCGGATGCGGCGACAGGGTCGGCATCGTCGGGCTTGGGATTGACCAGGTCGAGGATATCTCCCTGGACCCTCCCCAGAAGGGTTTCCGGCGGTACGTCGCGGAAGGTGTCGCACTCCAGGGGCTCATAATCCTGCAGTATGTCGAAAAGGTCTCTCCCCACCGCCCCAAAAGCGGCGAGCAGGCTGTTGCCCTCCTCGAGATACAGCTCCTGCGCCGCTTCCCGGTAAAGGATCGTCATCCTCGCGATCTCGCTGCGGGAGCGGATGTCTCCCCAGTACTGTCTGCAGGGGTTCAGGAGATAGAAATCAACGGGAATCAGCGAGGACAAGGCATAAAACACCTCCAGGTAGAAGGGGGGAAGATAGGATATCCCGAACAGGGAAATCCTCTCGGGCAGGCGATGGATAATCGAAGGGTTCAGGGCTGAGACGAAACGTTCTCTCAATGCAGCCATGTGCTCATGGGCATGGTCTTGAGAAAGCGCTTTCCAGAGCCTCGACTGCCAGTCCTCCAGGCGGCCTGCGGAATCGGGCATGGTGCGTCTGCCTTCCTGCCAGCCCATCACCATCTCGGGACGGAAGATCACGTAACCGTCATAGATATCCGCAAGGCAGTCGCTGAGCTGGTAGAGCTTCATCCCCTTCGGGTCGTCCCGGAGGTAGGATCGTATGGACTCGAACCCCGGGTCCTCGACGAGGCCGGGGAGAAGGCGCATGATTCTCCAGGACAGGGTGTTCCTGTCGAAGAGGGTTTCCTCGGGCACATCGGGAAGAACCAGGCCGAAGAGATAGTCCATTACGGCGCTGGGGAAAGGGAAATAACAGTTGGAGCAGATACCGTGCCGCTCTGCAAGCTGCATGGACAGCCAGTGCTCCATGCCCTTGCTCTGTACCGTGATGATTTCCTTTTCAAACGGAGAAGAAAGGGGCTCATGCAGGTTTTCAGCAAGTTTTTTTGCCAGGTCTTCCAGTAGATTTCCGGCGAAGAGTCTTAAGCCCTGCATAACACCATGCCACTCCTCTTAGCAGGTGCCTATACCATGAAACAATGCATGAAAAAAGCATCATCGAGAAAAAACCTTGAAGATGCTCGTATGTCACGTTATTTTGTTATCATATAGCAGTGAGATAAAATGGATCAGAGGGGGTTATGTGGTAAAGATTCTCGTCCTGTATCATTCCAAAAGCGGAAACACCGGAAAGCTCGCCGAGGCCTGTACCGGGATGCCGGATGCTTCCATAAAATCCAATGCAGCCAAGCTGGGCAAACGGGTAGCAACCCCTAGCCCGGAAACTTTGCGAGTAAGGGGGTAGGAGCGTATGTCCCGTTCAAAAGAGCTGTTTCTCGACCATGCCGCCACGAGCCCGCTCCACCCCGATGCACTCGGCGTCATGCTCCCCTATTTCGGATACCACTATGGCCTGCCCGACTCTTTTTCAGACCTCGGAGCAAGATCCAAGCGGGCTGTGGACGAAGCACGCTCCCGGGCAGCCGGCCTCATCAATGCACAGCCGCAGGAAATAATCTTCACCAGCGGCGGTACGGAATCCAACAATCTTGCTATCCTCGGGACCGTGTATGCCAAAGGGTCTAAGGGGAGCCACATCATTACCTCTTCCATAGAGCACTCATCGGTGCTCAACACCTGCAGACGCCTCGAGCGGGAAGGCTTTCACGTGACCTTCGTTCCTGTCGACAGCCGGGGGAGAGTCGATCCTGCCTCTGTCCGGAAAGCCGTGCGCAGCGACACCCTGCTCATCAGCATCATGCATGCGAACCATGTGACAGGAGTAATCCAGCCCATAGAAGAAATCAGCCTCATTGCCCGCGAGAAGGGGATCGCCTTTCATGTCGATGCAGCACAGAGTGCAGGCAAGATCCCTATCGATGTTCAGGAGCTTCCCATCGACCTCCTGACTTTGTCCTCACACAAGCTCTACGGTCCGAAAGGCATGGGAGCGCTTTATATACGGAACAGCGCCGAGATCGTCCCGATCTTTTCCGGTACGGGAGAGGAAAAAGGGCTGAGGCCGGGCACGGCGAACATCCCGGGAATCGTTGCCTTCGGCATGGCCTGCCATATGGCGCAGAGAGATCTGAAAAGCAATCGTACCATGCTGACGTCTCTGCGGGATGCTCTCGAACAGCAGGTCACGGGCAGGATATCGGGAGCTGTAGTTCATGGAAAGGGATCGCTACGGTTACCGCATATCCTCTGTGTGTCCTTCGAGGGGGTCACGGGCGATTCGCTGGCTGCAAACCTCAACGCCATGGATATCATCGTTTCGTCGGATTCATCGCTCAACGAACACGGCGGGAATCTCTCACACGTCCTGGAAGCCATGCATGTTGCTCCGCAGGATACCTGCGATGCCGTCCGGTTGAGCCTTGGCTGGGAGAATAAGGAGAACGATGTCAGGTATACGGTCTCCTGCATGGAGAAGGCGGTAAACCGAATCAGGGAATTCTCCCGTGTTTCCGAAGGCACAGAGCTCAACGTCTTTACATTCCCGGATAGAAAGACCGCGCTAACGGCTATCGAGATACTCAAAGGCAATGTTTTTCCCTTTATCCCCTGCCCCAAGCCAAATGATATCGTTTATGCCGGCCACTCTCCTCTTGCCCTGGCGTGCATGGCGGCCCACCACGATGCAATCGGAGGCATCCTTGGTGATAGTGATATTGATATCAAGGGAGTAAGTAAATTGACCCCCTGCTGCAGAACCCTGGAGAACAAGGCGCGTGTGTTCTGGAATAAGGTGGATCAGATCAATAAAGAAAAGAATTATTAGGCGCATATAGAATAATATGTCTCATCTTGTGGAACTTATTTACCTTTTTTGCATCCTATCCGGAATCACCTCTCTCCAAGTACTTGATTAATCTATTTTATTGTTTGGCACTGATATTGCTGATTTATACTGCGATTTATAAATAAGGAGTCTACCATGAGATTTTTGCGTATCTTCTGGCTTGCAGTATGCACCATGGCAATATCACTGCCGGCGTTCTGCCTTTCAATCGCCTTTTCGGGAAGCTACACCGGGCCAAACGGATATTCCGCCCCGGTCAGCGCGCTGCTTGATTACACCGTTTCAGGCAATACCGTGGGAATCGTGCTGAATAATACATCCCCCCTGTACGACAGCCTTATGAATTCAAATTCTCCCGCAATTGTGGCGCTTGGTTTCAACGCATCGGCAGATGTCGGTCATGACGACCTCGACGTATTCGCTTTCAGCTTTGTTCGAGGAAACGAGACCGGGACCTACACAGATATATCAGAGGAGTGGACCTTCTCGAAGAAACCTGCACTGCAGGGCACCGGCGGCGTGGAATTTGACTTTATCCCAAAAACGGAAAGCGGAGTCCAGTACGGCCTGATCAACCCTTTGGCAATGGGGTACGACGGGAGCAACCTTTTTGAGACCCCGGCGTTGCTTACGATAACCTTCACGGGCAATCCTGGGGACCTGTCCGACTGGTACATCCGGTTTCAGAATGTCGGGGCAGGCGGAGAATTCAGCACCACGGCTCCCGGCGCACCGGTCCCTGAACCGGGAACCATGCTTCTCGTCGGGACAGGCCTGATCGGCCTTGCAGGGCTCAAAAAACGATTCCAGAAGCAGGACTAATCCTTTTCATCAGTGAAGCAGCCAGAAAGGCCGGGACTTGCCCCGGCCTTTTTTATTGCCCATATTCCTCCGGCCGGATGCATACCGGGAGTTCATGCATAGGCGGTTATGTATTTATATATCAGCCAGAAGTGCGAAAGGCTGCCCAGAATGACAAAGACATGGAATATCTCGTGGAAACCGAACCAGCGGGGAATCGGATCCGGCCGTTTTAAGGCATATATTACTGCCCCGATGCTGTAGAGCACGCCTCCCGAGACGAGCCAGAACAGTGCCCCGGGTTCGAGAGTCCGGATGATCGGCCGGATCCCGGCAATGGCGATCCATCCCATGGAAACGTATAACAACGTGGATATGCATCGGGGGCACTGGATCCAGAAGATTTTGAGAGCGGTCCCCAGGAGCGCAACGGCCCAGACGCCGACGAACATGGTCCATCCGAACGATTCCCTGAAAGCGATGAGACACAACGGCGTGTAGGTGGATGCAATGAGTACGAAGATCATGATGTGATCGAGCTTGCGTAACGCCGTCTTTCCTTTCTCCGCAAGGGGAAGCCAGTGGTAGAGGGTGCTGACGGAATACAGCAGGACAAGGCCGATGCCGAAGACCGCGCAGGCGGCAAGGTGATACATGTTGAAGGGATGCGTCGTCTTCCATACGAGGAGGCCCAGGCCGATCATAGACAATAAGGCGCCGATAAAATGGGTGAGCCCGCTCACGGGATCATTGAACGACGAAAGCATAGTTTTGAGGTTTTTCTGCAGTTCCATGAAGCCTTCTTATCATGAAATCAGGTATTTATCTGTCAAACATGGATCAAGAAAGTGTGAACAATATGTTAATAATCCTGCACGGTCATATTTCAATACAGAGGATTTTCCTCAGGAGACGGGCTAAGAGCTGAAATATCCGTTGCGCAAGACCGATTTTGTATCTATCCTTACCGGACGCACAAGCATGATCTTAGAGGGAAACTGAGACATATGAACACGAAAATATTCGTACTTGATGACGAACCGGATATCCTCCATCTGGTAACGCTCCACCTGGAGAGGGCGGGATTCAGCGTCAACGGATATGCGGAGGCGAAAGGCTTTGTCCAGTCACTCAAGCACCGCAAGCCCGATCTCATCATTCTCGATCTCATGCTCCCGGACGCCGACGGATTCGAACTCTGCAGGAGCATCAAGAATGACGCAGGGACTTCCAAAATCCCGATCATCATGCTTACGGCAAAAGGCCAGGAATCGGACAAGGTGACCGGTCTCGACCTCGGGGCCGACGATTACATCACCAAGCCCTTTGCGCCCAGGGAACTCGTAGCACGGGTCAGGGCCGTACTCAGGAGGAGCGGCCATCAGTTTGAAGGCCCTGTCACCATCGGGGATTCCCTCATGATTGACCCCGAACGCTTCGAGGTGAAGACAAGCGCGGGCAGCATCCGTCTGACCCAGGCCGAATTCAAGATCCTCTATCTTCTTGCCTCGAACAGGGGAAGGGTATTCAGCCGGGAAAAGATCCTCGACCATCTCTGGGGAAACGAGAAGGCCGTCCTGGACAGGACGGTGGATGTCCACATAAAAAACTTGCGCGACAAGCTCGGTGAGGCGGGAAAGCTCGTCACAAACTTCAGGGGAGTAGGCTACAAGCTCGAAGAATGAAAAAGCCGATATTCCTGAAGCTCTACCTCTCATATCTCCTTTTGATCCTGGCGGTCACCGGCATCATCCTCGCCATTGTGTTCCGGTCCTTCGGCTCGCACGCTGTGGAAACTTCCACGGACAGCTTAAAAAAGCTCGGCATGACGCTCAAGTATATGACTGAGCCTCTCCTGCAGCAGGGGCGCATTGACGATCTCAACGCGTCCATAAGGAGAATCGACGCCGATATACTGGTGCGCATAACCATTATAGACAGCAAAGGGACCGTGATTGCAGACTCTGAGCGTACGGCGCAGTCCCTGACAAACCACGGGAGCAGGCCCGAGGTTGTGGCCGCTCTTTCCGGGAAGACGGGCAGCTCGGTCCGTTACAGCACCACGCTGAAGCACAATATGCTCTATGTGGCCGTGCCCATGACTTCCGGAGGAACACCGGAAGCCGTGATACGACTGAGTGTCCCGCTGAAGGACATAGACCCCCTCCTGGATTCGGTGAAAAAGCATACACTCGAGCTTGCGGTGAGCATAATTCTTACCACCCTGCTGGTTGCACTTGTCTTTACCCAGGTACTGTCCACTCCCTTCAGAAAGCTGAACAAGGCATCAAGGCGTCTTGCAGCGGGGGATTTCTCCACACGGGTGAGTTTGAAGAGCGGCGATGAAATCGAAGAGCTGGCCGATGGCTTCAATGAGATGGCGGAAAAGCTCGATATTTACTTCTCTGAATTGACCAACAGCAAAGAAGAGCTCCAGAGCATTATCTCCTCCATGGGAGAGGGACTGCTCGTCATCGACCCCGAGGGGAAAGTCCTGCTGACGAATCCCAGCGCCGATACCCTTATCGGTTCGGCGCGGCCGGCAGGGAGATACTACTGGGAGCTTGTCAGGTCACCCAAGCTCAACAGCCTCGTAGACGAAGCGAAACAGGGTCCTTTGACCGACAGGATCGAGATCGAAGAAAAAGTCTACCTGTGCAGCATCACGCCCATCCGTGCAGGCAGGGCCAAAATAATCCTGCTCCATGACATAAGCGGGATGATCCGGCTCGAAAAGATAAAGAAAGATCTTGTGGTCAACGTGTCCCATGAGCTGCGCACCCCCCTGACGGCAATCAAAGGGTTCACCGAGACACTGCTCGACTGCAGCTCGGGCAAGGATCTGGAGTATCTTGAGATCATCAAGCGCCATACGGACAGGCTCATCAACATCATCAACGATCTCCTGGATCTCTCCGAGCTCGAAACAAAAGAGATCGTGCTTGCAGCGGAAGAGATCAGACTCAAAACCCTTCTCGAAGACCTGCTCACGATGTTTGACCAGCGGCTGAAATCAAAGGGGCTGACCGCCGGGATCGAAGGCCCTGCTTCGGACCTCCTCATCAAGGGAGACCCGTTCAGGCTCGAGCAACTCTTCATCAATCTCATCGATAACGCCGTGAAGTACACCGAGCGGGGAGGGATCGTCATCACACTCGCGAGGTCCGGGGACAATGCCGTGGTTCGGGTTTCCGACACCGGCATCGGTATCCCCAGGGAACACCTGAACAGGATCTTCGAGCGTTTCTACGTCGTGGACAAATCGAGATCCAGGAAACTGGGGGGAACAGGGCTCGGACTGGCCATCGTCAAGCACATCGCAACCCTCCATAAGGGAACCGTAATTGTGGAAAGCAGGCCCTGCGAGGGCACGACCTTCACCCTTACCCTCCCCCTCCCGGCCTGAACGGCTGATATACTTTATCGGGGGCGAATCTTCAAAGGAATCCCGGCTGAAGCACGTTTCTTCATGATAAATTCACCCTATCTTAATTGAAAATTAACATAAAACCTTTAGTGAATCTCTTTATGGAAGTCTTTTGGAATCAATCGGGCTTTAGATTGCGCACTATCAGGGAAACCGTTTACCGGTGGATATTAACCATCCTGGCTTTTGCCTCCCTGGTGTTTCTCATCGGGATCATCCTGACCCTGTTCAGGGAATCCCTGCCCATGTTTACGCAATACAATATTCTTGATCTGATATTCGGAACTTCATGGTACCCGACGTACGATCCTCCCGACTTCGGCATACTCACCCTGATCGTCGCCTCGTTCCTGGTGACGTTAGGCGCGCTGGTGGTCTGCGTACCCATAGGGATCGGGACCGCCCTGTTTCTCCACGAACTGGCGACCGAATCGCAGCGTGCGGTGCTCAAGCCCGTGATCGAGATCCTTGCCGGAATACCCTCCATCATCTATGGGTTCTTCGGTATGGTGATCGTGGCGCCTTTTCTCCAGGATGCGCTCGGGATACCCACCGGTCTCAACGCCTTCACCGCTTCCCTTGTGCTCGGCATCATGGCCACGCCGACCGTGGCCAGCCTTGCGGAGGACGCGCTCGGGTTCGTACCGCGAAGCTTTCGCGAGGCGTCACTGGCGCTGGGAGCAAACCGCTGGCAGACGCTGACCCGCGTGATCGTTCCTGCTGCGGGGTCCGGCATATCGACCGCTATCATCCTGGGGATGAGCAGGGCTGTGGGAGAGACCATGACCGTTCTCATGGTCGCCGGCGGTGCGGCCGTGATACCCAAATCGATATTCGACCCGGTACGGCCGATGACATCGACCATTGCGGCCGAAATGGGTGAGGCCGTCATGGGAAGCCCCCATTTTCACGCCCTGTTCGCCATAGGGCTCATCCTCTTTCTTATTACGCTCATGATCAATATCATTGCCGAGGTCATCAGCAGAAGGTACCGGTTAAAGCTGGGGCTGGGAAGGTAATGGGACCGTCGGTACCGGTGCCGGAAGGCTTCAGAGGAATGGACAGGATCAAATCCGTAACGGGAACACTCCGCGGCACTGATGTCACCCAGTTTCTCGGGTTTCTGCTCCTGGGAGCGTGCCTCCTGTTCGCGCTCTTCTTCCTCGGAATCATCCTGTATTTCATCGTTTCACGGGGATTGCCCGTTATATCATGGGAATTCATCACCGCTGTCCCCAGGAGGGCCATGACAAAGGGAGGGGTCGCCCCCGCCATTGTCGGCACCCTCTACCTCACCCTGGGCGCCATAGCCTTTGCGCTGCCCTTAGGCCTTGCGTGCGCCGTATATCTCTGCGAGTACAGCCCGAAGGGCGTTATCGTGAACATCATCCGCCTGAGCATCAACAATCTGGCAGGCGTCCCTTCCATCGTTTTCGGCCTGTTCGGCTTTGCCGTGTTCGTCAAGGTTCTGGGATTCGGCGTTTCCATCCTCTCGGGCAGCCTCACGCTCGGCATCATGGCCTTGCCCGGGATCATCTCCGCTTCGCAGGAGGCGATCCTTGCCGTGCCCCTCTCCTACCGGGAGGCCTCACTGGCGCTGGGAGCAACCCACTGGCAGACCATCAAGAAAGTGACCCTTCCCACGGCTTTCCCCGGGATACTCACCGGGGTGATCCTGAATATCGGAAGGGTAGCCGGTGAAACCGCACCGATCCTGTTCACTGCCGCCACCTTCTACACACGGGGCTACCCGGATTCGATCTTTTCCGAGGCAATGGCGCTGCCGTATCACATCTATGCGCTCATGACCGAAGGCACCCGCCCGGAAGTACAGACCGGGATAGCCTACGGATGCGCCCTGATACTTCTTTTCTTGGTCCTGGCAATCTCCGGGCTTGCAATCGTTCTCAGACAGAGACAAAGGAGCACCTATGCAGCATGACATAAAAATAAGCGCCCGGAACGTCCACTTCTTCTACGGAAAGAAACGGGCATTGAAGGATATCACCATCGATATCTTCGACAGGCAGGTAACCGCGCTCATCGGCCCTTCGGGCTGCGGCAAGTCGACCTTTATCAGGCTGCTGAACCGGATGAACGATCTCATCCCCGGCGCAAGGGTCGAGGGTTCCATCCTCCTGGACGGCCGAGACATCAATGAGCCGAAGACCGATGTCGTACACTTGAGGCGCAGGGTGGGCATGGTGTTCCAGAAGCCCAATCCCTTTCCCAAGAGCATCTTTGACAATCTCGCCTACGGCCTGACCATCAACGGAATCAGAGACAAGCAGTTCATCGAGCATAAGGTTATCGACTCGCTGAAGAAAGCAGTCCTGTACGATGAGGTGAAAGACCGGATCCATGATAATGCGCTCATGCTTTCCGGAGGACAGCAGCAGAGGCTGTGCATTGCCCGGTGCCTTGCGGTCGAGCCCGAGGTGATCCTCTTTGACGAGCCCTGCGCAAGCCTCGATCCCATCTCCACCCGGAAGATCGAAGAGCTCATCCTGGAGCTCAAGAAAGAGTATACCATCGTCATCGTAACCCACAACATGCAACAGGCCGCGCGCGTATCGGACTGCACGGCCTTCATGTATCTCGGCGAACTGATCGAGTACGACGAGACCGAGAAGATATTCACGGTTCCCAAAGAAAGATTGACGGAAGAATACCTGTCGGGGAAGTTCGGATGATGAAAAAAAAGATCGTCTTTGTCTGCGTACACAATTCCTCGCGGTCCCAGATGGCCGAGGGGATATTGAGGCATCTCTACCCGGAGAGTTACGAGGTCTTCAGTGCGGGGACCGTTCCCACAAAACTTCATCCCCTTGCGGATGCGGCCATGAGAGAGGTCGGGATAGACATCTCGGGCCAGAAATCCAAGGGGCTCGATGCCTTCGCCGGGACGGTATTCGATCTCGCAGTAACCGTATGCGGCCCTATGGCCGCCTGTCCGTATGTCGCCGGGGCAAAAGAAACGGTCCACCGGGAATTCGACGATCCTGCAGAAGCCGGGGACATTGAAACCTTCCGAAGAGTCCGCGACGAGATCTTCGGATGGATACGGGAAGCATTCAGAAATCCGGATGAATTGCCGAAATCACCACCGATTCCGCTTCATCTGTCATAGGAGGACCCATGTTGGAAGAAGCCAAACTCAGCCGTATCAAAAAGGAGTTCCTCGAGTATGCGACCGTCGTGGAAGGCATGATCGGGAAAAGCATCGAAGGCCTGACGAAAAACGACAGGGCGATCCTCAATGACGTCATCATGAATGACGAGCCCATGGCCAATAACTACGAGATCAAGCTCGACGAGATGTGCATCGCCGTTATCGCCCAGCACCAGCCTACCGGCAAATCGTTGCGGACCATCTTCATGTTGTCCAACATCAACAGCAATCTGGAGCGGATGGGAGACCATGCGGTCACCATATGCGAGAGCGGCCTGGTTCTCATAGAACAGCCCCCGGTAAAACGCCTCATCGATATCCCCCGCATGGGAGAGGTGGTCAAGGGAATGATCGGCGATGGGATCAAGTCATTCATCAACGAAGATGCGGCCCTGGCAATGACCGTGTGCGAAAGAGACGATATCGTGGACGGGCTGCGGGACCAGATCATGCGGGAACTCATCACCTTTATGGCCTCGGACCCGACCACCATCGAGAGGTCTCTTCACCTCATGAAGATCGCCGGCAACCTCGAACGCGTTGCAGACCTCACGACCAACATCTGCGAAGACGTCATCTACATGGTGAAAGGAAAGGTCATCAAGCACCACAAAGACGAGATCTGATTCGGGCCGGGCGGGAGCTTATCGTCTCAATGCCTTATCCAGTCGACGATGTAATCTTCCAGCTCGTCGGAGGAAATGCCTTCTTCGCTCACCACCTTTCCCCTTATGGAGACCCCTGCTTCATGGACGGAATGGGGGTCGCCGGAAATGAGCGGGTGCCATTCGGAAAGGTCTCTGCCCTCCAGCACCAGGCGGTAAGCGCAGGTATCGGGAAGCATGTCGCAGAGCTCATAGATATTTTCCGGGGAGAACACGAGGCACTCGGCATTGAGCGATTTTCTTTTTTTGTACGATACGCACCTGCAGGTTTGATCGTCGAGGTACCTGCAGACAACATTCGTGTAGACAAGCTCACGGGTGTCCTCGAAAAGGATTTTCCTCAGGCAGCACCTGCCGCATCCGTCGCACAGGCTCTCCCACTGGGTGCGGTTCATTTCTTCAAGGGAGACCTTTTCCCAGAACTTGCCGGTATTCCTTTTCATGGGATCGTTTCCTGACAGGACTCAGGGCCTTTTATACAGTAAGTCGGCTTGCCGTCCTTCCGACCCGGCAGTGTATGCAGAGGGCTCAAGGGCATTCCCGCCCTTTTAATCGTAACGCCAGGAAGCGTGAGACGATCTCCCTGATGGATGCGTGACCGATATCTTCGACGCGGACCTCTTCGGGCCGGAGAAAGACGTATCCGTCCACGTCGTCGGCGGTACCGATGGGATCCATGTCTTTGACCGTGCAGACATAGGCGAGATCGAGGGTGAAATAGACAATGCCTGCATACAGGTACGTATTGGGAAACGAACAGAAGTATGTGAAACGATCGATCCGGAGATTCAATTCCTCCAGGACCTCCCTGCACAAGGCATTTTCCGCCGATTCGCCCGTATCCACGAACCCTCCGGGGAGGTCGAGGGTGCCTTTCAGGGGCTCCCTTGCCCTTCTCACGAGCAGGAGCCTGCCCTGTGAGTCTTCGATCAGTGCGGCAACGGCTGCTGCTGCGTTGATGAAAAACCTGAAGCCGCACTCCCCGCAGGAAAAGCTTTTCCCGCCCTGGAAGATAAATTTTGCCGATGAGCACCTCGGACAGAACTTGAGCACATTCCCGGGGTAATAGCCGTCAACCCCTTGGTCTTTGATGTTCTCCACCATAGTCTCCCTTGAAAACCCTTGCCGCAGAGGATGTCCCTTTTTGCCTGAGGAAAGGCATCCCATGCCGCGGCAGGACATATCAGCAGCCGCTGCAGAAGAACCGGTAAAAAGGTGCATCAGCCTTTCTTTTTCAACCCTGCCTTCTCGTAGTACACATCCTTTTTCCCCATCTCCTTCATGCCCTTCAATGTCAGGAAAGGCTGGTCCTTGGCGAGCATGTTGTTTACGCTCACGGGGATGTTCCCGCCGGGATCGGAATTGACCATGTAGACGACATGGGTAGTATCGGCGTCTTTCCTGGTGAGGGTGCATTTCCCGATCAGGTGCGTCATTCTTACATACTTGCTCTGTACCGGGACGAGCTCGTTTTTAAGGGCATTCATGGTGATGGTCGCTTTCCCTTCATCCTTGTGCACATCGAATCTCACATCGATGACTATGTCCCGGTCTTTTACCGGCCAGGGTGTCGCGAGGATAAAATAGATAAGCTTATGCGATCCGGAAACATCCTTCAGGAGCCGGATGTCCCGGCAGAAGCCGAACCACTGGGGAAACGAAGGGGTATCCCTGAAGAGCTCAAGCAGAACTTCCATCGGCGCATCCACATCCGTGACGCCCATGAACTCCTTGAAATCCGTACCGGGGATCGGCCTGGTATAGACCGATATTCCTTCTCCCTGCTTCGCGTTCTTCCACCCCTCCTCAAGGGGACCTGCGGATAAACCCTGAACAGTGAAAAAGAGACACAAAAGGATCAGACTCCCGTATCGATACATAAATTACCCTCCTTTCATCTCCTGGGGCGTACAATGCTTTTTAACCGATATTTCCAGCCGTTTAAACTTAAATATTAGTTGAACTCGCCCCTTCTTCCACTTATTCTTGTATCGAAGCAGATACGGCACTATTGGGAAAGCGTGAGGGATCATCTATGTGCGGACGGTTCATTCAGGTATCCGACCCGGAAAAGATCAAAGTCATGATCTCCGAGCTGGAAATCAGCCCCGAGGTCCGGTCGGGCTTTGTTCCCCGCTACAATATCGCCCCGACCCAGAACATCCTTACCGTGCTCAATACACCTGTGCCCGAGCTCGTCTATACCCGGTGGGGGCTGATCCCTTTCTGGGCAAAGGACCCCGCCATAGGACAGAAGATGATCAACGCGCGGGCTGAGACGCTTGCGGAGAAAAGCTCTTTCAGGACCCCGTTGAGGAGGAAGCGGTGCATCATTGTATCGGACGGGTTCTATGAATGGAGATCTACAGGCAGGGCAAAGACGCCTTTTCTCGTCCGCCTGAAAAGCTCCGAGCCCTTCGGGCTGGCAGGCCTCTGGGACCAGTGGGCAGACCCCGGCACGGGAGGAAAGATCGTTTCCAGTACCATTATCACCACGGAGCCGAACGAGCTTGTATCGGAGATCCACAACCGGATGCCGGCCATACTCAGGCCACAGCACTATGAAACCTGGCTCGATCCCCGGGAGACAAGGGACGATGCCATCAAGGGGTGTATCCTTTCCTACCCTTCGGAAGAGATGGCCGCCTTTGAAGTTTCGCGGCTGGTCAACAACCCTTCGTATGACGCCCCGGATTGCGTCGCGCCCCTTTGGTCGTAGCACGTGCCGCGCGGGTTGCTACGCGGTGATTCCCTGCGGCACGATCTCGATGAGCTCGATCTCGTAGACAACGGCTTTCCCGGCTAGGGGGGCATTCGCGTCGATGAGCACGGTGTTCCTCTTGACATCGATTACCGTTGCGGAAACCTCCTGCCCTTCGTCGTCCACCATGTCGAACTCCATCCCCACCTGGGGGGCGACCCCTTCGGGAAGCTCGTCAGTGCCGATCTCGAACACCAGGCTTTCGTCGTAGAGGCCGAAGCCTTCTTCGGGCTGGACAGTCACGATCTTTTTCTCGCCGGGATGCATCCCGAGGACCGCTTCTTCGAATCCCTGGACCACCTCGTCGGAACCGATGGTGAACTTTAGAGGAGCAAGCCCTACGGATGACTCGAATACGGTTCCGTCCTCGGACCTGCCGGTATAATTGACTTTTACGATATCGCCTTTTTTTGCCTTCTGCACCGAAGAGAAAAGCTCCTTTCATTAAAGAGACCTAGAGATATAGATAAATACGGCCCAAGAGTCAAAGAATATTTTTATCTTCCAATGGCACACGGCAGCGGTAGAGGGCGGTCTTGTTTTCATGAAAGCCTTGCATGATATGTATATAAGGCTGCAACCATTTCTTAACTGAGAATTAACGCAATACTTATCTCTTCTTAACCGTTCATCTATAAATAGCACGGTGGATTATGAAGGAGGATTTGATGAAGAAGCTTTACACGTACGAAAAGATAGTTATCACCGCCGCAAGTGCGGTGCTTCTCGCTTTTGCGTCCTGCCTGCCGGCCCAATCGGCAGGAAACAACCTGATCATAAAGGGATCCACCACCGTATTGCCGATAGCACAGATCGCGGCGGAAGAATTCATGGACAAAAACCCGAAGACAACCATCTCCGTGCAGGGAGGCGGCTCCGGAGTGGGAATAGCGTCCCTCATCGATAAAACCGCTGACATAGCGGACTCCTCACGGAAGATGAAGGCCGGAGAGATCGCAAAGGCCAAGGCATCCGGAGTAAACCCCTATGAGAACGTTATAGCAGTGGACGGGATTGCCGTCGTTGTCCATCCGTCGAACCCGGTGAACAATCTTACCAGAGAACAGATAAAAGCGATCTATACCGGCAAGATCTCCAGCTGGTCGGAGCTTGGCGGGAAAAAAGCGAAGATCGTGGTGGTCTCCCGTGATACCTCGAGCGGCACGTTCGAGAGCTTTTATGAGCTTGCGCTTGATAAAGAGAAGGTACGGCCCGATGCCCTCACCACCGCCTCAAACCAGGCAGGCGCTCAAATCGTGGGCCAGACGCCGGGGGCTATCGCATATGTGGGCCTCGGCTATATAACCCCTAAGGTCAAGGCCATCGAAGTGAACGGGATAAAATGCACCGAGCAGAACATCCTCAATGACAAGTATCCCCTTTCCCGGCCGCTGTTCATGTACACGGACGGCGTACCTGCCGGGAGCGTGAAAAGATTCATCGATTTCGTCAAGGGCGAAGAGGGCCGTACGCTCATCAGGGAAGCAGGGTTTATCCCGCCCAAGGGAAAGAAATAATGTGCCCTTTCAGCAGGTGAACACGCCCTTCTCGTAGATGGTCTTCTTCTCTCCCGTCTCCAGGAACGCAACCACCCGTTTGTCCTGGGTGTTCACCAGGTCCCAGTGGAGCGCGGAGTCGTTGAATCCCAGCCTGGCTTTCTTTTCCTTGGTAAGCTCGGCGGCGTTCCCGTCATAGGTGTCGGAATAGGAAGCGCCTACCGCGATATGGCAGTTTCCGTTCCTGCCGCCGAAATTTTCGTCGTAGAGGGTATTGGCCATGAACTTGTCGATCTTCGAGAATCTCTTGTCCGTAAGCGAGAACTCGCCGATCCTGTTTGCCCCTTCGTCCATGGAAAGCTGCTTCTGGACGAAGTCCCTTCCTTCTTCGGCATCGACGTTGACGGCGGAGCCGTTCCTGAACTCAAGCCGGATGCCGCGGGTATAGTTCCCGCTGCGGAAAGAGGGCTGGTCTGCGTAGTAGATGCCGCTCGTGCCCCGCCAGTCCGGCGAGAGGAACAGCTCGAAGCTCGGTATGTTGTGTCCGGATATCCCGATCCACTTTCTGAATTCGCCGGGGAAAATCTCGAGATCGATATTCTCCGACTCGATATGGTAGAATTTCACCTTCATGGAATTGAGCCATTTTTTGATCGCCTGGGCATCCTTGTAGATGTCTTTCCACAGCGAGACCGGGTCTCTGCGTCCGAGGAAGCAGGCCTTCACGATCTGGTCCGTATACTCGTCCGGGGTCATGCCGGCATGGCGCGCCAGTTCCTCGGTGGGGCACATGCACAGGGTCCATCCGAACAGCCCGTTGGCCTCCCTGGCGTCGAGAATGTCGTTCAAGTATTTTTTTGCTACGGCCACCTTGCCTATCTTGCTCGGGTCGATGGAGCTCAGGTGTGTAATAGAGCTCGGCGCCCGTAAGGATATGCTTCCGTTCAGCGCGGCGAAGAGCTCCTGGTCACCAGGGGTCTTGAACACAAGCTGATTCTGATCGGAAAGGCTGTAAAAAGCCTTTTCCATGCGCTCGGTGAGCGTCAACCTTTGAACGGGGTTGAAGCCTTCTCCCATAAGCCGGGGATACAGAACCTCGGCCAGAGGGAGCGCGGCAAGATCGTACCGTATCAGGACGGTGTCTCCCTTCTTGAATCTTTCGGCCCTGGCTGTCTTAAGACCCCAGAGGAGCACGTCCGCGTACCTCTCGAGCTGAATCTGTGTAAGCATGCCCATCTCCTATCGTATTTCCCGTTTCATGCGGCAAGATATCTTTGTAACATACAACATTTCTCAGGATTATTCACACGAAAGTTACCGCCCGATCATTTTACCGGCTTTCATTCTCAAGATTTGACCTTAGTCCTTGTCATCCTCTTTCGCCACCTGCCCGCCGGCGTGTATATTCCTGTGCGCCTTTGCCAGCTCGCAATAGGTTCTTGCACCCTGTCTGTTCTTCTTTGACCGTTCAGGGCCGAGCTCTTTTTTTATTTCGGCCGGGGAGCCTGCGGCAAGACAGAAAGGCCTGATCACCCCGCCCTCCTTCACCACTGATCCCGACGCTATGATCGACCCGCTCTGCACGTGAGCATCGTCGAGAATCACCGAGCCCATGCCGATCAGACAGTCGTCGCCGATGGTGCATCCGTGGATCACCGCATTGTGCCCGATCGTGACGTAATCCCCGATGACGAGGGGGCTTTCGGCATCGGCATGCAGCGTTACGTTATCCTGGATATTCGTGTTCCTGCCGATGCGGATCTTCGCGCGGTCGCCCCTTACTACGGCTCCGTACCAGATGCTCGTTCCCTCCCCTATTTCAACGTCTCCTATCACGCATGCCGTCGGGGCGATAAAGACGTTTTTGCCGATCCTGGGCGCTTTGCCCTCGTAAGGTGCAATCATCTCTCCTCCTGCAGTTCTGTGTCGTATGAATTGAGAAAGGCGCCTTTTCACTACGCCCGGAAGGATTGACCCCTCTACCCCATGCCCATTGGGTTAACAGGATATCCCACTCCCTTATCAGGGTGCTGGTTGCCTTATATACCATACTCTGCATGACTGCCAAAACATTCTTCAGCGGGAAGCCCGTGTTTTTTCTAATGAGGTGTTGAGCCGGTAAATGCAGGTCAGCGTATTAAAATTGCATCCTGTGCAATAGTAGTCGGCCCTTCCGGACTGTTTTGTATAATGGTGGCAGACAAGCCCTTTTTCCCTGTCATAGAGGTCTTCGGAGAGTATCCATCCGAGGAGGGACTCCGCCTCTTCCAGATATCGCTTGTCTCCGGTAGCCTCATGGAGATCCAGGAGTATCCATGCCATGTTGTTGTTCCCCGAAAGCCCCTTGGTATCCGGATCGGGATGCCCCGAATACCCGCCCCGGATCGTGTCCCGGCAGCGGCGGTCCAGCGTGTCGAACACGAGGAGGGCCTGATCCAGATATTTTTTGTCGCCGGTTACGCCATAGGCCTTGATCAGGGCCATCATCATCGTCTGCTGCGGCCAGTCCATGAGCGAGGAATACCTGTACAGAGATTCGCCCTCGTCCCAGCACCGGCTGTTCGCCTTTTCGATCAGTGAGATTCCTTTATGGATAAACGCATCCTTTTGCGTATTGTCACCTGATGCTTGCGCTGCCGTCAGGTTCATATATCCGATCAATCCGAAGGCACTGGCCTTGTCCCTGACAAAGGGGGTGAAAAATCCGGGGAAAAGGGAGATACAGGCGGAACCTATGCGGACGCCGCTGAAAAACATCGACAGATACCGGGGGTCCCCTGTCTGGAGATACGGCTGCACAAGCGCAGGAAAGCCGATGACCATATTCATGCTCGGCACCGGCCAGACAAGACACCTTTTTACGAGCCCGGCCTCATAGGCGACAGTCTTGTCGGCCATGGCCGTCAGCTCCCTGCTGCCCGAATCCCGGCCGAGGGCATAGAGGATCATGGGGGCAAAGACCGTGGCGTCGCCCTGGAGGTCTCCCTTCCAGTTGCCGCTCTCGTCCCATGAAGAATCGATGAGCCGGGTCAGGATCGCGGTGAACTGCTCACGGAAAACAAACGTATCACAGGTGCTGTCGAGCAGCTTCCCGATGTTTATCACCGGCGGCTGCGGGGCGGTCTGCTTCCGTTCCGCAGGGGGGCCTCCCGCACATGACACGGCGAGGGAGCATACGGCTGTATGATCTGTCTCTTTTTCTGCGTCGATGCGGGTTTTCATCGCTTCCGTATCGTCAGGTTACCGGCCCGGCTTGATATTTTCTAACCCCCCGAAAAAAAATCTTGTCCCTCTTCTTTCAGTCGAACGACGAAGGCATGGATGGGTTTCTTATGTGGGACATGATATCGACAAGGTGTCTTTTCGTCGTACGGTACCCTGAAAGCGGCGGCAGGTCGTCAAAGCTGAAAAAACCGGCGTCTGTGGTCTCATCCCCGGTTTCAAGCTCCCCACCGAGGATCTCGCACAGGAAGATGATCTTGTATGTATGATAAAAACTCGGATGAACCTCGGCCCGGTCTGAATCGTAGAGCCCGATGAGCTTTACCGGCCTGACGATAAGCCCGCTTTCTTCCCGCACCTCCCGGGACACCATCTCGGAAGGGTGTTCCCCCACATCGGCCCAGCCTCCGGGCATCGACCACCGGTTGTCTACCCGCTCCCGCACAAGCAGGATCATCGATTCCTTGACCACGGCGCCGCGCACATCGACTTTTACCGTTGCATATCCGGGCTGTGCGGAGAAACTTTCCACCAGCTTATCCGTTGCTACCCCGGTCTGACTCCGGACCATCTCCGCGGCGATTTCAAGCAGGCGCCTGTACCGCATGGATTCATATTCCGACCTGCTGTAGGCAAGCCCGGTCTGGGACATGGACTGTATCTCCCTTGCCCACTGAAGCCAGCTCGGCACATTCTGATCGTTCACACGCTCACCGTTTCCGTAATCAGCGATCGACTGGGCGCCCGGCGGACAGGTGCGAAATCCGCGAACGGGTCGATAACGGACAGGGGGTAAAGCACCAGGTCAGATGCGTACAGGCGTAAGGCTGTTTGTCACTCTTCCGGGGTATCCGGAAAATAGTGTTTATAGCATTCAGGGCAAAGCCCGTGGCTGAACGACGCGTCGGAGTGCTCTTCGAGATATTCTTCCAACTGATTCCAATATCCCTTGTCATCGCGGATCTTTTTGCACCCGGCGCAGATGGGGATCAATCCGCTCAGGGTCTTTATCCTGTCCAGGGCATCCTGTAGCTTGATATTAAGCCTTTCTCTCTCTTCCTCAACCTTTTTGAGTCCGGTAATGTCCTGAAGCGTCTCGATCGCGGCGAGAAGCACGCCGTCATGGCCGAACACCGGCGATGCGTCGAAGATTAGGTATCTCGCGCTCCCGCCCACCTGCGGATACCATCCTTCGGCGTGCAGGCTGTGGGAAAGGAGAACGGAAGAACCGTAAATGCTGTAATGCTCCTGCATCGTTTCCGCTTTTTCGTCGATGAGAATATCCGAAAGACAGGGTCGCTGGTGGTCGTAAAAGGCCTTCCAGTGATTCCGGGTGCCGATGATATCCTTCATGGGGATCCCGGTGAGCTCTTCACAGGCTTTATTCCAGTGGATAACCCGGTGGTCCGCGTCGATGGCAAAAATCGCCACGGCACAGTGCCGGATCATGCTTTCATAAATCTCGATCCGATCCTCCGGCGCCTCAATAGTGGCACCACCGGTCTCCGAGGCATCCCCGGACGTTTCGATCTTTTTGATCATCCGGCCAAGCTCCTGCATGAATCGATGTTTCAGGCGGTCTCTGTCGTCCATCGGTCAACCTCACCCAAACATAATTCTATCCTATCGGACTTCTCGAGATATATCGAGATATCTTTTCACGAGAGATCGTCGTACTGCTCCACGATGAGGGTGAGCCCTTCCTTGTCCTGTATTCTTACCCTTTCGCCTTTTTCCACCGGGCGCGTATCTTTTCTTATCACTGCTTTCCACAGCTCGCCCCTGACCTCGACATACCCGGACGGGTCCAGTCGGTCCCGCGCGACCGCTTTCATCCCGGCCATGGAGAGGGATTCGTTCCCGCTTTCCCAGTCGTAGGCCTTCCAGAACAAGGGAAAAAGAAGCGCGTCCTTAACCATCCACAACAGCGTGAGGACCCAGAAAAGCCACATCGGGTAGACATAGACCAGTTTCCTGAAAATCAGAAGGACGAGGACAAACACGGCAAGGCCCAGGAGCTGAAACGCGACATATCTCAGGACGATCTTTCCGGAGACTGCTCGGACATTCGAAAATAATCTCCGTGGTATAAGCTTCATCCGTTCCCCCGGAATACCCGAACCGCCTCCCGTTCATACCAGGCGGGCGAAAAAAGTCCGGAGAGGAACCCGTTATGACCTCCATACGTATGAATAACGAGCCGATGGGGAGAGGCAAGGTCGAGGCGGTAAAAATCCTCGACCGGTATCGCCGGGTCGTCGCTCGAGGCGACGATGGTCAGAGGGATGGTGACATCGTTCATGGAACCGGGCCGGAGGGTGTAGGCGTTGAAATACTCCCGGGCGTCGGGATAGAGTCCCGACCGGCGGACGAGGGCCTCGGTGACCTCCAATACGGTCTTCATGGAAAACAAGGGACCGAAATCATAGCGATGGGGAAAGAGCTCCTGTTTTCGCTGTAAAGACCTCTTCCATTTTTTCAGAAAGTATGGGCGGAGCAGCCAGTGGCGGTCAATGGCGTCCGTCGCCTTGCCCGGGTTCAATGCAGGGCTGACGGCGACGATGCGTTGCACCGGCGAGAAGGGTTCCTGCATGAACCTTCTCGCTATACGCAGCGCAAAATTCCCGCCGAGGGAAAACCCCATGAGGAAGGCCGGCCGGCCTCCCGCGAGTGCTGAAACCTGTTTCACCGCCTCAAAGACCTCTTCCAAAAGCGTTGAGTAAAAGAGGCCTTCGTTCAGATGGTGGGTCTGGCCGTGGTCGCGCAGGTTCAGCCGGAATATGTCGTATCCCTGGGAAAACAGGTATTTCCCGGTGTGGAGAATATATGTTGACCCGGCTCCCCCTTCCCATCCGTGAAGGAGGATCACCAGTCCCCGCGACGATGCATCGGGATGCGGCGAATGGAAGCCCAGCAGACGGACGCCGGCACCCACGGTGAGGACCGCCTCCCGGGACGCCTCGACCATGGGGTTCCTCCCCAAGGTGCGGATTTTCAGACTTGCCAGCGCGGTCTGCAGGAGGGAACTCCGCAGGTACAAAGGAGGCATGAAGGTTCCGTTATCCATTCCGGATATACGCTTCAGGCGCAGAAAGGCTCATGCATCCGCAGGAGGACATGAGAGACGAAATACCGCGATCCTTGGGGACGATGAGCCTTTTCACCCTCTACACCATGAGCTTCAGCGGCTCGATGTATGCAGGGTCTTCCTTGTCCATGATCTCGATGATGTGTTTATGCAGCCTCGACTTGTGCTCGGAAAAGATGGTCCTGCCCTTCTGGTACGACCGCGCAAAATCCATTACTTCTTTTGTCAGCGCATCCGCATCGGCACAGGCCTTAACGATGACGTGGTGTTTTTCGAGCTCGAGGGCGCCTGCCCTCTTCCCGCTGTACACCAGGTCTTCGAGCTTATAGTAGGGGATGGCCTTTTTCATGATCTGGAGCATGCCCGGCAGAAACGGGATATTGATATCGACTTCCGGGAAGCACATGTACCCCCGGTCGGCCTTCATGAAGCGGAAGTCGCAGGTGCAGGCCAGGATGCTTCCGTTTCCGAAGGTATGGCCGCTCATGGCTGCAATGACAGGCATGGGGAACAAGAGGATCCGCTTGAAAACGTTATTCATGCGGTACATGAAATCCTTGATGGACTGGAATTCCTGGCCGCCGTAGGCCCCGGTTATCCAGGCGAGGTCGATGCCCAGCGACCAGTTCTTTGCATCGATCGAAGTAAGCACGGTCGAGGTAATCTCCTTGTCGGCCTCTATTTCGTCAAAGACCCTGAGCAGGCCTGCGGCAAAATCCGGGTTGTGCCTGTTCTCGGACGTGTTCATGACCACCACCGCGACGGTCCCATCCTTTCTCCATTCAACAACAGCCATCGTTGCCCTCCTTATTATTTATCTATACCCTGATTTTATTACCACACTTTGTGCAAAAAAGGAAAAAGCTTCAATCGAAACTTTAAGATCCGAACAAAAAAGGTGTCCGGCAGCTCTGTGCCGGACACCTTTGTAAAACCAAATAATAGGGGCCCTTATGTTTTCTTAAAGCACCCGTACCGCGATGATGCCTTCGGCAGACCCGATCTTCTTTGCCAGATCGCCGTTCAAGCCGCCCTCGACATCGATGATGTTATAGGCGATGTTCCCTTTGCTCTTGTTGATCATGTCGGCGATATTGAGATTGTTTTCGGCCAGGAGGTGCGTGATCTTCTCGATCATGCCCGGCGAGTTCTGGTTGGAGATCGTCAGTCTCGGGTTGGCGGTTCTGTCGAGCGAGCAATCCGGGAAGTTGACGGAGTTCTTGATGTTCCCGTTCTCCAGGAAATCCATGAGCTCCATGGCAGCCATGATCGCGCAGTTCTCTTCGGACTCCTCGGTGGAAGCTCCCAGGTGAGGGATGGGGATAACCTTGTCCGTTTTGATGACCTCTTCATCGGGGAAGTCCGTCACGTAGCATCCCACGATCCCATCGGCAACGGCCTTCTTCAGAGACGGGGTGTCCACGAGCCCTCCCCTGGCGAAATTCAGGATCACAACACCTTTCTTCATGGCGGCAAATTTACCCGCATTGATGAATCCCTTAGTATCCTTGTTCTGGGGGACATGCAGGGATATGTAATCGCACTCGGCGAGCAGCCGATCCAGGCTCGGCGCCTTCTTGATCGTACGGGACAGTTTCCATGCGGCTTCGATGGACAGGAACGGATCGTATCCGTATACCTCCATGCCGAGGGCTTCCGCCGTATTGGCCACCATGGTGCCGATGGCTCCGAGGCCTATGACACCCATTTTCTTGCCGAGAATCTCGGTGCCGCCGAACTTCGACTTTCCCTTTTCAACCAGATCCGGCACCTTGTCGCCTTCGCCGACGAGCCCCTTGACCCATGCGATACCGCCCGTCACGTTCCGTGCGGACAGGAGCATGCCCAGGATGACCAGTTCCTTTACCCCATTGGCGTTCGCTCCCGGGGTGTTGAAAACGACAATGCCTTTTTCCGAGCACTTGTCGATGGGGATATTATTGACCCCGGCACCGGCCCGGGCAATCGCTTTCAGGCTCGTTGGCAAGGTCATTTCTTTCATTTCCTTGCTTCGCACCAGGATACCGTCCGGATCTGAAATGCCGGCGCGATACTCATATTTTTCCGTAAAAAGACTGAGGCCCTTTTCCGAGATGTTGTTCAGCAGATCGATTTTATACATAAAAACCCTCCTCTTTCTTCCTTAGTAATATATTACAGAATATACATTCCCTGCCAAGCCCAAAAACGAATATTTTGGTTACCTCCGCTTAAGGAATCCGCCTTAATAAATTGTGACCTTGCCCTTGAGAAGGCGAGGCATCGTCCGAACGAAAATCGTTATGGATAATCATTCTCTCTCAACTTTCTCTTCTTGTGGATTATTACATAATATTGAAGGGTTTTTTAAAACCACCTTGTAAATTATTGACACGTGTAAACCCATTTGTTACAAGTGCACCGGGTTTGATCATACTGTCATTTGGAGAACGACCTTGAATATGCACGTTTGGGACACGTTATCAGAAAGACGAAATGACATTTCCGAAGGAAGGCTTCCTTGTCCCGGCCGACGTCAAACCCGGGGTGAAACCTGATGAGCTCAAGTCGATTTCGGGAGGTCGTCATCTTACGAAGTTTTAGTAAATAAACATAGGAGTACGATTATGGCAAACGTGGTCGTTGTTGGCACCCAGTGGGGTGACGAAGGCAAAGGCAAGGTCGTTGACCTCCTTACAGAAAAATCAGACCTTATCATCCGGTTTCAGGGAGGCAACAATGCCGGACACACCTTGGTGGTAGGTGAGAAGAAAGTGATCCTCCACCTGATACCCTCGGGTATCCTGCATGCAGACAAACGATGCGTTATCGGCTCCGGCGTGGTGATCGACCCCGAGATCCTTCTCAATGAGATCGCCGCTTTAAGGGAAAAGGGATACACGGTAACCACGGACACACTCGCTATCAGCGACCGCGCTCACGTGATCATGCCTTATCACAAGATGATCGACCACGCGCGTGAAGCAACCCAGCAGATCGGCACCACGGGCAGGGGCATCGGTCCTGCCTATGAAGATAAGGCACGCAGATGCGGCATCAGGATGATCGATCTGGTCCATGAGAACCTGCTTGAGAAAAAGCTCAACAGCTTTTTCGATGAGAAGCAGGAGTACCTCACCAAGATCCTCAAGGTCAAAGGCATGGACAAGGAAGAGATATTCAGCAAGTACAAGGCAATGGGCGAGATGCTCAAGCCGTTCGTCACCGATGCGCCCCTCCTCATCGACAAGGCGGTCCGCAACGGCAAGAAACTCCTGTTCGAAGGCGCGCAGGGCGCGAACCTCGATATGGACTTCGGCACCTACCCGTACGTAACTTCATCCAATACCGTTGCCGGACAGGCGTGCGTGGGATCGGGCATCGGACCCACGAAGATCAGCACCGTGCTCGGTATCTGCAAGGCCTATACGACGAGAGTGGGCGGAGGCCCCTTCCCCACCGAACTGGGTGACGAAGTCGGCGAACGCCTGCGGGCCTTCGGCGGCGAGTACGGCGCGACAACGGGCAGGCCCAGACGGTGCGGATGGCTCGACCTCGTCGCTCTGCAGCACTCGATCCGGCTTTCCGACATCACCTACCTCGCGGTAACCAAGCTCGATGTCCTCACCGGGTTCGAAACCATCAAGGTTGCAACCGCCTACAAGTCGGGCAATACCATTATTGAAAACATGCCGGCCGATCTGGAGATGTATCCCGATCTTCAGCTCGTGTACGATGAGCTCCCCGGATGGGAAGAGAACATCTCTTCCGCACGGTCATACGACGACCTGCCGAAAAACTGCAGAAACTACATCTCGTATATGGAAGAGAAAACCGGAGTGAAGGCAGCGATCATCTCCGTAGGACCAAAACGGGAAGAGACGATCCAGCTCATCGATCTGTTTTGACGACCCCCTGACCGGGGGTCTTATGACTTTACCCTCAGCTGTGTCCCGAGGACGAACAGCTGGTGGAACTGCATGAATCACAGCCGGATTTGCCTTTGGCAATCCGGGAAATCTTTTTTCTCACATTGTTGCGCTTACACTTCGGGCAGTCGGGAGCATCTTTCGCAGACATGGGTACGAGCCTCTCGAAACTTTCTCCGCAATCCCTGCATTCGTATTCATAGATGGGCATCGCTTACTCCTTTATCCATTTTTTTCTAGTGCTTGCCGAGCAAAATGTCAACCGGTCACAATCATTCTCCGCTCGCATATACGAGACCGCGCAAGCCGTGAGAAACGACTGAAATTCAAATGGATTTCCCTGCAGGGGAATGTTATCATACCGGTCACTGAGTGAATCACGGACTGAATCGGCCTGTGGTTCGTTCATACCCGTAAACGATGGGAGGAATGCAGTTACATGATCAAAATCATGCCGTGCCTGGATATGAAAAACGGAAGGGTGGTCAAGGGGATCCATTTTATCGACATCAAAGACGCCGGAGACCCTGTGGAGAATGCCGCTCGCTACCAGCAGGAAGGGGCCGACGAGCTTGCCATGCTGGATATTGCAGCGACGCTCGAAAACCGCAAAACGCGCCTCGAATGGGTGAGAAGCGTTTCCTCGGTAATCGACATACCCCTTACGGTCGGAGGGGGCGTTTCAACGCTGGAAGATATCGAGATGCTCTTCGATGCAGGAGCAGACAAGGTATCCATGAACAGCGCTGCGGTCAGCCGCCCTCTGCTGGTCGAAGAAGCGGCTAAGAAGTTCGGGTCCGGGCGCATCACCGTTGCCGTGGACGCGAAGAGAAACGGCGCCATGCCCTCGGGATTCGAACTGGTTGTCTCGGGAGGCACCAGGGCTGTCGGGAAAGATGCGGTTCAGTGGGCAAAAGAGTGCGAGGCGCTCGGTGCGGGAGTGATTCTGCCCACCAGCATGGACGGCGACGGAACGCAGGCCGGTTACGATATAGCCTTCACCCGGGCTATTTCCGATGCGGTCACCGTTCCGGTGGTCGCCTCGGGCGGCGCAGGCAAGCTGGAGGATTTCTATGAAGCCGCAACATCGGGAGGAGCGAGCGTTCTGCTGGCTGCGTCGGTGTTTCATTATCAGATCCTGAGCATCCGCCAGGTAAAGGAATATCTGCGCGGGAAAGGATTGCCCGTTTCTTTGTAAGGCAATCCCGGCCCCATATTTATATTGAGGCGGCGGCTTCTTATTCCCTCCATTATTGACAAATTTCTCCATATAGTTCTACTCTGTGTGGAAAGAGGGAGGTACATTCATGAGTGAACCGTACAAATTTTATAAGGTCGAAAAGCAGGGACACATCGCATGGGTTTTTCTGAACAGGCCGGAGAAGAAAAACGCCATGGGCCCCGCCGCATGGACGGAGATCATCCCCATCTTTGCAGACATCGACAGCGATGACGAAATCCGGGTCGCGATCGTTGCGGGCGAAGGAAAGGAATTCTCCACGGGCATAGACCTGATGGGCATGGCGCCGCTGATCCCCACACTCAAGAACTGGGACATGAGCGCGAAAGGGACCGTCAAGCTGTTCAAGGACATCTTTCCCCTCCAGGAGGCCATGTCCTGCGTCGAGAAGTGCTCCAAGCCGGTCATCTGCGCGTTCCACGGCTACTGCATCGGCGCCGCCCTCGACCTGGGCTCTGCCTGCGATATCCGGCTGGCTTCGCTCGATGCGAAAATCTCGCTGAGAGAGGCTGCGGTAGCCATAATCGCCGATGTGGGAGTGCTCCAGCGCCTGCCGCATATCGTCGGCCAGGGAGTCACCAGGGAGCTTGCGTTCACCGCCAAGTATATCGATGCCCAGAGGGCAAAAGAGATCAACCTGGTCAACGCCGTATACCCGGACAAGGAATCCCTGCTCAAGGGCGCGCAGGAGCTGGCGCTTGAGATAGCCGCCCAGGCCCCTCTCGCCGTGCAGGGCGCCAAGGACGTTTTGAACTTCTGCAGGGGCAAAAGCATCCCTGACGGCCTTGAGTACGTTGCGGCAAGGAGCTCCATGATCCTGCCGTCCGAAGATCTTGCCGAGACCATGACCTCGTTCATGGAAAAACGCACCCCGGCATATAAAGGCAAGTAAACAACAGTATCTTTTTTAATAGCACCCGAACCCGGGAGCTTTTTTCTGCAAAAATGCAGCCCTCCGGTCGCTGCTTTGCAAAAAGGCGCTCCCGGGTAAACATTCTTTTTCTATTCTTTTTAAGTTTTTCAACCCTCTTTTCCGATGAGAAGCTTACATGGAAAAGAGAGAGAACAGAAGACAACGAACCCTGCCCTGGGGAAATCTCTATGCCAAAGCCAAGGTCGGAGAGCATTTCCTCAAGCTGCCGATCCTGGACATCTCCATCGGCGGTATGGGCGTCCTGGTTACCGACGGATTCTCTCTGCTCCAGGAAGGCAAGGATATCCATATCCAGGCCCTTGAAAACAATGGGACCGTCATCCCGGCAGATATCCAGGGCCGGATCGCCTACCTCGGTTCGGGAGTTCCTTCCCGGGTGGGCATTGATTTCGCTCCGGCAGAAACCCCTATCGAGGCCTATGCAACGCTGCGCTCGGCGCGCGACGACTCCGGGAAGCTCATCACGGACAAAGAAGACATCCTGAGGATTTTCGACGAGGTCAAGCGATGGTCACGGGGCTTCGGCGACATGCTGATGATCGACAAACGCAAGGCCATCCCGGCGGAATTCTTTTACCTGAGGCCCGACGACGATAACATGGTCTTGAGAATCGTCAGGATGTCGGAATTCAGGCTGCCCTTTCAGCCGCTCCAGGGAAGCGTCTATCCGTTCTATCTTTTTAAGGGCGTCAACGTCATGCTCTTCCATGCACGGGTCCTCGACGTGATCAAGAATATCATGGAGACGAGCTGGCCGGATACACTGCAGCATATCAGCAGGCGAAGCGTCCTGAGGTATTTCATAACGGGCGAAGAGCCCGTGACCGCGACCATTGTGCATCCCCTGACGCTGGATCCCTCTCCGGTACTTGTCTGGGACTTGAGCATTGAAGGAATGGGGGTCGAGATCCTTGAAGAAAAGGCGCCGGTGGTCGAAGGCATGAGCCTGCCCCAGGTCCGGATCAATCTTCCCACAGGCCCGGTGGAAATCGCGGGAGTCATCCGCTCCGTCAGGCGGGAAACCGTGCTGGACAAGACCCAGCTGGGCATTGAATTCGTCGGGGGCTCAGAGCATTACCGCGACAAGATCCTCGACTATATCCTCCACATGGACCTCCCCTCCCAGTCTGTGCTGGGAGGCCCCGGTCAAACCGCGTAGTACGACCGGTACCACTCCACGAAACGCCTGATCCCTTCCGCAACCGGAACCTGAGGGCGGAAATCCACGGCCTTTTCGAGATCGACTGCATCGGCGCAGGTTGAGACGACATCGCCCATCTGCAGCGGCAGCAAGTTCTTGTCCGCCTGTTTCCCGATGGCGTCCTCCAGAATCGTGATAAAGTCAATAAGCTTCACCGGCCGCGAACCGCCGATGTTGTAGACGCGATAGGGGGCGAAGCTCGTCCCGGGGTCCGGATGTTCTCCGCTCCAGTTGGCGTCCGGCTGCGGGATCACGCGCATGACCCGCACGAGACCTTCTATGATATCATCCACATAGGTGAAATCCCGCTGCATGTTCCCGTAATTGTACACGTCTATGGTCGCTCCCTCGAGGATCGCCTTGGTGAACTTGAACAGCGCCATGTCGGGCCTTCCCCAGGGGCCGTACACGGTGAAGAACCGCAAGCCCGTGCAGGGGAGCTTGTAGAGGCTGGCATACGTGTGGGCCATGAGCTCGTTCGCCTTTTTGGTCGCGGCATAGAGCGAGACCGGGTGATCGACGTTGTCGTGCACGGAAAAGGGCATCCGGGTATTGGCTCCGTAGACGGAGGACGACGAGGCGAACACAAGGTGAGGAGCGTTGCTCATTCTGCAGCCCTCGAGGATGTTCATGAATCCTGAGAGGTTGGCGTCGATGTATGCATGCGGGTTTTCCAGGCTGTAACGCACCCCGGCCTGAGCAGCGAGGTGAATGACGGCATCGAACCTTTGCTCTTCGAAGACACGTGCCATGGCTTCCCTGTCCGTCAGGTCGATCTTCTCAAACCCGAAACCCGGCATCCTGGTGAGGAGGCCGAGCCGGTCCTGCTTAAGCTTCGGATCGTAATACGGGTTGAGATTGTCTATCCCGAATACCGTCTCCCCGTCATCAAGAAGCCGCTTCGCGAGATGGAAGCCGATGAAGCCGGCCGTGCCGGTAACGAATACGTGCATGTCGCCTCCTGTTTGAAGGTTCAATTGGTCATAATTTCAAAAGCGATCTGTGATATGGCATAAATGTCGGGTATTATCAAGGCCCCGGGAAGCGGCGGATCAAGTCCGACCCCTATCGTTTTCATGCCCATGTCCATGGCGGTCCGGATGTTCGGCAGCCGGTCATCCACCAGGACGCAGTCTTCAGGCCTTCTTGCATAGAGATCCAGAACTTTCCGGTAGGGGTAATCCATGGGCTTCGGAATATAGTCCATGAATTCAATGGTAAAAAGATCGGGCAGCAGCTCGGAGATGCCCAGCGCGTTGAGCACCCTGCGGACATAGTCGGCCGACCCGTTGGAAAAGGCGACCATACGGGCCGGGATGCCCTCCAGTACGCGTTTGAGCTCTGCATCCTCCGTGAGAAGACTTTCCACCGGCACATCGTGCACTGCCTTCAGATAATGATCCGGATCCACATCGTAGTGTTTCATGAGCCCGCCGAGGGTCGATCCGTACGAGCCGATGTAGCGTTTTCTCAAGTCCTTTGCTTGCGCTTGGTCCAGCCCGCACCGGGACATGACATATTCGTCGATCTTCTTGTCCACATGGGCGAACGGGCCGGTTCCCTTCGGGTACAACGTATCGTCCACGTCCATAAGAATGAGTTTCATGACTCGTCGTCGAACAGCGCTGCCTGCTCCTTTTTCGGGTCCTTTCCGAGCAGCGTGTATGCCTTGGCGCACACCTGCCTTCCCCGGGGAGTGCGCTTGATGCAGCCGGTCTGGATAAGGTACGGCTCATAGATGTCCTCGATGGTGTCCTTGTCTTCCCCGATGGACGCCGCGAGCGATTCTATACCCACGGGCCCTCCGGAAAAGGACTCGATCATGGTGGCGATGATCTTCCGGTCCATCCGGTCGAACCCGGACTTGTCGATATCCAGCCTCGAGAGCGCCACATCCGCAATCTCGGAGGTGATGGTCCCATTCCCCAGGACCTCGGCGAAATCCCTTACCCTCCTGAGCAGCCGGTTCGCGATCCGCGGGGTCCCTCTGGATCTCCTGGCGATCTCGAGAAGGCCTTTCTCATCGGCCGGGACGTTTAAGATTCCTGCGGTGCGCTTCAGTATCCGCCTCAGCTCTTCCACGGCGTAGTACTCCAGGTGGCCGATGATCCCGAAACGGTCGCGCAGGGGTGAGGTGATCATGCCCGCCCGTGTGGTCGCCGCCACCAGGGTGAACGGATTGAGATCGATCCTGATGGACCTTGCAGACGGCCCCTGGCCGATCACGATATCCAGCTTGAAATCCTCCATGGCCGGATAAAGGATCTCTTCCACGGCCTTGCCCAGCCGGTGGATTTCGTCGATGAACAAAACATCGTTCCTTTCCAGGTTGGTCAGGATCGCCGCCAGATCCCCGGATTTATCGATGGCTGGCCCGCTCGTGATGCGCAGGCCCACGTTGCATTCGTGCGCGATGATATAGGCGAGCGTCGTCTTCCCCAGACCCGGAGGGCCGTAAAACAGGCAGTGGTCAAGTGCATCGCCGCGCGCCTTTGCAGCCTTGATGAAAACCGAGAGGTTCTCCTTGAGTGCCTCCTGGCCTACGTATTCCCCCAAGTCCCGGGGCCTGATATGAGCCTCGAAATCAAGCTCTTCATGATCTCCGGGCGTTCCGGTAATTTCGTTTCTCATCGCATCAATTCCTTCAGGGCGCTTCTGATGACGTCTTCGACAGTTTCAGCCTCGACCGAGCCCACCGCCCTGCGCGCCTGCGATTCCGGATAGCCGAGCGCCATAAGCGCCGCTACCGCATCCTGTGACTTGTCCGCGCCCCTTCTGGTCCCCTTGGGGCTGTACTTTTTTGCGATCCGCTCCTTGAGCTCAAGGACGATGCGCTGAGCGCTCTTTTTCCCGATGCCGGGCAGACTGCTTAAATATCCTATATTCTCACCCACGACTTCTTCAAGGAAACGGTCGGGCTCGATGCCGGAGAGGATATTCATGGCGGTCTTGGGCCCCACCCCGGAAACGCTCAGTAAGAGAGAGAATATCTCCTTCTGCCTCATGTCGACGAACCCGTAGAGGTCCAGGGCATCTTCACGGGCGATGAGATGCGTGTGAAACAGGATCTCGTCACCCACCTTGATACCCAGTTCGACTCCTGCCGGCACGTGGACGAGGTAACCGACACCGGATACCATGACGGTCACATCGGCGCCGCTTATGAATGCCGCTGTGCCCTTGATCAGGCTGATCACTGGATGAGCTCCTTCAGACGCCTGGACGAAGAGTGGCAGAGCCCGATCGCCAGGGCGTCGCTTGCATCGGGCGAGGTGAGCATTCCCTTGGGAAGATGGAGGATGGTCGTGATCATTGCCGAGATCTGGCCCTTGTCGGCCCTGCCATACCCGCAGGTAGCCTTCTTCACCTCGGTGGGCGTGTACTCGAAGACCGGTATGTCCAGAAGGCTCGCGGCAAGGATGACCGCTCCCCTCGCCTGGCCGAGCTTCAGCGCCGACTGGGCATTGAGGGCGTGAAACGTGGCTTCGATGGCAACCTCGGAGGGGTTGTACAGGCGGAAGACTTCCGTGACGCTTAAGAATATCTCCTTAAGACGTAACGTCAACGCTTCGGACTTGGGCTTTATCGTTCCATGGGACACATAGCGCAATGTCGCCTGCGAGGTGGCCTGTATGTCCAGTACCCCATAGCCCGTTGCGCGTGTCCCGGGATCAATACCGCAGATTATCATTATCCCTGCATCTGGGCCATTTCTTCGTCGGAGACATCGAAATTCGAAGATATGGACTGGACGTCGTCGAGCTCTTCCAGGGCGTCCAGGAGTTTCAGGGCCTGCTGGGCCTGCTTGCCGGTCAACGTTACGTTTGTCTGGGGAACCATCTGCACTTCCAGCTGACCATACTTGATGCCCTTCTGTTCGAGAGCGCTTCTGAGGTTCTCGATCTCTTCGGGGGCGATCAGGATCTCGAACTCGTCCCCCTGGTCGCTGATGTCCTCGGCCCCTGCCTCCAGTGCGACGTCATAGAGAGCCTCTTCGTCCACCGAGCTTTTCTCTACCGATGCGAAGCCCTTCTTGTTGAACATCCAGTTCACGCAGCCGGTTTCACCCAGGTTTCCGTTATACTTGGAAAAGAGATGCCGGATATCCGCCACGGCACGGTTCTTGTTATCGGTCATCACGTTAACGAGGACGGCAACTCCACCCGGCCCGTATCCTTCATAGGTGATCTCCTCCAGGTTGTATCCTTCGAGCTCGCCGGTACCCTTCTTGATGGCCCGATCGATGTTGTCCTTGGGCATATTCGCCGCCTTCGCCGTCAGCATTGCAGACCTGAGGCGGGCGTTCCCTTCGAGATCTCCGCCGCCCATGCGCGCCGCAACCGTTATTTCCTTGATGATCTTGCTGAAAAGCTTGCCCCGCTTGGCATCTGCGGCACCCTTCTTATGCTTGATCGTGCTCCATTTATTGTGGCCGGACATTCGTATCCTCCTTTTCCTTGCAATCTGATATCTACCATAGAGTGCCTGATGAGACAATATACCGTGTCTCTTCATCTCTCAGCAGATTATGGGTTGTGAATATATATTATCCGTCCCATGGAAATCAACAGATTCTAAGAGTCACTGCCTGCGGCAAGGCAAAAATTATCGACGGTATATTAAAGATTTGCATACTGAGTGTCGATGGTGGGACAAATAAACCTATAGAACACTTGCAATTGAGGAGGCATGATGCACTATTCAGACACTATCGAGCAGTCCAGTGAGTACCTGCGCCTTGCGCTCGATCACATGGGACGGTTCCAGATACCCGTCGACCCCGTCAACTATTCCGTATGGTACGAATACGTGTCGGGCAGAAACGAGCAGCTCAAGCTCGTTATCGACAATGCTCTGGAAAAGTCGAAGGCTATCACCCCGCAGCTCAATCGGACACTCTACGAGAGATACGTTGCAGACGAGCATAAGATGATCATCAAAAAGATCCGCGAGGAGCTGAGGAAGGTCCTTGATACGATCCTGAACCATGTAATCGACGCAGGGGGGCAACTGACGCGCTTCGGGACCATGATTCATATTTATTCCCAGCGGCTCAAAGACGAGCTCGATGCGGACAGCGTAAAAAACATCGTTGAGGATATCCTCTCCGAGACACAGGCGATCAAGCGGTCCGGCCTGCTGCTCAAGGAACGGATCATCTCCTCTACCCGCGAGATCGAAGGGCTGCGCAAGGATCTGGATAAGATGAGGGAAGAGGCATGGACCGATATGCTCACGGGCCTGAAAAACAGGCGCTACCTTTCCAGCATATTCGATCAGGAATCCAAAAACGCCATGGCCTCCGACTCCAAGCTTTCAGCCATCATGCTCGACATCGATCATTTCAAAAAGATAAACGACTCATTCGGCCATATCGTTGGAGACCGCGTGCTCAAGACCACTGCCGGCATGATAAGGGATTGCATCAAGGGAAGAGATACGGTGATCCGGTATGGAGGCGAGGAATTCGTGATCATCCTCCCGGACACCCCGCTGGAAGGTGCGCTCACCCTTGCAAAGCATATCTGTACCTACTTCAAGCAGATGAACTGGAAACGCAAGGATACCGGAGAACTCATCGGACAGGTATTCGTATCCCTGGGCGTCTCCCAGTACCGGCCGGGCGAATCCCTCGATGCGTTCATCCAGAGGGCCGATGACGCCCTGTATCTCTCCAAGACCCGGGGCAGATGCAGAGCGACAAGCGAGGCCTGTCTGCAGGAAGAGTACAAGATAGCCGGGATCTGAGAAAGAGAGCGGGTCCGGACTCATACCGGCGACCCATAAACCTGCCGACGGACTCGATAGAAGCATCATAGAGAAGAGAGGTACCGCTTCAGGTTTATCTTTTTATTGTTCAATCCCAGCTTTTTCCGGATATTATTCCTGTGGAATTCTATCTCCTTTTCTGAAAGGTTCAGCATAGCCGATATTTCTTTCGTCGTTTTGCCTTCCCTGATCAGATCTGCAATCTGGATTTCCGCCGGGGTAATCTCCCGGTTCACGCTGGAGAGGCTCTTGGAAAACGGCGAGGCTATCTCGCGCAGGTGTGATTCGATAAGCCCCAGGTATTCCCGGGCCATATCATCCAGGGGCCCATCCATGAGCTTATAAAGATAAGGAAACACGCCATGTTTCAGGTTCGATATCACCAGGTCGGCGAATTCGGCCTTCTCAATATTTGTACGGTCAAGCAGGACCTTCAGAGTTGTGTGGGCCTCGGCCAGATCATTGGACATCCTCTTCAGCTCGGTCTCCTTTACCTGCAAGCTCTCCTCAAGACTACGCCTCTTTTCTCTTTCTCCCATGAGTTGAAAGAGCATCTGGGCCAATTCTCCCTTCTTGACCACAAGCTGCTGTTCGATGCCCTGGCTTTCTCTGTCGGAATGGGTAAACTTCATCGCTTCATTGAAAGATGGAACGTCCTGGGCATAGGCATCAAGATACTGATCCTGCTCGGCAGGGTACTTGAAAAGATGGGTCCCGGGGTTGTTGCTCTCTTCCGCCATTTGAACCTCAGCCTCCGTTTCATTCTTCTGATCTCGATGGTATCTCGAACTGCAAAGGTTCCCGGTGAAACGTATCCGTGTTTAATAAATACAGGGCATCTCCCGGCCTCTCCTGCAGGAGTTCCTTTTCCCTGGCGCAGACCTTTCGGAATAATTTCAGCGCCCTCTGTGCAAGCACGATATCTCCCTTCACCTCCACCTTCCCCGATAAATAGGTCTTTATGGGCCGAATTTTCCCAAGAACCATCTGAACCCAGATATCCAGACTCGTGGTGATGGTTACATCCGGGTTTTCATGATACCCCTGATACGCCTTCACCCCTCCAGGACCGATCCTGTAGTAGAGTATTCCGCCATCTTTCCCACTGAGAACGAACTGTATTATAGCGTCCGAAATCCCGGCTACTTCCGGGTCTGCAAGACGCTCTGCATACTCAAGGAATGTTTTCGCCTTCCATACCGTGTTTGTCATTACACTGCCCCCTTGAAGCCGCAACATAACCACTCAGAGTAAACCCGGAATTAATTATTGATAAAAATGGGTTAGATCATGAATTCATCACTATAAAAAATCCTACAGAGCGTTTTCTCATGGACAAAAATTTAACTGAATTTCTGCTCAAAAGAAGACAATAAGTAAGCTTCATTACTTGTAAGTGCTTAAGAGTAATAATGATTATCTCGTATATTTTTACCAGGAATTTATCAGGAATTTATTACAGGGGGGTAGGATATATTTTTATGAAAGGGATTTGAAACAAGAAAGCATGTTTCCATACGCGCACGTAAAGGTTGAACGTTGATACAATTAGGAGGTTTCCATGAATACCACATCACAGAAAAATATTGACCGGACATCATGCTCGGCGTTTCAAGCGCTGAAACATGAGGGCGAGGTCAGCTACAAGATCCCCTTCTCGTATGAGAAATCAGGTGATGAAAAATGGTCGGATGCCTGGAGCAGTGTTCTGCCATTCTTTATGCGTCTTCTTTCCGGTCCGGGCGATTCCCATGAATACCTGCATGACCTGGATATTCTTTCTGCCGATCTATCCCACCCTGTAGTGATACTGAGCCAGAGAGGGCTTACGATCCGGGCGGGATTCTCCAGTTCAGACCTCTGGATAAGGATCTGCCTTACAGAAACCGGCACCGATGTGCATGAACTCGCACTCTCACAGCTGGACAAATGTTTTCTCGGCCTCGACAGGCCTGTTTATAAATATATGTACAAAAATGGCAGTCTTAAAGCCTTCCCGAACAAAGAACGTGCCTGGGCAGAAAATATCCGCTGCTTTATCGGGGTCGATGCAGGTTCTATTTCTATAAACACGGCTGTTGTGGACGAGGCAGGGGTAGTTCTAGCAACGGATTACACATTGACCGAGGGAGATGTGCTGAACAATATCAAAAAATCCCTGTCAAGGACCTATAGCCTTCTGCCGGACAACCTCACAATTCATGGTACAGGGGTTACGGGCAGCGGCAATGAGATCGCCATGGCGGTCCTCAATGCCGACATCTATGAGACCGAGCTCGATGCTCATGCAGAGGCGGCTATGCATCTTGTACCAGGCGTGCAGGTCATCTTCGACATCGGCGGCCAGGACTCCAAGGTCATGTATATAGAAGACGGCATGCTCGACGAGGCAGGCATGAATAAAAAATGCGGGGCCGGCACGGGTGCCTTTCTCGATGCGCAGGCAGCACGTCTGGGCATACCCATCGAAGAGTTCGGCGAGGTGTCGCTGAAGGCCAACAAACCTTACAGCTTTTCATCCATGTGCACTGTCTTTGTGGGCAGGGATCTTATCTCGGAGCAGGCTAAAGGCAATACGAGGGAGAACATAATTGCCGGACTGCACAAGTCTCTGGCCAAGAACTTTTTCTCCACTCTGGGCATAGACAAAAAACGCCTGAAAACCCCCATCGCATTTCAAGGCGGGGTAGCGAACAACATCGGGGTGAAAAGAGCCCTGGAAGAGTGCCTTGAAGAAGCCCGGGGTAAACCCTGTGAGATTATCGTGCCCCCGCACAACAACGTGATGGGCGCCATCGGGATGGCCCTGATTGCCCGGAGAGAATCGAAGGCGATCGGCAGGTCGGCGTTCAGAGGTTTCAAGGAGACATCGCGCATCGTCTCCGAATTTGTCGAGTGTGACAAGTTCGATTGCATCGGCTGCGGCAAGGACCGTATTTGCGACCTGGTCAAGCTTTCCATCGATAACACTCCGGACCGTACGCTCTATGCGTGCCGCGAATACTATCTGTCAGGAAGGCAGCACGAGCAAAGCGAGGTCAAACAGTGAATAACCCAAAAATCGGGTGGTTCTGCACCTATACTCCCATCGAGATATTGGAAGCAGCCGGCCTGGAGCCTTACGGGGTCAGGTTAGATTCAGGGAAAGGCCATGAAGACGTATATCTTGGCGATTCCATGTGCTCATACGTACGCAGCTGCCTGGGCGGTGCCCTCTCAGGGGAATATGATTTCCTTGACGGTGTAGTCATGGCTCATTCCTGCGAGTGTATGCGAAGGCTCTATGACGGCTGGGAATTCAAACGGGGCGACATCAAGCCGGGATGCCTCAACCTGCTTGATGTGCCCCGGATTTACACCGAGAGGAGCGTCGATTTCTTTGCCAGTGAGATCGAGCGTTTCAAGCAATCGGTCGAGGCCGTGTACGGTGAGATATCCCAGCAGGCGATCATTGATGCTGCAGTAAAATCGCTTCACACATCCCGGCTGCTTTCCATAATCGATGGAGCCCGAAAACGTCACGACACACCGGTCACCGGCACAAAAGTACAGGAGATCATGGCAAAGGGCATGAAAACCAATCGCGATGCGTTCAATACAGAGCTGGAAACATTGATTGCAAACTTAGGATCGGGTGACGACCGTTTGAGCCAGCCCCGTATCTTGGTTTATGGAGGACCGGCGAACGCCCGTCTTGTCGAGGCAATCGAGGATGCAGGAGGGCTGGTGGTGTACGAACACATGTGCAACGGCATCCGACAGATCAGGGCAAACCAGAACTTGAAAGATGATCCCATCAGGTACCTTGCAAGGAGTTATCTCTCAAAACCCCCTTGCCCGCGCATGATCGGCGAGCACGGTATCTTCGGCCTATCCCGACTGAAGCGGATCGCCCAGGAATACAAGGTCGACGGCATCATCTACTTCACCATCAAGTTCTGTTCCAACGCACAGGCACTATGGCCCATGTTCAAGGACGTTCTCGCCGGGGTCGTGCCGATAAAAATGCTGGAGGGTGATGTATCGCCGGATATAAACACCCGTGAAGTGCATTCTTTCGTGAAAAATCTTTCAAGGAGGTTACAACAACATGGCACCGGCACAGAGGGTTAAGCAAAACACGGAACAGAGAAAGATTCAGTTCGGGAACTTTGCGGCCATGACCGGCCTTGACGAAGACGCTATGACGGAGGCTGCGGCTGCGCAGTTTGCTGTACCTGCCTCTGAGCTGAGCGCCTCCCATAAACGGGGAAGACTCCTTGCAGACCAACTGCTCCGCTCCTTCAATAAAAGACCGGGGCAGTCGGACATTTATCAATTTGTCGCCTGGCGAAGCCTCTTCATGCCCACCGAGATCATTTATGCCATGGGGATCATGCCCTTCACCATCGAGATGTTCGCCGCACACCTCGGCATGTCGGGTCTTGCAGGCGGAAGGCTCGAAACAGCCGAGGGCTCGGGCTTCTCGCCCGACTTGTGCTCCTTTATCAAAACAGGAGCAGGCGCCATGATCGAGGACATTCTTCCATCGCCCGATATTATCCTGACCACTTCGCACCTGTGCGACCCGGCTGCCAAGTTCGCGGCCCACACCGCGCACAGATACAACAGGCCTGAGTTCGTCCTGGATATACCCTACGGTATCTGGTCGCTCGGAAGCAGCATTTCTGACATCCGGAAGCTAAACGAGGCAGTAGGCTATGTAGCCTGCCAACTGGAAGACATGGCGGAATTCATTACCAGGGAGACCGGCATAAAACTGGACATGCCAAAGCTCACCGAGATTATTGGGCGGACGAACGAGGCACGCAGATGGCTCATGATGGGCAATGACCTGGCCCGCTACGCAAACCCGGTCATCAGCAAAGGCAGCAAGGAGCTCAATTATGCAGCGAACCTCATGCAGACATGGGGCACGGAAGAGATCGTCGATGTGTACCGGACAAGGTACGAGGAATTCCAGGCCGGTGGCCGTTCCGGGCGCACCGCCTCCTCCAGGCCCAGGATCATCTGGTTCCACTTAAGGCCCTACTACCATAATACCTTGCTGGGATATATCGAAGATCATGCCGACATAGTGCACTCCCAGGTGAATCATGTTTTCTGGGATGAGATGGACCTGAACGATCCGTTCCGTTCGATCGCACGCAGGGTGCTCATGAGCCCGGCATACTGCCCGGTCAGGCAGAGGACCGAGATGATCATCGACAATATGCACAAGGGCGAAGGGATTATAGCCTTCTATCCCAAATCCTGCCGGCACTTCCACAGCAGCGCTCGGATCGAGGCGGAGATGATGAAACAGGCCGGAATCCCCATGCTCACCATCGATGGAGACTGTATCGACAACCGGGGGGACGACTTCCTGGTGCTTAAGACCAGGATAGACAGATTTTTCAAAAGCCTCCGCCTGCAAGCCCGAGACGATGCCGAGCCTCTGTCGGCTCAGGGTCGCTGACCAGGTCTCAGTTACCGGCAACACCGGTATTTCATAGGCTCATTGTGCTGTCAGCATTATTCTGCAGGCTTTTCTGGAGCACGGCCCGCTATTCTCAAAAAAGGCAATTTTGACAGAGCCCTAGCGGGAACCGGTATCGGGGTCTGATATCAACTTCTTGAAAAGTTGTTCAGTTTCCTTGCTCAAGGGGCAGTCGAGTTCGTCCACGATACTCTTCCGGCACCGCTCATAGATCCTCTTCACCATTGTCCTGTTCCCATGGAAGGAATGGAAACGCATCAGCCGCTGGTACATATCTTCCGCATAGGCATCCTTTGCAAGATATTTACCGCAGTAGTCGATTGCCTTCTGGTAATCCTTCTCCGATTCAAAGTAATCGACAAGGCTTGCAAGGACAGCCAAATACTCTTCTTTCAGCCGGTCCCTCTCTTCTATGCACCATGATTCGTACAGATCCTCTTCCAAAAAGTCTCCATGGAACAGGTCGGCTGCATGCAGGAGCTGCCGCGCCGCCTCCCTGTTATCGGCTGCCTTGCGGGCCATTAAGCAGGCCTCTTCGAACCCATCGAGATCAACGCTGCCGCCATCGCCCAGGTTCAGCAGGTAGTTGTCCCCATCGCTTAAGATATAGGATGACGGCATCCCCCGTGGCCCGGAAGGTTCGAGCATCTTCCTCACCGTGGCCAGGGTCACATGGAACCGTTTTGCGGTCTTGCGGGGATCTTCCTCAGGCCAGAGGTGTTCCATGAACACATCTTTGTTTACATAACCTTTTGACCGATAGTGAACCAGGAGTTTAAAAAGCATCCTGGCCTTCTTGCTCGTCCAGGTCTGTGCCGGGATCTCCTCGTCGCCGCGATAGACCTTAAACTTTCCGAGGGTGAATATCTTCAGCCCTGAAGGAGGCTGCATCGGCAATGTATTGAGGATTATCCTGCACGCGCGAGCAATCTCCGATATCCCCATGGACTCCAGTTGGATGAGCGTGGCCTTGAATTCCGGATCGATCCTGTGGAAAAGGCTCAGGAGATATTCCTTCATCTCGCCCTGCTCATAGAGTTCTGCCAGGGGGACAATCAGAAGAAGCAGGTTCTCGACTAACCAGTGATCATACCTGTTGGCCTGGGCGATCTTCAGGCTCTCCCGTGCATGTTCGATTGCCGAATCCTTCTTACTCTGCAAAGATGCAATACATGAACGGATAGACGCAACCCACCATGTTAATTGTTTGGCAGTGGGATTACTTCTGATTGCATCCCGGATTATCGATTCAGCTTCGGCGACATTCCCTTGAAAGGTTCTTATCAATGCCAGCGTAGTCATCAACGCAGCCTTTACGTCAGGAAATTCGTTCGTCTCAAGTATCCTGAACCCCTGGCCGGTCATTTCCTCGGCAGTTTTGACATCCCCCATCCGCAGGTAAACTGATGACAGAGCAGAATAAGAATTCGCCTCGCCCCAGAGGCTTCCGGTCTCGACGAAAAACTTCAGTGCCTGCCTGCCGTACTCGAGGGCTTCGGAATGTCTTTTCATGCCCATGTTGTTCAAACAGATTCCCAGAAGGAGCCATCCCAGGGTAGTATCACGTAACCCTTTCTCCCGGATGAGCTTCAGCCCTGTGGTAGAGTTTCCGAGCCCCTTCTCGTACATCCCGGCATGGAAATACGTCATGCCGGCATGGTTGTAATAAATGGACCGAAACCGGTGGTTCTCACTGCCGTCAAGAAGCTGCCCGGCCTGCTCTATCAGTGGAATCACCGCTTGAATATCGCCCGACATCATATACCGGATAGTACGGTTCAGAAAAAGGGTGGCCTGCCTTTCATCCCTCAGGGTCTTGTCAGGAATTTCGGCGGCATATGCATACGCTTCGCTGAAATATCGATCAGCTTCATCCGGTTTGCCCAGGAATGCTGAGATGAATACCATCTGGGTCATAAGCAGGTTGCGCAACCAGGGTACACTCGCAGGGTTTTCCAGTGTCCTGGTGTACAGCTCTTCGGCATCACGGAAATATCCCATCGGATAGTAAAGGATTCCCAGTTCGAACTCGCAGAGATCGGCCCATACTTCCGAACCCTCCCGTCTGAACATGTCCCTGGCTCTCTTGAATTCTTCGATAGCCTTCTGCAGCAGTCCTTGAGAAGCTTTGACCTGCGCACTTAAGTACAGGAGCTGCGGAGTGCTGTTCACTATGTCTCGGGGAATCTTATCGAGGAGTGCGCCGACGAGCTGCATTCTCCACAACATGAGCATCCTGCCCGTTGTAGTAAGTACCCGGGACGCCTCCGAATATTCCCGAGCAGCGAGGTAATGGGTGATCGCCTCTTCCATCATGCCCAGATCTTCCGAGAGTAATCCGGCCTTTTTATGGAGGCCTACGATCTCTCCATCGGAATATTCAGCAGCCAATCTCGATGTGAGAAAATCCCGGAAAAGGTGGTGATAAAAATACTCCTGGCCGATATCGTCCAGGGAATAAGTGAACAGGTGGTTCTTTTCAAGATACCCGAGGATATCGCCCGAGTTTTCGATCCCCAGGAACCGGTCGCACAAGGCCCTGTTTAACCGCGACAACAGTGATGTCTTAAGGAGAAACCCCCTGATCTGTTCAGGCAGGAACGAAAAGACATTCTCCTCCAGGTATTCCGAGATCACCCTTCCCGATCCCTTCAGCCTGGCCAGAAGCTCATCGATCTCTTTCTGGTCTTTCCCCTTGACGGCATGATAAAACATGATGAGGCCGGCGATCCAGCCTTTGCTGTGGGAATGGATCGATCCGATGGTTTCTTTCGAAAGGCTCATGCCAAAAGTCTGGCCGAAGAGCCTGGAAGTTTCAGCAGGGGTGAATGCCAGGTCTTTTTCGGTAACTTCTACAACCTCGCCCATGACCCTGAAGCGCGACAGCGCAAGCTTGATCTGTGCCCTGCTGATAATAATGAGGTGAAGTTGCGGCGGAAGATGCTCCACCAGGAACTGGACACAGTCGAGGATCTCACGGCTGTCCTGAACGAGATGGAAATCATCGAGCACGATCGTGAGCTCTCGGCTGACAGCGTTTTCCATTGCATGAAGGTAGTAGTTGATTACGGCCCGTACGCCTTTATCGCTGAGCCTTTCATCCCGGAAATACTCTCTGATCGCTTCACTGAACCGGGAATAGATTCTGCCGATCCCCTCGGCAAGATAGTTCAGAAAAACGAAAAGGTCTTTGTCGGACTCGGCCAGCCGATACCAGACCGTCTCTGCTGCAGCAGTCGCCTGGGCGACAAAGGTGGTCTTTCCATACCCGGCGCCTGCGGTAACCGTGGTGATGGGTTTTTTTGAGATTTCATCCCAGAGAGAACTGTCATGTGTTCGTTTGACCGTCTCGCCTATCTTGGGCGGCAATATTTTTGAATTAAGAATCTGCATATCTTCAGCTCAATGAATTATAACTCTTTAAGTCCGTTAGGTAATTATACCAAATACTTTCATTTGTCTCGATGAATGTATCAATTCGGAACATTCAATACAAACGCTCCTGCAAGCAGCTCGGTTTCCCTGTTCAGGGCATACCCGAGCTCGTCTACAATGCTCTTTCGGCACTTCCCATATGCCTTCTTTACCATGGACCTGTTTCCGAGCTTTGCATAAGTCTGCATGAGCTGCCGGTACATATCTTCTGCGTAGGCATCTCGAGCCGGATGGTTTCCATCTGACGGAGACTTGCCTTCATATCCGGACCGACCTTTGAGATGAAGTATCGGATACAGTGGTTGTTGGAAAGGAGGGCCTGGAACTCATCCCTTCCAGTCTCGCCATGGATCATGATCACAAGATCCCTTTCTATGCGCGTCTCCACCGCAGGTGCGGCCCGGGCAATGAATGTCGTATTGCCGTAACCTGCCCCGGCAATTACCCTGGTAAGGCGCTTCTGCAGCATCTCGTCCCAATGGATAGGGTTCTGTCGGCATTTGATAATGCCGCCGGCCTTTGGAGAACGACGCTTTGAATGGAGCACTTTCATCACATGACCTCTATCATCACAACTGCACCGCATTCTTAACGGATCAGATGACAATTTCCCATAGGTTTCGACAGTTATCAATGGGAAAGATTGCCTCTTCCGGCTGCACGTTCAAGCCTGCCGGGTTCAATACCTGTGGGCGCCAAGGTGTATATTAAATGATCAGAGGGGTGTATAATCTTTATCCATAAGTATACAGGATCACTGAAATACTTATTCTTTGTTATCGTTTTATCAATTACTTACAGACTGGCACTGGAATTGCCTTATGGTTCTGCATGTCATATCAAGAGAGAAAAAACATCATATCCCCCGGAGGTAAGAGAGAATGAGAATGTTTGGAAGCACCGGAAAGAATCATCTTAGCCCATTGCGGGTACTCGCAGTCGCCTGGTTTTTCATAAGCCTGATTCTTATGAGCACTCACGGCACGGCGCTCGCGCAGGAGCAGGCGCTTGAAAACCTCAAGGAAACGGGAAAGACATTTGCCGCCGTAGCGAAAAAGGCATCACCTTCCGTCGTTTTCATAAAGGTGGAGAAAAGCGTAACGCAGCAACGAACTCCCATGCAGCTCCCTTTCAACGATGATTTCTTCAAACGGTTTTTCGGCGAGCCCATGCCCGGACCGCAGTTCCAGAATCCGAACCAGCAGAAACGCATGGTGCGAGGCCAGGGCTCGGGGTTCATTATTTCCTCCGACGGGTATATCCTCACCAACAACCACGTGGTGGGCGAAGCGGACAAGGTCATGGTGAAGCTTCTCGACGGCCGCGAGTATACGGCAAAGATCGTCGGCACAGATCCTCCGACGGATGTGGCGGTCGTCAAGATCGATGCAAAGGACCTGTCCGTGCTTGCCCTGGGAGATTCGGACAAGATCGATGTGGGCGAATGGGTTCTCGCACTCGGAAACCCCTTCGGATTGTCCCATACGCTCACCGCAGGGATAGTCAGCGCCAAGGGCCGCAACCATGTGGGAATATCCGATTATGAAGACTTCATCCAGACGGATGCCGCCATCAATCCCGGGAACTCGGGAGGTCCCCTGATAGACCTGGAAGGCAGGGTCGTGGGGATAAACACCGCCATCTTCAGCCAGAACGGCGGATATATGGGTATCGGGTTCGCGATCCCCATTGCCATGGCCAGGAGTATCTATACCCAGCTTATCGACCACGGGAACGTCGACCGGGGATACATCGGCGTCAAGATCCAGGACCTTACACCCGAGCTCGCCGCATCGTTCAAGCTGCGCGACGCCAAGGGGGTGCTCGTGGCCCAGGTCATGCCGAATACGCCCGCAGAGAAGGCCGGGCTGCAGCAGGGCGACGTGATCGTCAGGCTCAACGGCGAAACTCTGGATACGGTCGCTCCTTTCCGAAACAAGGTGGCCATGATGGCGCCCGGCACCAGGCTCGATCTCGTTGTACTGCGCGACGGAAAAGAGAAAAAGATAAGTTTGATAACCGAGAAGTTGACCCCGGAGGCGGCACAGAAGACCTCTCAGCCTGAAAAGGCCGAAAAGCTCGGGCTGACCGTCGTTCCCCTTACAAAAGAGCTGGCGGACAAGTACGGCTATAAGGACGAGAAAGGCGTACTGGTTACCCAGGTGGATCAGGGGTCCGAAGCCTCCCGAGCGGGCATCAAGCCGGGAATGCTGATTGCAGAAGTGGACAGAAAAGCGGTGAGCGGCCTCAAAGATTTCGAGCAGGCCATGGAAAAGCCCGGAGACAGGCCGATCCTCTTCCTGGTCAAAGATCCGCAGGGCTCTCACTTCATCGCGGTAGAAAGGAAAAAGTAGCCGGTTACACCTCCCCCTTGTTTCATAGCTTACAGGGCCCATGCCTTCCGGAATCGGCGGAGGCATGGGCCCTGCCCTTTCGATCCTCATGCTCTTCCGATAGTTTTCATTGATACCTGGTCCCTGAATTGGTAATACAAGCCCATTATGCCTTCGAGCCCTCCGCTAACGCACAGATACCGCGAGTTGAAGCTGTTCGTCGCGGCTGCCCTTGCCATGGGCATGGCCTACAGCATCATCGATTCGACGTTCAACAACTTCCTCAACGATCGTTTCGCCCTGGGCGGCTTCGAGAGATCGTTCCTCGAGTTTCCCCGCGAGCTGCCCGGACTGCTGGTGATCCTGGCGTCCGCCCTTCTCTGGTTTCTCTGCAGCAGACGTCTTGCGGCGGTCGCCATGGTGCTCGGCGTGGCGGGTTCCGTGCTCATGGGCTTTGCGTCATCTTCCTACGGGATGATGATCCTCTGGCTGTTTATCTACAGCCTCGGCCAGCATATCTTCCTGCCGCTGTCTTCGTCCATCGGGATGGAGCTCGCGGAAGAAGGGAAAGCAGGCCAGCGCCTGGGGCAACTGAACGCCATACGGAACCTGGCCGCCATCCTGGGGAGTTTTCTGGTCTTCCTCAGTTTTAAATACCTCGGTTTTTCGTTTCAGCATACGTTTGCCCTGGCGGCCGCCGGCTTCACGGTTGCCGCCGTGCTGCTGTTTTCCATGCAGAAGGAACAGACGCAGCCTCCCGCGGTGCACGTCCGGATCTACAAGGAGTACCGCCTCTACTATCTGCTTTCGATCCTGTATGGATCGCGCAAACAGCTCTTCCTCACCTTTGCCCCCTGGGTGCTGGTCACGGTATTCCATCAGCCGACCCAGACCATCGCAACGCTCCTTACTCTCGGCGGGGTGATCGGGATCCTGTTCCAGCCGATCCTGGGTTCGGCTATCGACCGCCTGGGTGAGCGCTTCGTGCTCGCAGGCGAATCGGTGCTGCTGGTCTTTGTCTGCCTGGGCTACGGCTTTGCCGGGTTCTTTTTCAGCGAGCATACCGCATTCCTCATCGCCTGCGGCTGCTTCCTTGCAGACCAGATGCTGATGTCGGTGAACATGGCCCGCTCGACCTATATGAAAAAGATCGCCCTGCACCCCTCCCATATTCAACCGGCGCTGACCATGTCCGTGAGCATCGACCACATCTTCTCCATTTCGGTCGCCCTGCTGTGCGGACTGATATGGAACACCCTCGGATTCCAGTACGTGTTCCTGCTCGGCACGCTCATCGCCTTCGGAAATTTCCTGGCGGCCCTGCGCGTGAATGTCCGGGCGGGCGTCCCTGCACAGGACGGCGTATCACCCGCCCTTGCGGAAACCGACTGATCGAGGACAGGGCGGGTCCTGTCAGATCCCGATCCCGATGCCGAGCTTCCTCATCCGCGCCTGCAGGGTGGTCCGCTTCATGCCGAGCACCTCGGCCGCCCCGCCCGGGCCTCCGAGCCTGCCACCGGTGAGTTCGAGCACGTATTTGATGTAGCGCCGCTGCAGCTCGTCCATGGTCGGCGCATCTGAAACAACAGATCCCGGAGAAGGAAGAAAGCCCGATGCCGAGGGCAGGTTAAGCTGGAGCTTGTCCTGGGAAGAAAGGATCGCCGCCCTTTCCATCACGTTTTTCAGCTCGCGCACATTGCCAGGCCACTGGTATGCCGTGAGCGCCTTTGTATCCTCTCCTGTCAAGGCCGGAAGGACGCGGTGATACTTCCTCGAATACCGTTTGAGAAACTCTATGGCGAGCTCCACCACGTCCTCGCCCCGGTCACGCAGGGGCGGCAGGTGGAGGGGGACAACGTTGAGCCTGAAATAAAGATCCTGCCGGAATCTGCCCGAAGCTACTTCCCCGGCCAGGTCGCGATTCGTCGCGGCGACGAGCCTGAAGTCGGAGAGGATCGTGCGGATGCCGCCCACCCGTTCGAAGTTCTTTTCCTGGATCAGCCGGAGAAGTTTCACCTGCGCGCTGCCCGGCACGTCCCCGATCTCGTCGATGAAAAGCGTTCCCGTATGTGCGAGCTCCACGCGTCCCGGCTTCTGCCGGTCGGCGCCGGTGAAGGCCCCCTTTTCATGGCCGAACAGCTCGCTTTCCACGAGAGTCTCGGGGATGCTTGCAAGATTCACTACTACGAACGGTCCGTCCTTCCTCATGCTTTTTTCATGGATTCTCCGGGCAAGGAGCTCTTTTCCGACTCCGGTTTCGCCGGTGATGAGCACGTTCGCATCGGACACCGAAACCTGATCCGAGAGGGCAAGGAGGGCTTCCATCACAGAGCTGCTGCTGATGATCCTGTCCAATGACCCCTCGGTATCGCCGATGCTCTGGGCGGCTGCAGCCCGGGACCTGTCCGCATCGATCATCTCCGCGTAATGAAAGATCCGCTCGATGGAAGATCCCACATGCCGGGAAACGCGCAGCACGATGTCGCGGTCGAGGTCTGCGCTTTCATCTTCGATATAAGAGTTGTCGAGGTAGAGGACCCCTTTCGCCTCTCCCCGTATGAGAATCGGCAGGCAGAAAACGGACAGGGCAGCGGGAGTGTCGCCATCGGTATTTCCCGACAAAGATCCTTTTTGTATAAGGGGCTCTCCGTTGCGGTACGTCTTGAAAATGAGCTTCATGGATTCGCGGAACGGCTCCGAGAAGACATCGGCTCTGTCCAGATTATACGAAGCACGCAAGGCCGGCCGGGATGAATCCCTGCCCCCGGAGAACCAGAAGAGGGCCCCGCGCTCGGCGCCGAAAAAGCGGCTCGTGGTTGCAACGAGGCGGGTGAGGAGTTCGTCCCGGTCGGCACTCGGCACAAACCCCTCCATGAGGTCCATGAAACGGTCCAGCAGATCCTGTTTCCTGGGACCAGGGCGGTGGGGTACGCCGATCCTCAATAAAGGAACAAGATCGTCCGGGAAAAAGTCCTGCCCGTAGCCGCTCAAACCCTCCCATGCCATGAGGGCGTAGTTCCGGGCTGCGGGCCGGTCTTTCTGGCCGAGCTTTACCCGGGCCATTTCGGCCCTGGCCTTGGCCAGCTCCACAGGATCTCCGGTGCGCAGCAGCTCCTGCTCGCTCTCTTTGAGAAGCGAGAAAACCGCATCGGGACCTTCTCCCCTTTCCTGGGCCTGAATCGCGCGAATCCGCAGCGCCACACCCCGTAAATGGTGGTTGGGGCCCTTCAGCACCCTCTCCATTTCCCGTTCGAAGGCCAGCGAAGGGATGGTGGCAAGGAGGTCATGCTTTTCAAAGGTATGGAGCATATCCAGGTGCACGGGCCAGTTGTACTGCGGCCCGATGGACTCGGTATACGCCGTGCTCATCGTGATCCAGAAAGCGTCCTCGATCCTTCCTTCAAAAAAGGCATGGTAGGCGAGCCCTTTCTTGGCCACATGGAGCGCCTGCACGTTATCGATCTCGAGGGCCTCCTTCTGGGCCGATTTAAGGTGCGCGAAGGCCTCCCCCTTTCTGCCCATGATGATCAGCACGATCCCGAGAAGCGCCTCGTAAAAGCAGGCGTTCTTGTCGTTCTTGTTCATCCGCGACCTGCGCCAGTGGGAGTCCAGCACGCCGATGGCCCGGTGATACTGGCCGAGGAGGGCGCTGATATATCCTAACGCCGACGACGATGCAAGGTGTTGGGGCAGAAATGTGGGAACGATCTTCCCGGTCTGCATGCTGCTGGTCCGCACAACGAGATCGAATGCATCGACCGCCTCTTTGTAGAGACCTTTCAGATAGTAGTATATCCCGCGGAATTCCGAGGAGATTGCCATGATGTCTTCATCTCCCAGTTCCTCTGCCTGGCGCAGCCCCGATGATACGGACCTGAGCCCGCCTTCGGTATCTCCGATGACATACCGGTAGAGACCGTTCACGAGATCGATCCTGGCAAGGGTCCGCATGTCGCCGATGCGTTGAGCGACCGGCCGCACCAGGTCGAGGAGCGAGGGTATCCCGGCAAGGTTGTCCGTAATATTGATCTTCAGGCGGCACAGCTCGTTCACTACGGAAATCAGCAGGGTATCCCACTGGATATCCCCGGTGCGACAGGAGACGACGGGGAGCACCGCTTCCAGCAGATCGATCGCATCGTGCTTGTCCCCTGCCATGGCATACCTGCGGGCAGTCTCCTCGGCCAGAAGGGCAGCCTCATAATGAAATCCGGCCTTGATCAGGATCGAGACCCATGCAGCCACCCCGATTCTTTCCTGCAGATTGAGCCTGCTCATCAAGCCTACCAGCGAAGTCAGGTGCTTTTTCGTATTGATCCGGGAGATGCGCTTCACGGTCAGTGACGGGAGGTCTTCGGCAAGGGAATATCTCCCGTCGTCCGTTTTCCGTACCAGACCCTGAGAAACAGCCTTTCCGAGCATGTCCGAGAGTCCTTCCGGATGCAAAGGCGACAGCCCTTCCAGAATATCCGCAGCAAGCGGTACGGGAACCGTTTCCAGGATTGCAAGCGTCTGCCAATGGGGCGTGGTGAATGTAATCATCGAGGATAATCTAGACCTTAGGGCATAACCCGTCAAGCCCATATTTGGGCATTTACTGCCCATATATGGGCTTTTTTATTATACGCTGATGCCTTTATCAATGATATATCAGTTACTTAAAGAGCTTCATCTGGTGGCACAACTCATGCTCACTAATAGATGGTATTAAATGAAGAGGGGGGGGTTCCTCACCCGCTTATTACGCCTCATAAAAAACTCAAAGGAGAGTGGAATGAATTATTTGATCCAGCCGAAAAAGTATTCGAGTCTCATGGCCGACGAAGGCTCCCGGACCATCATGGAAAAGACCATCGCCTTTTTCGAGAAAATGGGCAAGACGAGGCTTCTGGACGACTACAACAAGAAGGTCTGGTACCGCGAGTTCGTGGATTTTATCGGCAAAGAGCAGATCTTCGCCAAACTGCTCACCCCCAAGCAGTATGCCGACGGCGATCCGGACTGCCGCTGGGATACGGCCCGCAACAGTGAATACAGCGAGCTGCTCGCCTTCTACGGCCTGGGCTACTGGTACTGCTTCCAGGTAACCATCCTGGGCCTGGGCCCCATCTGGATGAGCCCCAACGAAAAGGCAAAGAAGAAGGCTGCCAAACTCCTCAAGGAAGGCGCCATCTTCGCCTTCGGACTCTCCGAGCGCACCCACGGAGCAGACATCTACTCCACCGAGACAACGCTCACACCAAAGGGCGACGGCACCTTTGTCGCCAACGGCGAAAAGTATTACATCGGCAACGGCAACGAGGCCGAGATGGTTTCCACACTGGGCAAGATCAAGGACGGCACGGACGACTACACCTACTTCGTGACCAACTACCGCCATAAGGCATACGAGCTCAAGAAGAACGTTATCTCCCACCAGGAATATGTGTCGAACTTCGCGCTCCACGACTATCCAATCACCGAGGACGACATCCTTTCCCGCGGACCGCACGCCTGGGATTCATCGCTCAACACCGTCAACATCGGCAAGTTCAACATAGGCCCGGCCTCCATCGGTATTGCCGAACACTGCTTCTACGAGGCCATCACCCACGCATCCAACCGTATCCTCTACGGCATGAAGGTCACGGACATGCCCCATGTGCGCAAGAACTTCATGGATGCATGGCTCAGGCTCGTGGCCATGAAGATGTACCAGCGCCGCTCCACCGACTATTTCAGGGGCGCAGGCGAGAACGACCGTCGCTACCTGCTCTACAACCCCACCAGCAAGATGAAGGTGACCCTGCAGTCTGAAGACGTCATCAACCTCCTCTGGGATGTCATCGCTGCCAGGGGCTTCGAGAAAGACACCATCTTCCACATGGCCGCTGCAGATGTACGCGGGCCGTCCAAGCTCGAAGGGACAGTGCACGTGAACGTCCAGCTCATCCGCAAGTTCATGAAGAACTACTTCTTCAGCCCGGCCGATTATACCCCGGTATCCCCGGACTTCTCGCTGAACGACGACCTGTTCCTCTTCAACCAGGGGCCCACCAAGGGCCTGGGCAAGGTTCAGTTCCACGATTACACGCCCGTGTTCGAGGCCAACAAGGACCTGCCCAATGTCGCAACCTTCATCAAGCAGATCAAGATCTTCAAGGAGATGCTCGAGAAGGCAGGCCCGGACAAGATGCAGGATATGGACCCCTCCTGGTCCCTGCCGGTCGGCGAGATGTTCTCCATCGTTGTCTACGGCCAGCTCATCCTCGAGCAGGCCAAGTTCGACAACCTGGACAAGGATGTCCTCAACCAGATCTTCGACTTCATGGTCAGGGACTTCTCCCACTTCGGCCTGCAGATCTACGGCAACCACAGCACCAAGGACGAGCAGCGCGCCTTCTGCAAGGACATCATGCTCATTAAGGCTGTGCCCGATGCCGAGCAGTACAACAGGGTCTGGGAAAAGTACGTATCCGCGCTCAACGGCGAATATGAAATGAACTCGTAAGACAAACGACAGACACCAGAGCAGTAACTTTTACGGATAACAGATGCCTCCCGAATGGGGAGGGGATTCATAACCCCCTCCCCTATTCCTCTGACAAACCCTGTCCTTTTGATATAAGCCCGGCCTGTTATATAATTTTTATGGAGAACGATATCCTTTTCGAGAAAGGCGCTTCCGTCTTTCCAGAGATCATAGAGGCATCTTGTCTTTTCCAGCAGCCGTATTGGCTCGAAGCAGTAGCTCCCGGCCGATGGGGAGCGGCTTCCGTCTCGAAAGGCGGAAGCATAACCGCACGGCTCCCTTATGTAGTGGAAAATAAATTCGGCCTAACCCGGCTGACCACGCCGAAGCTCACCAAGTTTCTCGGACCGTGGCTTGCTCCTGCCTCGGGGAAATACGCCAGCGACCTCTCGAGGCAGAAAGATCTTTTGATGGGTCTCATTGCCCAGCTGCCGCCGCATGAATATTTTTCGCAGAATTTCCACTACACTGTTACCAACTGGCTGCCGTTTTTCTGGAAGGGATTTACCCAGACGACCCTGTATTCATATGTTCTCGATGACCTCACTAATGAAGAGACCCTGTGGTCGGGCCTCCAGGGAAACATCAGGAGGGAGATCCGCAAAGCCGGCAAGCAGGTCGAGGTCCGTGACGACCTCGGCCTTGATTGTTTCCTGGAGCTCAACACCGCAACCTTTGTCCGGAAAGGGGTGCCTCTGCCCTTTTCACATGATTACGTGCGGCGGATCGACGATGTGCTCAAACAGAAAAATCAACGGCGGATCCTTTTTGCCGTCGATGCGCAGAAACGGGTGCATGCCTCTCTCTATATCATCTGGGACAGTGTATCGGCATTTTACCTTATGGGCGGCGGAGATCAGGAACTCCGTACCAGCGGAAGCACCAGCCTGCTGATATGGGAAGCCATACGGTTCGCGTCTGCGGTGACAAAGGCGTTCGATTTTGAAGGCTCCATGATTGAATCCGTCGAGAGGTTCTTCAGGAGCTTCGGGGCAAGGCAGCAGCCGTACTTCCGCGTGACTTTCATGAGCAGGAAAATGAAGAACTGCGTCTTCTGGGAAAATATCCTTGGCCGTTCCCTGAAACAAGGAAACAGATATGTCAAGGTTATCAAAAAGATGTTTCTCAACGGAAGCGCCGCCCGATAATCGATGAAGCAATTATTTTGCAGATAATTTGATCAATGTATTGACACGATGACTTACCATCTTAATATATTATGAAACTCGTGAAGTAAGCCGATATCATTTGTTATGGGTAACAATGCTTAGAGAAACGGGGCTGGGGCGGATTTCCATTTGATGGAATGCCGGCGTTCCTTTCTGGGATGCACCGCCTGACCCCATTGATGAGAAAAATCATATGGGGTGCTGCCATGGACATGAAGCGTGACTACTATGAAGATATCGAGCTATTCAGCAGCGCAACGGTTTTCGTCTGGAGCATGGTCCTTCTCGTCTTTCTCTTCACCATGCCCTTTTTCATTCCGGACTACTATTTCTATCTCTGCAACATTATCCTGGTCCATGTAATTCTGGCTGTAGGGCTCAACATCCTCGTCGGTTATACCGGCCAGATCTCACTGGGCCATGCAGGGTTCTTCGCCATCGGGGCATACGGCACCGCGCTCCTGATGACCCATCTCCAGGTTCCCTTCTTTCCTTCCCTGATCGCCGCGGGCCTGATTGCAGCCTTTTTCGGGTTCATCATAGGTCTTCCTGCGTTGAGGCTCGAAGGGCCGTACCTCGCGATCGCCACGCTCGGGTTCGGGCTCACCATCATGCATGTGATCGGCAGATGGGACATCTTCGGCGGCCGCATGGGCATCCAGGCTCCTCCTCTGGATATCGGCGTCCCCCAGATGGGCTTCAGCATGGTGCTGGACACCGATATAAAGATCTACTATCTTATCCTCGCCATAACCGTCATTCTGGTGATCTGCGCAAGGAATCTCATGAAGACCCGCATAGGCAGGGCCTTTGTTGCTATTCGTGACGACGACATCGCCGCAGAGGTCATGGGAGTGAACCTCACGATTTTCAAAACCCTCTCTTTTGCGGTGAGTGCATTCTATGCCGGAGTGGCGGGAGGGCTTTTCGCATTCGTCCTGGGCTTTTTCGACCCGTTCACCTTCAACCTCATCCTCTCTATCATCTTCCTGGTCATGATCGTTGTGGGAGGACTGGGTTCGGTGCTCGGCGGCATCATGGGCGCGACGCTCATCACCTACCTGCAGTACGAATTTCTGAAAAACATCGAGGAGCGGCCCTATATCGGCGATCTCCTCGTCAAATTCTCAAAGAAATACCTGACGGTCATCGGGCTGGAAAACTTCAGCGCCATAGCGCTCGGGCTCATCATGATCGGGATCGTGATCTTTGAGCCGCTCGGCATGTTCGGAATCTGGATACGGATCAAGAAGTACTGGAAGACATGGCCTTTCTAGTGAAGTAACTACATACGGAGAATATGGTATGATCGAGCAGCTCATCATTGAAAGTCTCGCGATCGGGGCATGTTACGGATTGTTCGGCGTCGCCGTGGCGATCATCTACAAGACCTCGGACGTCGTCAACTTCGGCCAGGGGGAGATGGGTATGATAGCGACCTTCGTGGCCTACCATATCATCAACCAGTACAACCAGCCGTTCTGGGTGGCATTCCTCCTCACCCTGGCCTTTGCGCTTGTCCTGGGTGTCCTTATCGAATTTCTCTTCCTCAGGCCGGCCAAAGAGCCCTCGGTACTCGGGCTGATCATCCTCACACTCGGAGCCGAGATGTTCCTTATGGGGCTCGCGAGCTGGAAGTGGGGAGCCGAGCAGAAGGATTTTGCCTTCCCGCTCTCCGTGCAGAAAAACATCGAAATCATTCCGGGGATTGAAATCAATGAGTGGGCCATGGGCGTTTTTACGATTACTGCGCTGGTTATGATACTCCTGTTCCTCTTCTTTAAATTCTCACGGCTGGGCATTGCCATGCGGGCAACTCAGCAGAACCAGAATGCAGCCAAGATCATGGGCATCAAAGTGGAGCGGGTGTTTTCCTTTACATGGGCCTTGAGCTCGGTCATCGGCGCCATAGCAGCGATGTTCTTTGCAGCCCGATCCGTTCTCGATCCCAACTTCATGATGGAGCCTTTCATGCGGGCCTTTGCGGCAGCGGTCCTGGGCGGCCTCACGAGTATCCCCGGCGTGGTGCTCGGCGGCATCATACTTGGCCTCATCGAAAATTTCTTCGGATATGCCTGGCCCGAGTGGAAGCCCATCGTAGCCTTCGTGGTGATCATCATCATCCTTACCATCAGGCCGAGCGGCCTCTTTGCCAAGCACTATGTGAAAAAGGTCTAGAGATGGGTAAAGCAGTGGTTAGAAGCAGAGCCTTTTACGGGATCCGGCCAAAGCTTTTTTCGCTGCAGGCAAGCGGCAGAGGCTCATATGGGTGTCAGCATGCAGACTAATCCTTTCCTCCTCAAGGGAGCGATTCTGGGGGCAATACTATTAGGGCTCGCAGCATCGCTCCTCTTCCTTGAGAAGCCGAGATCGATGGTCCTGATGGCCTTCGAGCGCCCCCGGATAGAGAAGGCTCTTGAAGCATATTTTGCCGCAGAGATGAGCAAGGACTATGGCAAGCTCTACAGCTGCCTCGCTCCGTCTTCTCATTATCGCCGTACTCACTCATACGATGATTTTCTGAAGGATATGAAGTCGAACCCGGTTAAGATCATCCGCTACGAGGTGGTCGACATCTACGACCTGCGGCCCAACCACGACCCTGCGGCCTATCCGGACGTGGAGCGCTTTGCCCAGGTCGAGGTGGATGTCACCATTTTGTTTACGGATACCAATGCGGAGACGGTTTGCAACTACTGCTTCACTTTCCTTAAGGAAAAGGGGGCATGGCTCAAGGGATAAAAACGGTCTTTGGGAACGACGCGTATCATACCGCATTAAACCATGCTGCTTCAGAGCAGCAAGGAAGGAGGGATCAATGAAAGGTCTGAGGAGTCTGGTATTCTGTTTCCTGGCAGTAGTAGCGGTAATTGCGTTGCCGGTATCGAGCGATGCAGCCAGGCCGGGGTTTGACAAAAAAGAGATCAGGATCGCCCAGTGGGGTCCGCAGACAGGCCCTGCCGCACCATGGGGATCGGTTGCACGCGGGAGCGACATCCTTTTCAACATGGTTAACGAACAGGGAGGGATCCACGGCAGAAAGATCAAGTATTTCATCCGCGATGACCAGTACAATCCGGCCCAGACAAAGGGAGTGGTGAAGGAACTGGTCGAGCGCAAGGGGATATTCGCCTTTGTGGGCGGCGTCGGAGCAGCCTGCGGCATGGCAGTCAAAGACTACCTCGCCCAGAATAAGGTCATCTGGGTAGGACCGTCCACGGCGATCAACGAATATGTATTCCCTCCCAACCCGTACCTCTTTGCCGTATATCCTCTTTATGAAGACGAGGCGAGCATCCTGACCAAGTATATCGTCGAAAAGATGGGGGTAAAGAAAATCGGCTTCTTCTACCAGAATGATTCATATGGCAAAAGCGGGCTTACCGGCTGCAAAGAGCGCCTTGCAACCTACAAAATGAAGCTCGCCGAAGAGATCCCGGTGGAGCCGGGCGAGAAGGACCTCTCATCTCAGATGCTGCGCCTGAAGAATTCGAGGGCCGAGGTCGTTATCATGTGGGTGAATCCAACCTCGGCGGCCATCGCGCTCAAAACATGCGCAACGCTGAATTACAAGCCCCAGTGGATATCATCCAACACGCTCTCCGACTATCAGCTCATGAACAAGATTACGGGAGGCATGTGGGAGGGGGTCATCACAGGGGCTTTCGGCGTACCCCCGCTAAGCGACCATCCGCTTATGAATAAATATCGCGAAGCTGCAAAGAAATTCGCTCCCGAGGAACGCTTCGGAACATTCTATCTGGCAGGAGTACTGTTTGCAGAGCCCCTCGTCGATGCGCTCAAGCGTGTAGGCCCCAAGTTGAGCACCGACGCCTGCCTGAAGGCACTCAACTCTACAAAGGATTTCCAGGGCATCGGTCCCAAGGTTAACTGGTCGCCGAAGTTCCACCAGGGCACTGATTCGATCCAGATACAGAAGTGCGGGCCGAATTCCAGTTATATCGTTCTCCAGGACTGGACGCCGAACGATCTGGCAACCTGGAAAAAGTAAAGGCACGGAGGCAAGGTCAGTTCTCCCTCCCTCCCACCCTCTCCTCCGGTCGGCGGCGGAGAGGGTGGGAGGAACATAAGGGATCATTCCCGCGGACGTGCCCTCTCGGCGGAATGTTTTTTGGTGATAAGAGCAAGGTATTTGCAGCAAAGGAGCAAAGGAAATGGCCCATTTCTCGGTCGAGGGTTTGAGCATCAGCTTCGGAGGCATCCGCGCCGTAAACGATGTGAGCTTCGATGTAGCGGAGAACACGATCTTCTCCATCATAGGCCCCAACGGGAGCGGCAAGACCACTATTTTCAACATGATCAGCGGCATCTACAAGCCGAATTCGGGAAGGATTCTCCTGGACGGAGAGAACCTCATCGGGTTCTACCCGGACAAGATCGCCCGAAAAGGCATTGCCAGGACATTCCAGAACATCCAGCTCTTCGGAAATGCATCGGTGATGGACAACATCATGCTCGGCCGCCATATCCATATGAAAACAGGGATTTTAAGCGGCGCATTCATGTTGGGCAGGTGGACGCGCAGCGCAAAAGAAGAGATCAAACACCGGGAGACCGTGGAGCATATCATCGACTTTCTTGAGCTCCAGTCTGTCCGCGACCAGTTCGTGTCCAATCTGCCCTACGGGAAACGGAAGCTCGTGGAGCTGGCACGGGCGCTTGCCCTGGAGCCCAAGGTCCTGCTGCTGGACGAGCCCTCTGCGGGCATGAACACCGAGGAGAAGGACGACTTGAGGATCTGGATCAAAGATATCCAGGAGGATTACCAGGTGACGATCCTGCTCATAGAGCATGACATGAACATGGTCATGGGCATATCCGACCGGATCCTCGCCATCAATCAGGGGGTAAAGATAACCGAAGGCACGCCTTCGGAGGTGCAGAAGCACCCCGAGGTCATCGCTGCCTATCTCGGAGAGGACGACATAGATGCTGAGCGTAAAGAATATAGAGACGTGGTATGATCTGATACGGGCCCTGCACGGCATCTCTTTCGAGGTGAAGCAGGGCGATATCGTAGCCCTGCTCGGATCGAACGGTGCGGGCAAGACGACCATGCTCAAAACCATCATGCGCCTGCTGGAAGACGACCAGCCGGAAAAAGGCACCATCGAGTTCATGGGAAAGCGCATCGACCGGATGGACACCGATCAGATCGTGAGGCTCGGCATCAGCTATGTCCCCGAAGGCAGGGAGGTGTTTCCGGAACTCACGGTCATGGAGAACATCCTCATGGGAGCCTACACAAGGAACGACCGGAGCGGCGTCAAGTCCGACATGGAGAAGATCTTCCGCCACTTCCCCATCCTGGAAAAACGCAAAACCCAGGAGGCCGGCCACTTAAGCGGCGGCGAGCAGCAGATGCTCGCCATCGGCAGGGCGCTCATGAGCAGGCCCAAGCTGCTGATGCTCGACGAGCCTTCCCTGGGTCTGTCGCCGCTGCTCACCAAGGAGATCTTCACCATCATCAAAAACATCAACCAGGAGGGCGTGACCATCCTGCTCGTTGAGCAGAACGTGAACATGGCGCTCAAATACTCCAATTACGCCTTCCTCATGGAGAACGGGCGCATCCTGAGGGCCGACAAGCCGGAAGTGCTCAGGGAGGACGAGGACGTCAAGGAGTTTTACCTGGGCATTGCGACCGAACAGTCTATCAAGGGATACAAACGCTACCGCCGCAAGGTACGGTTCAGGTAGAGGGGGCAGCATTCATGGATAACCTTCCACGGCCGACAGACAAGGCGAAGACTCTTCCTCAGGCACTCAGAATAATCGCATCGTATCAGCCGGAGCGGGTTGCTCTCCGGATGAAGGATTACGGCATCTGGCACGATATCACCTGGGCGCAGTATGCAGAGAACGTGCGCTATGTGGCATTGGGCCTCCACATCCTCGGCGTGAAGCGGGGCGACCACGTGTCGATCATCGGAGAGAACAAGCCCGAGTGGCTCTTCTCAGCCCTGGGCACCATGTCGATCGGCGCTACCTTCGTCGGCATCTACACCACCAACCCGGTCACCGAGTGCGAATACGTCGTGGGACACTCCGAGTCGGTCGTGTACATCTGCGAAGACGAGGAGCAGTGCGACAAGGCCCTCGTGTTCCGGGAGCGGACGCCTTCCCTCAAAAAGATCATCGTGTGGGACATGGAGGGCCTCAGGCATTTCAAAGACGACATGATCATGAGCTTTGACGACCTCCTCGCCATGGGCAGGAAACTTGAGTCCGAACAGCACGGACTCTACGACGGCATTGTGGATCTGGGCACGGAAGACGAGACCGCCTCCATCATCTATACCTCGGGCACCACCGGCCCGCCGAAGGGGGCCATGATCGCTCACGGCAACTACCAGTGGATCGCGCAGCAGACCGGGAAGATCACCCGTATGTCGGTAGATGACGAGACCATCTCGTTTTTACCCCTGAACCATGTTTACGAGCAGATCTTCGACCTCATGATGCACCTGAGCGTGGGCCACATCATCAACTTCACCGAGAACACGGACACGGTCATGAACGACCTCAAGGACGTCTCCCCCACCATCTTCCACGCCGTCCCGCGCATCTGGGAAAAGTACCATTCGGGGATCGTGCTCAAGATGCAGGACGCCACCTGGCTCAAGCGGACGATGTACGGCATCGCCTTCAAGATAGGCACTCTCTACAACAACTATAAACTGGCAAAGAAGCGCCCGCCGCTTCCCCTGCTGCTGGGCTACTGGCTCGCCTACTTCTCCGTTTTCTGGAAACTCAAGGAGCGCCTCGGCTTTGACCGGGTGCGGCTCGGTTTCTCGGGTGCAGCGCCCATCTCCCATGAGGTGCTCAAGTTTTTCCAGAGCATCGGCATCCCCATACGCGAAGGCTACGGCCTCACCGAGACAACCGGCATCACCCATATTTCGGACGAGAGCAATTTCAAGCTGGGAACCGTGGGCAGAAGCCTGCCCGGTGCAGAGGTCATGATCGCGGACGACGGCGAGATCCTTATCCGCCACGGCGGCGTGTTCAAGGGATACTACAAGGAAGAGGAGAACACGATGCTGGCCTTGGAAGGCGGCTGGTTCCACACCGGGGACGTGGGCGAGATAGACTCGGAGGGCTATCTCAAGATCACGGACCGCAAGAAGGATCTCATCGTCACGGCAGGGGGCAAGAACGTGGCGCCCCAGTACATCGAAAACCTGCTCAAATTCTCCCCCTACATCAACGACGCCGTGGTCATCGGCGACCGGCGGAAGTTCATCTCCGCCATCATCCTCATCGACGAGGAGAACGTGGTGAAGTGGGCCCAGGACCACAAAGTCCAGTATACCACCTTCGCGAGCCTCACCCGCACGGAGGAGGTAAACAAGCTCATCGAGGAGGAGATCAATAAGGTCAACAAGCAGGTCGCCCGGGTGGAGAACATCCGCAAGTTCCGCCTCCTGGACAAGAAGCTCTACACCGAGGACGGCGAGGTCACCCCGACCATGAAGGTCAAACGGAAGTCCATCAACGAGCAGTATAAGGACCTTATCGATTCCATGTACCGCGAAGGGGAATAAAAGCGGCAAGTATATGCTAAGGTACGGGCGAGCTTTTACCTGACCATCACGAGCAGCATTTTGAATCTGGAAGAGGCCTTTACCGCGTGGGGCTTTTCGGCGGGCATGATGATCATCTGGCCTTCCTGTACCTGATGCGGCATTCCGTCGATGGTAACTTCAGCCCGGCCTTCAAGGATATAGATGAGGGCATCGAACGGTGCAGTGTGCTCACTCAGTCCCTCCCCCGCGTCAAACGCAAAAACGGTCACGGTCCCGGCAGGTTTTTTGATAACCTCTCTGCTCACCACCGAGTGGTCATGGTATGCGGAAAGGTCCTTGAGGTTCAAGGCCTTTGCCAGGAGCTCACTCTTCACGCCCTGTTCCGTCATTTTCACCCTCCTTTCTAAAAATCGTGCTTCTCACGTTCGTATGCCGTGATGCGTATAATGATTTAAGACTGCGGATCAGTCTCTTTATGTCAAGCCACGATTCTCGATTTAAATACTATCGTTTCCGGCATGAGCTTTTTTGAGGAAGCCTGAGATGCACCTCGAACAGGTCGGATCGACCCATCCGCCGTGAGCACATTCAGCAGGGGAGCCCCGGCCGTTCGGCAGGATACCGGTGTGATTGACAATGCGGATTACGTTGACAGAACAGTCGCTGTTCCTTTATCCATAGAAGATATTTCTGTTCCGATTGAGAAAGAACATGACCGCGACGAGAAACACCATGATGCTGTACCGCAACTGGATTCTTGCAAGCCGTCCATGGTCCTTTTCCATGACGGCGATATCGGTGAGTGTAGGCTCCGCCCTGGCTGCCATCGAAGGAGGTTTTTCCTGGCCTCTCTACCTCCTCACCCTTGTCGGGGCTGTGCTGATGCATGCCGGGACAAACCTTATAAACGATTACTATGACGTAAAATCAGGCGTGGATACGGATGCAGCGCTCACAACCCAGTACCGGCCGCACCCGATAGTCCATGGGCTTCTGCCTGCCCGGCGCGTGCTCCAGGCCGCCGTCGGGCTTTTCGTCATAGCCGCAGCCATCGGGATCTCCCTTACCGTACTCCGCGGCTGGACAGTATTCTGGATAGGATTGATCGGGGTTATCGCCGGGATGAGCTATACCGCGCCTCCCTTCAAGTACAAATACTTCGCCCTGGGCGAGATTTCGGTCTTTCTCATGTGGGGGCCGCTCATGGTGGAAGGGGCCTATTATGTGCAGAGGCAGGCGCTCAGCGGGAAAGCGCTGCTGGTGTCCGTCCCCTTCGGTGTCCTGGTGGCGCTGGTGCTTCTCGCAAACAACATCCGGGACATCGACCACGACAAGAGCAAGCATATCAAGACCTTAGCCATACTGCTCGGACATCGCAAAGGCATATACGCGTATCTGTTTCTCATGACCCTGGCGTACGCCTGCACGCTCCTCATTACCTTAACCGGCGTGCTCAGCCTTTGGGGCCTTCTGATATTCTTGTCCCTGCCGCTGGCCGTAAAGCTCCTCCGCCAGATGGCGAAAAGCGTTCCTTCGGACGCAGATGCCCAGACCGCCAAGCTCGATACCGCCTTTGGCGTGCTCCTCGTGCTGGTGCTCGTTATTCAGGGCCTTCTATAAAAACAAGGGGCAGGCCTGTTTCTCACTCGAAAAACAAGCCTGCCCCTTTACGTTCACATCCCTCGCCCGCTCAATTGACCCCTGACAATTACTCCAGCGGTCCGCAGGCAAGTGCGGCACCCGTCAGCAGCCGGAACAGCCGCCTCCGCAGTCCGAATCTCTTTTCAGCGAAGATTTGATGAAGAATCCCTCACCCTGCTGAGTCACAAGATAATCCATCTCGATGGGCTGTGCCTCCTGCAGGAGCTTTTTCTCTATCACATAGGTGAATCCGTTGTCCTCGAATACCTGGTCGTTCTCATTCGGCTCATCCAGAGCCATCCCCAGCTGGGGTCCGCTTCAACCCATCCCGGCGATAAATATCCTCATGGGTTCGATCTTGTCGCGCGTCTTGAAAAACTCTTTCAGCATTTCAGTTGCCTTTTCTGTAACCTGAAACATGAGCACTCTCCTCTCGGCTGTGGATACCTGAGCATTATTCAAGGCATCCATCGTCTTTTTTTGAAGTTTAACATCCTAACCTCTCTCGCCTCAAAGGTAAAGGTTTTTATGAAGCGTCCGGAGCGGATGATCCCATTGTATTCCAGGGCGGCACATAATCAGCATCGATTACGAATTTGAAGGCTATACATAAGAGTATCGAGCAAATGAAGGCGGAAGTCAAAAGCGCAGCCTAAGCCTTTTTTTCCGGGCAGCTATATTCGTCGCCTGCAGTACGCTCCATGATCCCCATACTTTGTAGTTCGGATTTCTTCCCGATACCCCTTCCCCCGGACAACAACGGCCCCTACAATATCCTCAGCTCACATATGAGCAGCACACAAACAGGAGGAACAAGCCATGAAAAGGCATACAATACTTACCATCGGGATACTGATGTTCATGCTCGCCATCGGCGGCACAGCATTCGGCGCCCATGAGTGGGGAGAGGGACAGGCCAACGTGAACACCGCGACAAAAGATCAGCTGGTATGGTTCCTCGGGAGGAGCCAGGTCGACAATCCAGAGCAGCTCGCTGACGACATCATCGCATACCGCGACTCGAACGGTCCTTTCTCCAGCATGGATGAGCTGAAGAACGTCACGGGTGTCGATGACACGACATTCGATCAGATGCGTGTCTGGATGAAACTGGAAGGCAAGACGGACTATGAGCCGGAAAAGACCGTACAGCCGAATCCGAAGCCATACTCTTACGGTAATGCCGAAGAGCATTGGCGTTAAATCTTTTTAAAACCTTTCACGCTGCGGTTATTCCGCTTCAGCAGGACAGCCGGCCTCCGGAGTACCGGCTGTCTTATTCTCATGTCCCGGCACGGTTCCGGCATAAGGCGAAAGCGGCGGCACCCTCAAGGACCCTTCCGCACACCTCCTGATATCCTCCAGACTGACCACGCGTTTACCCTCCAGGTGAGGCCCGATCCTTTCTCTGAGCAGCCTTATGACGATGTTTACGTCGTCGAGGGCATGATGGTTCTGCCTGTCGGTGATGCCGAAGGCCTTCAGAACGGTAATAAGCCGGTAATTCCTCAGCCCGGTCACCACATTCCGAACGAGCCTGAGGACACAGAATCCGGGCTGCATGGGGTTGGGCATGTTCATGCGGATGAAGGTCGGTACGATTACCTTGTCCCAGTCGAAGGGGAGATTGTACGCGGCCAGGGGCAAGTCGCCCGCATACTTCCTGAATCCGTCAAGCGCCTCCAGAGGCGAAGCCCCGCACCGCTTCAGGTAATTCCTCGTGTACCGGTGGACCTTCACGGCCCCCGGCTCGATCGGGACATCGAAATTGATCAGGACCTTGAACGGCTCACCCTCGGGCTCCCAGCCGCGCATCACCTGGGCGGCGATCTCGACAGGATACACGGGCTCGCATAGACCGGTCGTTTCGGTGTCGATGAGTACCCATCTGTTGTGTGTGATGTCTTTTCTCTCCATAGCTGTTATGAAAGGCATGCATAGCACAAAAAACCGTCCGATGCTCGGTTTGATTTTTCTTAAAAATTGGAGATGCCTGTCAGCAGAGACCCGCAGCGGTTTTCCCGGAGTTCGGTTCTCAATCCCCGCCGGGCAGGTCACCCTTTGCTTCAGCCGCCCTTTCTTCCATCTCCCGCCACAGATCGAGAGAGGAGCGCATGAAATCGGACGTCGAAGGAGGCCTTCGCAGGGACTTCTCATCCTTGATCCTCAGCTCCATTGCCTCACCGGGGCAGGTCGTGGTGCACAGGCCGCATCCGATGCACCGGTCCGGATTCACCACGATCTCGTCGTCTTGAGCGCTCAGGGCGCTCATCGGGCACCGGCCAAGACAGGTTCGGCAGTGCGTGCACGATTCCCGGGAATGGGAGAGCACGTAATTGGAGCTCTTGTAACGCGCGGGGTTCGGCAGGAGCTTCACGTGCCTCAGGATCGTGCAGCAATCGGGACAGCAGTTGCATATGCACTCGGTGTTCCGGATATCGCCGCCGGTCTGGTGCACGAGGCCCGCGGCCTCGGCTTCGTCGATTATGCGGAGCGCTTCCTCGCGGGTGATCCACTTCCCGAAGCCGATCTCCTTGAAGAGATACTCGGCATAGAAGTCAAAGGCCAGGCACATGTCATGGGGCCGCTCGCACTTCATGCCGACCGAAGCCGTCTGGTAGTTGCACGCGCAGGGGAAAAGGGCAATCCGGTCTTTCGACAGGACGATCTTCCTCACGTCGTCATACGGGGCAACCGGCAGGTCGGGTGCTGCTTCCATGTGGATGGGAACCGTGCGCAGGGACGGCTTCCTCGGGATGAACCCGGTTCTGAAGTACTCCTCAAAGAGCCCGGGCAGTTCCTTGTCCTTGTCTTTCCGGAAGATCTGGTGCTCGAAGAACCCGTGCATGAACGGGGCTGCGGCATAATGCTTTTCGCCGTTATGCGTTGCCGGGAAGGTGAGCCCTTTCTCCGTCATGCGCTTGAGGAGCTGTGCCGCCTGGTCCTCCCCGCACCCGAGCTTCCCGGCGATTATCCGCACCGGTTCCAGCCTTCTGGTCAGGGCAAGGTACGCATGAGCCTCTTCCTCGGTAAAGAGCCTTTCGAGGATCTTCATCTCCACACCCGATGCGCTGGCGATAAAGCCTACAGAATACTCGTCGATCCTTTCACGGAGCCTTTCGTATACCGTGCTCATCTCTCCCTCCTTGAGTGTCCGCTGCCGGAGCCCAGTTGCAGCGACAATGGGTTTTCAAGTCCCGTCATTCACCTTGTTTATCGGGTTCCGCTCGATACGATTATGTGGCTGAAAGGCAGGAAAATGTCAACTTCCAATAGAACGATCGTTCTATTCCAACCATACTCCCTGCATCCTTCCGAACAACAAAAGGTGCCGAAGTCCAAAAGAAAGGGGTAATGACCAAGTTTTCAATAATAAAGATCTCATGCAATCTGTATTCTTACCTCGACCTGATGTTCCCGGCGGTCGTCGGCAAGAGGGACTGCCTTGTCTTGTTGATCCTGCCCGTCTACTTCCACATGCATCCCGCCGGGTACGCCGTTTATTTGCCGGATGGTGATGTGATAAGCCGTCTCCCGATACCGGTAAAGGACCTTGAATATCTCCCAGCCCTTTTCAGGGAGGCACGGGGCAAATCGCAGTTTGTCCCCGTAAAGTTTGAGGCCCAGGAGCGATTCCACGATCAGCCGGTACATCCATGCAGCCGATCCCGTGTACCATGTCCAGCCGCCGCGGCCGGTATGCGGGGAAAGTGCATAGACATCGGCTGCGACAACATACGGTTCGACTTTATAGGTGCCGACTTCACCTGCGGACCCGGCATGATGTATGGGATTGATCATGCCAAGCAATTCCCAGGCCCGAGTGCGATCTCCCAACGCGGCGAAAGCCATGGCCGCCCAGATAGCTCCATGTGTGTACTGCCCGCCATTCTCTCTCACACCCGGGACGTATCCTTTTATATAGCCAGGTTCCAATTCCGACTTGTCGAAGGGCGGGTACAGGAGCCGGATCAGTGAGTGCTCCCTATCTACGAGCTGCTTATCAAGTGATTCCATAGCCATGGCCGAGCGCCTTGCATCTCCCGCCCCGGAGAGAACGGACCAGCTCTGGGCAATGGAATCAATCCGGCATTCCGGGCTATTGGCCGATCCAAGGGGCGTCCCGTCGTCAAAAAAGGCCCGGCGGTACCACTCGCCGTCCCAGCCGCTCTGCTCGATATTCCAGCGCAGTTGAGCCGCCTCCTGAAGGCAGCGCTGAGCAAAGGACAGGTCGCCCCGCTTGCGGGCAACCTCAGCAAACTGCGTAAGCACATCGTACAGGAAAAAGCCCAGCCAGACACTCTCCCCTTTGCCGTGTTCACCCACGAGGTTCATCCCGTCATTCCAGTCACCGGAACCCATGAGGGGCAAGCCGTGCTCGCCATAATTGAGGCCTTTTAAAATAGCACGGACACAGTGCTCGTATAGACCGGCGGTTTCTTCAGACCGGAAGGGCAGATCGTAATAGGAGTCCTCATCCGTGTTTACAAGACGGCCTTCCAGGAAGCCCACAGGTTCATCCATCACGCCGGTATCGCCGGTGCTCTGAACGTAGCGGCAGGCAGCCATGACGAGCCAGAGATAATCGTCCGAACAATGCGTGCGCACACCCCGACCGAACGGAGGGTGCCACCAGTGCTGGACATCTCCCTCCTTGAACTGGCGGGCAGCGCAATGAAGGAGATGCTCGCGCACGAGAAGAGGCTCCGCGTGGATGAGCGCCATCACGTCCTGGAGCTGGTCGCGGAAACCGAATGCACCGCCTGACTGGTAATAACCGCTCCGTGCCCAGAGACGGCAGGAAAGCGTCTGGTACAAAAGCCAGCCGTTGGCCATGAAGTTCACGGCCATGTCAGGGGTTTCCACCTGGACGGCTCCGAGCGTGCGGTTCCAGTACTGCCAGAGCGTTTCAAGCTCGCTTCGTGCGGCTGCAGACCCACGGAAGCGTTGAACCAGGTTGCCGGCTTCATCGGTGTCCCGCCCTGCGCCGAGCCTGAAGATGATCTCACGCTCCTGGCCGTCTGCGAGCTCGAAGGGAACCTGGATAGCGGCGCAGGGGTCATAGGCGACCCCTACCCTGTTGGAAAGCCGCGACCGCTTCATCGCAGCCGGATTCCGCAAGTTGCCCCCACGCCCGATAAACTCGGTCCGGTCGCCGCTGAAGGTCCGGGTCACCGTATCTACATCGAAGAAGGCGGTCCGTCCGGAGAACTCGGTGCTGTAAGGGTTCCGCGCGAACAGGGCGCCGCTCGCCGGGTCGATCCGGGTAATCACATGCATGGCGGATTTGGGCCTCAGGTCTCCGAGCACCCATTCGACATACCCCGTCACAGAGAGCTTCCGGCTTCGGCCCGACTCGTTCCGAACTTTAAGCACGGTGAACTTGACCGGTGCGTCCTTTGCCACGTAAACCCACACCTCCGAGCGGATGCCGCGCTCGGTATGCTCGAAGACGCTGTAGCCGAACCCATGCCGGGTGACGTATGGCGTGGCGCCCTGGCTGGGCAGCACCATGGGCGACCAGAAGTGTCCGCGCTCTTCGTCACGCAGATAAAACGCTTCTCCGCTCGAATCGCCCACGGGATCGTTGTTCCACGGAGTGAGGCGGAACTCGTGGGCGTTTTCGCTCCAGGTGTAGGCGATCCCGCTCTCCGAAATGACGGTCCCGAAATGCGAATTCGCCAGCACATTCACCCACGGTGCCGGTGTTACCTGATCCTGAGCTGTCGTAATGACGTACTCTTTCCCGTCAGGGGTGAATCCTCCGATCCCGTTGAAAAAGGCCAGGTCAGGGCGGGGTAATGCCTCAACAGCCATTGGTTCGGGGCGGTGTGTCCGGGTCGTACTGAGTTGCGGCAAGGCTGCTTCTGCAGGGACTTTTCGGTAAAGCTGTTCCGCCAGGGAGCCTTTGCTGTCGGTGATGATGGCGCGGGCAACCGTTTGAAAGAGGATGCGGTCTTCGCTCGATATCTGCTCGGCGAGCCTTACAAATATGCCTCCAGGCTTATCCGTCAGGTTGACTTCGACGCCTGCGGCAATGAGCCCCATGATCTGGTCCTGCAGGAGCTGCCGGTAACCGGCGTAGTCTTCGTTCCAGATCACCAGGTCCGCAATCAGTCCTTTTAAACGCCAGTACGCGTGTGCCTGGACAAGTTGGCGTACCAGCTCGATATTGGCGGAATCTTTGATTTGCAGCAGCACGATGGGCAGATCGCCCGAAATGGCATAGCCCCAGAGGCCGGATTGCCCGCGATTGTTCTTGATGAGGAGGCTCGGGTCGGCCCGCAACGATGGATTCGCATAGATAACAGAGCCGGCAAGGCGTCCATAGAGCTGTGCATCGGCCTCCGTGATATTGAGCTGCTGCAAAATCACCTGGCTGTGCGTCCACGCCAGATCGAAAACGCGATCCGCAAGGCGTCGGTCCTGGTATTTTTCCACAAGGCTCAATGCTGTGTCCCTTGATTCACCTACACCGGTGACCATATCAATTGTTGCAGCTTTCCCCGGATCGAGCATGATCCGGTGCCGGATCGCTACAATCGGATCGAGCACGGAGCCGTCGCTGCCGGAGAGCGCCGCAGATCCCCTCAGTGCCTGAGGAAAGGCAAGGGTGTTTCCGCGGCCGATGAAGCGCATGCGGTCGGTCTCATATGAGACTTCTCCGGTGTGCGCCCCGTGCATTGCCATCAGGTGGAGCATCCACACTACGGGCTCATCTTTAGAGCGGGGCCTGCGGGTACAGAGGATCGCCCGCTGTGGCCGGAGGATCTCGGTCTGGACAAAGAGGTTGCTGAACGCCGGATGCAATGCATCAGTGGCCAGCGGCGCGAGAACCACTTCTGCGTAACTCGTCACCTCGAGCGCTCTCTTTCTGCGGGAACGATTGGTGATGCGGATTCGGCGCAGCTCGATATCATCCTCCGGAGAGACGACGATCTCGGTATGCATCTCGATATCATTGTCGCGGCGGCGGAACTCTGCACGGCCCTCTGAAAAGATCACCTCATAGAGCTTTGGTTGTTTCTGAGTCGGCTGGAAGGTATTTGACCAGAACTCAGAGCTATCCATGTCGCGGATATAGCAGAACGATCCCCAGTTATCGCTGGTAGTGTCTTCGCGCCACCGTGTAACGGCTGTGTCTTTCCAGCGGCTGTAGCCGCCTCCCGAATTCGTGACCATCACGTGATATCTGCGATTGGATAACAGCTGAACTTCAGGAACAGTGGTGTCCGGGCTGTTGAAGACGCGCACCGGGGTCTCCGGGACTTTGGACGGTGTGCGTAAATCGGAGAGCTCCGTGGTGTGCGAATAGAACGCCGTAGCCTTGGGAACTCGCTCCTGAAGCAACAAAGTTGTTGCCTGGAAGAGCGGATCGGACTCGAATCGATGCTGCATCGGACGGTCCAGGAGGATATAGGACAGGGCCAGGAGGCTCATGCCCTGGTGATGTCCCATAAAGGCCCGGACCACGGTGCTGGCTTGCCCGCTCGTCTGACGTGAAGGCGTGTAGTCGATTGCTTCAAAAAGGCCGTACCTTCCTGCAAACCCTTGCTCGTCGAGGTGCTGGAGATTCAGGCACGCGGCCTCGGGAGTCACCATCAGTGCCAGCGCCGAGGCGTACGGTGCAATGACAAGCTCCTCGGCCAACCCGCGTTTGAGCCCCAGTCCGGGTACGCCGAATGCACGGTACTGGTAGTTGAGATGGACGTCGACCATGTTGTATCCGGATTCCGAAACACCCCACGGGACCCCGCGAAGCTTCCCATACTCGATCTGTCTCTCCACGGCCGCCTTGTAGGTCCTGTCGAGCAGGGTGTTCTCGTAGGTAGGCATGATCAGGAGCGGCATGAGGTACTCGAACATCGAGCCGTCCCAGGAGAGAAGGACCGGGTCGCCACCGACATTTGTGAGAAGGCGTCCCAGTGCGAACCAGGACTCCTGAGGCAGCTGTCCCTGAGCAATCGCCACGAAGCAGGACAGCCTCGCCTCCGATGCCAGCAGGTCGTAGAAGCTCGAATCCCGCCGATCCTCGCCGACGTTATACCCAATCGAGAGCAGACGGCTCGCCTTGTCGTACAGGAAATCGTACTCCATGTCCGCCAGTTCGTTTAATTGCCGGGCAAGATCTTCGACAGCTGCGATCCTCTCCTGTGCGCGCCTGCTCGCCTCACCGATGGAGTCTTGAAGTTTGCTAAGCCACCCGATTTCCTCGGGCGTCATGTGCGCCGCTTGTGCATGGCTGATTGCCGGCAGGAATTCCTTATCGAGCCTTGCCAGTTCGGAGAGCGTTGGGATAACTCCGATGACCTTGAAATCACCCAGCAATGCGGGAACGGCCGCAAGCGATGTCCACGGTGCGAGAAACTTGAGATCTTCCAGTACGCTGCGGCACTGACAGGCCATAGCATTCGCCCACCACAACGCTTCACTCTTCCGGCCGGCGTTTAAGGAGCGGACCAGGTCCTCGGCAGAGAGCGTCAGCCTCTCGAGAGAGAGCCGTACTGCCGAGAGAGTAGTCGGCCGGGAGCTGATTGCGGAGGACAGATCATGCTGAAATACATTGAGCGCATCTGCTGCGTCTTCCCCTTGAGCGTCAATGAAGACCCCGAATATGTCGTTCAAGCCCTCAAAGAGCCGCGGATTCACAATTCTGTGATCGGGAAGTGCGAGCAGGCCCGTGCGCAATGTCAGCAGGTGAGCCCCCAGGTTTCCGCTGTCCACTGACGAGATGTACAGAGGCGGCAGCGGCTTCAAAGTTTGCGTGTCATACCAGTTGTAGAAGTGACCCTTGTACCGTTCCAGGGATTCCATGGCCTTGATTTCGTTTACTGTGCGATCGAGGAGAAGGCCGGCGGGTATATAGCCGAAGTCGTATGCGGCCATGTTTGCCAGAAGTGAAAGGCCCATGTTGGTGGGCGATGTGCGATGTGCAACCGGGTCAGGTCGATTCTCCTGATAACTGTCAGGCGGCAGCCAGTTATCCTCTTCGCCCACAAAGGTTTCGAAAAATGCCCAGGTCTTCCGGGAGATCTTCCTCAAGAATATGGTCTGATCAATGTTCAGAATAGCTTCCGGGCGGGCGAAGGGACGGCTGATCCACCACGCGACAGCCGGCGAGGCTAACCAGAGGCCCAATATGGGCCAGGCATAAAACAATGATAACGGCCTTAAAAAAGCGAGATGGATAATTGTGGCAACGGCAAGACAAGGGGCGAACCACATGGTCCTGAACGACCCGGCAAGATCCGTGCGCCGATCCGGGTTGCCGGAAGGATTCCATTCGAGGAGCCGTCTTCGGACGATCAATAGCCGCCATGTAGTGCGAATAATCGCATCCAGGCTGAAGAACGCCTCATAGGGAAGGCAGGTGATGGTGAATGCCCCCTGCGCAAAGCTCCGGCCGGCCGAGCGTACTGAGGCAGAGAGGTGCTGGCCCGGCAGTACATCCCCCGGCTTCCGGAGCAGGTCAAGAACCGATGCAGCCGCGGGCTGAACCAGGAGGATCCCGATCACCACCAGGGTCCAGAGCCAGGCCGGGGACAGAATGGTCCATGAAAGCAGCAACAGCCATGTCAAGGCAAAAGGCACGAGGCTGCGGCGCAGGTTGTCGAAGATCTTCCATTGGGAAAGAACCGGGAGCGGGTTCTTTTCACTATACCCGCCGAAAACCGGAACTCGGGGCGACACCCAGCGCGCAATCTGCCAGTCTCCCCGAATCCACCGGTACCGGCGATTCACGTCTGCATGGTAGCGGGAGGGATATTCCTCGTAGAGCAGTACATCAGAGAGCAGTCCGGAGCGGGCATAGCACCCTTCCACAAGATCGTGGCTGAGGATTTTGTTCTCGGGGAAGCGCCCATGAACGGCCAGCTCAAACGCATCGACATCATAGATTCCCTTGCCGATGAACGATCCCTCACCGAATATATCCTGGTACATATCGGATACGACACGGGTATACGGATCAATGCCCGGGTCGCTTCCATACAGCCTGGCATACCACGATCGATTCGTGCCCGGCAGGCTCACGGCCACGCGCGGCTGCAGGATGCCGTACCCTTCACGAACCCGCCCCATCTTATCGTCATAGAGCGCTCGATTCAGCGGATGAGCCATGGCTGCCGCAAGCTGTCGCGCCGAGTCGCGCGGGAGCATGGTATCCGTGTCCAGGGTAATCACATACTTGACGTCCGATAACCGGGCAGTATTCCCTACCAGGAGCGAGAAGTGATCCTTTGAACCGCCGCGGAGAAGGGCATTCAGATCCGCAAGCTTCCCCCGCTTACGCTCGTAGCCCATCCAGATCCGCTCTTTTGGGTTCCAGCGTCGCGGCCGATGGAAAAGGAAGAACATGTCGCCATGAGCACCCCGGTACGTAACGTTGAGCTCCTCGATCTTCTTAGCTGCAAGCCGCACCAGCGATTCGTCCTCGGGCAGCGTTTCCTCATGAGCGTCGGTGAAATCAGTCAACAGGCCGAAGTGCAGGTTGTCGTCACGATTTGCCAGGAACCGGACTTCGAGGGCCTCGGCCAGATTCTCGATGTTCTCTTCGCTGGTAATCATTGTCGGTATAACCACCAGGGTGTGGAATTCCGGAGGAATTCCTTCGGAGAAATCCATGCGCGGCAGCCTGTGCGGCGTAACCATCAGTGTCGCCAGCCAGTTCACCAAATCAAGGGCAAGATGGCTGAAGCCCAAAACCAGGAGGATACCGATCAGGGCGAGGAGCCAGCCATGAATTCCATCGGCATGAGCATGCACCAGCAGGCTTGAGGTGAAGGTTGCGGTAATCAGCAGTATCGAGCCCAGGTAGAGAACCAGAGGAAAACGGCGGCTCATTCTCCGAAGGGCCTCGGCATTGGATAATCGCATCTGCGCGAGGCGTTCGAGCTGCGGCAGGCCCTTATCGATCAGGTAGAATCCGACATGTTCCGATCGATCGCAGCCGTTGCTCTTGTCAGCGCCGACGAGTGCCAGCCGGATCGCATGCCTTGCTATCTCTTCTTCGGATTGAAGGCTGTTCTTCGCTATCTTCTCGATAACGTGGCGGTATCGATCACGGGTGGCGAAATCCATTTTTGCGTAGGCCTTGGAAGGATCTTCACGGAGTATCTGCTCGACAAAGCTTCTCGACTCCACAAACTCCTGCCAGTCAATCGCACTCAAGAGCCGGAGACTACCGATACTGTTGCCGATGGAGACCTGGTCTGCTGCCTGTTTCTGGGTCTCCGACTGAACCAGCTGCTCTATGGTCTGACCTGATTCGAAGAGCCATTGCTCGATCCAGGTGAGCGGCAACGCAAGGGAAGGGCCCTGACCCTGAAGGCGACGCGTAAGCTCTGCAACAAACGAGCTCGACAAAGTCGGGTTTGAATGCACCATGTCCGCGATCACCATGATCAGGCTCTTGGGATCTTTCTCGGCGACCCCGGTCATCTGGTCCGCCCATGAGTCGGCCAGATTCCGATCGAGTCTGTCAGCGGCGAGCCGGGCTCCAACGCGCCTCAGATTCTCGATCAGTGCCAGGCGCAGCATGATGGGTATTGCCCACAATTCACCCAGCTTCAGCGGTGTGACCTGCTGATAAGCTGCAATAAAAGTGCTCAAGCTTCCCTCATCCACCCGTCCATCGCCGTGTGAGATCGTCTCCAGGGCGATGTCATATACGCGCGGCAATCCGGCAGAAGGCCCGCTCGATAAGCGGGGCAGCTCCCGGCTGTAACCCTTGGGCAAGTGCTTCTTGGCTGTGCGGATCTGCTCTTTTATCAGGTAGAGGTTATCGAGCAGCCATTCCCCGGCAGGCGCAATCCGGCGGTTCTCCTTTACAGCCGAAGCCAGCAGGCTGCAGGTTTCAACCAGGACGCCTTCATTCTCGGTCAGTCTTGCCAGAAGCTTTTCCGGAGCGCTTTTCTTCATCAAAGTATGCGATTCGGCCAGCACCCTTCCATGCTGCTTCATCTGGTCGCGGCTGAGCAGTTCCGCCCGCAACGGCGGCTCGTCAGATGTGCATTTTTTCGCAAATACTTCTTTGAGGTGTAACTTCATAGAAAGCAGAGACCTGCGAATCGTGGTTCCGGCAACATTCACTCTTGAGGTCTCCTTCTGACCTACCCCATGGCGATGGTAGTTACGGCGGGGTTCATCACTGAATCTCTCAGCTTATCTTACCTGTACACATAGGTCCAGTTTAATCGGTTCTGCAAAGAGTACCTGTCACATGCCGCTTGGCTTCACCAAAAAAAAACGGATGATTGCCTGTACTAATAATTATGCAAGATATCCTCTTCGAAAATATTGCTGCATAATGGAACTCGTCATAACAGATAGATAATTTATTCTATGACATTTAAAACCTGCGATCTCCAAATGCTATATGAATAGAAATTACCAATTTCTTTTAGACCTTGGCTAAAGGACGACAGCGGCCTTTCATTCCACATTTCCCTTCCATCCGGGATTTCATCCGTATATAGGTGATGAAAGCAAATACTTCTTTGAATTGCAGAGACATGTGCATGGGGCTGAAAAAGATACTGCTCATAGTATCAGGCATCGTCATTCTTGCGGTGCCGTTTTTTCTCTCCCGGTATCTCCATCCGGACATCTGCTCATCGAATGACGACAGGACGGGAAATCAGGAGAGAAGGGAAAAGGATGCAACGCCCTCGCGGACCGGCGACATGGCGAACGGACTGCCGGTGCAGGCGTCATCTTTGAGGATCATCGCGGTCGGTGACGTGCTGCTCGGCAGAGGCGTAAGCTCGCGGATCAAGCGCATGAACAAAAGCTATGCATCCGCGTTCGAGGAGGTCGCAGACCTGCTGCAAAAAGGCGATGTCGTTTTTGCAAATCTGGAAGCACCCCTGACGGACGGATCGCGCTGCCTGGCGCCCCATACTCAGGGCGGGAAATTCATCATCAAAAGCCCGGTCGAATCGATCGAGGCCCTGCGGTTTGCAGGGTTCAACCTCCTCAATCTCGCCGGCAACCATATGATGGACTACTACGAAGAAGGCCTGGCTGACACCCTGGATATCCTGGACAAAAACGGGATGGCGCATGCAGGGGCGGGAAAGGATCTGAACCGGGCGAGAAAGGCCGCCTTGATCGAGAAAAACGGCTTTGCGATCGGGATGCTCGGCTATACCGACTGGGCAGATCTCCTTTTCAAGGGGGACCCGGCCATCACCTTTGCCGCAGAAGCCGGCAAGCCGGGCGTGGCTCCGATGAAGAGAGAGCTTATCAGGGAGGATATCCGGAATTTACGCGGGAAAGTCGATGTGCTCATCGTTTCCCTGCACTGGGGAGTGGAAGGAAGCTCCCGGACCACAGCCGGCCAGGTCGATCTGGCCCACGAGCTCATCGATTCCGGGGCAGACGTTATCCTGGGCCATCACCCGCACCGGTTCCAGGGCATCGAGATATACAAGGGCAAGCCCATCCTGTACAGCCTGGGCAACTTTATCTTCGACCAGAACGATCCTCTGGCCAGGCAGTCGTTTATCATAGACATCGAGCTGGAGAAAAACGCCCTGAAAAGGATTTCCGCCGTCCCCGTAACGATCGCGGACAAGATGCGGGTGGTGAAAACCACCGGCCGGAAGGCATCCGAGCAGATGCACAGGCTGCTCTCGCTCTCCCGCGGGCTGAATACCACCGGCGCGATCCTGCAGGACAGCCTGGTCTTCACCATGGACGGTCCGTCATCGGGCGGGGATGTCTCCCTGGCGGAGGCAAAGTAAGCGCTCTTCCCGCCCGTATCCGTTTCTTAAGGGCCGGCGCGTTAGCTCAATAAAGGGAAAGCCGCTTTCCCTGCAGGGGCGATTGTGATAGAAACAATCGCATTCGATACGACCGACAAAACCTTCATATTTCAAAATGGAAGCGTATGTATGAATGAAAGCCCTCTTGAGAGCCTGAGAACCGTCTTCGGGTACGAATCTTTCCGGCTGTGCCAGCAGGAGATTATCGAAGGACTCATCCAGGGCAGAGACGCCTTTGTCCTGATGCCCACCGGGGGCGGCAAATCGCTCTGTTTCCAGATCCCCGCCCTGCACCGTGACGGGGTGGGCATCGTGATCTCTCCTCTGATTTCCCTGATGAAGGACCAGGTCGACGCCTTAAGGGCCTGCGGCGTAAAAGCTGCTTTCTACAACTCTTCCCTGGAAAGCGCAGAGGCCAGGCAGGTGCTTGCCAAGCTTCACAACAAAGAGCTGGACCTCCTGTACATAGCCCCTGAGCGATTGATGAGCGAAGGGTTTGTCGAGCGGCTGAACAGCATCCCGGTCTCCCTGTTCGCCATTGACGAGGCGCACTGCATCTCCCAGTGGGGGCACGACTTCAGGCCCGAATACCGGAAGCTGGGCAGGCTTCGCGGGATGTTCCCCAAGATCCCGATCATTGCATTGACGGCAACGGCCGAGCCGCATACCCGCGCCGATATCATTGAACGCCTGGGGTTGAAAAAGTCGCAGTGCTTCGTCCTCGGGTTCGACCGTCCGAATATCCGCTACACCGTTGTGGAAAAACGCAAACCCTTTGCCCAGCTCACCGAGTTCCTCCGGTCCAGGCCGGACAGTGCAGGCATCGTATACTGCCTGAGCCGCAAGCGGGTGGACCAGGTAGCCTCGGATCTCATCGGGGAAGGATTCATCGCCGCCCCTTATCACGCGGGGTTGTCCGACGCCGAGCGCAAGAAGACACAGGACGGCTTCTTGAGAGACGATATCCGGATAATCGTGGCAACGGTCGCCTTCGGCATGGGCATAGACAAGTCGAACGTCCGCTTCGTGGTCCACTACGACATACCCAAGAACATCGAGAGCTACTACCAGGAAACGGGCCGTGCAGGCAGGGACGGCATGGCTGCCGAGGCGCTGCTCCTTTTCAGCTACGGAGACATCGCCATTGCGCGGGGCCTGATTGAAAAGACCACAAGCCAGGAGCAGAAGCGGATCGAAACGCACAAGCTGGGAGCCATGGTCGGGTTTGCCGAGGCATTGAGCTGCAGGCGGCGCATCCTCCTCGGGTATTTCGGCGAGCGCCTCGAAGAGGATTGCGGCAACTGCGATACCTGCCTGAACCCCCCCAAGCTCATCGATGCAACTCAAGACGCCCGCAAGGCACTGTCCTGCGTCTATCGCGTGGGCCAGCGCTTCGGCATGATGCACGTCATCGACGTGCTCCGAGGGTCGAAAAAAGAGCGTGTGCTCCAGCTCGGCCACGACACCCTGTCCACCTATGGGATCGGCGCGGACAGGAGCGCGGATTACTGGAGCAGCCTCCTGCATCACCTGGTCCACCGCGGGTATCTCAATCAGGATATCGGCGACTACTCGGTGCTCAAGCTCACCGAGGCCGCCAGGCCTCTGCTCAGCGGCGAGAAGACGCTCACCATGGCGGAGCCCAGGGTAAAAGCAGCACCCATCCCCAAGACCGCCCGCCGCAAGGCAGGGGACGTCGATTACGACCCCGAGCTGTTCAAAAAGCTCCGCGCTTTACGAAAAGAGCTTGCGGACAGCGAGGGCGTGCCGCCCTTTGTCATTTTCAGCGACGCATCGCTCGCCGAAATGGCTGCGCGTCTTCCTCAGGAGCAGGAAGACTTCCGCCGCATCCACGGGGTCGGCGAGTACAAGTTCGACCGCTACGGACCTGCCTTCATGGACGAGATACGCCGGTTTTCCGCCGGCCGGGACAACCCGGCATGATCAGGATCGGGTATGCGGGCATCAACACCGGGCTGCCGACTTCGAGCAGGACATTCAGGCTGGGCGGCTATACCGAACAAAGGATGCTTCAAGTAGCCCAGGCCAACGTCTCAGCCCTTGAAAACATCCTGAAATGGAACGAAGAAAACGGCATTCATCTCTTCCGCATCACCTCCAATCTCATCCCCTTCGGGTCCCACCCGGTCAATTCCGGCTCGTGGAAGCAGGCACTCTCAGACGATTTCGAAAGGATCGGCAGGTTCGTAAAGGAAAGCGGCATGAGGGTCTCGATGCACCCCGGCCAGTATACCGTGCTCAACACCCCTGACAAAGGGTTCTTTGCCTCCGCCCTCCGCGACCTGGAGTATCATTCATCCGTCCTCGATCTCATGGGCCTGGATGAGAACCACAAGATCGTCGTGCACGGAGGCGGCGCGTATAAGAATAAAGAGCTTTACCTGGGCATCCTCAAGGACCGTATTGCAGAGCTGCCCCCTGCGATCAGGAAGCGGCTGGTACTGGAGAACGACGAACTGGTCTTCCACGCGGAAGATATCCTTACCCTGTGCAGGGAGGCAGGGCTGCCGGCCGTTCTCGACGTCTTCCATCATGAGGTGCTCCCGAGCTTCCCGGACAAAGATATCAGGCAGATAATCATTTTCTTCGGTCAGACCTGGCCCGGCGCACGGCAGAAGATCCATTACTCGGATCAGGACCCTGAGAAGCGCAGAGGCTCTCACTCGGGAAGCGTCGATGTCCACCGGTTCGGAAAGTTCCTCGACCGTGTCCGGGACCTCGAACTGGATATCATGCTCGAGGTAAAGGACAAGCAGTCCTCTGTCCTCAGATTGAGAGAGACTTTCCCCGATCTGAAGTAATCTCCCTGCTCAGGGCATAGATCTCAGCTCAAGGCATGAACATTCATTCGGGCAGCCGTCCTGAGGAACTCAGCCGGATCAACATTGCCGCAAGATTCTCAGCCCCTTTGACAATCTTGAACGGCTTTCCTTTTCAGTCGGCCTCCAGGATCGTGATGATATTGTTTATCACCTTCGGCTCTTTGAGGTAGTAATACTTCTGGTTGCCGTTTCTGTTGGAATCGACGATCCCGTTTGTCCTGAGGATCATGAGGTGCTGAGAGGCGTTTGCCTGCCGGATGTTCATTGAGCTTTCTATTTCGCCCACACACTTCTGTCCATCCAGAAGGGCACGTGCAATCATGAGCCTTACAGGATGGCCAAGGGCTTTTAAGAATGAGGCGTTGCTTTCGTTCTTTGTCATATTAGTATAATACCTCGTAGTTGTTTTTTCAAAACTAGCAGAGCTTCCGTTAATTAGCAAGCCGCCTGATCGCTGCATTGTCTGCACGGTCGGTAGATGAATATGGGAGTGCGGGAGAAAAGAGCACGAGGCTTGCCGGCTCATGGACGGCACCCCGTCAGCTGATCCTGCGTTGTCGGGCTTAATAAAGGAGTGTCTGATGACGACGATCCCAAAACACAACCAGTTCCTTGGCCTCGTTGCGTGGCTCGTGATCAGCTTTCTTGCGGCCGGGATCGGCAGCATGGCATCGATAAACGCAGAGGCGTTCTACACGCAGCTCGTACTCCCCCGATGGGCGCCGCCGTCTGCCGTCTTCGGGCCGGTCTGGACGGTGCTCTATACCCTCATGGGCATTGCGGCATGGCTGGCCTGGCGTGTGGGAGGGTTCGGCGCAGCACGTACCGCTCTGACATTGTTTCTCCTGCAGCTTGCAGTCAATGCGTTATGGAGCTGGCTCTTTTTCGGTTGGCATCTGGGCACACTGTCATTCGCCTTCATCCTCTTGCTGTGGGTTCTCATCGCGGCAACTATCATCACCTTATGGCGCGTCCGCCCTCTGGCCGGTGTATTGCTCGTTCCATACCTGCTGTGGGTGAGTTTTGCGTCGGCTTTGAACTATGCCATCCGGCAGCTCAATCCTCATCTGCTGGATTGATGCCGCGATCAGGCCGTTCACGGAAGAACCAGGGCAGCACCGGGAAAATATCCGATCTGGTTTTCGAGCTCCAGGGACACATGATCGACATACATCTCCCATCATTTTAAGACACTGGACATACAGAGATATTTGACGGATAATGAAAATCACCGAAGGGGTAAACACAGCACCTCCCAGGATCGTCTTATATGTCGGATACTGTAGGTGAATTGCACAGAATCGTTTCTGCTGCAAGTCAACCATAACGCGAAGAGAAGGAGAATAGTATGGATCTGAGAAAAGCGTTTGTTCTTGCATTTTCACTGTTTTTTCTGGCCTCGTCGGCATTCGCACTGGATGCGGCGGGTGTCAAGCTGCCCGACACAATGAAGGCGGGCGATCAGAACCTCGTCGGCAACGGCGGGGGCAAGAGGTCCAAGTTCGGCATGAAGGTCTACGTAGCTGCCCTCTATCTCAAACAGAAGAGCAGCGATGCGAACATGATCGTCAATGCCGACGAGCCCATGGCCATCAAGCTGCAGGTTACCTCCGGCCTGGTCACCCCGGACAAGATGAAGTCAGCCATCGATGAAGGCTTCGAGAGCTCTACCGGCGGCAATATCGCTCCGCTTAAAAGCAGGATCGATACGTTCACCTCCTTGTTCAAAGACCTGTCCACCGGCACCGTCTACGACTATGTATACGTACCCGGCAAAGGAGTGGAGATTTACCAGAACAGCAAACTCCTCTCCACCATCCAGGGGCTCGATTTCAAAAAGGCCCTGTTCGGTATCTGGCTCGGCAAAAGCCCGGCTCAGAAAGACCTGAAGGAAAAGATGCTCGGCAAGTAGCATGCGTCAAGCGTGTGCCGGGAAAAGGTCATAAGAAAGGCAGGGCTTATCACCCTGCCTTTTTCATTACGCTGCCTTGGGGAAGAGCAACTGAGGATATGATACTTATTTAGAGGAGGAGATCAATATGAAGTTGAGCGTATATTTCGAGCAGACTGAAGGCCTTGGAGTGCTTGCCACGGCTGACGCACAGGGGCAGGTCAACGCGGCGATCTATTCCCGGCCGCATTTCAGCGACGAGGAAACCGTGGCTTTTATAATGGCCGACCGGCTGAGCCATAAAAACCTGGAGTCCAACCCTCATGCAGCCTACCTCTTTCGGGAATCCGGGACCAAGCACGCCGGCAAGAGGATCTACCTGACCAAGCTCAGGGAAGAACAGGACAGCCCGCTCATCGAAAGCCTGCGTCGCAGTAAACACGGCTCGGGCGAGGGCTCATCGGGCAAAAAATTCCTTGTGTACTTTCACATCGACAAGGTCCGGCCCTTGGTGGGTGATCAAAGGGAAAATCCGGACGGTCTATGCGTTGGCGATTGAATAAGCACGTGGTATATTACAAACAACTATTCCTTGGAGGGACAGATGATGAGGAAATTCAATATAATAATGTTATGTGCCGCCTTTGTCCTCTTCTGCTTAAGCTCAGCTTTTGCTGATGAGGGAAAGGAAGAGTCGGGAAAAGGAAAGTTTAATAAAGATCCTTACGCAGAAGAATACAGTAAGGGCAAGGATGATGGAAAAGTAAGGGGCAAGAATCGCTCATATTCTGAGGAATACGGGAGAAACAGTGAAGGAGAATCATATTTTCATCAGCATGGGTATGATCGTCTGAACATTCCCAAAGGACACTACCCCTCACCCGGCGAATGCCGCATCTGGTATCCGGACAAGCCGGCCGGTCATCAACCTCCCCCCGGCAAATGCAGTGAGTTGCGTTCCCAGGTTCCTCCCGGTGCTTGGCTTATACGCCATCCAGAAGACGAGGCTGAACGTGTGCACGTCATGGTTTATGACGAACGTCGTCCGGACACTGTCCGAGTTACTGGAGAGTTCGATACACGAACAGGCGGATTCATACGAATAATATTCAATAAATAATATTGGATCAGTTGCTTCAGCAGACGAGAGCGTTACCAAAGAGAACTGCAAGGCAGGGCTTACCGCCCTGCCTTTTTGCTTTCTTCCATGATGATTCTTTTTCGATAGTATGCGGAGATAATAATTTTTTAGGCTTAGAAAGTTCACCATCGTTACAGAAAACATACGTTTTGGCTACAGCTTCACTCTCTTATAGATATCGTAAGTGCCTATATTTCATATACTTATTAAGATATGCAAAAACTATCTGAAATTCTTGGCATGAAATACCATCACATGTTCACTTCATCACAAAGCATTAATGGCTGGGGGCGTAAAAATGCCCCCAGCTCTGAATTTTTATACCTTGTACAGCACATCCTTTCCCCTGAATATCGCACTGGACCCGAGCTCTTCCTCGATGCGCAAAAGTTGGTTGTACTTCCCGAGTCGGTCGGAGCGGGAGGTGGACCCTGTCTTGAGCATGCCGGTGTTGAAGGCCACTGGAAGGTCCGCAAGCCAGGCGTCTTCAGTCTCGCCGGAGCGGTGAGAAAATACAGCGGTGAAGCCTGCACGACGAGCCATAGCGATGGTGTTTGCCGTCTCTGTGAGTGTGCCGATCTGGTTGACCTTGATGAGGATGGAGTTCGACGCCTTCTCCTTGATGCCCCTTTCGAGGAACTTCACGTTGGTGACGTACAAGTCGTCTCCCACAATCTGGATCTTGGAGCCCAGCTTTTTCATCATGGCCTTCCATCCTTTCCAGTCGTTCTCGTCGAGGCCGTCCTCGATAGACACGACGGGAAAGCGATTCACCAGGTCGGTGTAGAAATCGATCATCTCCTCACTCGTGCGCTCCGGGTCCTTCTCGGAGGCGAGGATGTACTTGCCGTCCTTGAAGAATGAGCTCGCTGCGGGGTCGATCGCAATGGAGATGTCGATCCCCGGCTTGTAACCCGCCTTCTCAATGGCCTGGACGATGAGCTCGAAGGGCTCGACGTTCGACTTAAGGTTGGGTGCGAACCCGCCTTCGTCTCCCACTCCAGTGGAGAGGCCCTTCTTTTTGAGGATATCCCTCAGGGTGTGGAACGTCTCGGCGGAATACCGGAGGGCTTCCCTGAAGTTCGGGGCACCCAAGGGCATGAGCATGAACTCCTGGAGGTCCACATTATTGTCGGCGTGCTTCCCGCCATTAATCACGTTCATCATGGGGACCGGGAGTTCTCTGGCAAAAGCCCCTCCTACATACTTGTACAGAGGGATGCCCAGAAACGTCGAGGCGGCCTTGGCAACGGCTACGGAAACGCCGGTTGTAGAGTTGGCACCCAGGACTGACTTGGTCTCTGTTCCGTCGAGCTCCAGCATGATGGAGTCGATACCCGCCTGATCAAGGGCATCCATTCCCATAAGCACAGGGGCGATCTTCGTGTTCACATTTTCCACGGCCTTTAAGACCCCCTTGCCCTTGTACCTGGACTTGTCCCCATCCCTGAGTTCGACAGCCTCGTACTCACCCGTAGACGCTCCAGAGGGAACCGCTGCCCTGCCCATATCGCCGGTAGAGAGGTAGACGTCGACTTCTATTGTCGGATTTCCCCGTGAATCAAGGATTTCCCTTGCCACTACGCCTTGAATCTCACTCATGTAATATCCTCCTCTATGAGTTTTGTAGATATGTGGTCAGCCGGTGTTTCAGCATCGGCTTTTTGTACGCATTCATCTTCGTCTTTCCATTCAATGACGTCCTCTGAGTGGGTGGGCACGAACCACTGCTGGGCGATAAACGTGGGCATCACAGCGCTTGCGACCACGACGCCCACGAAGTTTTCATGGCGATATTGAGGATTGAATACCGGAACTGATTAATGATTCCAGCATTCAGACCGTATAGACTGGAGCTGGTTCCGAAGGGGATCCATCCCCATTTATTGCCTCACGATTATGCGTCGATAATATGCCCCTGAAGCACTGAGACCAGCTCGGATATTTCCTCGGTACTGCCTTGGCTCTTAGACAGCAGCGCATCGATCGTGGAGAGCTCGTCCTTGATATAGGCAAGCGTCTGGTTGCGCATCTCATCTATAGCTTTATTGATCCCGGTTTCCCACTGCGCAGCAAGCCGGGAAAGGTTCACTTCGGCAGCCCAGGGCATCTGTTTCAGGAAATGCCTCTCAAAGATTCCTCTGAAAACAACCATGGGGATGAGGAACCAGATGAGGTCCCAATGTATGTCAAAGCTGCTTATGACTTTGACATCGGGCTTTTCAGGCTGTGCAACCTCGATCTTCCATTCCGTCTCGGCGAGCTGTATGCCCAGGACCTTTCTGATATTGTCGTTGAGCATCATCCTAAAACCTGAAAGGTATCGGGTGAGACCTGCATGGGCTTTGTTCAGGGTGCCGTAGAAATGTTCGTTTTCCGTCTTCGAGATGTGCTGCATCTCCCCTTCCATGACTTCGGCAACCCACGTTTCATACCTCCTGGTGAGCTTCCACAGATTGCCTTTCCATGAGGGCAGTTCTTCCGATAGCCTGTTTATACATTTCTCTGAAAGTGGGTTCCGGAACCGGTCTAGGTGATTCTTCAGGAGTATCCGGGTTTGCCTCTGGCATTCGTTCGTGATCACGTTGATCTCTTCTCTGATCTGTTCATAGCCGACCTTTTCGTCAAGGATCTGCTTGTGGAGCAGGTCCCGATCATGATCTGCCTGGAGTGAAGTTTTCATGGCGATATTGAGGTAGGAAAGGCACTGCCTCAACAGAGACTGGGACTTGTGGAGGAGTATGCGCCTGTATTCCTGGTCCCGGTTTGTAGACAGCTCTTTCAACAGTCCGGAGCCGATCCTCTCTCTTAGAATCTCGGTGTCTTTATGTATCGAATAGGGGAATATGGGGAACTCCCTGTCCAGTTTCTGCTTTAACGTCTTCCGGAAAAACCGGACCACCTCTTCCTGCTGATCGGGATTCAGAATGTCGGCTTTCGTGAGGAGGAGGATAATCCTCGGAGTATGGTGTGCCAGATCCTCGATGAGGCCGAGATCATATTCGGAAAGAGGGCGGTCGGAGCTTACTGCGAGGATGGCCGCACCGACCTCCGGCAGCCAGTTCTCCGATACCTCCTTGTGATACTTGAACACGCTCCCCATACCGGGAGTGTCTACCAGGCGGAGGCCTGGATAATCGGCAAGGGCCGGAAGCTCGATATCCACAACATCCACGTCCTTGGAATTGGAAGGATTCTCAGACTCGGAAATATAGGCTCCAAGGTCCTCTAAACGTATTTCTGCGCTTGTACCGTCGAAGTAGCTAACAACCGCCCGTTCTTTCCGGCCAAACTGGATGCGGGTGATTACGGTCGTTACCGGGATAACTCCCACGGGGAGGATAGGTTTGCCGATAAGGCTGTTGATGAACGAGCTTTTTCCGGCTTTGAACTGTCCAAGGATGGCAACGTCTATGAGAGGGTTCTTCTCGATAAGATCTTCACAGACTTCGATCTGTCTATTCAGGGAAATGATCTGAAATCGGGAGGCTGTCTCACGGATTACCTCGATGAGCTCTTTCGTGTCGGCTATTGATACGTTCTTTGGAGCAGGCTCCATATAATCTCCTTCAGATCTCTCTGATAGGAGTCATCAGCCTGCCGGGCGGTTATGGGGGACTCCATCCCCACAATGTATGAGATTCTTTATCTGAATAGACAACGCCTGTCAATATCGACAGGCACTATCCATATCATTTATAATACTTAATGAACTTCTCAAATATGAGGACAGCTGTCTGTAAAATATTTAATTGGTTAGGCCTATGATATCCGAATGATATTGATACCTTTTGAATGACATCTCAGAGTTTCGATACTGGCATGCACTTCAAAGTTTTCTCTGATTTCGGGATGGTGGATTAATGAGTTCCACAATATCCTTCGGAGACCATAACTTTTCGGTCACCCAGATGGATTAAGAAAAGTAGGATTTATACAAGCTATATGTCTCAGGATAAGTATCGCTCAGTTTCTTCAATCCCTTCTCATATCTTTTTACCCATGCTTTCCCACGTGATTGCAACGCTTCTAAGGCCGTCGAGAGATCTCCTGGCCTGTCTTCGAGAAGAACTTTCATGAGCTGGGATACCTGAAAGAGATCCTTCGTAGCTTTGATGCTGCTTGAGACCAACCGTTCTCCGGATACAAAAAGTTTATGAAGAGCGAACCTGGCAGGATCGGGAATACTCACAAGAATTCCTCACCCGTTTACCACAGCAGACTGTATAGGTGACTCCAGTATGAAATCAAGATACATGAGAGGTTGCGCTGCTGTCTTTAATCTTTGAATGTAGATGGGAGCGGTCTCATCTGGTCTTTTTGCAGGAGTAAGAACATCAACCCTGAGCTCCTTTCCCCGAATATGAAATGATGTCGATGGATGTTTATGATTCAAGGGCGGAATGGGAAGAAATCCCATCTGGAGGCTCTCCAGAGTCCCAGGGACATCCGTTGTAAGATCAGGGACAGCAATTTCCATGTGTGCAGGTCCTGCGATGTCGTTGTCCTGAGTTCGGAGAGAGGGTTTATCCCATTTCACTCCGAGCGTGTTCCCCATAATGAGAAACGCATGGGTTCCTATAAGAACACCGCCCAACTTAAAAAAACCGCTGTCGGACAACGCCTTCAATACCCTTGCTGTTTCGGGTTCAGTTGTATTTACTCCACCAACACGGAGCTGGCTGCAGAGCCTATTGATACTATCGAGCCCTTCTTTTGCCTTTTGTCGATCACTAGGGCCTGTCATCAAATAAGCC
>DIXF01000010.1 GCA_002448235.1 Syntrophaceae bacterium UBA6087
CCCCCTATTTGATGACAGGCCCTAGGGCGTAAGGATTATCTCCACCCGTCTGTTCATGGCCTTGCCTTCGTTCGTGGCGTTGTCCGCAATGGGTTTGACGCCTGCGTAGGATACGGCGCAGAGAAGCTCCTTCTTGACCTTGCTCTCTTCGAAGACCGTAAGAATTGCCAGGGCTCGTGCGTGGGCCAGATGCCAGTTCGTGGGGTATGTGCTCTTCGAATCGGCTGCAACCGTGCTGTCCGTATGACCTGCGATCTCTATGGCCGTGGGGGAAAGCTGCTTGACCCCCAGCGCGATCTTTTTGATGAGCTTCGTACCCTTCGGCGTCAGCCACGCGCTCCCCGAAGTGGGAAAGAGCGTGCCCTGGGGGATGACTATTTTGATCTTGCCCTGGGTCCGGATGATATAAATCTCATCGCTCAGCCTTTCTTTATCGAGGAAAGAGGTGATATATTCGTAATCCTTGTTCAGGTACACAACGGCGTTTTTCTTCTCCTGGCTCGCGTTGCTGGTCTGGGAGATTTTATTGATCAGGGTCTTTTTTTCCTCAAGGCACTGGATATTCTTGTCAAGGAGCTCCTGCCGTTCGGCCATGGCTTCGGCAAGCATCTGTGCGGTCTTGTCGAGCTTTTCCTGCATCTGGGCGATATTCTTCGAGATGTTCTGGTTATCTTCTTTTACCGTCCGCAGTTCCTCGGTACAGACATTCAGGTCGTTCAAGACCCCCTGATACTCCTCCTGGCTGTACTTGTGAGCACAGCCGAAGACAAGGGGTATGAGCAGGACCGGTAGCATGCGCAGGTAGTTAGGGTTCATCGAAACAAAAGATACTAGGTTCTCCCGGCACTGTCAATCCTCTGGTACGTTTTTAGTCTCCCGGAGCGGGAAGGAACGCCAAAGGAGTGGACAACACAGGATACTGTGATTATAATTCCCGGTCATGATCATTCAGAGGTATATCCTGAATCATCTGGCCAGGCTATTTCTCGGTGCGTTGCTGGTACTCTACGGGGTAATGTTCATCGTCGAGTGGATACGCATAGGCCAGGTGATATCCATTGACGATTTCGATGTCCTGCTCCTCGCGCTGGTTCCGATGGCGGTGTTTGTCCTGCCCATGGCGCTTGTTTTCAGCGTGCTCATGGCCCTGGAGCGGCTCTCGATCGAATCTGAGATCATCGCCATGCAGGCCTGCGGCATACCGCGCCGCACCCTGTATACCCCCATCCTGGCCATAGCGTTTTTGTGCTTTGCCGCGCACTTGAGCATTTCCACATACTTGGGACCGCTTTCCATGCAGCGGATACAGGAGAGACTCATCCAGAAAGCCCCGCAGAAGGTCTATGCCTTTCTCCAGGAAGGCGAGTTCATCGATACGTTCAAGGATATCACCCTCTACATCGAGTCCGTGAACCAGAAAGAGCGGAGCCTCGGCAATGTATTCATCGAGACAAAGGGAAAAGACCACTCCGTTATCGCGGCGGAAAGAGGGACCCTGGAGGCCAGACCGTCGGGCATTCTCATGAGGCTTACCCGGGGCAGCGTCTTCATGGAATCCAAACAGGCCTTGCGATATATCACCTTCGATGAGTACGATTTTCTCCTGGAAGCCGATTTCAGCAGGAAAATGAAATTGCGTTCCGCGGACGCGCTCACCCAGCCGCAGCTTAAACAGGAGATCGCCAAGGAAAACAGAAAGCCCAAGCTCGTCAAAGAGTACTACAACCGGTTCGCCTTCCCCTTCCTCAACATCATTCTCGCCCTGGTGGGGCTGCAGTTCGGGATCCAGAAGCCGAGGGCTCCGCGCCATACGGGGATCGTTGTCGGGTTCGGGACAATCCTTTGCTATTATATGTTCTACCTCATGGCCGACCGCCTCGTAAAAGCGGGCACGCTCAATCCCATGCTCGGCGCATGGCTGCCCGACTTCGTTTTCTGCCTTCTCCTCTTCGGCGTGTGGGCGATGAGGCGGAGCCGCTTACAGAAAGGAGAAGTCTGATCGCAAACATACTCCGCACCTATATCCTGAAAAAGGCGCTTCTGTCGTCCCTTACGGCGCTTACGGGCCTCGTCCTTCTCATGGTGATCTCCAAGCTGTTCGGGGATATCACCATGTTTGCGGAATACGACACCGGGCTCTCGACCATCGCTCAATACCTGGCATTGTCCATTCCCAAGATGATACACCTCGTGCTGCCGTTTTCGGTCTGCCTGGGGATCCTCGCCGCTCAGGCCGCTCTCGCGAGGAACAGCGAGATTATCGCCATGCAGGCGTGCTCGGTGCCTGCATGGAAGATCTATGCCCCCTATCTCATCGTAGGAATCCTTGCCACATTCCTGATGGCGGGCACGAGCTTTTACCTCTACCCCATGAGCCAGCGGGCAGCCGACAGGATCGAGAACCTCTCCATCGAGAAAAGCGACGTATCCGGATCGTTCACCATATCCGGCGGGCGTTTCAAAGTAGGCCAGGATATATACGGCGTGGACAACCTCGACGTCACCAGGGGCACCATGGAGAACATCACCTGCTACCGGTTCTCTTCGGGCAGGCTCCAGGAGGTCGTCCGTGCGAAAAGCGCCCATTGGGACGGAGAAAAATGGGCCGCTTCCGGAATGAAGATCATCGAGCTCGGCGGCCACGGTATTTCCGAGCCGCGCCCCTCTTCGGTCCTGCCGCTTGCAAAAGAGCCTGAAGATCTTGTCATGGCGCAGACGAACACAGAGGTGCTCTCGCTGCCCGAGCTCCGTGAGTATATTGGGCAGCTTCAGGAAGGCGGAACGGCGTCTCCCACCACAGAAACCCTCTATCACAGCAGGATAAGCTTTTCCATCGCACCGTTTGTTATAAGCCTGCTCGTGATCCCGTTCGGCATGAGTTTTCCCCGGGCAGGAGGCATAGCGCGGGGGATCTCCATCGGGTTGATTCTCGGCCTGTCCTACTGGTTTCTCCATTCCGGCATGACCGAGCTCGGGGCATCCGGATACCTACGTCCCCTGATTGCCTCGTGGGGGGCGAATCTTGCGGCGCTGATACTCGCGTTTATCATTCTGGTCAGAAAAAGGGGTGCAATGTATGGCTGACGTTGTAATCATAGGAGCCGGCCCGGCGGGAATATTTGCCGCGCTTGAACTCACAAGGCACGCACGCGGTCTCGATATCGTCATCATCGAGCAGGGCAAGGACATTACCGAGAGGAGCAGGGCCGGAAAGGATATGCTCATCGGCTGGGGCGGAGCAGGGGCCTACAGCGACGGCAAGCTCACCATCTCCACGGATGTCGGAGGGCAGCTGTCTTCCCTCCTCAATGAAGACGAGCTCATCGCGCTCCTCGAGGAGGTAGACCGGATTTACGCAGGCTATAATTCCACCGGGGGCGTATACTCCGTCGGAGGGGACGATGCCGATGTGATCTCGGCCCAGGCACGGCTTGCCGGGCTCGTCTATATCCCGACCAAGGTCCGCCATATCGGGACGGAAAACTGCTATACGATCCTCAAGGATATGCGGGACGAACTGAGCAGCCACGTCACGATGGTATTCAATACAAAGGCATCGTCCATCATGGAGCAGGATGGCCGTGTTACGGGCGTTGAGCTCGAAGACGGGTCCATAGTCACCACCCGCTTCGTCATTGCCGCGCCGGGAAGGATCGGATCTTCCTGGATGTCGGACCAGGCAAAAAAGCTCGGCCTGGTAACGAGGCCCAATCCGGTCGATCTCGGCGTGCGGGTGGAGCTCCCTGCCGTAGTGCTGGAGAACCTGACCCGGAAGGCCTATGAGACAAAGTTCATCTATTACTCGAAAACCTTCGACGACAAGGTCCGGACATTCTGCATGAATCCCTACGGGGAGGTCGTGCGGGAGACCCTCGGAGACATCCTCACCGTAAACGGGCATTCGTGGGCGAGAAAGCGGACGGACAACACCAACTTTGCCATTCTGGTGAGCGCTGATTTCACCGAGCCTTTCGACGACCCCATCGGATACGGCGAATCCGTTGCCAAGCTTGCGAACATGCTGGGCAAGGGGGTCATTGTCCAGCGCCTGGGAGACCTCCAGTCAGGCAGGAGGACGAACCCGGCCAGGCTTCTCAAGTGTGCGACGCTGCCGACCCTGAAGCAGGCCACCCCCGGCGACTTGAGCTACTGCCTGCCCTACAGGATCCTCTCGGACATCATGGAGATGCTCTCGGCCCTCGACAAGATCGCGCCGGGAGTGAACTCCGCCCACACGCTCCTCTACGGCATCGAGGTGAAGTTCTATTCCAACCGCATCGACCTCGACAACGGGCTGAAAACCAGGATCGAAGGACTCTATGTCATCGGCGACGGCGCAGGCATTACCCGCGGCCTCATGCAGGCAAGCTGCTCGGGGATCGTTGCTGCAAGATCGATAGTAAAGGTCATGTCTTAGGCGCGAGTTAACGATGATACGGCCATGGCCCATCCATGTAAAAGGGGTGGGCGTAGAGAACGCGAAGAGATCCCGGGAAAATCCATTGGATTAATACGCTTTCCCAGCGATTTTTTGCTTGAATGTAATTCTTTATTTATACTATCTTCTATCTGTTTTCTAACACCTAAAGCGAAAAGAGGGAGAGTGCTATGGCGAAGAAATACGTATATCTCTTTGGAGGCAGGGGAACCAAGGCCGAGGGCGGTGCTGATATGAAGAACATCCTCGGCGGCAAAGGTGCCAACCTGGCCGAAATGACCAACCTGGGAATTCCGGTTCCGCCCGGTTTTTCCATCTCAACGGAAATGTGCACGGTCTATTATGAATCGAAGGGGCTGCCCAAAGAGCTCAAGACCCAGGTAAAGGATGCCATCAAGAAGGTCGAGCGCATCATGGGCCTTGGATATGGAGATACGGAAGGGCCTCTCCTGTTTTCCGTACGCTCAGGCGCACGGGCGTCCATGCCCGGCATGATGGATACGGTCCTCAATCTGGGTCTCAATGACGAGACCGTTCACGGGCTCATCAAGATGAGCGGGAACGAGCGGTTCGCGTGGGACTGCTACCGCCGCTTCGTCCAGATGTACTCGGACGTCGTCATGGGCGCCGATTCCCATGTTCTGGAAGAAGAGCTCGAGAAGATGAAAAACAAGAAGAAGGTCAAGCTCGACACCGACCTCTCCGCCGCAGACCTGAAAAAGCTCGTGGGAGCAATGAAGGAAAAGGTGAAGAAAATGACCGGCCGCGACCTGCCGTCAGACCCCATGGATCAGCTCTGGGGAGGTATCGAGGCAGTGTTCAAGTCCTGGGATACCCCGCGGGCCATCACCTACCGCAAGCTCAACAACATCCCGGACGAATGGGGAACCGCTGTCAACGTCCAGGCCATGGTGTTCGGAAACATGGGCGACAATTCCGCCACAGGAGTCGCGTTCACCCGGGACCCATCCACCGGCGCGAGGATCTTTTTCGGCGAATATCTCCAGAACGCACAGGGCGAGGACGTGGTCGCTGGCATCCGGACCCCGATGCCCATCAACAAAAAAGGCAAACGCGACAAGTCCCATGTCTCGCTGGAAGAGACAATGCACGACCAGTACAATCAGCTCGTCGAGATCTATGAGACCCTGGAGAAGCACTACAAGGACATGCAGGATATCGAGTTCACCATCCAGGAAGGCAACCTCTGGATGCTCCAGACCAGAAACGGAAAGCGCACCGCTGCGGCATCCGTCCAGATAGCCGTGGACATGGTAAAGGAAAAGCTCATCACCAAGGAAGAAGCTGTCCGCAGGGTGAGCCCCGAGCAGATCGATCAGCTCCTCCATCCCCAGATCGACCCCAAGGCGAAAAAGAAGGTTCTCGGCAAGGGCCTTCCGGCTTCACCGGGCGCCGCAGTGGGCAAGGTGGTCTTCTCGGCCGAGGATGCGGAAGTTGAAGCGGGAAAAGGCCAGAAGGTCATCCTGGTCAGGCTCGAAACCTCTCCTGAAGACATCCACGGCATGAATGTCGCCCAGGGTGTCTTGACGGCGAGGGGCGGCATGACCTCCCACGCCGCGGTGGTTGCGCGGGGCATGGGCAAGTGCTGCGTCTCCGGATGCCAGGACCTGGTCATCGACTATAAAAAGCAGCTCTGCACGATCGGGGGCGAAAAGATCAAGAAGGGCGACTACCTCTCTCTGGACGGCAGCACCGGCGAGATCATGCTCGGCCAGGTGCCCACCATGAACCCGACGTTGTCCGGCGCATTCGGCACCGTCATGCAGTGGGCCGACAGTTTCAGAAAGCTCGGCATACGGACCAATGCCGACACGCCGAAAGATTCCCAGGTCGCCCGCGACTTCGGGGCTGAGGGGATCGGGCTGTGCCGCACCGAGCACATGTTCTTCGAGGCGGACAGGATCCTGGCCGTACGCGAGATGATCCTCTCCGACGACGAAAAGGGCAGGCGCAAGGCGCTCAAGAAGATCGAGCCCATGCAGAAGGGCGACTTCAAGGCCATCTTCAAGGTCATGAGCGGCCTGCCGGTCACTATCCGTTTACTCGACCCGCCGCTGCACGAGTTCCTCCCGAATACGGATGCAGAGATCAAAGAGGTTGCAAAGGCGCTGAAGAAGACCGTCGAAGAGGTGAAGACGAAGCGCGAATCGCTCCACGAGGCCAACCCCATGCTCGGCCACCGCGGCTGCAGGCTGGGCGTGACGTATCCCGAGATCTACGAGATGCAGGTACGGGCCATCATGGAGGCCGCATGCGAGTGCAAGAAGGCCAAGATCGACGTGAAGCCCGAGATCATGATACCGCTCGTGGCCCATGTCAAAGAACTCGAAATGATGAAGAAGATGACCGTGGACATAGCCGAGGAAGTTCTGAAAGCGTACAAGGTCAAACTCGAATACAAGGTCGGAACCATGATCGAGCTGCCCAGGGCAGCCATAACCGCCGACGAGATCGCGACTCAGGCCGAGTTCTTCTCTTTCGGCACCAACGATCTTACCCAGACGACCTTCGGCCTTTCCCGTGACGACGCAGGCAAGTTCCTGCCCTTCTACGTGGACAAGAAGATCCTGCCCAAGGATCCGTTCATGGCGCTGGACCAGACAGGCGTCGGCGCGCTGATCAAGATCGCGGTCGAAAAGGGAAGGGGAACACGGAAAGACCTGAAGGTGGGTATCTGCGGAGAGCACGGCGGTGAGCCGTCTTCGATAGAGTTCTGCCACAAGACAGGGCTCAACTACGTCAGCTGCTCGCCGTACCGGGTGCCCATCGCACGGCTCGCTGCCGCACACGCAGCACTCAACGATAAAAAGAAGTGATCATCAGTTTTGAGGGAGGAGAAGGCGTGGGGAAATCCACCCACGCCAGACTCCTCTGTGCTCATCTCGAACAACGCGGGCTGCCGTGGCTCTCTCTCAGAGAGCCCGGCGGCTCGTCTTTTTCCGAGCGGCTCCGCGCTCTCTTCCTCCAGGAAGGCCTGGACCACATGACCGAGCTGCTCCTGGTGCTTGCGTCCCGCCGGGAGAACATCACGAAGATCATCGAGCCCGCCCTTGCAGAAGGCAAGGTCGTCGTCATCGACCGGTTCATCGATTCGACTCTGGTGTATCAGGGCGTGCTCGGCAACCTCGGATTGGAGAAGACCAGAGAGCTCATGAACCTCACCGGCACCTGGCTCGAGCCCGACCTCACCTTTATCATGGACATCGACTCCGGCCATTCCCTGGCCAGGATCGTGCCCGGAGACAAGTTCGAGAACCAGGGACCCGAATACCACCGGAAGATCAGGAGATCCTTCCTCGACCTCGCCGTTGACAAACGGCACGTGATCATCAACTCGGACAGAAAGCGCGATGAAGTGGCCCGTGACATACGTGAGAAGGTCGACGCGGTCATCACGGCCTGATCTTGGCAATAGGGCTCTTCTCCGTTCGGCTCGCAGCCAGGCAAGCCAAAGGAACCCGATGAGAAGAAATGCCAACGAAGGCATATCAGCTCCCATTTAAAACAGAAACTTCAGTCCGATCGATGCTGTTGTCCCGCCAACTTCGAAATCGTCATAATAGTATTCGTCGTGATCATGCTCGATCTGCGTGTACCTTACCTCCATATTGAGGGCCATATTGGGATTCATCTTGATGTCCGCACCAAGAAGCGTATGGAAACCGAGAGAAGTGTCGTCGGCCCCATCGTCATAATAGTATCCATCGTAGTATACGTAATCATCCTCGACATTGGTAAAATATACACCGAATCCTCCGCCTGCATAGAATTCCAGCTGGTTTGAAAGGGGGGCGACAAGCTTGGCAGTGACCGGTATGCCGAGTATGTTTACGTTAACATCCTCATAACCGTAGCCATCATCAAAATCGGTGGAAACATTATCCAGTCCGACCTCAAGAGCAAAGTTCCTGTTGAACTTATGACCGATGGCGCCCCCTATGGCAAACCCGTCATCAAGAAAATCGGAATCCTCGTTCGGCATAAAAACGCCCAGTTTGATGGTAACGTAGCTTTCAGCAGGACTGTCTCTTACATAAATATCTCTTGCATGCCTTGAATTTTTTGCCATTACCGTTGTCACTGGAACCATCGTCAAAACTAACAGCAGAAAAATCAGTCTTTTCATTTGTCTCTCCTCATAACGTCGCTATTGTATGTTTTGTTATCGTGTCTCTTATGACGTGTAAAATACCCGTGTTGTCTACATAAGGAGTGTGAACCGAGATATGACGGCAAGGGAGGCTCCATGACTGCGAATAAGTATATAAAGGCTTATACGCCGTGATAAAAATAGTATCGAAGGAGGGAAGTCCATGAAACCCACAGAAGAGCTTGTTCATGAGCATGAAGTAATCATTCACGTATTGAAATCCGTGGCAGATGAGGCCGTGAAGATGCATGATGGAGCAGATATAAGGCCGGACCTTATCGAGATGATGCTCGACTTCTTCCGGAATTTTACTGACAAGTGCCACCATGCCAAGGAAGAAAAGCATCTGTTCCCCCTGCTCGAGCAGAGAGGCATGTCTCATGACAGCGGGCCCATTAGCGTCATGCTTCTGGAGCATACCGAGGGGAGGAGAAGGATTTCCAATATTTCCGGGCTGCTTCCCGCTGCAAAGCTGGGTGATACGGATGCAATCAAGGCCATCTCGGAGAACCTCTCTGCATATGCAAACCTCCTTGAGAACCACATCGCCAAGGAAAACGGGGTGCTCTTTCCCATGGCGGAGCGCATCTTGTCGCAGCACGATCAGGAAAATCTCGAGAAGGCATTTGCCCTGGTGGAAGAGGTTGAGACAGGAGAAGGCGTCCACGAGAAGTATCACCACCTGGCTCATGAAATCCACGGCTATCCACAAGGGTGAGGAGTTTCGATTCTATCCTTGTCCAGGATGTTTACAATACCTGTTGTTCGTGTATAACGGGTGGCAAAAGATTTTTGGAACGATCATGACACTACCATGGAAGATCATCGAGAGCGTGCCTACCAGGGATGGGACCCTTGAGCTGCGCCAACGGGGTGAAAAGGATTTCCTCATCGTGCTCGGTACTCAGGTGCTGATGAACAGTGTGACGAATCGCTCCGAGGTCGCCCTGGGCCGGATTGCATGCAGCCACCTCAAGCAGCATGAGTTCCCACGCGTGCTGGTGGGCGGTCTGGGAATGGGGTTCACGCTCAAAGCTGTATTGGATACGCTGCCTGCCACGGCACGGGTCGTCGTTGCAGAGATCAATCCCGTGGTGCTTCAGTGGTGCCGGGGTCCTCTGGCGGGGATCACACAAGGGGCCGTATCCGATGAGCGGGTCGATGTCGAGATTACCGATGTGACCGATATCATCCGGAAGACCACCGAAGGCTTCGACGCCATTATACTGGATCTCTACACCGGGCCACACGCCGCGTCGGACAAACTGAAAGACCCGTTTTACGGCAGCCTCGCCATTGAACGGATGCGCGCCGCGCTCAAACCGGGCGGCGTCCTGGCTGTGTGGGGCGAAAGTTATGACAGCGCATACGACAGACGCCTGTGCAGGGCAGGGTTTCGCGTGAGCACCTCCCGGCCGGGACGCGGAGGATTGCGGCACATTGTATACATGGCCGAACTCCGAAGCAATCGAGATTCACAGCGCTAAGAATGGATACGATCAGGGCCGCACGTAGTGCCCGCTCTTGCCGCCGGACTTTTCCACGAGGCAGATGCCGTCGATGGTCATGGACTTGTCCATGGCCTTGCACATGTCGTAAATGGTGAGGAGCGCGATGCTTGCCGCGTGGAGGGCTTCCATTTCCACGCCGGTTTTGCTGGTTACCCTGACCTCGGTCAACACCTCGATGCTCGACGACTCCTCATGGGGGACGAAATCCACCGCGATATGGTCGATGGGCAGCGGATGGCACAAGGGGATGGTGCTCGATGTGCTCTTTGCCGCCATGATGGCGGCAACCTGTGCGGCGGCGAGGACATTGCCCTTCTTGATGCGGTCTTCCATGACAGCCTGATATGTGTCCCGGTTCATGGTAATGAGCCCCCGGGCGCGGGCGATTCTGGTGGTCGCATCCTTGGAGCCTACATCCACCATGGAGACCCGGCCCTGCTCGTCAAGATGGGTAAGTCCCATGTCCGCCTGTACCCGTTAATCCGAGTCCGATGAGGAGCCGGACTTGTCCGTTGAAACGGGAGTAGAAGATTCGGACTCTGCCTTCGATTCAGACGGGCTGTTCTTCTTGGCATAATCCGTGAGATACCAGCCCGAGCCCTTGAGGTGGAAAGCGGAGCGGGATATGAGCTTCTTCACAGGCCCGCCGCAAGTGGGGCACTGGAGAATAGGGGCGTCGCTGAACTTCTGCACCGCCTCGAACTCATTTTTGCACTTGGAACACTTATACTCATAAATAGGCATTATAATACCTCCCATGCTCTACACATATCGTGAAGCTATATAGGGGCGCCGCCTCCACATTGTCAAGCAGAGTCAGCACGTTTTTCAAGCCGGTTACTGGGTTCTTCGCCAGGAAAAGCCTTGTGAGGTTGTCCACATGGACCTCCTCGTCTTCCCGTAAGGCCTCGAAAAAATCGGCCTTGCCGGTTGAGAACCTGTGGATATGCAGAAGCTCATGCGTCATGATAAAGGTAAGAAGAGAGCACATGTCGATCTCCCTCTTCTGCACGAACTCGAGAATCCGGGTATCCTGGAGGCATATCCGGTACAGAGGCTGCCGTCCCGGTGTCTCGGGATCGAGCCTCACGAGCTTGGCAAAAACCCCATCTTCTCTCTCGTGGTGGTCCGTTTCCACGAGGGTCTTCACGTCATAGCAGTCGTGGTTGCTCCACTTCGTCTCCTTGGAGACGATATGCTCTGCCAAGGCAGTGCTTTTCAAGAGCATTCCTCTCTGTCCGGGAACAAAATAGCCCATGAATTTATTCTAGTATCTCAAAGAGAAAAAAGCAAGGGGCTCAGATTTCCCTGTCCACTGCGTTTGCGATGCGCCTGATCCCTTCCATCACGGCCTTGAACTCTTGGGGCCTGAGCGACTGGGGGCCGTCCGAAAGCGCCTGCTCGGGCCTGGGATGAACCTCGATCATAAGCCCGTCTGCACCGGCGGCAACGGCCGCGTAGGCCATCCGCTCCACATACCGTGCGTGGCCGGTTCCATGGGACGGATCGACGATGACGGGAAGATGCGTCCTCTCCTTGAGCACGGGCACGGCGGAAAGGTCCAGGGTATTGCGCGTTGCGGTCTCGAAGGTTCTGATTCCCCGCTCGCAGAGTATGACCCGGCTGTTGCCGCCCGAGAGGACGTATTCGGCAGACATGAGGAACTCCTCGATGTTTGTCGACATGCCCCGCTTGAGGAGCACCGGCTTGTTTGTCTTTCCCACTTCTTTGAGCAGCTGGAAATTCTGGATGTTTCTCGCGCCCACCTGAAGGCAGTCGGCATATTCCAGGATCAGCTCGATGCTCGCGATGTCCATAACCTCGGTAATAACCGGCAGCCCGTATTTCTCGCGCGCCTTTGCGAGCAGGACGAGGCCGTCGCTTTTGAGGCCCTGGAACGCATACGGGGAGGTCCTCGGCTTGAAAGCCCCGCCGCGGAGCATGTGCGCGCCGGATTCCTTCAGTGCCGCACCGACTTCCATGATCTGCTCCTCATTTTCGACAGCGCAAGGCCCTGCCATGATCGTGAGCTTTCTGCCCCCGATGGTGACGCCGAGCCCAAGGTCGACAACGGTTGAATCCGGCTTGGTCTCCCGCGAAGCCAGCTTGTACGGTGCGAGGATAGGGATGACCTTTTCCACTCCCGGCTGCGCCTCAAGGCAGGTAAGGCGTTCCTTGCCCCGCTCGTCTCCTATCGCCCCGTACAGAACCCTCTCGGAGCCCTTGCTCTCGTGAACCCTGTACCCGAAACCCTCGATGATTTCCCTGACCTGGTTCATCTGTTCCTGTGTTGCTCCCTTTTTCATAGAGATGATCATATTTTCCTCCATTCAGTATGACGGCCGCCGGATCTCATCCCCCTCAGGCCCAAAAAATAAAAAGGCCGTGGGAGGAAGAACCACCCACGGCCTTTGTGTTCAAGTCTTTTTTGAACAGATCAGCCCACAGGCGGTCCTCCCCAGATAAACCAGAAATAATAATAGCTGAAGTACCTGTCGGCGTTTCTATTCATGGGAGTATATATGGCAAAGATCCTTACGCTTTTCAAGGAGAAAATAGCCTCGCACGAAAATTGTTTCTTTGCATAAGAACATCCGCATCCGGAAAAGCCTGGCGCTCTTCAGGCAGAGTCCCGTTTTCTGCGGCTTCCCGTTGACAGTGACAGACCGGCTTGCTACGAAGCAGGCATACTGCTTAAAGATCGATGTCAGGTCATACCGGGGGGCATGAATGCTTTGTACCGCACCATATAAGGGTTCGAGAGATCGGTCGGGGAAAAATCCCCCGAAGTGCATGCCCGTTTTGTTCATGATCACGATTCTCCTCTTCGCCTTCAGCGGTGAAGCACCCTGTGACGAACATCCCCGGTGCCTGAAGCTCGGGGCATCGGCAACGATTGAACATGCCGTGGCCGGTTCGGGCGTTGAGGAAGCCGAAGTCCTCGCCAGACTGGTTTATGCAGAAAGCATCTCCACAGGATATCCGGACGACGTCCTCGTATATGAGGCCATTGCCTGGGGGGTGATGAACAGGGTCCGCCTTGCCGAGGCATCCCTCTCGAAACGGAAATTATACGGCAGCGGCATACGGGGAGTGATCTTCATGAAAGGCCAGTTCAACCCTGCCGTCTCGAAGAGATCGCAGTTCTCGAAGGAGTTCTTGTGCCCCTCCGATCCGGTCCGCTGGCGTATGGCCCGGGAAGCGGCGGGCAAAGCGCTTCAGGGAGAGGGCAACCCCTTCCTGTCCACCCCGTGGGAGAAGGAGCACGGGCTTTCGCTGGTCACAGGCTTTTACTACCCCGATTCGATCCAGGCAAAAAGCCCCCTGGCGCCCTGGGAAAAGAGCAAAGGCTTGCGGTTCATCGGCGATGCCCATATCAATGGAGCCAGGCTGCCGGGCGACAAAGTACGTTTCTACCGGCTCACTTCTCCACCCCGCGATCTCAAGCCTGTCCCGAAAGCGCAATGACAAGCCGGGCATCGAGGCACCGCCCTTCAAACAATATTTACAGCGTTTTCATTGACATGCGTTATCAGCTTTGATACATACCGGAAAACCCTGCTGCGGATTCAAGGGAACCCGGTGCGATTCCGGGACGGGGCCGCCGCTGTAAACGGTGACAGATGCCCGAACACAAGACCACTGCGAGAGCGGGAAGGTAAGGGCATCTGGATGATCCGTGAGTCAGAAGACCTATCCGTGAGTAAAGGACTACATCCGCGGGCCTGGATGGAGACTCCAAGGGAATATACCATGGAGGTGTCCATATGTATCAACGCTGTATCAGTTTTTTCATCGTCATCCTTTTTTGCCTCACCCTCGTCGCCCCTTTCGCCCGGTCTGAAGAAATCGTCATCACTGCCGCCAACTTTGAAGACACGTCGGCAGAGACCGTCAGCGACAGGGCCAAAACGTCCTTCATCGAGGACGTGAAGATCCGGCCCCTCGGGTATGGGCTTACCGACACGGCCAGCGCCTTGCGGATGTCCATCGACGTCGACCTGCCCAACTACGGCGGGACAATCCCTGCGCCCGTGACCTTGCGCGGCTCGAAAATCCAGCAGACCCTGATCATGCTCGACGGGGTGCCGCTCTCCTCATCGCTGGGCGAGATCGTAGACGTTTCCCTCTACACCATCCCTGAGATCGAGCGGATAGAGATCATCAAGGGCAGCAACTCGGCCGCATACGGAGAATCCGCCATGGGAGGGGTAGTGAACATCGTCACGAGAAAGCCCGACCTGGACGAATCCCTCCAGTTCACCTCCTCGCAGGGGAGCTATGGATACAACCTCTACAGCCTGCTCATGAATACACAGAAACTGGGGCAGGGCCTCATGCTGGGCGTCACCAGGAACTGGGCCGACAACGACTTCCTCTACGAGCGTGAAGACGGAACGACCGCACGCAGGCTGAACAATGAATACGATACCACCTCTCTGCTGGCAAAGCTCCTGCTCGATCTCGGGGGATGGGATACCGCTATCTCCGGCAGGATGGTCGATCAGCAGCTCGGCTCACCCGGCGGTGAGGGCAGCAGCGGAGTCCTTACACCGAACGATGAAGTTGATACCTTCCAGAACTTCCTTTCGCTCAGCACTGCCGGGGATCTCGGTCAGAACCAGAGACTGGAGATCAAAGCGTCACGGCTCTACAACCGCTCGAATACCTTCTGGAACAGCACCTCGACCGACTCGCGCACCAGGCTCACCAGCGACTACTACGACATGTTCTATTCCCAAAAAATCGGGTTTGCCGAGCTCAAGCCCGGCTTTGCACTGCGGAAAGAGCGGATAAGCAGCGACGATTACGGCATCCATTCCCGTACGACCTCATCCGGCATCCTCGGGTCCGCCCTTGACCTCGACCCGGTACTCATCACCCTGACCGGCCGCTACGACAGGAGTTCTGACTTCGACGGAGAATGGACATACCACAGCGGCGCCCTCTGGAAGGTGATGCCCCGTTTGAGCCTGAAGGCAAATATCGGGACAGGCTATCACGAGCCTGCCATGGGATGGCTCTATGCTCCATCCTTTCCGGGATCTCCCTTTCTCTTCAATCCGGATCTCAAACCGGAAAAATCTTTGAGCTGGGATGTAGGGCCTGTCCTGGAGTTCGAGAACTTCGGCATGGGTGCGAGCTACTATGTCATCCAATACGACGACCTCATCAAGATGGAGTTCCCGGACACCGGGGGCTTCACCTATGTCAACATCAACAAGGCCCATGCCGCAGGCGTCGAGGCCTTCACCTGGATTTCGCCTGTGGACAGCGTGAAGATCTCACTCAATTACGCCGTCAACCGGCTGAGATACGGCAGCGGAGAATTCGAGAGCAAGACGATACGGCTCAAGCCCGATGAGGTCTTCACTGTAAGGGCCGATTATCTCCCCGTGATCTACTCGCGGCCGGCCAATGTGTTCGTTGCCTACCAGTTCAGGGAAGGCGTATATACCGACGAAGCCAACTCGGAAAAGACCGGCAACAGGAACATCCTCGATGCGGGCGTTTCCATGGAGGTCTCGAAAAATGCGACCGTTGCCTTCAAGGCGAGCAATCTTTTAGACGACACATCGGTCGAGTTCAACGACCGGAGCCAGTGGGGCACTTACTGGTACCCCGTCCCCGGCCGGACATACCGCGGCTCCGTACAGTTGAGCTTCTAGCACTGGCAATCCAAACAAAAAACGTCAGGGGGCTAAACACCAGTCCCCTGACGTCATTATATTATCCAAGAAGGGCAGGGTTCATTCTTGCGGAATCATACTCCTCAGCCACCATACTATTGTCCTATTGTCATACGTTAAATATCTTTATATACTGCAAAGGTAACATGGTTTAATAATGATTAATATGTGGGGTCAGAAGCCTTGTTCGGAGCATGTCTCTCTGAACTGGAGGAGAAAAGGGATGGCTCTTTTTTGAAATTGCTTTTGTAACTCAAACATCATTGCTGCAGGAAGGGGTTGATCATGAGAGATGTTGTTGTCATCGGCGCCGGGCTTCATCGCTATGGGATGTTTCCTGATAAAACCACTATTGATATGGGTACGGAGGCGATTTCAAGTGCGCTGAAGGATGCCGGTATGGTCTGGAAAGACATTGAGGCCGCTTACTGCGGCACGGTGCAGCCCGGTGTATCCGGGGGGCATGCCATCTGCAATAAAATGGGATGTACGGGCTTGGGCATAACTCTTGTGGAAAATGCGTCCGCCAGTGGATCATCCGCGTTCAGGGAGGCGTATCTGTCCGTCGCCTCCGGAGAGAATGATATCGTGCTTGCCTTCGGCATTGATAAACTCGGCTCGCAGCTCCAGGTAGTGCCGCCTGTGTCCAATCAGCCGCAGCCGGAGAGCGTGGTGCCGCCCGACTCCAAACAGTCTCAGCAAGAGCCGGAAAACGGCGAAAGGGTAGATTCGAAGTTTAAAAAGATGCTGCCGGTCCAATACTTTGCCGATCTCGCCCAACACTACATGAAAGAATCCGGTGTCACGCGGGAACAGTTGGGCCAGGTTTCGGTGAAGAGCCATTTCAATGCCAGCCTGAATCCCTATGCACACTTTCAGAAGCCATGCACACTGGAGCAGGCCAATAATGCCCGCATGGTTGTAGATCCTCTGACGGTCCTTCACTGCTGCCCGATGGATGATGGGGCTGCAGCGGTCATAGTTTGCGCAAAGGAAACAGCAAAGAAATATACTGACAACCTGTGTCCGACTGTCGCCGCGTCTGTGAATAAAAGCACTCCGGAAGATGGCGATTTTTTTATCACCCTGACCAGGCTGGCCTCTTGGGAAGCCTATAAAAAGGCCGGCATCGGCCCGGAAGACCTGGATCTCATCGAACTGCACGACGCCTTCACGATCGAAGAGATCATCTATCTGGAAGCGCTCGGCTTATGTGAAACGGGGCAGGGAGGTAAGCTGGTTCAGGATGGCGTGACGGCCATTGACGGGAAGCATCCAATCAATACGAGCGGCGGCCTGATTTCCATGGGGCATCCCGTCGGACCCACGGGTATCGGCCAGGTGGCCGAGATCCTCTGGCAGATGCGCGGGCAGTGCGGCAAACGGCAGATTCCCAAGCCTGTCAATTATGCCCTGGCCCAAATGGTCGGCGCAGGCGGTGTCTGTGTCATTCACCTGTTCAAGAAATGAAAAGATACAGCAGGAATCAGTAGGCCGCGAAGGAATATGGTCAGGTCAAAAAACTCACTATACACGGTTTCTTTTCTGCTGGTAAGCTTTCCGTCTGTGTAGAAATATTGCCCCATGTCTTTCTGCACCTGTTCATTCAAAATTAATTTTTTGCTTCAGTTATTGATCTCATCCCATATTAATTGGGTTCAAAGTGCCTCACGTGTTGACAAAAAGGGAGTCTTTCCATGATAATCCGGTCCCATTGATTTGTTAAAGGAGGTCGGATGCTCACATTCTATACCGCCGGAGAATCCCATGGCAAAGGAGTGTTCTCCTTTCTCGACGGCATCCCTGCGGGTTTACGCGTAAACAGGGACATGATCGATGCCGACCTTGCCCGCCGGCAGAAAGGCTACGGAAGGGGAGGGAGGATGGCCATCGAGAAGGACCGGGTGGACGTGCTCTCCGGTATCAGGGGAGGAGTGGCGCTCGGCAGCCCGATCATGCTCGCGGTCTGGAACAGGGATTTCGAAAACTGGAAAGAGTATATGGACCCGTGGAGCGTACAGCCAGGCAAAGAGCTTTATACCCCCCGGCCGGGCCACGCAGACCTGGCAGGTGCGGCACGGTTCGGCCACACCGATTTGAGAAACGTCCTGGAGCGCTCCAGCGCGCGGGAGACCGCGGGCAGGGTCGCGGCGGGCGGGCTGCTCAGGTCTCTGCTCGGCGCGCTGGGCATCGACGTCTATTCATGGGTGCTCCGCATCGGCAAGGCCCATTATGAAGGACCGTTCGACCGGGCATCAAGGGACTCTTCAAGCGTATTCTGCCCCGATCCGGATATTACCCTGGCCATGGAGAAGCAGATCGACGAGGTCAGAGAGAACGGCGACACCATCGGCGGCGAGTTCAAGATCGTGCTCACCGGGCTGCCTGCAGGCATCGGGTCGCACACCCAGTGGGACCAGCGCCTCGATACTTCCATCGCAGCCTATCTCATGTCCATCCCCGGAATCAAGGCCGTCCAGATCGGTAAAGGCGTCGAATGCGCCGAGCTGCCCGGCTCGCAGATCCATGACGAGATCCTGCCGGGCAACCCGAAGCGGCGGGCCTCGAACAACGCGGGCGGCGTCGAGGGCGGCATCTCCAACGGGCAGCCCATCGAGGTGCGCTGCACCATGAAGCCCATCCCGACCCTGCAGAAAGGCCTCAAGTCTGTCGATATCCGCACCGGGGAAAGTGTGCGGGCCCAGTACGAGCGTTCCGACTACTGCGCCGTGCCGGCCGCATCGGTCGTGGGTGAGGCGATGCTGATCATCGCGGTCTCGAGCGCCATCCTTGCGAGCTTCGGGCTCCCGGACATGGCCTCGCTCACACCGGCCTTCGACAGCTTCCGGAAAAGGGGGGAGTCCCTGTGATCTTCCTCACCGGATTCATGGGTTCGGGCAAGTCGACGGTGGGCTGGAAACTCGCATCGCTTCTCGGTATGCCCTTTGTCGATCTGGATGCCGTAATCAGCAAGAAAGCCGGAACCTCCATTCCGGATATTTTCCGCTGTGCAGGCGAAGAGGCCTTCCGGTTCCTGGAGCGCAAGGCGCTGCTCGAGGCCGCTTCCGGGGCAGAGCCCTGCGTCGTCGCGACAGGGGGAGGGCTGCCGGTCAATCCTTTCAACCGCAGGATCATGAAGGCTTCGGGCTTCATCGTTCACTTGAAGGCATCCTTCGAGAGCATCATGAGCCGCGTCCCCGATGACCAGAGCAGGCCGTTGTGGAACACCGATTCCCGCGCCCTCTTCGAATCGAGAAAGGACGCCTATGCCGACGCGGACCTCGTCATCGACACCGATATAAAGACCGCGGATCAGGAAGCAAGGGAGATCTCGGAGGCCGTTTCCGGATTCACCCTGCCGACAGGGGTCATCCTGCCGGAAAATCCTTACCCGGTTTATATCGGGAAGGGCATCTTCAAGGATATCCTAACCCTGATGAAGCGGAGCCTCACCCCTGAAGGGCTCTTCGTGCTCGTGGATGAAAATGTCCGGAAGCACCACAAAGATCTCATCGAAGAGACACTGGCCACGCAGCCGCATGTCCTGATGACCGTTCCCTCGGGAGAGGAATCCAAGTCATCGGCCTTCCTGGAAAAGGTCTTGGGCGAGATGTTCTTCCGCCGGGTGAACCGCCAGTGGGCGTGCCTCGCGATCGGCGGCGGCGTGACGGGCGATCTGGCCGGTTTTGCCGCGAGCGTCTACATGCGGGGAATCCCGGTCATCCACGCCGCCACGACCCTGCTCTCCCAGACCGATTCCAGCATCGGGGGCAAGACCGGCATCAATAACGCATACGGCAAGAACCTCGTGGGCACCTTTCACCAGCCCCTCTTCGTCATGAGCGACATAAACTTCCTTGCAACCCTCGACCAGGCGCAAATTCGAAGCGCCATGGCCGAGGTGATCAAGTACGGCATCATCATGGACAAAGGCCTCTTTGAATACATCGAGAGCAACCCTGCCTGCGACTACGGAAAGATCGTTGCCATGTGCGCCCGGGACAAGGCGCGGATCGTAAGCGGGGATGAGAGGGAAGGGGGCTTGAGGAGAATCCTGAATTTCGGCCACACCCTCGGCCACGCCGTGGAGAAGAGCACCGGCTATGCCGTCCTCCACGGAGAGGCCGTGGCGCTGGGCATGCTCTTCGCCGCATGGCTCTCCGTGAAAAGGGGCATATTGTCCCGAGCCGCTTTCGACCGTATCAGAAGTCTTATAGAGAGAGAGCACATCATCCCCTCCTCCTTGCGGCTGCCGGGTCGCGAAGAGGCAGCAGAGGCAATGTCCATGGACAAAAAGGGCCAGGGAACGGGCATCCACTTTGTGTTGACACCGTCCATAGGGGATGTTAGCGTACAAAAACTTTCTGAAATCGAAGTATTGGAAGCATACAAAGGATTTGCTGATGGATATGTTAGAGGCCTTTGAGAAAGGCGACTTCCTTCAGATCATTGAATCTGCGGATTCCGTTAAGGGCCCTGAAGAGCAGCTCCTTCTGGGGATCTCCCTCTACAAGCTCGGGAAGCACCGGGAAGCCATGAAGGTATTCCTGAAGCTGTCCGATACGGTCAGGGATCTGGCCCAGGTGTTTTACTACATGGCCCTTATCCACAAGGAAAAGGGCGACCTGGACTCGGCCCGCTCCTGCATCGAGGATTACAGCCATTTCTATCCGGATGACGACGACGCGCTGGAGATCCTTCAATCCGGCCGCGAGGAGGCTCCGCTCGTGAGCGTACCGTCGCTGGAGCTTGCAAAGATCTATGCCGCGCAGGGTCACTTCGCCCAGTCGCTCGATATCTTTGCAACCCTGCTTAAAAGCTCGCCCCTCGATCCGGATGTCCGGAAAGAAGCCGAAAAGGTCCAGGCCATGCACGTCATCAAAACCCTGGAGCGCTGGCTGGAAAGGATGAAGAATGAAAGTACTGATGATTAACGGGCCCAATATGAACCTCCTGGGTGCGCGGGAAAAGGGCATTTACGGCACGGTCTCCCTTTCCGAGATCGAGCAGGCCGCCCGGGAAAAGGCCGGAGCCCTCGGGCTTGAGCTTACCGCCTTCCAGTCGAACCACGAGGGCGCCATCATCGATAAAATCCATTCCGCACGTGGCTCGGGCGTAAGCTGCATCATCATCAATCCCGGGGGGTATACACACACGTCCGTTGCGATCCGCGATGCCCTGCTCGCCGTGGACATTCCGTTCATAGAGGTGCACATCAGCAATGTAACTGCCAGAGAGCCCTTCCGGCAGACAAACCTTTTCTCCGACGTCGCCATGGGCACCATCAACGGCTTTGGCGCCCTCGGCTACACCCTGGCATTAGAGGCAGTGCATGGACTACTCGGATCAAAGGCTCGCTAAGGCGAGGACGTTCCTTAAAGGCCTCGACGCCATTCTTCTCTATTCCCGGCCCAACGTGACCTATGTAAGCGGGTACACGGGCTCGGATGCGATCGCCGTGTTTACGGATTCGTCCGCCTCCCTGTTCGTCGACTCCCGCAATACGCTCCAGGCCAAGGAAGAAGCCAACATAGAGGTACACGAGATCCGCAAACGCTGGGAAGAGATCTACGAGCGGTTAAACGCGCAGGGCGTCAAAACGCTGGGCATAGAATCCAATGTCATCGACCTGGATTCCTTCCTCCAGATGAAGGACCTGTTCAAAGGTATCGAGATGACGCCCATGGGCGGACAGCTCAAACAGTTAAGGAGCATCAAGGACTCGGGCGAGATCGCCCTGATCACCGAAGCGTCCCGCATCGCGGAGCAGGCGATAAACGAAGTGCTCTCCGCGGGCATCATCGGCCGGAAGGAGATCGACCTCGCCTTCGACCTGGAGTGCGGAATGCGGCGGCTGGGCGCGAGCGGGGCATCCTTCGAGATCATCGTCGCCTCGGGCCCCAGGTCCGCCATGCCGCACGGCGCGGCAACGGACAAGATCATCCGGGGGGGCGAGCCCGTGGTGTTCGATTTCGGCGCCGTGTACAAGGGATACACCTCCGACCAGACCATCACCGTGTACACCGGAGAGCCGGACAAGGAATTCATCGACGTGTACAATCACGTGAGGAAAGCCCAGAAGTCGGCCTTTGCAGCGGTGGGCAAAGGGGTCAGGGCAACAGAGCCGGACAAGGCCGCACGCGACCATCTCCAGTCCGCCGGGCTCGCGGAGTATTTCGGCCACGGCCTCGGACACGGGGTGGGCATGGAGGTGCACGAGGCGCCCACGGTTTCTTACCTCTCGAAGGACACTCTGGAGAGCGGGATGGTGTTCACCATCGAGCCGGGCGTATATCTCCCGGGCAAGTTCGGGGTCAGGCTCGAGGATATGGTCCTGCTCACAGATAATTCTTGCAAGCTGCTTACAAATCTTGATAAAGAGGCCATAAAAGTAACAAATTAGGAGACTTTACCATGCAGTACTCAACCGCACAGTTTCGCAAAGGCTTGAAGATCGAGATTGCCGGAGAACCGCTCACCATCGTGGATTTCCAGCATGTCAAACCCGGCAAGGGCGGCGCGTTCGTGCGCACCAAGATGAAGAGTCTCATCACCGGCAACACCCTGGAAAAGACCTTCCGCTCGGGCGAGAAAGTGGATGTCCCGAACCTCGAAGAAAAGAACATGTCGTTCTTATACCAGGACGATACGGGCTACTGGTTCATGGACAGCCAGACCTATGAGCAGATGAACCTGAAGGAAGAAAACGTCTCGGAGGCCATCGGGTATCTCAAGGAGAACATCGAGGTGGGCATCCTCTTCCACAACGACAAACCCATCGGCATCGACCTGCCCATGTTCATGGAGCTCGCCGTGACGGAAACCGATCCCGGCGTTCGCGGGAACACCGCATCGGGGGGCTCGAAGCCGGCAAAGCTCGAAACGGGCAAGACGATCCAGGTGCCCCTTTTCATCAACGAAGGAGATACCGTCAAGGTTGACACCAGAACTGACGAGTATATAGAGAGAGTAAGCTGAAATGAACATAAAAACGGTCAAAGAGCTCATCGAGATCATCAAGAACACCGACGTGGTGGAGCTTGAGTGGACCCCGGATCGGATCCATATCATCCGGGGCGCCGGCCTGCCGCATGACAGAGGCTCGGCCAGACCGAGAGAATCGGAGAAATCCTCCAGCATTGCCGCAAAGGAAAAACCCACGGTAACGATCACCTCGCCCCTGGTGGGGACCTTCTACCGGTCCGCATCATCGGAGAGCCCGCCCTTTGTCCAGGTGGGCGACCGGGTAAAGAAAGACCAGGTAATCTGCGTGGTCGAGGCCATGAAGCTCATGAACGAGATCGAGTCCCACATCGACGGGATCGTGGCCGCCATCTTGAAGCAGGATGGAGAGCGGGTCGGCTACGGCGATCAGCTCTTTATCATCGAAGAGCTATGACCGAATGGCACCTCATCCTCGAAGGAAGGTGCCCCTCTCGACTGAACATGGCAAGAGACCTTGCCCTTTTCCAATCGGTTCTCGATGGGAATCGTCAGGGATTTTTCAGGGTCTACAACTGGGATGAGCCTGCCCTCACTACAGGCTTCCACCAGAAGGGTTTCAGACCCGCCGACACGAAGCTTTCCATTCCCGTCGTAAGGCGGCCCACCGGCGGCGGGGCCGTGCTTCACGTGGACGACATGACGTTCTCCATCGCCGCTCCCGAATCTCCCCCCTTTACCGGCGTCATCGGGACATGCAGGAAGGTATCGGAGATCTTCGCCTCCGCACTCAAAGAGTGCGGGCTGGATGCCAAGATACAGGGCGATACGGCCGGATTCGCCGATGTGTGCTTTCAGCGGACCTCACCGGTGGAGCTCTGCGTCCGGGGGGCCAAGATCATGGGCATGGCGTTGCTGCGTAAGAACGGGCATATTCTGGTCCAGGGGGTTCTGCCCTTAACCGTAGACAAGGGGCTCTCAATGCAGGTCTTCGGCGGTGCAGGCGGTCCAGTCTGCAGGGGAATCCGCGACTACGCGCCCCGGTTCTCTCAGGAAGAATTCGTCGGAAACTTACTCCGGGCTTTTTCTTCCGGGACGGGCATCTCCTTTCTGCCACGCGGTTATGATGATGACCAGCAGCACGACCGCGATAACGGCAAAATAGATCTCAGGGGGCAGAAACCTTAAGACAAGGGCCTCTCCGATCAGTGAGTAGAGCACGACGGACGGGAGCACGCCCAGGACCGTCGCCTTCATGAAGTCCTTCCACAAAACGCCGGAAGCTGCGGCGGCAGAGTTTATCGCAACGAACGGGACAACGAGCATGACCTGGAGCAGCAGCACGATACGGAAGCCGTTTCTCCTGATGGCCGCCTTGATCCTGGCCGTCTTATCCGCCTTGCCCCACATTTCTTCGATGGAGAGTGTCCTGACGAGGAAAAAAGTGAGGTTGGCGTTGAGGATGGCCCCAAGATAAGAAAGGATCATCCCGAGGTATGGGCCGAAGCTCGCGGACCCGGTGATAAAAAGGATGGTGATCGGCGAGACGAGGGGCATGACGGCAACCAGGAGGACAAAGACGAGCATGCCCGGGTAGCCCAGGTCCTCAAGCGTGGCCCTGAGCTCGAACCATCCGCTCAAAGGGTAGGGGTCGGTTATTCTGAACACTTCCAGTATGGAAAAGAACGCGGCAATGCTCAGGATGAGAAGGCACAGGTGGTGTCTGAACCACGAAAAGTAGGTGTCGGGCTCCAGGCATTTTTCGCAATACATCTGCACGGTGCGGTAAACCCCTGAAGAAGTGATCGTCTTTTTGAGAGATGCCACAGATATATTATGGCGGTAAAAGCCTTGTTCGCAACATCCCTTTCCAGGCCGGATGAGGCCGGGCAGTCATGGTGATATTCGGAAACCCATACCGTGCGGCCGGCAAAATCGAACGATCGTTATATTTTTTACCTTGTTGTGTGTGGTAAAAATTGATACAAAGAATGCAATGATATTCGGATATTTATCCCTTCATCGACCATAAAAAGTGAAAGGAATGGCACGCATGTCTGAGAATCCTCTTCATAAGATAATGAACCCGGCCTCGATCTCCATTGCCGGCGCGAGCAACAACTTCCGTAAGATGGGCACGATCCAACTGCTGAACCTTATCAAAAGCGGCTTTACCGGCGATATCATGCCCGTGCATCCCAAGGAAGAGCAGGTGCTGGGCAAAAAGGCATACGCATCCATACCTAAGCTCCCCTATGCGCCCGACCTTGCCATACTCGTGGTGCCGACCGCCCTTGTGCCCGAAATGCTCGAAGACTTCGGCAGGATAGGGACCCGCTCGGCGGTCGTCATCACCGCAGGCTTCAAGGAGACAGGGGCTGATGGCCGTGTGCTCGAAAAACAGATCATCGACATCGCCTCCCGGTACGGCATCCGTTTCCTCGGGCCGAACTGCCTGGGCATCGTGAATACGAGCCTGCCGCTGAACATCACGGTGAGCCCGCTCCTGTCGTCGGGCGGCCACTTTTCGCTTGCCTCCCAGAGCGGCACCTATATCGCCCAGACGCTGAACTACCTCTACCGGAACGGCATCTCGTTGAACAAGGCCATCAGCGTGGGCAACGAGGCGAACATCGACATCGTCGACTGTCTCGAATACCTGGGAGACGATGAGGGCACCAAGGCGATAGGCCTCTATCTCGAAGGCATCCGCGATGCGGGGCGGTTTCTGGAAACGGCGCGGAGGATCAGCGCGAAGAAACCCATCATTGCCCAGTATGTAGGCGGGAACGAGGCCGGCGCCCGGTCGGGATCGAGCCACACCGGGGCAATGGCCGGGCCGGACTTCATCTATGACGGCCTGTTTGCTCAGGCAGGCATCATCCGGGTGGACACCATCGAAGAGGTGTACAAGATCGGCTGGGCGCTAGCCATGAGCCCGCCGCTCAAGGGCCGCCGCATCGCCGTGCTGACCAATTCCGGCGGCCCGGGGTCCGGCATCGCGTCTACCTGCCATGCCCAGGGACTTGAGGTCCCGGAATTCTCGCCCGAAATCCAGGACCGAGTCTGCCAGTACCTTCCGGGTCTTGCAAGCGCGCGGAACCCTGTGGATCTCACCTTCCACATCGGCATGGAGACGCTCACCGAGAAAATCCCGGAGATCCTTTTCCAGGCGGAAGACCTGGACGGCGTCATCATTCATGGGATTATGGACACCGGCTTCGTAGACCTGCTGTACGACTCCATCAAGGAATTCATCGACGTTTCCCGGGAGGACTTTCTCAAGGTCTCCGAGGCGAATCTGGACAAGCTCGTGAACATGCCCTCGAAGTACGGCAAACCGCTCCTCATCTCGTCGTTCTTCGGCAGGGAAGATCACTGCATCAGGGTGTTCCACGATCATGCCATCCCCACCTTCGACTCGCCGGAGAAGACGGCGAAAGCCATGGCCTGCCTGTATAAACACCTCCTCATCCGCCGGAAGGTCCGGGACGTTCCGGCTCGAAACGCAGGCAGGACCATCCCGGCAGAGGCGCTCGATATCGTTGCCGGCAGGAAAGAACCCGTCATCGACGAGTACACGGCAAAACGCATCCTGAAGCTCTACGGGATTCCAACGACACGGGAGATCGTGGCGCAGACGTCCGAGCAGGCCGCCGCCGGGGCGCGAGAGATCGGGTATCCCGTTGCGGTCAAAGCCTGCGCCTCGTTCATCGCCCACAAGACCGAGCAGAACCTCGTGTTCCTGAACGTCGAAGACGAGGCAGGCCTGCGCAAAGCCTGCGATGCAATCCTCTCGGCGCAGCCGGAGGCAGGCATCCTCGTAGCCGAGATGCTCCGCGGCAAGAGGGAGTTCATGGCGGGCATCAGCACCCATCCCGGATTCCCCCCATGCGTGATGTTCGGCCTTGGGGGCATCTATGCCGAAGCCTTGAAGGACTTCACCATCCGCCTGGCGCCCTTGAGCCGGAGCGATGCCATGGAGATGATCGACTCCATCGATGCAAGGGCATTGGTAGGCCCGTACCGGAACATGGAAGAGGTCGACAGGCAGGCACTGGCAGACATCCTGATCGGGCTTGGAGAGATCGCCCTTGATCTCCCTGCGGTAAAAGAGATAGATTTGAACCCGATCATTATCGTGGATGGGTCGCCGAAGGTGGCGGACGCGCTGATGGTGGTCACAGACCGTTGATGAGGAGCCTGCGTGATGGAAAAAAAGACAATCGAAGGAATGATCCGGAGTTATCCCCTGAAGAATACTCTTCCCTGCGCGGTTGCACATTATATCGCCGCCCTGCTGGGGGTTCTTCCCAAAGAAGTGGGCGATAAAGCCACCGAGCTCAAGGTCCGCCTGGACATGTGCCAGCTCGGCCTGTTCGGATACGGCAGGAAAGGCGTCTCCTGCTACAAGACCGTGGGCAGACCTGTCGAGGTCCCTGCAGATTTCCTTGAAAAGATCAAAACCGCGGCGGTAGACGGGCGCATCGCCTGCAAAGACCTCTGGGACATAGCCGACGGAACGAATATTCCCCGGCCCGAGGCGGGAAACGCCGCCGACAGCCTGGGGATCAAGATAAAGCCCTGCCAGCTCGGCGCATTCTGAGCGGAACCGGGTTATTTCCGGCCGGAGGGTATGGCATCCCGCAAGAGAGCGAGCCTCGGCATGACCATGGCGAGGACCGCGCATTTGAGCGCATCGCCGGGCAGGAACAGCATCATGCCGGTTTTTGCGGCTATCCAGAAGGCATCGGGCTTTTTCATGACGATCTTCAGGTAGCAGGCAAGGTAGGGCATGCCGATGAGATAGATCGTGAGCATGCCCGCAACCGACCCGGCAAGAACGTTCCGTACGGAAAACGGCTTTCCTTCCGTGACATATCCCGACACTGCCGAAGCGGCGATGAAGCCGACGAGATATCCGAAGGTCGGGCTTAACACATATCCGGGCCCGCCACCGCCCGAGAACACCGGGATGCCCATGATCCCGATGATGATATAGATCACCTGGCTTATCGCCCCGGCCCTCGGCCCCAGCATCATGCCGGACATAACCACGAAAAGGTTCTGCATCGTGATCGGCACCGGCGCAACCGGCAGCTTGATGAATGCGCCCGCCGCGGTCAGTGCGGCAAAGACCGGAATAAGGGCAAGCGTGTGTCTGCTCGATATGCTCATGGGTCCGAATAGTTATGACAACCAATCCGTTGAGTAAAGAGGATTTATTATTGAAACCGTCCCTCTGCTTCTGTATGATGTAATCAGAGTATCTCTTTTATTTTACACAGTTCATTCGGGGGTGTTATTTGTCCATAGAGGTCGTATGGTTAGGACATGCGAGCGTTATGGTCAGGAACGCCTCCAGGGTCCTTTTCATCGACCCATGGAAGACCGGCCGCCATTCGCTGCATGCCGACATTATCCTCCTCACCCATGAGCATTACGATCATTTCTCCCTGCCGGACATCGAAGCACTCGCAGACGGTTCCACGCGGATAATCGCACCCATGCAGGCTCCTGTAGTTACGGATGCGATCCTTCCGGGCGAAAAGCTGCACATCGGCGATATCACAGTTGAAGCCGTGCCCGCGTACAATGTCGACAAGGGCTTTCACCCGCGGGCAAAAGGCTGGGTCGGGTTCATCCTGGAGATCGGCGGAAAGCGGATCTATCATGCCGGCGATACCGACCGGATCCCTGAGATGAAGCATTTTGCTGTTGATCTGGCGCTCCTTCCTGTGGGAGGAACGTACACCATGAACACGGAAGAAGCTGCCGGAGCGATAGAAGATATGCGGGTGCATGACGTGATTCCCATCCACTTCGGCGATATCGTCGGCACGCGGGACGACGCCGAAAAGCTTGCCCGGATCTCGAGAAGCCGCATCCATATTCTCGGGCCGGGCGAATCGTATGCCCTCTCATGAGCTGACATGGACAAACTCCGCAATCAGATAAAAAATATATTCGATACGGCCCCGTTTGCCGTACTTGCCTTCGATTCAAGCGGGACTATCATCTACATGAATCCGCTCCTCGAATCCAACATCGATCCATCGGTTCTGCCGTTCGTCGGCAAATCTCTGTATGAAATCATTCACAAGATGCTTGTGGACGAGCGCCTGGAGAAGAACCTCAAGCGCCTGATCGAGACCGACAAGCCTTTCTCGCTCATCGTGGAAACCTTGAGCTCGAAGTTCGTGAAGGCGGCAGGCTTTATCAACATCATCGGGTACAAGCTGGGCGCGACTTATATCCTCATCGGCGATTTCGTGAGCGGAGGGCTTTCGCGAGACAGCAGGTACAGCCAGCTCATCGAGGACGCCCCGGATGCGATCGTCATCATGAGCCAGGGGACGATCACGTTTACCAACCCGGCCTTCACCTCCATCGTCAGGAAAACCAAAGACGAGCTGCTGGGCAAAGACATATTCAGTCTTCTTGACGAGAAGGGCAAAGAAGATCTTGCCCTCTTAAAAGAAAATTATGCGAAAGGCTTCTTCAGCAGGATCACCATGAAGACGACGGCAGGAGACAAGATCCTCGAGGGCAATTTCCATTTCATCGAGGAGCGGCCGGGGACATCGGTCGCCCTGCTCCGGGATGTAACGGAAAAGGTCGCCCTGGAAAGGCGTCTCCTGAGGCAGAACCAGGACCTCGCGGCCGTGAATCTGATATCGAAGACCTTGAGCTCCTCTATCGAGCTGGAAGAGGTGCTTCAGAACACCCTTGCCCAGATTCTCCAGATCATGAACATCGAGTCAGGATGGATCTACCTGTTGGACGACCGCACACAGGTCCTGAAGTGCGCGTATTCCTACGGCATCCCCCAGGACGTCGTGCAGTCGATCAAGGAGCTCCGGATAGGAGAGGGCATCGCCGGCAGGGTAGCTGAAAAGGGCGAGCCCATCATCATCGAGAACGCATCCAAGGATGGGAGGATCAGCTCGCTCGCCTTCAAAAAGCAGGGCGTAAAATCCTTTGCGTCGATCCCGCTTTATTCGCGGACCCGTCTGATCGGGGTCATGAACATCGGCTCTTTCGGCGAGAGGACGATCTCCCCGGATGACGAGCGGCTGCTCATTACCATCGGCGTCCACATGGGCACGGTCATGGAGAACATCCTGCTCTTTCAGGAGATCACCAACACCTCCAAAGAGCTCAAGGACGCGCTGAACCTCATCCGCCAGAGGAACGAAGAGCTCAGGAGCCTCGTATCCACCGTGTCTCATGACCTCAAGAACCCCATCATCGCCATCAACGGTTTCTGCGACCGGTTCATGAAGACCGCCGGGCCGAAGCTCAACGAGAAGGAGCTGGAATATGTCCGGGCCGTCCAGGAAAGCGGAAAGCACATGGAAAAATTCGTTTCCAACCTCCTGACGCTGTCCGCGGTGGAAAGCCTGAAGCTGAAGAAGGAAGAGGTCCCGGTCATCGGGCTCATCGACGAGATATCCCGCGAGGTGGCGCCGCAGCTCGACGAGAAGAGGGGCACCATAACGATCGATTCGTCCCTGCCGAAGATCAAGGCAGACAGGGTACGGCTCATGCAGATCTTCTCCAACCTCATTTCAAACTCCATCAAGTACTCGTGCCCTCAAAGAGACCTCACGATCCGCATCGGCTATCAGAAAAAGCCCAATACCCACGTCTTCTCGGTAAAAGACAACGGCTCAGGCATCCAGAAGGAGTTTATCGGCAGCATATTCGATATCTTCTTCCGGGGCCACGAAGGACAGGTTGAGGGCACAGGCATCGGCCTTTCCATCGTAAAAAAGGCCGTGACCGTGATGGGCGGAGAGGTCTGGGTAAAATCGGAAAAAGGCAAGGGCACGATCTTCTATTTCTCGCTGCCCGAGGAATAACCTTAGCCTTCTGAAAAGTCTGCCTCTTTCCCCTTGACACCATAGAAGGTGCTCGGTATATTCCTGAAACCGTTTCTTAAGGGCCATTAGCTCAGTGGGAGAGCACTGCCTTCACACGGCAGGGGTCGATGGTTCAAATCCATCATGGCCCACCATCTACACCTGTCTTTCGGTATGCTGGAAACCAGTGATTTATTGAGCATACCGTCTTTAAAAATTAATCTTCTGTTTTTCTAAGGCACCTTCGAGCTGATCTCGGAAGATATCTTTGCAAAGACGTCTTTGTCGGCCAGGACGAGCAATGTATCTCCGTCTGCCAGGGACGTTGCACCGCTGCCACCCAGCACCAGCCCATCTCACACCCGAATTCTTGGAGGCAATTCAAGATGTTGTCCGTAATGAAAAGAACGTGATTTTTTCTTAATTGTTCAGACGGGAAATGATGTTATGCTCGCATGAGAGCATATACTTCAAGGAGTGACATCATGTTTATCAAACAACACCGGTGTATTGTTCAATCGATTCTTCTTACCATGCTTGTCCTGGTTGCGGGCTGTGGCGGCGGCAGCAGTAGTAGCAGCAGCGGCGGCGATAGCGGTGGCGGCGGCGACGATCCGCCCCTTTCTTCCGGCAAGGCGATCACTGCCTTCAGCTTCACCGCCGAGGCGAATCCGCCACTGGGAGCGGATCTCACGGGGACGGTAAACGAGGCAAACGGCACGATCCTGCTGGCAGGGCCTCTGGACGTGGATGCCGTAGTCGGCCTGAAGGCGAGCTTCACGACCACGGGGACACAGACACAGGTGAGCGTGGGGGGGATCGCTCAGGAGAGCGGGGTGACGGCGAACAGCTTTGCCGGTCCTCTCACCTACCGTGTCACGGCAGAGGACGGCTCTACCAGGGATTACCAGGTCCATGTCGCATACTGGAAGCATACATCCGGCCTTACCGACAACATCAGCCCGGATGGACAGACTGCGTATTCTCCCCAGGTGGCCATGGATGACAGCGGCAACATCGTCATCGTCTGGTACCAGCATGACGGGAGCAATTGGCAGATATTCAAGAGCGAGTACCGGGACGGAGAGTGGACCCACCCGGCAAGCCTGAGTGACAGCATCAGTCCTGACGGGCAGCATGCATACGACCCCCAGGTGGCCATGGACAGCAGCGGCAACACCGTCATCGTCTGGCACCAGTATGACGGGGGCATCACCCGGATATTCAAGAGCGAGTACCGGGACGGAGAGTGGACCCACCCGACAGGCCCGGATGACAACATCAGCCCGGATGGGTGGCATGCGCTATTGCCTCAGGTGGCCATGAATGACAGCGGCAGCGCCGTCATCGTCTGGCGGCAGTATGACGGGAGCAATGATCAGATATTCAAGAGCGAGTACCGGGGCGGAGAGTGGACCCACCCGGCAAACCTGAGTGACAACATCAGCCCGGATGGGGGAGATGCGGAGTTACCCCGGGTGGCCATGGATGATCTCGGCAACGCCGTCATCGTCTGGGAACAGTCTGACGGGAGCCTTGATCGGATATTCAAGAGCGAGTACCGGGACGGCACCTGGACCGACCCGGAAGGCCTGGATGATTACATCAGCCTGGATGCGGGAGGTGCGGAGTTACCCCAGGTGGCCATGGACAGCAGCGGCAATGCCGTCATCGCATGGCTGCAGTCCGACGGGAGCAGGACTCAGATATTCAAGAGCGAGTACCGGGGCGGAGAGTGGACCCACCCGGCAAACCCGAGTGACAACATCAGCCCGGATGGCCAGTACACGTTTGATCCCCTGGTGGCCATGGATGATCTCGGCAACGCCGTCATCGCATGGCGGCAGTCTGACGGGAGCCGTGATCAGATATTCAATAGCGAGTACCGGGGCGGGGAGTGGACCCACCCGGCAAACCTGAGTGACAACATCAGCCCGGATGGGTGGTCTGCGGAGTTTCCCCAGATGGCCATGGATGACAGCGGCAACACCGTCATCGTCTGGGATCAGCCTGACGGGAGCAAATGGCAGATATTCAAGAGCGAGTACCGGGGCGGAGAGTGGACCAACCCGGCAGACCCGAGTGACAACATCAGCCCGGATGGGCAGCATGCGTTATTACCCCAGGTGGCCATGAATGACAGCGGCAACGCCGTCGTCGTCTGGCAGCAGTCTGACGGGAGCAGAAATCAGATATTCAAGAGCGAGTACCGGTTCTGGGAAGAATAACGACAGACGCGGGCCTGGGGCCGCATCCCGCGGGCAGCCGGAATCTCCATATCCTGACCCCCAAGCCGGGCGTTTGCCGGTCTTCCCGCCTCTTACTGCTGGTACTCGTATGCCCCCATGTCCACGGCTGTGCCGCTGATGCGCGGGTTGCCCGCCAGGTCGATGTCCATTTCCTCGTCTACGGCGCTGCTGTCTCCCGCATCGATGCACGGACTTTCTGCCTGCAGCGTCAGGTCGTCGTTGAGCAGGGGATCGTCGGGAATGTTGTTAGATTGAGTTTTGCAGCCCTGCAGGCAGCTGTAGGCGACCGTATAGGGGCTCTCCCCATCGTCGGAGATCTGCCGCGGATAGTCGGTTGCCATGTTGCCCCAGATGATGCAGTTGGTCAGGGTCGATATGCCTTCGTCACAATTGTACATCCCACCGCCGAGATTCTCGGCGGAATTGTTGACCACGGTGCAGTTCAGCAGGATCGGGGTGCTGGAAGAAGCGCAGATTCCGCCGCCTGACGAGGCCGAGTTGCCCGAGAAGACGCAGTTGGCGATGACAAGCTCGCCTAGGGGGCCGCAGTTGGAGACATACATCCCGCCGCCCCGAGAACTTGCCGTGTTCTCCGAGATCTTACACCGCACCATGACCGGATTGCTGTACTCATGGCAGCTTATCGCCCCGCCGTTACTTCCGGCAGCGTTGCCGGAGAAGGTGCAGCCGGTGAGGGTCGGGCTGCTTTGCCCTTCATTGCACATCCCGCCCCCCTCATTCGCGGCAGAGTTGCCGGAGAACGTGCAATCGGCAAGGGTCGGACAGCTTCCATCCCTGTTGAGCATCCCTCCGCCCGACTGTAAGGACGAGTTGTTGGTGAAGGTGCAGTCGGTCAAGGTTGGGGCAGAGTCGTAATTGATCATCCCTCCACCATAGGGGGCAGAATTTTCTGCAAAGGTGCAGCCGGTTATGACCGGGCCGCTTGCCTCATTGTACATCGCGCCCCCTTCAAACCGGGCAGCGTTTCCGGAGAAGGCGCAGTCGGTCAGGACCGGGCTGCTGTTCTCAATGTACATTCCGCCGCCGCAATCACGCGGGGTAATACCATCTGCGTTTCCCGCCGTGATGATGAACCCGTCCAGAATGGCGCCATCAACGTCCACACACGTGACCACATGATAGGAGTTGTTCGCGTTACTTGCCGGATCAGCTGTAGAATCGTTGCCGTCGATGTCCCCTGAGAGGATCGTCTCGTTCTCCTCCCAATCCCGTGCCTCCCGGCAGGTCTCGCTGCCGGCGAATCCGCCGTAGACACCCACACCCGCCTTTAGGGTGAAGGTAGATCCACGGTCGGGTCCCGGCGTATATGTCCCCTTGGCCACCCAGATCTCGGAGTCTGCAGGTGCGTTGTTCAAGGCATCATCGAGAGACGGATACGCTTTCCCCCAGTCCGTCCCATCGCCTCCTCCCCATACGTCCTTGGAAACAAAGGCGACGGTAACCACGGCAAACTCTGCAGCATCCGACGTGACGCTCCCAGTCGTGTTCGTCACGATGCATCTGAAGCTTGCGGTCATCTTTTCAGCGGATGCGATGGAATAGAATGCAGTCGTTGCACCGCTTATCGGGTTCCAAGTCGTGCCGCTGTCATCCGAACGCTGCCACTGGAAGGTCAGGCCCTCTCCAACCACAGACACGGAAAAGTCAGCCTGCACATTCAGAGGAACCGTTTTGTCGGCAGGTTGGTGCAAGATAACCGGATCGCTCATTTCCTCGCCGCCCCCCTTGGTACCTCCTCCTCCGCTTCCACCTCCGCAGCCCGCAATCAGGATAAGGATGGAAAGAAAAAGGGACAGCCGGAAAACACTGGGGAACGGTTTCGCCATCATAGAAGCTCCTCCTCTGCTCGTGGTAGAAAAAATCCATCAAGATGGATGCACGTTACAGAATTTATTGCAATATAATATTATAATAAATCATTGTTATGAGTCAATTGGCAAATAGAGAAAAACTTAATAAAAGGTCTACTAACGGGGAGACGATCCAGGCACCCTTCAACCGGTTGGCGACAGCAAGAAACGAATAGATCCCCATCACCGCGGCCCTTAAGCCTCTTCTAAGAGCGGAGCTTCTCCAGAGCCGCGCCTGCCTCGGGGGCCAATCTGATGAATGCCGACAGCGTAGCGCACGCATACTCGTCACAAGCCCCACAGTGCTCCAGGTTTTTTGTCATGCAGCACCTGCGGATCTCGCACATGCTCCGGCAGTATAAAAACTTCCGCCCCTCAGTTCGGCACCCGTCGCAGTTAATGTGCTCCGGCGTGATCTCTGCCTTATAAAGAGCCGACCACTTTGCAGCCACCTCGGCTCTTTTGCCGGCACTGTCTGCCTGAGTTGCGAGATACCCCTCACACTTTGAACAATCCAATCCACAACATGCTATCATTCCTGCCTCCTGGTATTCGGTTGTACGACGCGAGATTTCAAAGCCCTGGAACAACCCTGCTTATTTACTCCCGACAACCGCAAACCACTGAAAGATGGTTTCATCATCGTTCCAGGTATGGCGATTGCCGTCTGCCTGCAGGAGCCATACGACATGGGGCGTAAGATTCGAGCCGGGAAGGACCGACCAGGCCTCTCCTTTTGCATGTGTTTCACCCGTGGGATTCCCTCTGTCATCCCGGACTATGACATCCTTTTTTACTACAACCCGATCTCCGGCTTTCAGCCCGCACTTGTATTCCGTGATCGGATACTCGTTTAAAAGTTTCCACCCCGGCTTATCTTTGCGTGATTTCTTGGATACCATTCTCCGCTCCTCAGAAGCTGACCGAAAATCTTCCGGCAACATGATATCAGGATGACTTTCAGGTATTATGCGTTACTATCTCTTTACCCTTTATCCGGACGTTTTATCGTATCGCCGCCGGTGTGTTTCTCCAAAAGCCGCAGCACTTCGGAATCCTGAAACGAGAGGGTCGTCTGGGGAAAGGGGATCTCGATGTTCTGCTCGTCAAAGGCATGCTTGACCCTTCTCAAAAACTCCCGGCCCACCTCCCACTGGTGTATGGGCTTGGTTTTGATGCGGCCCTTGATCATCACGGCGGAATCGCCGAACTTATCCAACCCGAAGATCTCCGGGTCTTCGATGATAAGGTCTTTATACTGATCCTCCTGCCTCAACTGTGCGCCGGTCTTTTTCAGGAGGGAAATCACCCGGTCCGGGTCCTCGTGGTAGGCTACGCCGATCTCAAAGACATACGCAGACCATCCGTGGGTCATATTGCTCAACGAGGTAATGGCGCCGTTGGGGATTATGTGGACGACGCCTGCGAGATCCCGCAGCACGATGGTGCGGAAGTTGATCTGCTCCACGAGGCCGGACGAGCCGTTGATGGCGACGACATCTCCGATCCGCACCTGGTTCTCGAGGATGAGGAAAAAGCCCGAGATCACATCCTTGACGAGATTCTGGCCCCCGAACCCGACCGCCAGGCCGACAATACCCGCGCCGGCCAGGACCGGGCCGATCTCGATGCCGACCTCCTTGACGATCATCAGGACGACCGTTGCCCACAGGATGATATACGCGGCCTGACGGAGCAGAAACATCAACGTCTCTATCCGCTTTGATGTTTCCGTGACGGATTCGCCGCTTGCTATGCCCCGCTGAACCAGGAGAACATTGACCTTTGAGAGGAGCTTTTTGAGCATCTTCGCGCCGATCCATGCCGCAACGAGGATGACCAGGATATGCAGCGCCTTATTCAGCAGGATCTCGAAATTTATTGCGTTTAAAACACGTATTATTGCTTCCATGCAGGGCTCCCATGTATGACGAAGGCTTGATCCGTCGTTTGCCGGATCGTTTCAAAGCCCCTCTCTTTTGCCACTATTGATGTGTGACGTCAAGGCCCGGCCGGCAAGGCCGATTCAAGGCGGGGATGAATACAGCGGATACGCCTGCCGGGAGCCGCTTCAGCGTGCGATATTGATTCCCGGCACCGCGCGCCCTAAAGAAGGAGTGACAAATCAACCTCAGGGAGGTCCAAGATGAATCCAGATATCCTGAAAGGAAAATGGAACGAGATAAAAGGCGCCATCAAGACAAAATGGGGCGATCTCACCGATGACGAACTCATGCAGGTCGAGGGACAGCAAGACAAGTTCGTGGGCCTGCTCCAGAAGAAGTATGGCTATTCCAAAGACAAGGCAGAAAAGGAATACAACGACTTCATGCGCAGCTACGAGTAACGCCCAGAGATACGGCTAAGCGCGAGATTGCTCGACGGTTTCCATCTGTATCTGTCCGTGCCTGAGAATGCGGTTGACGGTGATGTGGATCTTTACGTTAAAATCCTGCTCAAGGCGGATGAGATATTTTCTCTGATTGTTAAGGAGATACATGGCCACCTCGGGCGGCAGCTCGACCCTGATCTCCGAAGGGTTGTTCCGGTTCAGGAAGAGCTGAATCTCGCGCAAGCCCATGAAGGTCGAGGATTCGACCGACCTCACCATGCCGGTGCCTTCGCACGAGAGGCAGCCCACGTAGCTCTTTTCCAGGATCGTGGACGAGAGGCGCTCGCGTGAGAGTTCCAGAATGCCGAATTTGGAGATCTTTCCTATCACGAGATGCGCCCGGTCGTGCTTTAGATACTCCTTAAGCGCCTTCTCGACGTTGCGCATGTTTGCCTTGGAGCGCATGTCGATGAAATCGATGACCACGAGCCCGCCGATATCGCGCAGGATAAGCTGCCGGGATATCTCCGCAGCGGCTTCGATGTTGGTGGAAAACGCGGTGTCCTCGATGTCCTTGGCCGTGGTCGAATGGCCGGAATTCACGTCTATGACCACCAGGGCCTCGGTGGGCTCGATGACGATGGTGCCTCCCGAAGGCAGCTTCACCCGTTTATTGAAGATGGTCTGAATCTGCTGCTCCAGCTCGAACTTGGTAAAGAGCGGCTTGTTCTGCTTGTAGTGCTTGAGGATGTTCTTGTATCTCGGCATCACGCTCTTCATGAAGATGGCCGCCCTCCCGCACGTTTCCTCGTCATCGATGAGGATCTCGGTCATGTCGTGGGTAAAGTAGTCGCGGACCGAGCGGATGATGATATCTCCCTCCCGGTACATGAGCGAAGGGCAGGGCGCCTCTGCAAACTCGTCCTCGATGCTCTTCCAGAGCCTGAGCAGGTACGTCATGTCCTTGTGGAGGTCTGCCTTGGTCCTGTCCATGCCGGCGGTCCGTACGATGAGGCCCATATCCGGGGGAGGAGCGAGCTGGGAGATGAGGTCCTTGAGCCTTTTTCTCTGCGCCTCGTCGTCGATCTTACGTGAAATGCCGGCAAGGTCCTGCTGGGGCAGAAGCACCATGTAGCGCCCCGGGATGGAGATATCCATGGTGAGCAAGGCGCCTTTGGCCGCCTTCTCCTCGCGGCCGACCTGCACCGGGATCTCGAGCCCCTTGTGCAGAAGCGAAACGTTTGCCTTTGCGTCCCTGTTGCCCGGGATGAGCGCCCAGTTGATGTCATTGATGGGCAGCAGCCCGTGCTTTTCCCTTCCGTAATCAACGAAAACGGCATCCAGGCTCTTTTCGACCTTGGAGATCCTTCCCTTGTAGATGTTTCCCCTGATCTGTTCCTTCATGGCGCTCTGGATGTACAGCTCCTTGAGGATACCGTCCTCTACGACCGCAACCCTGATCTCTTCAGGGTGGAGAGCATTGATGAGCATCTTTTTCATCGATTTTTTACTTCTTTCTCTTTTCTTTATTGAAACATGGAGATATCACCCAGGCCTTCGCGCACGATCTCGGGAGAATCGGTCTCCATGGAGATGATCGTCGAGGGTATGTCCGGCAGTATCCCGCTGTCGATAATCGCATCCACCCGGTGGCCGAGATGGTCATCGATCTCTATGGGGTCGATGTGCCTCCTCTCATGCGAGAACGGTACGCTGGTAGTGATGATGGGCTCGCCCACCTCCTCGATGATGGCCCGGCAGAACCAGTGGTCGGGAATGCGGATGCCGATCGCCTTCCGTTTTGTCTGTAGCAGGCGGGGAACCAGCCTGGTTGCCGGAAGGATGAAGGTGTACGGCCCGGGCAGCAGGGTCCGGACGAGACGGAAGGCCTCGTTGGACACCTTTGCATACTGGCTGATTGATTTCAGATCCGCGAGCATGATGCTTCGGGGCTTGACCGATGCCTTGATGGCATTGATCGCATCGATTCCTTTTTTGTTCGTCATGCAGCAGCCCAGCCCGTACACCGTGTCCGTCGGATATACGATGATGCCCCCCTGGCTCAAGATCTCAGCCACCCGTTTTACAATCCTCGGCTTCGGGGTGAGCGGATCAATAAGGATGCGCACTGAATGTCTCCTTCAGACATAAGCTCTTCATATCGATGTTCCCCAGCGCCGACAGGATGGATTCCTTCACCGTGGGTATGTCCTTTTCCAGGAGACGTATGTAGCCCCGCACCTGTTCCCGCTTGCCGTCGACGCGTTTGGGGCAGGAATTCGCTACCGGATCGACCTCGAAGGTCTTGAAGTACGCGTCGACCAGCTCTGCCTTGCAGTAGGCAAGGGGCCTGATGATGCGGTTCTTCCCGTCGTTGGAGACCCGCGAGGGGGCCATGCCTCCCACCTGGCCGGTGTAGAAGCACCTCAGCAGGAACGTCTCGATGATGTCGTCCATGTGATGCCCCAGGGCTATGGACGTGTACTTCTCTTTTTGCGCCATGGAATAAAGTATGCCTCTCCTGAGCCGGGAGCACAGGGCGCAGGGGCTTTTTTCCGGGTCGGACGAGTGCTCCAGGATCTCGTCGATACCCGAGTCGAACACTTCCACGGTGAGGCCGAGATGGTCGTATATCCAGTCCCGGACCCTGTCGAAGTCCTTCTCGAAGCCGGTGGACACGTGCACGGGGATGATCTCGAAATCTATGGGGGCGGAGCTTTTCAGCTCCGAGAGAATCTTCAGGAGAACGATGGAATCCTTGCCGCCGGATATCGCCGCCATGACCCTGTCTCCATGCCCGATCATACGGTAGTCGTGGATGGCTGTCCCGGCCTTTCTCAGGACTCTTTTTTCAAGATATTTTCCGGTATTGTGTTTCACGTGATATTCCTTACCACATACGCAAAGATTTGCAATATGCGAAAGGGGTGTGAAAAAGCTCTGGGCGCGCACCTTCAGGTGCAGGGGAGACAAAGTCCGACCAGGAGGAACCGCACCGTCGTCAACCAGTGGCCGGCTTGCCCTGCTCATCGAGCCAAAGGGGCACGATCTTCAGGGCCTCGTCTGCGGTGTGGAAAAAGTCGCGGCCGTAGTTCGACCTCATCCAGGTGATCTGGCGCTTGGCATAGTTCCGGGTGTCGCGCTGGATCCTGCCGACGGTTGCCTCGAGGCCGATCTTTTCTTCGAGATAATCGATCATATGTTTGTATGCAAGGGTCTGCATGGATCGTAAATTCGGGCTGAATCCCCGCTGGAGGAGTCTTTTGGTTTCGTCGATGAGGCCGGTTTCTACCATACTGACGACCCGGGCATTTATATCCTCATAAAGCTTGCCGCGGTCCGGCATGACGCAGACCGTGCGGGCCTGGTAACGGGGATTAGCGAATCCATGCTCACGGTACACCCTGCTCGGTTTCATCCCGGTAAGGAAGAGGATCTCCATGGAGCGGACGATTCTTAAGGAATCGTTTTTATTGATTTTCACGGCAATCTCCGGGTCGATGCGTTCAAGGAAGTGCCAGAGATACACACTGCCCTTCCTTTCTATCAGGTCTCGCAAACAGCCCCGGAGTTTTGCCGATCGCGGCGGGGCAGGGGCCAGTCCGTAGACCAGGGCCTTGATGTAGAGGCCGGTTCCGCCGACGATGACCGGGATCTTTTTCCGTGAGAGGATCTCTGTGATCTTTTCCGAGGCCTGCGTGGAGAACATCTCAGCATTAAACTCCTCGTCGGGGTCTACGATGTCGATGAGGTGGTGGGTCAGCAGCGACTGCTCGTCGGAGGTGGGTTTTGCCGTTGCGATATCCATGTAGCGGTACACCTGCATGGAGTCAGCAGAGATGACCTCGATGGGGTAGGACCGGGCGAGCTTCAGCGCAATCGCGGTCTTGCCGGAACCAGTGGGCCCGGTGATTATGACAAGGGGCGTCTTCCGATCCATCGCTCGATCTCGTCGGCCCCTATGCGCTTGAACAAGGGGCGTCCATGGGGACATGTCATAGGAGAGCCCAGCTCGTCGAGGTCTTTGAGCAGGGCCTCGATCTCGGATAAGTGAAGCCTTTTCCCCGCACGGATACTGCTGTGGCAGGCCATGCGGACAAGCAGCTCATCGAGGTATTCTTTTCTGCGCATCTCTCCTTCCGTCACGGCATTGATGAGATCCATGACGATCGCCTGGATGTTTCCCCGGCTCAGGACGGAAGGCACTGCACGTATCGCTATGGCGGTGTCGCCGAAGGGTTCCGCATCGATCCCCAATACTTTTAATTCATTGGATATTTCATCGAAAGCAGCGAACTCGACTGCAGAGAGTTCGATGATCCGGGGGCTGAGCAGCGCCTGGGAAGAAGCCTGATTTGAAGATCCGGCCATCTTCAGCCGCTCGTAGGTGACCCGTTCGTGGGCTGCATGCTGGTCGAGTATGTAGAGCGAAGTCTCGTCTTCGAGAAGGATATAGGTCGACTGGAATAACCCGACGACGGATTTGTCCGAATAGGTGTGCCCGGATTTTCTTTCTCCGAAGAGGTTCTGCTGGAGAATTCCGGGTTGTGTTGCCTGTATGGCGGGGAATTTGGGGGCCTGGTAAACGGTCTGGGGCTGCCGCCGGTAGGAGGCTGATGGTTCGTGTACGGCAAGGGCAGGGGGCTTTTCCCGGTCATCCGGTCGTGAGGGCGGCTGTCGCTCAAACGCATGCCTGACAGCGTTCACAATGGCGCCGAAAACGGCGGAGGGGCTCCTGAATCTCACTTCAGCCTTTGCGGGGTGCACGTTGACATCCACCTCGGAGGCATCGATATCGATAAAGAGGACCGCGAGCGGATACCGCTGCTTCATGATAAGGCCGCTATACCCTTCCAGGACTGCCGCACGCAGGGTATGATCCAGGACCGACCTGCGGTTTACGTAGGTGTAAATCCCGCTCCTGCCGGGCCGTGTGATTTCCGGAGACGCGACGATGCCGTGGATGCTCAACTGGGGCCGCTCATCCGAGACGACATACAGTCTTCCCTGCACCTCTTTGCCCCAGACATCCGTCACCCGCTCTTCCAGGGAAGACCCTTCACGAAAGTTCAGCAACCCGCGGCCGTTTATCGAGAGGGTGAACCGCACGGAAGGATACGCCAATGAATACCGGGAGACCACGTCGATGATATGCCGCTGCTCGGTGGAGGCTGATTTAAGGAATTTTCTCCGGGCGGGCGTATTGAAGAAAAGGTCGTTGACCTCGACAATGGTTCCCCTGGGCATGCCCTTCATGCCCTTTTCCTTTATACCCCCCGCCTCGAGCGACAGGCGCCATCCGTTCGGCGAGGGCTCTGCCCTGGAAGCGATCGTGGACCTGCTCACGGACAGAATGCTCGGCAGGGCCTCGCCGCGGAAACCGAGCGTATGGATGGAGAAAAGGTCGTCCGAACAGGCTATCTTGCTGGTCGCATGCCGGAGTATGGCGGTGTCGAGCTCTTCACCGGTCATGCCGTGGCCGTCGTCGGCCAGCCGTATCAGGTCGATGCCGCTTCCCTCGATCTCGATACGGATGCTTTTTGCCTGAGCATCGATGGCGTTTTCCAGGAGCTCTTTGACCACGGAGGAAGGCCTTTCGATGACTTCTCCGGCAGCTATCTGGTTGATAAGCTCCTGGTCAAGAACCCGTATGGCTGTCATTCCTCGTTTCTCCTCAACTGCGATGTGGAAGGCGGATTTACGCCCTGCTCGTGTAAACGCTATCCACATCCGCACGAGAAGTCAACTATGCGATATGCCGCAGGTTCCTGCAGAGGACCGTTCCTTCCGCAGGATATGGATTTGTATAAAAAAGCTCTACCACCCGGCGTCATGCCAGGCAGCAGAGCTTCTGCAATCGGTTCCCCGGCCCGGAATGTGCCTTTATTGGACGCACCTCGTGATGGCTTCATCTACCTCTTCAAGCGATCGAAACCGGCGTTCCGGAATATAGTTGAGAGAGGTAATCTATTATCAACCGCCTTCAGGAGAATATTGTTATATTACTTTGTTAAAATAGGATCTTATGTGTTTTCATATTGATCCTGGCAATATAATAATTTCTTTATGTACAGAGTAGGGGGGTCACCCTCTCGTAAGTGATGATACGGCTTCCTTCCCTGGTCCAAGGAACCACATCGAAGTTCTGAAAGGAAACACAAGACACAGCCCGTTGACCGAGAAAATCATCGGAGGCATTGGAAACGGGAATCATGTATTCCGGAGCACAAAGCTCCCCTGTGACAATTACAAATAAGAGTCCATCTGCCTCTATTGCAAAGCAGGCGTATGAGCCTGATTTGACGGATTAAAAAAGTCTTCACCATTTGCCCGTGGCTGCATTCCATCGAGCAGGTCAATGGTTCCGTATGTTCTTAAAACCAGGCAAGGCGGTCTTGACGGAAGAGAATCGTGACAAGTCTGGCGGAAAGGGGGCTCAGCGGGCAAGGACTGCGATATACCTATTATTTAACATAATATATATTATCGGCCTTTTGGTGTATGCAGCTTTAGCGGCATTGAGAACGCGTACATTCGATTTATGTGCGATACTCCGAATTGATCTTCACGTAGTCGTACGAAAGATCCGAGGTAAAGGCAGTGAATCTCCCGGAACCGCCCTTCAGGTCGATCCCGATTGCGATCTCCTTCTCCACGAGTTTTTTGTGCAGCATGTCCTCGCTGAAGCCTTCAGCTTCTTTTCCGGACGTGACGACCCGGTAGCCTGAAACCGTTATGTCGATCGTATCCGGATCGATCGGTATGTCGCTGTAGCCGACGGCCGCCATGATCCGTCCCCAGTTGGGATCCGCCCCGAACAGCGCGGTCTTTACCAGAAGCGAGTTCGCCACTGCCATGGCTGCCTTTTTCGCCTCGGCATCCGTGCCTGCCCCGGTCACGGTAATCTCGACGATCTTTGTGGCGCCTTCGCCGTCCTTCACCAGCATTATGGCAAGCTCTCTGATGACTTCATGGACGGCCCTGCTAATTTCATTAGTATTTACAGTAACATATCCTGTTGAAAGAGCCAGAAGCGTGTCGTTCGTCGACATGTCCCCGTCAATGGTGATCGCGTTGAACGTGCTTTCGATGGATGTTTTAACAATATTATCAAGGTCTTGCTTGCTGATAACCGCATCGGTGAGGACAACGGCCAAGGTCGTGGCCATATCGGGCGCTATCATGCCCGCTCCCTTGGCTATGCCGAGAACGGTGGCAGCACCTGCCGTGCGGGTAACGACCTTGGGGAAGGTGTCCGTTGTCATGATAGCCTTTGCAAAGGGGGCAGGATCTCCGCCAAGTCCTGCTGCGAGTTCGGGGATCTTCTCCAGCATCCGCCCGACCGGCATCTTCACCCCGATAACGCCGGTGGAGAGCGGCGCTACCTCATCCCGGTGAATACCCAGCGTGCGGGCCGTTTCTTCCATGAGCGCCCGGGCATCATCGGTCCCCCCGCTGCCGGTGCAGGCGTTGGCATTGCCGGAATTCGCGAGGATGGCCCGCAAGCTGCCCTTTTTTACCAGTTCCATACCGATGAGGACGGGCGCAGCCTTTACCTTGTTCAGGGTGAACACGCCTGAGGCAACCGCATCCTTATCGCAGAAGATGAGCGCCAGATCCAGGCGCGCAGTACCAGGGGCCTTGACCCCTGCATTGATGGCGGAAAAGCTGAATCCTTTGGGCGTCATTCATTCACCCCGCAGCACTGTTTGTATTTCTTGCCCGAGCCGCAGGGACACGGATCGTTTCTTCCGACCTTTTTCCCCTGCCGTTTAAAGGTAGCAGGCCTCTCGGCAGGACCTCGCCCGAGCTGCATCCGCTGTGTACGCTCCTTTGTGGATATCTTCTCCACGTCCTCCTGGCGCTGGATCTGAATCTTGAAGAGCCTCTCCAGGCTCAGCTCCTTGATCCGGGAGAGCGTAACCACGAACATGTCGAACCCGTCCTTCTGGTATTCGCGCAAAGGGTTCTTCTGCCCGTATCCCCTCAGGCCGATGCCTTCCTTCAGATGGTCCATGGAAAGGAGATGGTCCTTCCAGAGCGTGTCCAGCGTTATCAGGAGCACCTGCCGCTCGACCATCCGCATGACATCGGGCGTGAAATCCTGCTCGCGCCGGTCATACTGCTCCATGACCTGTTTCTTAAGCGCCTCTGTAAGGGCTTCCCTGCTGCTTCCCTTTTCCGGCTCATACTGCATGTCGATATCGAACTGATTCCAGACCCAGCCCCGCAATCCGTCCATATCCCAATCGGGGACATGAGACCTTCCGGGGATGTAAACGTCCAGATTTTCATCCAGGACTTCATCGATCATATCCTCGACCATGCCTTTCAGGTTTTCTTCCGAGAGGATGGTGCGGCGCTGGGCATAGATCACTTCCCTCTGCTTGTTCATGACGTCGTCATATTCAAGGAGGTGCTTTCGTATCTCGAAGTTGCGGCCTTCGACCTTTTTCTGGGCGCCCTCAATGCTGCGCGAGATGAGGGGGTGCTCGATGGGTTCATCCTCGGCAACGCCAAGGCGATCCATGATGGACGAGATCCGCTCGGATCCGAAAATGCGCAGGAGATCGTCTTCGAGGCTCAGGTAGAACCGTGATGCGCCCGGGTCTCCCTGCCTTCCGGAACGCCCCCGGAGCTGGTTGTCGATCCGTCTGCTTTCGTGGCGCTCCGTCCCGAGGATAAAGAGCCCGCCTGCGTCGATAACATCCTGGTGCTCTTTTTCGCATTGCGCCTTGAACTTCGCAAAGACCTCCGGATAGGTTTCGTGATCGGCCGTCACGAGCTGCTTGGCAAGGTATTCCGGGTTGCCGCCGAGGACGATGTCGGTTCCCCTGCCCGCCATGTTCGTCGCGATCGTGATCGCGCCTTTTCTCCCTGCCTGGGCCACGATTTCGGCCTCGCGCTCGTGATGCTTTGCGTTGAGCACATGGTGGGGGATATTCCTCCGTTTCAGGAATTTCGATACTTTCTCGGAGTTCTCGATGGAACTGGTACCCACGAGCACGGGCTGCCCCTTCTCATGGCAATTGTTTATCTCGTCCACCACCGCTTTGAGCTTTTCTTTCTCTGACTTGTAGATGACGTCCGAGTGATCCTTGCGGACCATGGGCATATTCGTGGGTATGGCGACGACCTCGAGCCGGTAGATGTTCATGAATTCGAGCGCTTCGGTCTCGGCCGTACCGGTCATGCCGGCGAGCTTCTCGTACATCCGGAAATAATTCTGGAAGGTGATGGTGGCAAGCGTCTGGTTCTCGTTTGCGACCTTGACCCCTTCCTTTGCCTCCAGGGCCTGATGGAGACCTTCGGAGTAGCGCCTTCCCGGCATGAGCCTGCCGGTGAACTCGTCCACGATGATGACCTCTCCGTCCTTGACCACGTAATGCACGTCGCGATTGAACAGGGTGTGGGCGCGCAACGCCTGGTTGAGGTGATGTACGGTCTCGAACTCCGAGGAGTCGTAGAGGTTTTCCTTTGAGAGGACCTTCTGCAGCGCCTCAATGCCCTCTTCGGTGTACACCACCGTGTTGGCCTTCTCGTCCTTGCTGTAGAGCTCTTCGGCGTTTTTCCGCCTGAGCAGATCGATGACTGCCACGTTGGCGTCATAATACTTCGTGGTGGACTGCTCTGCCGGCCCGGAGATGATCAGCGGGGTCCTGGCTTCATCGATGAGGATCGAGTCCACTTCGTCGACGATGGCGTAGTAGAAGTCCCTCTGAACATAGTCTTCGAAGGTGAACTTCATATTATCCCGCAAATAGTCGAACCCGAATTCGTTGTTCGTTCCATAGGTGATGTCGGCATTGTAACTCTGCTTTCTCTGCCGGTCATCGAGCCCGTGTACGATAACGCCCACGTCGAGCCCCAGGAACCTGTATATCTTGCCCATCCAATCCGAGTCGCGGCTTGCAAGATAGTCGTTCACCGTAACCACGTGGACCCCTTTTCCAAAAAGCGCGTTGAGATAGACGGGCATGGTGGCGACGAGCGTCTTGCCTTCACCGGTTTTCATCTCGGAGATCTTTCCTTCGTGGAGGATCATCCCGCCGATGACCTGAACATCGAAGGGCCTCATATTCAGCGTCCTTCTGGAGGTCTCCCGCACGACGGCAAATGCCTCGGGAAGAATATCGTCAAGGGTAGCACCCGCATCGAGCCTCCCTCTGAAATCGGGGGTCATGGCTTTGAGCGAGGCATCATCCATTGCCCGGAACTTTGATTCGAGGTCGTTGACACGCTGCAAAAGGGGTTTAAGCCTCCGTATTTCCCTCTCATTTTTACTACCGAATAATTTAACTAGCCAATTATACATACGGATTTACCAATCCTTTTCTCTTTTTGTTGGAGTAAGAAGAGTAATAGAATATAGGAGTGACTATTTCAACATATATCTTAGCGGATTCACGTTGACGCCGTTGATGAGAATTTCATAATGCAGATGGGAGCCTGTGCTGCGCCCCGAGTTTCCGATGGATGCTATTTTCTCCCCTTTTTCCACACGCCGTCCGATCTCCAGGGAAGAATCGAGGAGATGACTGTACTTGGTCATGATACCGTTGCCGTGATCGATTAACAGGACATTCCCATAGCTCTCGCTACTGTAATAATCGCTTACCGTGCCGTCTGCAGCGGCATAAACAGGCGTTGATTCCAGGGAGGCGATGTCGATACCCTTATGGAATTCGGTCATATCGGAAAAAGGAGAGTTGCGCCAACCGAAGCGGGAGCTAAAAAATCCCTGGGATGGGCACAAGGACGGGATATGGGCGATGAGGGACTTCTGTCTATCTATCTCGGAGATCAGATTCTTTGCGATCTCCTGCTCAAGGGCTATGTCCTCTCCGAGCCTTTCGACATGAGAATCGAGCTCGAAATCGATCGCCCTCCCGGGCAGGACGCTTACGCCTCGCGACCCGTGAGAAAAGTCCTCATCGCTTCCTCCCATTCCCATCATATTCTCGGGATGGTCCAGAAGAATGCGGGATGCTGCTTTGAGACGCCGGTTGTAAGCTTTCAGAACGCTCAGCTCCTCGTCAAGGGCAGTAATCTTTTTCGAGAGGTCTTTGATCGTTCCTGCCTGCTCGGCGTTCTTCTCTTTCATGAGGTCGATCCGGCTCGTGTCGTAGCGTAAAAGATGGAGTTTATAACCGATGAATCCGGAGAATACCGCCAGCGCCATAGCCATGATTGCTGCGAGGGACAAAACAAGGGGCACACTGTGGGTCCTCTTTATCGCACCGCCTTTACTCACATGGATGAGTATGGTCCGGCGGGGCTTCACAGGAAAAGCCCTCACTGTGCGCTGATATCGATGCTCTCTATCAATACTGAGGGACACATCACGTGTCCGAATTCTCTCATATCACTTCCCACGGCAGCGACCCGCGAGAACAATTCATACAAGTTTCCCGATATAGCGGCCTCCCGTATCGGATACGCCGCTTTATCGCCCTCCATGATCATCCCGCTTACCCCGACGGAAAACTCTCCGGTAATGGGATTCGCGGTATGCATGCCCATGATATCCGTGATCTTCAGCAGTTGCTTGATGCCTTTGATTTCCTGGTATACGTCCTTGAGTCCGGGTTCCATGCAGAGATGCCTGATCCCTGCCGAAGGAGTCGAGCGGTAGCCTCCGCGGAGAGAATTCCCCGTGGAGCTTTTCCCGGCCACGCTCCCCCAGTAGCTGTCATAGACAAAGGAGGCGACGGTCCCCTTTTCCACAAGGGGGGTCTTCCGCGACCTTACGCCTTCGCCGTCAAAAGGGCAGGCATCGGCAGCATGAAAGTCGAGCGGATCGTCGATCAGCGTTACCGATCCGGAAAAGCACTTCTTCCCGAGCTTGTCTTTCAGGTAAGACTTTCCTTTGATCACGTTCTCGCCGACAAAGGCATCCGATATGAATTCGAGGATCTGGGCGGTCGTCATATTGTCGAAAAGCACCGGAAGCTTCATTGTCTGAATCTTCCTGGCCATGAGCATGTCGGTCGCCCTCTTCGCAGCTTCCCGCCCTACCCTTGCAACGTCAATATTCTGCAGGAAATGGCTGAAATCGAACTCGTAGCCCGACTGGGTATCGTCATCCTGTTTTGCCATGACCATGATCGAGGACGAGACAAAGGAGAACCGTGAAGATGCATCGATTCCATGGGAATTCACGATGCGGACAGTCGAGACCGTCCGTGAGTACGACGCCTTGCGCACCTGGTGTATCCTGCTATCGGAATCCCGTGCGGATTTTTCGAGAGCTACGGCGCCGGCGATGCAGTCTTCTGCGCTTAAGTTTGAGACGGCCTCATCAAAAGTATCCAGGCTCGAATATCCATCCTGGCTGCCGGGCAGCCGGTTGTGCTCGTCCTTGAACTGGTACCGCGCAGACGTTATTGCCGAATCTATCAGCTCTTCCGTCGCCTCGGACCCGTAGGCAAACCCCATGGCGTTGTCCATGAGAACGCGGAGGCCCACCCCTGATTCGTTCGAACGTATCAGAGAGCCGGGAGCGCATTCTTTGGATTCGGCCTTGATGCTGTCGGATACCGTCCCGTATATTTCAAACTCGCTGATGGAACGTTTCCGTAAGAGCTCTAATGCCCTTGATATCTTTTCTTCCATCTTATGCCGCCGTTTACCCTTCTAAATGATATATCAGCGCTGTCTCCCTGCAATCCGGGAAGTACTGGCAATGGATGCAGTCACTCCAGATCTTATTTGGCAGCGTGGCTTTGTCCACCTCGCTGAAGCCGGCCTTCTTGAAAAATTCCGGCACATAGGTGAGGACGAACAGCGTCTTCAGCCCCAGCTCGGATGCCTCGCGAATGCATGCATCCACCAGCTGCTTTCCTATCCCGGAGCTCTGGCATTCCTTCTTCACCGCTAAAGTCCTGATCTCCGCCATATCGTTCCAGGAAATCTGCAGGGCGCAACAACCTATCACCTCTGTACGATCGTGGTCACCGGTCACAATCCAGAAATCCCTTATGCTCGTGTACAGGGAATAGAGAGACTTCGGTAAGAGCAATCCCTCCCTCACGAACGGTTCGATCAAATCCTTGACCTGTGACACCTCACTCACCAGCAGCTTCCGTATCATGGTCTATGAAAATCCTCTTTAAAATTTTCATACCTAGACCATTGGCGAGATGAAATGTCAAATGTAAATCCTTTACTATTCATTATAAGATGCCTCGCAAGGGAAACAACCACGCGAAAGACAAGGGGCTCTCCACTGATCGTTTACAGGCCGATGAGCTCTTTTGCATGCTCGATCACTGCCTGGCTCGGGGTTTCTCCGCCCATCATCCTGGCCAGCTCGAGCACTCTGTCCATGCGGATCACTTCCTGTATGCTGGAGCTGGTGGTCCCGTCCGCGACATTCTTGGTGATCAGAAAATGAGAGTCCGCAACAGACGCCACCTGATGGAGATGGGTAACGACGATGGACTGCACGTGCGTGGACAGCTGTTTCAGCTTCTGGGCGATCATAAATGCGGTCTGGCCGCTTATGCCGGAATCGATTTCGTCGAAGATCAGCGTCCCCTCCTGTGAGGTTTTCTGCTGCACCTTGATGGCAAGCATGATGCGGCTCAATTCTCCTCCCGATGCAACCCTGGCAAGGGGCATGGGCTTCTGTCCGACATTCGTCGAGATGAGAAACTCCCCTTTCAGAACCGCCCCCGGAGAAGAAACGGTACCCTTGCCGTCGAGCAGCTGATCCTCTTCCTCCGGAAGCTCAGCCTGCACGATCCGGAATTCCGTCCCGGGCATGCCGAGGGCTTCGAGGTCATGGTTGATCTTCTCAGAGAATACCTGTGAAAATTCCTGGCGCTTCTCCATGAATTCGCGGATGCGCCGCCGGTATTCGCCTGTTGCCCGTGAGACTTCCTCGCCGGCCTGCTCTATCATGGTATCCGACTCTTCGGTAAGGGCAAGCCTTTTAAGGATCTCTTCCTTGAGGTCGAGAAGCCCGAGCTCATCGGTCCGGTGCTTCCGTTTCAGATCCTGGATAAAATGAATCTTTTCCTCAAGGAGCTCGATCTCTTCCGGGTCGTATTCATACGTGGAGATTTTCTCCCGCAGAGACATGCTGATATCCTCGATCCGGGCAACGACGTCTGCGAGGGACTCGACAATGGCGCCTGCCTTCAGGTCCACGTTCGCGACCTTTGAGGTATAATCCTTTGCCTGGGACACGAGCTCCACGACCGACGACGACCCCGAGTACAGGATGTCTTCGGCCAGATGGGCGCAGCGCTTCAGCTCCGCAGCCGCGTGCGAGCGGTTCAGCTCCGAGGCGAGCTCGTCTTCGAGCCCTTCGGTTATTTCCATCGACTGCAGCTCTCCAAGGGCGAACTGCAGATCATCCCGGTCCTGCCGGTATTGCGCCACCTTGTCCTGGAGCTCCCGCAAGAAAGCCGTTGCCCTGGAAACGGCGTCATATGCTTCCTGGATGCCGTCGCGGCGCAGACCGGCGAGCTCTTCAAGGATAGCCATCTGCTGAGCCGGGTTGAGCAGGTCCTGATAGTCATGCTGGCCGTAAATGGTGATCAGGCCTGAGGAGAATTCGGCAAGATTGTTGATGGTAGCGAGCTTTCCGTCGATATAACAGCGGCTCGATCCGGTCGGGTAAATCTCGCGGCGGATCACCGTCTGCTGCCCGGCTATGGTGAAAAGAGCCTCGATGCTCGCTTTCTGTGCCCCTAGCCGTACCATGTCCTGGCTCGCCTTCGATCCCATGAGCAGCATCAGGGCTCCCAGGACCAGGGACTTGCCTGCTCCGGTTTCTCCGGTGATGCAATTGAGGCCATTCCTGAACTCGATCTCGGCCTCGTCAAAAATCGCCATGGAGGAGATCTTTAAAAACTCTATCATCTCTCCTGCCAGCCCAGCTTTGTCCTCAGGATTTCAAAATAATCCCTCTGGGGGAATCTTAAGATGATCGCCTTGTAATCTCCGCGCTTTACCACGAGCTTGTCCCCGGCTTCAAGGGGAAAGCCCCTCTGACCGTCCAAGGTCAGATATATATTGTCCGAGCGCTTTCCCGACTGCACGATGATGTTCACTTCCTGGGAATCGGGCAGCACGATGCTCCTGTTCGAAAGCACGTGGGGACAGATGGGCGTGAGGATGATCGCATCGACCTGAGGATGGACAATGGGTCCTCCGGTGGCGAGGTTGTAGGCGGTAGAGCCGGTCGGAGTGGAAACGATCAGGCCGTCGGCGCGGTAGCAGGTGATGAAGGTTGAATCGGTCCACACCTCGATGTCGATGATCCGCGCCACGGCGCTTTTGTTGATAACGACATCGTTGAGCACATGCTGGGAGGTGATCGTGTTGCCGTCCCGGACGAGGGTCGATTTGAACATGGCCCTCTCCTCGCGGACAAAGTTACCCGACAACACGGCTTCGAGGGCGTCGTACACCTCGTCTTCCATTACCTCGGTAAGAAAGCCGAGATATCCCATATGCACGCCCAGGATGGGGATTCCCTTCTCTGCGGACATCCATATGGTTCTCAAGAAGGTGCCGTCGCCGCCGATGGCGATGATAATATCCGCTTTATCCCAGGGAGCAGGCGTACTCTCTACTCCGAAGGCATGCGAAACGTGTTCTTCGATGAGGCAATCGATTCCCCTGCCCCGGATCCATTCCCGGACACGCATAGATAGGGCGAGGGCCTCTGTATTGTCCTCTTTGCAGACAATTCCGAAAATCATCTTTCGTCTATACTCACCTGTCCTGGAATTTGTCTAGAATAAAAAATATCACTTCATTCGCTCTGTTAGTGCGGTAAAACCTCTGATCCCGTTCGCATCACCGCTCCAGGTACGTGACGGATTCGATATGGTACGTCTGTGGAAACATGTCGAACATCTTCACACTCTTCACGGCATATCCCGCGCCGACGATCGGCTTCAGATCTCTTGCGAGAGTGCTCGGATTACAGGATATATAAACGATGCGCTTTGCTTTGAGCTCCGGGAGGATGCGGGCCACATCCTTTGCCCCTTCCCTTGGCGGATCGAGCACCACCGTGTCGAATCCCACATTTTCGTCCCGGGCCGATTCCACCGCCCTTTTTGCATCCATTGCCAGAAACCTGACATTCTCGGCGCGGTTCTTTTTCGCGCTTACCCTGCCCTGGGATACGAGCTTATGGCTCTGTTCGATCCCCACCACCCGGGACGAAGCCCTGGAGAGCGGGATGCTGAAATTGCCTGCGCCGCTGTAGAGATCCAGGATATGCTCGGAGCCGGAGGCCAGGGAGGCCACATACTCGATAAGGTCGGTGTTGACCTGCTCGTTTGCCTGGATGAACCCGCCGAAGGCACTCGAAAGGTGTACCGGCCTGCCGTGTATCTGAAGAGAATACCGGCAGAATTTCTGCCCCAGGACGTAGTCGCTCCTTTTCGGCCCGAGCATGGCGAAAGAAACGCCCGATATGTCGAGGTCATTATAAACCTTCTCCATGATCCTCGAGACCCTTTTCGGATCTGTCCTGTCCAGCCTGGCCAGAAGAATGCTCTCCGCCTGGGGCGCATGGACCTCGATCGATGAAAGGCCGGGCAAAGGGTTGTCGCGCAGGATCCGCTTCAGGCCGTCGATGATCTTCTGCACTCCCGGGCTGAGAATGGGGCATTGGTCGAACTCGACAACCTTGTTGGTCTTTTTCATGAAGAAACCCAGCGACAAATCAGGATCATAGCTGCACTGCAGGATTGCGTGCCCCCGGTAGCCGAAATCGACCGGCGAGGTAACGGGTTGTTCATAAGAAAGATCCCCCTGCTGCAGGGATTTATGAATCTCATCACGCAGGATGGCATCTTTCCAGTAAACCTGATCGGAATATGGGATGTGCTGCCAGTCGCACCCTCCGCACGTGGAAAAAAGAGGGCACCGCGGCTCTATGCGCTTGGGCGACTTCTCAAGTATCTCGACGACATCAGCGGTGCAGTATGATGAATGCTCCTTATCGGTCCGGACAATCAGGGACTCTCCGGGAATGACCGCAGGGACAAAAACGACTTTTCCATCTTCTCTTCTCCCGACCCCCCGGCCGCCGTAGGACAGGGAATCGATCGTGAGCGTAAACGTATTGTTATTCATGCGCCGAAAGCTACCACAGGTTGCCTCATTGTGGAACACTTTCCGCAGATCGAGCAGATCTCTTTTTCTGCCATACGATATAGATTGCGATGATAACGAATAAGCAGAAGAAAACTCCTATCAGTACCTGATGGGAATAATGTCTTACGAGTTCTATGTTGTTTCCGACGAGGATTCCTATGTACGCCAGTATTGCGGACCATATCCCCGAGCCCAGAACGGTATAGATGCAGAACTTGGCAAGGTTCATCTTGGCAAGGCCTGCCGGAAAAGAGATGAAATGCCTCACAACCGGTATGAATCTGCCGGTAAACGTGCTGATCTCGCCATGGTTGAAGAAGAATTCGTCGACTTTTTTGAACTTTTCAGGAGAAAGGAGGAAATACTTCCCATACTTGAGGATCAGTGGCCTTCCGAGATACAGGGCAAGCACATAGTTGAAGAGTGCGCCGATCAGACTGCCCAGCGACCCTGCCCCGACAACGAGCCATGCGTTCATCTCTCCTTGGGATACCAGATACCCTGCCGGAGGAATGACGAGTTCGCTCGGCACCGGGAAAAAGGTGCTTTCCATGGCCATGAGGATAACGATGCCCGGGTAGCCAAGCCTACCGATAAAATCAACAAGCCAGATTACGAACGTTTCCATGGACCTCCTATATAGGCAAACACAATTGTATTGCAAGGGAACTATGCCAGATTTTCAAGATTTTTTCAGTCGATCTGCAAGTGATTAAATTTATGAATGACAAAGCCACGACCAAAGCAGATTATGAATGACCACTCATTTTTGAGAAAGTTAACATCAGCTTTTCATGTCATTGATGTCTGTTAACATATTATTAACACGTATTAATTACCATATCGTAATAGTATTCACTTGACTATGTGCAAGTTATCGCGTAACTTAGGCAAGTCCTTGTCCTTTTTAAGGAGGGTCTATGGGGAGCAAATACTCGTGTTCAGATTTTGAGCTCTACACCAGAAAGATAAAGGACTACACCCTTCTCACCCCTGACGATGAGCTTGATCTTGCGCGGAAGTACAAACAGGGCAGCGTCACCGCCGGCCAGACCATCATCACCTCGAACTTGCGCTTTGTGGTAAAGATCGCCCAGTCGTATTTTCGTCTCGGCTACGGACCGCTTGAAATCATCCAGGAAGGAAACATGGGCCTGGTCAAGGCTTTGACCAGGTTCAATCCGGAAATGGGGGTCCGCTTCATCTGCTACGCCATCTGGTGGATCAAGGCGTACATCAGGAATTTCATCCACAAGAGCTATCAGGTGCATACCGGGAGGCTCACCCACGCAAAAGGCCTTATCTCTCTCGACTGCAGCTTGTCGGGGGGAGACAGCGAAGGCAACGACGAGTGCCTCATCGACCACGTCCTCTACCAGGGACCCGACCAGGACGACTGCTATGCCCAGAAAGAACGTCAGGAATATCTTATGAAACTTCTGGCATCAGACCCCCCTATCCTCTCGAAGCGCGAGGTCTTCATCATAGAGAAACGCTTTTTCAATGACCCGCCCTCAACGCTCAAGGACATTGCAACCGAGATCGGCATTACGAGAGAGCGCGTACGCCAGATCGAGGTCCGGTCGCTCAAACGTATGAGAGATGCCATCGAGAAGGAGCAGGAATTGTTGTCGATCGATGTCTTGCAGAGAAACGACTACCCCATGCGGAAGAAGAGAATATAGGCCGGTCCCGACGCCGGCTCCCTGATGGCGCTACCTGTTCGAAAGGTCGGCAAACTTTGTAAACTCGGGGAACCACTTCAGCTTGACCTCGCCTGTGGGCCCGTTGCGGTGCTTTGCAATGATGATCTCTGCGATGCCTTTGTCCGGCGTGTCCTGATTATAAAAATCGTCTCTGTAGATAAAACAGATGATGTCCGCATCCTGCTCGATTGCGCCCGACTCTCTAATGTCCGCCATCTGGGGCCTTTTGTTCTGCCTTTCTTCCACTTTGCGGTTGAGCTGGCTCAAGGCGATGACCGGGATCCTGAATTCCTTTGCAATCGCCTTTAAGCTGCGGGAGATTTCCGAGATCTCCTGCTCGCGGGAGTCGGACCGGGCCTTTGACGAGGTCATGAGCTGGAGATAATCGATGACTACAAGCCGCAAGTCGCCGTGAGCTGCCAGTCGCCGCAGCTTGGCGCGTATCTCCATGGGAGATATTCCCGGCGTGTCATCGATATAGATCGGCGCATCCGAGAGCGTACCCGAGGCGTTCAGAAGCCTGCTCCAATCCTCCTTCTTGAGCATGGACAGGGATGAAGCGGACCGCACGAGACTCTGGTTGATCTGCGCCTCGGAGGCAAGCATTCTCAAGACGAGCTGCTCGACGCCCATTTCCAGGGAGAACACGGCAACGGTCATCTGTTCGGCAACGGCTACATACTGGGCGATGTTCATCGCCAGGGAGGTCTTGCCCATCGAAGGCCGGGCGGCTATGATAATGAGATCCGACTTGTGCAGACCGCCGAGCAGATGGTTATCGAGATCGATGAACCCGGACGGCACCACCCCCTCGTCTATCTCGCCCTTGGCTATCCTGCCCAGATGATAGTACATATCCTGGAGCGGAACGCCTATCTTGGTCAGTCCCCCTTTTTTGCTCTTGAGCTGCCGGTTGATATCGAAAACGATCTGCTCTGCATATTCCAATACCTGGGGAACATCCTCGCCGGGATTCCGTGCTGTCTTGATTATCTCACCCGCCCCGACGATCAGCGACCGCAAGACCGCCTTCTCGCGTATGAGCCTGGCATAGTACTCGATATTGGCTGTAGTGGGTATACGGTCTGCAAGCTGGGCGATGTAGCTCGCGCCCCCGACCTTATCCTGCTTTCCCTTGCCCTCCACCGCCTCTGTCAGGGAGACCAGATCGATGGCCATGCCTTTATCCATGAGGCTGAGCATCTCCTCATAGATAATGCGGTGGCGTTCTGCATAAAAATCATCAGGCATGATGATTTCGCAGATGATATCGAGGGAAGAGTTCTCCAGCAGCACTCCCCCCAGGATGAATTCTTCCGCCTCTTTACTGTGGGGCAGGGCTGCGGAGGATATTTCCATCAGGTTAGGCCTCGCTGTCGGAGGTCACCTCGACTTTGAGCGTGGCTGAAACACCAGGATAAAGCCGTACCATTACGTCATGTGACCCGATATGGCGGATTGCATCCGGAAGAACGATCTTCTTTTTGTCTATCTCGAAACCCTTTTCTTTCAAGGCGTCGAATATGTTCGTATTTGTGACGGAACCGAAGAGCTTCCCTTCCTGACCGGTCTTTACCGCAAACTTCAAGCTTATGGACTCGAGCTCCTTGGCGAACTTTTCCGCATGCTCTTTCGTCTTCGCCTCGGATCTGACCTTCGCCTGGATCTTATCTTTGAATGCCTTGATATTCTTGTCAGATGCCATCAGGGCCAGACCTTTGGGTATCAGGTAATTTCGCGCGTATCCGTCCTTTACCTTCACCTCTTGTCCGACGCTTCCAATACCGTCGATGGTTTCCAGCAGCACTACCTTCATGTATCTTCTCCTTTAGTATTTCTTATCATATTCCTGAAATTGAACCAGGTATCGAACAAGCCAAGCGCAGCAACGCCAATCATTATATATATCTGAGTCAAAATCAATATGTAAATAACCCACCTTATGAACTTGGACCACTCGTAATCGAACATGACAGCCGCGATTACCGCCAGACCCTGGTAAAAATATATCTGCCCCACGACGATCAGCAGATTCAGCCCGATAGTGTTTGCGAGACCATGCCGGACCACGATGAGGAGACCTGCAATGATAAAGATCCCGACGATCCAGTCCGGGCACTTCCAGGTTCGGAGCTGTATATGCCTGTGCGGCCCTTTCGCGATAAGGAGGTTCACCCACATCACGCTCAATATGGATGACGCGGTTATGCCCCAGAAGAGTTGCACGATGCGTTCCTGCACCGCAGACCTGTTCAGATTGAATTCATTCAGCGACTCCTGGGAAAGGGTCTTGGTGTACAGGGAAGAAACCTGATCCATGACCCCCTTTACCCACTGGGCTATCATGTCCTGGGGGGCTACGCCATTCTCAGCGGCCCCGTAAAAAATGCCGATCAGAAAAAGACCGAAAATCAGGCAGGAAGGGAGAAACACCGAGAGCCCGATAAGGCCCCGGTGAATGCACCGGTTCAGCACGATGCCGCATGCAATGAGGCACACGAACAGAATCCCGCTCTGGAGGTACTCAGGAATTATCATGAGCAGCGCGGGCGCAAGCCCTACCACAACTGCAGAAGAGAGCTTCTCAAAACGGTCTACGAGAATGGAGTAGAGCGAAGGAAGACACAGCGCCAGGGGCAAAGCATCCGCAGGTGCAGTAATTACGAGCGCGCACATAAAAATAAAGACCCCGGATATAATCCATAGGGTCTTTTGGCCTCTTTCCATCAGAGGCATGGTATCATTCGTGTACGGTGAAGGGCAAGAGCGCCATGATCCTGGCCCTTTTGATCTCGACAGTCAGCTCTCTCTGGTGGCGGGAACAGGTACCGGTGATCCTTCTGGGGAGCATCTTGCCGCGCTCCGTTATGAAGCTCTGGAGCATGCCGGTGTTCTTATAGTCTATCTTGATATTCTTATCTTCACAGAACCTGCATGTCTTCCTTTTATAATATGTCCTGCCTTTTGGGTTTCCTGGTCTGTTCTGCATTATTCACCCACCTCCTCTGTCTTGGTCTCTGCCGCGGGCACGGGCTCTGCCACGGGTTCGGGCTCTGCCGCCGGTTTAGGAATGAGATCTTCTTTTGTCACGTGGCGATCAAGCTTGATGACCACAAAGCGGATGACGTTCTCATCGAGACGTAAGAAACGCTCGACCTCATGAACCATCGACCCCGGGCCCTCAAGATACCCAAGGAAATAACGGCCTCTGGAATACTTCTGAATCTTGTACGCAAGACTCCGTATCCCCTGGTCGTCCATCTTGATTATTTCCCCGCCGTTCTTGGAAATGGTGGTGGTAAACCTGGTGAGGAGCTTTGACTGGTCTTCCTCTCCGATGTCCGGATTCTGAATAAACATTACCTCATAGAGATTCATGCTATCCTCCTTATGGATTTGTAGCCCCTACTATGTACGGAGCAAGGAGCGAAGTTTCATTATACCAAAGAGGGCACTCATGCAAGTATAAAATATCCGATGGTTTTGGATGGCAGCAAACCGGCGTACCGAGAGATTGATATGAACTATCCGTGCTTCGCTCACCCGGAAAGTCAACGACGGATCATGAAACCCCGGACATCGGGTCCGGGTGGAGTTTCTTCTGTCTCTATCCGGTCAACCCTTGCTCCGGGCGGCCCCTGCTTACACCAGTGGAGGAACAGGTCGACAACTTCGTCCGGGCCTTGAGCATACGCCTCGACCGAGCCGTCTGCGGCATTCCTCACCCATCCCGAGATTCCGTACTGGTCGGCACGCTCCTTTGTGCTCGCCCGAAACCAGACGCCCTGAACTATTCCGTATATCTTCAGTCGGTACGCTTTCATAAAGGCTACCTCTCTTCGATTAGCTCCAGAAACTTCTCTTCCGTGAGTATGGGTACCCCGAGAGACGATGCCTTGTCTACCTTGGATCCCGGATCAGCCCCTGCCACGAGATAGTCGAGACTCGAACTTACAGATCCCACGGCCTCCCCGCCCTTATCTTCGACACGGGCCTTCGCATCCGAGCGGGTCATGGACTTCAGCGTGCCGGTGAAACAGAACTTCTTCCCCTTCAAAGGGGCTTCGCCAAGGTCTTTTTTTTGCGGAGCCGAAAGCTCGAAACCGGCTTGAATAAGGTTGTCGATGACCTCTCGGTTGGCGTCGTTTGCAAAGAATCCGGATATAGATCCGGCCATCTCCTTCCCGATGCCTTTTATGGACTGTAACTCTTCCGGGGTAGCCTTGGCGATACGGTCGAGCGACCCGAAATATGCGGCCAGATCCCGTGCAGCCACCTCCCCAACATGGGGAATGCCGAGGCCGTAGAGGAACCTGGCCAGGGTGGTCTTTTTGCTTTCCTGTATCGCTTTCAGGAGGTTCGCTGACGACAGCTCGCCGAACCCTTCCAGTTTCAAGAGATCTTCCCGGGTAAGGGTGTAAAGATCCGATGCATTGTGGACAAGACGGCTCTCGATCATCTTATCTATAATCCTCCTTCCGAGTCCGTCAATGGAGAGCGCATCCTTGGATGCAAAATGAAAACTCTGCTCTCTGACGATGGCAGGACACGATATATTCACACACCGGTACATGATCCCTTTTTGACCGTCTTCGTCACCCGCATCCCTGATGACAGGAGTTCCGCAGACCGGGCAGGCTTCGGGCATGACGAATTCTTTCTCATCGCCCGTTCTCTTGGAGATGACAGGGGCGACGATCTCGGGGATCACATCACCTGCCCTCTGTACGACTACCACATCGCCCTCCCTGACATCCTTTCTCCTGACCTCGTCTGCATTGTGCAGCGTAGCCCGGGAGACCGTAACACCTCCTACCTGCACGGGGTCGAGAAAGGCAACCGGGGTGAGCACGCCTGTCCTGCCCACCTGGACTCCTATCTTTTTCAAGGCAGTGGTTGCCTGATTCGGAGGGAATTTGTACGCCAGCGCCCATCGGGGAGAGCGCGCCTTTGTGCCCAGGAAGCTCTGGTCTCCGATTGCATCGACCTTGATGACGATGCCGTCTATCTCGAAAGGAAACTCTTCCCTCTTCTCCTGAACATCCAGGGCAAAGGTCAGTACATCATTAATAGAAGGGTATTTGTGAATATTCTTGCTCATCCTGAAACCGAATTCCTTGAGCGCAGAAAGGATGCCGTACTGTGAATTCACCCCTAGGGCGTCAGAGTCGGAGACGCCATAGGCAAAAAACATCAGGGGCCTCATTGCGGTAATCTTTGAATCAAGCTGTCTCAAGGAACCCGCGGCAGCGTTTCTGGGATTGGCGAAGAGCGGCTCCCCGCGCTTGGCTCTTCTCCTGTTCAGCTCCTGAAAATCGGATTTATTGAGGATGATTTCTCCGCGCACCTCGAGCAGTCGCGGCGGATTTTCACCGATGAGCCTCAACGGAATACTCTTCACCGTCCTCAGGTTCGGAGTCACATCTTCTCCGGTATACCCGTCTCCCCGGGTCCCTCCCCTGACAAAAACCCCGTCCTCATAGACGAGTTCGACGGCCAGGCCGTCGAACTTCGGCTCGCAGCAATAAGATATGGATGTTTTATCCAGTAGTTTTACCACCCGCTGGTGAAACGCATCGAGCTCTTCAGGCGTGGTTGCGTTGTCTATACTCAGCATCGGTATCCGGTGCACCATGGGAGGGAAAGCGCTGAGCGGCGCCGCCCCGACCCTCTGAGTCGGCGAGTCCGGGGTTATCAGGTGAGGATTGTCTTCCTCAAGCCGTGTAAGCTCTCTCATGAGCCGGTCGTATTCACCGTCGGATATTTCAGGCGCATCGAGAACATAGTACCGGTAGTTATGATATTCGATCGATTTTCGCAGATCGTCGATGCGTTTCGTTATTGTATCATTCGACATTGGACCCCCAAGACTGAACAACTTGGTATGCACCTAGATTTTATTGATTTATCATAAAAAAGACTTGATCAAAAGAATAATATGATTAATACAATATATAGACAACTGTACGGCATAAAAAATACTGCACCGTGAACTATAAGGAGGTTGTAATGGGTAAGGTTGTATTTAATGTTCAGGACCAATTCCTCAATCAAGCCAGAAAGGAAAAGGTACCTATTGTAGTGACCCTCATAGACAACGAAAGAGTCCAGGGGTTTGTAAAGAGTTTTGACCCATTCTGCATACTCATTCAGACCGACAAACCTGTGCTCATCTACAAGCATGCAGTTGCGAGCATAGAGCCTTCCGAGACAAACTCCAAACTGAAGGATTTCCTCGCAGGATGAGGCTCAACCACGACCAAAAGATAAAAACCTTCCTCATTTTCCTCGTCATTGCGCTGTTTGTTCCCGTTCTCTGCAGGGCGGAGGAATCTCTCACCGTATCCGGCATGGGAGTCATTGAGGACAACAATCTCGCCAAGGCCGAACAGCAGGCGCTGCAGGATGCATTTGCAAAGGCCGTTCTTCAGATCGCACTGAAACAGGTTCCGGACAGCTCCATACGGGATCTGGTACGGCTGCTCCCTGATTATACGGCCTCCCGGCGGTCGCAGGATATCGTCCAGTACCAGATTGTATCGAGGTCGCAACAGAACGGTGTGCTTCAGCTAAGCGTGGACGTAAAGCTCAATGACGACTCGCTTCGGGAATGGATCAATGCCCGCGCCCTTTCGACGCCCTTGGGGCTGAGGCCGAAGATACTGCTTATGATAACATATCTCGAGCCCGGTAAGACGCGGGCATTTCAGTGGTGGGCCGGGAAAAGCAACACCACCTACTCGCCTTTTGAAGCGCAGTTCGCCGGAGAGCTCGGCCGCCTTGGAGAAAACGTCATAGATGTCACCCAGGTCGCCGGAAGAGTTCAGCCGGGCACCCAAACCCCCCTGAGCATTGCCAGGTCCCTTGAGGCAGATATCCTCATAACCGGATCACTTACCTATTCTCCCGTGCTCAATAAGATATACGAAAGTACTTTCAAGGGCACTGCGATCGATGTGGAAACCCAAACGACCCTTTCATCGTGGTCGGTTTCCCATAAGAGCGATCTGGCTGTCCACACCATGAACTCCCTCATGATCGATGAAGTCATCAAGCAGGTTCGTTCCCCCATCAGTGCAAAGATTACAAGCCGGACCCGCCTGATAATTAAAAAAGATCTCTGTATCGAGGGAATAAGCGACTACGAAACCTATCAGTCGATGATCGATGCTCTGAAAGCAAGCGGCAGCGTTTCAAGCATAAGCGTAACGAGCATAAACGGCCACTCTCACTCCGTATGCCACGCAATGGAACTGACGGGCACCCTTTCGGACGCCATGGAAAACCTCAAGCGCAAGCAGATCGCCGAGGCCGATGTGATTGTGGAGAATGGTAAGGCGTACGTTCGAATTATCGAATAATCCTCCCAAGCAGCTCTTCACGTGAAATTGAGAGTTGCCGGAGGTATCATTCCAACTCCACCCAGATCCTTAATGCCAGAACGCTTTTATCGGGCAGTTCCTGTCCCAATATCCTCAGGGAAGTGCCTTTTTCCAATTTTTTCAGATTAACGGGCTCTTTGCGGCCACTACTTACCTCGGTCACATACTTCTTCCCGTCTACGACCTTGTTAAGCAATACCACCTTCCTGCCCGAGACTATCAAATAATCGTCATGCACCTTCAACAATGTCCCGTTAAATTTGATCAGCTTTGTGTCATTTGCACCTGAAGCCGTAACCGGCGATATGGAAGCCGCGAGAAAGAGAGTAGCAAGGGCAATTAACGTTAAGCGTAGCCTTGAGATCTTCATACATCCTCCATATCCTTTATTGCTGCCGCCAGAAGTACTCGTTGACCGTGGACTTGAACGGGACAGGAAAAGTCCGAGTTCCCACAACAAGTACAGGCCCGTTTTTCGTTACCGTAAGCTTCGGGGCAGTCGGAATCCCGCCGCCGAGAGATTTTCGTCTATCCCTCTCATCAAGTTTGACCACTTTTTTGCCTTGAGCATTGACTTCATCGTTTCCCTCGAAGAAATTGAACTCTTCGATTGCTTCACCGGTGAGGTAGTTAACCGCGTAAAGGAACCCCTCTCCGATTCCCGAAACAGCGCACATATCACTGTCGGAGCTCACGGTTGGAACAAAGGTGGTGAAATACACTATCCCATCAAAAACAAGGGGGGAGGATACCACTTTCTCACCGGGCCGCGTGTGTGCGCCCATCTCATAGCCTAACTGTATGAACCATCCCAGAGAATCGTTGCTCTTCAGAAAATTGACAGTATTCGTACTAGCATAATCAGCGTAAGAGGTGACATCGGCGAGCTCGTCCTCATCAAGCACTGTTGCATCGTCCTTGTTCTTTATACCGTAGAAGCGGTTATCAAAGGTGATATTGTTGGGGTGCTCCCGGTCGCCCGATCCGATGAACACATAGTCGTATACATTGTATATATTGCTCTCTCCCACTGTGAAGTGGTAGCCCTGAATGGCAATGTCCGGGGCATAGAAAAACTTTAGCTGAGTTGTTGCCGATGTGCCGTCACCAGCGTCAAAAAGCTTTCTTCCCGTCCAGGATCCGTTTGTCAGATTCGCCTTGTAAGCAAAGACATGACCTCCCATGTCGCCGGCATAGATCTTGTCTGTATATTCATCACCATTGCTGTCGAATGAGATAAGCTCGACAATGCTGTGGGTCATAGATGAGAGTTGAGTCGGCGTAAACCTCAGAACAGAGCTCAACAGGCTGCCGCTGCTTGCATCTATGGCGAAGATAGCCATTCCGGTACTGTCAGTAGAAGCGGGACTCGTTTTATCCTGGTTTTCGGAATCATATCCCCCCGCAAGGATGAGGGCTGTCGTGCTTGTCGAGGAACCCGTTCTCAGCTTGCAGACCCGCGGCTCGCCCCAGGACTCGCCTAAGGCTGGGGAACCGAGAATATTCGACTCAATATCCCACTTCCATTGTGGTGAAATATATCCCCCGGTAATATACTCGTCATTGGCATCGAACGCTCCGACCTTGAGGGTATAGTACTTGGACCCGCCCCTCCTGAGGCCGAAGGTAAGGAACTGATCGTTGCCTGCACGGTAAAGAACGGGCGATCCGTCAACATATTCGTGATGTGAGGTAGAGTTCTGCAGTAACTGCAGCGAGGGCAAAAGGTCCCAGGGGACAAAGCACCATTTTTCCGTCAGGTCGTCGTCGGTAAGATCTTCGTAGCTGGCCCCCTCGTTGTCCTCAAAGCAGTGCAGGAAGCCGTCGTTCGCACCGACAAATATAACGTTCTTAGATCCGTCGCGCATTACCGAAGGTCTTGAGTGCAGTACATCACCCAGTATCCAATCGCGTTTCTTGATGCCTGTTATGGGCAAATAATCGCCGTCGGCCCTGATGAAATGGATCAGGTCAGTTATGTCAGTAGCGGTGGCAGTGGCATCAAGACCAAGCGTATTAGCCGTCAAAGCGGCATTCGAGACATCGAAAGAATTCACGCTAGCCGTCAGGTCGGTCGAGGGTGGTGTCGCGGCATTCGTATCATAGGTATAGAAAGCCCGTATGCTCTGGTGGAGCAGGTCTTCACCAGCACCCCCCTTGTTCACCTCTATCCCGTCGTTGGTGCTGTAGCTCCAGCACGATGATGGCTTTGTCGTTGCCGAGAAGTCTGCTACGCTTCCGTTCTTGTCGAGTATCTCGCCCGAGTCGCTGAACCCGAACTTCTTCAGGTTGCCTTTCCACACTGCACCGCTTTCCGGCCTGAACAGGCTGATATAGAGGCTGTTGCCCGAGTATATCCGGTTCATCTTGCTCACCGGGACAACCGGCGCCACGAGATTCGAGTTATTTTTGATGATGTCGCCCAATATCCCGGTCAGGGCCTCTTTCAACTGTACGCCGTCTTCAGCCATATAGGTTTTGCCGTGGCCGTGACTGTCGTTCGTAACCCTCTCGAGAAAATTTTTATCGCATTCGCTGCCGAACCCGATCGCGTACGTCACGATATTCTGAATTGGAAAGTCTGGATCGTTAAAAGAATCGCCGTTAATATTATCCTTGTCCGTTGTATTCTTCAAGTCGACATCGTAGAGAAACTTGGCCGTGTCGTCCAGCCAGTGATTGCAGTCCTTGCCGCTCGGGCAGTCCCAATACGATCCCTTCCACTCCGTGATGCCGTCGATACCGTCCTGGTCGATATCCCGCGGGCTGGTTGCGTGGTAGAGACCTATGGATTCCCCGTTGATATAATCCGCGCGCCCGAAGATAACAGTGCCGTTTCCCGTGCCTTCATCTTTCGTCGGCTGTCCGTCCGTGACGACAATGATATAGTTCTTCTGGCATCTCCACTCGATAGGCGAGGTGTACACGCCGTCTATGCCAAACCCGTTGGTCGTGCTCGGATATCCTGTTTGGCCGGACGTGTTTGCCCAGGATGTTTTTCCGGCAAAATACAACCCCGCCTCGGCCAAGGTCTCGGCCAACGGGGTATAGCCGTTGGCAGTCAGGCCATTTACTATAGGTACAAGATCTGCATCGCTCGTTCCGATCTTTGCCACGAGGTAGCCGCCCCGGTAATCGCCCCCCGACACGCTGGTGTCGCCGCGGAAGCGCATTAGACCGAATTTGACCGCGTTGTCGGGCACTGCCGCCAGAAGGTCCTTGACTGCCTGCTTGGCGATGTTCAGCTTTGTATCCACGGTCGCACCGGCGCCGGAGGTAATGTAATTGACATACCGGCCTGTCGCCAGGTGATAACTATCACCGTCATGATCTTCATCTGCGCAATATATGTTATGATCCGTGCTCTCCCATATGTCTGCGAAGGTTTCTCCAACCGTATTGAGAGTATTGGCTAAGTCTGCACACAAGATATCCGACAGATAAACGTCATCGGAATCGTACTTATAGCACAAACCCCACCACGAGCCTACACAGTGCTCATTCACTTGAAGCCGTTTCCAGTCTGAGCCGTACTTATAATAGATCCTATCATTGGGTCTTCCCCCAGGATATGTCCCTGCCGGATCATAAGGGGTTGTACCTATCGCTACTTCTTCGCCCATGGACCCGGAGGTGTCGAAAATGATCAGTACGTTCGGCTGGACATTGATGATGCCGCCGCTGTATATGTCCGTGTCATCGGCACAAGCGTTACCGACCCCTATGATGCACATACAGATCGTCAAGCCTATACCCAGGATAGCAGTATCAACTCTCTTCATTGGATTCCTCCTTGGCAAACGTGCGTAAGCGCCTTCGATATCATTGACCCTTCGGGAAGGCCTTCCACACACCCCTCTCGATGGTTTTGCCGTTTACAGTCGTTCTTATGAGGTAATAGTTCGCAAAAGCCGTTGCAGGGCTTGTGCCTGAACCTACCGGCGGGTTGGTGCTTTTTGTGTGGGTTATCTCCACTTTGGCTTCCGTTACAGGCCCCGTGCCGTTCACAGAAGCAGAGATGTCCTCTGTCTCATCTTTTTTCAGGATCATACTGCTTACGATGTCATCAAAACGGACTTTTGTCAGTTCTCCTGCCGCTTCTGACATATAGAAATCCTCGTTGTATGCACGCTCGTTTCCTGCGATCTTGGTTTCAGTTGCAGTTGAACGCATGAGGGCTATACCAATTATTATTGCGGTTAAAAGGACCAGAAGTACCAGTATGAGGACAGCGCCCTTTTCATTGGTCACTAATCTTGAATGACTATTCAATGACAACCCCTTACTATGAATTTAGAGCCCCTTTACAAAAGAAAAGCTGATACTATGAGGGGTATCCTTTTCGCTCCATGTCACGAGAACATCAATTTGCCTCGCATCTGTTCCTGCAATCTGGCTTGCCGACCATGAGCGGGAAAAAAGTATATTCCCCTGTATTAGGCCCGGCCAAGAAAACGTAGACGTTGCAGTTAAAGTTTCCTCTCCGCCAAAAGTGCTGCTGGTAAGAGGCAGGCTCATGAGCTTCTCAATCGTATCCCTGGCGACATTATTTGCTTCACTCAACTGCATACTGTATGCATTGGCTTGGATAGCCAACGTCTGCATCTTACTGATCCCGACAATCCCGATCGCAAATATGAGAATTGCCACAACCAACTCGATCAGGGTGAATCCTCCAGGATGCTTTCTAACAGATTCCTGCTCGATACCTTCCATTCCGTACATCCTTCAAATCTTCACATTTCTGCATTTAATCCGCCTTGTTAACGTCCTAGTGAACTGCTCATTTTCACTCTCGACGCTTACCTGCAACTCTATGGATCGTATATCTGCAACGGCCGTAGTTGGATTATCGTTCGCATCAAAAAAGGTGAACTGGAGATTTGTCGCATTATTTACTAGACCGTTTCCATTTCTCCTTATCGCTCCTCCGGATAAAGAATATACAGCTTGCTCGGAAGCAGGTTCTAAGGCCCCATTTGAGTTGAGATCAGAGGTAACAGTTATAGTGCCGGTTGTGGACGATGTGGGTGTTCCCTGGATTCCGAAAACCCTGTTGTTAGGAGTGTTTGTGAACTGAGGATCGCACCCGGCATTAAGTATGTCTCTCTCTATAATACCCACTACAGCCCGCAAGTCCTGCTGTGCTGCCATTACCTGGTGTTGCTCATCACTGGTTTCTTTCTGTACCTGGCTTGTAAGATACACCGCGGCCATAAGAAGAAGCGACAGAGCCATGACAATCATAAGCTCAACAAGAGTGACGCCGTCAGTGCTCTTAAGTAAGTCTTTACCTTTCATTGGATTCGAACACTCCCTCCAAGGGTGAGTGATATGATCCTCTTATTATTCGCACTAGGCGCCCTCGAGCTTTCCAGTTCCACACTCCCCTGTTCCAGTGCAAAGCCTCTATTGTTGTAACCTGATGCTGTTGTACCGTTGAAATCTGCCGTAATAGTAATCCCTTGAGGCATCTGCGCCTGAGGCATGATTGCGACTCCGCCGGAACTTACCGTATACGAGTCGGAAGTAAAGCCTATGTCGATGGTGCCGTTCCTTTTGATTGCCTCGCTCCTTGCCTGCTGGAAAGTGGACATCAAGCCTCTTGCTGCGGCGTCAAGGTCTTTCTTTGCCGACCATCTGCCCATGTTCGGAGCAGCCACTGCAGCGAGGATGCCGATGATAATGACAACCATCATGACTTCCATCAGAGTGAATCCTCGTGTGTCGGACTTTATCATGGTCTTTCCTACCACCTTTTCTTTTCCTCATTTTGAATACAGAGATGCATCATCATTCATATTATCGGTACTCGACCTGCCCGACTTAACATGAAGCACATTGTTTTTCCTTGATATGAGAATATTTCCGTCAAGGTCCGTCCTGTAAACCGTTACTTCTCTTCCCTGTAAGCGCTCAAGAACATCCTTATGGGGAAGGCGGTACCGATTCTTTGCTCCGACCGATATCACCGCTGCCTGAGGATTGACCTTATCGAGAAACATGTTGAGGCAGGATTTCTTTGATCCGTGGTGTGCCGTCTTGAGGACATCTGCCGAGATATCCCGATCGAGCCTGCACAGCCTTATCTCTCCAAATTCTTCTGAATCGGCCATAAAAAGTCCTTTTATGGTGCCGTCGTATATTCGCAATACAACAGATAGCAAATTCTGATTCATATCTTGTGTGCGCTCTTTAATCTTTTCCTGCGGATTGAGGACATCAACATTTAAGCCGCTGAGAACCAGTGCATCTCCCAGACTCACATTTTTTACAGGGATCGCCTTTTCTTGTGCAATCCTGGTTACAACCTGGAAATCGCAGTTCCAATCCGATTCGACATTCGTCCAGACCATGTTCACAGGAAAACGCTTCACAATGAACGGTATGCCCCCGATGTGATCCGGGTGGGAATGCGTTATTACCACGAGATTCAACCTCGTTATGCCCCTTCGAAGCAGGTGCGGTCCGACGATGAACCTGCCCGAATCGGACCCGGAAAATGAATTTCCGGCATCTATGAGGACGGCAACTTGCCCCCTGGTGATAAGTGTGCTGTCGCCCTGCCCTACGCTGATGAAATCAAAACACAGCGGTTCGCTGTTCCGTACAGTCTTCATTCCCACCGGGATGGCGATAATGAGAATAACACTTGCTGCGCAAAGGATTGTTTTTATTCCTGACCGCTTTGCGAATAACGCAATGACCAGCCCGAAGTAGCAAATCATGATCCAGATGACGGGAGGACGTGCTATCGGATCGAGCGAGCCGAAAAGGCTTGAAGACTTCAATATGAAACCGATTGCGCTGAAGGCAAGAGAGAAGAAAAAGGATGAAAGATGATCCGATACCATCAGGGAAAACATCCCGGCAACACCAAGGGGCATGATGATGAAGCTGAAGAAGGGAACAAACACCATATTTGCGGGGATACTTATCACGGACATGAATCCGAAAAGATACATTACTATCGGAGAGGTAAACGCCGTGCTTACAATCGTTATCACAAAAAATACGAGCCATTTGGGAGCGCTTCCGAGCAGATCGCAGGCGCCGATTATCCCCAGGACTGCCGAGAATGAAAGGAGAAAGCTTGCAGAGTAGAGTGAATGCGGCAGCAGGATCAGGATAATTATCCCCGCCAGTGCAAGGCTTTCGAGCAGAGAGGTCTTTCTTGTCATCACGAGGGAGATTGCGATGCTGCCGGCCATGATTGCCGATCTCACTGCTGGTGCGGAATACCCGACGAAAAGAACGTACAGGATCACACAGGTAATCCCTGCCATCGTGGCGATGAACGGTGTGTCCATCCGATGGAAGAAAGTTGCCGCAAACCGTAAAACCATAAAGGCCAGAGAATAGCCCATGATGAAAACTATTCCCATATTGAGCCCAGATATAGCTATGAGATGCGCGATACCCAGCGAAGAGAAGCTGTCTGTAAGGGAATATACCAGGCCCGATCGATCGCCGGTGAGCACGGCGTTCAGGATCTCGGCCTCGGGCCGGGCGTACACGGAAAATACCGCCGTTACACGATCCTTGATCCCGCTTACCGGAACGACGCCGCTGACATTCATATCCTTGAGATCCTTCACGTAACCGGATACCGTTATTCCATCGGTCAGGAGGTACTTCTCGTAGTCGAATTCCCCTGGATTGCCGAGTGTTTTATTCGTTCTCAGGCGTGCCCTTCCTTCAAGGCATGCGCCCTTTGAGAGAATCACCCTGTCCGCATTCCTGATGATCCGGATCATCGCTCGTCCGCGCACCCTTTTCTTCTCAACCGACACGTCATCCAGGACAACCCGGAGCGAACCCCGCATAAAGCCGGTTTCCCGGACTATTCCCCGAATATGGTATTCACCGTCAGTGATTGCGGCAGCATGAGGTGCGAAATAAATTGCACAGAACCCTATGGCGATGCCTGTAATCATATGGGCCAGGCGTTCCTTACTGAAAAGCATGACAAGGAAAAGAGCACAGAACAGGCTGAAAGGGGCATCCTTCAAAAATAAAAGAATCCCCATGCACATGGAGGTGAACACAACGACAAGCGGCTTTGACCTTCCCACATCACATAACAGCATAACAATCCTTGGGCGGTGCCGACGTTCAGTACGGAGGCCCGCCTGTTCATCTCAAGACAAACTGCGCTGCAATGGATTCATGGCCGGCGCTGATACCCTTCCCGCCTTGCTGTATGGCTCTAAGAAGTTTTCAGTTGCCCAACGAGATCATGGAGCGATGATAACCCTTTTTCCTCAAGATACGTTTCAACGCCTTGGATGATGGAAGAAAAGCAGAACGGGTCACGAAGCGATGCGCTGCCTACTTCAACGGCCGAGGCGCCGGCTAGGAGGAACTGGACGATATCCTGCCACGTACAGGCGCCGCCGGAGGCAATGATCGGAATACGGACCTTTCGCGACACCTCCCACACGATCTTCAGGGCGACCGGTTTGATGGCCGGACCTGACAGCCCTCCGGTGATATTTCCGAGGATCGGCCTCCACGTCTGCTCATCGATCGCCATGGCGGGAATGGTATTCGAACAGGTCAGGGCATCCGCCCCTCCTTCCTGTGCAGCCAGCGCCATCGCGCCGATATCCGTCACCATGGGCGATAGTTTAACGATAAGGGACTTTTTTGTTGCCTTGCGAACCTTCGAAACGAGCCTTTCCAGTATATCCGGGTACTTCCCGAATTCCAATCCCCCCTTGGAGACATTGGGGCAGGATACGTTCATCTCGATTGCCGACACCCCTTCGATATCGAGCCGGCCGGCCATGGACTCATACTCTTCATCTGTTGTCCCGAAAAAATTGACGATGACCGGGGTATTAAACTTTTTAAGAAACGGCAACTTCTCCGCAATGAAGGCATCGACGCCAACATTCTCGAGGCCGATCGCGTTGATAAGGCCGCAGGCCGTTTCATACACCCGCGGGGTCGGATTCCCTTCCTTGGGCACGAGCGAAAGTCCCTTGGTCACGATGCCTCCGAGGATGGAGAGGTCGAAGACCTCCGAAAATTCCTCCCCATAGGCAAACGTCCCTGACGCGCTCAGTACGGGATTTTTCAGCGAGAGGCCTTCGGTGATCCTTACGGACGTATCGATCATGAGTCCCACCCTATGAGTGCTGCATCGAACACAGGCCCCTGCATGCATACCCTCTGATTACCGGCAACGGTCTTCACGGCGCAGGCGGAGCAGACTCCGAATCCGCATCCCATATATTCCTCTAGGGAGACTTCGCAGCGGGCTCCGGCCTTTCGAGCCTGTTGAGATATCTTCTTGAGCATGGGATTCGGCCCGCACGCATAAATGACACGGGGTTTGGTCCCGGAGAGCTCGTCTTCGACGACATCGGTCACGAGGCCCTTGCGGCCGAGCGAACCGTCTTCCGTAGCGGCCTGCACATCGACACCCCGGATCTTATTCATCCTTTCCCACAGAGGGATATCAGCCTTCGATCGTGCACCCACGATCATCCGGCCCTTCTTGAGATGCTCTGCAAGTGCCATGAGGGGAGGAACGCCTGTTCCGCCGGCAACATACATCACGTCCTCTCCCTCTGCAGGAACGGAAAAACCCTTCCCGAGAGGGCCCAGGACGGAAAGCTCGTCGCCTTTCTTCTTCCCGGCCATTTCCGTGGTGCCTTTGCCCTTGACCTTATAGAGTAGCTCCAGACGGCCGTCTTCATAATGAAGGATTGCGAGGGGCCTGCGAAGGAAAGGATCGAGTGAGCTTTTGATCTTGACCATGACGAACTGACCGGGAACAGCGATCGGAAGATCGCACTGCAGGACCATGAGATAGGTGTCCCGGGCGACCTCATTATTGCTCATAACCGTTGCCGTGCAGTCTTTCATGACATCCTTTCTACTCTATCTTTTTTGCCATGATAGAGGCATCTTCTCCAGTATCGCTATAATAGCGCCGCCATGAAAATACATGTGTAAATCCCATGGAAGCATACAAGGCTTGTGCGATGCTGTTCGACTTCCTCACTTCGAGGAAAACATACGATTTATTGCTCAATCTGGCAAACGAAATTATCTCATTGACCAGTGCCCTGCCGATCCCTTTCTGCTGAAAGTCCGGATGTACTGCAAGATTGAGCAGATGAACCATTTTTCTCATGATCTGTGCAAAACAGTACCCCGCAACCTGACCGTCGTAGACGGCTGAAATATTGTAACATTCCTCATCAGAAAGTATGGATTGGAACGTAGTGATATCCCAGGGCGACTGGAACGACAGTTTTTCTATCTCGAGTATCTTTTCGATATCTCTCTGCTCGGTCCAGCGGATGACTAAAGTACCCATGAAATGATCAATACGACGGACATCCCGGCAACAAAAAGGGCGGCGTGTGAAGGCCTGGGGATATCTTTTGTAACGAGGCCTGCAAGGCCTACGAGTATGCAGACTGACGGCATGAACGACAATGCTGCCTGCACCGGGACCGGGAGCATACCCCCGAGCAGGTAGACGGCCATGCACAGAAACGCCGTGGAAACTCCCATCACGACAAAAGCGGCAAGAAAACTGCGGACGAGCGCCTTTGCCATTGCAGGGCCCACGGTAACCTCGGCATTATCCAGGCGGGATTGAATCAGATCCTGATTCAGACTCCGGATATGTGTATCAAGGGTCCTTCCGATCAGCGAAACGGGAAGGCATGCGACGAGGGCGAGGCCTGCAGCTGCTGCGTCACCCATGAAATGGGCTGCGACAAACGCCGCAGGTGTCGCGACCGCTGCACAGAACGTCTCGTCATTGGGGAGATAGGCCCCGACGGGAGGTGCATTGAGCCAGAGAAGTTCGAGAGATGCGCCGACGATGAGGCCTACCGCAACATCCCCGAGTATAAATCCCAGGATCGGCGAGAGGATGATGGGCCTGCTTATCATCGACTGGAACAGAAACACGCGGTCGAGCCAGAGGAATGCGCCGGCTGCAACTGACAACGTGATAGGCAGGATCACGAAGCCACCATATCGAGGATGGATTTCATATCTATGAAGCGTTCTCTCGGAACCGACTGGAGGCTCACCTCCACCCCGTTGTCCATAAGCTTTTTCAGCAGCATGAGGTCTTCCTCATCTACCCAGACCGAATAAGAAAGCTGTTTTGAGCATTCCGTACTTTTATTGTTCCCGATATTGAGCTTTGGAAATCCGAACCCCCCGGCATAGAGGGCATATGCATCTTTTATCGAAGACACAATCACCAGTGTCCGTTTTTCGTCCGGTTCCTCGTTTTCAGCCATACAGTGAGCCTGGGAAAGGGAAACGATCCTGAGCATGATCCTTTCGGGTATCGCCATGGACATGATGGTCTTCTGGAAATGGTCACATGCGAGCGCGTCGTTGACCACTATGACGCTCTGTGCCTGCAGGTGAGGGATCCAGGACTCCAGGATCTGTCCATGTATGAATCTATCGTCAACCCGCACGAGGAGAATGTTCATTTTTTTCCTATGGTCGTTGCCAGAATCTCCGAAGCAATATTGATATTGTGGGATCCGTGCTCTTTCAGAATTTGAGCAAGCACCTTTATATTCTTGCCCTCACGTTTTGTCAGCGCGGTAATGACCATGGGAAGGTTCACGCCCGTAATCACTTCCACCTCATTATCCTCGAGAAAAGACAGGCTGATATTCGAAGGCGTCCCGCCGAACATATCGGTAAGGATAATCACGCCGCTGCCGCTGTTAACTTCCTTAATAGAAGTTTTAAGCATCTTCCTGAGCTTATCCACATCACTTCCCTGGCAGAAGGAGCACGCTTTGAAGGCCTCTGCATGCCCGACGATCATCTCTGCAGTTTCTGCGAGAGCTTCCGCGAGCCTTCCATGAGCAACAACTATGATGCCGACCATTCTAATGACCTCCTAGACCGATATCCCTATGAATAAGTTTACCGTTATATCCGGAATTCTCGATCACTTTCATGATTTCCTCAGCAACCGCTACCGATCGATGCCTGCCGCCGGTGCATCCGATGGCGATGTTCAGATAAGACCTCCCCTCTTTTTTATAGAGCGGGAGGATTGAGTGGATAAGGTCCTTGAACCGATCGATGAAATCACGATAGCTCTCATTCCGGGTAAGGAATTCTTTCACCTCCGCGTCAGAGCCGGTTTTATCTTTCAGCGCCTCGACAAAATACGGGTTGGGCAGAAATCGTACATCCATCACAATATCCGAATCGATGGGTATGCCTTTTTTGAACCCGAACGAGCGTATCTCGATGTACATGTCCCTGGTCTTATCCTTCGAGGATATGATCTGCTTAATCTTTGCCTGAAGCTCGTGCACATTCATTTCAGAGGTATTGATAATGAAATCCGCCATGTCCCTGATGGGTTCCATGATCTTTACCTCTGCCTCGGTCGCATCGAGCAGATTGGGATAGAGCTCAGAGAGCGGATGTCTTCTCCGGGTCTCCTTGAACCGGTTCAGGAGATTGTCTTTGCTCGCCTCCAGAAACACGATATGAACGTCGGCAGCCATGTTTCTGAGCATAGAAACCATCCATGGAGCCCTTTCCGTAATAGAACCGGCACCGGCGCGTACATCCATCCCGATACAGACTTTGGGAATATCGAACGTGGCTGAATCATAGACCTCGATAAACTTCATGAGCAGATCGACAGGGATATTATCCATGCAGAAAAAGCCTTCATCCTCGATGGCTTTGAGAGCGGTGGACTTCCCCGAGCCGGAAAGACCGGTCACAACAACGATGAACGAATGATCCATGCTGTCTCCCACACCCGGTTCAGAACATGTGCCGTCCTGCCCGATTCAGATCAGTTTTTTGGGCTCCTGCTGTCGTACCTGCATACAGAGCATACACTCTTACGTGCTCCGTATATCATAACAAACATTTTATAAAAATGAGTACGGTTGTCAAACTAGATAGTATTCATTTAAATACGTGTCAATGCAGTAATTCCCCTAATTTTCATCACGGCAGGAGGTTAAAGAATTGGTTGCATTTATCCGAGAGTGCTATGGAGGCCAGCGTTGAAAATACGGAAAAATAAAGCAGATAAGGGACATACCTCCATCAACAGCGATACCTCTCTGCCCCCTGACAAAGGTCTCTCTATAGCGGCTCCCGAGTACGACAAGATTGCCCTCATCGGATCATCCATAGAAGCAATCAGAGAAAATATCGACAACGCCTATAACAATATCTGCATGGATCTTCCGAAAATAAACATGGAGATCTACCGGACCTTTCAGCAGGCGTTTGACACCCTGGATTCATTAAGCGCACGTGGATCCGTCGGAAGGATCGAGAAGGTCGTCGAAGGCATTGAAAATCTGTTGCAAAACCTCCTCACCCGCATAAAGGGTCTGAAAAAATCCGATACGCGCATTCTGGAGACTTTAAAGATCGCAAGCCTGCATATGGATGCAGCAAAAGCCATGATCGAAAAAGGTCCGTCCGACCAGGCCGTCGATCCCGGATTTCATACGAGGATGCTCAAATTCGAAGAGAAAAAAGATGATCTCATCCGAACTATCGAAATCATATGCGCACTCGAAGACGAATTCATTGAAAAGATCACCTCACATCTCGATCATGACATCCTTTCTCTTCACTATACCTTGAGCAGTGCGGTCATTATCCTGAAAGACCTCATAACCCGTTCGAATTCCACAAAAGAGCCCATCTTGAAAATCATGTCCGGTCTCCAGACCCATGATATCGTGAATCAGGACATTACCACGATATCCTTGGGCTTGGACAAGATTCAGGCTTCGGCAGATATGATGAAGGCGAACCCGGATGCCGCGATGGGCACCCTCTTGTTTCAAGAAAAGGCTTCTCAGCTTTCGCGGGAGCTGATCTCCCAGCTCATCACCGTAATCCGCGATCATGGAAGCGAACTCGAGAAGGAGATCGAGCGGATCGAAGACATGGTTTCCCAGGTCAAGGAAGATAAAGATGCCATCGGCGACTTCCTGCTCATGAACAAAAACATGAAATCGACCTTCGACATCGTGATAACGGAGGTCTCCCAGATGTTCAGCGACATCGCTGCCGGGGTCGATCAGTTAATCACGATCAAGGAACCCCAGCAGACATCCACGAACCAGCTCTCGGCCTTTTACAACGACCTGGAAAAATACGTCACGACCTTTTCATCGGGCTTCCTTCCTTCGGGAATGCTCGACCTGGTGATCAAGATGGTTTCTCCGCTCAAGACACAGGCACCGATGATGAGATATGGTACCGGATCGTCTGAATTAAAGGAAATTTTCAAAGATTTCCAAAAGCAATCCGACGTTGCATGCCGGAGCATTGATGAGATAAAGGACCTCCTTGTCGGATCGATAAAAGGTATCGACACCTACTCCGGCAGATGCCTGAGCGCCATCACGAAATTCCGGCTGGATATCGGCAATCTTATGAAAACCCTGGAAGGCAGTGAAAATATACTCGACGATCTCCAGCGCTTTGCCTTGTCCATAGCGCAGATGAGACAAGACATCATCGATACCGACGAAAAAGGCCGGTCAGAGCTCTTTGCCGATGGATTCGAAGATATCCTGTTTCGCTTGAAAAACCCCCACAGCAGTTCTCTCGTTTCGATGGAGACCGAAGACGGCGATGACGGATTGACCCTCTTCTAATCTTAAAAGTCCTTCAGCCGTGCAGGCTGTCTGAGCCTGAACCTCTTCTCGAGCACCATAGATATGCACCTGCTCTTTTTAAATTTCGCAAGCCCCGAGCTTTTATATAAAGATCTGATATTGATTGTCCGATCATAGGGTCAAGGGGAATGGAGCTATGGATACACGCAAGACGAAAAGGAGGATAACAATGGAAGTTACTACGAGGAAGACCGAAGATGCCCTCGTCGTCAAAGTATCGGGAGCAGTGGATACCGAAGCGGCGGAAACACTCAGGACAGAGCTCGGCAAGGTTCTGAAACTGCATCCGAAAAAGGTTGTCATGGACTTGAGCCTTGTTCCTACCATGGGATCTTCGGGCATCGGTAAAATCCTGATCTTTTTCAAAGGCCTCGACAGCAACAGCGCAAGCTTTGAGATCAAGGGGATACACGAGAATCTTTACAATATATTCAAGGCAGTGAAGCTGGATAAACTCTTTCCTATCTCTATGAGGTAGATCGTATGGAAATTAAGAAAGACTCCTCAGGCGCTCTCGTTATCAAAGGGAAAATGGTTGCTTCGGAGATCGAGACGATTCATTCGAAAATCGAGCCGTTGCTGGACGAGACCATTCTTGACACGGTGCTGGATTTATCCGGGGTCGACGACATAGACATATCCGGGTTGCAACTCATATTTGCCATTAAGAAGAGCGCTGAGAGCGAAGGGACCTTTCGAATCAGAACGGTCAGTCCGCAGGTAAAAGAATGCATCCTCCTTTCGGGATTCGACATGATCCTCAAGGAGGTGGCCTGATGAAAAGCAAGATACTCATTGTGGACGATTCAGCCACCCTTCGGGCATCGGTCAACTACACGCTCAAGGAAGCAGGGTTCGAGACGATCAATGCAGTCAACGGCGCCGACGGCCTGGAGAAACTGAACCAGGCAATGAAGAACGGCGAGCACATCGGTATGATCATCAGCGATATCAATATGCCCGTAATGGACGGCATCACGTTTATCGTCGAGGTAAAAAAGACCCCCTTCAAATATACTCCCATCCTCGTTCTCACGACAGAGTCGCAGGAAGATATGAAGATGAAGGGGAAAAAAGCCGGGGCTTCAGGTTGGCTCGTAAAGCCGTTCAAACCGGAACAGCTCGTCTATGTCACAAAAAAGTTTATGAGGTAAATCATGGCTATTGATGAACTGGTTCAGGTATTCCTTGAAGAGAGTGAGGACGAAATCAGAGAACTCGAGGCCGGCCTTATCAAGCTCGAGGAAGATCAGGATGACGAAGGTATCATTAATCGCGTTTTCCGTGCGGCGCACACGATCAAAGGCTCTGCAGGCCTTGTGGGATTCGACGATGTAAGCAATTTTACCCATAATATCGAAAATATCCTCGATAGAATCCGTAACAAAGACTTACGGATAACGAAAAAGCTCATTACCAACCTCCTCACGGCAGTAGACCTGCTCAAGCGGTTGATAACTTCGTCTTCCGAAGGCGAAGTAATAGACAGCGTCGAAATAGAAAATGTTACGATGGTGCTGAAACGCTTTACCGGCAGCGCGAAACAGGCTGAAGACGCGCAGCAGACGAATTCAAAGAAAGAGATTCATGAAGAGGAGCGTGTTTACAGCATCACCTTACGGTTCAAGCCCGATATCCTTTCCACAGGCCAGGACCCGGTCATGCTTATCAGAGAGCTGGCAGACAACGGTGAGATCGTAGAAACCGTCGCTTCAACCGATGCTATCCCGGACTTCTACAACATCAATCCTACCACCTGCTATACCTGGTGGGAGGTAAAGCTGAAGACCGGCCGTCCTCTCTCTGATATCCAGAATATCTTCCTCTTCGTTGTCGATGAAAATGACGTCGTCATCGAGGACATCTCCAGCCAGTTCAAGGAGGGGGTGGATCTGCGGCTCGCAGAAATGCCCATAGGCGAGATCCTCGTGGAGCGGGGCATCGTGAAACCCAGCGACCTCGAGGACGTGCTCAAAGAGCATAAAACCACGGGAGAGGTCCTTGTAGAAAAAGGCAAGGCCCCGCGAGAAATAGTTGAAAAGATGGCGCTGGCACAGTCTCAGAGCAGAAAGATAGCGAAGTCTGCCACCATCAGGGTGGATACGGACAAACTCGACAAGCTGGTGAACCTTGTCGGTGAAATGGTCATCAGCGTTGCCCGCATGTCGCAGCTTGCAAGCGAGGTTGAGGACGCCGCCATGTCACGGCCCCTTCAGGGCGCGTCCGCATCACTCGAACGTATCTCGCGCGAGCTTCAGGAACAGGTCATGCGCGTTCGCATGGTCCCGGTTGAAGGCACGTTCAACCGGTTCCGCCGGATCGTCAGGGATCTCTCGTTCGAGCTGGGCAAAAAGATCGAAATAAGAATGAGCGGTACCGACACCGAGCTGGACAAGAACGTCATCGAGCAGATCGGCGATCCGCTGAAGCACATGATCAGAAACTCCATCGATCACGGGATTGAATCACCGGAAGAGAGAAAAAAACTCGGCAAGTCCCCTGAGGGAACTATCTGGCTCAAAGCCTTTCAGCGGGAAGGCAATATCTTCATAGAGATCTCCGATGACGGAAAAGGGATAAACAAAAACAAGGTGCTGGAGAAGGCTATCGAAAAAGGCATGGCAGAGCCCGGAAGATCCTATTCGGACAAGGAGATTTTCGAAATGCTCTTCGCCCCCGGCCTCTCGACCGCCGACAAGGTAAGCGAGCTTTCCGGCAGAGGCGTGGGCATGGACGTCGTCAGGAAAAACATTGAAGACCTGCACGGTTCCGTCGAGATATTTTCCGAGCAGGGAAAAGGATCGACTTTCCGGATAAAGCTCCCGCTGACCCTTGCAATAATCGACGGAATGATGGTCAGGGTCGGGACGGAGGTTCTCACCATACCGCTTTCCGTCATAGACAAATCCGTAAGGCCCTCTCGCGCCGAGATCAAGACCGTTGAGGGCAGAGGCGAGCTCGTTGACATACGGGGAGATTACATCCCCCTGGTGAGGATCTATGAGCTCTTCAATATCCCATCCGACAAGACCGATCCGACCGACGCGCTGGTCGTCGTGCTCCAGAGCACGGACAGCCGCTTCGGGGTCCTGGTGGACGATGTACTCGGCCAGACTCAGGCGGTTATCAAGAGCATCGATAAAAACTTCAAGAAGCTCGAAGGGACCTCAGGGGCAACGATCCTTGGAAACGGAAGAGTTTCCCTCATCCTCGATGTGCACGGAATAGAGCGCATGGCCTTCAGCTGATGCGTTTTTGTGAGGAAAGGCAGGAAAATGGAGTTAAGAGCGGGGATTGTATTAAGACAGCAGGAAATTACATGGATCCACAACTGCTTTAAAATAAAGAGGTATAGGATATGAGTATGAAACTCAAATTACGGGGGAAACTGACCGCCTTAAGCTTGGCAGCAGGACTGATACCACTGATCATTTCCATCTTCTACCTGAGCCACAGCAGTACTGTAGTGCTGGAGAACCAGGCCAAAGATTTCTTGAGATCCAAGGTCGAGGGCTTTGCCCGCATGGCGGCTGTCAGGTATTCATCCATTGAAGGGAATCTGGATATCATCAAGGAACAACTCACCAAGAGCCTCAAATCCGATCTGGTCAAAGAGGCGCAGAAGGAAAAGTATTACGATACGGGATACATGCTTATTCTGTCTACCGACGGGACATGCCTGTACCACCCGAAATCCGAATATGTCGGCAACAACAAGCTGTTCAACACCTATGACTTCGTACGCGAAGGGATAAGCAAGAAACAGGGGTTCTTCTCGTATGATTTCGAGGGCAGGACCAAATGGGCATACCTCTCCTATAATAAGGATCTCGACTGGATCATGTGGTCTGCCGCCTATGAGGATGAGGTTCTGTCGCAGCTCACGACGGTGAAAAACAAGATGTACGTTTTCCTTCTGATCATCACGATTATCGTGGCGATCGCTGGCGTACTGGTCGCTCACCGGATTGCCCGCGTTGCCAACGAAATATCTGAAAGCATGAAGGAAATCGCGCAGGGCGATGCGGATCTGACGGTGCGCCTCCCGGTGCTCTCGAACGACGAGGTAGGAGATATCGCCCACTGGTTCAACGAGTTCATCAGCAAGCTCGAAGAGGTCATCATGAATGTAAAGCTTGCTGCCGTTCAGGTAGACACTGCAACCCAGGAGGTTTCGGCAGGGACCCAGGGACTCTCCCAGGCTACACAGGAACAGGCATCCGCCATCGAAGAGGTTGCTGCAACGATTGAGGAGATGACCTCTTCCATCAAGCAGAACGCTTCCAATGCTTCACAGGGCAGGGAAAAAGCGCAGGCTATGGTCCGTAAAGCCAGTGAAAGCGGAGAAGCGTCAGAGGAACTCGTCAAGGGTATGGGAGAAATCTCCGATGCATCGAAAAAGATCGGGGATATCATCGTGACGGTCAACGAGGTCGCCTTCCAGACCAACCTTCTCGCTTTGAACGCAGCCGTTGAAGCTGCACGGGCAGGAGAGCACGGCAAGGGGTTCGCCGTTGTCGCCGAGGAAGTACGCGCCCTTGCACAGAGGTCTGCAGAAGCTGCCAAAGAGATCAAAAACCTCATCGAGGACACGGTAAGAAAGATCGGCGCCGGCGATGTAATGGTCAAGAAGTCCAGGGAGTACCTCGAAGAGATCATCACCTACATTGAAAACCTCTCCCAGACCATGGACGAAATCGCTGCGGCCTCTTCGGAACAGGCAAGTGGAGTTGATGAGTTGAACAGGGCTGTAGCCCAGATCGATAACACCACCCAGCAGAACTCGTCGACAGTGGAACAGATTGCAAGCACTGCAGACAACTTAAGCAACGAAGCAAAAGAACTGGCAAATACCGTAGGCCGTTTTAAAGTATCGGGAATCGATACAAGCGGGTCGACGAGTTTCGTGAAAAAGCCGCAACAGGTACGCAGGCAGAGCCAGCAGAGCCAGCAGGCTGTCTCATCCCCATCCGCAAGCGACGATTTCGAAGAATTCTAAACCGCACGGGGCATGGGAGAGAAAACAATATGAGGAGCTTATTATGAAGCTACAGTGGAAATTGAGAGAACGGCTTACGATGCTTGTCCTTATGGCGGGTCTGGTCCCTCTCCTTATCGCGATCATCTACGTGGGGAACAGGAGCAGCACACTCCTTGAGAAGCAGGCGCAGGACTACTTGCGGGCAAAGGTTGACGGCTTTGCCACCATGGTCCAGCTCCGATTCGAGTCTATCGAGGGAAACCTGGATATCATTAAGGACCAGCTGAAAAAGAATCTCGAAGATGAGCTCCTCAAACAGGTGGCCAAAGAACAGTACTTCAAGTCCGGCTATCTCGCTATTTACAAAACCGACGGCACCTGCATCTACCACCCGAAGGCCGGACTCAGGAACAACATGAGCTTCTACAACAATAATGAATTCGTCAGGGGCGCCATAGCCAAGAAACAGGGATTCTTCAATTACGTGCTCGACGGAAGCGATAACATATCATACCTCACCGCGATCAAGGGTACCGACTGGATCCTGTGGGGAGAGGCGCCTGCAGGCGAAGTTCTTTCGGAAGTGAATCACCTCAAGGTGCAGATGTGGATCTTCTTCGGCATCATCGCCCTGTTCGTTGCCGTCGTCAGCTCGATCTTCACCCAGAGGATCGCAAAGAGGGCAAGGGAAATTTCCTATCAGCTGATGGATATCGCCCAGGGTGAAGCAGACCTTTCCGCCCGGTTGCCGGTTCTTTCGAACGATGAGATAGGCGACATCGGACAGTGGTTCAACAAATTCGTTGAAAACCTTGAAGATGTCATTACCAAGGTAAAGAACGCAGCCATCCACGTAGACCTGGCTACCCAGGAAGTGGCAGCAGGATCCCAGGGTCTCTCGCAGGCTACCCAGCAGCAGGCGTCAGCCATCGAAGAGGTGGCGGCGACAATCGAGGAAATGACCTCTTCCATCAAACAGAACGCATCGAATGCGGAGCAGGGCAGAGAAAAAGCGCAGTCCATGGTCAAAATGGCCAACGAGAGCGGCGATGCGTCGCAGGAACTGGTCAAAGGCATGGGCGAGATATCGGATGCCTCGCGGAAGATCGGTGACATCATCGTAACGGTCAACGAAGTAGCGTTCCAGACCAACCTTCTGGCTTTGAACGCAGCCGTTGAGGCTGCACGGGCAGGAGAGCACGGCAAGGGGTTCGCCGTTGTCGCCGAAGAAGTGCGCGCGTTGGCGCAGAGGTCGGCTGAAGCCTCCCGCCAGATCAAAGTCCTGATCGAGGATACCGTAAACAAGATCAATGCCGGCGACGAGATGGTAAAACGATCCGGAGAATCACTGGTGCAGATCATCAACCATATCCAGGACCTCTCTCTGACCATGGAAGAGATCGCCGCGGCATCATCCGAACAGGCAACCGGCGTGGACGAATTGAACAGGGCCGTCTCGCAGATCGACAGCACTACCCAGCAGAACTCGGCAACGGTTGAAGAGCTCGCAAGCACATCGGACAACTTGAGCAACGAGGCAAAAGATCTCGCTGATACCGTAGCACGTTTCAAGGTCTCAAAAATGATGGAGGCCCCTTCTGCAGCAAGGTCAAAAGCGCCTTACAAGCCTACAGCCGGTTCCAGGGCGAAGAAAGATACGCGCCCGGCGGCAATCACCACAGCTTCGAGATCTTCCCTGGAAGACGATTTCGAGGAATTTTAAGGAGGCAGTGAATGGCCAACGTACAGGCGGCTTCCAAAGGCCTTTCTTCTCAGTATGTCACATTCCTGCTGGGAAATGAGACCTATGGCATCTCTATCTTAAAGCTCAACGAGATCATCGCCTACCAGGAGGGTACGACCATCCCCAATGTCCCGGGGTTCATCAAGGGCGTGCTCAACCTCCGGGGCATTGTTGTTCCCGTAATCGACTTAAGGGAAAGATTCAACATGGAGAAAAAGCCCTATGATCAGTTCACGGTCATCATGATCCTCGATGTATCCGGACGGATCATGGGTCTTATCGTGGATGCAGTGAGCGACGTGATAACGCTCGGTAGGGATGCCATCAAACCGAGACCGAATTTTTCAACAGGCATAGGGGTGGAATTTATCCAGGGAATGGGCGTGAAGGATAACAAGTTTATCATTTTGCTGGATGTAGACAGGCTCTTGTCCGATGATGAGTTGAACATGGTGGATGGAGTGTAGAGTTGATCGACCAGGGTTTTGATCTCAGTGAAAAAGAATTCTTACTCTTCAAGCAGCTTATTTATCATGAAACAGGCATTAACATGTCTGACAAGAAAAAGAAGCTCATTGTTGCGCGGTTATCGAAAAGGCTCCGCGTGCTCGACCTCAAGAATTTCACGGAATATTATGAATACCTGAAAGACAGCCCGTATGCAGACAACGAGATCGTAAACCTGATCAACCGGGTAACCACGAACAAAACCGATTTTTTCAGGGAAAAGCATCACTTCGATTTTCTCCAGAACGAACTTTTTCCACAGATGATTGCCAGGAGCAGGTCGGGCGGGCCGAAAAAGCTCCGGATCTGGTCGGCCGGGTGCTCTTCGGGTGAGGAGCCCTACACGTTAGCGATGGTTACTCTTGAGTCCTTCAAGGCAGAACGGGGATGGGACGTCAAGATACTTGCAACCGACCTCGATACCGAGATCCTTGGCAAGGCCATTACCGGCATCTATCCTACGCAGTTGGTAGGGCCCGTGCCAAGAGAGTATCTCGTCAAGTACTTCATACGAAAGGGCGACCAGTATGAGGTCAACGGCACGGTGAAATCACTGGTCGCATTCAGAAAGCTCAACCTCATGGACGAGACGTTCCCCATGAAGAATCCTTTCGACATCATCTTCTGCAGGAATGTCATTATTTATTTCGACGCCATTACAAAAGATACACTTCTGACAAAATACCACAGGCATCTCAAAGACAACGGACACATGTTCATCGGCCATTCGGAATCACTCATGCACATGAAGGAAAAGTTCCGCTATCTGAAGCACACGATTTATCAGAAGGTTTAAAATGTACAAGAGATACAGCAACAATTTTCATCGCAACATGGTGATCATCTATCCGGGGGAGTTCTATGTGAGCACCCATGATATAATCGCAACCGTACTCGGCTCCTGCATTGCCGTATGTATCAAGGACAAGAAGACCGGTATCGCCGGGATGAATCACTTCATGCTTCCCGGCGACGTGCGGTCTGAAGATATGTTTCTTTCTGCTTCCGCAAAGTACGGAATGTTTGCTATGGAGCAGCTGATAAATGAAATGATCAAAAAGAAGGGTTCGAAGAAGGATTTCGAGGCCAAGGTTTTTGGTGGAGGGCATGTACTGAACTTCAGAAAAACCGACGGCAATGTTCCTGAGGCCAATATCGAGTTTGTTAAGGCATTCTTGAATATGGAGCAGATAACGATCGTGAAGCAGGACGTGGGAGGATTCGCGGGAAGAAAGATCCTGTTTTTCCCTGACACTGCCAAGGTGCTCCTGAAACGGCTCGAATCTTCCGTTGACTCGAAGCTTATCAAGGCCGAACAGTCTTACAAGACGAAGCTGTTCAAAGAAAAAGAGCGGTTCCAGGAGGCCGGAGGAGATTTAACCCTCTTTTAGGACATATCTATGAGCGAGATCAAGGTTCTCATAATCGACGATTCGGCTTTGGTGAGAAAGCTCCTCACCGAAGTATTAAGCAGCGATCCGCACATCCGGGTGATCGGCACTGCGCCTGACCCCATTATCGCAGTCCGCAAGATCCAGATGCTCAAGCCCGACGTGATCACGCTCGACATCGAGATGCCCAAGATGGACGGGCTGACCTTCCTCGGCAAGCTCATGAAGACGCATCCGATGCCGGTTCTGATGTTTTCGTCACTGACCCAGCAGGGTGCGGAAGCGACCATGAAGGCCCTTTCCCTAGGCGCCATCGATTTCATCACCAAACCGAAGATCAAGCTTTCCCAGACGATAGAGGAGCTCCGTTCGGAGCTCACGACAAAGGTCAAGGCCGCCGCCACGGCGAAGCTGAAAAAGGCCATCGCTCCGATTCTTGACGTCCCTCCGAAGTACGGAATCGACGAGGTTCTTACCGCCAGGAAGACAATCCCTGCCCTTGAGGGGGAAAAAGTCCTGGTCATCGGCGCTTCGACGGGCGGAACCGTCGCCATCGAGCAAATCTTGAACAAACTGCCGAAAGATGCCCCCCCTACCCTGATCGTACAGCACATGCCCCCGCTCTTCACAAGATCTTTTGCCAACAGGGTAAACGGCCTCACCGAGATGGAAGTGCTTGAGGCCACAGACAAAGATGAGCTCAGGAAGGGCGTAGCGCTCATCGCGCCGGGCGGTCAGCATATGATCATCAATAAGGGACCGAAGGGCTATTATGTCACGGTCAAAGACGGGCCGCCGGTCAACAGGCATAAACCCTCGGTCGACGTGCTGTTCAGGTCCGCAGCCAATACCCTGGGCAAAAATGCTATCGGTGTCATCCTCACGGGCATGGGTGACGACGGCGCCAGGGGATTGAAGGAAATGAAGGCTACCGGGGCTTTTACCATCGCCCAGGACGAAGATACCTGCGTAGTGTTCGGAATGCCCAAGGTGGCGATCGAAATGGGAGGAGTAGACAGAGTGCTTCCCCTGGGTTCAATCGCACGGTTCATCATGAACATGGTAAAACCCGAATAGACGGGGGATCGTTCATTCATGAAAAAAGTCAAACAGACCGTCCTTGCCATCGCAGAGGATGCCCATACAAGGGACGCTGTCCGGGAAGGTCTGGCCCCCCGAGGATTTGCCATCCGCATTGCGCAAGGCGCAAGCGACGGCCTGAGCTCGTTCTTGAAGATCAAGCCCGATTTTGTCATTATCAGCGTTTCTCCGCTCACGAATCTGGGGCTGATGACCTTGACCGACATCTGCGAAGCCGATCCCCATGCCCAGGTAATCACGGTGAGCGCCTGCACCGACGATGCATTCGCCATGGAATGCATCAGGCACGGGGCCATGGACTATCTGAACAAGCCCATCGAGATCAAGGACCTCCTGCGCTCCATCGACCGCATCAACAACCGGAGGCGCCTGCTCAGGATTACGTCCGAACCGGACATCGACTGTGTTCAGGAAGAAGATAAAAGCCTGGCCTTCGGCAATAATACGGAGAATCTTCCCTGCATCATCAACCAGGCGGTGTATAATGCAAAGGTCGTCTGTCCAGATGTCCCCATGCTCAAGATGGCTCTTGGAGAGATCATCCTCAACGCCATCGAACACGGCAACCTCAATATTTCCATGCAGGAGAAGGCTTCCGCAACCGATAAAGGCGATTACAAAAAGCTCCTCCAGGAAAGGATGAACGATCCCAGGTACAGGAGCAAGGCCGTGAAGCTGAACGTGCACATGACCCGGGATGAATTGGTGTACACCGTCACTGACCAGGGAAGCGGCTTCGACTATAAGAAGATGTTCAGTGCCGAGCCCCATGCCCATATCGGCAGCGGCCTGGGTCTGTTCGTTGCAAGGAGCTTTTTTACCGACATAACCTTCAAAGGGCGCGGAAACAGGGTCGTTCTCGTATATAAAAAACCCGAAGAAGAGACATGAGGCCGTTTTTCCCATGATCCATTACAAGGAGTTCATCAATAAGTTCACCGACGCATTGCCGTCGGGTCTCCTCGCTCTCTCCCAAGACGGCCGCGTTTTCCTCTGGAATACCGAAGCAGAGGCCATCACGTCGCTTCAAAGAAGCGAGATAATCGGTGCCCATACAGACGACCTTCCCGATCGAGTCAGAGAGCTCCTGAATCCGGCTTTCGGAGAGGTAAGCCTGGAAATGCCGGACGGCGAGTCCAAGCATATCCTGAAGACCCTTCATGAGATTGCCCTCAACGGAGGAGGCATCAGCTCCGTTGTCGTCTTTTCGGATATCACGGAAATGGTGAACCAGAAGCAGGACATGGAGATGATCCTCCTGGAGACGGCCGAAACAAAGGATCTCATGGAGGAGCAGGCTGCAAAGCTCGCCATGGCCCTTGCAGAGGTCGATGAGAAGAACGAGATCATCCAGGGTCAGAACAAAAAGATGGTCGATGAGCTGATGATGGCAGGAAGGCTCCAGAAAAGCCTGCTTCCCAATATCTATGAAAATCTCAACGGCGTGAGCGTTTCGTCGAAGTACGTTCCTTCCATTCATATCGGAGGTGATCTGTATGACGTCGTGGATCTCGGCCAGGGGCTCTCGGGATTCATCATCGCCGACGTATCCGGCCATGGCGTGGCCGCCGCACTGGTATCCTCAATGTTCAAGATGAGTTTCCACAACCTCGCTTCCAATGTCGCGAGTCCGAAGATCCTCTTCCACCTGCTCAACCAGGAATTCAACCCGATACTGGCAGAAGATTACATAACCTCGTTTTACGTTCTCGCCGACAGCCTGAACAGCTCGATCACCTATGCGAACGCCGGGCATCCCACGCCTCTCCTTTACAAGAAAAGCACCGGAGAGGTGATAGAGCTCGATACCGGCGGATTCTTTCTCGGAATGTTCGACGATGGCGATTATGAAGAGAAGAGCGTTACCAACATCGAAAACGGCGATGCCCTCCTCATGTATACGGACTGCATCCTTGAGACGGAAAACAACGCAAAAGTGCCGTACGGCATGGAGCGCCTCAAAAGTTCCTTTGTGCGTGCGATCAAAGAGGTCCACGGCCAGGCCGTCATCGACAGGATAGAAGCCGAGGTCAGGGTCTTTAACGCGAGCGACAGTTTCGACGATGACTTTACCGTACTCCTGCTCGAATTCTGGGAGCAGGCCGACCACAGCAAATCCGAAGAGCCCGTGGACGTGCCGGAGGACAGCGGCGGTTTCGTAGAATTCTAGACACCTCTTTAGGTTCGTCTTAAGGGCGGTCCCGTAAGTTCGCGAGATTTCTATCGACGTATAAAAATGGGCTACCGCTTCGGGATGTACGGGTTGAAGTATCCTCGCCGCACGGGGATACTTTCGATGAGCTTTCGTATGCCGATGCCTGCGGGGAGCTTCTGGTCGAGGAGATTGAGGTAGCTGTCGGGGTCCATGTTGAGGTTCCGCCATTGTATCATGTCTATCCGGTTCCGGCTTATAAACTCTTTGAGGGCCTCGGCTTCTTTCGGTGCATCCGTCACTCCGGGAAAGACAAAGAGGTTTATGGAGACGAACTTGCCCCGTTCCCTCATCTCACCCGCGCTCTTCGACAGGGCCTCGAAATCGTACCCCTGCCTGAAGTAAGCGTGGTATGTAGCAGGCCGTGGGGAGTTCATGCTGATCCTCATGCTGTCCAGCCCTGCATCTGCGAGCTCTGCCACGCGTGAGGGCAGACTCGCGTTGGTGTTGAGGTTGATCGTTCCCTCAGAGGTTTCTTTTCTTATGAGGATGATGGCGTCCCGGATCACGTCGCTTACAATGAGCGGCTCGCCTTCGCAGCCCTGTCCGAAGCTCACCACCGGGTTCTCTACGTGCGAGATGTGTTTTAAGGCCACCTCTGCGATCTCTTCAGGCGTGGGGACGAACGTGATGCGCTGCTGAGGAGACGGTGGCTCGCAGCCCTCCTGGAACGAGATGCACCCTGCGCAGTTTGCGTTGCACGAGGGCGATGTCGGCAGAGGCCCCTCTTCCCTGCCCTGGAACAGATTGAGCGCAGCCGGGCAGCCATAGACCAGGGCGCAATGCGAGAGGTGCTCGACAAGCCTGTTCTCCGGAAACTCTTTCTTCCACTGGGCTATGCCTTTGCGCACGAGATCCATGTTGAACATCTCCGGGTCCTGCCTGCGCGATTCGTCGGTCCTGACCGCCGTGGTCACGAATCCGTCCGACCACCCGAGAGCGGTGTACGCATAGAAGGGAAGCGTCTTCGCTCCCATCTTCGTTTCCCATGCAGCGACGTAGGTCTGGGTATGGGCGGCGCAGAGAAATGTGGCAACGGCGAAAACCGGTCCCTTGCCGTCGTAGGGATTTTTCTTCAGGGTGACGATCTCGCCGGTCTCCCGGTCCATTCCCACGGGATACCTGTCCGGCAGTACATAGAAGTGCGATCCCCCCGGAAGTGCAATCGTGTCTTCGCGGGTGACGGGCATGAAATAGTCGCCGCTCCGGCCGACCATGCTCAGTCCTTCGAAGTCCATGATCCGGCCTTCGCGGTCGGCAAATACCAAGCTGGGCATCTGATTTTTCATAGAAAACAGGCATAATCCATCATTATCTCTATTGCAAGGGTAATGAGGAGTGGTTGGATGTTCGTCCCGGCTTTGGCCCATGTACCAAGTCAGGGTAAATTCTCCCCCTTTATGGGTAAATATTCCCCGGAAAATATAAAATAATATTTTCCAGTCATTTTTATCTTTAATAATATCATAGGCTTTTAGAGATGGTATTGAACTTGCCTATGCCGTTAAAGAGTTCTGCAAATTTTTTACAGAAACGGCTGAGAAGGAGGATTGAATGGGGGATTCATGTACAAACAAGTATGAGCCTTTTCCTGTGGTTATTTCAAGAACATTGCCGCAGATAGGCGAACACCGGCTGTTCCAGCTGAAGATAGAGGACGGTCGCTCATGGGAAGAGTTCGGCCATCAACCCGGCCAATTCGTAGAGGTATCGATCTTTGGAAAGGGCGAGGCCCCTATCAGCATCTCATCTCCCCCTACCCGGCCGGATTACCTCGAAATATGCGTAAGAAAAACAGGGAAGATCACCGATGCCCTCTTCGAGATGGGCAAAGGATCACGGCTCCATATCCGTGGCCCGTACGGCAGGGGCTTCCCGGTAGACGAACTGAAAGGTCATAAGCTTCTGCTTGTTGCAGGGGGGCTGGGACTCGCCCCTCTGCGTTCTTTACTCCTGTACGTGCTCGACAGGCGGGAAGAATTCAAAGACCTCATCCTTATGTACGGAACGAACAACCCGGATAATGTCCTGTTCAAGTACGAGCTCCTCAGCTTCTTCGACCGGGATGATATAAAGTATTACTACAGCGTGGACCGCGACCAGGAAGGCATCTGGAAGCAGTACGTAGGCCTTGTAACCGGTCTCTTCGACCATGCAACCCTGTCGGTCGAGGATACAAAGGCCGTGCTCTGCGGCCCCCCGATCATGTACCGGTTCGTGATGGAAAAACTCCTCAAACTCGGGTTCCCCAAAGACAACATCTACATGTCTCTGGAAAGAATGATGAAGTGCGGTGTAGGGAAATGCGGCCATTGCGCCATCGGAGAGAAATACTGCTGCATCGACGGCCCTGTCTTCAATTACACCGAGGTTGAACACATCAAGGAGGCGATCTGATCATGGCGAAAGTCTCAACGATTTGCCCATTCTGCGGATGCGGATGCAATTTCTATCTGGTACTCGACGAGGGAAAGATCACCGGAATCGAGCCGAGGCCGAACAACCCGGTGAACAAAGGCATGCTCTGCGCCAAGGGTTGGAATTCCCATGAGTTCATCGATTCCCCTCAAAGACTGAAAACCCCGCTTGTGAGAAAAAACGGCGTGCTCACCGAAACCACCTGGGATGAGGCGCTTGACCTCGTAACGAGCAAGCTCTCTAGTATTCGCGATACCTTCGGCAGCAATTCGCTGGCTTTCTTAAGCTCTGCAAAGGTGACGAACGAAGAGAATTACCTGTTGATGAAACTGGCGCGCGCGGTCTTCAAAACAAATAACGTCGACCACTGCGCGAGGCTCTGACACAGCGCAACCGTAGCCGGTCTGGCTGCGACTTTAGGATCCGGGGCAATGACCAACTCCATCAATGAGATGGACGATGCCGATCTCTTCATAGTGACGGGTTCCAACACCACCGAGCAGCATCCGCTCATCGGAACGCGTGTTGTCAACGCCGTTGAGCGGGGCGCAAAGCTCATTCTCATGGATCCGAGGGAAATCCCCCTGGCGCGGTATGCCCATATTCATCTGAGGCAGAACATCGGTACCGATGTAGCCGTGCTCAACGGCATGATGAACGTGATCATCGAAGAAGGTCTGCTCGACAAGGAATACGTCGATACCCGCACCGAAGGGTTTGAAGCGCTCAAAAACACCGTAAGCAAGTACTCCCCGCGGGTCGTGGAACAGATAAGCGGGGTCGATGCATCGGATCTTGTCGAGGCTGCGCGTTTGTACGCCGGCACGAAAAAGGCCATGATCCTCTATGCCATGGGCATCACCCAGCATACCACCGGCACCGACAATGTGAAAACCGTTGCCAATCTGTCCATGCTCACCGGCCACTTCGGGTTCCCCTCTGTCGGGGTCAATCCCCTGAGGGGCCAGAACAATGTCCAGGGCGCATGCGACATGGGAGGCCTCCCGGTAGTATACTCGGGATATCAGAAGGTCGACGATCCTGCGGTGAAGAAGAAATTCGAAGATGCCTGGGGGGTAACCGACCTCAACGACAAACCGGGCCTGACGATCACCACGATGATGAAGGCTGCGGAGAAAGGAGACCTCAAGGCCCTGTACATCATGGGTGAAAACCCCATGCTCAGCGATCCCGACCTCGGTCACATCGAGCTCTCGCTGTCCAATCTCGATTTCCTTATCGTACAGGATATCTTCATGTCCGAGACCGCAAAGCTCGCGGATGTGGTCTTGCCCGCCGCCTGCTTCGCGGAAAAGACCGGGACGTATTCCAATACGGAACGAAGGGTCCAGATCGCCCACAAGGCCGTCGATCCCCCCGGACTCGCACGCTCGGACTGGGAGATTATTCAGGACATAAGTAACCGCGCAGGGTATCCCATGAACTACGCAAACACCACGGAGATCATGGCCGAGATCAATAAGGTGACGCCGTCCTATGCCGGCATCACGCACAGCCGGCTGGAAAAGGTCTTTGGGCTCCAGTGGCCCTGCCCCAATGAAGAGCATCCCGGTACGGCGTTCCTCCATAAAGACAAGTTCACCAAGGGACTGGGAACCTTCCTGCCCTGTGATTTCAAGCCCCTTGCCGAGGTTCCGGACAGCGAATACGACTTCATTCTCACCACGGGAAGAGTCTACTATCAGTTCCACACCGGCACCATGACCCGGAAGATCGATATCCTGGAAAGAGAGGCGCCGAAAGCCCTCATCGAGATACACCCGGATGACGCGAAGAGGCTCGGTATCAGAAACAACGATCTCGTCGAGGTGTCATCGAGAAGAGGGACCATCAGACTGAAGGCGGAGGTCACCCCCAGGGTACCGCGCAAGGTGGTTTTTTCGACATTCCACTTCTCCGAAACACCCGTGAATCTCCTCACCAACGCGGCCCACGATCCTGTTTCCGGTATACCCGAATACAAGGGCTGCGCGGTAAAGATCAGGAGGATTGCATGAAAAAGATAGCTAAACACAACATCATCGCCGTACTGAAGGCATGGGCAAAGGATCACACGGTCATTGCCCCCCAGCGTAAGGACCACGACGAGATCGCATTCGACACCTTTGACGAAGCCTCTTTTACCCTGGAATATACAAAGTCCTCGGTATCGCCGAAGCAGGCCCTTTTCCCTCAGAACGAAGTTATCTTCCGCATCGAGGACGGCACCTACCGGCAGGTCACGGATGAGAAAAAGCGTCTGCTTTTCGGCATCCGCCCCTGCGATATGAAAGCCCTCCTGCAATCGCGAGACTTCATGTCAAAGGATTTCAAAGACGTATATTATGAGGCGCGGGCACAGGGTGCTGCAACCGTTGTCATGGCCTGCGCCGGCCCCCAGAGCCCGACGTGCTTCTGTACGACCACCAGGAGCGGACCATGGTCCGATGCCGGGTATGATCTTCAGCTCACGGACCTCGGCGATTCGTTTCTCGTTGAGATAGGGTCTGCCAAAGGTGAGGCCCTCGCATCGTCCGAGCTGTTCTCTCCTATCGATGACGCTGAGGCAGGCAGGCTGCTTGCGCCCTTGAGGAAAGAGGCGGAGGAACGGATACCCCTTGTCCCGCAGGTACTCGAGGTTATGGAGAAGCTCAAGCTCTCAGGGGTACCGGATGATGCATGGGAGTATTTCGGCAACAAGTGCATCAACTGCGGGGGATGCTCCTTTGTATGCCCGACATGTACCTGCTTCAATATATTTGACAGGGTTGTGAGCGAAGGCAACGGGGAACGCATAAGGTCCTGGGATTCCTGTCTGTATGCAGGATTCACCAAGGAGGCGTCAGGGCACAACCCCAGGGGGACTCAAGGGCTGCGCATCAAGCGCCGTCATGAGCACAAGCTCCTCTATCATAACGACCGGAAGACCCACGGCGCCGTTTCCACCTGCGTCGGGTGCGGCAGATGCTCGGATTACTGCCCGGTTCATATCGGCACCATAGAGGTAGCAAAACATCTCACAGAGAAAAAATCCTGATGAGCTTGGAAGAATATTATTCGGAGGGGATCGATGACAGATAGAAAAAAAAGAGTACTCATCGTAGACGATGACAGGGATTATGCGGATGCACTGAAAATCGTTCTCGAGAATCAGGGGTATGAAGTGAAGCACGCGGATAACATCAACGAAGGCAGGGTATCCATCAAAGCAAGCCCGCCCGATCTTATCATCCTGGATGTCATGATGGAGAAGCATACCGACGGATTCGATCTGTGCGCCGATCTGAAAAGCGACCAGGCATGCAAAATGATCCCGATCCTGATGGTGACGGCGGTAACGGAAAAGACCGGGTTCAAATTTTCTCCTTCCACCGATGGAGACTATTGCCTCGCGGATGACTATGTAGCGAAGCCCGTCCCTGTGGCCGACCTTCTCTCCCGGGTGAACCGCCTGATACAAAGCCAGAAATCCTGCTGATAAAAGAGGGCATTATATGCCCTCTTCTTTTCTTCCCCATCATTCTCAGGCACTGCCTCTCCGCATCCCCGGCGTTATATGCGCGTTCTTATTATCGCGGGCCGTGACGGCTTTTTGTTCAGCCGTACAGGTCCGGCTGCCCTGGCAAGCATTCTTTTTGTTCCATTTTTTCCAGCTTACTGCTAAGAGAAATCAAAAGCTTGCTCTTGAGCAAATAATTTTGAATGTGAAACGATTGAAAGAATGATCTCCATGAACTTACAGACTCGCCTCCTTATCGGGTTTCTGATCGCAACATGCCTTACCGGTGCCGTTGCGACAGCCGTGGGCATAACGACTATCAACAAGAATACCATCGATGAGGTTCAGAGAAAGGTCCAGCAGGATATCAACACCGCGGAGCTCATTTTTCAGCACAGTCTCGAACGCCTGAAGTACCAGCTGGAGTTCATCTCCCTGAGAAGTCCTTTGCAGGTGGCCATACGCGAGAACGACCCCACGCCGCTCAAAGAGCTTGATTGTCTCATACGGCCCGGCACTTCTGCCCTGAAAGACCACAGCAGCCTCGACATGCTCACCCTGGTAGATGAAAACGGCCGGGTGATCTACCGGGTGGCCAATCCCGGAGCCAAGGGCGACAGCCTCCTGTGGGATCCGGTCGTCCGGAAGTGCCTTTTTGAGAAAAAATCACAGGCATCGGCGGTCACGATGCCCCTGGCAACGATCGAAGACCAGAACCCCAGGCTCACGTCCCGGGTGCTCATACCTATCGTAAAAACACCTCAGTCCGCCGAGATCAAAGACAAGATACTGACCAACGGTATGGTGCTTCGGGCAGCCTACCCCATTTTCGACCGGAGAGGAGATCTGGTCGGCGCCCTCATCGGCGGGATCCTTCTCAACCGTGATTATAACATCGTGGATACGATCAAGGAGACCGTATACCAGGACGAAACCTATCACGGAAGGGACATCGGGTTTGCGACCATATTCCTCGGTCCGGTAAGGGTTGCGACGAACGTCAAGGCCTCCGACCAGAAGCGGGCCGTCGGCACGATCGTATCCAAGGAGGTTTTCGACCGCGTTCTGGTCAACGGACAGGACTGGGTCGGCAGGGCCTTTGTGGTAGACGACTGGTACATCAGCGCCTACACGCCGCTCTATGATATCGATAGAAATATCATCGGGATGTTCTATACCGGAATCCTGGAAGCAAAATACCGGGACATGAAACTCCAGACCATCTGGCTGTTCCTGGGCATCACGTTTTTAGGCATGGTCATCGCCTTCATCATCTCTTTCCGGCTCGGGCACAGCATCATCCGCAGGATCAGAATCCTCAAACAGGCGACCGAGGCCATTTCAGCCGGGAATCTGGAGTACCAGCTCCCGCCGGGCCGGTCCTCGGGTTTCGATATGCTCGACGAGGCCTTCAACAACATGGCTAAATCGCTGAAAGACCGTGATGAGAGGCTGCAGAAGGCCTTCCAGCGAATCACGCGTACCGAGAGGCTCGCATCGCTCGGACAGATGGCTGCCGGCGTTGCCCATGAGATCAATAACCCCCTGGGGGGAATCCTCCTGTACAGCAACCTTGTCCTGGAGGAGATGGATTCCGTTCACCCGGGCAGAAACAATATGGAAAAGATCATCTACCAGACCGACCGGTGCAAGAAGATCGTCCAGAACCTCCTCGATTTTGCCAGGACGCCGTCAGGTGATATGTGTCCGGTGGCCATCAACGATGTGGCGACTACCTCGCTCAACCTTGTCAAGGACCAGTCGATGTTCCTGGGCGTAAACGTCGTGACCGACCTGGCTCAGGACCTGCCCGAAGTCATGGGCGACGTCTCGCGGCTGGAAGAGGTTTTCCTCAATCTCTTCATCAACGCGGCCGATGCCATGGAAAACAAGGGCACCTTAAAGATAACCACCTGGCTCTCAAGCACCAATGCGGTGAAGATCTCGATAATGGACGATGGCAAAGGCATCGACAAGGCGTATCTGCCGCACATTTTCGAGCCGTTTTTCACGACCAAAGATCCCGGCCAGGGCACGGGTTTAGGACTGTCCATCACCTACGGCATCATCCAGAAACACAACGGTCTCATCGATGTGGAAAGCGATCCCGGCAAGGGGACGAATTTCATTATCACGCTGCCGGCATTCCTCGGCATTCAGGAAGCGGCATCGGAGGCTGCGTTGCAGGGCACGCAGGGAGAAGATATTGGCTAAGAAGAACGCGAACATCCTCATCGTGGACGACGAAGAATCTATCCGGGACGGCTGCGAGCAGATTCTTTCCCGCATGGGTTTCTCCGTTCAAACCGCCTCGGACGGCCAGGCCGGTCTCGATATGGCCAAGAGCGGTCTTTTCGACATCATCCTGCTCGACATCCGCATGCCCAAGATCGAGGGTCTCGACATCTTGAGGATCCTGAAAAAAGAGCACAACACTCCTTCGAATGTCATCATCATTACGGGATTCGGCACGATTCAGCTCGCAGTAGAGGCGATGAGGCTCGGCGCCCGCAATTTCATTACGAAGCCGTTCAACGCGGTCGAACTCAAGCAGGCGGTGCTGGACTGCTTTTCGGAAGACGTCCAGGACCGGGCCTGCGGCGACATCCTTTCGATGATCATCGGCACGAGCGACTACGTGAAGGAGCTCAAAGACACCATCCGGCGCATCGCCAAAACAGACAGCACGGTGCTCATCACCGGAGAAAGCGGGACAGGAAAGGAACTCGTCGCACGCACCGTTCACAGCCTGAGCACGCGCTCCGATAAGCTCTTCATCCCGGTCGACTGCTCTTCTCTGGTGCAGAACCTCATGGAATCGGAGCTCTTCGGCCACATCAGGGGGGCCTTCAGCGGAGCTACGGAAACCCGTGAAGGAAGATTCCAGATGGCCGACAAGGGGACGCTGTTCCTGGATGAGATATCCAATATCGGCCTGGAGATCCAGGCAAAGCTCCTCCGCGCCATCCAGGAGCAGGAGGTTCCTCGGGTCGGGAGCTCGATTCCCGAGAAGGTGGATGTCCGCCTCATCACCGCCACGAACAGAGACCTGCGCGAAGAAATCAAGTCGGGTACATTCCGGGAAGACCTCTTCTACCGCATTTCGGTCGTCCCCATTCATATCAAACCCTTAAGGGAGCACAGGCAGGATATACTGCCCATTGCCCAGCACTATTTCGATATTTTCCGGATCAAGCACTCCAGCAAGGCAAAACGCATATCCCCTGAAGCGCTGAAGTCACTCACCGCCTATGGCTGGCCCGGCAATATCCGTGAGCTCAAGAACACCATCGAAAGGCTCTGCGTGCTCTGCGACCGCGAAGAGGTAAACCTCTCCGATATCCTCTACTACGGCCAGGATACAAGCGCAAAGGCTCCGGTCGTAGATCCTTTTTCCGGGAAGATGACCCTGGTGGATGTGGAAAAAGAGCACATCGAGAAGGCGCTCGACCATTTCAATTACCAGATAAACAAGACCGCAAAATTTCTCGGGATCGACAGAAAAACCCTGAGGACAAAGATCCGTAACTACGGGATCGAATTCAAAGACGACGAAGAGTGAACAAAAGGCCCTCCATGGGTATATCTTCCTCGTAAGCGGGGTGTTTTTCCCCTCCTTATGAATCCGTTTATGCATTGATCATTATTTTAAATAGTCATTTCTTATTGTTATAGAGTGGCACCGACCTTGCTTTATATAAGCAAGATCAAACGAGGAGGTAGAGGTTATGGACGCAAAGAAAAAGGTGTTACTCATTGACGACGATAAAGACTTCCTGATGGCAACAAAGCTCATCCTTGAAAAAGGCGGCTATGAGGTATTTCTTGCTGAAGACGGCAAATCAGGTGTTGAGATGGCCAAGTCCGTGAACCCGAACCTCGCCATTATCGACATGATGATGGAGACCTGGAGCGAAGGATTCAACGTCGTGTCCAAACTCAGGACCTCCGATACCGGCAAGCAGATCCCGCTGATCATGCTGAGTGCTGTCGATCTCCAGGGCCCGTATCAGTCGTTCGAGCCGCCCGAGGACCTTCCGACCGTGGATCTGCTTCTTCACAAGCCCATCAAGGCAGACGATCTGTTACGGTTCGTGGGACAGCTCGTAGGTTAGATGAGGAGAGCAAAGTGCAGCAAAATGTTGCTTCGCACGTTCTCATCATCGACGATGAAGAATCCATCCTTGACGGATGCAGGCAGGCCCTCGAGAAGTCCGGCTATTCGGTGACCACTTCAGCGGACGGCGCAGCGGGCATCAAGCTGGCGCGCGACATCAAACCGGAGGTCGCTTTCATAGACCTCAAGATGCCCAACTGCTCAGGCATGGATATTATCGAGCTCCTTTCCAGGGACCTGCCTGATATTGTCCTGATCGTGATCACCGGATACGCCTCTATCGTTTCCGCGGTGGAGGCCATGAAGAAGGGGGCGTACGACTACCTGCCCAAGCCGTTCACCCCTGACCAGATCAGGGCGGTCACGAAGCGCGGCATCGAGCACCTGCAGCTTAAACGCGAAGCGGACAGCCTCCGTGAAGAGAAGGCGCGCATGGAGAAGAGCTTCATCACTTTCGTTTCCCATGAGATGCGCTCGCCTCTGGTAACGATCCAGCAGTACATCGAGTCGCTGAAGCTCATCGCGGCGGACACCCTCAAGAGCGATGCCGTGGAGATCATCTCACGGTGCGAAAAGCGCCTCCAGAGCCTGCAGGACCTCATCGAGCACTGGCTCGATCTTTCGCGCATCGAAAACGGAACATTCTCCGAGGCAAAGCTCCCGATGGACCTGACAGAGGCCCTCGTACGGAGCATGGACGAGATGTGTCCGGTCTGCCAGAGACGGGAAATCATCCTCGAATCTGATTACAAGGAGAACCTTCCCAGGGTCCTGGGCGACCAGGAGAGCCTGATCAGGGTCTTCAGCAACATCATCGGGAACGCGACCAAGTATACGCCTCCGGGCGGAAAGATTTTCGTAAAGTCTGATTACGACGACTACTATGTCTACGTGTCTATTGCAGATACCGGCCAGGGGATCCCGCAGGACAAGCTTCCCTTTATTTTCGAGCCTTTCTACCGGGTACGGGGGAAAGAAGAGCGTCAGAAGGGATCGGGGCTCGGACTGACATTCAGCAAGAAGATCCTTGAGGCCCACGACGGGAGGATAGAAGTCTCTTCAAAGGTGGGCGAGGGAACTATCTTTACGATGAAGTTCCCCAGGCTCTTCGAGCTGTAAGCCTTTTTTAGTTGCTTCTGCCCTTGTCGCCTTCCCAGGGGCGGGTGTTGTCCAGGAGATATTCGTTGGAATTGTCCACCATGCACTCTCCGCACATGTGAACCATTTTCATGCTTGAGATCTGGCGCACGACAAAGAGCTTCTCGGCTTTTGCCTTGCAGAGGAAACACTCGTCGCCGCAGTCCTTGTCATGGAATTCGTAGCACTTCTCATCGAGGTATTTACACTTCATGCCTGTCTCCTGACAAAAAATTACCACAACACCTTAAGCCTTTGCAACCGGATAACCATTACCTGCTTGCACTTCATAACTCCAGCGGCAATAATACAAATAGCTTTAGGTAAGAATATTCTCAAGGGGTGACAGGTGAAGCGACACTGGAATTGTCTGGACTCGCAGTTCAAGTATGAAAACAGGATCGTAAAGGTAAGGGAAGACACCTACCACTTCCTTCCCAACAATATCACTCATGACTTCCTTGTGCTGGAATTCAGCGACTGGGTCAACATCATCCCTGAAACAAGCGAGGGAGAGGTCGTCATGATCCGGCAGTACCGCCACGGTGTGCGCAGGGAGACCTTTGAGATTCCCGGCGGCCTCATCTCGGAAGAAGACCCGGACCCTTCTGCGGGTGCATCGAGGGAGATGACCGAAGAGACGGGATACACGAGCGACGACATCATCCACATCGGGACCGTCGAGCCTAATCCCGCCATCCAGAGCAACCGCTGCCATACCTACCTCGCCCGCAATGCCGTGCCCGGTGCAGGACAGAACCTCGATCCCACCGAGGCCATCAGGATAGAGCTCATCAAGAAATCAAAGGTATATGATATGATCCGGCAAGGGCAGATCACCCACGGCCTGGTGGTGGCGGCATTCGCATATCTCCTCCTCCATGAAGGTAAGGACGCTGTGCAGCCGCCAAAATAATTTTATCTGGCGGAATCATCGTTCATGTCCGATGATTCAAAACTCGTATCATACTCGTTACTTGGCTCATAACGACTGGTATTGCTTTTCATTTTCTTTCCCGGGGCGCCTTTGTCTCCTGCACTCTTTCTACAGGATGATAATCCTTTGCCTGGGAAAGGACGAATTCTCTGAAATCGCTGCCCTGTCTGATGATCTTTTTCATATCGGCCCTTCTGGCCCACCTGCAGTGGAGCCAGAACCACTGGTCGGGTTTTTCCCGGACAGTGGAGGATATCCACGCATGCAAAGCACAACTGAGATTTCTTACGGCGCTCGATTTCCAGTAGTCGGAAATTTTGTCTATGCCTTTGTAGTCATTTCCGAAGTCCCTTGAGTCGATGGGTTTTGAAAAGCGGAATATGAAGCGGTCTCCCTCCTTGAAGCCGTACAGGGGCAGGATGACGGCGTCGCCTTGCAGGGCGATGAAGGCAGGGGCAGGATTCGTAGGCGCCGGCAGCCCGAGCACGTCGCAGAACACCCGGTCCTCCCGCTTGCCCCTCTGGTCGATGATAATTCCAACGATATGCCCTTGTTTCAGCTGATTGATGTAGTTCTTTACCATGCCGCCCTTGGGAGGCAGCAGGGCGATCCGGTATCTGGACCGGATTTCGTCCGCTATGGTCTGCACCACCTTGCTCTTGATGTAGTCGGCCATGACGCAGATCTCTACATCGAGGATTCTGGGCGTGTTCCCGAGGACCTCCCAGTTCATGTGGGGCGAAACGATCATGATGTTGCGGCCCGAGGCCCGCGCCAGCTCGAAATGCTCCCTTCCCTGAAAATCCACAAATGCCTTGAGCTCCGAGTCGGTCATGTAGGCTGTCCTGATTGCATCGACATAAAGCTCGCCCTGATTCATGAATATATTTTTCATGAATCCTTCGGCATCATCGATGCCCAGGGTTGCACGAGCCTGCATAATGCCCACCTTCAAATGAAAGGGGAGGATCAGCGACCCAAGCCGGCCGAATGATCGCCCGAGGGCCACGGCCCAGCCGTAGGGCATGATGCAGATAAGACGGATGATTGCCCTCAGGAATGACAGATTGATTTTTTCTATTATAGTCATTGCACGCTCTTTTCTCCATGCAGCCGATATCCATGTACCCGGCATCCAACCGTGGATGCCCTGGTTATGAGGCTGCATCGACTTACATACATTCACCAAAGACCAGGCAAACAAAACGTAGCAACAAGACTAGCACCAAAGGCCAAGAAGACTCAATTACTTTTATGGACCTGCGTGGCGGTACGAAGGGGGATTCAATTCGTCAGGCTGTGGATGGGTGAGGGGATCTGTCCGCCGCGACGGATAAAGGGATTGTCTCCACGGGCGTTGTTTACCTGCATAATGACGGATTCCCCCAGCAGACCCCCGAAAGAGGCCCGCTCACCGGCTTTTTTCCCCGGGACCGGGATAATACGGGCCGCAGTGGTCTTTTTATTGATGACGCCGATTGCCATCTCATCGGCAATGATGGCAGCGAGTGTTTCGGCAGTGATCTCACCGGGCACCGCCACCATGTCCAGACCCACCGAGCAGACGCTGGTCATGGCCTCCAGCTTTTCCAGGGACAGGTAACCGTTCTCGACGGACTGGGAGATATTGAGGTCCTCACTGACAGGGATGAAGGCCCCGCTTAAGCCCCCCACATTGGAGCTGGCAAAGGCGCCGCCTTTTTTCACTGCATCGTTGAGCATGGCCAGTGCAACTGTGGACCCGGGAACGCCGATGCTGCACAGCCCCAGGCTCTGAAAGATCTCTCCTACACTGTCGCCTACATTTGGTGTGGGGGCCAGGGACAAGTCCACCACCCCGAAGGGGACGCCCAGGATCTCCGCCACCTCGCGACCGATAAGCTCTCCCGCGCGGGTCACCTTATAGGCGGTGCGCTTGATCAATTCGGTGATCCGGCCCAGGTCCGCATCCGGATTGTTAGCCAACATGCGGTCAATGGCCTTTTTCACCACACCGGGGCCGCTGACGCCTACATTGATGACCTTGTCGCTTTCTCCCACACCGAGATAGGCGCCCGCCATAAAGGGGATGTCCGGAGGGATGTTGGCAAATACGCACAGCTTGGCACAGCCGATACCGTCCTTCTCGGCGGTGAGCTCCGCTGCCGCCTTGATCTGACGGCCCATGAGCAGGACCGCATCCATATTGATACCGGCACGGGTGGTTGCGACGTTTACAGAGGCACACACCCTCTCGGTGGATGCCAGGGCCTGAGGCAAAGCATCGATCAGCGCGCGGTCTCCGCGGGCCATTCCTTTTTCGACCAGGGCGGAAAATCCCCCCAGGAAATCCACATTGATTGCCCGGGCTGCTGTATCCAGGGTTCCGGCTATGGCAACCATCTCGTCCGCCCCGAAAGGTGCCGCAGCAACAGCAATGGGGCTGACAGAAATGCGTTTGTTGACCACCGGGATGCCGTACTTTTCGCCCACCTGATCGCAGACCGCTACCAGGTTTTCGGCTGCAGAAGTAATGCGGTCGTAGATCTTGCTCTGAAACCGCTTGAGGTCGTCGCTGGCACAGTCAAGGAGATTGAGCCCCAATGTCACGGTGCGCAGGTCAAGATGCTCGCTGCGGAGCATTTCCAGTACCGAAAGGATTTCTCCATGGGTAAACATGTGGCTCTCCCTATCCCCTCGCCTTCATATCTCTCATCGTCAGATCCTGTTCATGGCCTCGAAAATGTTTTTGTGCTGGATGCTGATTTCCAGGTCCAGCTCTTCGGCTTTTTCACATAAGCATTGCCGCAGCTCCTTCTGGTCCATACTCAGGGGAATGTCCACTTCGTAGATCATGGTATTGTTGCCCGGCTCGTTCCCGCCCCTGAACACTGCCCGGAGCTGCCCGACATTCACGTTGAACGCTGCAAACACGGAAGTGATCCCGGAAACGAGCCCCTTACGGTCCGGTCCCCGGGTGGTGACCACAAAGGGTTCGCACCCGCACGTCCGGCTGATGGCGGCATCTCTCCCCATTTCATGGACATGAAAGAAAAGATTGAAGGTGGAAGTATTATCCTGCAGGGCTTTTATGAGTTGTTCGGGTGATATTCCAGCAGGACCCGCAATAATGAAGAAGCACGAAAACTGGTTCTGCAGAATGGTCTGGCTCACCTCTTCGATATTGTAATCCTGATCGTAGAGCACCCGGGTGACTGCGGCAATGATGCCGGGACGATCTTCGCCAAGGACCGAAATAATGAATTTTTTCATGAGCATCACATATGACCCGGTTCCGGCGGCCGGTCAGCTTTTTCGCGTATGTCCTTTCGCGATCTCAAATGAGAGCCCCCTTTCTGTAGAGGCAAATAGTACTAAAATAAGCACCTGTGTCAACGGCAAACGCAAAAGGAATCCGGTGAGCATGGCGATATTAGCAACTTTACGGCGGTACTCAAACTTCATCAGAGTAAGCGTCAATATCCGCCTTCCCCTATTTCTTGATAAAGGAGCCGGGAATCCATGGAGCAGAAAAAACCCTCCACCGGATTCCCGGCTTCCTCAGAATGACAGCACGATTCGAAAATATATCTGCGTGATCTCCGGGGCATCCGAAAACACATCACCTGGACATGAGCACCTTGCCCAGGGTCATGATTTCGGCTTCTTTCGTTCCCTCGTAAAGCTCGAGGATCTTTGCATCGCGATACCACTTCTGCACCTTGTATTCTTCGATGTATCCGTACCCGCCGTGGAGCTCCACCGCGAGGTTGGCGCAGAAAACCGCTGTCTGGCCGGCAAAATACTTTGCCATGGCCGAGAGATGGTAGTCGGGCTTGCCCGAATCGAGCAGCCAGGAGGCCTTGTACGTCATGTTCCTCAAGGCCTCTATGCGGATCCACATCTCGGTGAGCTTCTGCAGGGTTATCTGGAAAGAGCCGAGCTCTTTTCCGAACATCGTCCTTTCCTTGCAGTACTTGACCGATTCGTCCAGGCAGGCCTGGGAGATCCCTATGCCCTGCGCCGCGACCATCACCCGCGTGGTATCGAAGAAATGCATGAGCTGGTAGAACCCGGCACCCCTCTTCCCGATGATATTTTCCTTGGGCACCCGTACGCCGTCCAGGGCTATCTCCGCCGTATCGCTGGCCCTGATGCCCAGCTTGCCTTTGATCTTTGTCTTGATCACCCCGGGGGCGCCGGCCGGGACGATGAACTGGGTGAAGCTCCTGTGCACCTTTTCCTGGGGATCGGTGATCGCCTGGACGACCATGAAGTCGCAGACCGTTCCGTTGGTGATGAACATCTTGTTCCCGGTGATGACGAAATCATCTCCGTCCTGAACCGCACGAGTCTTGTACCCTGCAACGTCGGTTCCTGCGTTCGGTTCCGTATAGGCGCCCGCGAATACCGTATCGCCTGCGCAAATCGGGGGCAGGTATTCTTTTTTCTGCTCCTCGGTGCCGTAGTAATAAATATTTTCACTGCCGAACGTGGCCGCGGTGACGTTCAGGGCTATGCCCATGCAGACACGGGAGATCTGTTCGGTGATAATCGTGTTGCCGAGAAAACCCACCCCTGCGCCGCCGTATTCTTCCGGTATCCAGCAGCCGATCAGGCCGTTTTCACCTGCCTTCTTGCGGATCTCGGGCGTGTATTTTTCTTCTTCATCCGCCTTTGCCGCAGCAGGTTCTACTTCATTGACAGCAAACTTGTATGCCATGTCCGAAAGCATTCGCATTTCATCAGACAACCCAAAATCCATAGGTGAAACCTCCTTGATTATTTTCTTATGCGGCTGCCGGTTTTTCCTGCGCGGCAGCCCTTTTTACATCCGGTATTATTTGTTCGTGTAATCGTAAACGCCCTTTCCGGTCTTTCTGCCGTAGCGCCCCGCCCTGACAAGCTGGACCAGCATCGGTGCAGGCCGGTACTTGTCGCCCAGCTCCTTATGAAGCCCTTCGATGACATGCAGGAGCGTCTCCAGGCCCACCAGATCGGCCAATGCAAGCGGTCCGATGGGGTGGTTGCATCCCAGCACCATTCCCTTATCGATGTCTGAAGCGCTCGCCAGTCCCTCTCCCAGCACAAAAAATGCCTCGTTGAGCATGTTGCACAGGATCCTGTTCACGACAAAGGCCGGTGCTTCGTCCACCACGATGCATTCCTTCCCGATCTTCTTCCCCCACTCCAACGCTGCCTGCAGGGTCTCGTCCGAGGTCTCGTAACCCTTTATGACCTCCAGGAGCTTCATGACCGGAACAGGGTTGAAAAAGTGCGTGCCGATGAATTTATCGGGCCTTTTCGTTGCCGATGCCATCTCGGTAAGACTCAGTCCCGAGGTATTGCTGAAGAACAGGCAATGAGCCGGCACGATCTCTTCGAGCTCTTTGAAGACCTTTTTCTTTATGTCCATGACCTCGATGATCACCTCGACCACCACGTCCGCATCCCTGGCCGCTTCCTTGAGGTCGACGACCGGGGTGATCCTGGACAGGACTGCGTCCATCTCCTCCTGGGTCTTCTTGCCTTTCTTCACGTCATTGCCCAGATTTTTTCCGATCATGTTCATGCCGCCGTCGACAAAGCGCTGCTCGATGTCTCTCATGACAACACGATACCCTGCCTGTGCGCAGACCTGAACAATCCCGCTGCCCATCAACCCTGCTCCGAGAACACAGATATTCTTTATTTCCATAGAAAAACCTCCCTATTTTGTATACAGCCCTTGGATCTTTATTTGATCCGGTGATCAGCAATTATGTAAGAAAAATCAATCATTCTTCCGCAGAAGTGTCAATAACTTTTGACACGATGATCAGCGGGAAAATGTTCGGAGGATATGTTCGAGCTTCCTGACAAAAACCTACTCTTATGTTTTTCCTATCAATTTAAATAAAAGCCCTCGGATAAGATCTTTTCTCGAAGACCGTTTCCTTCGGCCGTACATCTCTTCTCCGGCAAACCGACAGGTGCCGGGCTGTTCCTGGCTACCCTCTCCCGCCTCCCACCTTTTCCCACAGACTGGCGTTCGAGTTGCCGAAAGCTCCGCAGAGCGCAGCCACGCCGTATCGTGCATCGGGAAAGTCGGTCTTCATGATGGAATTCAACGTCACGATGATGCGGGCTCCCGACTCGCCGAGCGGGTGGCCCAAGGCCAAAGCCCCACCCCACACGTTGATATTCTCGAATGGGGCGTTTTGTGCAAGCCCAAGCTCCCGAATGCAGGCAAGCGCCTGCGCCCCGAATGCCTCGTTCAGCTCCCAGACGCCGATCTCCCGAGGCATAAGCCCGGTCCTCGCAAGGAGCTTCCTTACTGCCGAGACAGGACCGATGCCCATCATCGTGGGATTGCACCCGGCCATGGCCCCGGCGACGTACTTGAGGTGGTACGGCAGCCCCAGCTCATCCGCCTTTCTCCTACTCATGAGCAGGAGCGCACAGCCTGCGGTGGAAACCGGAGAGGAGACGGCGGCGGTCACGACGCCGTCGTCCCTGATGAGGGGCTTCATGGCAGCCATGCGTTCGAGCGAAACGTCGTCACGTATCCATTGGTCCGTATCCACGAGAAACTCGTTTCCCTGCTCGTCGAATCCTTTCAAGGGAATGACTTCCTGTGAGAACTTCTTCGCGTCCCTGGCAGCGGCGGCACGCCGATGGCTCCAGAACGCCAGGTTCTCCGCGTCCTGCCGGGAGATCGCATAGTGCCCGGCAATCTTCTCGGCAGTTGCCTCCATGGGCATCTCGTGCATGGGGTATCTCCACATGAGGCCCGGCGGCGGCTCGAAATCGTATGCAAGGGGGACGTGGAGCATATCCTCCACCCCCGATGCGATAAAGATATCCCCTTCATTGCACATGATCGCCCGTGCGGCATGCTCTACCGCCGCCATCCCGGAGGGGCACTGCTGGCCTATCCCGTTTGCGGGGACCGTGTCGGGAAACCCGCCTGCCAGCCAGGAAAGCCTCGCGATGTCGTTCTGCATCCCGGCCTGGTTCGCGCAGCCGCAGAAGACTGCTTCCACGTCTTCCGGCCTGACACGGGGGTTGCGCTCGAACAGGGCCTTGTAAACCGCAATGAGCAGGTGCTCGGGCCGTGCCTTCCTGAACCACCCCTTCTCGGGATGAGCCCTGGCATTCGCTGTCCGTACGCCGTCAACGATGACGCATTCTTCCATACCCGGTCACCTTCGCTTTTTTTATGATGCTTCCCGGTTTATGCCCCGGGAATACATGGCTTCAATAACATCCTTGTACTTTTCGCAGACAACCCTTCTCTTGGTCTTCATCGTCGGGGTAAGCTCACCGGTCTCCACGGAGAACGGCTGTCCGAGAACGGTAAAATATTTGAGCTGCTCGTAGCGCGCAAGGCCTTTGTTTGTCTCATCCACCTGCTTCTTTATAAGCTCGTATACCTCAGGCTTTGCGGCAAGCTCTCCGGGAGTCCGGTATGCGATATTTTTTTCCTTTGCAAACCGGCCGAGCTCTTTGAAATCGGGGACGATCAATGCGGTGATATACCTCCTCCCGTCACCCACGAGACACACCTGGTCGATATACGGCTTCGCAAGCAGGGCGACCTCGATGGGATGAGGGGCGATATTCTTACCTCCCGAGTTGACGAAGAGCTCCTTTTTCCTGTCCGTAATGGTGAGAAAGCCCTCGGAATCGAATACCCCGATATCGCCCGTTTTGAACCACCCGTCTTCGGTGAAGGCTTCCTTCGTATCCTCAGGCCTTTTCCAGTATTCCCTGAACACCTGAGGCCCCTTGACCAGGATCTCGCCGTCGGGGGCAAGCCGTTCTTCGGTCCAGAGCGCACATCTGCCGACTGTCCCCGGCTTTACCCTGAGCTTGTAAAGCACGGTCTGGTAGCACAATCCGAGCACGGCTGCCGTGAGGGGATTCGCGAAGGGAGAGATCCCCTTTGCCTGCTGTTTGATAAGGAGGTCCACGGAAACGTCCATCACCTTGTCATAGAACTTTTGGTACAGAGGGCCGTGGGATTTGCCGTCGAGGATCTCGGGCTGATTGAAATTGATTACCGGAGAGGTCTCGGTCAGGCCGTATCCCTCGTGCAGCTGGATATTCAGCGACCTGAAAAAGGAGCATACTTCCCTGGAAAGCTTTCCCCCTCCGGAAAGCGCCATGACGAGCCGGTCCATGCCCATCATTTTCTTGAGGTTGTCTATGACGAGCATGTTCGCCAGTCCGAAGAGGTTGAGCTCGATCATGGAGATCCTGCGGCCCTCCGCCATTGCCTCGCTGTATACCTTGCCCCGCTCCAGGGCCCAGTTGAAGAGTTTTCTCCGGAAGCCCTTCTGGCGTGCGGCAGCCGCTTGGATGATGTCAAAGGTCTTCTCGAAAAAGCGGGGAATGGAGACGATGATATTCGGCCTGAGCTCGAGGATATCCTGAGGGATCGAATTGAAATCTTTTGCAAAGGCGAGTATCCCGCCGAGATACAGGCCGCTGACATGGTATTCGGCCGTCCTCCCGTATACATGGCACAGCGGCAGGTGCGCCAGCGAGACGAGGTGGAGGTCGCGGGCCTTCATGCGCTGCATGAGATCGCTTTGCGTCGACTGATGGATGTTCGAGACAAAGTTGTGCTGGGTGAGAACAACCCCCTTGGGCCTGCCGGTGGTGCCCGAGGTATAGATGATGGCGGCCGTGTCTTCCGGGATAACCCGCTGGATCCTTTGCTCCACGACTTCGAGGGCGACATCGCGGGAGCCTCTGTCCATAAGCTCCGAGAAGCTGTAGACGTTTCCGGCCCCGGGTTCATCCCACGGTTCCATCGTAATGACGATCAGGTCTTTCAGCTCCTTATGCCCGCCCCTGATTTCCAGGACCTCTTTGGCCTTTGCCTTCGTTGACGCCACCACGATCATGGCTTCGCTGTCCGTAATCATGTAGGCGAGCTCGTCCATGGATACCGTCGGATACAAAGGAACCCCCACTGCTCCGCAGGCCTGAATCGCCTGGTCGGCAATGATCCATTCCGGCCTGCTTTCCGAGAAGATGACAGCGGTCTGCCCGGGTTCCAGTCCAAGGCTGACAAGCCCCCTGGCCAGGTTCAACACCTTATCGCGGGCCTGCTTCCAGGTGATGCTCCGGAAGCCGGATATGGGAGATCCGTGCTCGTCGAACCTGCCCATTAAAAAGGTGTATGAATCCTGATAACGCAGCGCCTGGTTGTGGAAGATCCCGCAGAGAGTATCGTTTCTGTATCCCATAATCCCCCCTTCATTCGATGAAAAATCATACGTATAAACAGGGTGCAGCCCGTTCTTCCCATGTGCACCCCGGACGGCCGATCTTTGCACAGGCTCAACTGAAGCCAATACTGTGATCTTTATAGCATATCCGGCCTTTTTTCCCGCAGGCAAAAAACCTGTGGGAAAAAGCATTCTCATCACGTACGCTTCTTGGCTACGTTGACGGTCACATTGACCGACTGCTTCTGGCCGTACTTGGACCTGACATCTGAAGGCAGGAGCAGCTTTGCATCGACCGTGACGGTGTCTTGGATGTCCGAGAGGTCGATTGTCTCCGTTATCAGCCTGCTCTTTCTTCTGATAAATTCTTTTGTGGCTTGCACGGAAAGTTTTTCGGGTTGGACGGATACGCTTTTCAGCACATATCCTTTCGGGACTTCGCCCCAGGTTCTCACCTGTATGGGGGCATTATAGGGGTGGAATTTGTAGGCATTGATCCGGATCGTCTCCGGCTTGATCCTCACCAGGGAGAGGTTCGAGGGGATCTTCACCATCTGTCCGTATAAGGGGACTTCCTGTCTGCCTTCAATGAGATTGGAGAGGGAGACGGATATTTTCAATATTGCCGGGTCGAGAAGATCAAAGGCCTGGTCCGGGCCGGTCAGCGTCAACGTCACTTCCCTGTGCCTGCTCTCCTCTATCTCCCAGTCCGGCGATACGTTCCGGAATTCTATGGGCACGGTGAAATCTCTCTGCACCGAGTCTTTCTGGTAGCCGAAAGAAAACCAGAGCCCGAAGGCAAGCATGACGGCGACCGCCTTCTCCATGGTGTTCCGTTTGAGCCAGTTCGATTTCGTCTGGGCACTCTCGAAGAGCGTTTCCTTTTCATAGTAGGTCTTGATTATCGAACTCAGCTCCGATGCTTTTCGGGCTTGGATTATTTTTCCTTCCTGGACCAGGGAAATAGCTCCTCTCTCCTCGGAGATAACGATGCATAAGGCATCCGATCGTTCCGAAATGCCAATCGCCGCGGTATGGCGGAGCCCGAATTTTCCGAACTTGCTCGTATCGAGAGAAAGAGGCAGGTGGCAGCCGAACCTGATCACCTTATCGTCATCGATAATGACCGCCCCGTCGTGCCCGATGGAGTGAGGATCGAATATGCTCGCCAGGAGCGGATGGCTGAGCCTTCCGTTGAGTTCGTAGCCGCCTTTGAGATGTCTTTCCAGGGGATCGCGGCCCTGAAGAACGATAATGGCCCCGACTTTCCTTGCCGCGAGGTCCGCAACGCTCTCGATGAGCACCTCGATGTCGATCGGCCATCTCCTGTCGCCGGTTTCTTTCTTATACTTCCGGAGCGCCCCCCAGGTGGCAAGACGCTCGAAAAATCTCCTGATATCCTCCTGAAAGATAACTACGAGCGCAATGAGGAGGATGGCGAAAAATCCCTGGAGAACAAGGGAGGTAAGGTACAGGTGGAAAAGACGTGCAATGATATATACAATGCCCAACAGGCTTATGCCGGCAAAAACGAACCTGGATGCCGTATCCTTGAACCAGATGAGAACCACGTAAATCAGAGTAGTGATTATGAGGATATCGAAAAAATCCTGGATTCGAAACCCCTCGATTATACCAAAAAGAGTATACATTTTCTGCCGTCCTGAAAATTTTTAAGTTTCGGTGTATTCACCGGCAGGAGGCCGCCATCTTGATAGTCTGTTTTTAAAGGCCCCGCTTTCCTCCACTATACTACCGGGAGACTCAAGAGTCTACCCTGCACATGCGGATACCCTTAATCTTTTCGTCCTGATTATGCAAGAGGCCTGTAATTTTCTCTGTTTCTCATACAATTTTTCCTTAAGGAAGTGTGCTGCGTTCCCCTGTCACCCATCGCTTCGACCGGATCGGAGATCTCGATCCCCTGTGTGTCCGGGCTTAAGATTCTATATTCATATGAAGGGGGATCTGTATGATGAGGCTGAAAAATAAGACGGCAATCGTAACCGGTGCAGGACGCGGGTTGGGAAAAGCAATCGCGAAGGCTTTTGCAAAAGAAGGGGCACATGTCATGATGGTCAGCCTTGACGAAAACGAGCTGCAGAAGGCAGCCCGGGAAATCGAGCAGGAAGCTCCGGGGAAAGCCATGGTGTTTGCCGGCAACGTCTCCAGGGAAAATGATGCGGCAGAGGCGGTGAGCCGGACGCTCGACAGTTTCCATAACCTGGACATTCTCGTCAACAACGCAGGGATCATAGGTCCCCCGAGGTTTCTTGAGGACACCGACCTCACCAGCTGGAACGCTACGCTGGGCGTCAACCTTACCGGATACTTCCTCTTCACCCGCACGGTGCTTCCCCATATGGTCCGCCAAAGCAGCGGCAAGATCATCAATATCGTTTCGGGGCTTGGTGGAATGCCCTTCCCGCGATTCTGTGCCTATGCCGTGTCCAAGGCTGGAGGTATCCAGCTTACCAAGTCCGTTGCCTCGGAGATGGAGCAGTTCGGGATACAGGTCAACGCCATAGATCCCGGCGTCATGGATACGGCCATGCAGGATACCATCCGGGGCATGAGCTCGGAAGTATTGGGAAAAGAGCTCAGAAGCCGGTTTACGGAATACAAAAAGGACCGGATACTCAAAGACCCTGACGAGGTAGCGCAGCTGGCGGTATTCCTTGCATCCAAATCCTCCGGCCGTATTACCGGGCAGATAGGATCAATGAAACTCTACCGGGAGAAAGGATGGGGAAGTATCAGCCCCCGGCCCCAGGTAGCCCCTAAAGGCCGGTAGATCCCGGTACGAGGGATGATAAGCGCGCTCAGGCGACTTTTCTCGACTGAGCAGGGCTTACGGCCGCCGAGCTGGAATTCTCCGGGTATTTCCCCGTGACCCCGGCATAAAAGGCGCGGATCGTCTTCATGTCTTCTTCGATATTGCCTGTGGGCATAAAGAGAGGGCCGAGGCCGCCTGCCTTTCGGGCGTAATCGACGTATCCGAGCACTATGGGGACACGGGCGCCGTGCGCTATGTGGTAAAATCCGGTTTTCCAGTAAGCGACCTTGCCCCGGGTTCCCTCGGGCGGGATTATGATAATCAGCTTTTCATGGCGGTCAAAGACATCGATCGTCTGCGCCACGACGTTATTCGATTTGCTGCGGTTTATGGGAATGCCGCCCAGCCACCGCATGACGGTCCCGAAGGGCCTTCTGAAGAGCTTGTCCTTCCCCATCCAGTAAACTTTGATGTTCAGGGCAAAGGCCAGGAACATGGTAATGGGGAAATCCCAGTTTGAGGTATGGGGTGCTGCAATCATTACGCATTTGGGAGCATCCGGCATCCTCCCCTCATAGCGCCAACCGAAAGCCTTCAAGTAAGCGATGGAAATCCAGCGGAGAGCTGTTCTGACGACCGGGGTATCGAATACCGTACGCTGCATGGGATAACTCCTCTCTCATGTTGAATAGCAGTTCGTATTGATACCATGGAAAAGGGAACTCCCCTTGTAAAACTAGTGTGAAAGAAGCCCATGAAAAAAGGATGCTTATGACATCGCAGATGGATTACGCGTTATCGATGAACCGGCTGAAACGAGAAGTCCGGGCCTTCGACGACCTCGCCCCCTTCGGTGAGGATTCTGTAATTCTCCATCCTGAGCTCCCTGGTCTCCCAGCAGATGAACTGGCAGTTCCCGCAGGTGGTCCTGAAACGGTCATAGGGCTTGTTGACAAAACCGTAATCCGAGTGAAAGACCAGATCGGAGATGCAACGGGAATAGTAATTGTGCTTCCAGAGATTGTCTTTTACAAAGCGGTTCCAGAATCCGACGATGTCCTCATCGGTTTCGGGGAGCGTTATCCTCCCGGGCGACCAGGTCGACCAGCCCTTGTACCGGTCCTGGCCGGTGAACCCTGCGCAGCAGAGTATGCAGCGGAGATTGTGCCCTTTCTTCCCGTGGGTGAATTCTTTTCCGCCGAGAGTGACGTGATCTTCTTTTTTTGCATGGACCATCCCGACCTGACAGACCTTTATGCACAGCCTGCAGCCGTCGCACGGGGTGTCTTCCATCATGGGGTCGGAGGAGAGGCTTGCCCTGGTGATTACCGTATCGAAAAGCACACGGGCGCCGTATTCACTGGTCATGACGTTTCCGCTCCAGCCGAAACCTGCGAGACCCGCAGCAACCGCTCCGTACCGGTGGGAAAAGCTCGGGACCAGATTCCAGTCGGTGTAATCCGCCGTCTTTTCGTAGGAGAGTTTCACCAGCAGTTTCTTCAGGACGCTCACCGCCGGCCCGGACTGCGAGCTCAGCCAGTCCGTCATCTTCTGCCGCCAGACGAACGGTACGCGCCGGTACTTCTTCCCGTCTTTGAAGCGGTAGTCGAGGTTCGGCTGTACCGCTACAGACGCGAAACCCCGGGAAGCAAGGAATGATTTTATTTCGTTGCAGATATTGAACAGCCTTACATACACGTCCGTCTCATGGTCCTGGAGCGCCCGGTGGTTTTTCTTGCCGAGGTAGGCTCTGATAATGTCTCCGTCCAGGGGAAGCATTACCGAGACGATCGATTCCGCACCGGGAAGGAGATAAGAAGGGTCCATCGATGCAACGCCCCCTTTCAGCCTGTCGGTGGATGATATGCCGACGCCTGCCGCACCGGAAGCAAGGGCGATCCGCTTTATCTCATTCTCCATAAGCATTCCTTCATGAATGATAAGGTTCCTGAATTTCGTTAAAGATATCACCTCTCTTGCAATATTCCAAATAGAATGTAATTATTATGGTAATACAATATTACTCAAGGAGACACACAATGGGCGGATTCCGTGAATACGACAGCTATGATGCCCTGGGCCTCGCGGGTCTTGTCAGGGGAAAGGAAATTTCCCCCGAAGAGCTCTTAAGCGAGGCCATGGAGAGGATCGAGAGGCTCAATCCTTCGCTGAACGCCGTTATTTTAAAAATGTATGACCAGGCGCAAGACTCTCTGCGGAAAGGGCTACCGCAAGGACCTTTCACGGGCGTTCCTTTCCTGATCAAAGATCTGGTTTCCGCCTGCAGGGACGTGCCCATGAATAAAGGCTGCAAGGCCTTCAGGAATTACATCCCCGACTTTGACAGCGACCTGATGTCACGTTTCAAAAAATCAGGAGTCATGATTCTGGGCAAAACCAATACACCCGAGTTCGGGCTCATGGGGATTACCGAGCCGGAGCTCCACGGCCCCACGAGGAATCCCTGGAACCTTGAGCGTACGCCAGGGGGATCGAGCGGCGGCTCTGCCGCAGCGGTCGCGAGCGGCATGGTGCCCATGGCATCGGGCGGCGACGGTGGGGGATCAATCCGTATCCCGTCGGCTTATTGCGGACTCTTCGGCATGAAGCCTTCCCGCGGCAGGGTGCCCACCGGTCCTGAGTTCGGCCAGATCTGGCAGGGAGCGTGCACCGAGCACGTGCTGACCCGTTCGGTCCGTGACTGTGCGGCCATGCTCGATGCGGTGTGCGGCCCGGCAGCAGGCGACCCGTATCCTCTGCCCAAACCCGTGACCCCTTATCTCGGCGAGCTCGATCAAGACCCGGGGTCCCTCAGGATCGCCTACACGGTGCGGTCTCCTCTCGAGACAGAGGTTCATCCGGATTGCAGAGCGGCGGTGGAGCATACCGCGCGCCTTCTTGAAAGCCTCGGCCACACCGTCGAGGAAAAAGAACCGACCGTAGACGGGTCGGCACTGGCCCGAAGCTACTTCATGATGTACTTTGGCGAAATTGCAGCCGATATTATGGAATTACCGCAGGTTCTCGGGAGAAAGGCCGTCCCTGAAGACATGGAAGGGCCTACCTGGTCGCTCGGGCTTCTCGGCAATGCCTATTCGGCGGGCGAGTTCGTTCTGAGCCTACGGCAGTGGAACCTTGCTGCACGGGCAATGGCAAGCTTCCACCAGGAATACGACCTTTTTCTCACTCCCACTACGGCGTTCCCCCCCGTGAGGATCGGCGAGCTCAAGGTATCGGGCATCGAGGAGACCCTGATGAAGGTCACGAACAAGCTCCGCCTGGGCCGTCTCGTGCGCCTCTCGGGGATTCCGGACAGAATCGCGGTGGAAACGCTGGCAAAGACGCCGTTTACCCAGATTGCCAACATTACCGGGCAGCCTGCCATGTCGGTCCCGCTGTACTGGAATTCAGAGGATCTTCCCCTGGGGGTTCAGTTCATAGCGCCTTCCGGCAGCGAAGCACTGCTGTTCCGGCTTGCGTCTCAGCTTGAACAGGCCCAGCCGTGGTTCGAGAGAAGGCCTTCTGCAGAATGATTCAGAGGTGCGTATCGACCGGTATAACCAGGGTCACTGACGTCCCTTTACCGGGGATGCTTTTTACCCTGATGGTGCCGTTGTATTTACGGATAAGCTGCAAGCTCGACGCCATGCCCAGACCGGTGCCGGTCGGTTCTCCCTCCTGCTTTTCGCTTATCATGGGTTTTGTGGTAAAAAAGGGATCGAATATTTTGCTTAAATGATCCTCGGGGATACCGCAGCCGGTGTCGGTTATTTCAATGAAGATGTTTTTTGCATCCGATGCTGTTTTGATGCTCAAAAGCTTTTGCGGGCTGTCATACATCGCGTCAACGGCATTCGAGACGATATTCATGATGGTCTGGGAAAAGTCGTTGTATATCCCGCAGACAGCGGGCAAGCTTTCTTCGAAGGCGTACTCCTTGGTGATGTTGTGCTTGAAATCGAGGTTTGCTTCAAAGAACTTCAACTCATTGTCCAGGAGCTTGTTCAGATCAACGGCAATCACTTCGTCCGATTGGTCCATCCTGCTCTTGATCATAAGGTTCTTTATAATATCCATCATGTTCCTGCAGAGCCCTATGATCCGGTCCGCCTCGGTCATTTGCGGGTGTTCCTGCTTGAGCACCTGGGCAACCGTGTAGATTGAGGCCAGCGGGTTATTGAGATTATGGGCGATGCCTGCGGCAAGGAACCCGATGGAGGCCAGTTTGGATTCCTGAATGAGCTGCATCCTGGTTTCTTCGTTTTCCTTTTCCAGCCGCTTTTTTTCCGTCAGGTCGCTTACATTGGAGAGCAGTGCATGCTCATTGTTCATAGTGATGGGCACGGACCGGATCTCCCAGATTCTCTCCTCGCCTGAGGCTGTTCTCACTTTTACTTCATAGTGTTCGAGGCCCCGTGCATCGGTCTTATCACTGACAGGATACCGCGTGTGCGGAAGGAAGAGATCGTTGGGGCGCAAATCATAAACCTCCTCCATATCCCGGCATCCAGTCATGTGGAGGAACGTCGTGTTGGCAAATATGATTCTGCTGTCCTGGATCAGGAAAACACCCACAAGGGAATGCTCGACGAGCGATTGATATTTTTCCTTTTCCTGCTCCAGGAGGCGGCTCTCGCGCTCCAGCGAGAGGGCCAGCTCATCTTTCTGCTCCAGGAGGGTGGCGAGTTCCCGGGTCTGCTGCTGGAGCTTCTCGATATACTGCCGGTGGGATTCCAGAAGCCAGTTGGACGAGGTGCACAGTATCTCCATGGAGATTTCGGGATTATTCCTCAAGAGCTTGTAAAAGCTCTCGCGCCCCATTTCATACAGATCCGTCTTTTCGACCGTCAGCACCGATGCGGCACGCGGTCTGTCATGGATAAGGGCGAGTTCGCCGAAGAAATCACCCGGGACAAGCTCCCTCAAGGTCACTTCTTTTTCGCCGATGCGTTTGGTTACTTTAACTTTGCCGGAGAGGATATAAAAAAAGGAATCTCCGCAGCTGCCTTCGGCAATGATGCATTTGCCCGGACCCGTCCTGACAAAACGCGCATACTCTTTCATCAGTGCCTGCATTTCCATTGATTACTCTACCCTTTTTGAGTGCTCTCCAGTCTTTTCGGTGGAAAGTGTAATATCCATAATACAGGCATCAGGCTCTCTGCAGTTGTCGAACGTTTTCAATAGTTCTTGTCTTTCCATTGACAGGCGCCCTCATCATCCTTATTACTTGCAGGTATGCATTCATGTCGGCAATGGGCTTGCCCGGACCATGTATAAATTTTGCATCACGCAGGCAAGGTGGTACAGGAATGAAGGAGCATGATCAGGACCTGCAGGGGATGAAGAAAGAGCTCCGCGCGTTACGGGCGGAGCTGGCCGCCCTGAAAAAGGCAGAACTCGATCGAGAAAAGCTTGGGCAGACCCTTGAGGAAGCAGAATATTTCGCGGCAATCCTAACCGAGAACCAGCTCGACCCCGCTATCATCATCGATTGGGACGGGAGCGTCCTCTATGCCAATAGAGCTGCCTTCCGCCTCGCTGGATTGGATCGCATTCAGGATATCCCGGGACTGAACATCTTCCAGTTCCTCGCCCCTGATGAACATGAAAAGGCAATGAAGAATCTCCGGCTGGTTCGCAGCGGCAAAGATGCGTTTACAACCCCCTACAGGGTCTTAACCAGTGACGGCAGTGAAAGATGGATCGAAACGCTCGAAAAAAAAATCTCCTTCAGGGGTCAGGATGCCAACCTGATCACGATCCGAGATATCACCGACCGCATAAAAGTCCAGGACCAGCTCTCAGAGCGCCAGGCCCAGCTAGACAGCATTTTTCGCGCAACGCCCACCGGAATCGGCGTATTGACCGAGAGGGTATTCACCGATGTCAATGACCGCATTTGTGAGCTGACCGGTTATTCCAAAGAAGAACTTCTCGGCAAATCAGCGAAGATGCTCTATCCTTCCGATGAGGAATTCCGGCGCGTCGAGACGGAAAAGTACCGGCGCATCCAAGAAACCGGGATCGGGTCCGTCGAGACGAGATGGGTGAGGAAAAACGGCGACATCATCGATATCCTCTTGAACTCTACCCCGCTCATACCCGGCAATCTCTCTTCCGGCGTGACTTTCACTGCCCTTGACATCACTGACCGAAAAGGGATTGAAAATGAGCTCCGTGAACGTCAGGCCAAGCTGGATAGCATCCTCCGTGCAGCACCGATCGGTATCGGCGTAGTAGTCGGCCGGACGATCACGGATGTGAATGCCCGCATCTGTGAGATAAGCGGTTATCCCAGACACGAGCTTATCGGGCAGTCGGCCAGGATCTTTTATCCAACGGTCGAGGAATTCACACAGGCAGGTACCGAAAGGGACCGCCAGCTCAAGGAAGCGGGCATCGGCTCCATGGAGACCCGATGGAAGAAGAAGGAAGGAACCGTCATCGATGTCTTTTTGAGATTTTCTCCGCTTGACCCCCAAAACCCCCACGACGGGGTAACGTTTACGGCACTGGACATCACAAAAAGAAAGAAAATCGATCAATCCCTGAAGGAGAACGAAGAGCGGTACCGCAGGATCACTTCCGCCATTACGGATTACATTTATACGGTCCAGGTAGAAAACGGCAAAGAGGTCCATACCGCTCACAGCCCTGCCTGCGAAGCGGTCACCGGGTACACCCCGGACGATTTCGAGCAGGACCCGTACCTGTGGTACACCATGGTATGCGAGGAAGACCGGGAGAGAGTTCAACGCCATATCAAACAGGTATTTTCCAATAACGACATGCCCCCAATCGAACACCGGATCCGCAGGAAAGACGGAATGATCCGGTGGGTCATCAACACCCCGGTAATCCATCGGGACCTGTCGGGAGAAATCATTTCGTACGATGGGGTGGTAAGCGATATCACCATGCGGAAACTTGCCGAAGAAGAGCTGCGAGAGAGCGAGGTACGCTTCCGCACCCTCCATGAAGCGTCATTCGGCGGCATTGCGATCCATGACAAAGGATTTATCCTTGACTGCAATCAGGGGCTCTGCACCATGACCGGCTTTTCAAAAGATGAACTCATCGACATGAACGGCCTCAACCTCATCGCGGTAAAGTGGCGTGATTTTGTGATGCAGAAAATCCTGAGCGGGTATGACAAACCTTATGACGTCGACGGAGTAAAAAAAGACGGTTCGCTCTACCCGATTGAGATCCGAGGGAAAAACATCCCGTTTCATGGCAAAGTGGTTCGAGTCACCGAGTTCAGGGACATTACCGAACGAAAGAAAACGGAACAGGCATTGAGGCAGAGTGAAGAGAAGCTCCGCAATATTATCGAGAACAGCACCAATGCCTTCTACTCCCATACCACCGATCATCGCGTTACGTATGTAAGCCCTCAGATTAAAAAGGTTCTCGGGTACAGCCCGAAAGAGTCTTTGCGTCTATGGACGGAGTTCGTCTCGGACAATCCGGTGAACGCAAGGGGGCTGGAGGCGACCGAGAAGGCCATCCGCACCGGGAAATCCCAACCCCCGTACGAGCTCGAGCTGGTGGCGAAAAACGGGAAGAAGGTGTGGGTGGGGGTCAACGAGTCGCCCGTTGTCGTGGACGGAAAAACCACCATGATCGTCGGCGCGCTCCAGGACATAACGGCGCGGAAGCTGTCCGAAGCGGCACTGAAAAAGAGCGAGGAACGTTTCAAGGGGATTACGAACAATCTTCCCGGCGTTGTCTTCCAGTTTTATGCCCGAAAAAACGGCCAGATGGGACTTTCCTATGTCAGCGACCGGTCACGGGAAGTGCTGGGAATAGACAGCAGCGAGAAAGACCTTTTCGCTGTCGCCGCTTCCTGCATAGCACCCGAGTTCCGGGAAGGCTTAATTTCTTCGATCGAGCAGGCCGTCCGGACGGTCGGCAAGTGGGATTACGCTGCAAGATACATTAAACCGGATGGGGAAGAGATCTTCGTCAGAGGCATCTCGCAGCCCGAGTCTCCGGGCGATGAGATCGTCTTCAACGGCGTAATCCTGGATATCACCGAGCAGAAAAGGGCAGAGGAAGCCCTCAAGGAGAGCGAGGAACGCTTCCGGTCCATGATCCAGAATTCTTCGGATATTATCGTGATCATAAACGACCGGGGGGCCATAACGTATGAGACCCCTTCGGTATCGCGCATCCTGGGGTATGAGCCGGGATATCTCATCGGCAGAGAACCGTACGATTTCATTCACCCCGAGGATATCGGGACAACGAAGATTTCCCTGAAGGAGGTTTTTGACAAATCAAATCCGGGCACACCCACCGAGATCCGGTTCCGGAAAGCCGACGGATCATGGGTCTATCTGGAAGCCATCGGGAAGAATCTTATCGGGTTCCCCGGCATCGACGGGGTCGTTATCACCGCGCGCAACATATCCGAACGCAAAAAGGACGAGAACGAGCGGATCGAGATGGAAAGGCGGTTCCAGCACGCGCAGAAGCTCGAGAGCCTGGGCGTCATGGCGGGCGGAATAGCCCACGATTTCAACAATCTCCTCATGGCGATCCTGGGCAACCTCGACCTTTCCCTGATCGACATGTCTCCCGATTCCCGGTCGAAGCATTTCATCAACCAGGCCCGCTCGGCGGCACGGCGTGCAGCCGACCTCACCAATCAGATGCTCGCATATTCCGGCAAGGGAAAGTTCGACCTGAAGACCTTTGACTTGAGCGAACTCGTGGAGGAAATGGCCCGCCTGCTCAAGGCCTCGATCTCCAAGACGGTCACCCTGAATCTCCAGATGGGAAGAAACATGCCGTATATGACGGCAGACCCCGCACAGATCCAGCAGATCATCATGAACCTCATCGTCAACGCATCGGAGGCCATCGGCGACGTGCCGGGCGTCGTCTCCATCATGACAGGCGTCAAAGAGTGCGACGACGCATGCTTCGAGCAGAGCCGCCTCAAAGAGAAACCCTCACCCGGCCTGTATGTCTTCATCGAGGTGAGAGACACCGGCTGCGGCATGGACGAGCAGACCCAGGAGCGGCTTTTCGATCCGTTCTTCAGCACCAAATTCACCGGCAGGGGCCTTGGAATGGCTGCCGTGCTGGGTATCGTACGCGGACATAAGGGCGCCATCATCGTGGAGAGCATCCCGGATGAAGGGACTGCCATCCACGTCATGTTCCCCGCATTGATAACCGCCATGCGGTTATCGGATACCGGAAACGACGACGGGGGCATGAACGAACCCGAAGCAGAGCAGGACCTGCCGGCAAACGGGACCATTCTGCTTGTCGACGATGAAGACATGGTCCTGGATCTCTGCAGCACCATGATAGAGCGCATGGGTTATCGTGTCTTTACCGCGTCGGACGGCATAGAGGCATTGGAAGTGTTCCGGAACGTTTCGAGCAAGATCGATTGCATCATCCTCGATCTGACCATGCCGAGGATGGGCGGAATTGAAGCGTTTGAAGAATTGAAGCGGATCAGAGGCGATATCAAGGTGATCATATCGAGCGGCTTCAGCGAGCAGGAAGTCGAGCATCGCTTCAAAGGCAAGGAGCCCGTAGGTTTTATCAAGAAGCCTTTCGAGCTCAAAAAGCTGCGCAGAGAGCTCGCCCGGGTGCTGAAGAATCACAGGCCGGGAGCATCCCGGAACCAGGCAAGCTGAGCGGCGTTATGCGTTCTCCATGCCCGTGCTGCATCTTACCTCGATTTCCAGTCTCTCGCAGAAATGCAGGCTTTCTTTCTTCCTCCTGATGAAGGCGGTCAGAGAGGCCCCCTGATCCAGGAGATTGGCAATGACCGAATTTTCGATCCTGGGTATATAGCCGAGCTTATGATCGTACCAGTAGAGCGCTATAGCCTTGCGGTCATAAGGGTTGCGAGGCTCTCTCTTCAGGATGACGGGATCCCCGGGTTTGATTTTCGCCCATACGCTCTCACCGCGATAGTAGCGGAAGCCTGCGACATTGGACTTCAGGAGCAGGATATTCTTCGGATCGAACTTCGGAATATCCTGCGTGCAGTTCAGTGAAACCGGGCGCAGGGCAAACAGCGGCAAACAGGTGACGAGTCTTAAGAATGCTCTTCTTTCCATATGCTTCCTCCTTATGCATGTGCGCCGTTTACCATACCCGGTCCCCCATTTTGTGTCCTACCAGTACAGATTTTTCATTTTTTCGATTTCTTTTTTTATCTCATCCCGTAAGCTCAACGGAGCGATTACCTCGGCATTCGAGCCGTGCTTGAGTATTTCCCGCTTGATCTCCCTGAAATCGGCAACGGGAAAGGTCAGAGACAAGCTTCCGTCAGGGGCTCTTTCTGCCTTCTGTCTGGGATGCCAGACCTGCTCTGCAATCCACGGAGCGATCTCGGCCGAAAACCGTATTGCCACCTCGCGGACCTCTTTTCCCGAGAAGATGCCGAAGTTCTCTCTGATATAGTCTTTGACGGAGGATGGAGTTACACGGGCGGATATCGACGCATCGCATATTCCGATCGTCCGGATCCTTGAAAGGACAAAATCCCTGATCTCTCCCCTTAAAGAACAGTGGGCGATGATATGCCAGCTGCCCATGTAGTGGAGCAGGTGCAGGGGCAGGATATCACGAAGCGTGCATGCATCGGTGTGGGGCGAATAATACTCTATGCTCACCGGTCTGTCCTGCAGCAGGGCATCGAGCACCTGCTGGAAGATCTTCCCGTCGGCAAGGGAATACTCGATATTCTTGACCGAGACCTTTTCGCCGAGGCCGGTTACCGATACCGGTCTTTTCGGACTGTGCTGGGAGAGGATCTGGCAGAGAAAGGCCTTTAAGGACGTCTTCAGTGCTTTATCGGGTATGGTTGATGCGAGCCGGTAGGAAACGATCAGAGAAGTAAGCTCTTCTTCACTGAGCCACGATCCGGGAAGCTCATACGACGCATCCTCATACATAAAACCTCGTTTTTCCGGCACATAGACCAGCGGGGCAAAAAGCCTGTTGATCATGAAGCTCACGTCTCTTTGCGCAGTCTTGCGTGAAATTTCGAACCGCGCGGCCAGTGTGCCGGCATTCGGATACCTAACCTCTTTTGCCTGGTTGTGAAACCACAGGAACCTTTCGTAGATTATCTTTGAAGCCATCCGGCGACTCCTTCCTCAAGAAACGAACCCTGATATACGGTGATGAAGAAAGCGTATCATGCCTCAAATAACGCGTCAAAAACATTCATGAATAAAGCGGCGAAACCGGCCGCGGAACGTCTCCTGTCCCCTTGATTCCGCATCATGTGGCTATATTTATTACTCTTGCAGTTTCTCTCACAATCTTAAAACCAGCCCTGCCACACCGGGAGGAGAGAGCATGTCGTTTGAGAAATGGGAGTACCGGACGAACGGATACAGAGAGTTTATGGACGGTTCCCAGGCGTGGAAATGCACCTTGTGCGGAGATATCCGTCACGGGGGCGCACCGCCCGGGGAATGTCCGTACTGTCTTGCACCCGGCCATACCTTCAGGCAGGTGTGGCCGATGAAAGATACGCCGGCACATGAAATAAAGGCTCTTCGATAAACAAGAGCGAAAGGATGATGGGAAATGGATCAGGTCTATAAAAAACTGGAAGTCGTGGGAACGTCTAAGACCAGTATGGAGGATGCCATCGCCAATGCACTCGGGCGAACATCTAAGACAGTGAGAGAAATGAGATGGTTTGAGGTAACCGAGATGAGGGGCTTCATTGAAGAAGGAAAAGTCTCTTATTACCAGGTTACCCTCAAGATCGGCTTCACCCTGGAATAGCAGCCGCCCTTTCCTTCCCATCCTCCGGCAGCACTCTGCGTGGAACATCTCTCTTCGTTTACGCTCCTTGAAATATGAGATGATATGGGATATTGCAATCACGTGGCAGGATGAAAACGTTCTTGCATGAAATATCTTTGGAGAAGGCTGCGTGGCAGAGGGTGTTAAAAACGGACAGCACGGCAGAAAAAGGATCTATCAAGCGCTCGTCTTTTTAGCGGTTGCCGGGTTCATAGCGTTCGGCTACTGGTTCCTTTTCGTCCGGGGCAGCGTCTATTCCGATGATGCACGCATCGACGGCGACCTGGTGGATATCGCCCCCCGGATTGCCGGAGAGCTCGTACAGGTCAACTTCAAAGAAGGAGACCCCGTCTCCAAAGGCAGCGTCGTCTTCGCGCTCGATACCAACCTCCTGAAAGCGTCCCTTGAAAACGCAGAGGCCGACGTCGTATCGGCAAAAGCCTCCCTGGATGTCGCGCAGGCCCAGTACGACAAGGCCGTAAACGGTCCCCTGAAAAACGAGATCCGCATCGCCCGCGCCCAGGCGGCAAAGGCCGCATCCGCAAAGGACCTTGCCGAGATAACGTGGGAGCGCGTGGATGCCTTGTTTACCCGGCATATCCTTTCGGCTGCAGAGCGCGACAATGCACGGACAGCACTGCAGACGGCCCGGGACACGTACAAAGAGGCATCGGAACGCTTGGGTCTCCTGGAAGAGGGAACCCGGAGCGAAGATCTCCTGGCGGCAAGAGCCTCCATGGATGTGAAGAAGGCCGAGCTCCAGTCATCCCGGGCCCGACTTTCACAGGCGAAGATCAACCTTGCTTATGCACACGTCCGCGCGCCTTTTTCCGGCATCGTGGTCAGGCGCTGGCGCGATCCGGGCGCAACCGTCGCCGCAGGGTCTCCGGTTCTCACACTCCTCGACCCCAAAACGCTGCACGTGTCCGCCAACATCGACGAAAAATACCTGAACCGGGTAGCCGAAGGCGATGCGGTCGAGATCTCGGTGGACGCCTACCCTATCCTCCGTCTTACCGGCCGCCTGGAAAAGATCCTGCGTGCAACCAATTCCCAGTTCAGCCTTATTCCGGCAGAAGGGGTCTCAGGGACCTTTATCAAGGTCGCGCAACGCGTGCCGCTCAAGATCAGTATCGATTCCGAGACGGGTCTTCCGCTCGGTCCCGGCCTTTCGGTCGAGGTGAGGATACGTTCCGGAAGCGCGAGAACCACACACTGACCGGTACAGGCGAATGGACGGTCTACACAGGCAGGAGGCTAACCGCTGGGTCGTCCTCTTCATCGTGATCATGGGCACCTTCATGGCCATTCTCGACTCCAGCATCGTCAACGTCGCCCTTCCCCACATGATGAGCGCCTTCGGCGTCAACCGGGACCAGATCGAGTGGGTCTCCACAGCCTTCATGCTCGCTTTGGCGGTCACCATGGCCCTGGTCGGCTGGCTCGTGAACCGTCTCGGCCACAAGACACTCTACATCGCATCGCTTGCCGTCTTCACCCTGGGCTCAGCGCTATGCGCCTTTGCATGGAGCTACCAGAGCATGATCGTTGCCCGGGTCATCCAGGCGATCGGCGGCGGCGCAATCCAGCCGGTGGGCATGTCCATCGTCTCACAGATCTTTGCCCCGGAAGAACGGGGGAAAGCCCTCGGATTCTGGGGCACGGGCGTCATGCTCGGCCCGACGATCGGCCCGACCCTCGGAGGGTACCTGTCCGACTGGTTCAACTGGCGGGCGATATTTTCCGTCAACCTCCCGGTCGGCGTGTTCACCCTTCTGGCGGCATGGCTGATCATGAAATCCGATTCCTCCCGCCGGGATGCCGATCAGCCGTTTGATTTCCCCGGCTTTTTCTTTCTTGCCATGACGCTTATCGGAGGCCTCCTCGCCTTTGCGGACGGGCAGGAGGATGGATGGACGTCGCCGTACATCCTCACCTGTTTCTCATTAGCCTTCATAGGCATAACCATGTTCATCGCCGTCGAGCTCTCCACGCTGCATCCGCTGCTCGATCTCGGCCTGTTCCGCTACCGCAACTTCTCCCTGGGTATGGTCCTGGCCGTTTTCCGGGCCATAGGCCTGTTCGGAGGGATATTCCTGCTCCCGATCTTCCTCGAAAACCTCGCCGGATACACCACGATTCAGACCGGGTTCATCATGATGCCCGGTGCCATCGCGGTGGGCATCATGATGCCCGTAAGCGGCATCCTTGCAGACCGGTACAATCCACGGGGGCTCGTGACCACAGGCGTGATCATTACCGGCATCTCCCTGTTCATGTTCGGACGACTCGACCCGGCCATGACCAGGACCATGATCATTATCCCCCAGATCATTCGCGGGGTCGGCCTGGCGCTGATGATGGCCCCTCTGATCAACGCGTCCATCGGCTCCATACCCCGCCATCAGATTGCGTCCGCATCGAGTTTCCTCAACATCGCCCAGACCTTTGGAGGCGCCTTCGGCATCGCAATGCTGAATACCTGCGTCACCAACTTCATCCACATCCATAGCGTCCGCCTCGGAGAAAACCTGGGGCCTGTCCCGGAGCTCTTCTTACGGATGTCGAGGCAGGCCGCGACCGATATGTCGACCCGTTTCCAGGAGCTGACCGGCGGATACGGCGACCCCGCCATAACCGCAGCCGGACGGTTCATCATGCACAGGGCCAACGTCATCGGGTTCGACAACGGTTTCATGATCGCAGGCTTCATCGTTCTCGCGAGCATCCCGTTGTGCCTGATGCTCAAGCCGTTAGCGCATCACGGAAGGAAGATCGGTTCGAACCCTGCCCCGGAGTAAGCCTGGTTTTTCTTTTTTTATCTTCTACTTCTTATACATATGATTCCTACACACGCAAAGGCGGGTGAGGTGAACGCTGTCTGCGGCATCTGCCCGGCGGGTTGCTGGGTGACCGTAACCTATGATGAACAGGGAAAACTCTCCTCGGTCAGGCCGGACATCTCATCGCCGCTGGGCAATATCTGCAAGCTGGGCGAGCATGCCGCGGAGATCGTGTATTCCGAACACAGGCTTACCACTCCCCTGAAGCGCAAAGGCCTGAAAGGGAGCTTCGAGTTCGAGCCTGTTTCCTGGGACCAGGCCTTTGAAGAGATCACGGCCAGACTGAAGGATATAAAGACAGAATCCGGCCCGGAGGCCGCCGCCATCTATACGGGCCGCGGAAGCTTCGAGCTGGCCATGTGCGATGTCTTCCAGCCGTCAGGGGTGGCGGTCTCTTCGGCATCGAGCGTTCTTTTTCCCTTCGGATCGCCCAATACAATGGGTGTGGGGGCGCTGTGCTATGTGTCCATGGCCATGATCGCACCCCATGTCACCATGGGAGGCATGCACATCACTATGTTCTCCGATATCGAGAATGCCGAGCTCGTCGTAGTTTGGGGCGCCAATCCCGCAACGGACAGCCCGCCTTCCGACCTCGACCGCATCCTGAAGGCAAAGGCCCGGGGAGCCGAGGTCGTGGTGATCGATCCGAGGCGCACCCGTACGGCGAAACTCGCCGATGCGAAGTGGATCCCTGTGCGACCGGGCACGGACGGGGCCCTCGCCCTGGGGCTCTGCCACGTCCTGATCGTTGACGAGCTGTACGATGAGTCCTTTGTAAGCCGGTGGTGTCATGGGTTCGAGGAGTTCGCGCGGTATGCGGGTCATTTCCGGCCCGAGGTGGTGGAATCCATTACCGGGGTCGAGGCTGATACCGTCCGGTGGCTGGCGGAAAAGATCTCTTCCACCCGGGGCGCTTCGCCGGTCATGTACACCGGCCTCGAGTACAGCGACAGCGGCGTCCAGGCAATCAGGGCGACCTTCGTGCTCTGGGCCCTGGCAGGACAGCTCGATGTTCCCGGAGGGAGATGCTTCTCCATGCCGGGAAGCGAGTTTCCCGTCAACCGGGCGGGGCTCGTCCCGAATCCGGACATGAAAAAGGCCCTCGGCCTGGATACCTTTCCGGTATACAGCCTCTACCGGGGAGAGTCCCATGCCAATGCGCTGCCTGAATCCGTGCTTCACGGCAATCCCTACCGGATCAGATCCCTGATCATCCTCGGGGCCTCGATCATCACCTCCTGGCCACGCCCAGACATCTGGCGCAAGACCTTGAACGGGCTGGACTTCCTTGTCTGCATCGATGTCAACTTCACCGCTGACTGCGCCTATGCAGATATCGTTCTGCCCGCAGCGACCTGGTTCGAAATCGAGTCATACATGCGCTACGGACCGGTTTTCCGCATCAGGGAAAAGGTTATCGAACCGGTGGGCTGGTCAAGAAACGCCTTCTTCATCCTGAGCGAGCTTGCAGAGAGACTGGGATACGGTCACCTGTACCCGCAGAACGAGGAAGCGCTCCTCCGTCATGCCTTGAAAGGATCGCCTTATTCACTTGAAGAAGTGCGCGCAGCAGGCGGTATGGTGAGGATCGAAACAGGGATCATGGAATACCGGAAGTGGGAAAAAGGCCTGCTCCGTGCCGACGGCAAACCCGGGTTCGATACGCCCACCGGCAGATTCGAGATCGCATCGACGATACTGCAGGAACACGGGTACGACCCCCTGCCGGTCTATACCGAGCCTCAGGAGGGCCCCCTGGCAAACCCCGGCCTTGCCTCCTCCTACCCCCTGGTATTCAACTCGGGCTCACGGGTGACCACGGACTTCAGAAGTCAGTTTCACCACATCAAAGGCCTTTCGAGACATCGCCCGGAGCCTACGGTGATGATGAACACCCGCGATGCCACCTCGCGGGGTATAGGCAACGGCGATGAAGTCCTGGTGAGGAGCCCGAGGGGTGAAGTCAGGATGCGGGCCATCGTCACGGACGGGATCGTCGAAGGCGCCATTGACGCGAACATGGGAGGTGGGGGACCCATCGGCCCTCAAGCCTGGCAGGAGTGCAATATCAACGACCTGACCGACCTCCGGTATGATCCTGTTTCGGGATTTCCCATTTACAAGTCGCTTTTGTGCGATGTGATCAGGGCGAAAAAATCCTCGGGCTCGGTCCATGTCGATACGGGAGAGTCGTGCCGGACCACGGAAAGCCAGGCAATGACCGTATCATCTCGCAAGAGGATATACCTGGATCACAACGCAACCACCGCCCTTTCCCCTGAAGTCATTTCCGAGATGCATCACGCCATGGAAACCCTCTTCGGAAACGCGAGCGCCATCCATCAGGACGGAAGGCAGATAAAGGTCGCCATTGAGAATGCACGGCGCAAGGTCGCCAAATTCATCGGCAGCACATCCAGAAGAATCGTTTTCACCGGCAGCGGCAGCGAAGCCAACAATCAGGTCATCAAGGGTACGGCCCTTGCCGGCTGGAACCACAAGAGACACCTGATCACCTCCTCTGTCGAGCATCCGTCGGTTCTTCTGGCGTGCGGATGGCTGGCGAGATTCGGATTCAAGGTGACCTATCTCCCGGTCGACTCATCCGGCAGGATATCGCCAGTGACCCTCCGGGAGGCCATGACAGACGATACCTTTCTCGTGAGCATCATGGCTGCCAACAACGAAACCGGCACCATAGAGCCGATAGCCGAGCTTGCGGCCATAGCCGGAAGCAAAGGGGCACTCTTCCATACGGACGCTGTCCAGGCTGCAGGAAAGATCCCCCTGGACGTCACGAGCCTCGGAGTGGATTTCCTCACCCTTTCGGCACATAAATTCAACGGTCCGAAAGGCGTCGGCGTGCTTTATGTCCGGAACAGCGACCTGATCGAACCTCTCATACACGGGGGCAAACAGGAGCACGGTCTCCGTGCAGGGACGGAAAACAGCGTCGGCATCGTCGGGCTCGGCAAGGCGGCAGAGCTAGCCGAGAGAGGCCTGCACGAGACGGGATCAAACATCGCACGGCTGCGCCACAGGCTTAAGAAAGGAATCCTGGCAATAGTCCCCGGGGCCGTGATCAACGGCCATGACGAGCATTGCCTTCCCAATACCCTCAATGTCTCTCTTCCCGGGATAAGGGGAGAATCCATGGTATTTGCCCTCGATGCCGCCGGGATATCCCTCTCATCCGGCTCGGCCTGCCGGTCGGGATCTCCAAACCCATCGAGTGCCTTGCTGGCCATGGGAATGACGGCAGAGCAGGCCCACTGCGCCTTGCGATTTTCTCTGGGCCGAGAAAACACTGCAGCAGAAATCGACCAGACCCTCCAGGCAATCGGACGGATCATCCGGGACTCCATGCAGACGGTCCGCTTTGCCTCCTGCCGGTGATGGGTCTTATTGAGAAAGGATACTAATATGAATGTACCGGATCCGAATATAAAGATGATTTATGCTAAAAATTCAAGCCTCTGCCCTCAAGACGAGAAGGCGTGCAGCGGCATTGAGCCCGAAACGCGCCTCAGGTGCGGCACAAACCCTTCTCATGTGCCTCGGGACACGCCGGTTCCCCCCCGAAACAGGGTCTACTCGCCCGCACAAAGGCTGAATATCCTGAACTGCATTGATTTCGATTTCCGCCTCGAAATGCAAAGGGATGTCGGAAACGGCCTATCCGCGCCGAGGAAGTCTCTCCCTTCCAAATATCTCTACGATGAACGGGGGTCCGTGCTCTTTGATGAGATATGTCTGCTTCCCGAGTATTATCCTACCCGCACCGAGATGAACCTCATTGACAGGTACAGAAGGCACATCATGAACTTTTTTGCCCGGGATGGCGGAAACCTCGTCGAGATCGGGAGCGGGTCGGATCTCAAAATAAGGAGACTCTTACATGCCGTGCCCCCGGACCGACTGAAAAGTATACGCTATGTGCCCATGGACATCAGTGAAAGCGGACTCCTCAGATCGGCAAGGAGCCTTCTGTCGCGGTTCGAAGGCTTGAGCATCTTCGGGATCATCGGCGACTTTCTCCGGAGCATGGAACATCTTCCCAAAACCCGCAAGCTGATAACCTTTTTCGGCAGCTCCATCGGAAATTTTCCCGACGACCAGGCCGCTGCGTTCCTGAAAAGGCTTGCCCGAAACATGGAAGGGCATGACCGCCTGATCATCGGCATGGACATGTTGAAGCCGGTCAGGGTCATGGAGGCTGCCTATAACGATCAATCCGGCGTTACCGCCGAGTTCAATCTCAACGTCCTCAACCACATCAATCACCGGATGGGCGCCGACTTTCAGGAGGGAGACTTCCATCATAAGGCCTTTTTCGATCAGAGCAGGGAACTCATAGAGATGCACCTCTGTGCACGGAGGGATGTGAGGGCATATATAGGGGATATCCGTATGCCGGTGAGCCTTGCACAAGGGGAAACGATCCATACCGAGATCAGCAGGAAATACAGCAGGGAAAGTATCGAGAATCTGTTTTTTCAGGCAGGCCTTCACATATCAAGCTGGTACACGGACCCGAAAAAATGGTTCTCGCTCATCGAGCTGAAACCCTCGCAGGGATGAACCCAAGTCTAGCGGAGGTAGGTGCAGGCCCCGTAGAAGCGGCTGCTGTAGTATTCCCGGGAAAGCGATTCTTCGCGGATGGTTTTGCCGGTGCTCGGGGCATGGATGAATTTATTATCCCCGATATAGATGCCCACGTGGCTGACACGGCCCGGCCCGTTCGTGGAAAAGAAGACGAGGTCGCCCTTTTTCAGGTCCTCTTTGCCGATGGGAATGCCGTACTGGTACTGCTCCTCCGAGGTCCTCGGCACGTTCAGGCCGTTGAGTTCGTAGACCGCCATAACAAGGCCGCTGCAGTCATTGGGGCCGTTGATCGTGCAGGCCCCCCACTGGTACGGCAGGCCGATATACGTATGTGCCGTGCTCACAAGCTCTTCCCGCAGGGCTTTGCCTCCCTGTGCGAGCATGGTGTTTCTCGAGATGGTGTATTCCCTCGGGGTCACGATGTAATATTCATCTATTACGCCGAGCTTGCGCAACCTGTCGACTTCGTTCCGTGCCATGCTGAAAGTCCCGTAGTTGCCGAACCTCACCTTATAGAGGCCAGATGCATGGGCGAAGTAAAAGGCGTTGAGCCCCTGCCCCTCCAGGGATTTGGTGAGCCTGACCGCATTGCTCACCTGGGAGAATGCGCCCGCCTGGATGGTGTACCCCATCTTCTTCACCATCGTGGTCGCCTGCGGCTTGTACGGTGCTCTCCCCTGGTACGGGGAAACGTTCTTCCACCTCGGAGCGCAGCTCGAAATGAGAATCGACAGGATCAGTACGATCGGAAAAACCGAGATGCCCGATGATATCCTCATGCCTCTCATTCACTCCCCTTGCGGGTGTCATAGATGACGTATAAAGCCTGATTTGCTAAAGTATCGGCAAACGGTTGCAAAATCATGAATCGCCTGCTTTGTCTTTGCCTCAGTATCCGCGCGCAGGGAATTTTCCCGGTGCTTCCACCCATAAATTTCATGGACAATCCCCTGATTCTTCCATAAAGAGATGGGGGAAATCATGAACAGGTGAGCGTATGGGACTTCTGATCATCAGCGGCATTTCCGTGAGCTTTGGGGGGCCTGCGCTTCTCGATGACGCCACGCTCGGCATAGAACCGGGTGAGCGCATCGGCCTGCTCGGCCGCAACGGCTCCGGCAAGACAACGCTGCTGAAGATGATACATGGGGACCTGGCCCCGGATGCAGGCCGTATCATCCCGAACGGAGACATCAGGATCGCCCTGCTCCCCCAGGATGTCCCCGACGATGTGGAAGGCACGGTCTACGATGTCGTTGCATCGGGCGGGAGCGAACATCTGGATCGCCTGAAGGAATACCACGACCTCACTGCCCGCATTGCAGAAGCGCATGACCAGGCATTGCTCAGAAAACTCGAACAGATCCAGCACAGGCTGGAGGCATCCGGTGCGTGGAACGTCCACCAGCAGATCGAAACCGTAATTAAAAAAACCGGGCTGGAAGAACACGCCCTGTTCAGAAACCTTTCCGCCGGGATGAAGCGAAGGGTGTTCCTTGCACGGGCACTGGTGAAGGAGCCGGATATCCTGCTCCTGGACGAGCCCACCAACCACCTCGACATCACCTCGATCCTCTGGCTTGAGCGCTTTTTACTCTCATATGAACATACGATCATGTTTGTAACCCATGACCGGGAGTTTTTGCGCAGGCTCTCGACGAGGATTGTGGAGATCGACCGGGGCAGGCTCTTGTCTTTTTCCTGCAGCTACCCTGTTTATCTCCAGAGAAGACAGGCCATACTTGAGGCCGAGGAGAAACAGCTCCGCGATTTCGACAAGAAGCTCGCGAAAGAGGAGGCCTGGGTCAGGCAGGGGATCAAGGCCCGGCGCACGAGGAACGAAGGCAGGGTGAACGCGTTGATGGAGATGCGGACGCAGCGGGCCCTCAGGCGGGACCAGGCGGGGAATGTGAACCTCGTGCTCCAGGAAGCGGAGAAAAGCGGCCGGCTCGTTATCAATGCGGATAAGATCGGCTTCTCCTATGGGGAGAAGGATATCGTGAAGTCGTTCTCCACCACGATCATGCGGGGAGACAAGGTCGGCATCATCGGCCCGAACGGCTCCGGCAAGACAACGCTGCTGAAGCTCCTGCTGGGAGAACTCCCGCCCTCCCATGGAAAGATCCGCCTGGGCACCAATATCAAGATCGCCTATTTCGACCAGCTCAGGGCGCAGCTCGATGAAAACAGGACCGTAAAAGATAATATCGCCGAAGGCAACGATACTGTCTTCATAAACGGCTCTCCCCGGCATATCGTGGGCTTTCTTCAGGACTTTCTCTTCTCGCGGGAGCAGATCATGTCTCCTGTCAGGAGCTTATCCGGAGGCGAGCGCAACCGGCTGCTCCTTGCCAGGCTCTTCAGCATGCCTTCAAACGTGCTGGTGCTGGACGAACCGACCAACGATCTCGATGCCGAAACGCTGGAGCTGCTCGAAGAAAAGGTTGTGCAGTACGGCGGCACGGTCCTGCTGGTGAGCCATGACCGGGAATTCCTCAACAACGTAGTCACCTCCACGATTGTCTTCGAGGCCGCGGGCCGCCTGGCGGAATATGTCGGCGGGTACGACGACTGGCTCAGACAGAGGCCGGCGCCGGCCGAAGGGGCAGAAGCGAAATCCCCGGCCGATAAGCCCAAAGCTCCAAAGCCGGCCAGGGAAAAAAGCAAGCTCTCCTACAAGGAAGACCGGGAGCTGCAGACTCTGCCCGAGCTGATCGAAACCCTTGAACAGGACAAGAACGACCTGATCGCAACTCTGAACGACCCGGAATTCCAGAAAAGCAGCAACGCCCACATGATCGTTTCCGCCAGCGAGAGGCTGGAGAATCTCGAAAAGCAGCTCGAAGAGGCATACCTTCGCTGGGAAGAGCTCGAAGACCTCTCGGCGAAATTCAGCACCTAGTCTTACCGGATATCCCAAAGCGACCACGACCCTGCGATTTTACCTGGTGAAAGCGCTGCAATACAGGCGTGAGCAGGCTTGCCGGGAGATAACCCTGAAGAAGGCTTTCTTTCCCCTCCTCCTTATGCCCTTGAGTCTGGAAGGAACCTGCTTACCCTTCATCTTATCCTTTCACGGTAAAGGTGAGGCCTCTGCCCTTTGAACTGCATCGGCATGGAGATGGACGGCCTCACATACAGGAGCAGAAGGAGGGAAAGATGCTGGATTTCACGTTGAGCCCCGAACAGCTCGCATTGCGGGACAAGGCCCGTGAGTTCACCAGAAAAGAGATCCTGCCTGTGGCCTGGTATTATGACGAGCTTGACGAGACCCCCATGCCCGTTCTCCGCAAGGCCTTTGATGCAGGACTCATGAACGGGGACATCCCGAAGCCCTACGGCGGCAGAGGGTGCGGCATGGTGGAAGGGACCATCGTGGTCGAGGAGATCGCTGCCGGTTGTGCGGGCCTGGCCACATCGATATTCGACAATTCCCTGGGCATGGCGCCGATCATGCTCTCGAAGAAAGAGCATCTCAAAGAGCGGTACTTGCGAGAGATTGCACAAGAGTTCAAGCTCATATGCTTCGGCACCTCGGAGCCGACAATGGGTTCGGATGTAGCAGGCATGAGGTGCATCGCACAAAAGGACGGCGACGACTACATCCTCAACGGTACGAAGTACTGGATCACCAACGGCGGGATTGCCGACTACATGAGCGTCTTCGCCACGATCGATCCGAAGTTGTCGCATCAGGGAATTTGTGCATTCGTCGTAGAGATGGACCGGAAAGGCGTTTCCAGAGGCAAACACATTCCCAAACTGGGCCAGAGGTGTTCGAACACCACAGGGGTGCACTTCAAGGACGTGCGGGTGCCCGGCGAAAATGTCCTTGCAGAGCCCGGAGAGGGCTTCCTCCTCGCCATGAAGACCTTTGACCGGACACGTCCTCCCATCGGATCGTTCGGTGTTGGCGCAGCCCGCTCGGCCATGGAGTTCGCGGTCGACTATACCAAGAGGCGGCGCACCTTCGGATCTCCGCTCGCAAATTACCAGGCCATCCAGTTCAAGCTCGCGGACATGTACATGAAGGTCGAGACGGCACGGCTCCTGACCTGGAAGGCAGCGTACGAGGTCGACAAGGGCGTTTCGAGCAACGTATCATCATCCATTGCAAAGCTCTATGCAACCGAGGCCGCGTTCGAGGTCGTCAGCGATGCGCTCCAGATCTTCGCAGGGTACGGGTATACGAAGATGTATCCCATCGAGAAGCTCTTCCGTGATATCAGGCTGCTCAGGATCTACGAAGGCACCTCCGAGATCCAGCACCTTATCCTTGCAGGGCAACTCTTCAGCTCATACCGGCCGGTCATGCCCCCGCTGAACGAGGTGCCGGTCATGGCATGGGAAGGCAACAACGGCGATTTCAGCGAAGCCGTGGGGTCGCGGGTGGCGTGGCGGTGCCCCATATGCGGATATATTCACCTCGGAGACGAACCCCCCGAGGAATGCCCCTATTGTTTTGTCCGGGGCACGGCGTTCAAGAGGGTCGCCCCGGGGGCCGAAGGGATTGCGTGAGTCAGGTCTTTGATTTTCGGGCCCCGATGCGGCGGAAGCCCTTATTTCTCTTTTGAAAAAGGCCAGGCCGCTATGCCTCCTTCCATGACCTTCACATTCCTCCAGCCCAGCGCTGCAAGGGCGAGCGCAGCCTCGTACCCGCGCATCGAAACAGCGCAATAGGAGATAATCTCCTTATCCTTGTCTTCCGGGAGTTCCTTTGCCTTTTCTCTCAAGTCATCCAGGGGGATGAGTGTCTCGCCGATGCCAAGACGGGTGGTTTTGAACTCATCCAGGTCCCGTACATCCAGGAGAACCGGCCTTTCACCCCTATCCAGCTTTTCTTTGACCGCAAGCGAGGATATGCCCGTGAACCGGTTTTCCATCTTGTTCTGCATGACATGCGCCGTGGTGATGAAGTGGTCGATCGCCGGAGAAAACGGCGGGGCATAGGGGAGATCGGCATTGACGAGATCCTCAACGGACAGGCCGCCCTGGATGGCCATTGCCCACTGGGCGATCTGCTTGCCGACATTCCCCGGACCCACGCACTGGGCGCCGAGTATCCTGCCGGTGGTCCTGTCTGCGAGGAGCTTGGTTACCAGGAGTTGTCCGTTCATGTAGCCCGGCTTGTCCCCGCCTGCGGTAATGAGGGGGATACTGTCGACAAGGCCGTTCTTTTCCGCCGACCTCTCCGAAAGCCCGGTCGAACCTGCCGAGAAGTCGAACACCTTGCAGATGCCGGTCTGGATCGTACCCTTGAAGACCGCCCTGTTCTCCGATGCAGCATTCCTTCCCGCCACCCTCCCCTGGAGGTTTGCGAGGTCGCCGTAGGGGGCGTGCACCTTTTTGCCCGTGATCAGATTTACGGTCTCTATACAGTCTCCGGCGGCATAGATATCCGGGTCGGAGGTCTGCAGGTATTCGTTGACCGCGATCCCGCCGGTGACACCGATCTCCAGCCCTGCCCGCCGTGCAAGCTCAGAGTTGGGCTCGACGCCCACGGCAACGACCGCCAGCTCGCAAAGGATTTCGGTCCCGTCCCCAAGCGTAACGCCGGTCAATGCGCCGTTATCCCCAAGAAAACCGGCAACCCTGCTGCCGGTGATCACATTCACCCCCTTGCTCCGCACGTGGTTTTCCACGAGTTTTGCAAGCTCCCAGTCGAGAAAGGCAAGCAGCTGGGGTACGAGCTCTACTATGGTGACTTCTATCCCCGCAAGCCGCAGGGCTTCGCAGGTTTCTACGCCGATGAGCCCGCCGCCTACGACTACGGCCTTCCCGGCCTTCCGCTCATCCCGCACCCTGCGGAGAAAATCCACGTCCTTCATGGACTGGAGCGTCGTAACCCCCCTGAGGTCCGTACCCGGTACGGGAGGCATTCTCGGGATCGACCCGGTTGCGATGATAAGCTTGTCGTAGTTCAGAGTGCCTGTTTCACCGGTCAGGAGGTTCCGGTAAGACACCACGTGCCGGGCCGGTGAGATATCCGTGACCTCGGTGTTCGTCCTGGCCTCGATCGCTTTTGCCTCACGGTAGTACCGGGGGTCGCGGGTAACGCCCGTACCGGTGCTCAGAAGCAGGTTCCTGTCATCGATAACACCGGATACATAATATGGATAGCCACAGGATGCCATGGACAGATCCGGGTCTTTCTGGAGGATGACGATCTCCGCATGGCTGTTGATTCTCCGTGCCTTTGCCGCTGCCTTGGGGCCCGCCGCAGAACCTCCGACTACCACGATCCGTGAGACGTCTCGCATGCTCTCTCCTTTCCTTGTCGTTGTCCTCATTCCCAATTCCTGTAAAAACTATATAATCCTTGTCCGCCTCCCGGCAATGCCGCTTTTGACAATTTTACACCTTTTATTTCTTCATTCATTCCTTTATAAATACTTACGAGTTTATACACACCCCTGGACCATGCCCCCCTTCCGAAGGATCCCGCAACATAACAAAATAAGCTAAAAGCCTGCAAAAAGTGTCGGACGCCTTGTGAAAAGCCTATCTGAGCCTATCATCACTCTTACAAGAGGCGGAAATGCCGCATTCAGGGAAGCGCTTAAATTTTCATTTTTAAAAAATCCATACGTGTTAAGCGGCCTGATTTTCCGAAAGGGCAAAAGGAGATCACATGCGATCTTGCAGCCGTTTGGCCTGTGCCTGCCGTTTAAAAAACCAGGTGGCTCTCATAACCGGGGCATCCTCGGGAATCGGCAGGGGGATCGCGCTTGCAATGGCTGACGAAGGTGCCCATATTGTCGTGAACTATATCGGCAAGGGCCGGGAAGCCGGAGAAGTTGTCGGAGAAATACAACGGAAAAAGGCCAGGGCAATAGCTGTCGAAGCTGACGTCAGCAGCGAAAAGCAGGTCCGGGAGATGTTCGGGCAGGTTGTCCGGGAATTCGGTACGGTCGATATCCTGGTAAATAATGCCGGGATCCAGAAAGACTCGGCATTTCATGCCATGCCCCTTGAGGATTGGCAGAAAGTGATCGAGGTGAACCTGACAGGCGCATTTCTCTGTTCCCGTGAGGCAGTATGCGAGTTCAAGCGCAGGGGTATCCAACCGGAAAAATCCCTCAGCGCAGGAAAGATCATTTTCATCAGTTCCGTACATCAGATCATCCCCTGGGCGCACCACTGCAATTATGCAGCATCCAAGGGCGGGATCAGCCTGCTCATGGAAAGCATGGCCCAGGAACTGGCTCCGGAGAAAATCAGAGTGAACAGTATCGCTCCCGGGGCGATCAAAACCTCTATCAACAGAAAATCATGGGAAACCCCCGAAGCAGCCGAATCGCTGCTCAAGCTCATCCCATGGGGCCGGATCGGCGAACCGGCGGATATCGGAACCGCCGCAGTCTGGCTCGCATCCGACGAGTCGGATTATGTCCACGGTACCACCTTGTTCGTGGACGGCGGCATGACACTTTATCCAGGGTTTGCAGCAGGGGGATAACGGGCCTGAGAGGTTATGAATGGGATACCTTCCCATATCGGACTATGCACTCCTTTCCGACTGCCATACCGCGGCACTGGTGAGCAGATCGGGCTCCATTGACTGGCTCCCTTTCCCCCGCTTCGATTCTCCCTCGGTGTTCACCAGGCTTCTTGACAATGAGGGGGGACATTTCAGTATCTGCCCGATGAAGGTAAAGGAAACAAAAAGAAAATACGTGGGAAATACCATGTGCCTCCAGACAGTTTTTCACACAGACAGCGGGGAAATAATCCTTGAAGACCTTCTGGCAGTGGGTCCGAACAATACCGGCCATGAACTCGGGGCCGGCGCGCCGCATGCATTGATCCGGAGGCTGCGATGCGTGAGAGGCAGCGGCGCCGTACGCATCGAATATGCTCCCCGACCTGAATACGGCCTGGTCCTGCCTCTCCTTCGGAAAGTCGAAGAGGGCATCCTTGCCCAAGGAGGAGCTTCCATCCTTTTCCTTACCTCTTCTATCCATTTTCAGCATGTTGAATTCAGCGCCCGTGCGGATATAGCCATGAATGAAGGCGATGAGTATTTTTTTCTTCTGGAGTATGGGAGCACCACCGGCATGCCTCTTCGACCCTGGGCGGCGGGAAAGATCAACCGATTTTTCGAAGGCACTCTCAGAGCATGGGCCGGCTGGTCTGCGCTCCATCAGAATTATCAGGGTTTTTCCAAAGAGATGGTGCATAATTCAGGCAGGATCCTGCAGGCTTTGACCTATTATCCTACAGGAGCCATCGTTGCAGCTCCGACCACATCGTTGCCCGAAACTATCGGGGGGATCAGGAACTGGGACTACCGGTTCTGCTGGATCAGGGACGCAAGTTTGACCCATAACGCCCTCTGGGTTGCTGCCTGTCCGGATGAATCGATCAAGTATTTTGACTTTACCGCCAATGCTGCCCTTACCCATATCAAACGCGGCCTCGATGTCCAGACGGTATTCGGCATAGGCGGAGAACAGGATCTAAGCGAACGTGAACTGCTCCATCTGTCCGGATGGCGGAACAGCAGTCCCGTGCGGGTCGGCAACGATGCCTGGAAACAAAGGCAGCTCGATATTTACGGCGAACTGTTTGATGCGGCCCTGATCTTACAGGATTATATCAGAGGTCAGAACAGAGCTACACTGAGTATGCTTGCCGACATGGCCGATATCGCCTCTCGCGTGTGGACGAAACGCGATCAGGGAATCTGGGAGATGAGGGGGCCCGCGAAGCACTTCACCTATTCGAAGCTCATGTGCTGGGTAGCTCTCGACCGGGCCATTATGCTGGCCGATCTGCTCGGGGCCGGCGATCGGGTATCGTCCTGGAGGGAAGCCAGGGAAGCCATTAAAAATTCCATTTTATCCTATGCCTGGAATGGTGAATTGGGAGCCTTTACCCAGACCTTTGACGGTGGGGATCTCGACGCATCAACGCTGATGATGCCTCTTGTCGGCCTCATCAGAGGGGATGATCCGCGCATGCTTTCCACCATCGAGGCCATTGAAAACGGATTGACCGACTCCCACGGGCTTGTATACCGCTACAAGTCACCCGACGGACTGGAGGGAGAAGAAGGAACGTTTCTCACCTGCACCTTCTGGCTCTCCCATGCTCTTGCCCTGGCCGGAAAGGTCGGGCATGCCAAGGATGTGTTCGAGAGGGCTTCAACGTTCGTAAACGACGTCGGGCTCCTCCCGGAAGAGATAGAACCCCGCACCGGCGAATTCCTCGGCAATTATCCCCAGGCACTGAGCCATATCGGACTGATAAACGCGGCCTGGGCAATATCCCTGGCGGAAAGCTCCAGCACCATGTGAATTGGGGCAGAGCACTCCGGGAAGGCGATTTCTTCAAACCTATTACATTTCGTTCATAGTAGTTTTACACTGCACCGCATTTTATTCTGCTAATACTTCTCTCTCATACAAATCCTGTGCGCCAATCGGAGAGTTATGATGAATGAGGTTAAGGTCCTTCTCACATCGGTGTTCGGCCCCTACGGAGTCAAGGACGAGTGGGGAGAGGAGCTGGGCATGCAGATGGAGCTCCTGAACAACCAGGTCACACGGCAGCAGGGCGTTCACTCCCCCCGCCAGTCGTATCTTTCGTTCGCCCTCTATCTCCTTGCGGAGAACATTTCCGTCCGGAGCACGGTTCTGGATTTCCCGCTTTGGGACGACTTCGTCAGAGAGCTCGGGCAGGGCTATACCCACGTGGCCGTTTCATTCATTGTGCCCAACGTGCTGAAGGCCAAAAGAATGGCCGAATACATCAGGCTGCATTATCCCGACATAAAGATTATCCTCGGCGGGTACGGCACCATTATCCCGGATCTCGAAAAGACCGTGCCCCACGACGACTGCTGCAGAGGCGAAGGGGTGCGGTGGCTCAGGGCGTACTTCGGCGACGACCCGGAGGCGCCGATCGTCCATCCGGTCCTGAACAATCCGGTGTACAATTATGTATACGGGATGCCCACAAAACCCCGCGGATCGGCCATCTTCCCGGGCGTGGGGTGCGAGAACGGCTGCAGGTTCTGCATCACCTCGCATATGTTCAAGAAGGAGCACGTCTCGCTGCTGCCCGGAGGCCGCGAAGTGTTCGAGGTTTGCCGGAAGGCTGACAGAGAAATTGGGGCAAAGAACTTCATGGTGCTCGACGAGAATTTTCTCAAGCACGAAAAGCGGGCCCGAGAGCTGCTCGATGAAATGACAAGAGCGGTGAAGCCGTATGTCTTCGTGACGTTCTCCTCTGCGGAAAACATCAGGCGGATGGGAATCGATTTTCTGGTCAGGGCAGGCATCAGCCGCATCTGGGTGGGCGTGGAATCCAAGAGAAACCTTCATGACAAGACAAAAGGCATCGATCTGAAAGAGCTGTTCAGGGAGCTCCGGTCAAAAGGGATCATCGTCCTGGCTTCCACCATCCTTTTTCACGATCATCATGACAGGGACACCATACAAGAGGAGATAGACTGGGTCATCGATCTCGACACGGACCTCGTGCAGTTCATGAACTATCATCCCTGGCCCGGCACGCCGCTCTACGAAGACCTGGACAGGGAATCCCGCCTGAAAAATGTGCATTACCGCCACCAGCATGGAGCCGGAGAGCTTAATTTCGTGCACCCCCACATTAAAAATCCCGAAGACCATGAGCGCTATCTCAAAGGGGCCTTCAGGCGCACCTACGAGAGGAATGGCCCTTCCATCGTCCGGATGGCGCAGACGGCGCTGAACGGTTATCTGCAGGCGGTGAAGGATTATGAAGAGAGGCAGTCCCGGGGCATGGCATGGAACGCCGAGTCGTTGCGGTATGAAAAGAACGGCAGCCCCGAAGCCGATTCGTTTATGCTTGAGAGGATAAAGGTGATGAAGGAAGAGGCCATGCGCTATTCCCCCTCGTTGCTGCCAGCTTTGGTGTTCGGCCCCACCATGAAGTCGCGCAGGAAGACCTTCTCGCTCATGAGGCTCTACAGCAGGGCCACGGGACGTCCTAAAGTCACCGACATCCTTAAATCCTTTCTCCTCACTGCAAGTGCATGTGTAGAGTTCTGCCGTGTAACGATCAGGCGTGCACAGGGGCATGAGGGAATAGTTCGCCAGCCTCCCGTCCACCGGGTGGAGTATCCGGGGAACAGATCCGTGATGAGAACATGACCGGGCTTTTCCTGCAGGGGATAACAGGTGAAATCGGATTCAGGATGCAGGTTTTCGAGTCTCTAAAATCACAATAAATCATGCATGGTGGCGGGGGGAATCGAACCCCCGTCCATCATGGCATAGATTGGCTTTGCGAGGTACCCGCTACCAAAGCGCTACTCCTCGTTGCTCACCATGATCAAATAATACCCCCAAATATACCACCAAAATTAATCCTTGATTAAGCAATTCCGAGAGCATGTTGGAAGCGGGGATTTGAAATCCACGCCTTCCAGGCTATTACTGGCTTTCCAGACTAACCGGGGCAGTTACGGGTAGGTAATCACACCAAAGCTAACATATTTGTCGAGCCATTTGTATGGACAGCGTATTGTTGAAATCTACTTTTCTGAGGATTCGTTAAGTGGATTGATACCAAAAAGGTCTATACCACCAATTTTTATTTCATTCTGGTACTTGAGGAGCAAATCTCGAATAGCTTCATTGACCAGGTCATACAGTGGACGATCAGTAATCACTTTTAAGATTTCTAAACCCTTCTCTAGGCGTGGTTCAACATAATACATTTTCTTTTTATTGTCTTTTGATTGGCCCATTAATAGCCTCCTCTTAATGTTTGAAAGCCTAATAAACATAATACATTTAAGGTGTTTTGGTGTCAATAGCAACATTACATTATTATCCTGATAATACATTATGTAATTGAAAGCCACCATAATACCTTTATTTTTTATATTTAATGTCAAATAAATATGAACGATTACGAAGATATTAAAATTCAACCCTTACCTAGCGGAGCGTAACGCTACCCGCCGTAGGCCTCCCACCCCACCGGGACCCCGAACAGTTACCCAGGGCCCAGGTTCCGTTGAGCCGTAGTGAAACGGAGGCTCAATGGACGGCCCCAAGGGGTCGGTCTTCCGGTGGGGTGGAAAGGAGGCCGGAGGTGGGTCGGCGGACCTGTGGGGAGCCGGGGAAGTGAAGCGAAGCGGGTGCAAGCAAAAATAATTGACATCACTTCAAAATTATTATATATAATTAAAAGTATAGGAGATATGCACAAAAATACTAAAACACTTGATAATAAAAACAACTGTGAGAATAAATAGATAGAGCTGAAAAATAAAAAAACTAACAGATGCCAGAAGGCAAGAATAATTAAACTGCTCACATATAAATAAGCTCACAAAATCCTAACTGATCGACGATAACTCAATAATCTAACCTAACTGCATATCCGTTAACTTGGAAAGACCAGCTTTGCTTTATGCAAGGCATTATAATGGCTTTCCGTGCACAAGAAACAACCTTTGACATAACCAAGGCACCAGAACGCCTTCATTATGTTCATGGGTCAATTTGCAAAGTTAAGGGAGCTTAATGAACAAATTAAAGGTATTATTGAGCATCTTAATAAAGTCCTTACACGCCGACGGAAGGCGGACCCCTGCGGGAAATGGGGGAGCACGAACGGAGGCGGAGAAGTCCGAAGGCATCCAAGGACTGATGACCTCAAACTGGGGGGCAAATGACTAACAGCCCCCCTGCTAACGTGAAAATTGAAGATTGCCAGGTCCTGGCATCAGGAATTGATACCCTTTATTTAACACTAGATGTCGTTTGGGATGATGATACCCTATTCATTGAGTTTGATAAGCTACAAGAAGAATCCAGAACCAAAGGTTATGAAGTCGAAGGTATCCTTAAAACCTTGGAGGGCTCGAAATCATGGAAATTTAACATGGCACCTACAGGTACCAAGGGAGGATATACCTGGATATTAAAATCAAATGATTACCTTCTAAAGATAGTAAGACTATTAAACCCATGCGATAGGCCTGGTATTAAAGTTGAAATACGATCTGAAACACTATGGGGAATTGGTGCAGATAAAGCCGTTATCTGGATTTTAGAGCTTATCAAGGGAATTGGGACAACCATCATTTACATCAAAGTAAGCCGTGCTGATCTATGCCTAGATATGGCGATACCAGCAAATATCTGGTCTCCAAATATAATGGATTATGTCGTTACAAAAGCCAGGGATGAAAGCAATTATAAAAAAATACACTCACACTTTAAGGGTGTAGATCTTGGCAAGGGGAAAATTAGAAATCGCATCTATAACAAACCCCTTGAAATAGCCCAAAAGTCAGAAAAATTTTGGATGTATAACATTTGGGGCCTTGATCAGGTTCCCTCTGACAAAGTCATTATCAGGACTGAATTTCAACTCAATCGAGATGGACTTAAAGAGCTAGGAATAGGTCAGATAGTCGACCTCTTTGAAAAAGATGTAAATGTTTGGAAGTACTTAACTGAGGAATGGTTGAAATTCCAAGATAGACCAGGAGATCACCATACGCAAAGAAAAACTCTCCAATGGTGGCAAGCAATAAAAGACGGATATAAAGGTTCACAGGGAGCAGTACCAGCTGTACGAACTAAAGCCGTCAGGAACGATAGAGAAAGGCTTGTCGTGCAAATGTTTGGTTTACTGACATCTCTACAGGCTGCTGAATTAGAAGATAAATCTATAGAAAATGATTGCCAAGTAGGAATAGAGGACTGTTTAAAAACCTTATATCAAGAGTTATTAAGAAATAGAAAATATTTTGAAATATTAAACGATAGAATCAAAAGAAAACGCCCTAGGTATCATCGAGTGAGTTGACCTTATGGCCCTCTTGCCCTCTTCCTCACTTGAGCGTATTCTATCCTCTCATATTTCTGGGGAGGTGATATGCATGGATGGGGGAATCTATACTCGTCAAAAGTGTTCTAAATGCGGTGAAAACCTAAAACATGATGAAAGACGCAAGGGGTGTTTCTGTAAGGATCACCCTGATCAAAGAGCAACCAGTTTTATCGTTAAGTTCCCTGGTGGAATCTACCAAAGGTATCAGTCGTATGACAAAGCTACGCAATCTTTGAACTACCTGCGGCATGAGAAAGGAATCCGGAAGAATTTGTTTAACCCGGATGACTACCGATCCATTAAACCAAACTCTTTTAATGCTCTTAAAGACAAGTACCTTGCTCGGAAGAAGGATCGAGCAACATACAAAAAGATCGTGCGGTATATAGAAAGGGCTTCGGAATATTTCGGACCTATGAATGTCAGAGAAATAACGGGTGCTGACATTGAAGATTATATTTACTCTATTCCCGGGATCTCGGAGAAAACACGATTCAATCACATGACCCAGCTAAGGGACTTCTGGAAGTGGTGCCTTGCTCGTGGTAATATTATAACCTTGGCTGAGATGCCGGCCTTCCCTGAAATCGTATATACTCTCGGATATCGAAAAATAACGGATTGGGAAAACCAAGAGAAGGTGATTAGTAAGGTTAGGGAATTAAGTTACAATATAAACCCGAAGATATGGCTAGGCATAGACATGCTTGCTACCTATACAGCGCTAAGACCGGACGATCTGAGAAGGATAAACGAGAGCAGTCTCGATGAAAACGGTTGGTTAGTGATTCACAACCCGACAAAGAGAAAGAATAAATTCAAGACGATTAAACTTCACCCTGACCATGTGCATGAATGGAAAAGTCTAAAGGCCAAGTACCCTGCCCTTCCTGGTGCTCCTTTCTTCCGTCATACAAAAGGAATAAGCGGATGCACAGCGAATGAATCATTTGGAGATAAGTATTTTTATAAGTGGTGGAATAGAGCTGCTAGTGAGATAGGACTAAAGGATGTTCCACTCTACCCTGGAACAAAACACACAACAGCAACAGAGACAGCTAAAATGCTTGGAACTGACAAGGCAAGGATAGCATCAGGGCTCACGAACAAGGCCTTTGATAGATACTGCCAGGTAGAGAATGAAGGATCGTTTGAAGTGGTGACAGCCATAAGGAAGAAGAAAGCCAAAGTGATACCCTTTTCAAAGGGCAAAAAGGACTCTGAATAACCAATGTTGCCCGCTACCAATCCGCTACCAATTTAGGAGCATCCTAAATACTTTATAGTTAATAATATCAATTAGTTAATGGTGGAGGCGGGGGGAATCGAACCCCCGTCCGAAGATCTTCAGCGCAAGGCGGCTACATGCTTAGTCTATGTACAAAGCTTTGAACACGAACTGCCCATAGACAGGCTTCCCGTGTTCCATCCCCTGTCAATACCCCGGCGCCCGAAGGGGCCACAGCCGTCAGGGTTGCCTATCTTAATTTGACACCCCTATATCAGCCGATAGGCGGGCTGATGCAGAGATGGGCTGCGCTAAGCAGCCAGTGCGTATGAATAATCGTCGGCACTTGTAGTGTTTCTGCCTGTTTTACGAGGGAGCAGACCTCGACATGCTCCTTGCACATCAACTATCCCCGTCGAACCCAATACGCCCCCGGGTCTAACGATAGTAGTCTCTGTCTGTTTTGATGTCAAACTGCCTTTAAAGATTCATTTTCAATGAGCTCGCACAGGATGTGTCCGATGAGAATGTGCGCTTCCTGTACCCTGGGCGTGTTCCCGTCGGGAACCGCGATGGCGAAGTCCGCCTTTTCCTTCATCGTCCCTCCTTCGCCGGTAAGGGCGACGGTCAGGATGCCCATTTCCCGGGCATCGTCCATGGCCTTGAGGATATTGCGGGAATTTCCGCTCGTGGAAATTCCCATGAGGACGTCCCCTTCCCTGCCCAGGGCCCTGACCTGTTTGGAAAAGATTTCGTCGAAGGCATAATCGTTGCCGACGGCGGTCAGGATCGACGTATCCGTGGTGAGCGCCAGACCGGCGAGGGGCTGCCTTTCTTTCCGGAAACGGTTGACAAGCTCGGCTGCGAGATGCTGGGCATCGGCGGCAGAGCCTCCATTGCCCGCAAACATGATCTTGTTTCCCCTGGCAATGGCTGCAACCATCACGCCGGCTGCGCGACCGATCATGGGCACGATTCCGCCAAGCCTTGTGTGAAGCTTCAGGCTCTCTTCGATAATCTCATGGATACGATTTTCCATTCCCGCCACCCGGATGTGTATTCACGTCAGACAGACTGCCTGGCTTTATAGGGAATATCTTTACTCAACACAAGGGAAAACAAAGACATCCTTCTCTCTTTCCTCAAGCCGGATAAGTCGAAGGATTTTAAATGATAAAAAGGCGGAGTCGGTTGCCGGGATTCTTACACCCGGAAATGGCCGTCACGGTGAGAATGATCGAGAACGAAGACCCGTTTGAAGTTCTGGAACACGCAGAGGAATTCCCTGTTATAATCATCAGTGGAGGAAAAGCTCTTGAAGTCGTCCGTTATGATCTCAAGCTCGGGCATGGATTCAAAGTCCTCGGTGAACAAGTCGGAGAGGTCAATGGTCCTCAAGCTTTTTTTCTCCAGAAAGGCGAACTTTATGGTGAACATCTCGATCAGTTTGTGAATTACGTTACTCAGGTATCGCATCCCTGCTCCTTATAGCACATCCTTATAGTCACTGTATCGGAGATATCATATAAAGCTTGAACGTCAAGAATTGTTTCAACAAGGTAAAGAAACGCATTTGTTTGGCCGATAGATAGGGCAACATGAAGGGTACAATAAAGGATCTCATCAAGCTGTCCGGCGTCCAGGGCTATGTCGTTGTAAACCAGAAGAGCGTTCAGATGAAGCTCCCGTCCATGCACAGGTTTGCAGGCTCGAAAGAGCGCATCAAGCGACTCTATGACGACCTGGTTCTCGCCAAGAAAAGGCCGGGCAATATCGTGGAAATCTTTCTGGACGATACGGTGCTGACGATTTTCATAAACGGCACGATCATGCTGATCGTGCTATCGAGCCCCAAGGTCAATCTCGCGCTGGTGAGGATGACAGGCAAGCTGGTGATTGCGAATATCGTGAAGGAGATGAATTAAATGGGCCAGGATATCAGTGGTGGTCTTGAGAACACCAGATGTTCGGAGATAGTCAAGATCCTCTCTCTGGGCAAACGTTCAGGAAAGCTTTTTCTGAATAACGGGGGCGAGACCGGCAATATCTTCTTCAGAGACGGCGAGATCATCCATGCGCAATGCGGAGCCCTGCAGGGGACAAAAGCCATCTGGGAGCTCGCTGTCTGGACTTCGGGAGATTACCGGTTCTTCATGGACGACACCCCGGATTCCATAAGCGTTGACATCCCTGTTGACGAGATCCTGGCGGAAGCGGCAAATCGCATCCGGCAGATGGACCGCATCAGCTCCCTGATCTCTTCGAGTTCGGAGGTCTACGAGCTCGACCCGGATATTAAGGAAAAGGAAATCGTTTTGAAATCCGTTCAATGGAAAGCCCTCGTACATATAAACGGGGAGAGATCCATAGCGGATATAGCTCAAAAAATCGGCCTCGGCGTATCGGATACCATGAAGGTTTTTTATACGCTGATAAAGGCAGGCCTGCTCAGAAGCGCAAGCTCGTCAGAGACCGAAACCTCTATGGGCCTGATAAGTCTCCCCGATACTTCCTTCATCAACGCTTTGAAAAAAGACCTCACCCAGGCGATCGGCCCGATTGCATCTTATATAATTCTCGATACGGCAAAAGAGATGGGCATCGACCTCCTCTCGGACGATTCAGGTCAGAAGGCTGCGCTGATCGAAACGGTATCGAGCAAGATACCCAGCGAGTCCATGTCGTTAAAGTTCCTTGACACCATGACGGACTGGATCAACGCGGAGGGGGCATAATCCATGAAGATAAAAGCTTTTCTCGCAACCTTTTTGAGTTTCATGGCCCTGCTGCTCTGCTCCGCCTTCCTTATCTATCTCCAGTTGCAGGCCATCCAGGGCCTTCACCTGGGCGTTCTGGAAGATAAGCTCTACGCCGAGAATACGGGCATCCTGAGCTGGTCCATGAAGAACATCGATGTCGATGCGCTCGGCCGGACACCGCTGCCTGAATCGTGGGGAGAAATACTCATCGCGGACAACGCGAGCCTCACTATCAAAACATCCACCCACACGGGACATGCAGGCATGAGCCTCTATAAGATCCCCCAGCTCCTTGATCAGGCGCAGCCGGTTATCGATGCAATGAAAAAAGGCCGGGATGAAACCATTAAAACGAATGCGTATATGATCGCGATCTCGCCGCTGCCGGACAACGTCTCTCTCATCGGCTTCAAGCCGAAGTCATGGGAAAAAGGCCTGGTGTCGGAGCAGAACGATCAGATACACCGCAATACCCGTTCCATCGCCACCATCCTGGTGATCTATGTGGCAGGGGGCATGGCATGCGCACTCGTATTGTCACTGATTATCGTCTTCCTCCTGACGTCGCCTGTCTCACGGGCTGCAAGGGCGTTTGAGCGGCTCAGCCTCGGAAATTTCGATGAGGATCTCTCCGGGTCCGGCGGAAAAACCATGGTGATTCTCTCGGAGTCGTTCTTCCGGCTCAAAACATCGCTGAAATTGGCCCTGGAAAAGCTCGGGAGCAGATGAGATGAATAAGCAGGTATTGATCGTCGACGATGAAGAGACCCTGACCTGGTCTCTCGCAAAATCGCTGGCAAGCGACCGAGAGACTTATGCCGTAACCACCTGCAACTCCGGAGAGGAGGCGCTGGCGCTCATAAGGCAGAAGGCGTTCGATGTGGTGGTGCTCGATATCCGCCTGCCCGGCATCAACGGCCTCGATGTCCTCATGAGGATCAAGGACAACAGGCCTGCTACCAAGGTCATCATCATGACCGCATACGGTTCTTCGGATATCAAGGCAAAGGCAAAGGCAAGGGGATCGTTGTTTTATATCGAGAAACCGTTCGAGATAGACCAGATGAGGGAACTCATCCTCAAGGCCCTGAATGAGGGTGCGGTCAAGGGATTTGACGGGAGCATTACCGGCCTGCAGTTGCCCGACCTCATCCAGATGAACTGTCTGAGCCAGATCACCACTGCCTTGTACGTAAGCAAGGGTGACCGCGAGGGGTGCATCTATTTCGACGACGGGCAGATCACCCATGCCCAGGTCGGCGCAATCGAAGGAGAAGAGGCGCTCTTCAGTATCCTCTCCTGGGCCAGCGGCAGCTTCCGCTTCGTCGGCGGGGTAAAAGCCCCGAAGGTGAGCATCAACTCAAACTGGGAATACCTCCTCATCGAAGGCATGCGAAAAGCTGACGAGATGACCCTCGCCCTCGAAAAGGGCGACGATTTCGATGACGGAGACGCCGCACCCGTCGACGAATCCACCCGGATTGCAGTGAAAAACCTCTCGTCGCTTCCTGAATGCAGCGGGATAGCCGTCATCACCTCCGATAATGAGGTGCTGTACCAGAGCGGCGGGATCACGGGCGAGATAGATGTTCCCATGATTACGAAGTTTTTCCTGAATCTTGCGGAGAATCTCGGGGAGATCGTTGCTTCGACGCCGAAGAAGGTATCGTTTATCGACCTAAACCGGCTCGTCCTCGTGTATCCTTTTAAGATTTACGTGATGGTCCTGCTCTTCAACCGTGCCGTCCTGACGGGTGAGACCATTACCAGCATAGAACGAGTAATCTCCCGGTATCAGATTTAGGTTCCCGAGCAGCGAAAGATCCATACCCGAAACCTTTAGCAGTACCTGTTCTATCTCGGAAGCATGCACATAGTGGTTCAGGATGCGCTGCATGCTCTGTTCGCTTGTGCCGTACCTGTCCATGAGGTCCAGGAAGCGCCTTTCCAGGGAGACCACCTTGTCATGCATGACCCGTTTGTCTGCATAATTGACAATCATGGACTCGTCCGGCTCCATAGCGTCAAGCCGGATATGCTGCCCGATCACCGCCCCGATACGATGATACCCGTGGCTTTCCATCAGCTCCCTGCCCATTGCAGCGTGATCGCCGCCGCCTTTGAGAGAATCCATCTTGCAGATGTCGTGAAGGAGCGCGGCACTGTCCACGAGCTTAAGATCGATATCGCACCCGGCGTCCTTAAGCGCGCCGGCAATCATCATCGCAGCCATCCTCACCATGCAGCTGTGCCGGACGATATGGACGGGCATTCGTTTCTGCATCATGAGATCTGAGATCCACTGCCTGGCGGGTATCATTGGACGTCCGACCCCGTGACACTTCGCTTCGTGCGGACAACCTGCCCCAGGCCGAGAAGGTTGGCGGTGACGCCGATGGTTGTCTCCCGGGGGATAGTATCTTCACTGGGCTCGACCTCCCGGTAGAACTCTACACTCCAGCACTGGGCAGTATAGATAAGCGCCTGCCGGGAATTCTCGAACCTGTCGTCGAGGAAATCATACTTGAACTCGAACCGGGCGGACAAACCCCTGACGAGGTTGATCTTCATGCCCGCGAGGGCGGATTTGGTATCTATCTTGTTGTACTCTTCCGCAGCATAGAATTCATCGTCCCTCCAATCGCGAACGGAAACCTGACTCCAGTGCTCGCTGGTGGCATAAGGGTGCGGATCTTTCCCGAACCTGTTGAGATGCCTTGCCGTAAACCAGGGGGCGGGCTGCAGCACGATATTCGCCTCGTAGTAATCCCATTCCCGGATGAGGTAATCGTACACGCGGCTCAGCGAAAAGTCGGCCAGCGACCTCCCTGATGAGTTCCTGATGTAGTTCTCGATGGCTACCCGCATAGTGAATTCCTTGTTCCAGTCATCCTCGGGCAGCAGTTCGGGAAAGAGGTCATCCGCGTCACCCGGATCGTAGTTTCCTCCGACGCGGGAAAAATGGGTCCATGTCAGGCTCGGTACGACCTGATGGTAAAGGCCGTTTAAGAATCTCCGGCTGTAGAGTGTCGTGTTGAGAGAAATATCCCTCCTCTGCCAGAGCTCACGGTAAGTATCGTTTTCCAGGATGCCGGGATTGTCTGCGAAAAAATCGTAATTATAGAGACCGGCCAGCGAGCTGTCCCTGCTCTCCCAGAGACCGCGGATCGAATCGCTCTGGAAGAGATCCGGGTTGTCCATGATATGTGCATCCCGATAATACTGGGTAAAGGAAGGCATGAGGGTAAAGTAGGGGAAATACGACAGGGGAAGCGAAAGGCCGACCTGTGCGTCGTTCTTGAGGGCCTGCAGCCAGTCGAGTGAGTAGACGTGCACCGAATTCAGCCCGGAGGTCACGAACACGGGCGTGTGGGGTATCTTTTGCTGGCTCGTTCTCAGCGTTATCCTCGGAAGCTCCTGTAAGGTCCTGCCATCATTCCGCGCGGTCAGGTCCTGGGTCCAGCGTCCGGAGACATTAGCCGCGAAACCCTTGCCGGCAATATTCCACTGTGCCCGGGAAACGAGCTCCTCAAGGTCGTCATCCGCCTCGGTGGTATAGATATCCCGCCAGATGAGACTGTCGGTATAGAAAGAACCTATGTCCCGGAAGTAGTCAGGGTTACTGACAAGCTTGATATCCCAGTTCAGGTTTCCGCCCGTCTGGTACGCCCTGAAAAGCCACCTGCTGTCGGGTATCGTCCCAAGAACGCTGCCGGGAAGCTCCTCCCCGTCCTTTTTATCGCTCGTCAGGTTTTCGAGGTAAAGGCCTCCCTCCTCCTGTTCACTGAGTCGGTACCGGAATTCCCCAGTCACGAGAAGGCCCCGGCTGGAGAGATTCACCGGGGTGATGGTCGCATCCGCGCTTCGCCCGAGCACCAGGTAGAGAGGCACCCCGGCCCGGTAGCCGTAATCGGTCGAATTGCTGAAAGATGGCAGGAGCAGGCCTGACTGTCGCTGAAGCTTGACCGGGAAATAGAGATAAGGGACATAGAAGAGCGGGAATCCCCGGATCTGGAACCTCGCGTGGCTCGCGTTCCCGTACTTTTCCAGAGGAGCCCGGAAACTCCCTGCAGCAATGGACCAGGAAGGCTTGTCTCCCAGGCACGGGGTGAATTCTATCTCTTCGCCTTCAAACTCGTCTTCTCCGTACCGGGTGATCGATTTGCCGGAGATAATGACCGGTTCGGCATAAACGAAGATCGAGCCGTTCTCCAGGCGGACATCCTTTCTCTTGACGTTATAGTAGAGGCTCTCTGCGGTGATCTCGCCGCCTTTCTCCTTGAGCAGGACATTCCCGGATGCCCAGATATCCTCGGTAACGGCATCGTACACCACGTAATTCGCCTTCAGCGTGATATCCTGACCGCTGATGATCACATTCCCATGAGCCTCGACCCTCTCTCCCCGTTTCTGGACGTTCTCCGCCTCCACATCCAGGACTTCTGCCATGCAGGGGGCGGCAATGAGAAATGCGGAAAGGAGAAAGACTAGAATCCTGCGCATACCACGGACTCCCGAATTTCCCCCACGGTATAGAATGAACCGGCTACCACGATGTTCTCGCCCTCGGAAAGGGCTGTTTCAAAGGCTTCCCGAATCGTGCCGAACCTGACGACCCTGCCGGGCTCGAGAAAAGGTTCCATATCATCGGCGCCCCACGACCGCTCCGATTGCACAGGCGCAATATACAGGCGGGAGCAGGCATCTTTCAGCATCCGGATCATTGAGGGAAAGTCCTTATCTGCGAGAACACCAAACACCCCTACCCCAATGAAGCCGGATTTATCAAGATATTTTATCAGTTCGGTCAGCGACGACGGGTTATGCGCCACGTCGAGGATTACCTTTCCGCCGATATCCTCGATCCGGCCGGGAAGAAACGCGGTTGCCAGCGCATAGGCAAGCCCGCTCCCGGTCGGCCTGAGTCCGAGTGCGTAAGCAGCCTCGGTGGCCAGGGCCGCGTTCATGGGCTGGCTCGACCCCTGAAGGGATGTCCGGTACGGAGAAGGAGTCTGCACCTCCCGGAACAGGGCGCCTGATTCTGCTGCACAAGCCCGAATCGCCTCCAGGGCAGGATCCATTGCCGTCGTGAGGAGAGGCCTGCCCCTGCGTGCAATGGCCGCCTTCTCCTGAGCGATCTTCTCCACGGTCGATCCCAGGTACCGGACATGGTCCAGCGATATCTCGGTAATCAGACACAGACACGGATCCAGCGCGTTTGCCGCATCGTATCTGCCCCCCAGGCCTATCTCGAAAATGCCGTAGTCGACATGGTGCCGCGCAAAAATCATGACTGCCAGGATCACGCACCACTCGAAATACGTCAGCCCGATATCGTTGAGCAGAGGCTCGATCTCCGCGCGTATTTCCGTCAGCTCTTCATCGGCGGCATTATGGCCATTTATCCTGAACCGCTCGGTAAAGTCGCTCACATGGGGTGAAATGGTCGTTCCGACCTGAAGCCCCAGGGAAGAGAGGATCCGCTCGAGATAGATGCAGGTGGAGCCTTTCCCGTTCGTACCCGCGACCAGAACGTGGGGATAGGATCTCTCGGGATGGCTGAGACGGTCAAGGGCGATCCTTACCCGATCCAGACCCAGGGACCAGACATTCGGCGAGACGTCTTTCAGAACCATTTCAGCAACGATGAGAGCGTGCTGCGGAGGTCGCGGCGATGCACGATCCTGTCGATGAAGCCGTTCGCGAGAAGGGTTTCGGCATCCTGGAACCCCGGAGGAAGGGTGCACTGTACGGTAGACTGGATGACCCGCGGGCCGGCAAAACCGATACGGGCTCTCGGCTCCGAAAGGAGGATATCGCCTAACGCAGAGAAGCTCGCACTGACGCCTCCGGTGGTCGGGTCGGTAAAGACCGTGATCACGGGGGAGTGCTCTATCTGATCCCGTGCGTGGACGGTCCGGAGCATCTGGAACAGCCCCCAGATGCCTTCCTGGATACGAACTCCCCCTGAGGTGGAAAAGAGTATGAGGGGAAGTCGGCTCTCCCGGGCTGTCTTCATGATTTTTACGATCTTCTGCCCTACGGCGATCCCCATGGATCCTCCTTTGTGGGAGAAATCCATGATGCCCAGGTAGCATTCCTGACCCTCGATGGCGGCTTTTCCGCAGAGGATGGCTTCTTCGGGAGCCCCCTCGTCATCCTGCTCATCCATGCCGAGCTCGACAAAGCTCCCTTCGTCGCAGGTGATCCTGATGCGGTCCTTGGCGCTCAGCCTGAAGTGGTGATCGCAATGATTACAGACCCAGAGGTTTTCTTCGAGCTTCTTGGTCAAGATGATCTCGGAGCATTTCTTACACTCGATCCATCTTCCGTCTTTTTTTGCTATATCAAGTACTTCGCTCAAAATTCGAACACCTCCCCGCCTGTTATATATGCAACATTCGGGGGGAGTTCTGCAACTACTTCGTCAATGTGTTTGGGTTTGATATGGTAGGCAATGACACGAGTGGAAGGAGACACATGGCCTGTGATGCCCTTCTGAAGGAGCACGGGCGTGATGTGCCGCGTGAGTTCTGCAAGCTCGTTCATCCTGTTCGGAAACGACACCTCGATAAAAAATGCCTTGAGCCCGGCGCCCAGAGAGCCGGCCAGGTCAAAAAGCTCCTGGTTGTACCCGGTATCGCCGCTTATGAGCACATAGCCGTCTTCTTCGGAGATGAGATAGCTTAAGGATCCGGGGATATGCTCGACCGGTATAGGCCTGATCATGATGCTGCCTGTTGAGAAGTCACTGCCAGGGACTTCTCTGAACTTGACGAATTCCTTGCGGTTGTTCAGCTTTTTTATCTCGGGCCAGATGATGCCGTTGAAGATGTTCCCGTTCAGCGCGTCAATAGTGTCTCTGCTTCCCCAGACCGTTACGGGGTGAGACCGTTGCAGAAGCAGCGTATCCAGGACAAAAGGGAGCTCCTTTATATGATCGATGTGGGAATGGGTGATCAGGATATGCTTGATGCTGCGGATCCCGTCATCGGTCAGAACGGATGCTGCGGAGCCCGCATCGATGAGGATATCTCCGTTGACCAGGATGCTCGTGGTATTGAATCCCCGCATCACTGATCCGCTGCAGCCAAGAATCTCGATTCTCATGAATACCTCATGCCGTCAGGTGCACCTTATACCCTGCAAATTATTTTATCTCATCGGTATCCGCAACTCGAAACTGTAGTTCTATGTTGTAGGCCGGGGCATATGCATGCAAGAGAGGTGACGAGGGGGAATTTTAAAGGCTCTTCGCTCACTTCATCTTTTTCGCTATCTTGCTGACCTGTTGCGATTTATTTCTGGGGCAGACGAGTATGGAATCTTCCGCCTCGACAACGACAAAGTCTTCCACTCCGATGAGCACGATCCTTTTACCCGTGGACCAGACAACGTTGTTCTTCGAGTCTTCAAGAAGGGCGTCGCCCTTGATCGCGTTCCCGGATTCGTCGTTCGGGAGAATCTTTCCCAGCGCATCCCATGAGCCGATATCGTCCCAGCCGAATTCTGCAGGGATGACACCCGCTGCGTTCGTCTTTTCCATGATGCCGTAGTCAATGGAAACAGGCTCGACCGTTTCATAGAATTCACGGAGCTCTGCCTCCGTTATCTCACCGTGGACGCCCATGGACATGAGCTGGCCGTACATCTTGGGCATATGCGCCTTGAAGGCGTTCAGTATTGCTTGGACCCGCCATATGAACATTCCGGCGTTCCAGAGAAAACCTTTGTCGATATACTCCTGTGCGGTTGCCGCGTCAGGCTTTTCCTTGAAAGTCAGGACATGGTGGAGCGAGAAATCGCCCTTATGATCGATGATGTTCCCGGGTGCGATATACCCGTATCCGGTCTCCGGGTGATCAGGGACCATGCCCAGGGTGATGAGGGTGTCCGGCCAGCTGCCAAGGGCGTTGATCCCGAAGGATATGGCCCCATGGAAGCCCGCTCCGCTTCCTATGAGGTGATCTGCAGGGAACACCGCCATGACGGCTTCAGGATCTTTTTTTGCGATATGGAGCGCCGCATAGGCGACGCAGGGGGCGGTGTTCCTGCCAACGGGCTCCACCAGTATGTTCCCGGGAGGAAGCTCGGGCAGCTGTTCTTGAATCTTTCCTGCAATTTCTGCATTGGTCACGATATAAATGTTGCTGCTGCCCGTGATGCCGGCCAGCCGCTCGAACGTGCTCCGTAAAAGACTTCTGTCGGTACCGAACGAATGGAGCTGCTTGGGCATTCCGGGTTTGGAAACCGGCCAAAGCCTCTCTCCCTTCCCTCCTGCCATGATAACTGCATGAATTGCCATTGTTTCACCTCATAACGTGGATATCCATACTGATAGAACCTTTAGTACAATACTCAACGCCATAGAACAAATCAATTTTTCTAAAAACATTGACAGAAGGAACGCAAGTATTCTAGAAGCTACCAATCTCTATGAGCCCGACAGAACATATTACACAAACATATCGAATAACGGCGACCCGTATCTTCGGGACATTGATCGTCTTTCTCGTATTGTTCTCCAGAACCTCCTGGAAGCTGGGCTTCGCTTCGTCCGTCATAATCGACTTAATCGCCTTTGCGTTTATCCTCATCGCGACGTTCGGCAGGCTCTGGGCACTGGCATACATAAGCGGAAACAAGACGAGCAAGCTCATTATGGACGGTCCCTACTCCATGGTGAGAAATCCCCTGTACCTGTTCAGCCTCATCGGTGCGATCGGCATCGGCCTCGTGTCCGACAACGTTATTGTTCTCACCCTTATCGTGATCATGTTTGCCTTCTACTATCCGTTCGTGATCCGCGGTGAGGAGAAGCGCCTGCGCAAGATCCACGGCAAAGACTTCGAGGAATACCGGCAGAACACGCCCATGTTCATCCCGAAGCCTTCGCTTTATCGTGAAGAGCCTCTTTACACCATCGACACGCGCCTGTTCCGGCGGGCATTCTTCAGCGTCATGTGGTTTCCTTTGATTTTCATGATCATGATCCTTATCGAACGCCTCCACGGATTCGCGCTTCTCCCGGTGCTGTTGACCATTCCATAGCTTGCATTGCCTGGAAACAGGTTATATATCTGATCATAAAAGGTGCGTAACGACATTCCTGTCGGAAGGGAGAACGAGATGTTTCCAGAGCACAGACCCAGAAGACTCCGAAACAAGTCTGTTATCCGGAGGATGGTACGGGAGACCGCCCTGTCGGTTGACGATTTCATCTATCCCCTGTTCATCAAAGAGGGGAAGTCCCTCAAGGAGCCCATAAACGCCATGCCCGGACAGTTCCGGTTTTCACCGGACAAGCTTGCTTCGGAAGCGAAGCACATTGCCTCCCTCGGCATCCCTGCCGTCCTGCTGTTCGGCATCCCTCTGAAAAAGGACAACTTCGGCACCCAGGCCCATAAAAGCGACGGGGTGGTCCAGCAGGCGGTCAAGCGGATCAAGGATGCCGCGCCCGAGCTCCTCGTGATCACCGATGTCTGCCTGTGCGAGTATACGAGCCACGGCCACTGCGGGATGCTGAACCCCAAGGGCGAGGTGGAAAACGACGAGACGCTCGAAATCCTGGCAAAGGTGGCCTTGTCGCATGCCAAGGCAGGCGCCGACATGGTCGCGCCCTCCGACATGATGGACGGCCGCGTGGGCATCATCCGCGAAGCCCTTGACGAAGGGGGGTTCGAATACCTGCCGATCATGAGCTATTCGGTCAAGTACGCTTCTTCCTTTTACGGCCCGTTCCGCGAGGCCGCGGGATCCGCACCTTCCTTCGGAGACCGCAAAGGCTACCAGATGGACCCTGCAAACGTGCGGGAGGCCCTCAGGGAGGCCCGGCTCGATGTGGAAGAAGGCGCGGATATCCTCATGGTCAAGCCCGCCTTGCCGTACCTCGATGTAATCCGGAGCCTGGCCGACGAGTTCGACGAGCCCTTGTGCGCGTACCAGGTCTCGGGTGAATACGCGATGATCAAGGCCGCTGCCGCCATGGGCTGGCTGGACGAGAAGGCATGCATGATGGAGAGCCTGACCGCCATCAAGAGGGCCGGAGCGGACATGATCATAACCTACTTCGCTCCGGAGATCGCAAAGGAGCTTCGATGAGGGCACCGAGAGTTCTCGCCTGGGAGGCCACCTCCTCCTGCAATCTGGACTGCCTGCACTGCAGGGCCTCCGCAACCCGGGAACCGAAACCGGGCGAACTCACCACGGAAGAAGGATACTCGCTCCTTGAAGAAGTCGCGGCGGCGGGCACCAAGCTGCTCATCCTTTCGGGGGGAGAATCGCTGATGCGCTCCGATGTACTCGACCTTGCACGGTTCGGGACATCGAAGGGCCTGCGCATGACCCTTGCCACGAACGGTTCGCTGATCACGCCCGAGCTTGCTCAAGGGATGAAAGATGCAGGGATAGCAAGGGTTTCGGTAAGCCTGGACGGCGTAACCGCAGACATGCACGACCGTTTCCGCGGCCGGGACGGGGCTTTCGAGCTCGCTCTGAAAGGCATCGAAACCCTCATCGGCCACTCCATCCCGGTCCAGGTAAACACGACGGTGGCAGCCATGAATGTCTCCCAGATGGACTCGTTCCCGGTGTTCCTCGAGGGGTTGAAGGTCATTGCCTGGCACGTGTTCTTCCTCGTTCCCACCGGCAGAGGGGTGGATCTCGAGCCGGCAAAGATAAAAGAGTATCAGACCATGCTGGACACCTTTTACCGCGTCCATAAAGCAGCACGGATCGAGTGCAAGGCAACCTGCGCGCCGCAGTTCTACCGTCTCCTGGCCGAGAAAGGCGAACCAGTGCACACCAAGGGATGCCTTGCAGGGACGCATTTCGGCTTTGTCTCCTCCACAGGCGTTATCCAGCCCTGCGGATTCCTGCAGATCCCCTGCGGAAACATCCGCGAACACGGATTCAGCGCTGCGTGGGAGAGCTCGTCCACGCTGAACCTCCTCCGGGACGACGAGGCGATCAAAGGCAAGTGTGGGAAATGCGACTACAAATCCGTTTGCGGCGGATGCAGGGCACGGGCCTTTGAGGTTCGCTCCGACCTGCTCGAAACAGACCCCATATGCTGGTTCAAGGGATAGCGGCCATGGACGCCGTCGACAAAAGCATCCTCACGCTCATCAGCGACTCGATCCCCATTGAAGAGCAGCCCTTCAAGGACTTGGCCGAAAGGGTCGGGATTTCCGAAGACGAACTCCTCGAACGGATCGGGGCGCTGAAGGAAAAGGGCCTCATCAGAAGGATCGGAGCGGTCATAAATCCGAGGCGGCTCGGGTGGCATTCAACGCTGTGCGGCGTGCATATCGCGGAGGACAAAATTCCCGACTACGCAGCGCTGGTCAATTCCTATCCCGAGGTGACACACAACTATCTGCGCACGGGCGAGCCGAACTGCTGGTTCACCCTGATCACCCCGGACGCCGGGAGATCGAAAGAGATCATCTCGGAGATAGAAGCAGGGCTGGGCGTGAACGTGATCGACCTCCCCGCACGCCGCATCTTCAAGATAAAGGTGTCGTTCGATCTTGGTTCTTCCGAGGAATGATCCCGGCGGACAAACGATCCCCTGCCTACCGCTATTTATTCTTCAGCAGCTTTGAGAAGATCCCTTTTTTGTCCCCTCCAGCCTTGCACAGCTCCTCTTCGTATCCGAGGGCGGAAAAGTAGATGACCCTGTCGAAAAAGAGAACGACCTTGTTGTTCAATTCCAACGCCTGGTAGCATTCATACGTGGAATCGAAGAACTGTCTCTCGGTAACGAAGAGCCAGAGGTGCCTCTTTAAGAGCATGAAGGCGATTATCACTTCGCTTAAGGGGATACCCTCATGGAACCGCCTTTTGCCGAGCTCGGTATAATATTTCTCGATATCTCCGGACTGCCTTTCCTTATTGAGCCATGAGATAAGCCTGCTGTACACGTCATATATGCGTTCGCTCAAGATATCCACCTGAAGACTTCGATAGCACTTGGTCTCTTCACGGCTGAGCAGTTCCTTGCTTGATCTTCTCGTCAGTTCTTCCTGATTGTCCTCTATAAGCTTGACCAATTTGGAATAAATCATTCATCCTCCCCGTTGTAACGATACTTTACCGATGAGATATTCGTTAATCAGCACGTCAATGTATAAAAGACTATTATAATGAATATGCCGTTATATCACAACAGGAATATCGCATGAAATACCCCTGTTAGACATCCGGCCGCCTTCCCCTTACTTGTGGTAAGGCTCGTTGTTCAGGATGGTAAAGGCCCGGTATACCTGCTCCAGGAGCAGGATCCTGATTATCTGATGGCTGAAGGTCATGGGGGACAGAGAGATCTTCTTTCTGATGTGGCCTTCCAGCAGCTCATCGAACCCCGTGGGACCGCCTGTGTAGAAAAAAAGATTCTTCACCGAACCCAGCTGCTGCTGCCCGATGAACCGTGCGAATTCCTCCGATGTCATGCTCTCGCCGTCCGGGCTCAAGAGCACATGGATTCCTTCTCGGGTCTGGAGCTTCAGGGTTTTGGCCTCGATTACCTCCACCGGCCCGTACCGGGAGATCCTTTTCCGGTACTCATTGACAAGCTCTTCGACAGGGCCTCGCTCGGTCTTCCCGGACAGGCAGAAGACCAGCTTCACCCCTTGACCCTCTCGGCATCGTACCACATGCCTTCGATATCGTAATACTTTCGCAATTCATCCTGAAGGATATGGATGACGACATCCACATAATCCAGAAGGACCCACCGCCCGGTATCCAATCCTTCCACCCCGAACGGCTTCCCCACGGTTTCCATCACGTGTTCGGCCATCGCCCGGATCTGCCTGTCCGACATGCCGGTAGACACGATGATGTAATCGGTAAACGAGCAGCTTTTCCTCACGTCCAGGACAACGACATCCGTTGCCTTTTTCTCCTCCAGCGCTTCCGCCGCCATACTCCACAAAGGTTTCATCTATTGATACATCCTTTCGTTCTTCATGAATTCATCAACTTTCTCAGGCACCAGGTATCTTACGGACCTTCCCCGCCTCAAGAGCTCACGGATAAGAGACGACGAGATATCGAGCGGGGTGACCTCTATATATATTATCTCCTTCCCGGAGCCGTTCACATAGCCGTTCGCGGTTTTCGTAAAAGAACCGGCCTGCTCTCCCAGTACCTCTGCAAGCTCCGGCCGCCGCGAATTCGGACGGGACATGACCACGAAATGGGCCAGGCCGAAGAGCTTCCCGGACTCAAACCAGGTGGATATCTCATTGAAGGCATCCTGCCCCAGGATAAAGTACGGGGTAATGCCGTAGTCTGTGCGTATGTGCTCTATGGTCCTGATGGAGTAGGAATTGCCTCCCTGGTCGACCTCGAAGGAGGAGAGCGTAAAGAAGGGATTGCTCTTTATGGCGATCCGTACGATTTCGAGGCGTTTCTCTGCTGCGGTTTCTCCGGCAAGCTGCTTATGCGGAGGGATATAAGAGGGAACGAAAACGACCTCATCAAGGGCCATACCCTGCCTGACCTCTTCGGCAGCCCTCAAGTGCCCGAAGTGGATGGGATTGAACGTTCCTCCGAAGATCCCGAGCCTCATGTCCTGATCTGGCCGTCCCCGAAGCAGATGAATTTCCCTATGGTGAGGTCTTCTATGCCCATGGGCCCGTACGCATGGATTTTTGAAGTGCTGATGCCCACCTCCGCCCCCAGTCCGAATTCACCGCCGTCCGAAAAGCGCGTGCTTGCGTTGACGATCACGGTGGAAGAGTCCACTCCTTTGAGGAACTCCATGGCCCGTGTGTAATTCTCCGTAATGATCGCCTCGGTATGGTCCGACCCGTACTGCTCGATATGGTCGATAGCTTCGGGCATGCCGGCCGTCACCTTTACCGCCAGGATGAGATCCAGGAACTCTTCATACCAGTCGTTTTCCGTAGCAGGGACAACGTCGCTCACTATCTTGCGCGTTTTCTCGCACCCCCTGATCTCTACCCCGTGCTGCCGGAAGATTCCGATCATCTCCGGGAGGAACTTTTCCGCGATTGCCTCATCCACGAGCAGGGTTTCCATGGCATTACAGACCCCGGGCCTCTGTGCCTTGGCGTTCAGGCATATCCTGTATGCTTTTTCCAGGTCGGCGTCTTTGTCCACGAAGATGTGGCAGACACCTTTATAGTGCTTTAAAACCGGTATCCGCGAATTCTCGGCCACGGTCCTGATCAGGCCCTCTCCTCCCCGGGGGATGACGAGGTCGATATACTGCTCCAGGGTAAGCATCTCGAAGATCGCCTGCCTGTCCGTTACCGGGATCAGTCCGATCACGTCGGGATCGATGCCGATGTCTTTCAGGGACTGTCTCAGGACACCGGCGACTGCTCTGTTCGAGTGGATCGCTTCCGATCCGCCGCGCAGGACGACGGCGTTGCCCGACTTGAGGCATAAGCCCGCGGCGTCGGCCGTGACGTTGGGCCTTGACTCGTAGATGACGGCCACCACGCCGATGGGGATCTTCATCTTCCCTACCATGAGGCCGTTGGGTCTCCTGGTCATATCGGAGATCTTTCCCACCGGGTCCGGCAGGTCGGCGATCTCTTCCAGGGCCCGGGCCATGGCCTCGATGGTCCTGTCGTCCAGTGTGAGCCTGTCGATCATGGCCGGCGGCAGATTATTCTTGCGCGCCTGTGCAAGGTCCTTTTCGTTCTCCCCTTTCAGGATGCCTGAATTCTCCCGAAGACTCCCCGCCATACGCTTCAACGCTTCGGCCTTGCGCACGCTGGAGAGGTTCATGAGAGATCTCGAAGCCCTCTTCGCGTTCTTCGCAATGCTCACGACCAGACTCTCGCTCATTGCCCCGGATCCTTTCTCAAAATCATATTGTTTCGGTGGACCACCTCTTCATCGCATTCTTTTTCCAGGATGCTGCACACCTGGGCGGTGTTTGCGCCCTTCACCCGTGCGACCTCCTCGGTCGTGAAGTTGCTCAAGCCCACGGCGATCACGTCGCCGCCCTTCTCAACGATCTCGATGGGGTCTCCTGCCTTGAACATGCCCTGAACATCGACAACGCCGCAGGGAAGCAGGCTCTTGCCGCTGCCGAGGATCATAACGGCCGCCCCGTGATCCACGACCACCTTGCCTTTGGGCCTTGTGACGAAGCCCATCCAGTGATCCTTCTGCGTCAGCCGTCCCCGCTTTCGGGGATGGATGAATGTCCCGATTTCCTTGCCTTCGAGCACGGAGCTGATGACCTGCGGTGTGTACGCGGAAGTAATGACCGTGGGGATGCCGAGCATGGAGGCATGGTAGGCGGCCTGGAGCTTCGATTTCATCCCGCCCCTTCCCAGGCTTCCCGCCTCTTCGCTCTGGGTCTTTATCTCTTTGCCCTTCAGGTCCCTGATCTCGGAGAGGAGCTTTGCCTCGGGGTTGGTGCGCGGATCTTCCATATACACGCCTTCGATATCGGTCAGGATGATCAGCGCCTGGGGTTCGACCAGGGGGATGATCATGGCAGAGAGCATGTCGTTGTCGGTAAACTGGATCTCATCCACGGAGACCGTGTCGTTTTCGTTGATGATGGGAATGGCGCCGAGCTCGAAGAGGGCCGTGAAGGTGTTGCGGATATTCAGGTAGCGGTGGCGGACGTCGAGATCGTCGCGCGTGATCAGGATCTGAGCCGCGGTATAGCCATAGCGTCTGAAGGCGTCGGTATAGGCCCTGATGAGGCTGCCCTGGCCGATGGCCGCCAGCGCCTGCTTACGGGACAGCGCGATGCCCGGGTCGGTCATCTTCATGATCGCCCTGCCCTGCGCGATGGCGCCGGAAGACACCAGGGCGAACTCTCTGCCCTGGTCCTTGAGCAGCGAAAGCTCATCGCAGAGGCGCTCGATCATACGGTTGTTGAGCCCTCGGCCGGTACTCAACGCCTGGGAGCCGATCTTGATCAGGACGCGCCTGCTGTTGGTTAGGATCGTGCGGGAGCTCTTATCCATTGAGGTCCTTTATAATCTCATCCAGCACAGCATCTATCCCTTCCCCGGTTGCGGCTGAAGCGATAAAGCAAGGATACCCCTCATCTTTTACAAAGGCAACAACGTCTTTCGCCCTTTCCCTTGCCTCTGCGAGGTCGGACTTGTTCAGGATCACGATCTGTCTGCGGTTCACAAGGTCAGGCGAGTATGCCTCAAGCTCGCGCATCAGGATGGTGAGCTCCTCTTTCGGGTCCCGCTGCGTAAAGGGAGAGAGGTCGACGACATAGACGATGATCCTGGTCCTCTCGATGTGCCTTAAGAATTTCAGTCCCAGCCCGACTCCCTCGTGCGCCCCTTCGATGATGCCCGGGATGTCGGCCATGACGAAGTCGTTGTTTTTCCACCTGACGACACCGAGGTTGGGCGACAGGGTGGTGAATGGATAATCGGCAACCTTGGGCCGTGCGCTCGATACCCGCGAGATAAGGGTGGACTTTCCCGCATTGGGGAACCCGACGAGGCCCACATCGGCCAGGAGCTTGAGCTCGAGGAGAAAATCCCTTTCTTCCCCGGGCTTTCCGTGCTCGCAGTACCTCGGGGCCTGCATCGTCGGAGTGGCGAACTTGGCGTTGCCCCTGCCGCCGCCGCCTCCCCGTGCAAGGATAAAGCTCTGGCCTTCCGTGACGAGGTCGACAACGATCTCTGAGGTGGCAGCGTCTTTGATGACCGTACCCACGGGAACATGGATGACCGTGTCGTCGCCCGATCTCCCGGTGCAGTTCTTTCCCTTGCCGTGCTGACCTCTCTGGGACTTGTAATGCGGATGGTAGCGCTGATCGAGCAGGGTGTGGATGCGGGGGGAAGCCTCGATGATAACATCCCCGCCTTTTCCACCGTCGCCGCCGTCAGGGCCGCCTTTGGGAACAAACTTCTCTCTGCGAAACGAACAACAACCGTTACCGCCGTCACCGGCCTTTACATAAATCTTGGACTCATCAATAAAGTCCATGTCTTATGCAGCGGTTTCGACGATGCTCACCCTCTTTTTCTTGTTGAAGAGTGTTTCGAACTTCACGACACCGTCAGTCAGGGCAAACAGGGTATAATCCCTGCCGCAGCCGACGTTCTGGCCGGGATGGACCTTCGTCCCTCTCTGGCGCACGAGAATGCTCCCCGCCTTCACCTGCTGGCCGTCGTAGCGTTTTACTCCAAGCCGTTTTCCTGCCGTATCGCGTCCGTTGCGGGAAGTTCCGCCTGATTTCTTGTGAGCCATGGATTATGCCTCCTTGCCTGCGTCGATCTTCGTGATAAAGACCTCGGTAAGGTACTGCCTGTGACCCTTCTTCTTATGGTACCCTTTCCTTCTCTTCATCTTGAAAACGATGATCTTCTTCGCCCGCATCTGCCGCACGATAGTGCCGCTGACCTTTACGCCCTGAAGTTTTGGTGCGCCGAGTTTATATTCGTCTCCACCGACGAAGAGGACGTCTTCGAAAGTAACCGTATCGCCGCTCGCAGCTTCGAGCTTCTCGATCTGGATCCTATCGCCTTCTTCGACCTTGTACTGTTTCCCGCCAGTCTTAATCACTGCATACATAGTTGTACTCCTGATTCTCTTTTCTTGAGAGAAAGATGAAGAGCTATTAATGAAACTTCTCTCTATTGTCAAGGTATTTTCCCAATTCGCAACAGTAATTGGAGAACAAAACCATGAGGGCAAAAAAAAAGCCAGAAGATTAAGGTGTGGGGACATAGCGGAGTATCAATCTGTCCCTTCTTCTGGCATCAAAAAGGAGGTTTCAGTTTGTGTTGAGAGTACTGATGGATCTTAGGCATGCGGCTTACAGGGTTTCCCGCTGCACCACGGCATCAAAGGGGATCGACATGACCCCAGTAGATATTCGTTCATTGAATATCCGAACTGCCTATTTTTCATATATGCAGTCATCGAACCGATGCGCATGCCTTTAGCAAATGTGCTGCACTCTGTATCACGATCTTTCGTGTTGTTCATGCGTTATCAAAGAACCAACAGTCTCCATGTTTCTTAATATTAGCGAAATCTGTGCCAGGTATTGATTTATTATATCTTGTTGTTTTATCTTATCTTATTCACTGTGCGTACATGGCTTATGGTTTATAGGCCCTACCGCGCCCCCGGGAATCTGGTACCGGCACCATAGTTTCTCTGGTGTATCCGCCATAACCTTTTCCAATCCCCTCTGACCGGACGAAGAATCCTGCTTCATTCATGCAGCCGTATCGAACGCCGGAGAGAAACCTTGTATCCGCACAGACAATGCTCATCTTCTTCCCGTATCAGGATATCTTCAGTTTGATCTTGAACCTGCTTGGTTTGGACTGGTCCTGATTAACCATATCGGTGACGTCTTCGAGCCCGAACACCTTCTTGCAGTCCAGGGACGGGTTGATCTTGGGGTCTTTGCCGCAGGCGGGGCAGAAGTCCTTCACCGTCACCTCCAGATTCTTTGAGCCGAAAATTTCCATGCTCCTGCATCTCTTGCACAGCGGCTTGCCGCAGCCATCGCACGTGAACGCAGCTTCCATTGCCGAACATATGGCGCAGAGTTTCTCTGATTTTTCCTGAGAACTCATTCTTTCTCCGATTACTCTCAATTTGCTGGCCAGGACTGATGCGAATGGTGTGCCACAGGGATAGGTCGAGCTATCTATATGATTTATATGGTGTTTATATACTTAATATCCAGGGTAAGGGAACAATACCACAGGAAAGGAAAGGGTTATAGCGCCATAGTATGGCACTGTGACCATAAACGATCCGTTCACTGAATGTCGTCGTGCCGCAGTGCAGGATATGATCGTGCCGAGCCCTTATGATCGCGGAGGAAATGGCACCCGATGGATTTATGGTTCCTGAGCGCCGAATCCGCCACGAGAATGGCGGCCTGCGTCCCGTGAAAAAGGCTTATGATGTCCTTCGATACCGGTGTCTCCCGATAGAAATCCTCGATCCTCAAGTACATATGCCGCAAGTCTTCGATGGCAATTTTCAGTCTCTGTCTGGTCCGGACGATTCCCACGTAGTTCCACATGGTGCTCTTGATGGAAGTCCAGTCCTGAGCGATCAATGCAGGGTCTTCATTGGCGACGTTTCCGGTGGGGATCCAGTCGCGTACGGATTTGAGCATCTTAAAGCCTATGGTCTCTCCGGTATGGATTTTCACCGCGATATCCTTGGCCGCATAGAAGCCCCAGACGAGCCCTTCGAGGAGAGAGGTCGACGCAAGCCTGTTCGCCCCGTGAATGCCGGTACAGGATACCTCTCCCACTGCATAGAGGCCTTTTAACGTAGTTCTCCCCAGTGTGTTCACGTGAATGCCTCCGCAGAGGTAGTGGGCAGCCGGGACCACGGGAACAGGCTCCTTCGTGATATCGATCCCTGCCTCCAAGCACGTCCCATAAATGCTCGGGAACCTCTCCGGGATATCCTCGTTCACATAGTTCGCGACATCGAGCAGGACATGGTCCTCGCCGTTTTCCAGCATTTCATCCCAGATGGCGATTGCCACCTCGTCTCTTGGCGCGAGGTCCTTCAAGCCCGGGTTGTACTTGTCCATGAAGTACTCGCCCCTCAGATTCATGAGTCTCGCGCCTTCACCTCTGAGCGCCTCGGACAGGAGGAATCTCCGCGCCCCGGGTATATAGAGGGTGGTGGGGTGAAACTGCACGAACTCCATATTGATGACATTGACGCCTGCCCTCTTTGCCATGACGATGCCGTCTCCCACCGTACCCTTTTCATTGGTCGAGTGAAGATAGATGTCTCCGACCCCGCCGGTAGCGAGCACCGTATACTGGGCCAGTACGGTGGTCACCTCCTGGTCGTGCTCCATATACACATACGCACCCGCACACCTGTCTTCCAGGAGATACCGTGCCTGTACATCCGTTGAGTGGTGGTTGAGGGTGATGAGATCTATGACCGTTGCGTTTGTGACGATCTCGACATTGCTCATCTTTTTCAACGCATTGATAAGGGTCTCTTCGATCTCATGGCCCGTATGGTCGGCGGAATACAGGATGCGGTTAATGGAATGAGCGCCCTCCCGGGTAAGATCGTAGTTCTCGTCTTCAGATCCCTTGAGATGGGTAAAATTCACCTTGAGATCGTCGATGAGGATTTCCTTGACTATTCTGGGGCCGTTTTCGGCAATGAATTCCACAGCCTCGACGCTGTTGAGATATCTTCCTGCCTCGAGGATGTCTTTCTTGAGGAGATCGGGGCTGTCCCCGTTGCCTGTATAGACGATGCCCCCCTGGGCACGGTTCGTGTTCGCCGCTGTCGGTTCTGAGCGCTTGGTGAGAAGGCAGACCTTCAAGCCCGATTGGGCCGCCACATACGCACATGTAGCCCCTGAAATACCGGTCCCGATAATAAGGCACTCCGTTTCCTTTACCACATCCGCCATCTTCATATCCTCAGCATGTTCATAAGGGAGACGCGCGCATACCCGGCGACATCCCCGGGCACCGTGACCCGGTATGTGTCGTCGCCCAAGTGCAGCAGCGTGTCAGCCAGTTTCGGCAAGGTGATCTTGGCCATGTCGTCGCAGAATACTTCCCTCAAAGGAACGATCCGAACGGACCGGCTCCGGCGAGCTGCCCGTTTCACCATATTGGCCTCGGTACCGACCGCGAGGCTTTCACCGGGAGACATATCCCGGATGTATTCGAGGATGGCGGCGGTTGAACCCGATTCATCCGAGGCAGCCACGGTCTGCGGGTCAGACTCCGGATGGACGATAACCTTGATGTCGGGATACTTCGCCTTCACGGCTTCCACATCGTCAGCCGTGAACCCCGGCCAATGAACGGGACACCACCCTTTCCAGAGGATAATCTTCGCCCGTTCGATGTCTGAATCTTCGAGGCCGCCGCCGGACTTTTGCGGATCCCACAGGACGATCTGTCCGTCGGGAATCTTGAGCTTGCGTGCCGTGTTCCGCCCGAGGTTCATATCAGGGAGGAAAAACACCTTGTCCGCCCTCTGGTATGCCCACTGAAGGACCTTCACGGAGTTGCCCGACGTGCAGATGACCCCGCCGTATTTCCCGCAGAAGGCCTTTATGAGGGCTGTTGAATTGACGTAGGAAACAGGGATGACCGATCCCGATACACGGGTCAGCCGGTCCCACGCCTTCAGGACATCGTCGTATCCCGCCATATCGGCAAGGGGGCAACCGGCCTGGCGGTCCGGGATATATACGGACTTGTCAGGGGCGAGAATGGCTGCGCTCTCAGCCATGAAGTAGACCCCGCAGAATACGACGAACCGGGCCTTATCGATCTGAGAGGCCTTCCGGGCGAGTTCCAGGGAATCTCCTACGAAGTCCGCACATTCCGTCACCGCGTCGCTCTGGTAGTGATGCCCGAGTATGACGAGGTTATCGCCGAGTTCCTTCTTCTTTGCATCGATGATGGTTTTGGCTTCGCTGTCCGTCATGCGGTCTCTTCTATAGTCAGGGAGATGTCGAGCGCCCGTACGGAATGCGTCACGTCGCCCACCGAGATATAATCCACCCCGGTAAGCGCCACATCCCTTACCGTCTCCAGGGTTATGCCGCCGGAGGCTTCCAGAGGTACGCGCCCTCCAACCAGTTCTACCGCCTTCTTCATGGCATCCGTCGGGAAATTGTCGAGCATGATCCTGTCCACACCGATCTTCAGAAGCCTTTCCACATCCGATAAAGTCCGGGCTTCCACCTCTACCGGGACGCCGGGGCAGGCTTGTCTAACCTTTGCCACAGAGCCTTCCAGGGAGCCTTCGCGGTCGATGTGATTATCCTTGATAAGCGCCATATCCCAGAGACCCATCCGGTGGTTCGTCCCTCCGCCCGCCTTCACTGCATACTTATCCAGGACCCTCTGTCCGGGGGCGGTTTTTCTGGTATCCAGGATCTTCGCCTTTGTCCCCTTGACCAGGCGCACATACTCGGCTGTCCTGGTGGCAATGCCGGACATGCGCTGCAGAAAGTTGAGCGCCGTGCGCTCGCCCCTAAGTACGCCTACGGCAGGACCGGCTATCCTTCCTATGGTGTCTCCCGGTTCCAGCCGGTCGCCATCTTTCTTGATGAAATCGCACCGGATGGAGGGGTCGACGCGCCGGAACACCGTCCGGACTACTTCCAGTCCGGCCAGCACCCCTCCGGCCTTCGCCTTCAGAACGGCCTGCATCTGCTCCCCCGGAGGGAAAATGGCCGTGGAAGTAACATCTTCCCCGTCTTCGATGAGGGCGAGATCAATGATGCGCGTTATGAGTTCTTCCGTATTCATCGCAGAAACCTTTGATAAGCTTATCTATTGTTGTGTTCGCCCGGTCAAGCTCATCTTTTGTTTTAAACAGAGATGAGAGGCTTAAAAAAATGGGATCATAGGGAGGAACCGATGCCCCGAGCCTCTGATAATCGATCCGGTCGATATCGTATTCTTCTCCCACAAAATAATACTTCCCGAATCTCGGCCTGGAGACGTCACGGAAGGGCCAGGTTACTTTAAGGGAAAAGTATCCGTGGAGGATCTCCTTGAGAAGCGGGCTTGCCTCGACCGAAGCAGGGGCTATCTCTTCGCCGAGAGTATTCTGAACAATGGTGAAGAATGTCTTTACGAAATCGATATCCGTTATGACACTTCCGAAGAGATACCAGTCGTCGACAACGTTCATGACGGACATGGCTTCGTTATTGTTGAGTTTCTGGTAGCTGGGGCAAAAGTGCCCGTCACAGATCTCTTGTCCATAGAAACTATGTACCCTCAGATCGGAGCCTCCGGTGACCATGGGGTGGAGCATGCACCCTACCCTCTTCCTTGCTTCATCCAGGAACCCTGCAAACTCGCAGGTATAGATGGTCTTGTAAATCCTTCTCCCGTCTTCCCGGCGCCGGACGATGTCCCGGTACCCATCAAGAGACAGCTCTCCCGAACGCACCTTTGCCATGAGCCGGCCACGGTATTCGAATCTGCTCACGAGCTCGGCTCTTGTGTTCCGGACGTAATTATAGATTCCGCAGCAGGCAGCGCAGGATTTGCAGGAATCCGGCTGGCAGAGATGGATGTCGGTCATGGCGGCATCATGAATAGACGATCATGACATCGATCCCGTCCACACCCACGGTGTACTTCGCGTCCTCGTACACCACGGTATACAGATCGGGAGTCTCGGTTTCCTCTTCACCCATGAACGCACCCTGCTCGATGAGAATGTCCAGTATATAGTGCAGCGCCGCAAAGGAGACATCCTCGCGGACGATGATGTTGTACATTTTCTTCCTGTGCAGAAACGGTATCTTTTCAATCATGTTTTCTCCTTATAACACAACGGGCTACCTTGTCTAAGGGATAATCCCGCCTTTTAGCGGGGAGGGATTATGCTACAAGTTCTGAGATCCGCACCCTCCGATAGGATTCATCGTCTTTAAGAAAAATCTTCAAGCCGCCTGTTGCACTGCATCTGAATATTCCATTGAAAAACAGTGGATGGGACGTAAGAGGATCGGGAGGACGGATGTTCTGCCGCGGCTAACCCTTTAATATCCATTGCATTGCTCAATCCGGATATTTCTGGTATGTCTTGATCTATGTATCAATTCATACCAGGGGAGGCATCTTTGAAACGGCACGAGCTACTTACCATGAGCGAATACGAGGGGGCACTCCTGCTTAAGCAATGGGGCATCCCCGTGATAGAGCAGGTCTTTGTCCGGGGCGAAAAGGAGGCTGCATCCGCTGCTTCTTCACTGGGCTTTCCCGTTGCTCTGAAGGTCTGCTCCATGGAGGTCCTCCATAAGACCGACCAGGGCGGGGTGATGCTGAATATTCCTGACGGGAAGGCTCTGAAAATGGGCTGCCGGGAAATCCGGTCTACATTCAGGCATATTCCCCACGGTTTTCTTGTTCAGAAAATGGCATCTCCGGGTGTCGAGATCATTTTAGGGGCGAGGCGCGACCCTGTTTTCGGGCCCGTGGTCCTTGCCGGTATCGGGGGGATCTTTGCCGAGGTCTTGCGCGATACCGTCACCGAGCTTGCGCCCCTGAGCATGAGATCCGCCCGGTCAATGCTCAAGAGGCTGAAAGGCTTTTCCCTCCTGAGCGGTTACCGTTCACAGCCGCCCGTCGACCTGGAGACCGTTGCAGGAGCCCTGCATACGCTTTCGCAGCTCATTTCGAAACGGACCGATATTGTGGAGATCGACATCAACCCGCTCATCGCCCATCCCGGCGGCGCCATAGCGGTCGATGCGCTCGTTCGCTGCAACGGGAAGACCCGTGCAGTAAAAGCAGAGGCACCGGCAAAGAAAACGGTCGACCCGTTCTTCAATCCCGGTTCGTTTGCCCTCATCGGGGCATCAAAGAGCCAGGGTAAGGGCGGAAATATCATCCTGCGCAATCTTTTGAAGGCCGGTTTTGCCGGCAGGATTTACCCGATCAATCCCAATGCCCGGGAGATCCTCGGCATGCAGGCATACCAACGGGTGAGTGACGTGCCCGGACCGGTGGACCTTGCCATGGTCGTCATCCCGAAGGCCGCCGTGCCCGACGCCATTGCCGACTGTACCGTCAAGGGCGTTCGGAACATCATCCTCAGCACGGGCGGCTACTCCGATATCGGCGAATCGGGCGCAGCCGAGCAGAGGGAGCTCGTTGCGCAGGCACGTGCGGCAGGCATCAGGGTCATGGGCCCGAACAGCATCGGCGTCATGAACCCCGATTCCGGGCTGGCAACCTCAATCGTAGGGCTCGAGCAGATACGGCCCGGCGGGGTATCCCTCATCGGTCAGTCCGGCGTCTTCTCCTCGGGCTGGGGACGATGGATAGCGGACTTCAAGCCGTTCGGCATCGCGAAAGTCGCCTGTATCGGCAACAAGGGCGACGTCAACGAGAGCGACCTTCTCGAATACCTTGCGGATGACGAACAGACCACGACCATAGGCATGTATCTGGAAGGAGTCGCCGACGGCGAACGGTTTGTCAGGGCTGCTGCCCGCGCATGCGCAAAAAAGCCCGTTGTGGTGGTGAAGTCAGGCCGGAGCGATGCAGGGGCCGCAGCGATCGCTTCGCATACCGGCTCCCTGGCGGGCTCGGATGCGGTGTTCGATGCAGTGTGCAGAAGAACCGGCATGGTGAGGGTCCGCGATTCAGAGGCCTTCTTCGATACGCTTTCGGCCTTCGAGACACTCCCCCTGCCGCGGGGCAACCGGATGGGCGTGCTCTCCATAACGGGTATGGGATGTGTTGTCACCACCGATGCAGCCCAGGAGTACGGCATCGAGCTCCCCGCACTCAGTCCCGGAACTCTTAAAAAGCTCCGGGAGGTGATGCCTGCCTGGGCGCCGGTACGGAACCCTGCAGACATCTGGTCCGCCGTTGAACAGCACGGCTCGAAGAAAACCATGAGCCATATCGCGAAAAGCATGCTCGACCAGAAGGACATCGATGGGCTTCTCATCATCTTCGTCCTCATGCCCGAGACGATCTTCGATATCGGCGAGGCCTTTGAAGAGATCATCCGCGATCATCCCGGCAAGCCGGTGTTTGCAAGCTATTACGGCGGAACGAAAAAAGAGATCCTGCACGTGCATGAAGGTTTCCTCCCGCTCGGCGTGCCCACATACCCCACCCCCGAGCGTGCGCTGTATGCCTTCAGCAGGATGTTGAAGTACAGCGGGCGAAAATAGCCGGGCAGTCTCTGTGTGCATGTTGTTGGCGGGAAGGATGCTTTTCAGCAGTCTCCTTTGAGACAATGTGAGTACAGAGAGTTACACATATCAGTGTTTTCCTGTGTGAGGGTCCGATCGAGCCCATGACTGACGGCCCTTTTATTCTTTATATTACAAGAGGTTATAAATTATACTGAAAATTATGGTCACTGAGCACGATTCTTGAATATACTGGAGTGAAAGGCATGTGAATCTGTCGGGGAGGTCTTTATAAAGATGCGCCGCACCCGGGCCTGTCTCGGTAATGTTCTGCCGCAGGTGCCGGTATCGCGACCGCAGGGACCTGTGGTAATTTGTCTACAGATCCCCCACCTGGTGCCTGACAAATAGAACGGGTTCATGAACAAAAGTTCGTGAGCCGCTTTTCTCGGGAGAAAGGAGATCATGAAATGAAAACTACAGCAAAAGGTTCAACGGCTTTCCCCTTCTTGTTTACCACCATTCTTGCAGGCATCATAAGCCTTACCGTCCTCAGCGCTCCTTCTTATGGAGCGACTTCCTGGGACGTGGGAGTTTCGGGCGGAGAAGACGGCATTGACGGATTTCACCTCTCGGTCGGCGAGCATTACCGTGTCCCGCAAAGAGATGTGGTCGTCATCCGCGACCGCGGGATTCATGATGAAGCGCTTCCCGTTGTGTTCTACCTTGCAAAAAGGGCCCGTGTATCTCCCGGGGTCATCGTGGACCTTCACTTAAGGGGCTTGAGCTGGATGGATATCACGCTGCATTACGGTCTGAGCCCTGAGATTTACTATGTCCCTGTAAGAATCATCGAGGGCCGCCCACCGCACGGACATGCATATGGTTACTACAAAAAACACCCCAATCGCGACGGATGGAAAAACATATCTCTGAGCGATGACGATATCGTCGATCAGGTAAACCTGAAATTCATCTCCGATCATTACGGGTATTCCCCGGACAAAGTCATGAAATACCGTTCCGAGGGCAAACGGTTTTCAGTCATAGACCGCGACATCAAACAGGAAAAGAAAAAGAACGGCGGCAAAAAAAACGTCAAAAAAGACGGAGACAAGAATAAGAACGGATCTTTCAAAAAAGGATCGGGCAAGGACAAGGGCGGCAAGGACAATAAGTGGAAAAACGACAAGGCAGAAGGAAAAGGCAAGAAATAAATCCTGCCTACATGCTCTCCACGGGTTGCCTGTGCAGCCCGTCACAGGTACTGTCGAGGCAAGAAGGGCAAGAAACCTTCTTGCCTCTTTGCGTGAGCATCCGCTAACCGGTACTTTTTACGCCTCTTCCTGAGTCACGGCAGGACCGGCCGCACCCGCCCCTTCCCGAATGATTCCCAGACGTGCATAGACAGGATCTGCTGCCTTTCTGAAGGCATGCAGCTTCATCGAGAAGGCGGCGGCTCCCAACATACAGCAGATTCCTCCCAGCACGACGGTTTGAGGTGCTCCGATATGCCCTGCCAGTGCCCCTGCAAGGAGACTCCCGAACGGCGCCATCCCCATAAACGCCATGGTGTACAGACTCATGACCCTCCCCCGCTTGTCGTCATCGACCAGGGTCTGAATCATGGTATTGCTCGATGCAATCTGGATCATTACCCCGAATCCGGCAAACACGAGAATTACAAGAGAAAGCCAGGTCAGCCGGGAAAATGCAAACGCTGCGATGCTTAAGCCGAAGAGGGCCGGAGCAAAGGCAACGAGCCTTTCGAGACCGAGCACGCTCCGCCGCGAAGCAAGATAAATCGAAGCGGTAAATGAGCCGATCCCTGAAGCGGCCACGAGAAACCCGAACGTATGCGGCCCGCCATGAAGAATCTCCTTGGCAAAAACCGGCATCAGGACGACATAGGGTATCCCGAGGAGACTCACCGCCCCTATCAGCAGAAGCATGGAGCGTATGGGGGTAAACCGGTAGGCATACGAGAATCCTTCCTTAAGCTCGTGGAAGATGCGGCGCTTATGCACCGTTACCGGTCTCGGCAAGACCTTCATCGCCACGAGTGAGCACAGGACCGCCAGGTAGCTGACGCCGTTGACAAGGAAACACAGTCCTTCTCCCACCGTGGCTATGAGGATGCCGGCAAGAGACGGCCCGATGAGTCTGGTGCCGTGAAACATAGAGGAATTCAAAGCGATGGCGTTTGCCAGGTCATCTTTATCCTCGACCATCTCCACGACAAAGGCCTGCCGGAAAGGGACATCGAAGCTGTTTATGATGCCTATCAGAGTACTCAAGAGGATGATATGCCATACCCGGACGCTTCCGGCCAGTACGAGCCATGCAAGGACAAAGGCCTGGACCATGGAAAAAACCTGAGTAGCCACGATGAGCTTCCGTCTGTTCCACCGGTCGGCAAGAACGCCTGCAAAAGGGGCGACGAACAAGGTGGGTATCTGGCTCACAAAGCCGATGACGCCGAGAAGGAGCGCCGAACCGGTCAGGCGGTATACCAGCCAGCTCATTGCAACCTGCTGCATCCAGGTCCCGATGAGGGAAAAGCTCTGGCCGGCAAAGAAAAGCCGGTAGTTTCTCGAGCGGAATGACCTCAGTATGAAGGCTGACCGGCCGGTTTTCTTAAAAGTGCCGTTTATTGGTTTCATGGGGGTGTCTGCAGCGTGCAAGCGGGTGTCCCGGCTCTCCATATCCGTCCTGAAAGGGGCGGCGGTTATCGCCGCGGGGTTCATATTTCAAGACAAGCTATGCAGACTTCCTGACAGGGCGTCAACCCTTAAATCGACCGATGCTTTGAAAGTGTCCTGAGAAGAGGGCGCGATATCTCCTGCATCATAAGGGGACGGCACCGGCGCCGCATATCTCCCCAGACAAGGATCAGTTCACGTCCCGGTTGCTTTTTCCATCCCGGCCTTCAGGTTCTGCAAGGGCGATACTCCGGCTCTTGTTTTCCATCATGGCGAGCCTCTGTTCGGATACGCGTTTGAAATCGGCCAGGGTCGAACCGCGCAAGGACGGACCGTTCACGTTCTTGATGCTCAGGGGATTGATGAACTTGCCGTTGCGGCTTACCCGGAAATCCAGATGAGGGCCGGTGGAATACCCTGTGGACCCGACATATCCGACCGTATCTCCCTGATCGACCTTCTTGCCGACGCTTATCCCTTTGGCGAATCTCGACAGATGTCCGTAGTAGGAGACATATCCTTCCGGATGCCTTACCCGGATCGTGTTGCCGAATCCTTTGTCCCAGCCCCTCTGGATCACCTTGCCCGGGCCGAGAGAGCTGACAGGGGTGCCTGTCGGGGCAGCGTAATCTATGCCCAGGTGAGGCCTTACCACTCCGAAAATGGGATGCCGTCTGTTATGGGAGAAAAATGACGATATGCGCCGGTAGCTTAAGGGCGCCTTCAGGAACATCTTTTTGATCGCACGTCCTTTTTCGTCGTAATATCCGTGTATGTCTCTCTTTTTGTTGTCGTAGTAGACGGCTATGTGCTCGTCGCCCTTATTGACGAATTTGGCCGCCATGACCCTTCCGTATCCCTTGAACCGGTCCTTCACATAGTACTTCTCGTAGAGGACGGAGTAGGTATCCCCCGGATGGATGCCGGTGAAGAAGTTGACGTCATAGGCAAATATATCCGCCAGCTTCATCACGATCTCGGGATTGACCCCTCCCGCGACAGCCGATCCGTAGAGGCTGGTCTCGATCTTGCCGCTTGCGCTTTCATAGCGGACGTCTCTTTCCAGTGTACGCATCCTGGCCAGAAAAGAGCCTTTCTTGGTTGTAACGTCGAGGTAGTTCGTATCGGTTACCTCGTAGGTCAGCCTCTCGATGCGAGCGGGCTTATCCTGGGAAAGCCAGACGGTTATGGTCTTGTCGGGCCTGATGTGCCTCAGGTTGAACACGCCCTTCACCGACCTGGAGAATGTGCTGATCTCGCCTTTCGAAATGCCGAGTTCGGTGAGTATGTCGGACATGCTGTGCCCTTTTTTCACCTTGATATCTATCTGCCTCTGGCCCGGAACCAGGCCTTCCTGCTCTTCCACGGCCGTCTGCCCGGCAGCCTGGCGACGCTCGGAAGGTTGAACCTGAAGACTCGGATATTCATCCGGTATCAGGGCATACTCATTTGAAGGGATAAAATGCTCTTCTTTATCCACCTCGACCTTCCGGGCCTTGATCTTCTCGCCGGATATACTGATCACGAGCTTCTTCAGATCGGAAATCTCATAGCTGAGTTCGAGCAGGCTCTGGTCATTGGGTGAGAACACTAATTGGATCCCGTTACCGGGCTTGATCCTGGATACATTGAAAACTGGCCGGGTCTTTTTGATAATCGCAAGGGCTTCTTCACCGGACACGCCGTTTTCTTTCAGGATCTCGAAAAAGGAATCCCCTTCTTCGATGGTGTACGATCTCCTGATAGGCTCTGCCTGCCCGGCAGGGATCTCCTGGAACTGGCCTTTGTAGAACGAAGCGATGAGTTTCGGCTCCTGATTCAAGGGAGCCTTGTTGGCCTCATAGCTTTTTATATAACCTCTCGCATCGTTCCCTGAAGCGACCAGAAATGCCACGACAAGGAATGCTGAGACTATCGCCCTTCCAAAATGCCCAACCCTCGATACCTTCCTCAACACATTCATAATACCCCACTCAAAATTTCAGGTTAATCGATTGAGCAATTACACCACCAGGAACAAACAGCCCCCGAAGCAGTGTGGTAGCTTTTATACCTATACCCATATGAATCTGAAAGGTCAAGCTTTTCTTACCTCATTGAATTATGTAAAGAGGGATGAGCTATTTTCTCCTGATAGATATTATTCTCGGTTTTATCCCTAATATCATTAAATTATCTACATTATTATTTTCACATCCTTCTATAGAGGCATATAAACATATGGGAATGACCCCGTACAACAAGGAATAGTCGGTATTATTGTAATAAGGTATGCTCCCGGCCCGGCAGGGAATCGATCCTGCTAGGTTTTCAGGCTTTTTGAGAGAAGCCAGGTATAGATCCGGTCATCACGGAAGGCCTGTGTCGCCGTACCCACATGGTCCTGCCCCTGATCGAGATAGATACGGTCATTCTTTTCGGAGCTGTCCGCAGGCTTTAAATCCAGTCCCCGGATAAAACCGTTCTTTGCTCTCCGGGAGACCTCGCCGAAGGAAAGCCATACCGGGCGCCCGGGGTCGCTCTCGGGTATGCGCGTCGGGTCCACGGGCCAGAGCGCCGCCCAGAAACCGGCATAGTTGAGGGCAATATCAAACACCCCGTTTCCTCCGAAGCTGAAGCCGGTCAGATACGTTCTGCTTTCGTCCCCCCGATAGGTTCTCCGCACCTCATGAACGATCTTGAGGACATCGTTTCCGTAGCGATGCCATACATCCCCTCCCGGAGCGGGAAGCTGGGGAGCGACGACGATGAATTCTTTCACAGCCCTGGTCGAGCTGCCTTTCCTCAAGGGGCCGTGGCGGGTCAGCGCTTTGCGGATGTCCAGAGGTGCGGCCTCGTCGTATCCGTGGAGAAAGCAGAGCACCGGCAGCCCCTGGGTTCCCGGCGCACGTGGTTTGGGAACGGAGACGAGATAGCGTAACGGCGCCGATTCAACGGTCAGCAAACGAGAATCCTCCATGGGACACCTGCGTAGTCGGTTCGGCCGGACGGAACACTCCGGTGCCTCTACAGGAAATATTAACCTTCACTTCTGCCGCGCCAAGAGAACCGGACGTCGGGACAAGACATCGCCGACTGATTACACAACCGCTTCGCCGTTTTTATGCATCGCTGTCCCGGTTTTCCTTTTCGCGCCTGTTAAAGGTGTTCATGGCCTTTGCCACGCCTTCTCTGAGACACATCTCGACGGCGGATGCGGCATCTTCGATCTGCTTTTTCACCCAGGGGAGATCCTCCTGGGTATACTCGCCGAGGACATAGTCCTTCGGGTCGGATCCGTCCTCAGGCCTGCCGATTCCGCACCTGATCCGCACGTATCCGTCGGCGCCTATGGAGCAGGTTATGGAGTCAAGGCCCTTGTGTCCGCCGGCTCCGCCGCCCTGCTTCACGCGGACCTTCCCGGCCGGTATATCCATGTCATCGTGAATCACGATGAGATCTTCGAGCTCGAAGCTCAGCCGCTTGAGCGGCATACCGCTCAGGTTCATGTAGGTCTGCGGTTTGGCGAGCATCACGGGAGCCCTCTGGGCGGTGCCCTTCCCGAACACCAGCTCGTCCGTACCGGATTTGAAGGGGATGCGCCATTTGGAAGACAGGAAGTCTGCGACCATGAACCCGATATTGTGGCGGGTATTCGCATACCTTCTTCCGGGATTTCCCAAACCGTATATTATTTTCATCTATGCACCCCATTCATAAGAAATGAACATTGCTACCATATCGCGGCCTGTATCGGGGTGTCAAGAAGCCCGCTGCCGCTATCCAGTCAGAGATGTTTGCTCTGACATACTATCCGTGGTAAGGAAAAATCATGGCACTCAATCAGGAGATCATCGAGAAGCTGCCCCGTTCTACAGGCGTATACCTCATGAAGAACGCCGAGAGGGAAATCATCTATATCGGCAAGGCAAAGGACCTGAAAAACCGTGTCCATGCCTACCTCGGCCAGGACACGAGACCCAATGTCCCCTACATCGCCGATCAGACTCAAACCGTGGACTTCATCATCACCAGGAACGAAAAGGAAGCCCTGTTCCTGGAGAACCAGCTCATCAAGACGCACAGGCCCCGCTTCAACATCGACCTCAAGGACGGCAAGACCTATGTGCGCATACGGATCAGCGCAGGCGAACAGTGGCCGCGGATATCGATCACCCGGAAGGTTCTGAAGGACGGCGCACGCTATTTCGGCCCCTACTCCTCGGCGAGTGCGATCAGGACCACGCTCAGGGCGATCAGCAGGATATTCCCCTTGAGAAGGTGCAAGGACTCCATGTTCAAAAACCGGATGAGGCCCTGCATGTACTATCAGATCGGGCTCTGCACCGGGCCCTGCGCGAACAGGATCACCAAGGCCCGATACGACGAAATCGTGGAAGACCTCGCCGCCTTTCTCGAAGGCAAGAGCGGCTTCCTTGAACAGAGATTGCAGGAACGCATGAAGAAAGAGGCCGCCAGGCAGAATTACGAAGCGGCCGCAAAGATCCGCGACCAGATACTGGCGATACGGCAGAGCCTCGTGCCCCAGGTGGTCGTGGGGGACGCGCCGACGGACATCGATATTTTCGGCACCCACCGGCACCAGGATCAGGTGCAGATCGCAATCCTGCACATCGCGAAAGGCACGCTGACGGACAGCACCACCCTTGCCGTGCGCAACACCGAGGAGGAAGGCTTTATGACGAACTGCATCCTCCAGTTCTACCTCCAGAACACCAATATCCCGCCCTTCATCTATACGGATACCCTGCCCGAGGGGAACGACATCCTGGAGCAGATCCTCTCGGATCTCAAAGGCTCGAAGGTATCCATCCGCAAGGCGCTCCGCGGCAAGCCAAGGCAGTGGGTGGGCATGGCCCAGGAAAACGCACGGTCGTACGGAAAAAAGACCGATTCCTCCGCTCTGGACGAGGTGGCCCGCTCCTTTGACCTCCCGTCCCTGCCATACCGCATGGAATGTTTCGACATTTCGTCCTTCCAGGGGAGCCACCCCGTTGCCTCACGGGCGGTCTTCATGGGAGGAGATCCGGACAAGGCACTCTACAGGCACTACCGCATCAGGGATATCCACGGCCAGGACGACTTCGCCATGATGGAGCAGGTACTGACAAGGAGACTGTGCAGCGACGAGATAAAGCCCGATCTTCTCATCATCGACGGGGGGAAAGGGCAGCTCGGCGTATGCTGCAAGGTGCTCGCCCGTCTCGGCCTTTCCGATCTTCCGGTCGTTGCCATGGCCAAGCCCAAGGGCGCAAAGGGGGACCGGTTCTTCCTTCCGGGAAGAAAGGACGCCGTCGTTCTTCCTCCAAGGAGCCGGGCCTTGAAGCTCATGCAGCAGATCAGAGACGAGTCCCACCGCTTCGCCGTGAAGTATCACAAGCATCTCCGGGGGAAAACCATATCCACCTCACTGGAAGAGATCCCGGGGATCGGACCGAAAAAGGCCCGCTCGGTCCTCATGCATACCTCTCATGTCCCGGAGCTGTCCGGGCTGAAGCGCGAAGATCTCAAAGGATGCAGAGGCCTTACGGAAAAGGACGTGACCCGGATCCTGGAATTCGTACGCGAAAGCAGCAGGCCGTATTCCGATCCCGAGGGCTGAAAGCCCTTCACATAAAATCATCTTCCAAATGAATTGTGCTTGATCTATAATCCCGAGGAATTATGAACAACCGAAAGAAAGGTTACGCGTATCTGTTCGAGGGCGATTACGGATTCCTCCTGCGGCCCATACTCCGAAGGCTTTTCAACCAGATCTCCATCCCGGCGCTGTATAAAGAATCCCTTTCGAGCCTTTCCCGGAAAGGTCATATCGTATTCGTGCACAGCCTGGAGAGCACTATTGACGGCATGCTCATGAACTTCCGTTTCTCCCGCGAAGAGCTCCCGGTACCGCGGGTGGTCTTCGGCAGGAAGTTCACCCTGCTGCAGCCGGTAGGGAGATCGCTCCGGATGCTCAAAGCGCTCGTCACGGGTCCGTCGTCTCCTTTTGAAAACGACTTTTACCGGCAGTTCATGGAAGACGAGAAGAGCGCGTCGCTTTTGTCCCTTGATCTCATAAACGCCGATCAGAATATCGACCCCATACTTGAGCTTCTGAAGATACAGCGGGATACGGACAGGCCCATTTATCTCCTCCCCCAGCGGATCGTCTATAACCGGACGCCGTTAAAGATCAAAGACGCGACAAAAGAGGAGATGGCCTCCGCCAAGGGTGCGCGCAAGCTCATGACGCTGATCAGGGCCGAAGAGCACGGGTTCCTGGAGCACGGCGAACCCATCAACCTCAAAGAGGTCATGAAACAGTCCATGGGCGGGTCGAAGTTCTTCGAGGAGATCTCGAACGATATCAAGAACGAGCTCCAGCAGAAGCTCGCTGTCCTGGGAAAAAATATCTCCGGCGCGCCCATCAGGGAAAGGGGTTTCATCATCAATAAGACGATCAAAGACCCCCTCCTCCAGTCCTACCTGAGGTCGCACTCCGCCGAAAAGGGGGTGAGCCTCGAAAAGCTGGAAGGCACGGTGTACAAGCACCTTGACCAGATCGCATCGGACTTGAGCCCTGCCGTCATCAATTTTCTGAACAAATCTCTGACGTGGATTTTCAACAATATCTACGACGGCCTCGATGTGACCGAACCCGGGATTCAGGCGGTAAAAGAGATGGCGCGCAACGGCTCCGTCGTGTATGTCCCGTGCCACAAAAGCCATTTCGACTACCTCATCCTCTCCTACACCCTCTTCCAGAACTGGATGAGCGTCCCGGTGATAGCAGCCGGGATCAACCTCTCGTTCTTCCCTCTGGGGACGATTTTCAGGAAGGGCGGCGCCTTTTTCATGAAGCGCTCGTTCAAGGACAATCCCATCTATGCCCACACCTTTGCGGCCTATGTGAGGACGATCCTCCAGGAGAGAATCCCGCTGGAGTTCTTCATCGAGGGGACGCGGAGCAGATCGGGCAAGCTCATGCTCCCGAAAAAGGGCCTGTTGTCCATGATCATCCAGGGATGGGAATCGGGCGTGACCCGCGACGTCATCTTTGTTCCGGTCTATGTCGGGTATGATACCGTGGTGGAGGAAAGCTCCTATATCAGCGAAATGACAGGCGCCCCCAAGGAAAAGGAAAGCCTGTGGCAGCTCATCAAGGCAGGCAATGTCCTGAAAAACCGCTACGGCAAGGTATATGTCCGCTTTGCACAGCCCATCTCCATGAATGACTTCATGAGGGGGAGACAGCCGTATTCACGGATGGACAGCAACCAGAAGGAAAAGCTCTATGACACGGTAGCCCAGGAGATCATCTCTTCCATTTACCAGCAGACCGTGGTCACCCCGTTCTCTCTCCTCTCCTGCGTGCTCACGAGCTATGACTCGGCCATCGAAGAGCACGTGCTTCGGGAAGGATTCCACATCTTCCGGGATTACCTTTCATTTCTCGGGTGCAACATGTCCTCCTCGCTTTCCGACGAGCAGAAGGCGTTTGACGAGGCATACTCCCTGCTCAAGACGAAACATCTCGTCTCCATCGACGAGGCCGACGGCGAAGAAGATGCATCTCTGCTGAATACCGAGGGGGAGAAACGGATACATCTGGAATATTACAAAAATATCATCCTGAACTTCTTCGTGCCCGCGTCGCTCATCAGCAGCGTTATCATCAAATACCCGGACGGGCTTGACGAGAAGAGCTTCCAGGCACAGGTGAAGAATCTTGCAGATCTCCTTGAAAGCGAATTCATCCTGGACATGGAGAGCTTTCAGAAGGCCATCCGGTTCTTGCTGGACAAGGAAGTCATTATCCGGAAGAAATCACTCTATGCGATCAACCCGGAAAAGAAATACATCGCGCTCATGTTCGACGGCCTCCTCGAGAACTACATCGAGTCGTACCTCTGTGTGGCAAAGTTCGTCCTGAAGACCAGAGACCTCGGGAAAAAAGATCCCCTGAAAGCCATCAACAAGTTTGCTTCGCGGATCTATAAAAAGGGCGAGATCCGCCGGTATGAAGCCCTGTGCCTCCCCGTGTACAAAGGGGCGCTCGATACCTTCCGCGCAAAGAACCTGATAGACGACAAGAACAGGCTGGCAGATGAGAAAAGGCTCCGAACCCTGATCGGAGACCTTGAGACTTTCCTGGAAAACTAGGATAATTGATAAAAAACCCATGAATATCTTTCCCTGGCTCACCCTGCGCCGGCAAGAGCGGGTGCCTCTTTTTACGGCAGGCCTGATGGTTTTCCTCCTCGTTGCCGGAGGGTGCTCCCATATGCAGCCCCGCGAGGGGGCTTGGGTACAGACAGGGACGGCCTCCTGGTACGGTCAGGACTTCCACGGCAAACCCACCGCCACCGGAGAGCCATACAACATGTACGGCATGAGCGCCGCACACCGGACACTGCCTCTGGGAAGCACCGTGCGGGTGACTCACCTTGCAAACGGCAGGCAGGTCGTTATTCCTATCAATGACAGGGGGCCTTTCGTCGGCAACCGGATTATCGATCTCTCATACGGGGCTGCCGCGCAACTGGGCATGACCAAAGAAGGTCTTGCCAAGGTGCGCATCGAAGTGGTACAAACTCCCCGCGCATTCACTGAGCGATACACCCTGCAATTCGGAGCATTTACGGAAAGGCGAAATGCCGTGGAACTGGCGGATAAGCTCCAGAGGATGGGACACAATCCGAGCATCGAGGGCGCTTCTGCACACGGCAGGTACTTCTACCGGGTAAGACTCGGTTCATTCAGCTCTATGGAGCCTGCACAAGACCTCGCCAATACATTCGGCAGTCGCGGCATTCCATGTGTTGTCATAGGGCTGTAGCTGTCAAAAACCGCTAAAGAAGCGATAAAGGAGGAAGTCGCAGATGAGTGAGATTCTTGATATCATTGCAAGGGAGATTCTGGATTCACGGGGAAATCCGACAGTAGAGGTAGATGTTTACCTTTCTACGGGCGATATGGGAAGGGCATCCGTCCCCTCGGGAGCCTCGACGGGCGAGCACGAAGCCATTGAGCTCAGGGACGGCGATAAGAAGAGGTACAAGGGAAAGGGCGTACTGAAGGCCGTCGATAACGTAAATTCCAAGATCGCGCCGGTGCTGGTGGGAATGGACGTCCTCGACCAGGTGGGAATCGACGAAATGATGCTGGAGATCGACGGCACGGAGACCAAGTCCAATCTCGGAGCGAATGCCACCACGGGCGTATCCGTGGCCGTTGCGCGCGCGGCTTCCGTCTTCATGGGAATGCCCCTGTACCGCTACATCGGCGGGGCCTTTGCCCGGGAGATTCCTGTCCCGATGCTCAACGTCATCAACGGCGGGAAGCACGCCGACAACAACGTCGACCTTCAGGAATTCATGATCATGCCGCTGGGCGCCCCCGATTTCCGCGAGGCGTTGCGCTATGCCGCAGAGACCTTCCATTCCCTGCGCGACATCCTCATCAAAAAAGGCTATGCAACGGGCGTAGGCGATGAGGGAGGGTTCGCCCCCAACCTCAAGTCCAACGTCGAGCCTTTCGAGCTCATCGTTCAGGCCATCGAGAAAGCCGGATACAAGCCAGGAAAAGACGTGGCCATCGCCATCGACGCCGCGGCGAGCTCCTTCTACAAGGACGGCAAGTACATCCTCACCTCCGAGAAGAACCCGGAGCGGACAACGGAAGAGATGATCGATTTCTACGCAGACCTTATCAAGAAATTCCCCATCGTATCCATCGAAGACGGCCTCGACGAAAACGACTGGGCCGGCTGGAAGCTCCTGATGAAGAAGCTGGGCAGCAAGGTCCAGATCGTGGGCGACGACCTCTACGTGACCAACACCAAGTTCCTCCAGCGTGGGATCAAGGAGCAGGCGTCGAACTCCGTGCTCATCAAGGTAAACCAGATCGGCACCCTGACCGAGACCATACAGACCATCGAGATGGCCCGCCGGGCCGGCTTTACGGCCGTCTTTTCCCATCGTTCCGGCGAGACCGACGATGCCTGGCTCGCCGATCTCGCAGTGGCCTGCAACACCGGCCAGCTCAAGACCGGTTCCACCTCACGGGGCGAGCGCCTGGGGAAATACAACCAGCTCATGCGGATTGAGGAAGAGCTCGGCACGAGTGCCGTGTTCAGAGGCCGGGACGTGCTGTACAGCATTAAAAAATAGCCTGAATAAGGGGGCGGCAGAGTCCGCCCCCTTCGTTTTCCCATTGAAAAAGACCCTTCCCATCATCGTCGTTCTCCTCGCAGTCACGGCTTATATAGTCTGGCAGAGCAGGGCTGACGAGATCCACTCAACCAGGTTCTTCATCATGGATACCCTTGTCGAGCTGACCGCCGCGGGCACCCGGACAGAGACGGACGATGCGGTGAAGAAGGCCCTCGCGGAGCTCAAACGCATCGATGAACGCCTGGGATACCGGAACTCCCTTCTCGATACGCTCAACAGGGACCTGATCCTCAAAGACCGGGAGACCTACTCCCTCATCCGGCTTTCCCGGGACATCCACGGCGCCTCTTCCGGGGCGTTCTCCCTGACCTTGCGGCCCCTGCTCGACGCCTGGGGATTCACCGGGCTCCACCCCTACCGGGAACCGACTCCTGCGGAATTCGATGCGTGGAAGAGATCGCCTTCGGATAAAGACATCCGGCTGTCCGATGACGGGCTGACCATTGAATTGGCCGAAGGCATGTCGGTGGACCTCGGAGGGATCGCCAAGGGATATGCCGCGGACAGGGCATGCGAGACGCTGAAGGCATCGGGGATCGGCGCCGGTCTCGTCAATGCGGGAGGAGACATAACGGTGTTCGGCAGCCGGACATGGAAGGTCGGCATCAAGAACCCGAGGTCCGAAGGGATCTTTGCCGTGATCCCGCTGAAGAACAAGGCTATCGCCACGTCAGGGGACTATGAAAGGTTCTTCGTCCGCGGGGCGAAGCGGTACTCCCATATCCTGGACCCGTCAACCGGAATGCCTGCCCGGGGATGGATAAGCGCAACGGTGGTTGCGGAAACCTGCGTTCTGGCCGATGCATGGGCGACCGCGCTGTTCGTCAAGGGCCCGGAAGCTCTCGGAAAAGTTCTCGAAAAGAGAGGGATCGACTGGATCACCGTAGACGATAAGGGAACCGTCAGGGCGAGCAAAAACTTACAGCCCTACTGCCCGGAGCGGATTCCCGGGTATACCGGTTCATAATACCGGCCGCTGAAACCCTTCCCCGCTACTCGCTGTCGCCTTCCCCTACCCAGTTCTGAAGGGTTTCGATGATCTTGTGAGCCTGCTGCACGCTCGAGATGGTAAACTTCGACTGCTGCTTGTATTCGTTGTTGACCTTGCGGTACCTGCGGATGGAATAGCGGTCCGGGCCGTACGCTTCCGTCTTCGCATCCCACTGCTGATACCGGAACATGATCGTGGTCCATGCCCCTTTGGAAAGGACTTCCTTGGCCAGTTCCTTGACCAGGACTACATCGTCTTCCTCATACTGAATGGTGATATCCTTTATGTCAGATGCCATAGCGCCCTCCCCTTAGTATCTTCCATATGCAGTCTCTTATCAGAAAAGACAAGAGCCTTTCACCTTGATTTTTCCTTCTGTATGTTTTACCAAAAATGTCGCAGACCAAGGATGCCTTTGCATATTTTTTCATATGAAAGATCGTGCAGCCATAGCCATCCATTGATGAATAAGGAGGACTAAGATGAGGGAAGTGGTAATCACCAGCGCCGTACGGACCCCGATCGGGGGCTTTGGCGGCAGCCTTGCAAGTATGGATGCGAACAAGCTCGGGGCAATCGTCATCGAAGAGGCTCTCAAGCGCTCGGGTATCGAAAAAGTCGTCGTCGACGAGGTCATCATGGGCATGGTCCTGCCCTGCGGCAAGGGCCAGAACCCTGCCAGACAGGCTGCAGTACTGGCCGGCATGCCGTGGGAAGTCCAGTGCTTCACCGTCAACAAGGTCTGCGGTTCTGCCCTGAAATCGGTCATGCTCGCCGCACAGGCTATCCAGACAGGTGATGCCGATGTGGTCGTGGCGGGCGGAATGGAAAACATGAGCGGTGCGCCGTATTATCTTGATAAAGCCCGGTTCGGCTATCGCATGGGCACCGGCCAGATCCAGGACCATATGGTGCATGACGGCCTGTGGGATATCGTCAACGATTTCCACATGGGCGTGTCCAATGAGCTGTGCGTCGAGAAGTACGGCGTCAGCAGGGAAGACCAGGACAGATATGCACTGATGAGTTACGAACGGTCTTTGAAGGCCATCAGGGAAGGACTTTTCAAAGACGAGATCGTGCCGGTTCCGGTGCCTCAGCGCAAAGGAGAACCGAAGATTTTCGCCGTGGACGAAAACCCAAGGGAAACGAGCTACGAGATCCTCTCCAAGCTGCCTGCGGCATTCAAGAAAGGCGGCAGCACCACGGCAGGAAATGCATCCGTCATCGCAGACGGCGCATCCGCGGTGACGCTCATGACCAGGGAAAAGGCCATAGAGCTCTCCTGCCCGATTCTCGCAACCGTGGGCGCCCAGGCAAGCGCAGGACTGGATATGAAGTACGTCCTCGTCGCCCCCATCCTGGCGATCCCCAAGGTTTTAAAGAAAGAAGGCATCGGCATCGGGGATGTGGATCTCTTCGAGATCAACGAGGCCTTTGCAGGTTCTTCGGTCTCGATCAACAAAGAGCTCGGCATCGACCCGGAAAAGGTCAACGTGAACGGCGGGAGCATCGCCATCGGGCATCCCATCGGTGCAAGCGGCGCCAGGGTTCTTACAACTCTGCTGTACGAGCTGAACAGGACGGACAAGAAGATCGGCCTCGCGACTCTGTGTCTCGGCGGCGGCGAGGCGGTTGCCCTCGTGGTCAGACGGGACAGGATTTAAAGCAGTTCATTTATTTACACAAAGGAGCTCTATATGGAGATAAAAACCTTCGGCGTAGTGGGCGCAGGCCAGATGGGTAACGGGATCGCCCAGGTCGCCGCGATGAGCGGCCTCAATGTCATCATGCACGATATCAGCGACCAGCTCGTTCAGAAAGGACTGAAGAACATTACGAAGAACCTTGAGAAGTCAGTGGAGAAAGGAAAGATCGCCTCTGCCGATAAAGACGCAGTCCTCGGGCGGATCAGGACAGTCACCGACCTCAAGGAGATGCGGGAAGCGGACATGGCCGTGGAAGCGGCCTCCGAAAGAGAAGACATCAAGTTCGCGATATTCCGCGATCTCGACTCCTTCTGCAAGCCCGATGCGATCCTCGCGACCAACACGTCGTCAATCCCCATCGGCAGGATCGCATCCCAGACGAAAAGACCCGGCAAGGTCATCGGCATGCACTTCATGAACCCGGTGCCGGTCATGAAGCTCGTCGAGGTGATCAGGGCGCTGGCCACATCGGAGGAAACATTCAAACTCACCTGGGACCTCTCGCTCAAATTCGGCAAGACGCCGGCCGAGGCGAACGATTATCCCGGATTCATCTCGAACCGCATCCTCATGCCCATGATCAATGAAGCTGTCTATTGCCTCTTCCACGGGGTCGGGACCAAGGAAGACATCGACACGGTGATGAAGCTGGGGATGAATCATCCCATGGGACCGCTTGCGCTGGCGGACCTCATCGGCCTGGACACGTGCCTCGCCATCATGGAAACTCTCTACAAAGGGTTTGCCGACTCCAAGTACCGGCCGTGCCCGCTGCTGCGAAGATATGTGGAAGCAGGATGGCTTGGCCGCAAAACCGGCAAAGGATTTTACGAGTACGCGTAAGGCACATGACGCCTGATCGTCAGGGGCTGTCGGGAGAGTCTTCTGCCCGCTCAGGGGCGGAAGAGCTCCGGCAGGGCCTGACGTCTCCATGAAGCCCCGCAGGGAAGAACCGGATCACTTTTTCCCGGGCCGTATGAATTCCGGCTTGCTTATGTCCTCGGCACTGTTGTTACCGAGCTGGCTGTAGCCGTTGTATCCCCATGCCCAGAGGCTTCCGTTCCTTTTCACGGCAAGGGTGTGATGATTTCCGGCATCAACCCACTGCCAGTCGGAATCGAGGCAGACCTGCACGGGCCTGAAACAGTCTTTCCTGCTGCCCAGCCCCAGCTGTCCGAAGACGTTCCATCCCCACGTCCAGAGGGCTGAATTCTTCTTGAGCGCGACATTGTGGTATTCGCCCGCAGCGATGACCTTCCATTCCGTATCCTTGCCGATACGGACCGGAGAGAGCTTCAGGACCCTGGTGCCGTCGCCGAGCTGGCCATACATGTTCGCGCCCCAGGCCCACAGGCTGCCGTCATGGCGGATTGCGATGCTGTGTGCTTTCCCTGCCGCGATTGCCTCCCATCTGTCACTTGGTGCGATCTGTTTGGGTATCGGGCTGTTTACCCGTGAGCCGTCGCCGAGCTGCCCAAGCTCATTGGAGCCCCAGGCCCACAGGCTGCCGTCCGCCTTGACGGCCAGCGTGTGAGACTCGCCTGCAGCAATGAGCTTCCAGTCGGAATCGCCGCCCACCTGAACCGGGACGGTCGAGGAGGTCCGGGTTCCGTCTCCGAGCTGCCCCTCGAGGTTCCTTCCCCAGGCCCACAGGGTCCCGTCTTCCCTGACGGCAAGGGAGTGCGACGTGCCGGCGGAGATTTCCTTCCACCTGCCCGTGGCGCCGATCCGGGTCGGGGAGAGCGCATGGCTGAGCGTCCCGTTTCCCAACTGGCCTTTCCCGTTTGCGCCCCATGCCCACATCGTCCTGTCCGACTTGAGCGCAAGGGTATATCCCCCTCCGACTACGATCTTCGTCCATTCCTTATCCTGTCCGATCTGAACAGGATATTTCGAACTGCGCGCAAGGCCGTCTCCAAGCTGGCCGTAAGAGCTCAGGCCCCATGCCCAGAGCGTCCCGTCGGTCCTTATACCCGCCGAATTGGACCAGCCTCCCGAGGCATACGCCCAGGTGGACTTCTGAACGGTTATGGTTCTTTTCACGGTGCTCGTATCGCCGTCACTGTCCTTCACCGTAAAGGTGACAGGGTACACGCCCGCTTTCTTGAATTCCACCTCTCCCGCATCTTGTTTATCAGAATCCTTTGCGCCGCCGTGAAAGTCCCATCTGAAACGGATGGGAAGATTGCCGTACTTGACCGAGCCCTTGAACTTCAGGGACTCGCTCTCGAATATCTCTCTATCCATGAGCGGCAGGTCTATGCTCGCCACAGGCTTGGAATCCTTCACCACGCTCACAAGCACGTTTGCGCAGTCCGTGTCTCCATCGGCATCCTGCACAGTGAAGCGGACGCGGTACTCGCCGGCCTCATGAAAGAGAACCTCGCCGGGATCCCTGCCTCTGAATTCCCTGGCATTCCCACCAAACTGCCATATGTAGGTGAGAGGCTCGTTGCCTTCTTTCACAGAGCCTCTGAACAAAACCTTTGTTTTTTCCGTGATGATCGCGCCGGCGGTTGGATGAAGGATCGCAACCCTGGGAGCGGTGTTTTTTATGACCGTGATCTTTACGGAATCCTCACTTACGTCCCCGGTGGAGTCTACAGCCCGGAAGGCGGCCAGATAAACGCCCGGCTTGGTGAATCTTATCTGCCGGGGGCTCAGCTCAGGGGCAGCGGGGGCTCCTTCCTGAAAGTCCCACCGCGTTTTCAGCGGCTCGTCTCCGCCGGCAACGTGAGCCTGGAAATCAACCGGCACTCCTTCAAGCACCGTAATGTCGGAGGAGGGGGTGAGGATCTTTGCGATGGGCTTTGTGTCGTCGACTGCTTTGACAGTCGTAGAAGCCGAGCCCTGATCGCCCTGGGCATCTCGCACCGTGAAAACGACCTTGTACACCCCCTTTTTCGGGAATGCCACATTGCCGGGGTCTTTTAACAGGGAGGGCCCTGTCCCGCCGAAATCCCAGTGATAGGTAAAAGGCGGGTTCCCTCCGGCGACAGCCCCTGAGAAACGTACCGGCTTGCCCTCAAAGACGACGGTGTCCTCCTCGGGTGAAACGATAGACACCTCCGGGATATACTTCGCAACCTCGACCTTCACGGCGGATTCGCAGGTATCGCCGTTCTCGTCCCGCACCGTCAACGTCGCCTTATAGGAGCCGGCAACCGGGTAGGTAACCTTGCCCGGGTCCTTCACCGGAGAGGAGGTCATTCCCTTTCCGAAATCCCACAGGATCACGCAGGGCTCGTTTCCGCCGGTAACGGATGCCTTGAACAGTACGGACTCGCCCTCCTTTATCGAGGCCCCGGAAGAAGGAGAGTCAATGCGGCAGACAGGCTTGGTATCCTCGATCACCTGTACGGTAACCGACTTCTTTGATGCATCTCCCTGTGCATCGCGGGCTTCGAACAAAACCTCATAGACGCCCGCGGCAACGAATGTTATCTCTCCCGCATCTTCTGCGGAAACCGTCCCGGCCGCGCCGCCGAAAATCCATTGGGTCCCATAGGGCGCCTTTCCTCCGCTCACCGTTCCTTTAAAGCGGACGGCGCGGCCTTTGTAGACCGTCACCCGTCCGGGAGGTGAAATTATTTCCGCCTCGAGCGCGGCTGATTTTTCCCCCTGCAAAGCAGGGAGGGCTTCAGGTTGATGAGGAGTAGAAGAAGATCCCGAACAGGAAGCCACGGACAGAAACAGGGCAGTGAGCAGGGCGAAAAAGGCAAAGCGCAGCCCTCCCCTTATGGAAAGGCTCCCTGCCTCAATATTTCGTTTTTCCCGTCCGCCATTCATGTTGTTCAGTGAACCCCCTCATGCATTAGCCGGTCTCGCGACCCATTACATTGTATAAGATTCCTTATATGCAATTATCATACAACATAATATCTATCTATATATCAGATTCTTACATCTTTTCAAAAATAAATGAACCCTCATTATCCTTCTTTTTTGTGGAGTCTTTTTCCAGAAATGAGAAATCTTTTTCTTTCGTGCTTCGGGGAGCCCGCGCCGGTATCTCATTCTTATGCTTGTAAACCGAGCGTTACTGCGAATAATATATGTATGATTATTATTGAGGTGAGTGATGGAGATGATCGCAGGCGATATCGGGGGGACCAAGACAATTCTTGCCCTCTTCCGCTCGGAAGAAAGCCTGAAGGAGCCCGTTGCGGAAGCTACCTATGCAAGCGGCGCCTTCAGCACCCTTGAAGACGTAATCCGTATGTTCCTGAGCGAGCACGGCATCAAAGATGCAAAGTACGCAGTGTTCGGTCTGGCAGGGCCGGTTATGGGTGGGAAGGCGGTCATAACGAACCTTCCCTGGGTAATCGAGGAGTCGCGGCTTATAGCCGAGCTGGGATTTACCTACGTGCATCTCCTGAACGACCTGGAAGCGGTTGGTCACAGCATTTCCCTGCTCGACGGATCGGACCTCGCAACGCTCAATGAAGGTCTGCAAGACAAGACCGGGCCAAAGGCAGTCATAGCCGCAGGCACGGGATTGGGCGAGGCGTACCTCACCTTCAACGGTTCGCACTATGTGCCCCATGCATCCGAAGGCGGACATACGGAGTTCGGTCCCTCCGACGAGAAAGAAATCGAGCTGCTGAAGTATTTCCTGAAGAAGTATGACCATGTCAGCTATGAGCTGGTCTGCTCCGGATCGGGCATCCCGAATCTTTATGCATTCCTCAAAGACAAAAAATATTACCCCGAACCCGAGTGGTTCATGAAATCGCTTTCAGAGGCCAAAGACCCTACTGCGATCATTATCAGTACCGCCCTGGATGAGAATTCCTCCTGCGACATCTGCAAAGGCGCCCTCGGAATGTTCGTCTCCATCCTCGGGGCGGAAGCGGGAAACCTGGCCCTGAAAATCCTCCCCACAGGAGGCGTTTATATTGGCGGCGGCATCCCTCCGAGGATCTTGGGCTCCCTGAAAGAAGGGCGTTTCATGGAATCCTTCTTCCGCAAAGGGCGTCTTTCCAAGGTCCTCCACTCGGTGCCGGTGTATGTGATTCTCAATCCGAGGGCCGGATTGATCGGCGCTGCGGAGGCGGGCTTTGAAGAGATGGGGATGCTGGTGTAGCCCTAGGTGATAATGTATTACAGCAGAAAAGAACTTGGTAGATATTCGGAGGAGAGAGGGAGCCAGGGGGCCCATGCAGACACGACGGCGCCCCTGGCTCCCTCTGCACGACCATTGCTATACGTTTTCAGGAACAGACCCCTCAGTTTTTCATAAGCGCAGTCGGCATTCCCTTTTTTTAGTTTCATCGTTTGCTTAAGTGTCATTGCTTGCTGCTGAATAAAGCTCCTCTGCCACCGAGGATAATGAGATAAACCCTTTCTCGGCGTAATGTACCTGGTGAGGAGGGTGCATTCGGGTTCATTAATATAGAAAGGTGCTTGAGAAATTACGAAAGAATCTTGTAAGGTAGGGTTCCATTGAAAATGAATCCTTAGAAGAGGTGCTTACATGGCGAAGCTTCATACATTGGCAGGGATCGGCCAGGCTATATGGTTCGATTATATCCGGCGGTCATTGATCACATCGGGCGAGATGCAGTCCCTCATCGATCAGGGAGTGTTAGGCGTCACTTCCAACCCTACGATCTTCGAGAAGGCTATTGCGGGCAGCTCGGACTATGACGAGGACATCAAGGCCCTGGTTAAAAAAGGCGCCTCCATCGAAGGGATATATGAGAATCTCGCTCTGTGGGATATATCCCATACCGCCGACCTCTTCAGGCCCGTGTACGACAAGACAAACGGCCTGGACGGCTACGTGAGCATCGAGGTCAGCCCCGACCTGGCCTATGACGCGGAGAAGACCATCGACGAAGCCAGGAAGCTCTTTTCCCTGCTCGCCAGGCCCAATATCATGATCAAGGTGCCTGCAACGCCGGAGGGGGTAACCGCAACCGAGGTGCTCATCGCCGAAGGCATCAACGTCAATGTAACCCTGCTCTTCTGCGTAAAGCGCTATCGGGAAACGGCCATGGCATATCTTGCCGGCCTGGAAAAGCTTCTTGCTTCCGGTAAAGATATCAGCAAGACGGCGTCGGTTGCTTCGTTCTTCGTAAGCAGGGTCGACACGGCTCTTGATCCGGATCTCGAAAGGCGCGGGCTCGGCGAGCTCGCCGGCAAGGCAGCGATCGCCAATGCCAAGGTGGCCTATGGCATATTCCAGGAGATATTCGGGTCATCAGCATGGCAGCGCCTCGCCGAGAAGGGGGCGATGCCCCAGAGGCTCTTGTGGGCGAGCACCGGCACGAAGAATCCAAATTATCCCGACACGCTGTATATCGACGAGCTCATCGGGCCTCACACCGTAAACACCGTGCCCCCAGCGACGCTGCAGGCTTTTCTGGACCACGGAAAGGGAGAGGACAAGATCGAGCAGGACATTGACGGGGCAAAGGCTCTGATCGAGAGGCTCTCCCGTGAGGGGATAGACATCGACAGCCTCACGGCAAAGCTGCAGAAGGACGGAGTGGAGCTCTTCGCCGGATCTTTCCGTTCACTCATGGACAGCATCAGGGCGAAGCGCAGGGAGCTCATTGCAGGCAAGCACCTCCTGGACGTCCGCCCGGGCAGTTTCGGGCAGGCAGTCGATTCCCGCCTGGCCGGGATTAAAGCCGACAACATCATCCCGAGGATCTGGAATCATGACTACACCGTATGGGCGGACAGCCCGAATGAGATTACGAACAGGCTCGGCTGGCTCGACATCGCGGGCACGATGCTCGAACATGCCGATGAGATAGACCAGTTTGCCCGGCTGATACGTTCCGAGGGGTACACCCGCGCCTACCTCCTGGGCATGGGCGGGTCGTCCCTGGCGCCCGAGGTGATGCGGGATATCTTCGGCGTGGCTGAAGGGTATCTCGACCTCTCCATCGTGGACACCACCGACCCTGCCGGACTGGCAGAGCTGTCCAAAGGGCTCGACCCTGTGAAAAGCCTCTTCATCGTATCCACGAAGTCGGGCTCGACCGTCGAGACGATCTCCGCGTTCAGGTATTTCTACACCGTTGTCGCAGAAGCCCTGGGCGAAGAAAAGACCGGTGAGCACTTCATTGCCGTTACCGACCCCGGCTCATCGTTAATCGACCTTGCAAAGGGATGCCGGTTCAGGTCCGTATTTTTGAACAACCCGGATATAGGAGGCAGGTATTCCGCCCTTTCCCATTTCGGGCTCGTCCCTGCAGCGCTCATGGGAGTCGATATCCGAACGCTGCTGGACAGGGCGCTCGTGATGACCGAAAATTGCGAATCGAGCAACTGCCCGCTCCAGGGCAACAACCATGGCGGAAAGCTGGGCGCTGTCATGGGAGAGCTCGCCGCCGCAGGGAGAGACAAGGTCACCTTTATCATATCGCGGGGCCTTGAAGCTTTCGGCGACTGGGTCGAGCAGCTTATCGCGGAGAGCACGGGCAAGTCCGGCAAAGGCATCGTCCCCGTCGTGCGCGAGCATCCGGGATTTCCCGGCCAGTATGCAGGAGACAGGCTTTTCGTCCACATACGGCTGAACGAGGATGAGACCTATGACGATATCGTAAGAGACCTGGAGAAGGCCGGACACCCGGTGGTAAAAATCAATCTCCAAGACCTGTACGATCTCGGGGGCCAGTTCTTCCTCTGGGAAATGGCCACTGCGGTCGCGGGATCTATTCTCTCCATCAACCCGTTCGACCAGCCCGACGTGGAAGCTGCCAAGGTCCGCGCCCGCGAGGCCGTCGATGCCTACGCGAAGACCGGCGCCCTTCCCGAAGCTTCGCCTGTTTTCCAGGAAAAAGGCGTGGCCGTTTTCGGAGACGTCACGGCCGGCGATCTGGAAGGGGCGCTGAAAGGTTTTCTCGATCTCCTCAGGCCGGGTTCCTATGTGGCGGTCCAGGCCTACCTTCCGCCTTCTACCGAAATATCGGCCAACCTCTTCGCCTTACGCATGAAGATCAGGGACTCCTACCGGGCCGCCACGATGTGCGGCTACGGACCCCGCTACCTCCACTCCACCGGCCAGTTGCATAAAGGAGATGCAGGGAAAGGGCTCTTTATCCAGATCACCTGCACAAACCCCGCAGACCTTGCCATCCCGGATAAAGCAGGCTCCCGCAGCTCGTCGATCACCTTCGGGACATTGAAAGACGCCCAGGCGCTGGGCGATTGGCAGGCCTTACAGGCAAAGGGCAGAAAGGCGATCCGCCTCCATGTCGACGGCAGCGACATCTCCGGCGCGCTCAAGAGGATATCGAAAGCCCTGGACCGGTAAACGGCTCCGGCTGCTATGAATCACCCGGGGCAGCCCAAAAGGGGATCAGTGCGGAGACCCCTGGAAGCTCAGACGGACGAGGTTCTGAGATTCGAATATGTTTCTGACCTTTTCCGCGTAGTCTTTTTCTTTGATCGGTTTTCTGATATAGGCATCGACCAGCTTGCCCTCGAACATCTCCTTGAGGTCGCCGGTCTTTGCACTCCCGGAGCAGATTAGAATCTTGATCTGGGGATACTTGAACTTGACGAAATTCACAAACACATACCCATCCATTCCGGGGCGGTGAATGTTCGTGGAAATGAGATCGATGTTCCCCTTTTTCCGGTCGATGATCTGCAGCGCCGTATCGCTCGACGGAGCGGTGATCACCTCGAGATCATACTCATCGAAATTATTTTCGACGACTGCCCTTAAGTATGACCTGACAACCCTCTTGTCATCTACGATAAGAATGATCTTTTTCCTCTTGACCATCACGAACCTTTTCCTTTTTCACCGCACCCGTAAAACTTATTATAACAGGTAGATCTCGATATTTTCAAATACCATCGGCAAGGCATTTGCTTGTAAGGTGAGGATATTTGCGATACAAATGTTTTTCTATGAACACGCCCGAAAGATTACTGCTCCACACCTGCTGTGCCCCGTGTGCGACAACGTGCGCGGAGCGGCTGATCGCTTCGGGCTGCGAGACGGTCCTGTTTTTCAGCAACTCCAATATTTATCCGGAAGAAGAGTATCTGAGGCGGCTCGAAAACGCCATACGGCTGGCTCTGATCCTGAACCTCAAGCTGGAGGAAGACAGCTATGACCACGAAGCATGGCTCCGCCACATACGCGGCTTCGAGAACGAGCCCGAGCAGGGGATGAGATGCGTGAAGTGCTTCGAGTTCAACCTTGCGAGGACTGCCGGGGCAGCAGCTCTTATGCAGTTTCCGGCTTTCACCACGACTCTGACCGTGAGCCGGTATAAGCCTTCGGCCAAGATCTTCGAGGCGGGAAAGGCGTTCCCTGCTTTCGTGCCTTTTGACTTCAAAAAGCTGAACGGCTACTCCCGCAGCATCGAGCTCAGCAAGGCTTACAACCTCTACCGGCAGAATTACTGCGGCTGTGAGTTCAGCAGGCGCCCGGGGGAGGGCTTTGCCGGTTGACGGGAGAAGACGGGCATCCTGTCGTGACGCACGTCCCCCTCGCTCCCTTCTGAAGGAGCCGGGGGATGTGGTATATATCCCTGCAAGGGGGGTTGGGCTCTGATTTCCCTTGGATGAAGATACGGACGTGCTCTGTCGGTTTTTCTATGAAGCGGCTGCTTCAGCCTTCTTCTTCGATTCTTTCTTCGGAGCCTGCTCCTGTCCTTCCTTCTTCTTTTCCTTCTTTTTGGACTTCGGCTCTTCTACCTGAGCGGCAGCCTTCTTTCCCTTTTCTTTCGGCGGTGCTGCCTTCTTTTCTTCTCTGGCTCTGGCCATGTCTTCGAGCTTCTTCTCTCTGGCCTCTATGGCTGTAATCCTGAATGTTGCCTCACGAATTTTCGCCTTTAATTGCCTGATAACCGTGTCCTTCTTAAGAACGCCGTCATCGGCTCCCGCCCCTTTCAACTCGTCCGTTCGCTGAGCAAGCTTGGCCTGCCATTCTGCCTTCTGGGCTTCCCTTGCGCTCCGAAGCTTTGATGCCATATGCACTCCTTTCACTCTGGTTCTTCCAAGAAATTCCTGCTCATTTTCAAGCAACACCCTGTCGGCACGGCTTAAAAATAAAGGTGTTTTCCTCTAGCATAGTTTTTTCAGGATTTCCACCCTGTAACATACATGATTAAGAAAAAGGAGTCTCGCTCATCCTGAAATCGCCCGTATACAGGTGTACCGAACCGGATCAAATGCCGCTCCTGTACGCCTTCCTCCTTCCGGATGCATCCCGCAGCCTTGATTACGAGTGAACGGGGAAGTACTATGACTTCAAGAAACGACGCGTTGAAAACGTCATATCACCGTAATCAACCCTTACAGATAAGAAGGAGAATTCCGAGATGAAAGTGCTTGTCCTGTTCTATTCGACCTACGGGCACATCTACCGCATGGCGGAGGCAGTAGCGGAAGGCGCAAGGACGGTGGAAGGAGCCCGTGTGGATATCCTCCGCGTCCCGGAAACCTTACCCCCTGAAATCCTTGCAAAACAGGGTGCGATAGAGGCCCAGAAACAGTTCGCCCATATACCGGAAGCAAAGGTGAAAGATTTGGCCGACTATCATGCCATCATATTCGGAACGCCCACCCGCTACGGAAACATGATAGGCCAGATGCGCCAGTTTCTCGATGCATCCGGGTCGCTCTGGGCGACGGACGCGCTGGTGGGAAAGGTGGGAAGCGTATTCACCAGCTCGGGCACTCAGCATGGCGGCCAGGAATCCACCATCCTTACCGTCCATATCAATCTGCTCCATTTCGGCATGGTCGTCGTGGGCCTCCCGTACTCCTTCAAAGGCCAGACCGCCATGGATCAGATAACCGGGTGCTCCCCGTACGGCGCGTCCACGATTGCGGGGTCTGCAGGTGAAAGGTGGCCGTCCAAGACAGAGCTCGAAGGAGCGAGGTACCAGGGAAGGCTCGTTGCAGAAACGGCGTCCAGGCTGTTTCCCTAGCTACGGAGAACGGATATCAGGAACGGATCCTTTTTTTGAGCTCCCTGATCAGGGCCGTGCAGACCTGGCCGGCATCCGCCACGATGGCCACGTCGGCCATCTTCATCATGACCGCGTTCGGGTTCTTGTTCACGGCGATGATAAAGCCCGCGTCCTTGATCCCTGCGGTATGCTGGATCGCGCCGCTGATGCCGAACGAGAAGAGCACCTTGGGCTTGATGTGCTTATCCGCCTGGCCCACGAGGGTTTCATCCTCCGCCCATTTCGAATACACCACAGGACGCGTCGCACCGACCTCCCCTCCAAGAACTCTGGCGAGTTCGTAGAGGTTTTTGAACTTCTTCCTGCTTCCCATGCCCCGGCCGCCGCAGACCACGACGGCCGCGTCTTCGAGCTTCTGCTCGCGTGAAGGCTGCCGCTCCGAGCTGATGAGGCGTATCCTGTCTTTGGGAAGGTCCTCGGGCAGAGGCACCGGGACGATCTCGCCCGTTGCATGGTAGTTGTGGGGTATCTCCTGGAACGTCCCGGGCCGCACCGTGGCCATCTGAGGCCTTCTCTCCGGGGTGACGATCTTTGTCAGGAGATTCCCTCCGAAGGCAGGTGCGGTCTGGATGAGTATCCCGTCTTCGTTGATGTCGAGCCCGATGCAGTCGGCGGTAAGCCCGGTCTTCAGACGCTTCGCCAGCCTCGGCGCAAACTCCCTGCCGAAGGTCGTCGCCCCCACGAGGAGGATCTCCGGCTCGTACCGGCGCACGAGACGCTCCATGAGGGTGATGTACACGTCGTTGCTGTAGAACTTCAAGTCCGGGTGGTCGCACACGTAGACCTTCATGGCCCCGTGGGCGATGTACTCCCCTACCCACTCATCCGTATCATGGCCGAACACCGTGACGCAGACTTCGGCGCCGATGATCTTCGCCAGGTCGTTCGCCCGGGAGATGAGCTGCAGGGTCACCCGGTTCTGGAAATAGTTCCGGTAGTCGCCGAACACCCAGATGCTGCGCTTCTTCCGCTCCATGGCCTACTTCACCGCCTTCAGGTCTTTCCTGATCACGCTGCCGATCGTATCGTCGAATCGCTTGAACAGCTCTTCGACGATCTTCTTGGGCGCGCCGGTCAGCACCACGTTTTTCTTTCCCGCCGTGGACGAGAAGACCTCCAGGATCTTCGTGGGCGAGCCTTTGAGCCCGATTGTGTTTTCATCCAGGCTCAGGTCATGCGCTCCGACGGTAAGGATGTTCGGCTCGCCGAAGGCGTCCTGAAGCCCTCCGATGGGGATGTACCGGGGCGTGAAGTGCCCCGTCGTGACCGTGACGAGCCCGGGCAGGTCCATTTCCAGGGTTTCGAGGAAATGGTCCGCTATCCTCTCGATCCTGATGGTCTTGCCCTTCACGGAAAGGTTTTCCACGTATGCGGCAGAGGGGATGTCCAGCTCCTCCGCGATCTGGGGGCCGACCTGGGCGGTCTCGCTGTCCGAGGTGTGGCATCCGCAGAGGATGAGATCGTAGTCGGAACAGAATATCTCGATGGCCCGGGCAAGGGTAAAAGAGGTCACCTGCGTGTCCGCGCCGGCCATCTTCGGGTCCGAGAGCATGAGGCAGCGGTCCGCGCCCATGGCGAGCGCCTCGTGGAGAACCTCCATGGCCATGGGAGGGCCCATGGTGATCGCCGTGATCTGGCCGTTATGCTCTTCCTTGAGCCTTAACGCTGCCTCCAGGGCTGACTTGCACGCCGGGTTCATCATGCCCTCCGCAGCATCGCGGGTGAGGACACCGGTCTTCGGGTCCCACGGGAGCTCGCTGACCATCGGCACCTGTTTTATACAGACGATCATCTTCAGCATCTTCGTCGTATCCCCTGCTCTCATATGGGCTCCGTCAGGATCGCCTTCGAGATCACCATGCGCTGGACCTCGCTCGTCCCTTCATAGATCTCGGTCACCTTCGCGTCCCGGAAAAAGCGCTCCACGTCGTACTCCCTGCTGTATCCGTATCCCCCATGGATCTGCATCGCGTTGCCGGTTACGCGGGAGGCCACTGTGCTGGCATAGAGCTTTGCCATAGCCGCTTCCTTGCCGAAGTCCAGACCTGCGTCCTTGGCTGCGCATGCGCGGTAGACAAGGAGGCGTGCGGCGTCGATCTCCGTGGCCATGTCCGCCAGTAAGTTCTGGATGGACTGAAACGATGCAATGGGCTTTCTGAACTGCTGGCGCTCCTTGGAATATTTGACGGATGCTTCCAACGCGGCCTGGGCAATGCCCACGGCCTGGGCGCCGATCCCGATCCTGCCGGTATCCAGTGCGTTGAGCCCGATCTTCAGACCGTCGCCTTCAGCTCCGAGCAGGTTCTCCTTCGGCACCCGGCAGTCTTCGAAAAACAGCGACGAAACCGGGTTGGCCCGCATGCCGCACAGGTCTTCGATCTCGCCTACGGAAAATCCCGGGGTGCCCTTCTCCACGATGAACACGCTTGCGCTCCTGCCGGGCTTATCCGGGTTGGTGACGGCAAAGATCAAAGGCGTGGAGCATACCCCGCCGTTGGTCACGAAGATCTTGGTGCCGTTGATCACGTACCCGTCGCCGTCGCGGACCGCGTTCGTCTCCACGCCGCCCGCGTCCGAGCCTGCATTTGCCTCGGTGAGGCAGAACGCACCGATGTGCTCTCCACGGGCGAGCTTCGGGACGAAGCGCTGCTTCTGCTCTTCCGTACCGTACTTGAGGATGGGGTAGATGCCCACGCTGTTGTGGACCGTGATGCACAGGCCCATGGCGCCGCTCACCCGGGAGATCTCCTCTACCGCGATGGCGTAGCTGATGCTGTCGGCCGCTGCACCGCCGTACTTTTTGGGGACCTGGAGCCCGAAAAAGTTCAACGAGCGCATCTTTTCGACGACTTCGAGGGGAAACCTGGCCTCGCGGTCGATCTCGTGGGCAATGGGACCGAGCTCGGCCTCGGCGAACTCCCGCACGCTCTTGCGAACCAGTTTATGCTTCATGCATGCATTGAATACCAACGGCCCTTACACTCCTTCCTCTCAGGTGGCGTATACAGTACGGTCTGGGGCAGAACCATAACCCAATCCGCCGGAAAGTTCAAGTAGATGGAACACGGAAATCCCCCTCATAAAGTCTCCCCCCCCTTGAACTGAAAAAACGCATATGCTAATTGAACCCTGATTGGAGTGAGTGCCGGTTGCGAATATGGATGCGCAGCCGGGATTCCCCTGGAGCCGGGCCTTGATATTTTTACTGGCGGCTCCTATGTTATCCAGTAATAACCATCACGTATGTGAAACACCAGACCAGACGGAGGTACCATGGAGCATAAGAAGGAGACACGTGAGTTCAAGACAGAGGTGCAGAAGCTCCTCAAGCTGATCATCAATTCGCTTTATTCCCATCCGGAGATCTTCTTAAGAGAGCTCATCTCGAATGCCTCGGATGCGATCGACAAGGTCAGGTTCAGGTCTCAGACAGAGCCCGATATCCTCGGCGGAGACTCCGAGTTCAAGATCAGGATCGTCCCGGACGCGAAAAACAGGACGATCACTATCGAAGACAACGGCATCGGCATGACCTACGACGAGGTGGTCGAGAACATCGGGACCATTGCCCAGAGCGGAACCAAGGCCTTCCTCGAGGCCATCGAAGAGGCGAAAAAGAAGGAAAGCATTGCGCCCGAGCTCATCGGCCAGTTCGGCGTGGGATTCTACAGCTCGTTTATCGTAGCGGAAAAGGTGACCCTTCTCACCCGGGCAGCGGGACAGGAGAAGGCCACCCGGTGGGAGTCCACGGGAGACGGGGCGTACACGGTCGAAGAGGCTCAGAAGGCATCGAGAGGCACCGCGGTGACGCTTACGCTTAAATCCCTGGGCGAAGACGAGCCCGATTACACCGACGAATGGACGATCAAGGGCATCGTGAAGCGGCACTCGGACTTCGTAAACTATCCCATTGTCATGGATGTAAAGAGCCATGAGCCGATTCCGGAAGACGAGATCCTCAAGGACAAGGACGGCAAGCCGATCGGCTCCACGACGAGGGAGGTCGTGCGCGAAGAGACGCTGAATTCGATGAAGGCCATCTGGGCCAGGAACAAATCCGAAGTTACCGAAGATGAATACACCGAGTTCTACAAGCATATCAGTCACGACTGGAACCCGCCGCTGGCGCATCTCCACATGAAGCTGGAAGGCACGACCGAATACCATGCGCTTCTGTACATCCCGTCCAAGCTCCCCTTCGACTTCACCATGAGGGAGCGCAAGCACGGGATACACCTCTACAGCAAGCGCGTCTTTATCATGGACGACTGCAAGGAGCTCATGCCCGAGTATTTCAGCTTTGTCCACGGCGTGGTCGACGCCCCGGACCTGAACCTCAACATCAGCCGCGAGATCCTCCAGCAGGATGCCCTGGTCCGGAATATCCGGAAAAATCTCGTGAAGAAGATCTTCGATCTCATCGAGGGCTTCGACGAGGAAAAGTACGATCAATTCTACTCGGAGTTCGGCCCGATTCTCAAAATGGGCATCGCCGTCGACCATGAAAACCGCGAGCGAATCTCCAGGCTGCTCCGGTATCAGACCACCAAATCCGAGGGAAAGCTCATATCCTTGAGCGACTATATCTTGAGGATGACGCCCGGCCAGGAAGAGATCTACTACATCACCGGAGAAAATCCCGCCACCCTGAAGTCCAGCCCCCACCTGGAGAGGCTCAAGGAAAAGGACATCGAGGTGGTGCTCATGACCGACCCCATCGACGAGTGGGTTGTCCAGACCTTGCGGCAGTTCGACGATAAAAAGTTCACATCCGCCGAAAAGGGCGACTTGAGCAACGAAACGGTGGATGACAAAAAGAAAGACGAGTTCAAGGACTTCTTCGGGTTCATCAAGGAGGAGCTCAAGGATAAGGTAAAGGACGTGAAGGCCTCCACGCACCTCAAGGACTCACTCGCCTGCCTGTCGGGCGAGGCGTACGACATGAGCGCCTACATGGAGAAGATCCTCAAGGCCACAGGACAGAAGGCCGAGCCCGCGAAGAGGATCCTGGAGCTCAACGTCGACCATCCGGCCATCTCGAACATCAAGTTCATCTTCGAGAAGAACAGCCAGGATCCGCACCTGAAAGACTATGCCCGGCTCCTCTTCGACCTCGCGCTCGTATCCGAGGGCGGCAAGGTCGAAGATCCATCGTTCTTCTCCAAGACCATCGGCAATATCCTGGCCGAGTCGATCACCGTGGAAGAACTCATGGAAGGCGACGCCATAGAGGTGTGAGAAAACCGGGGAGCCTCCTCTCAAAGGGGGTTCCCCGGCACCGTATTCAACAGGTTCCGCTATCGGTCGGGCTCGGCTGGGCTTGAAGGATAAACGGCGCACATCTCCCATGTGCCGGCAACAAGTTATCAATGAGGTCAATCAACTGTATTCATGTGCCTTGAAGCGTAAAATCGGTGTTTGAAGCTTGCACTTCTGTGGACAAAAGCACATGTTAGGGCTACATCGGAGAATGTCCGGAGTATTCCGCACCCTTAAAGGGAGAGACATGGGGATACGGGTGTGCATCTCCCACCTCAAAAAGAAAACGCCGGGGTTTCCGGATGGCAGGAGCGCAGAATGAAACTATTCTGGATATTGCTGGCTCTCATCTATGCGTTGAGCCCCTATGACCTTCTGCCGGATTTTTTCCCTGTCTGGGGCCGTATAGACGACCTGGTAGTCATCTATCTCCTGTGGAGATACGTGCTCTCCGGGCGTAAGGGGCCTTCAGGCGCCGCAAACGGTTCCCGCGGACAAGGATCGTCTGCCGGTGATTCAGCCGCCGGTTCCCGATACGGGACCGACACCGAAGCGCCGGCCGGGAGCAGCGACCCGTACGCGGTCCTCGGTGTCGGCCGCGATGCATCCAGAGAGGAGATCCAGAAGGCGTACAGGACCCTTGCGAGCAAGTATCACCCGGACAAGGTCGCCCACCTGGGCGATGAGTTCCGCTTGCTTGCAGAAAAACGGTTCAAGGAGATCCAGCAGGCATATAACGCGCTGGAGATCCGCTGAAAAGTGATTCAAACGTAGAATCTTCCTAGGCCCTTGCCTTGCCCGGATACGGAATCACATTGCTGTAGCGCATGAAGCAGCCTTTCGTTTCCTTCGCCTTGTACATAGCGGTATCCGCGTGCTTCAGGAGCAGCTGCGCATCGTGCCCGTCATCGGGATAGACGCTGATCCCGACACTCGCCGAGATAAAATCGATGAGGATTCCTCCGATCTTATACGGCTCCGAGACATTCTTGACGATCCTTTCCGCAACGCGCTCCGCGTGGAGGTCCTGGGAATTTGTGAGGATGATGGTGAACTCGTCGCCGCCCAGCCTGCTGATGTAGTCGCTGCCTCTTAAGGCATCCCTTAGTCTTGATGCGACTTCGATGAGAAGCTTGTCGCCGATCTCATGACCGTACATGTCGTTTGCCTTCTTGAACGAGTCCAGATCGAGATACAGGATCGCCCTTCTGTTTTCATAGCGCTTCGCCTCCCTTAAGGTGTCGGCAAGCTTTTCCATGAAGGCCTTCCTGTTGTAGAGACCGGTGAGAGGATCGTGGTACGCCATGTAGGCCAGCTCCTGCTCGCTGCGCTTCCGCTCCGTGACATCGCGGATGATCCCCTGGAACCCTATCGGGTCTCCCTTCCGGTTTTTCCGCAAGGAAACGGAGGTTTCCACATAAATGACGGTCCCGTCTTTTTTCATGAGATCCCATTCCATGGACTGGACCGACTCTCCGGTCATGAAGATGTTGTGAAAGGTTTTAAAGACGAACTCGGCGTTCTTCTCTTCCATCAGGAGCTTGTAGCTCTTCCCCATCAGCTCTTCTTCGGTATACCCAAGGTGCTCGTGAACGCGATGGTTGAAGAAGGTGAAGTCTCCTGCCAGGTCTACTTCGAAATACCCGTCTTCGATAGCATCGATGATCAGCCTGAAACGCATATCGCTCTCGATGAGAGACTGCTCGGTCTCCAGCTGTTCGGTAACGTCACGGGCGATGCCGAGCACGGACTTGTTCCCGTTTCCGTTGTCTTTGAGGCTGTTCTTGTATTCGATGATGTGCACGCTGCCGTCTTTGGCCATGACCTGCATGAGCCCTTCGTCTTTTCCCTGGGTGATCACCCGCTGGAGATACTCGTCGAACTGTTTCTGGTATTGCGGGGGCATCATTTGCCTCGTGTTTTTCCCGATCATATCTTCCCGGGAATAACCGAGCTGGCCCAGGTAATGAGGATTGATCTCGGTAAAGTTACCTTCAAGATCGTGCTCGAAGATGAACTCAGAGATGTTCTTGCATATTTCGGCGAACCGTTCCGTGTCGTTCAGGACCTTTGCTTCGAGATCCCTCAGCTTCGCCAGCAGCTCATCATACGTCGGCTTCCCGTTCATCTCACTCCTCCTCGAACATACGGACATGCTCTTGCCGCCTCAAATCCGGCCGAACACATAAAACCTCCGAAAGCTCTATTTGCACATTCCGAGCCTATCGGAATTCTAAAAGAAAATATTTATGATTCGTGAATCGAATAAATCATGAGAAAATGAATCCCTGGGTGATCAAACAGGAGGCTTTCCCGGTATGAAAACAATTATCTGATGACGGCGGCCTTGACTTCCCTTCTTCGGCTCCTATCTTTAACCATTAAGCCTTGGGTTCACAAATCAAGCTGAGTATCTCCCCATAGACCCTCACTTGAAAAGAGCCCGAGGCTCACTTTTTCTTTCTGTCAGACACACATGCCGGTCTGTCCGATCACGCTCATGTACACGACGCTTTCATCCGTCCCGTCGGTCCCGATGATCTCGTTCACCTCGTTGTCGAACATGGAGCCGATGTGGCAGCATCCGAGCCCGATGCTTGCCGAGGCAAGCGCCAGATTCTGCGCCATGTGCCCGGCATCGAGATAGATGTAGCGATATCCCCGCTGCTTGTACTTCCAGACCGACCGCTCGAACAGGGCCGCATAAACGATTACCGCCGCAGCACTGGCGCACATCTGCTGGCCGAGCGATGCATGCGCGATTCTACTACTGAAATCGCCCGCCTCCAACTCTTCCATGAGATGGTGCTTCACCTGGTAATGATATACGCCGTTCTCGATTCCGGTGACGCGGTTGGCGATGATATAGGTCTCTATGGGATAAAGGGCCCCTGCAGAAGGGGCTGTCCGGAAGGCAAAGCCCATCTCTTTGCGCTGGATGCCGCTCGACGACCATAAAACGCAGGAAAGCATGTCCAGAGAGATCGGAGCGTCGATAAAGCGCCTCTGGCTCTTTCTCCGGAGCAGGGCCTCATAAAGGTTCATGTCGCCGCATCGTTCTACCGCAGGCAACGCAATCTTTCCCGCCTCCGGGTACTCCTTGTACATAAGCGGCTTGTTATTCAGGTCGACGGACCCTCCGGGCAGCCGGTTCCTGTCGTATTTGGTCTCTCTCTGAAACTTCTCGCCGATCTTTTCTTCCATATGCCCCCCTCCTGATCATACGGATTACTTAGGCCGGATCTACCCGGTATCTCCGGCTCCCCCGGGAATCATTCTTCCTTTTTCCCGTAGCAGGCGTCGAGCAGCCTCTTCGTGATGGAGCCGGGTTTTTTCAATATCTTTGATCCCCGCGTTATCTTGCACAGGCTTATCTTGTGACTTGCCGCGATCTTCCTCTGTGTGTGTCCCGCGTGCAGTTCCTTCAGCAGTTCCCACCTGAGCTCGAGGTCTTTGATCTCTTTGGGCGTGAATATCTCTTCAAAAAAAGACACCATCTCCTGGTAATCCCTCACATCGGCAAATACCTTCTGCAGTTCGTGTCGCGTCTTCATAGAAACCACCTCCCCTTCAACGGGTGTACGGAATCTTGTAAAAGGTTACAATATATTCATACCATTTTCCAGGCTTTCCTTTGTCCCGTGCCCCATAGCCCTATCGATACCCTTCCGCGGTATGTCCTCATCGCAAAAACCGCTGCAGCATTCCCCTGCGGATAGAAAGAGCGTCCTGAGGGCATACCTCCAGACAGCAGAAGCACCTGATGCACGCATCGTAGTCGAACTGCGGCATGTTCACACCGGCCGGAGCCTTTTCGATGGCCTGCACGGGACATATCTTCATGCACTGGTAGCATAAGCTGCAGCGGTCCTCTTTTGCAACGGGCTTACCTACGAAAAGCTTATTGAGCAGCGTCTTTATCAAAGGCACGCCGATGATCCCGGTCATCCCCGGCCCTGATGCTGGGACAAACCCCTCGATGCGCATGTCTTCGATCTGACGGCCTACGACCTCGATCTCCTGTTCGGAAGACACACCCAGGCCTCTGAGGAAACCCAAGACGAGGATAGGCGAGAGCCGGGGGTTGAGGCCGCTCACGCAAGTCGCCACCCAGTCCACGGCCAGACCGTCGGTCCCGGTAATGACCGCGCCCATCTTTCTCGGCCTCCCGCCGGTTCCCGGCCCGTTTCCTTCAAGGGCGACAACGGCGTCCATGAGATGAACAAGGGGCTTTCCGGGATGGAATCCCTTGAGGAAGGCGCCGTACAGATCCAGGATTGCCTCGCAGAATTCTTCTCTTTTGGGGAGTTTCATGTGCAGCTGGGACTTTCTCATCCCGGGCACGGCGCCGAACAGGTTTTTCACGCTCGCCGTCACATAGGTCAAGCCATGGGTCTTGAACTTCGGCAGGTTGACGATGACCTCGGCGTCAAAGAAAGCGTGGGCTATCTCGAAGGTCTTGAATCTCTTAGCCTCCGGGTACGAGATCCTGGCAACCCGGGACAGATCCGCAACCGGAATCCCGAGGTGCTTCAGAATCTCGTCGTATCCGGTGGTCCGCAAGGCATGGTGCAGAGAGGCGACGGCCGGGGATTCCGCAAGCACCGGCCGTCCCCCGTGGTCGATCACGATCTCGGCGGCGGCCCGGAAAAAACCGGGATGGGTTACGATGCCGCTTTCAGGGCCGGCGGCCGACAGAAGATTGGGCTTCAGCACGACCCGCGTCCCGTGAAAAGACTTCAGAGGAAAGCGGCATCCCTCAAAGCCCTCGATTATCCTTTCCTTGAGCTCTCCGGGGGCATACCCCCCGCATCTCAAGAGCGATACCTCGGCCATGGCGTCCTCATACTATTCTCAGATAACTCCATAATACCGGGAATATCTGATAGATCAACGGGATTATGCCCGGCTGCTTCGCCACCGGCAGGCGCCCCCACCAATACGGAATGGAAACTGCCGCGCCTTTGGTATATAAGGCCGTTACACGGTTTTTTCAGGAAAGCTGCAGGAGGAGTGACGGAGTGAAGCTTGTATCGTGGAACGTCAACGGCATCAGGGCTGCAATCAGAAACGGCTTTTATACTTCTCTGGCTGAGATGGACCCGGATATCGTCTGCCTCCAGGAAACCAAGATAGGACTCGACCAGATCAGGATCGACCTGCCCGGATACCGGCAGTTCTGGAACTGCGCGGACAAGAGAGGCTACTCGGGCACGGCCGTCTTCTCCCGGATCGAGCCGGCCTCGGTTTCCTACGGGATGGGGATCCCGGAGCATGACCGCGAGGGGAGGATCGTCACGCTCGAGTTCGCTTCGTTCTTCCTCGTAAACGCCTATACGCCAAACGCACAGCACGAGCTTGCGAGGCTCGATTACCGCACGAAGTGGGATGCGGATTTCCTGGCGTTTCTCAAGGAGCTTGAAAGGCGGAAGCCCGTTATCTTCTGCGGCGACTTCAACACGGCCCACAAGGAGATCGACCTCAAAAACCCCAAATCGAACCTGCGCAATCCCGGGTTCACGGTCGAGGAGCGCGCCGCGCTCGACAGGTGGGTGGAAAACGGATTCATCGACACCTTCCGGGAGTTCAACAAGGAGCCCGGCAACTATACCTGGTGGTCGTACCGTTTCAACGCACGCACGAAAGACATCGGCTGGCGGATCGATTATTTCTGGATGTCCGCGTCGCTGAGAGAGTCGCTTCAGGACGCCTTCATCTACAAGCACATCAGCGGGTCGGACCACTGCCCGGTGGGGATCGTCCTCAAAGACTGATCGCCTTCAAAAAGATCCGGGGAGCCCTCGTATCCCTTCACCGCATTCTCCGGCGCCGCTGCGCCCGGCTTCTTTACTTCAGCAGATAGAGGCTCGCTGCCATGACCGCCATGCCGGTGATCACCCCCATGATGGGCAGGTGCTCCGATTCCATGGATTTTGCAACCGGGATGAGCTCGTCAAGGGAGATGGAAACCATGATGCCCCCCACAGCCGCCAGCGCAATCCCCATCACGGTCTCGGACAGGAACGGCATGAGCACTGCTGCTGCGATTAAGCCGCCCAGCACCTCGCTCATGCCCGAGAACAGGGACCAGAAGAAGGCCTTCTTCCGGCTGCCCGTCGCATAGTACACGGGCGCCGATATGGCCAGGCCTTCGGGGATGTTGTGCAGGGCGATGGCGATGCCGAATGCAAGGCCGAGCTTTAAGTCCTGCATGGCGCTTACGAATGTGCCCATGCCCTCCGGAAAGTTGTGAATGGCGATGCCGAGCATGACGAGAAGGCCGGTGCGCTCCATTGTCTGCAGATTCATCCTGTCGCCGGGCGAAGAGCCGTCCGCGGGATGGTCGTGCTGCCCGATGTAATCATGGGGGATCATGAAATCGATGAGAAAGTACACCAGCATGCCGGCAAAAAACGCGCCGTAGGCTCCGACTTGCCCCAGCCCTTGAGCCTGGATCGCGGTGGGGAGAAGCTCCATGAAGGCAATAAAGGTCATGACGCCTGCAGAGAACCCGAGGGTAAAGGAGAGGAACCCGGCTGACGGCCTTTTCAGGAAGAGCCCGAAGAGGCTGCCGACGGCAGTCGAGAGCCCTGCCGCCGTGGTAATGATCAGTGCCTGAACGACGTTTGCCTCTCCCATCAGACCATTAGCCTATAAATTTATTTACGTGGCCTTCCAGGTGAAATTTTCTTTTTTCACGCTCTTGGGGTCCACCCCTAAGTCCTCCAGCTCTCCGAGGACGAAGTCCTGCATCGGCGGCGGGCCGCAGAGGTATATGGCGGGGTCGTCCGGGGGAAGATACTTTCCGATCAGATCCCTGGTGCATCTGCCCTCCTCATAAAAGACCCCGGGAAAGGCACCATCCGCATACCCTGCGATGTCCGTGCCTTCCGGCACCCTGCTCAAGTTATTCACGACCAGCAGGGGAATCTCGCGGGTCATCTGCTTCAGCTCTTCCTGGGCAAAGGCGTCTTCGATGGTCCTGTTCGACCAGATCAGAACCACCCGGTTGGCGAACTTGATATTCCTGAAATGCCTCAGGACGCTCAAGAAGGGGGTTATCCCCACGCCTCCAGCGATCATGACGATGGAATCCTGCGCATCGATATCCTTGCAGAACAGGCCGTACGGTCCGGCGCAGATGACCTCTTCGCCCGGCTTGAGCCCGTGGGCGGCAGTGGTGAACGCCCCCTGCCTTTTCATGGTCACCTTGAGGAGCGGGTCTTCCGGTGCGCACGATATGGTGAACGGATGCGGCTTGCTCCACTCTCCGTCCTGCATGATCTTCAGGGTAAGGAAGCTTCCTGCCCGGCGCTTCCCGAACGATTCATCGAATCCTTCGAAGTAAAGAGATGTAATGTCGTGGGTTTCCTTCTCCAGCTTTACAACTTTTGCCGCACCCTTTTCCATGGGCTTCTCCTTTTTTGCTGATCGTAGAGCCAGCGCGCAACTCCAAAAAGGTATAAAAGTATTGTTATGGGAAATCAAGCGAATACGGCCGGCACCCCAAGGAGGTTTTTTTGCTGTTTATCACCGAGATGCAACAGGCATTACATGATGACAAAACCGTTATACATGACAACACGACATGCGGTTCGCAATTTCGTACATGCCGCGTACAATTTTGGTATCACAGGGCAGCCTTTTTCAAGGCTGCCCTGCCCCTTTTTACGAGGCTGTTTACGTCACGTCTTTGCGAGCTCCATGATGGGCGCTGCGACCCGCATGAACGAACTCCTCTGCGGGCTCTTCGGTTCGCGGAAAAATTTCCGGGCGCAAGTCGGGCAGATGCCATGGCTAACGGTTGATTCCGGATAAAGTGACGTATCCACCATTCCCATTTCCCTTCCACACCAAGCACAGATTCTTTTCATTGTCTTGTCTCTCCAGCTGAATAAAGCTTCAAGCCTTTCCAGGATGGCTCCTGATTATTTTATCCTCATATGTCCGCCATAGTGCCGATGGTGATGTATCTGCATTTTTCATGCACAACATCACCGCAAAATCTCCATTATCACACCGCGATCAAAATGCAATGGAGATCCGGCCTGATCGGGCTTCAGCCCTTTGTTCCCGGGCATCGGATGCAATCGCCAGCTTTCACATATCGTTTTTCAAAAATGCGGATGCTGCAACAGGAGGTTTTCGTTTCAAGGGATGGATCCGCTGTAAAAATACCAGCCCAATCCGATCGTGAAGAGGAAATTCCCCCAGAGCCCGTGCTCAATGGAGGCAGCCAGGAGGGAATCCGTTTTTGCATACCGGTAGGCAAAGAGCATCCCGCCGAATGTCGACAGCAGCGGCGCAAACCAGTTGGCATAAAAGAGGTGGGCAATCCCGAAGCTTATCCCGTTGAAAAGGATCAGGGTGAAGCTGTCCGGAAAGAGGTTTCGGTACCGGTGAAAAAAGAAAGCCCTGAACACGAGCTCCTGCGGATAAACGGCCAGCAGGGGATAGAGCAGGACAAAGACCACCCAGAGCCACGGCTCTGCGGACACAAAGTATAAGAACAGCTCTTTTTGATAAAAATAGGTCAACGAGCCGACCGTGGCGGCAGGCAGAACGAATGTCAGGATGATCTTCCGGACATGGCATGAAACATTCTTCGCACTCCACAGCTTCCGTTTATCGAAACTCTTGTCGGTTATGAGATATGCACCGCATATGGCAGCGATCACGAGGACGATGGGGGTGATCCGCCAGGCGAACCAGTGTCTGTGCGCATAGAGCCCTGCAGGTACGATAAAAAACAGGACGATGCATTCGGCGAGAAGGAATATCCTGCTCCTGTCCCACCCTGATTTCCGGTCCCTCCCGGATGCCATGGCAAGGCCCTCCTCTCTCGCCGGAATCATACCGTTATCTCGATTATCTCCGGGTAAGCCTTGCCCCCTTTCAATCTCAAGAGGGCGAGGCAGACGGGAAGTCCGAACCTTCTGGGGCCGGCGCTGCCCGGATTGAGGTACAGGACCCCTTTTGTAATCCTGATGTCCGGCTGGTGAGAATGCCCGTATACGACAATGTCTATCCCGGATTGAACCGGATCGGTTTTCATCCTGCGCAGCTCGTGGATGATCAGAATCCTTTTCCCATCCGCCTGGAGCTCTTCGGTTTCATTGAGCCCTTCCGACCAGCGCTGTCTGTCTACGTTTCCCCTCACGGCAACGACATGAGTGATTCCCTTGAGCGCTTCCAGCACCTCCAGGCTCCCGATATCTCCTGCATGCAGGATAAGATCGCATCCTTCAAGAGCCGATCGCACCTCATCCCTGAGCAACCCATGCGTATCGGAAATCACCCCGACACATTGTTCAGCCGTCATTTTCACCACCCGAATACCCACAATGCATAGATGGCAAGAAACCCCATACCGGCAATGAATCCGGCAAATTCATACCCTTCGCCGAACGCCTCGGGAAACATGGTATCGGCCGTCATCACGAGCATGGTTCCTGCGGCCATGGAGCTGACCGCCGCAACGACCTCGGGCGAAACATGCCGGAAATACCAGTATCCGGCAAGAGACGAGATGCCCGATGCGAGTGCGACAAAAATCCAAACGAGAAAAATATATGTCCTCGACCTCCCGGCCTTTTTCATCCCTGCGGTGCTGGAGAGCCCTTCAGGAAGGTTTGAGACGAAGACCGCCGTCACCAGGAGAAAGCTCACCCGGCCGCCGAGCATGCTGAGCCCGATGACAAGAGATTCGGGTATGGTATCGAGCAGGGACCCGATGGCGACGGCAAATCCGCTCCCCCACTCCTCCTTTTCGGACAGCTGCTGATCGCCCGAGCGTTTGCGGTATTTCGCCCCCCGGTAGGAGAGGTAGAAGTTGACGACCATGAATGCGGTTGCCCCGGTGATAAAGCCGACCGCAACCGAATCAAGCCCCCCCAGATGCAGCGAGTTCCCCATCAGTTCAAAGGACAGGGCCGATATGAGCACTCCGGCGCCGAGAGACATCACCGCTGCGATCGCACGCTGCGGCAGATCGAAGAGATATGCGGCCGCGACCCCGATAAGCAGAGCGGATCCGGCTGCAAACCCCCAGAGGCCTGCCTGTAACCACAACGGGACCATAAAAAGTTCCTTTATTATATTTTACCGGACGGATTCCATTCATCCCCTGGCCGGAGGTGCGGAATGGTTTCTCGGCCGATGTGCCGCTCATGTCCTGACGGACCAGACCCTCGCTTGCAGAGGTTAATCCCCTTTTTCCCAATACTTACTATAATAACAAAGCCGGCAATTTTATCCATATGAGGCCGGAATCAGCAGGGTATGCGCCCCAGGACCGAAAGGCTTCCGAAGGACAGACGGACCTGCGTCCCGTATCTGCGGGGGAGTCAGCGGAGGCTGAATGAGCGGAAATGGTTTTCCTTCGTCCCCATGTAAGGTATTATTGAATGTGAAGGAAAAGAACCGTAAGGGAGACCGTAATGTCCTTGTTCCTGCTCGTTGTCATCGGCATATACAGCGCCGCGCATCTGTATGTCTTCTTCAGGATAAAAGCCGCCTTCCCCTTCGGGGCAATTCCAGGGGCGTTCCTCGGCCTGTTCATGGCGGCCATGATCGCAGCCCCCATCCTCGTCCGCATCCTCGAACGGTACGGGCACGATGCGCCGGCACGGGTGCTCTCCTATGCGGGCTATACCTGGATGGGAGTATTCTTTCTCTTTTTCAGCCTGTCGGTCCTGATCGATCTTTACCGGCTGCTTCTCTCCGGGGCCGGGATGATCTTCAGCCTGAATCCGGGATATTTCATGCCTTCCGCGCGCACCGCCTTCCTTGTGCCGCTGTTTCTCGCCCTGGCCTTCTCCCTGTACGGATATTTCGAGGCACTGCGCATCAGGCCTCACGAGGTCGTCATCCGGACGCCCAAGATCCCGGAAGGCTTCAGCCGCTTGCGCATCGTGCAGATATCGGATGTTCACCTGGGTCTCATCGTCCGCCAGGAAAGGGTGGATCGTATTCTCCAGGTGATCAGGGACGCCGAACCGGATATTCTCATATCCACGGGGGATCTCGTGGACGGCCAGATCGACAGCCTGGCGAACCTGGCCGACGCGTTCAAAGAAGTACGGCCCAGGTACGGCAAGTTCGCCGTGACCGGGAACCACGAATTCTATGCAGGGCTGCCGCAATCGCTGGAAATCACCAGGAGGGCGGGCTTTACCCTGCTCAGGGGTGAGGTTATATCCATCCCGGAAATTATCACCATCGCAGGCATAGACGATCCGGCAGGAAAACACATGGGCATGAACCCCCCGGTGCAGGAAACCGAACTGCTCTCCGGCCTCCCGCGAGACACATTCACCCTCCTGCTCAAGCACCAGCCCTTTGTCGCAGAAGAAGCCCCCGGCCTGTACGATCTCCAGCTGTCCGGCCACACCCACAACGGGCAGATCTTCCCGTTCTCGCTGATCGTCCGGATCTTCTTCCCCCGGGTGACCGGCCTGCACGACCTGCCCAACGGGTCCCACCTGTACATAAGCCAGGGAACCGGCACCTGGGGCCCCCCTATCCGTTTCCTCACCCAACCCGAAGTAACAATAATCGACCTCATCCGCCCCTGATCCTCTGAGGTAAAACCACAGGCATTGATGCCGTCACTCCCGCCGATACCGGCTCTCCCGCCAGAGGATTCATCTCATCCCAGGGCTGAGCCGATCCGCCGCTGCCCTTTACCGATGTGAAAGATCTTCCAGCTGTCCGTCGTGCATGCGGGAAAGCAGTATCTGCGAAAGCATGGCTCCGATGAAGGCCAGGAACATATCCCATTGGGTATCCCAGACATCCCCCTGGGTGCCGAGAAATTCGTGTGCGCCCTCGCCGCCGATCAATGCCGCCCACCACTCGATGAACTCATAGCACGCGCTGAAGGCAAGGCAGACAGAAGTCACGAGAAAGAACAGCCATTTCCCCGGCTTCAAAGGCGACGTACGGATCAGCACTTCCCGCACCAGGATAGCGGGGATGAACCCCTGGGCCAGATGGCCGAGACGGTCGTAGTGGTTGCGCCCCAGGTCGAAGAGATCCTGCACCCAGAACCCTATGGGCACTCGGGCATAGGTGTAGTGGCCGCCGATTATCAGGATCAGGGCATGGATAAATACGAGCCGGTAGACAAGAGGGGTGAACCGGAAGCGGGGGGAGAAAGCGATCAGGACCGGAACCCCGATGACCACGGGAAACACCTCCATGACCCAGGTAGCCCTGTCATAGGGATCTATCCCGGAAACAACCAGGGCCGCCGCAATAAGCGCCAGAAGCGCCGCCGTCTCATACCATTTCATACACTGTCCTCCTGCCGTGATCGCATCCCCGACTTTTGCTGTTTTGAGAAACGAGCCGCTCACATTGAGGGCGAACGACGGGGAGTGGTCTCTTATGTGCACGCATCATCATGGTTTATCTTTCCGCATAAAGATATATCGTTGCCACATGTTATGCAACCGTCTTCCTCTCCTGTGCCGTCCGCCTGCAGAGTGCAGCCGGATGGTTCTGCCCTCCCCTGTAGATTGGAAGTCTCCACGCTATTATCAGCTACGTAATAAGGATTTTTCCGTACGAGAGGAGAGAGAATGATGGGTGAACGGTCGATTGATTGGAAAAGCCTTGCGATCGGACTTTTAATCGGCGTGAGTGCGGTGCTGCTGGCTGCACAGGACCAGAGACCGCCCGAGGCTGTTTTTGGCAGCTATCTGATGACTGCAGGGGGTTCCACCTGGGTGATCAATTCTTCGACGGGCGATGTATGGCAGCTTACCGGAGAAGAAGGCACGAACAGTTATACCTGGATATATGCAGGCAAACCTCCGGTTACTGCGCCTAAAATGACACGTGCGCCGTCTACGGGACTGACGCAGGGACAGAAGACAATAAGCTGCAATACTCAGGCAGAGACGACATCCAAGGGCTGTTTGAACAGCGACAGGTAAGAAATATCCCTATCCCCGGGGTTCCCGGGGATAGAGGGCATGCCTGGCCGCCGGACCCATACATCCGCCGGCCAGGACCGTATGACACGTCTCAGACTTCCACTATCCCCCTGACTCTGCCTACCCAGCCGCCAAGGCCTGCAGCGGCGGCGGTGAGAATGAGCATGATGAACGAGGCGACAGCAGCGGCCGTCAATACCCTCGTTGCGCCCGCCGCAACCTCCTGGGCGGTTTGCTGAGCCTGTTGAAGCTGGCCGGGCGCCTGCTGTACGGTACTCTCTATTCTCATGACCAGTTCCTGGGCCTGTGTCCGGTTCATGTCGCTGTTATTCACAATGATGCCGACCATCCTCTGGCGGTCTGCGGAGGTATAGGTTCCCTGGAGCATTTTCTGGACGTTGCTCCTGACTTCGGTGATAACGGTCTGGCTGCCTGCTCCCCCTCCCCCGATGGCCTGCCGTATCTCTTCCTCGAGGGCAGAGATGCCCTGCCCTCCGGTGACCTGGCCCATGATCTCCGGCAAAACGCTCGAAGCCCCCTGCGCGGTCAGCGTCAGCGCGCCCCTTACCACACCGAATGCGCCGCCGAGCACCGCCCCGATTCCGCTGGTGAACATGTACACGGTTACAAGGGTTACGAGGCCCCAGGTGACAAGGCCATGGAGCAGCCCGTCAAAAGTGCGCTGCATCCCTGCGAGCCGGCTGGATACCCATCCCCCGGCAAACAGGGCGACGATGCTGCTTAAGATCCACCATACGGCCGCACCGATCCCGATTCCCCCCAGGACATTGCCGTCGGCTGCAGCAAGGGTGCCGAATCCTATGGCAAAGCCCAGCATGATGAGTGTGAACTGCACTACCAGGGCGATGATGGTGCCTGCGAATATACTCCCCCAAGAGATATGGGTCACCGATCCTACTGCGGGAACCACGTTTATTTTTTCTTCCATCGGACTCATCCTCCTTTCCGACTGAGATTATGCGTAGGCTGACAATTACTCAGCATAGGTAAAATAATGCGGCAACATCAGGCAACTCTCAACTCTCATGCGGGACTGCGGGAGGTTAGATCAGGGGGTAACGGGAGCTTTTAAAAAGGGTCGGGACGTTTTCAGCCTTTTGCTTTCCGGCGTTTTTTCATGTCCTGCTCTCTTTCCTCTTCAAAATCCGATTTGCTCCAGGACAGGGCGCCGGGATATTCTCTGAAGAACGTCTCCATGATCTCGTTAATGGGTACATCGGGAAATTCACCGCGATAATTCAGGTATTCCATATGCTTTTTCCCCTGAAGATCGTACGGGTGGATTATGGCGTCGTTTTCCCCGTCGAAATTCAGCGGCTTGATTCCGAACCGCTCGCAAAGCGCGATATTAAAGGCAGGGGTTGCCTTGATCCAGTTTCCTGAAAGATAGATCGAGGTATACCCGTGCCAGAAAAATACATCCGTCTTGAGGGACTTCAGCAAACGTTCTGTGGAGAGGTGATTCCTCACGTCTGCAAAGCCGAGCCGTGCCGGTATCTTCACGGCCCTGCAGCAGGCCGCAAGAAGGATCGCCTTCGCAACGCACCAGCCCCTGCCTTTTTTCAGCGTTGCGCTCGCGCTCAGTCCTTCCGGGGACAAATCCACACTGTACGGGTCGTACCGGATATCGTCGCGGACTGCATAAAACAGGTTCACTGCCTGCTCTACAGGATCAGCCGATGTACCGGAAACGGCTGACGCATATTCCATGACCGTGCGGTCATCGAAATTTATGGTGGGCGTAGAAGTCAGATAAACGGACATGTCATGATCCATGGCAATCAAGCTCCTCCATACCTCAAGTATCGTATATTACGAAGGCCGCTCCGGTCAAGCCCCTCGGCAAGGATGTTTTTCCCCTTTCATCCGAATACCTGTGCGGACGGTTCTGTCCGGCCTCTGCCGTCTCTTTCTTCTTCGATCTACCCTGCCAGGGAGTCTATGTAATCGAGGTCCAGCTCTCCGAGCGCGCCCCACCCTCCCTTGCCGCCGGGGATTATGGGCCGGAATTTTTCATAGAGGGGATAGGCCTGGTCTTTGAGCTCATCAGGGCTGTAGGCCTTGGCGAGCTTGGCCATGGCCGCCCGCGCTTCTTCCAGCTCCGGTCCGAATTTGCGCTCAAGGTAGCGCCTGACGCCCCGAGGGTCGATGGGGCTGTTTTTCACCACTGCCCGAACGCCGCCTTCCGTAACCTTCGCGAGCACCGATCTCCCGACGATATCCACCAGGAACAGCTCGCCCCGCTTAAGGTCCTCCTTCACCTGCCTGTGACGGATCTCCTGCCTCTCCTTATGCTCGTGAAAGATCCCGAGGCTCTTCCCCTTCGCCTGTGCATTCAGTCCGCTGACAGCCTTGCCCAGCGTGAGGGATTCATCGGGGTCGTACCCCAGTCTCTCGGCCACGACCGATGCCCAGAGCGTCAGCACCGGTGCACGGTTTACTTTGATATTCCGTCCTCCCATCAGTTGATTACGGATAACGTGGGCTTTTCCTCGTCCGGATTTCCCGCATCCCGGGATCTCACCTCTTCTTTTATCCTCTGGATATGGCCGCGGCCGAGGCCCTTCACCTCGCAGCCGAGCTCGAAGAACTTTCTGATCTTCCGGTCGTCGAGGATCCCGAAACAGTCGACGATGGCGGCGGGCGAGCCGATCATGTCCACCACGTCGTCGGGGTCGAGGTCGAGATATTCCTTGTGTCTGACCGCAAGGACCACCGCATCGGATCCCACGAGGGTGCCGGCGAGGTCTTTTTCCACCCTCAAGTCCTTCAGGCCTTCCTGGTTGCGGAAGAACCGCGCCCAGCTCGCCCCCACGGACGGATACGTCTCCTGGGCCTCGAACTCCCACCAGTGCTCCACATAGGGGTCGTGGACCCTGACGTCCCCTCCCATCTCGGCGACTTTCCTGATCATGAGCTCGGACCCGCTGTACCGGGTGTCGCCCACGTCTTCGCGGTACGATGCCCCGAGCACGGTCACGACGGAGGCGGCCACGATCTTGCCCATGTTGCGCAAGGCGTCCCGGACGAGATGCACGGCATGGAGCGCCCTCGTATCGTTGATATTGATCGCCTCGGGCGTGATCCTGAAGTTGTCGTCCTCGAACCCCATGAGGTGCCGGTACGCCCAGACGCCCAATCCGCCGTCCTTGGGCAGGCAGTACCCGCCGATGCCGGGGCCGGGGAAGATCATATTGCTGTGGGTGGGCCTCACCTTGATGGCGTTGATTACCTTGATGAGGTCGACGCCGTTCTTCTCGCAGAAGTTGCTCCACTCGTCGAGGAAAGCCAGGATCGTGGCGCGGTAGCTGTTTTCGACGATCTTGGCGGTCTCGCTCTCGATGGGCTTGTCCAGGACCGTGAGCGGGAATTTATCGACGTTCAACACCTCGGAGAGGAACCGCTCCACCTTCCGCTTGCTCTCCTCGTTTATGCCGCTGCAGACGCGCCAGAAATCGCGTATGGATTTTACATAGTCCCTGCCCGGCATGACCCGCTCGTAGCTGTGCGCCAGCAGCGGCTCTTTGCTGATGCTGCGCGACATGAACGCCTTTTTCAAGGTCGGGTATGCGATATATTCGGTGGTTCCGGGCGGCACGGTCGTCTCGATCAGGACAAGGCAATGGGGCGCGATCTTCTCCCCGATAACCTTCATGGACTCTTCCAGGGCGGCGATCTCCGCGCGGCCGCTCGTGCAGTTCCCGAGTTCCTGCTTGAGGAAGTCGCACTGAACGTCGACAACGACCACGTCGGCAAGGCTCAAGGCATCGTAGGTATACGTCGCGATGAGGTTCTTCCTTTCCGTGACGCAGCGGCGGATCAGGATGTCGACCTCAGGGTCTTCGGCCTTGACCGGCGATACCCCGGTATTGAACATGGGGATCTTCCAGAAGCTCCTGGGGCTGGGCCTCTGCATGCCGATGACGAACTTCTTCGCCTCACCGGTTTTCCTGTCCGTGCTGTCAGCCACGACAGCAGCCATTACGGCGCCGACAAAGCCGAGGCCCATGACCACGACGATTTCCTTGCCGAGGCCCCGCTGCTCCTCAGCGATCGATTTCAGCCGTTCGAATTCCTTTCCAAAATCCTCTTCCCTGGGAAGCGGGTACCGGTTCCCGTCAGGGCTCACCGAATATGCCTGGTTCATTCTCCCTCCTCATCGAAATATAGTGGTGCTGCGCGTAGGACTGCTTGCGGTTAAACGGACAGACGTGGATACGCAATGCTTAGCCATTCCTACAGTTTGTTATTATTATACGTTAATCGGGATCATACTCAATACTTTTCCAAAGCCCTGTTCGTGCACTGCGACGCAGGAGGCCCCCAGTCCGCTTTGTGCCCTCTGAGACCGGGACGGACAGGTTACCTGCCGGGTGCTGCGGCGCCGGGGACCCCGGGCGACAGGGGAATGCCGAAAGCCTTCATGCGTTCGGGGTCGAAGAGCACGGTGAGGTCCTGCTGGCGCAGGATGGGCAACGCGCCGGGTTTCGCCCCGTCCTTCAAGATCTTCGCAGCCTGGAGGCCGCACATCCTGCCCACTGTCCCGAAATCGACCCCGATGTTCAGGACTGCCCCGGAAAACCCATCGATGACGAAACTGATCACGGGTATCCCCGATGCGTCGGAAAACGCGATCAGCTCGCGGGCCGCGCCATAATTCCGTATGGCATAGTACGGGTCCGGAGGCACGGCGAAGGCATCGACCCCCATCCTCCTGAGCTCTCTCAAAACCGGCACGACCTGCTCTTTGACATCCACCTGCCTTGCGATGATCCTTATGCCCAGGGAATGCCCTGCCCTGACGGCCTCGTCCACATGGTCTACGCTGTTCGCGTCATGGCTGTACACGATCCCTATGCGCCTGACGCCGGGGAACGCCTTCCGGATGACAAGCAGGGCGTTTCTCATGCTCATGTACGTTACAGCTCCGGTGAATCCCGGCCCTCCCTCGGTCCAGGATATGCTGCCCACGTCGGAAGGAAAGGCAAGCGCGGTAAATATCAGAGGGACGCCTGCGGCAACGATTGCGTCCTTTGAGAACTTCGTTGCAGGCGCTCCCATGGTCAGCGCCAGGTCCGGCTTTTCAGAAGCTATGCGCGAGGCCTCTTTCCTGATCCTCAGGTAGGCTGCCACCTCTTTCCGGAAAGTTGCGTCTGCGATATCGAAATCGATAACCGTACGTTTGACGACCAGATTCCTGCCGCTGACAAGTCCGTTTTTTTCCAGCTCCATGACAAAGCCGTCATAGAGCTTCTGCAGCACGTCCAGGGAGGTGACCTGGAGCACCTCTACCCGGTATGGCCTGTCCTGGGCGCGACAAGGGGGGTATCCCCCGGCCATGACGATAACGGCGGCAAGGACAGGTATGACTCTTCTCAGGGCGGGAGAGCTTCCGCGGGGTCGGCTCCGTTCTCGTGCCGTCCGTGCGTTCATTGTGCGGGAGTGGTGTCCCCCCGCACCAGCGGCGGTAGTTTCCAGGCATGGTTGATCACCCGATGGTCCGGCCCGTACGCCCTCAGCACGGCAACGAAATTCCCTTGAGGGACGGGGATCCAGTTAAGCTCCTTATCTTTTCCGGGTGAATCTTTCTGAAAATACAGCGTGAACGACCCGGTGTGATTCTTAACCACCGTGAGGCTGTGGGTTCCGATGGAATACTTGCTCAGAGGGTTGGGAACCAGGGTTCTGTCCGGCATTCCGTACACGGTGATCGACCAGAAGAACCTGCTCGGCGGTGCGCTCCCTGCGTGGAAGCTCATGGTATAGTTGAACCTGTCGCCGCTGAGTATCTCGCCCTTACTGTCCCTGGACACCATGACGTACGCCGCCTGACGTGGTATATTGCCGAACGGGTGCAGGTACGCACCCGTGGCCCGGTCCATATAGGTGGTGTCCAGGTGCCTGCTTCCCACAAAGAGCTTGTTGAAATACTCTACCTTATAAGCGTTCTCCATGATCTCCCGGGCCGCGTCTTTGACGCCTGCCTGAATCGCCTTGCGCAAGCCGGGATTCATCTTCCCGGGCTCCCACGGCTTTCCGGGTGCGATGCCGATTGCGGCCATGCGGGTGAAGAGTTCCTTATCCTTGGGGTTCGGGTGGGTGAACCGGAGGAGGAAATTCGCGTAGGAGAAGAAAGAGAGATCGGTCACGCAGTCTTCATTCCATGCCGGCCATTGTATCTTAGGCGCCGGCTCGGGAGGAGGCGTGTGGAGGAATTGACTTAAGGGCCTGAGGAGGTAAGCCCGCTGGATCATCTCCACCGTGGGCAGATCCGGCCCGCTCAGGAGTTCTGTCCTCGTGAGGGTGCCCAGGAACACCGATTCCCCCTTTATGGCCCTCTTCACTCCCTTCGGAAGATCTCCCTTCCATCCGGGCGGCACGAGCAGATAGGACCCGCCGCTGTTCCCGTCCTCAATCGTTCCGGGGTTGTCCAGCACATATCCCCAGAGGTCGTTCCACTGGCTGGTGTAATAGCGACCCTCGTCTACGGCGGGCAGGGTCAGCACCCAGGGCTCTGCCCTCAGGTCGACCCATGCCCAGGAATAATGCGTATCCACATTGGGCATCGTGATATCGTTGTCTCCGGGCACGGAAAGGCCCCGGTGCGCCCATATGCCGAAGCCCTCGGGCAAATGGCCCGGCCGGTTATCGATCGCCTGCCGGTGCATGATCCGGTAGTTCATGACCAGAGGATACAGGGCGATATACGCTTCTTTGGCTATTTTTTGTGCTTCCCCGGGCTGAATCCTGTCCGCAAGAGCCGGACTGCCCGCAAAAAGCAGAGCCGCGAGCATCAGCGTTGCAATGGTTCTTCTCCTGTGCATTCCGAACCCTCCTTAGTAATCTGATGCACACCTCCCCCGGGCTTCTCAATGGCAGGCGTATGATCCCTGCATGAAAAGCGTGTCTGCCAGGCTTGCATGAGCACCGGCGGTATAGGGAGGCTATTGCTCGATGGATCGGGCTGTACGGAGGAATTCCGGGGTAAACTTCAACCCGTAGGCCCTGGCGAGCTTGGTGTCGACCAGCACGGTGAGGTTCTGCTGCCGCAAGATCGGGAGGCTCTCCGGCTTCACCCCGTTTTTCAGGATCTTCACGGCCTGAGTCCCCGAGAGCGAGCCTACGTACGAGAAATCCGTACCAACGTACAGGACCGCACCCGGGAACCTGACGACGACCAGGCTGATAACCGGGACGCGGGCGCTTTTGGTAAAGCTTCCCAGATCGTCTGCTGCATCATAGTTGTTTATGATGTAATAAGGGTCGGGAGGTACGGCAAAGGCTTCGGCCCCCTTTTCACTGAGGTCTTTGAGATACGGGGCGATCGGGTCTTCCATATCCGCCTCTCTGGTGAGGAAAGTAAAGCCGTGGGTACTGCCCTCGTCGCGCGCCTCCTCCAGATGGGCCGCAATGCCGTTGCCTCCGCTGTGAACGATGCCCACCCTTCTCATCTTCGGAAACGCAAGCCGTACGATCCTCACCGCCTCGTCCAGCTCCATGAACGACGTGGAGCCGGTAAACCCCGGCCCCGCCTCTGTCATGGACCGGGAGCCCGCTTCCACCGGAAAGGCGACCGCGGTGAAGACCACCGGAATACCCGCATCGATGATCTTATCCTTGGCAAACCGGGTGACAGGCGTGCCCATGGTGAGGGCGAGATCGGGCTTTTCTCCGGCAATCCGGGATGCCTCGCTCCTGATCCTCACCAGCGCTTTCATTTTTTTCCAGAGTGTAGGGTTTCGGATATCGAAATCGATGATGGTGCGCTTGACCGAGAGGTTCTTCCCCAGGACCAGACCGTTTTTCTCCAACTCTTTGAGGAACCCGTCGTACGCCATCTGGAACGATATCAGGTCGGTAATCTGGAGAACCTCTATCCTGTACGTCCTTTCCTGGGAAAAGCAGGGGCCTGGAAGGGTGATGACAAGGAACAGAATAGAGGTAAAAAGGACGGCGGTTCTCTTCATATGCGATGGATTCCCACAGCCTCGTATCCGGATAAAACCCGGCGAAGGATCTCGGGGCAGTGTGCCCGGAGCAGCCTCAGCAGCGGTCAGAAGCTTATAATAATGGAAACGGCACAGTTTTAAAATGCCGCTCCCCGGGATCCTTCGCCGGCCTGCATATCACGCCTTAAAAAAAACGGCAGCCGGCGGGATAGTATCCTGCCGGCTGCCCGGTTGAACGCTGAAAAAGAAGGTCCTCGATGCGTTCACTCCGCCATGCGCACGTTTTGTCCGCCGAACTTGGCGGCAAGGACCCTGTAGAGGACATTTACGCTATCTTTGAGCTCCGCTGAGGGAAACAGCCCCTTCTGAAGAAAGCTTACGATCAGTTTTCCTTCCCCTGACGAAAAGAGGATCGTGGGCTTGCCCGGCTTCTCCGCAAGCCAGATGAGCGAGGAACAATCATCGGGAAGCTCCTCGTCCGCCCAGTCCTTTGAGCCCTCCGCAAAGGCGATCTCATATCCCTTCTGAAGGACGAACGCCCGGATATATTCATCCACCTCATCGTTCGAGAAATTCAAGATGACCATGCCGCCGGGAGTCGTGTGCGACGCATCGAGAATAATCCATGATCTCCGGGTCATGCTGCAGCCGGCTGTGCAGATGAGGACGAGAATGAAGAACGACCATACCCAACGGGAAGCCTGCGGACTCATCGTATCGCGCCCTTCATGGATATCGCCCTTAAAAAAGACCTTTCAAGGATATTTTTCCGTCCTGTGCGTCCGGTCCTATGTAGCACAGCCGGCAATAAATTCAAGCCGTTGATCGCCCGGACAGGAGAGGTCGAATGCGTTGATACTTCCACCGGTCAAGAAACCAGCTTTTTTCCCAGGCTGCGCGCCTTTTTCCTGGTCCGGCGGGACAGCTCCTGTTCGGGCCGCCGGGCGGCGATGCCTATGAAAAGCACGCCGGTCGTCTTTGCCCCGAGGATACCTGCGGCGGTCTTCAGCAAGCCCACCATCTTAGACATCAGGCGGGCGATCAGGGAAGGGGCAGCCGAGGAGACGACCACGACGGCACGCTTGCTCTTCCGGGGGTTCCTTATCTTGGGACCGTGCATGCCCCACGGCCAGTAAGCATAGCACACGAGGCGCTCGATGAACCGTTTCATGATCGCGGTAACGGTGCCGAAATTCATGGGCGAAGCGAGCACAATGGCATCCGAGAGCTCGATTTTATCGAGGATGCTGCCCATCTCGTCATCGATGCAGCATTCTCCGCGCCGCAGCCCTTCCTGCCGGGTGCACTTGCGGCAATTCATGCAGAACTCGATATGCGCATCGACGAGATATATCTTGCGGGTCTCGGCCCCCTCTTCCCGCGCAGATGCCAGAATTTCGTCCACTGCGGTATCGGTGACTCCGCCCTTGCGGTAGCTCCCGACGATCGCGGTCACGCTTTTCATACATTCTCCATACTTTTTCTGTTACATTCCGCACGGTCAGTGCCAGCGCCGGAACATACTCTCACCCTTCGCGATACATGACGGTCCCTTCAGCGGATCAAAAGCCTGACCCCTTCTTTGCTCAATTCTCGTATGCATAAAGAGCATGATAAGATTTTGCATGAATTTCTCCCTGAATATCCAGCAGGGTCACAGGTTTGCCCGGTACGCTGAACGGGCCTCTCAGGTGAAAACCAGATCGTCAACGGAACACCATCTGACATCGTTAATTCCAAGAACTACCTGATACTCACTCACCGCAATGGAGACTATCGCGCAGTCAGGCGATCGAAGAAAGGACTCCAAATCAGGATGCCTCGCCAGATGTGCGCTGAAAGCCGACTCCCGATCTTCGGCGCCTATTTCTTCAGCATAGCCAAGCACGGTCAGCACGAGATCTTCCTGCAAACCTGAACTGCCCGATGCCCGGCCGTCGATGAGAACGGCCACCTTGCCGTTATCCGCCATATTGCGGAACTTGCGCGTGTTTCGATATGTCGCAAAGATAAGTTGCCGGAAACCTTCGACAGGAGTGACAGCTATCAAACTGGCATGTGGCTGCCCATTGCCCTCGGTCGCCAGAACAGCGAACCTTGCGTCCTGAAGGGCGCCCTCGATAAATCCCCTTGTAGTTGTCTGGTGGCTCATATCAGTCTCCAATTGAATTGCAGCTAAAGTATAACAAAAAGTCGGTCACACGGCGACCTTCACCACGACCTTGTGGATCTGCCCCGGCGAGATCAGCGGCATGTGAGCATCTTCCGGGAAAAAGATTGCGAACGCACCGCTTTTGGTTGAGAGCCAGGCATCCGGTTTGTCTGCGAAGAACTGCATATCTTTTTGCCGGTCGTATTCTCCGGATGGCCGTTTACACAGCGACCCGGGCTTCCATCCCATGTCGTCGGTCCCTGCCAGGACCAGTTGAATATCGATGTATCTTTGATGCGCTTCGAGTTGTGCATCCTCTTTTTTGCGGCCCGGGTCCTTGGACACCATCGCATAGATACGCTCACCGTCCAGCTCGTATCTTCCGACCGGAAGTCCTTTGAGATCGGGGCGCAGGAGAAATTCGAACGCCTGTGCAAACCCCTTGTTCAAAGCAGCATAACGGTATGCGTTCTCAAGCACATCAAGAATCATTTCTCCGCCTCCCGGCCCCAGGGCTCATTTATGCTCCAAGAATGGTTCCGACTCGGTGGCTTTGAACTCGACGAGCCAATCCTGGAAAGCGAGCTCATACCCGTCCTGGGTTCTTTTATAAACCAGAATCGTCGGCCGGGTGACACGCTTGCCGGGCAGCGGTCCGTTCAGCAGCTTGAGGCTTTCCGGATATTGCTTGTGGCCGGCATGGTATTCTTCGAGCTGCGCCCTCACGGCCTCACCCTTGTGGACGCATTCGTTGAAGGCGCGGTTGAATGAGTATGCCCCGGTAAAGTATGCCGCCGTGATAATTGCAAAAGAGCCGACCCAGACTATGCCCTTCTTCAATAACGATCCCGGAACAGCTGCCGCGACGATGAAACAGCCCAGCAACGCGATGGATATCGGCATGAGATCTATGAGGAACGCCCCTCCTTCACCCATCCCGAAGGCTATTGCGGCGAATAGCATGGTTAACGCGAGCGAAATGTTTCTTCTCATATATTCTCCATTCTGCCGGTTACCGGCACAAAAGTCATGGGTAATCCTGCCGGGTACGCCTGAGCGCAATAAATCTTTCGGCTTACCGGTCAGCTTAAGGGGTCCGAAGCCTCTAAACGCAGACATTGCTTCATTCCGGCTGCATGGTCTTACGGTTTGGGGATGCGGATCCGGCTGATCATCAGCGAACCCGAAAGTGCAAACATGAGAACGAGCGGATGGAATTTATAGCCCATCAGCGTGATCTCGCCGAGCCACAATTCCTGGTGGATAGCGCCGGACCATGCCGCCAGCGTGAGGACAAAGACGAGGAGGATCGAAGTCGGTATCGGTGTTCCTTCGAAGTATTTCACCTTGTCGGACCCCTGGGACAATGCCTCTGCAGTGACGTTGAACCGGGCGAGGCGCGACACCCCGCACGCGACGAAGAAAGCCAGAATGATGCGGTCGTACAGGCCGTTCATGCCGCAGGCATACCCTATGATTGCGGGGGCCACGCCAAAGGAGATGACGTCTGCGAGCGAGTCGAGCTCCTGGCCCAGTACCGAAGTCTTCTGCCGCCACCTGGCGATGCGTCCGTCGAGGACGTCGAATATCAGTGCAGCCAGGACGAGGCCGAACGCATAGTAGACGTGGCTGACATCACGCAGCTCGATGTATGTCATGATGGAGAAGATCGCACCTGTGCCGCAGACAGCGTTTGCGAGAGTGAACCAGTCTGCCAGGTGAAACTCCCGGATCATCGAGAAATGCTTTTTCGAGCCGACTGTCGTCATTGTATGCACCTCCCCCTGTATTTCACTGATTCTACAAGCCTGTTGTCATTTTTTCAAATTCTTCTTTACCGTCTTAATGAAGCGTCCGAAGGCCTTGTCCTTTTTACGTTTATCCAGGTACGACATCTCGTAGTGCTCCGACTCTTTCCTGAGCTTCAGATAACCGGAATAGCGCTCTTCACTCAACTCGCCGTTTGCGATTGCGGCGAGGACCGCGCAGCCTGCTTCCTGAGTATGGCTGCAATCGGCATAGCGGCAAGCCATGGAAAGCTCGGTAATATCTTCAAACCCTTTGCTTACCCCTTCACCGGCTCCCAGAAGGCCCAGCTCTCTCATTCCAGGCGTATCGATGAACATTATGCCCTTATCGAGAACGATGAGCTGCCGGCGCGTTGTCGTGTGCGTGCCTTCTCCTGTTCCGCTGACAGCTTTCGTATCCAGATCATCCCGTCCGGTCAGGTGGTTGATCAGCGTCGTCTTGCCGACTCCTGATGACCCGAGCAGGCAGTATGTCCGACCCGGCATCAATACCTGGTGGAATCCGTCAAATCCGGAGCCGGTTACGTTGCTGAGCGCAATGACCCTGGTCGTGATGCCGGCCTGCCTGATAGCCTCAAGCTTCTGCTGCAGCTCATCGGGAGAGATCAGGTCCGTCTTGGCGAGAATGACGATCGGCTCGACATGCCCGTCGGCCGCCATTACCAGATACCGGTTCAGTCTGGGCAGATTAAAGTCAAAGTGACATGACTGGACAATGAAAGCGATATCGATGTTGGCTGCGATCATCTGGTAGTCCACTTCCGTGCCGGCCCGTTTTCGGCGTAAAAACGTCCTTCGCGGAAAGACACCATGGATGATTGCTTCGGTGTCATCGTTGTGATACTGCACAGCGACCCAGTCGCCGACACACGGCAGCTCGACCGACGACTCGGCATGGAAATAGAACTTCCCCGCAAGCTCGGCAGGGACCTCCCCGACTTCATTCCTGATCAGGTACGAGCTGCGGTCAACCGCCGAGACGCGCGCAATGTCCTGACCCTCGCGGCGGACGTCATGGTCACGTGCTTCAAACCAGGGATCGAAACCCAGATCAACTAATCTCGTCATATCTTTATCACCGAATGTGGAAGGTCAGCGGCGGCTGCAAACCAAAAGATCGCCGATTACCGGGCTGTATAGCCTCCGTGCTTAAATCTTTTTCCCGATATAGAAAACATAGCCGTAAAACTCTTTATATTTGTAATATAATTCAGCCTCATGCCTTTGGTTTGCTATGAGCTCTTCAGCAGCCTTATTACCCGCATATTTTTTCAGGAAGTTTTTCTGTGCTGAAACTTGTGGATCATAAAAATGTTCGGTCCAGCAATTTTCAGGAAGAACAAAGGTAGCGATGGGAATATATCCGGCTTTTTGCACTTGTGCGACCTTGTTTGAAATTGTATCTATTTCCGGATAAGCATCCTTCCAGAACTCGTCGATCTCGACAGGCCGCTCTTCGGTAAACCATGAGGCCTCAGAAACGGCAACATGGCCTCCGGTTTTCAAAAACTTGCGCCACTCATTCAGGCCGCGTTCAAACCCGATATTATAGATTGCTCCTTCCGACCAGATCAGGTCCAGTTCTTCATGCTGAAAAGGAAGGCTGTCCATCGAACCGACAATACCATGTATTCTCTCCTGAAGATTCGATTTTTTCGCATTCATGTTAAACAGCTCTATAAAGGTGGGGAACAGATCGATGCCGGTAATATGTCCGGGCGCATGATTAGCCATTACCCTTGTCTGACCGCCGGTTCCACAACCAATATCGGCAATGCGGGATTCGTTTGTCAGGTTATCGATAAAGCTCAAGGCCTTAATAGTCACTTCAGGGCTGCCGGGCCCCTGTCGTTCTACACTTGAAAAATATTCGCAGATTAGTTTGAAGTCAAAATCATGAATTGATTTACTTTCTTCGCTCATGATATTTACCCCGATTAAACTAAAAAATATTCACCCTGTATTCTCAAAACTGCACCACCACCAAAAGCAACTTCAATATCATTCGTTTCGTTTTGCCTTGTTAATAATTTTATAATGTTTGCATTATCCATCTTATTGTTTTGCTCCAGTGAAATAACTTCACCACCCCATCCCCTGTGTTTTATCAGATAGTACCCGAAGGCCGCGTTTCCTGACCCGGTTGCAGGGTCTTCAAGATATCCATAACGAGGTGCAAAGACTCTTGTTCGAAAACGATTGGATTTATCAGAGACCTCTGAGGAAAACACTTCCACGATATCAATAGAATTATTCTCACAGAACAGCTTCAGCTTCATGAAGTCAGGATGTATGGCCAGCATTGTCTGTAAGGCTTGTATCGGGACTATGAGCGTTTCCAATCCTGCATTCACAGTTTCGATGGGGTAGTTTTCGCGTATGTCCTGAATGCTGATGCCTAGAGCTTCTGCAATATGAGTTGCTGGAATGAATTTGTTTGAAAATCGCGGAAGAGGAGCAGAAATAAAGACAGCATCTTCATCAAGAATTCTATTTTCAACAAGCGACTTTCCCTTGCTGGTGATAATGTTGATGGTTGGTTTCTTGAGAAGCCCAGCATTACTTTTAAAAAGGTCATACATAATTGCAATTGTGGCATGCCCGCAAAAGTCAACCTCCCTTTCGGATGAATAATACTTCAGCACAAAAGTATCCTCATCAAGCTTGCTCACATAACCTACCTCATTCACAAATCCTTTCAGCTCGGCAGCAATACGTTGCATCTCCATCGGACTGAGTTCGTTTCCAGTATCCAGATATATTGCCCCTGCGGGATTCCCCGAAGATTTGTCTGTTGCAAAGGCGTCAATTTTCTTAAAAGTAAGCCTTTTCATAACCCCCCCTATAATTACACAATGGGGTTTTTCTGAAGGTTCTGTTCCATTTGGGCCAATTGCTCAACCATAAATCAAAACTCACCATTTGTAGAATGACGAGATTATTCGACAGCAAATTTAGCCCCTGAAGCTTTCAAGTTTGGCTTGCTCGGAATTACAATCTCTATTTGATAGTCTTTTCCATTGAGCCATTCCCCATCATCCGGCCCACCAGTCGCCTTCCAATTCCAGGAACCTTGGCCATTTTGGCCAATCGGAACATTTTCGGCAATTGTACGAAGGAATCTGCCGTTTTGATATAAATTGATATTCACCTTCGTTACCGCAGGGGATTTGGGGGTTAATTGCTTATCATAACTCCATTCAATATGCCAGTTATTGCCGTCATCTCTTGCCACTACGATTGAACCTAAAGCATCACCGGGTTTTCTTGCGATTCCTGTTGATTTCATCATAGCGTATGACGTCGCCGCTAATGCGAAGATTCCGCAAAAAAGAGCCAGAATGACAATCAACCTGTGTAATTGTTTACTCATATCTTCAATCTCCTTTTTAAAGTTTTTTACGAATCATTTCATCATCAGCTTATGCAAGAAGAACAAGAATATTTTTCACTTCTGCCTCCACATGCTGAAAACAAAAAGATAAACTTGCCAATATGATATGCTGTTGTGTTTGTAGTCATACTGTTATCCGAACGTTAGGATCACCGGCGGCTGAAAGCCCTCCGGTGGCTCCTTTTGTTCGATTGCCAATCAACTATTGTTTAGTGAGCGAGTGAAGATTCCACTTAAAATTAATCATTCAGTTATAAATGAGATCTCTAATAACTAAGATATAAAAAGAACTGCACGCAATATCTTTTACACGAGAAATTCCTGTCATTTTTATTGGTACAATGCTTTCCTCTGTAGAGTAGTAAGGGTATCCCTCATCTACGTAAGTCGCCTCGGTACAACCCCACACCCATACATCTCCATTTCTGGTCAATGCCATCCTTTTATAATCAGAAGCCCTTATGCAGAGAACATCGGATAAGCCCAGGACCTGAACAGGTGTATATCTGTTTATTTCTGTCCCATCGCCGAGCCTGCCTGGAAATTCATTCTCTCCACACGCATACACGGTGCCATCTTCTTTTAAAAACATGCTCAGGTAATAACCGCAGGCAATTTCCTTGACATGGCTCAAGCTTGTAATTTTTATTGGAACTGTGCTGTCGTTATTAAAAGTGCCATTGCCTAACTCACCTTTGAAATTATATCCCCAGGCATATACTTCGCCGTTTGTAGATATAGCCATGCTGTGATATCTTCCAGTAGCAATTGATTTTATTTTTGGTAACCCGACGACTTGCACGGGTGAGGTTCTATTTGTTCTGGTGCCGTCCCCCAGCATACCTACATTATTCCTTCCCCATGCCCATACAGTCCCGTCATTCTTGAGAGCCAAGCAATGGAATCCGCCAGCTGAAATTTGAATCACGTTATCAAGTCCATCAATTCTGACAGGAGATCTGCTCACAAAAAGCATTTCATCCCAAAAGTCGCTAGCGCTTATCCTTCCCCATTGCCAGACATGCCCAGAATCGTCTATTGCTAAAGAGTGATTCCCTCCAGTTGATATTGCGCCGACTTTTTCCGGGACTTCGATATGTTTCGGGACACTACTGAGTTCCAGTTCTTCCCATCTCCATAAATGCCATCATCAAATATATATCCCCATTCCCACACGGTACCATCATCTTTTAATGCCATACTTGTGCATCCGGACACCGAGATTGATTTTACCTCGCTGATACCTAGAACAGGGATTAAAGATGTAACATTTGCAGAATAGTTCGGATTCCCTAATTCGCCACATGCACTTGCTCCCATAGACCATAAGGGATATATTTTATCTAGGTTCATATTAATATCACCTGAAATATCAACACGACCTGATTCGTAAGTATTTATTATTATTGGATCAGAGAAATCAATGTTCCTCGAAGTATCTACTGCAGAAGCTAACAATGTGTGTAACCCAAAAGAAAACTGCTCAAATGAGCTCACGTCCAATTCATAAGGACTTTCGTAGTCTTCAGATACAAGTTCACCATCAATGTAAAAGCATACTTTCTGAATAGCTGCATTATCAGTAGCGTATGCTGAGAAAATGACCCCGTCCGTTATATCGATGCTTGAAGCAGGAGAAGAAACGGATACCTCTGGGAGAATTATATCTTTGTCAGCCTTCTCGGATTGATTGCATGAACTAATACTAGAAAAAATGACAATCAAGAGAAAAGAATAAATTAATCTGTTTACTGAGATTTCAGAGAGAGGTTTCCTGTAACTGCTTCTATTGACAACAATCCGCTTAGTATCCAAGTCTTCCATTAAAAATATAACCATGATGTATATCTCCAAATTGAAATTTATTTATTGAAATGTTACAAAATTGATTCAACCGAACGCGTGGGATGGAGTGGCGGGTTATCTTCAGTTTGAGTAGGAGACACCAAGAGCATCTGAAGCATTGAGCAGCTTCTTATCAATGGTCCAGAGAGGAGCATGAGCAAGATGAGCAGATGCAAGTAAATGCACATCAATAAGACCGATTCCTATTCCCATGAGTTTTTTTCTTTCAATAAAATATAAAACTTCATCATGCTCTAAGAGAGGAGCCGTAGGGAGAGAATGAAGCAATGAAAGGATCTCTTTGCTGTTCTTCAGGTTGCCGCAGGCAAGCTCACCAATAATAAAAGGATGGCATACTACCTCCATGTCAAGCAGCAGTTTCTCAAGAGAGGTATTCCCTTTTTTAAAATGGTCGATCCAAACAGAGGTGTCAACCAGGACCATTATTAAGATCCAGACTGCCTGCGTCGGGGAATCGACTGGAGATCCTTCTCTGTCCCGCCTAACTTTGAAAGCCTCTTGCTGCTCTCGATTGCAATAAGCGCTTCAAGTCCACGCTGAACCAAAGTTGTCTTCTCCTTGATCCCTGTGAGCTTACTTGCTTTGTTTAAAGTATCATCGTCAATATTTAATGTCGTTCTCATATGCATCAGTATGCATTAAATGTGCATATTTGTCAATAGCACGGAGATGATAACGTGCTGCTCAGCCGCCGGCGAAGCCGGTCGGCTGAAGTGGCTGGTTATGCGTCTTTTATCTGACCAGAAACATATCTTCTTGTCTGATTTTTCATGATTCTGTTTTTCTTTTCAAGGTCAATGCGAATATCATCCCATGAAAGTAGAAGAGGGAACTCATCAGTTACTATTCCTTTGCTATTGATGGAAGATGCAATTAGAGCAGATGAATCTTTCGGGTAAATTTTTTTGTGCTCGACCATTTGATCCTCAATTAGTTTTCGTGCTTCTGATAATTTATTTGTCACACGATTTCTAATAACGGCTTGTACTTCACTCAGGCACTCTACATACTTTCGAACATACGTCTTAAGATTCACTTTTTCTTCAATCTCTGAGAGAATTTTCTTTTTAAATTTATCATCTTCCTTCAAATAACTCTTTAATGAAAAGATATCGATTGAATGTATCATGTCTCTAGACCCTTTTTTATTATCTTCTTTCCAGTTCTGTACTGTAGCGTGATGGATTGGGAACTCACAATGTTGTACATAATTCCTGAGTTCCTCCATAAACCGATATTCTAGAAATCTATCATATTTATTTGAGCAATGAACTTGAACAAAACTCTTTTCATTAGCGATTGCGGGATATAAGTCATTCACGTGTTGTTTTATATGGTCAATATATAATCTTGAAGCTGTTAAAAAATTGATTAGCCTCTTATTCATTCTTGCAATTATAATTTGAAAGTAATCGTAACCATTTTGGTTATATATCATTGCTTCTGTTGATATTTGCAAAATCTCATTCTCAAAATCCATATAATTGGAGAGGAGAACGTCATACTTTTCTTCAATTGCCAATCCCTTAGCTAAAATCTTCCTTGCATCTTTGAGTTGTTTATACTCTTTTTGTGTGATGACTTTTTCATTTTCAGTACCAAGAATTGAATCTTTGATTATATATTTCATAAAATCCTCATACCCTCATAACGAAAAAATCAGCCGGAGCGTAGCGATCGGCTGTATTGATCTTGTTGGACTCTTTTGTATTCCCATCTAATTATTTCCAAAATTGCGAAAGACAATGTCTCGGCAATAGTAATCAACTTTTCGCCCCTCAAAGTGAATTTGCTCAAGTATACGAGAGACCTGAAGTTCCTTTTCAATAAGATCTTTTGCAAAAGGACGAATCTGAAACTCTGCTTTATACGCTTGTGCGGCAATAAAGAAATCTAGGTTTTCATTATGAACAAAAAATCTACTTGGGATCGATCTTTCTTCACTTACAAGAATCCCATAACGTAAACATGGATAAATCTTCTTATGCATTCCAGCCTTGGCAGAATATGTCAAAATATCATGGGTGGTGATTCTTTCTTTAAACTCTATCACTACACGAGGGAACTTGATGCCATCTACCAATTCAAAAATACAAATGTCAGTTTGAAATGCAGAATTGCCACGCTTAGGGTTTTTTGTTTCTGGTGTGGCAAGTTCAAGCTTTCTGTTGAGAAAAAGCTCATAATACAGATTGGCTTTACGCAGCACTACGGCTTTATCACCAAGGACCTCCTTGGCAATCGATTCAAATACGTCTACAAATGTTGACTCTTTCATTTTTTCTTTGTCCCTCAGTTCAACGACAAAGCTCACCGGCGCGGCTCTGCCGCGTCCGGTGGAGTGCCTTGTTCGAAGTTAACCTTTATCTCATTGTTTACTTGATCACTGGGTATAATGACGGAAATATCTCGAATGCTACCGATCTGAATTTTCCGAGGTCGTCCTGGTCCATGGGCACAGACAAGTCTCCACTCCGACTGATACGCGAATCTCTTAAGCTTCCTAAACGGACCTATCTCTCCAATATATTTATCATCTACGTATTCAACAAGATCAGCGTTACCCCTAATTTTTTGTGATACCAAGGCTATTTCCATTCTACGCATAAACTCGTCTCGGTTAAGAAATACTAAGGCATGGTCTCCAAACAGAAAGTTCCTTTCGTCTATGGGGAAGCTTCCTGCAGTAGACGGCCGCAACGCATACATGCAAAAGATGTTTATCTTCTCAAGTTCAGGTGGATACATTCTTAGAATCCATTCTCCCTCCGCAACGATTTCTTGGCCGTCAAGAGTGAATTGCACTTTTGGTCCTCTTGCAACTGTAGCAATACAATCAAAAGGATCGCCCCGAAGCTCTTCGTCTTCAACTTTCCAAAAATACTGAGGAGTATTCATATAAAGAAGTCCGGTATCTTGTAATTGTTGAAGATGCTCATGCTTTCCAAACTTAACTAAAGTACCTTGTTCGCCCATTCTACTCCATCCGATATTTCACTTCGAACGCTGCGCATCACCGGCGCGGGCGGAACGCCCGCGTCCGTGTGCATGCGTTGGTTAGCCAATGATCTTGGCTATTCGTTTTAAGTATGTGCTGCTTGGTCCGAACAAATATCTTGATGCTTGATTTCCTATATATGTATTCAATTCTCTCAATACGCTACGATGATTTTCCAGCCGAAACTCCCTTCTGTTTCCGTTGTTGCACAAGAAGAGCAGCATGTTAGAGGTAATTGGAAAATATATCTCAGTATCTTGAACACCAATCCCATTTCTTCCAGTCTTGTTAAACCGAACAAAAGGCTTATCAGTGGTAATAAAATGTGCACCATTCGTGGAAGTACATAGAATGACCTTATTCTTCTTTTGAAGTTCGTCTTTTATATCGTAAACTCCAGGTTTCCCTATCTCTTTAATAACTTCGAGTGCCATTTGCTTAGCGTCTTGAGTTGACCAGTGATGCTCAACGAGATACTGTTCACAGTCTATTTTTAACTCATGAATTATTTCAGGGTGTCTTTTGATCTGCCAAAATAACAATTCCATCAAGTCATCAATAATTGAATTAGGAATCCCCACTGATCCAGGTTTCTTCGTTAATGTGTATTTAAAAATATCATTAAGCTCTTCTATTGCCTTGGCTGCTCTGGCTTCTACAGCTTGCACTTCAATATCTAAGGAATGATCATAGCTACCATCTGCCTTCTGGTATGAAAGAAGGTATGATTCGATAGCCACATTTTCAATAGGACGCTCCCTTACACATTTTCTATGGATATCGAAATGATAAATACTGGTCTCACGATGCGGTCTCCCTGTTGATGCAAGTCTCTGATCGTAGTTTGTGAAATGATAGAGATAAAAGGCTGGTACATAGTGTTGGTCTTTGTTTTTTGCCATATGTCTAAGCCATATCCATGGCTAACGAGCCTGTCTAAAAACTATTTTTAAGTGACCGCTGGTTGTCATTTTTTAGAGAGATGTCGGAAGCATTGATACGAGACAAAGTCATGAGAATGGCCACACAACAAGATTGCTTCACAGCACTATTCATATCACTTAGCCTGGGCATACCATTGTCTACCCCTCTTTATGCAGGCGCCATCACGTAGGTCTTACCATAGTTGGTTATCTTCTCAATATTGTGGACCAGGCAATAGAGCAGCCATTGGATATTGACCTTGATCCGTCCCCGCAACGTGAACCTGTCCATTTTCTTGCATGACCGGATATTCCCGAAGACCGGCTCCACTATGCCTAAGCGTTTGCTGTAGGTGCGCCGACCCTCTGGCGTTGTCAATGCCGGAGAAGAATGTCCA
>DIXF01000016.1 GCA_002448235.1 Syntrophaceae bacterium UBA6087
GAACGAAAAGTAAAGACCGGCCAGGAAGAATAATAGATGGGAATAATAGATGATATGTCTATGCTCCCCCGCTGTCTCTTTCCGCAGGGGTCAAATCCAGTATTCATTCAACGTTTCATCGAACGGACTAAACGTTCCTTTTAATTTCCGGTTGGCAGGCAGGGGTATTCTGCCTTGTGGGGCCGGGGGTTCTGGCAGGCAATAAGCAAGCAAAAACAGGTAATTGCAGGGACAAATGCGCCCTGTAGAGTGAGTTGGCACGCTTCTTCCTATAGAGAGGGGCAGGAAAGCAAACAAAAAGAGAAATAAAAGGAGGGTCCTTACAATGAAAAGAACAATCCAGACAGCAATCGTAGCATTTTTCGTGATACTGATCACCTCGACCTTTGCATTTGCGGCACAGGCGGCAGGCGGTGGGAACTTCCCGTACTTTCATCTTGGGTGCCTGATCATGGGTGGGCTTACCATCGTATCGCTGAAGCACCGGTATCCGAGGATATATTTGAGCGAAGCGGTTGGGTCGTTTGCGCTGTATGCGGTGCTGGTGGCGATGTTCACGGCGCCGGTAATCGGAGCGGTAAAGAACCTGGTGAGCTAGGGGAGAAGAGATAAGGACCTTATATTCCCGCCCTTGGGGGGTAGACCTTTCAAGGGCGGGATAAAGAGGAGGAAGGAGGGTAGAGCTATGGTAGGGACGAAGAAGGCAAAGGATACACGGAACATCAATCACATTTTGATGATGAGCGCCTGGAGCTTCACCATAGTTGTTTCCTCGTTTGTGTTTCTCTTCATCGGCCGTTGGATCGATGTAAAGATAGGGACGGAGCCCTGGTTCATGATCGGGCTGTTCATCTTGGGCATCGTGCTGTGCATCGGCAGGATGTACGACGATTTCATCAGAACACGGGAGAACATCAAGAGGTACCGGTATCACCCTGGTCTCAAGAGCAACTGATAAAGTTTTTAAACCCCCACACACCCAAGAGCCGACTCTTAAAAGTCGGCTCTTGGACTTTTCAGACATACGGCCTTATATCAATCCCGCCTGAAATTGTTGGATCTTTTTTTATAATAACGCTTGCTGCTTTTCTAACTATCCATTATATTTATCGATAATGAACGATACAATAGGAGACTCAGTGGACACTCTGACAAAAATTGAAGTAATCGATGAAGTCATCATGAAAACAGGTCTGAGCCGCAAAGAGGCTTCGGACGGCCTCGAAACCTTCCTCGAAATCATCAAGGAAACCCTTGAGAAGGGCGAGGAAGTAACCTTATCCGGATTCGGCAAGTGGTCGGTGAGAGACAAACGGCCGAGAAGGGGCCGCAACCCGAAGACAGGGGAGGAGATTGCAATAACCGAACGTCGGGTGGTTACCTTTTCGCTGTCCAATGTCCTGCGGGCAAAGCTCGAAGGCGAAAAATAGCCCGGGGTTCGAAGAGCACCACGTGCCCGGAAGACGTGAGCGGACATACGTTCGTTCGGCCCGGGCATGTTCTCGGGAATAACCGGTCAGCCGGCGGAGAGCAGCCCGAGAGGTAATGCAGCCGTCATGTGAGAAACGCATGCCGGCTGCCCTGCATGATCGCGAAGTTATCCCAATACAATCCTTTGCCGGTATTTTTAAAGGCCGCTGTGTCGGTTTTCCTGAGTTGATAAAGCCATGAGAACATCGATGAGCATATCCGCCATGGATTCTTCCAGGGACTGGATCTTCGTCTCGTCTCCTGCGCGCGCCGCCTGGAAAAAAGCGTTGCAGGCCCTTGACTGAGAGTCGCTGAAGTGTGCCGCAAAGCTCCCGGGCTCATCGGCCGAACCCTGGACGGCTTCCCGCCTGGCGTGTGCCCAGTTAATGGTATTGGCAAAGAAGATCAGCGCCCGGTCCAAGAGGATGAAGGGGAACCGGACATTCCTGTTCGGCCCGACGATGAACAGCTGATCGCCGATGGGCTTGCCGTACTGAAAGGGCCCCATGCGCGGTCCCTTGATCTCATAGGTGATCATGCGCCTGCCTCCCAGCAGGGCTCCGCCGGCGCCCAGAAGTCCGCCCACCAGAGCGAAGGCCCCCAGGCTCGAGCCCCCGGCGATTGCATCGAGTCCAAGGCCGACCCCGCTTCCGGCCACAGCCCCTGTTGCAGCAACCTGGGTCGGGCTCAATCCCAGCATTCGCCAGGTCTTTTCCTGGAACAGGTCGTCGCCTGCCACGATCTGCTCCGGCAGGCGATAGTCAAAGATGTTGTGCTTGAAGAGCCTGCGGATTCCCAGGTGTGTTTCCCTCTCCAGGGCCGTTATGTGGTCACGGTATTCCTGAAGGATGTTCTCCAGCAGATCCCGGGGCTCCTGCCCGGGCGGGATGCTTTTCGATACCTGGTGGCGCAGGGCCCGCCCGATCAGGCGGGTGATGAGCCAGGCGGACTGAGTGACCCGCTGGAGCCAGTCATCTTCCAGGGACTCGATCACCGCGGCCAGGGGCGATTCCCACTCCTGATCGATGGATTTCAGGCTGTTCAGGAGGGCTAACCGTTGAGCATACGTCGCCTTGTGGGCATTGAAGACCCGCACGGCGTTGAAGTGCTTGCGAAGCTCGTCTCTCCAGATCTGCACATTGCCGTCATCCTCTTCCTTTGCATTGATGACGGCCATCCTGGGGATGCCGGTCATGCGGAGTATCTCCATCTCGGCGATGTCGAACGAGCGCAACGGCCTGGAGGCATCGAGGACATAGATGATCTCGGCGCCTTCGGCAAGCGGCTTGAACAGCTCAAGCTCGCCGCGGAAACGGGGGTCGCCGGCATTGTGGCGCAGAAAGGACTGTAGCATGTCCGGTCCTGCATTCGCCTGGAGCCACTCGAGCGTGGCATGCGGCGACTGGAAGCCCGGAGTGTCGATAAAGCGCATTATCTCCGACCCGTCGATAATCACGGGAAAGGACCGGCACACGGAAGTTTCCCCCGGCAGCGGGGTGATGCGCACGCTGTCATCCTCGGTCAGCGTCGACACCACGGACGATTTGCCTTCATTGGGATGTCCTACCACTGCAAAGGTGAGGACCTGGGGCGTATCCTTCATGCGTCACCTGCTGTCGTCACGGAGAGATACGGGTCGGCGAGCCCTGCCAGGGCCTTGTTCCACATGGCTTTGTCTCCCGGCCGGACCGGCGTGAGGATCGTGCCTTGAGCCGGCTTCCCGATGAGCAGCACGGTAATGCGCATGGTGCGGCCGCCGCAGGAGCGGATCTTTTCGATGAGTTCCACGGTTTCGGCAATGGGCGGGAGCCACGCCTCCTGGACAAGGACCACGGCCCGCTCGCTGTCATCATCATGCCCTTGTGAGGCGGCCTTCTGGATCGCCGGCCCGTCCCTGGTGATGCTGCCGCTGACCGGCAGGAGCTCCGTGCGTTTCAGGCCCAGGCGCACGGCGAGGTGCCGGTCGAGCTCATCGCTATCGCACCGGCCGATGATGTCTTCCGGGATCAGAACCGCTGCGTCCGTGAGCGCAAGAAACATCGTTTCGGTGCTGACCGGCGTAACCGGGGCAGGGTTGAACGAAGGGGAACCGTCAGGGGCCCCCTCCATCGAGATCCCGGGAGACTGCATGCGCAGGATCAACTGTTCGCACCCTGCATGGGTGAACCGCACCCGGGCAAGGGCCAAGCGCTCGCCGGCAACTGAGGCGAACCACAGCACAACCCTCGGCAACAGGCCGTAGCATGCAACGGCGCTTACCAGGAAGGGCCACCAGGCAACGAGATTCCCGGTGGCAAGCGAGGCAATTCCCTCCTTGAGGAACATGCGGCTACCCTCGATCTGCGCCAGGCTCGGGTAGGAATGTAGGCCCAGCAGCCAGGTCCAGGGTATTGCCAGGGTCCTGATCAGGGTATGGACGCCTTCAGGGCTCATCTGCAGGGTGGACTGCCAGCCGAAGGCAAGATCCGAGGTAAAGACCCGGATGAGCGTAGCGCCGATCGCTCCGGCGTTGAACATGATCCCGAAGAGCTGCATAGCTGCAAAGAAAGGCCAGAACAGGATCTGCCCGTAGATGACGTACATACCGCGCAAAGGTCCCGCTGCCGCCCGGATCTCGGTCCTGTCCGCTACCCCCCTGGCAACCATGGCCGATATCCTCTCAAACAGCCTGCCGAGAAGGAGATAGAGGAGGGATCTTTTTTTAAGACTGCCCATCGAGGTCTTGAAGAACAGGAACCGGAGCATGACGAGCAGGCTCAGGATCTGCAGAAACACCAGCACACCCAGATACATGGTGACATTTACGGCCGACTTCCCGGTATAGATCAGCAGCGGCAGGGCTACAGCCCCACCTGAAAGGAGCCCGATGGCTGCGACGAGCATGAGCAGGATGGATCTTGATTCCCTGAATACCTCTCCCGGCAGAACGGCCTGCGGCTCTTGCAGGCGGGATGAAACCCTGCGCTCCTCGAGCCAGAGCCTCAACGCGCTGCGCCTCTGGGGAGTCGACCAGGGCGGCTGTCCTGCAAGACGAGGCTTGACCGCTTCGAGAAAAATCCTGCGATCCTGCTGCTCCATGGATGCATCCGTGGATGAGAGGAAATATTCAAAGTCGACAAGGTCGGGAATGGTCCATTTCTTTGTGCTCACGTTCTGATCGGGTGCAGGTATCCTCATGCGTTTGCATGATAAGGAAATATCGTTCGGGAATCAATAACAGACACCGGGAAAGGCCGAAGGTTTCTTATTCTTATTCGAGAAAGTCTATTTCAGTGGGGATGAAGCGAAGTCTTCGATGGAGTAGATATAGTTGTTGATGTGATCATTGATTTTTTCTTCGATAAACTTGAACTCTACCCCGATAATCAGATCCTTCCTGCTCTTTTCAATATTCCGGATGATGCCCATGACCTTATGGTCGCCGTTGAGCCCCGGGAATTTGCAGGTGAGAAGGACTTCGTCATCTATTTGAGCAGGGGGGAGCTGATCTTTATGCGTAGCCAGAATATGACAGCGGCAGCCGCTCTTGCTGATGTCAATGATTGCGCCGTTGCTGGTCTTGTCCTTGATCCGGATGGTTGCCGGGAAAATGCTGTGGGCCCTTTTATGAGACCGGAGCTCATGGTGTTCGATGATCTTCGGATACTCGAGAAAAAGAAGCTTCACGGGCTTGAAGATCACATCGATTAACTTGGCCTGAAACCCATAGACGATGCCCTGGTAAATGTATCTGACAATTATTTCCACGCCCGGATAAAGCTTGTGCTTAACGTTCGAGAACTGTGAAGGGATCTTTATAATGAGATACTCATCGATCTCCATGCCCACAAGGACGCTCTGCAACGGAAACGCCACATCCGCCAGCTTGAGTTGAAAAGGGATACCTATCTCGAGGCTGATACGTTTTCCATAATCAAAGATATCAAAGCTCATCTCTTTTTTATCCATAATTATTCAACACTATCGGTTTTTTAAAAAATTATTATTAATTTAAGGAGACCGATAATTATGAACTCACTCAAGGAAATTAGTACTACAGCAGTAATCAGAGAAATCTGGGATCACAGTATCGAATTCATCTGAATTCTGGCAGGCAGGGTAATGGTCATGAAGGAATTATCAACCCACCTCCTGTTTTCGGGTAGAATATCCGGGGAAACAGTAAAAATGATTGTATGCTCCAGAGGTGATTGCACGAATACTATGGACATGTGCACTGTTGCGCGCAGGTCCATACTTGGATGTCTCGGATGATATGTTCACAATTCAGCAGCACTGATACAAAAATCATCCGGAAGAAGGCAGGGAAATAACGATCACTGTATAAATTTGCCGAAAACTTATCAGGAATTTATCACAGGGCATTACCGTATGTTTTAAGTCGGATCTAAAGATTGAATAAACATGTTTACCGTACGTGTATGTGATGTTGATGGTTGATAGATTTAGGAGGCTTAGATGAAATTAAAAATTGTCATATTGCGCTCCTGGAAGAGGTCAGTCTCCCTTCTGGGAGCATGCTGCAAGACTCAGATCAGTAACCATATAAAATTTTGATTTACATGCTGATTGACAAAAGGAGGGTAACATGTCGTACCGAAAATATTTAAATGCAGGGCTGTTCATTCTCGTATCTTTATTCATTGCATCTTTTTCTCCAGCAGCCGCTGCAACGCCAAAACCATTTGTACCAAATCTTTCAGAGGGCTGGAGTCAGATATACCCTGACCCTGATTTCACCTATCAGGTTGGAGATAAGGTGCTAAAACCGGCATGTTCGAATTGCCCGGGTACCGACCCCACATATAGTTTCTTTGTCAGAAAGGGGAAGGTAAACAAGGTACTTATCTTCTTCAATGGCGGTGGAGCATGCTGGGATTCCATGAACTGCATCTATTCTCCCACCTATAATCCTACGGTATCTGAATTCGTGTCTTCAGGACAGTTATGTGTATACAACCCATATGACCCGACCATTCTGTACCCGACGATTAATCATGGCATATTCGATTTCACCAACAATGATAATCCGTTCAAGGACTGGTACGTTGTATATCTCCCATATTGCACAGGAGATATGTTCTGGGGAGCCAATGATTACAACTATCCCGATTACCTCAACAAACTCCCAGGGGATTCATGGACCATCCAGCATCGCGGATTTGTCAACTTCCAGGCAGTCCTGAAGTGGGTAAAGGATAGTTTTAGGTTACCCCAGCAGGTCTTTGTCGCGGGCAGCAGTGCAGGCGGATATGGTGCTATCGTGAATTATCCATACATAAGAGAGGCTTTTCCTTTCACCAGGGCATATGTTTTAGCTGATGCCTCCAGTGGGGTAATGGCAGGCGATTTCAACAATAAAGCTAACGCGGTATGGAATATACAGTATCCGACGTGGATTTTGGGGGGTGACGTTTCTACCCTTACCATGGAAGATGTATATACGAATATTGCTGCCGAATATCCCTTGATGAAATTTGCACAGTACACGACTGCCTATGATCAGATACAAGTGCTGTATTATCATCTTTCACTGGGCAATAATGTGCAGAACCCGGCCATCTGGAACAATCTGTCTGCTGCAGAGTTCGGAATATGGAATTATTATATGAGCCTGTACTCGCACGACACAGCAGCAATAGCCCCAAACTACCGGTATTATATCGGGCAGGGGAATGTGCATATGATCCTGGCAACGGATAAATTCTACACAGAAGCCTCTGCTGGAGGTGTACACTTCTCTAAATGGGTCAAGTCGATGGTTGATAATCCCTTTGGAATATTCGGCGGTCCGTTCCAGGGTATATGGCAGAACCTGGAGAGTAATAATCCATAAACGTTACATGGTCATTGATATAAGGGGCAGGATTTCTTGAGGTTCTGCCCCTTATATACCTATAGTGAACCTTCCTAAACTAATACCATCAGGTTGCTTTTGTTCTGTAACCAATATTAGCACATAAAGTTAAAAGATGTTATATTGTTGATCTATCTGAACTATCATCCAGGTCATTCTTAAAGATGAATTTGTTTCCTCTGAGTCTAAGAGAAGTATTGAGTAATCAAAGCATATCGGTTAGGATGGTTTCGTTATTATGTGTCGGATCATTGCGGGGAATGATGTCTGCATTTCAATGACATTATCTTTTGGAAAAGGAAAGTAACTTCCGGCCGATTACCATAACTTTTGGCCGGGAATAAGGAGTAAAGCGATATGGCAGGATCAGTAAATAAGGTAATACTTGTGGGGCGCTTGGGAAAAGATCCCGAGATGCGGTTCACTCCCAACGGGAAGGCCGTGACGAACTTCACGATGGCAACGAGCGAGATATGGTCGGATCAGAATGGGGAGAAGCAGGAGCGTACGGAATGGCACCGCATCGTCACCTGGGGAAAGCTGGCTGAGAATTGCGCCAAGCTGCTCTCCAAGGGCAAGCAGGTCTATGTCGAAGGTCGTCTCCAGACCCGCCAGTGGGATGACAAGGACGGCAACAAGAAGTACACCACCGAGATCATCGCAAACAACATGCAGATCCTCTCGCCGATGGATTCGTCCGGCGCCCGGTCCCAGGATGCGTCGAGCGACCCGGGATTCAACCCTGACGAAAGCATTCCGAGCTCACCGGAGTTTGACGATATCCCGTTCTAGACCTATCAGATCCGGGTATAATATACGGCAGTAAACAAGATGCCCGGGGGCCTTGCGTCCCCGGCATTTTATCGTTTACGAGGCGCGCTGCCGGCTCAGTTCTTCCATGACCCGCATGAGACCGGGAGCGCAGCCTTCAATGCTCGCCTCGCTCACGCAGTAGGCAAACCGGACATAGCCCGGACAGCCGAATCCTTTTCCCGGCACGGCCAGGATCTTTTCCTTGACCAGCTCGGCGCAGAAGGCCACGTCGTCCTGCAGCGGCGATTTCACGAAGAGGTAGAAGGCACCGTCCGGAGGCACGTAAGTGAGCCCGGCCGCATCGAGTATCGCGGTGAACATGTCCCGCCGCTTCCGGTAAAGGGAGACGTCGACCGTATCGTTCAGGCACTGCGCATAGACCTTCTGCATCATGGCCGGGGCATTGACGAACCCGAGGATGCGCGTGGCAAGGATGAGTGCGCCGATGAACTTCTGCTTATCCTTGACGCCGCTACCGGCTGCGATGTACCCGATCCTCTGGCCCGCGAGCGAGAGCTCCTTGGATGCAGAGGTGACCACGACCGAGTTGGGGATATGCTTCAGAACCGAAGGGACCTGTATATCGCCGTATACCAGCTTGCGGTACGGTTCGTCCGAGATGACCAGGATATCGGGCCGGTCCTTGACGATCCGGGCCAGCTCGATGAGCGTTTCCTCCGGATAGACCCTCCCGGTGGGATTGTTCGGAGAGTTGATGATGATCGCTTTGGTCCGTCTTGTCAGGGATTTACGGATGTTCGGTATGGAGGGGAGAAAGTCCGGATTGCAGGTGGTTTTCTTGAGCACTCCCCCGTGGTTTTCCACATAGAATCCATACTCCACGAAGTAGGGGATAATGGCGATGATTTCATCGCCCGGGTTCGTGATCGCCTTCAGGACGACGTTGAGCCCTCCGCCTGCGCCGCAGCTCATGACGATATCGTCCGGCGTGAGGGTCGTTTCGTAGATATCGGAAGCATAGGCTGCGATTGCGGCGCGGACATCGGGGAAGCCTGCATTGGGCATGTACCCGTGGTTCATGGTCTGACAAAGGCAGGCCATGGCGTCCAAGACACTCTCCGGGGGCGGTACATCCGGATTGCCCAGGCTGAAATCAAAGACGTTCTCTGCCCCGTAGAGCGACTTCAGCCGTATCCCCTCCTCGAACATCTTGCGTATCCACGACGAGTTTTCCATGTAGCCCAGCATCTTATCAGCTACAATCATCCTGTCCTCCCGATCCTTAATATCTTATCTATAGCAAAATATTGGGAGGAATGTACAGAAAGAGCTTCCTTCACCTCTTCAGGAAAGGGCGGGTATTATTTGCACATTGAGGGTGCGCCTGATCAATGGTATGGAAGCGGCTGGGGAGATTCTCGGGTTTTTTTCGCACCGTCCCGATTGGGACCGTGATGAGGGCTGACATCTTTTCATGTTCCCGGGCGTCCGGGACGAAAAGGGAGTGATAAGTCCTTAGCCCCGGCGGATAGCCCAAGGGAGGAAAGGGGAACCATGACGATCCAGAAGAAACGGTATATCGAGATAGCGCTCTTTATCGCTGTCCTTGTCCTCGGGCTGTATCTCAACACCCTTGATAACGAGGCCACAAACTGGGACGACCCGGCCCTTTTCTCCAGGACAGCCCTGCACGAGATCACGAAAGACAATCTGAAAAACGTCTTGGCCGTGACATCGCTCTCTACCTATCAGCCCGTGAGGGATCTCACCTACATGGCGGATTTCGCCCTGTGGGGCCCGTCGCACAAAGCCGTTACGTTCGGCATCCACCTGCAGAGCATGCTCCTGTACCTGCTCATGATTCTTGCCTGCTGGCTGTTTCTTCTGGAGCTGTTCAAGCTTTTCCTGGACGACCATGACATGGCCTTCACCTGGGCCACCCTCTCGGCCATCCTGTATGCGGTCCATCCCGTGCACGTGGAGAGCGTTGCGTGGCTCTATGCACGCAAGGAGCCGCTGCTGGGGATCTTCACTTTCTTGAGCATGTGGGCCTTTATCCGGGCGCGGACGGGCAGGTGGGCATATTTTATTGCAAGCGGCACGTTCATGATCCTGGCGATCCTGTCGAAGCCGACCGCGATCGTCATCCCTGCCGTCATGATCGTGCTGGATTTCGCCATCCAGTCCCGACAAAAGAGCCCTTCTTTCTGGAAGACGAGGATACTGATGTATCTGCCGGTGCTGGCCTTCGTCGTCTTCATGGGCATACGCCTCGTCACGATGATGGATACCGCCGGCGGGGTGAAGCCGTATCACGGGGGCAGCTTCTGGACCAACCTCCTGGCCGTCTCGCACATACTCGTGGAATACTTCTCGCTCATCGGCTTCACCATCAACTATGCAGCCGATTATCCCATCGAGCTTTTTGCCGATCCCCATGCCTGGCAGTCCTGGGCCGTCGTGGCTTTAAACGCCCTCCTCGTGACAAGCGCCGTTCTCGCCTACTGGAAGAAGCACTATCTCTACGCGTTCTTCGTGGTGTGGTACTATGTGTTTCTCCTTCCGGTCGCCCACATATTCCCCATCTCCCAGAACCTGGCGGACCGCTATGCGCTCCTCTCCTCGCTCACCTGGTGCATCCTGCTGGGATATCTGTTCTCGAGGCTCTGGCACTGGAGGCTCACCTCGTCCCGCTTGTCGCCCGAGTTCCCCCTGCTCGTCTCGGTCGCCTTCTTTTCGGTGGTCGTCCTCTCGTATTCGTATATGACCTTCCGGCAGAACGACATCTGGAAGAACTCCCAGACGCTCTGGGAAGACACGCTGGCCAAGTACCCCAACTCCTCGCCGGGAAACGTCAACCTCGCCGCGATTTATCTCGCGCAGATGCGCTTTCCCGAGGTGCAGGACCTGTGCATTGCCGCCATCAAGGAAAAGCCATACGATTACCTGGCCATCAGCAACCTTGCCCTTGCCCAGATGATGATGGGGCAGTACGACAATGCCATCAACAACTACCGGCAGGCCCTCAAGCTCAAGCCCGACCTCACGAAGGCGACCAAGGGCCTCGCCCATGCCTACTGGAAAAACAAGGATTATGTAAACGCGTACGTGGTATATTCCGAAATTCTTAAGCGAGGGCTGATCGGCGGCCAGGAAAACATCATCGAGCAATTCTACCGAACCGGGTTCTCGGCGTGGAAGGCCGGCAAGACCGACGAGGCGGCCACGTATCTCGATCAGGCCATGAAATACGCGGATCAGGATGCGGGACTTCTGGACGACATCGCCGTTGCCTACACCAGCATGGGGGATTTTGCCAAGGCCAGAAACGCCTTTGCCGAGCTTTATCCCAGGATAAAAGACGGGGAGTCAAAAGAAAAGCTTGCCCACGTCCTGGAACAACTCGACAAGGTGATCAGCCGTCAGACTGCCGGCGCGGGACAGGGGGCGAAACCCTGATGAGGGCATACGTCGCCCGCCCGGAAAACGAGCTGATAACCTCGGCTCGCATCCGTGTGCTCAAGTCCTTGACAAGGGCCTTCAGGTCGGCCGTTCTCACGGCAAGATACGCACTGTCGCCCACCGGAACCATCTTTTCTCCCACCACGATGGGTTCTGCGCCCGCATATGCGGTAAAGCCGCGCATGTCCAGGTCGTCCTTGAACACGAGCATGGGCACGAAAGAGCGGATCTGATTCATGTAGGCAAGGGGTTTCTGCGCATCCCGGGGGATGAGTATCAGCGCCGAGTACCAGCTGAGGCAGAGCACCGCTGCCATGCCCAGGACAACGATTGCGCCGGCATACTGCTTCTTGGCGAACCACAGGAGCAGGGCCGACCCGGCAAACAACCCCGCGAGCACTGCTCCTTGAGAGGCATCCAGCGACAGCTCCATGATCGATTCACGGATGGGCCCGGCAGAGAGGACGGCAAGCGCCGACAGGATCAGCAGGCCTGCGGTCGCAATGAAGGACACGGTGCGCACTTTCTGGAGGCTTTGCCTGATCAGGAAGCCTTTTGACATCCAGTAGCCGATGAGGATGCCTCCGAACGGGATGCTCAAAACCGCATATCCTTCCTGGAAATTCTGCGAGAGGATGACCGCCAGGGCTCCGATCGCATAGCCTGTCTTCGGCGCCAGCAGGCTGCGCCACGAACCCCCTTCTTTCGGTCCTTCACCGTATGCCCATGCCGGAATCACGAGCACGAGCCAGGGGAGATTGTACTGCGCCCATATCCCGGCCCGGGAGAAGAACCCCTGCCCGGAAGCGTAGCTGAAGAGGGTTTTCGTATAGGCGGAGCCTTCGAATATCCGGGCGGAAAGGTACAGGACCGCGATAAAGCCCCCTATAAAGAGGATGCCGTGTGCGGGCTTGATGGACAGAAACTTCCCCGGAGACAGGTCGAGCAGGATGAGAAAGATGATGCTGAAGGCGAAGAAGGCAAGAGGGATCCATCCGCCGGTGGCGACCGCGATGCACATGAGGAGATAGGAGAGCAGGTACCACCAGGAGTTGAGTCCCTTGAGATAGATCTGGGCAAAAAGCAGAAACGAGAGGACGGCGATGCTTGCAGGGATAACGGTGGGGCCGATCGTGCCGAAGCTCACGACGAATCCCCAGGAGGTCATGGTGAAGAGAGCGGAGAACACCCCGGACCTGTTGTCCCACAAAGAGGCGCAGAAGACAAAGACGCTCAAGGACACCAGGCATCCGAGCAGGACGCTCACGACACGGAAAGAGAGAAGATCGGTCATGGGAAGAAGCGAAAGGACCGTGGCGGCAATTGGGTTCGGCCCCGCGAAGTTCATGCCGTTCAATGTGGGTGCGAGATGGAAACTCTTCTGGAGCTCAGCTATTGACTGGAAGAACCACACTTCGTTTCCCCAGGGGATTTCTATGGTGATGAAGGGTACCAGCAGGGCGAGGCAGGAGAAAAAAACCCCCAAGAGGATCATGAACGATCGAATGATTCTCACAATTTTACCTCCCCGTCCTTTAGAGCGTTTACCCGAGTGTAATCAAGTGTGTCAAGCATTGAATAGCCTGATAGCGCATAATTTCAAGGGTATGCGGTTAAATTGAGTATCTTCGGCCTCTTCATGAGGGGGGTTATGAGTTGACATCGGCAATATCTCACCGTAGTATTGCCCAAACGATAAAACCCGGGGTGGTAAATGGCATCCATAGAGGAACTTCTGAAGAATAAAGGCATCACGAAACCGAAAGTTACCAAACGCTCGGACCAGCGGTGGCCGGATGAGATCCGCAACGTAAAGATCACGAGAAAGTTCTGCAAGCACGCGCTCGGTTCGTGCCTGATCGAAGTCGGCGATACCCGTGTCATCTGTGCCGCCAATGTCGAGAACAAGGTGCCGCCTCATCTGAAAAATACCGGTTCGGGCTGGATAACCGCCGAGTACGGGATGCTCCCATCTTCCACCAATACCCGCATGGTCCGCGAGTCATCGAAGGGAAGGCCCCAGGGTAGGACGCACGAGATCCAGAGGCTCATCGGCAGGTCGCTCAGGGCGGCCGTGAACCTTCACGACGTGGGGGAAAGGACCATCTGGATCGATTGCGATGTTCTCCAGGCGGACGGCGGCACGAGGACGGCATCGATAACCGGCTCGTACATAGCCCTGAAAGACGCACTGGAAACCCTGTGCGCCCAGCAGATCATCGGGCGCAGCCCCATCCGCGAGCAGGTCGCCGCCATATCCGTAGGGATCATAGACGGCGAGATCTTCCTCGACCTGAACTATGAGGAAGATTCCCGGGCGGATGTGGATATGAACGTTGTCATGACCGGCAGCGGCAGTATCATAGAAATACAGGGCACTGCCGAAGGCCGCGCGTTCACCAAGGACCAGATGGGGTCCCTGGTAAATATGGCCGAGAAGGGCATAGGGCAGCTCATGATACTTCAGAACCAGGCCCTCGGGATTGCATGAAGATATTGGCGGCTACGACCAATAAGGGAAAGATCCGAGAAATAGCCGATATCCTCACCAGCCTTGGAATCACCATCATCACCCCGCAGGAGCTCGACCTGCAGCTCAACGTGGAAGAAAACGGCGCCACCTTTGCCGAGAACGCCGCCATCAAGGCGCGCGCCTGGAGCAAGGCATCAGGCCTGCCCACACTGGCCGACGACTCGGGGCTGTGCGTGGACGCCCTTGAAGGAAGGCCGGGCGTGATGACGGCGCGGTTCGCCGGCGAGAACGCGAGCGACGAGGAGAATATCGCCCTGCTGCTCCAGTCTCTGAAAGGAAAGGAAAATCGCAGGGCTCGGTTCGTGTGTGCCGTGGCCCTTGCCATGCCCGAAGGGGACCTCATCGGGGCCGAAGGAGAATGCGAAGGGCGTATCTGTGAAGAGCCCGCAGGTGAAGGCGGTTTCGGGTACGATCCGGTCTTTCTCGACGTGAAGTCCGGGAAGACGTTCGCTCAGCTCGATCCCAGCGAGAAGAACACGTTCAGCCACCGCAGGAGGGCGCTGGAAAAGCTCAAGCTTAAACTGAAGGATTCCGGTTATATTTCCTGAAGGAGCTGTAAAGGGCCTTCGCATAAGCGGGATCACAGACGTCGGGTTTAGCGGGACAGCGGTGGAGTCCCATGTTTACGGCACGGACAAGGCCGCTCCTTTGGTATAGGAGATCAAGGCCGTCATCTGCAACAACCTCGATATCCGGCAAATCGGCGGCATTTTCCATGCAGCAATGATCTTTGACGTACAGGAGACGCCTCGCGTGAACAAGCTTCAGGTAAGGCGCATCGATCAGTACCGTCTGGAGACCGGGCGGCAGCCGCCCATGCTCACCCGGAGCCTGTTGTATGCGACCGCCCGGATAGAAAAGACCATCGAGGGCAGGCCAGCGCTTCGGGATCGTCCTGCACGACCGGCAGCCCGCCTCAAACCCCTTGCCATGGTAAAAAAGGCTGATCGAGAAGGGCGGGAAAAGCCTATTCCGATTCAGCCGGCCCGGCGGCGGCCTGTTCCGGAGCGCCTTCGCCTTCAGCGGTCACTTCGGTGAACTTCGCCTGGGCAAGGATTGCAATGACCTTCTCCGGGCTTACGCCGTGGCCGAGTGCAGCGCCTTCCGGGAGCTTGAGTTCGGATGCATGAATCACGACGTGCTTGTCTTGGATGACCGAGACATCCACCTCGATCTCGGACGGGATATCGGCCGGAGAGCACTTGATGGAGATGCTCGTGGCCTCATGGCCGACTTTGCCTTTCCCTTCTTTCTCGGCAGGAGATATGCCTACGAAATTGAGCGGCACCTCAACGGTAACCTCTCTCTTCAGGTCGACCTTCATGAAATCCACGTGTGTGATCGAGCCGCTCAGCTTGTCTCTCTGCACCTCATGAATGAGGACCGGGAATTTCTTTCCTTCCAGAGCCGCCTCGATGATGGAAGTACCGTGCATTTTCTTATAAAGGAGCTCGAGATCTTTTTTCCCCACCTGGACCAGCGTCGTGGCAACGTCTTTCCCATAGATTACCGCAGGAACAATGCCTTCCCTGCGAAGAGCGCGGACCTTTTTTTTCTGAACCGAACGGGGCGACAATGCCAGAGTCATCTTTTCCTGCGTTACCATGTGTTATCCTCCGCTTTTTAAATCAAGTATATGCGTCTGTTTGAATCCCAGCCATACCACAGAAACTTTCTCCCATACAACCCCGATGAATATCCTTAAGGAATAGCCCTGTAAAGTGACAGGGATGGTGCATTCTCCACTTGACTTATCAGCGTTATGTGTTAACTTTTCTCTTGATACTGGCAGTGTTTCCTGCCGGTATCTTTTTCTTTTTTGAGGCGGAGAAGAGATATGAAGAGAAATCCCATGACCAAAGAAGGCTACCGGGCCCTGCAGGAAGAGGTCGAGCGTTTGAGAAAGATCGAACGGCCGCAGATTATCATGGCCATCGAAGAAGCGAGGGGACACGGCGATCTGTCCGAAAATGCAGAGTATATTTACGCAAAAGAACGCCAGTCGCACATAGAAGGCAGGATACAGGAGCTTGATCACCGCATCGGCACTGCCGAGATCATCGATACCTCGCGGCTTCCCGGCGACCGGATCGTGTTCGGATCGAAATTTGTCCTCTGCAATACGGATACGGACGAAGAGATCATCTATCAGATCGTCGGAATCGACGAGTCCGATATATCTCAGGGTAAAATATCCGTCGAATCTCCCATGGCAAAAGCCCTGATCGGGAAGAAGCTCGATGACGAGGTCGTGGTGGATACCCCGAACGGCAAGAGAGAATTCGAAGTCATCGATATCCTGAAGGATTAGGCGCCAGGCTTTTCATCCGTTACCAAGACCTTTACGAAAAGGGTCACTCTTATCCGCCGTTACTCTATCCCGGTAAATTTCTGCGGAAGGAAGAAGACGTGGGGCCTCTGCGTAACCGGGTCTTTCCCTACGCGGACGTTCGCCTCATACAAGGCCGATATGGATTCTCCGGTCAGAATTTCGAGGGGCGTGCCTTTTGCGAATATCTCTCCTTTTTTCATCATGACCACGTGATCGCAGTATGCACTGGTGAGGTTGAGATCGTGGAGGATGATGAGTGCGGTAAGGCCCGATTCTTTTGCCAGCGAGCCGATAATGTCAAGAATCCGCATCTTGTGCGTGATATCCAGATGAATGGTCGGCTCGTCCATGAGGATGAGCTCAGGTCTCTGGGTGAGTCCCTGGGCAAGAAAGACCCGCTGCATCTCCCCGCCGGACAGTGCGTTTACCTTTTTATCTTTGAAATTCTCGAGCTTCAGGAGCCGTAACGTATGTTCGACGATGCTGATATCCTCCGGGTTCATGCGCGCGAGCCTGCCGCTGTGCGGGTATCTGCCCATGGAAATGAACTCCCGGACGGTAAAGGGCGGGGGGACCGATCGGAACTGGGGGATGACCGCAACATGCCCTGCATATTCTTTCTGGGACATGGTCGAGATATCCGCAGCTTTATAAAAGACCGAGCCTTTCCACGGCCTCATGAGCTTGCTGATGGTCCTGAACAGGGTGGTTTTGCCCGCGCCGTTCGGCCCGATGATTCCCAGGATGCTCCCTTTGGGAACCGCAAAAGAAATGTCCCTGATGATGGGATCTTTATCGTAGCCTGCCGTGACCTTATCGACTGTAAGCACATCCACCATGTCAGATAACCTCTTCGGGTCGTGCCTTGATGAGGTACAGCACAAAGAAAATCCCTCCCACCATACCGGTTATCACCCCGACGGGCAGCTCCATTGGCCGTATGAGGATCTGGGAGAGACTGTCGGACAGGATGAGGAACCCGGCGCCGGCGAGCATGGATGAGGGAAGCAGAAAGAAGTGGTCGGCGCTGAAGAGCCTTCGGGTGAAATGCGGGATGACGAGGCCGACAAAGGCGATGACGCCGGAAAGGGCCACGCAGACCCCGGTAATGAGGGATGCTGACAAGAGCAGGAGTACCTTGGCCTTCTTTGCGTTCAGGCCGAGATGGTAAGACGTCTCGTCTCCCAGGGAGAGGAGATTCAGGTCTTTTGCAAAGAATATCAGGCCGGCCATAACGGGAACGATACCGAGGAGCATCCCCGTTGAGCCGTCAGGCGGCGCGCTTAAGGAGCCCATGAGCCACAGGATGGAGGCGTGGACCTCCCGGGATGAAGCTACGGTGAAGACGAACATCACGGCCGAGGAGAAGATAAAGCTCATGATTATCCCCGAGAGGATGAGCATACTGTTCGTGAAGTTCTTCATGTGCGCAGCCCCGAGGACCACCCCTATGCTCAGGCAGCATCCGGCGAAGCAGATCAGGGTCATGGCGAGGCCGCCGATCCCGAAGAGGATAGCGATCGTCGCGCCCAGCGCACCTCCTCCGGAGACGCCCAGGGTATAAGGCTCGGCAAGGGGGTTTCTCAGTATGGCCTGGAAGACCACCCCGCACGTGGCAAGCGACGCGCCGACGACACCTGCCATGAATATCCTCGGGAGCCTCAAATCCCAGATCAGCGTGTGGGTCGTGCCCTCGCCGGCAGGGTGCAGGAGCGCCGCGATGACCTCTTCGAAGGGGATCGGCATGCCCCCGGAAAAGAGGCCGAGGACCACGGAGCCCAGGCAGAAGAGGAAAAGCAGGAGCAGAAGCAGTCCCCGGTTCACATTACCCCCGGGTGGAGACGCCCTGCAACTGCCTTGAACGCCTTGATGAACATGCCTGGGGTGGGCTGGCAGACCAGGTCACCGCTGATGTAATACACCCTGTTGTTCTTCACCGCGCTGATCCCTTTAAAGGGTTCCCAGATGAGGGTTGACGGCCGCCGGTTTCCCATGTCCGTGACAATGAAGATGACATCGGGATTTTCCGTAACCACGGATTCGATGTTGATCCTCGGGTACTTCGCCGGAAGCCCGCCGAAGATGTTGTCGCAGCGGGCGAGGCCGATAAGCTCTCCGGTAAACGTTCGATCGCTCGCCGTTACCAGTGGATTGGTCCCCATCTGCCAGAAGACCTTGAGCTTCGGACTGTCCGAGATCCTGGAGCGTGCCTCTCGGAGCTCTTTTTGTATCCGTGAAATCATGTCCTGCGATTCCCGCTCCTTCCCCAGGAGCCTGCCCAGGGTGACGAACTCCCTGCACATGCATGCAAAGGATTCGCATCCCTCGAATATCTCGACCCTCATACCGAGCTTCTTCAGCTTTTCGATATCGTTCTTTTTATTACAATCGGTGCTTGCAAGGATGATGTCGGGCTTCAGAGAGCAGATCTTCTCAAAATTCAGCAGCGTGAGCGATCCCACGACCTCCTTGCCTTCTGCGTACTGCGGGCAGAAGCTCGTGACCCCGATGAGGCGGTCCTGCTCGTGCAAGTCGCAGATCTGCCGGGTGATCGACGGGGCGAGCGATATGATCCTGCCGGGTACGGCCAAAGCCGTGCAGGGGGTGCAGAAAAGCAGGAGAGCTGCAAGTATGCCCGAAAACCTGAATGTCGTATGCATGGGAAAATATCTTTCATTCACCAAAATATGAAGATTACCTGATAAAAACAGCAAAGGACCGGACAAGCGGCATTAAAGCATCCGCGCATTACTTTCTGCCGAGCTTCTTCAGAAAAGAATTTTTTATGATGCCGAACCAGGATTTCCCCCCGGATTTTTTTCGCGCGGTTGAGAGGAAGCAGCCCCCGCTCGATGATGCATCGTAGGAATCGTTTCCGGTCGTGAAAGACCATGTATAGTCATCCGTAGTGCTTATGGGAAACCCGAGAACATCCTCGATGCCCTTGCTCAGGGTTACGGTGTAGGTGGTGGATTTCGCCAGGGTGCTCGAAGGCGTAAAGGTCGCGGTGTTGTCGCTGTAGGTTACCGTGCCTGCCACCTGGCCCGAGGCGCTGCTTACGGTGAAGGTCGAGCTCGTGATGGTGCTTTCATCCATCACGGCGTTGAACGCTGCGGAGATCGTCGTATCGATGAGGACATCATCTTCTTCATCGGCCGGCAGTTTGGCGCACACCAGAGGCAGTTCTTCCCCTTCATCAGCGTCATAGCTCAAGATAAGGCTGTCTGCTCCTAATGAATCCCCCACGGCAAAGATGTTGCGGAGGGAAGCGCCGTGGATGCCGCGCAAGGGAGCGATCGGAGCGCCTTCAGTGTCCATCACGATGCTGTCCGCCTGAGAAGACCAGCTCGACCCGTCGAAGAAATACACGACCCCTCTCCCGCTATCCAGTAATTCTCCCACTGCATACACATTGCAGTACGAGGTGCCCCAGACAGCAGTTAACTTGCTACTGGTTGTTATGGTGGTCGGGTCCCGCAGTCTAAGCCAGGATTCACCGTCATACCAGAGGACGACCCCGCTGTCTCCGACGGCAAACACGCTGTCGGGCGAGGTCCCCCAGACACTGTTCAGATTCGTGGAAACACCGCTTGACTGTGTCTCCCAAGTCCCCCCGTCATAGTGAAAAATCGTGCCGGAATCTCCCACAACGAAAATATCGTTCTGAGCGCTCCCCCATATGCCTCGTAAATTTCTCGTCCCTCTTGTGAGTGATGACCAGGTTGTACCGTTATTCGAGGAGAGAATTCTTCCATTCTCTCCGACAGCGTATATCTGTATCGTCGACCCGGAAACATGCCCCCAGACATCGTAGAGCATCACAGCCCCACCGGAATTAACAGTTGACCACGCTGTGCCGTTATAACGCAGAATAACATTGTTCTGGCCGACCGCATAAACGTTATTCACGGCGCTTCCCCACACGGCATTGAGCTTTGTTATTATCCCGCTAGCCTGGATTGTCCAGGCGATACCGTCTGTGGATGTCACGATGGTTCCGTTATTCCCTACACCGAACATCTTCAGAGAGACCGCAGGCGGAGGCGTCTGATTGACCGATGCCGAAACCCAGACATCGTTGAGACTATTGGTTGTCGGGGAATCTTCCTGAACCCAGCTCTGGGCGAAGGCAGCAGGGACGAGAGAAAAGGAAAAGATAACAGGTACGATGACCAGCTTGCGTATATCAGAGAATGCCCTCATGAGTTTCTTACCTCTCTGTTTCAGGATCTCAGGAACTGCCGCTTCATGATGCAGAGACGCGGCGTATTTATCGAAGCAAGTTATTCTTTTTTATTCAGCGTGTCAAAAGAGAATGATTGTACCCGGTCCTGTGCGGGTCCTGTCTTGCCGGGCTATCTGCTTTTAATGGTGAGCTCGTCCCCCGGATGGATCTCTGCTTTGGGCTTAAGCTTGTTCCATTTCAGGATCTCGCCGGTTGTTACCTCGAACCGGCGGGATATGCTCCAGATGGTGTCGCCCTTCTTGACCGTGTACTGTATCTGCCGGGGAGAAGGATCGTGTTCTTTGGGCGGTATCTTCAGTACCATTTTAGGACGGATGCTTTTCGGGGTTTTGATCTTGTTCGCATCCATGATGTCGTCCATGCTTACCCCGTACCGGCGGGAGATGCCGGATAAGGTGTCTCCCTTGGCAACGGTATGAGTGCGCTTGCCGGACTTTTCCACTTTTTTCTCGGTCACGGGCAGCATCAGCTTCTGGCCGATGGTGATGTCGTCGCCCTTGATCCCGTTGAGCTCCCTTATCTCTTTGACGGACAGGGAATTGGCCTTGGCGATGCGGGTCAAGGTCTCGCCTTTTTTCACGACATGCGTCTTGGCGTCCTTAGCCTTGCGGCTGCCCATATTCTCTACAAACCGAGAGACAGCCTCCGCCGTCCCCGGGGGGACCTTTATCTCGTGCCCCTTGTCGGAAGGGGGCGTACACTGCCTGATAAGGTCGGCGTTCATTATTGCGATCTGCTTGTTGGGAACTTTCAGGAGATCCGCGATATCGTCGAGATACGTGAAGCTCGGGACCCGGACTGTCTCATATGCAAGGTCGGCCGTATTCCTGTCATCGGATTCATCCAGCCCGTAGTATGCCCGGTTTTTTGCGAGCACGATGGTGGCGATGAGCTTGGGGATGTAATCCAGGGTTTCATGCTTGATGGGCATGGTATGGGAGATGTCCCAGAACGTATCGATTTCCGGATACTTTTTCATGATCCGGTAAATGTTGCCTTCTCCGGCATTGTATGCAGCGCCGGCCAGAAGCCAGTCATTGAAGATGGCGTGGAGGTTCTTTAAGTACCGTGCGGCCGCATGGGTTGACTTCGTGAGGTCCCTCCGCTCGTCCACCCAGCTGTTGATCACGAGCTTGTACGTCTTTGCGGTTCCGGAGGTGAACTGCCAGTAGCCGGTCGCTCCGGTGGGAGATATGGCGTTCGGCCTCCCGCCGCTTTCGATCATGCAGATATACACCAGGTCCTTCGGGATCCCGTAATTCTCGAGGATTTTCTCCATGGCCGGCCGGATCGTGTCGAAACCGGCCAAAGTGGCGCGGAAATACCTCTTGTCGGGCCCGGTGAACCGCTTGATCCACCATTGGATCCGGTTGTTCATCTCGAAATCGATATCGTGCAGGGCGTTCTGCTCCAGCGGAGAAACCGTCTCCGGTGTTTCCGCAGGATCTTCCGCCGGGGTCTCGGCCTCGGTTTCCACGTCCTCGATATTTGCTGTTGTCTGGGTTATGATATTTAAATCAATGACAGGCTCGATGGGTTTGAATATTGCCGGTTTGTTCATCTCTGGGGAGAAGCATGACGGCGGGGGGATCTCGTGCGGGGTATATGAACAACCGATGATAATGCTTAGTGTCAGCAAGGGCAAATACACCCGAGAAATCATCATCTTAAAGTAACCCCCAAGCCCGAATAGCTTGAAACTTTACCTTGAAAAGATGAAACCTTCAACCTTTTTTTTCATCTAAAATATCATGCAGTTCTTACCGATACTTGACGAAGATGGATTGAGCGATATAAAGGAGATGAACATATGAATCTTCCAGTAGTTCAACACCATAATGTAACGGAACTGATCAACCGGTTCGAGTCGTTTCCGGTCCTGAACAAGGACGAGGAATATGATCTTGCCATGAGGCTCAAAGATTTTAACGACGTAGATGCAGCTCACCGGCTCGTTACCTCTAACTTGCGGAATGTCGTTCGCATCGCCATGGATTATGCAGGCTACGGGCTTCCGTTGGAGGATATCGTCCAGGAAGGAACGATCGGCCTGATGGTTGCGGTAAGGAAGTTCGACCCTCATAAGGGCTACAGGCTCATGACGTATGCGGTCTGGTGGATCAAGGCCATGATCCACGACTACATCCTCAAGTTCTATTCCCAGGTCAAGCTCGGTACCACAAAGCTGCAGAAGCGGCTGTTCTACGGCCTCAACAAGCTTGCGGCCGAAGAAGACGTTGTAGACGGAAACTTAAACGAGCGCACCCAGGCCATTTCCGCACGTCTGGATGCAGACCCCCAGCAGGTGGAGGAGATAATCACGAGGCTCACCTATCGCGACCAGTCCCTGGATACCCCGCTTGCGGAAGACAGCGATGCCAGCTTCATGGATCTCCTGGCAGACGGCCGCTCCAACCCTGAAGACAAGGTAATGGAGAGCGAGAGGTCTGCCTATGTAAATGACCGGATCACTCAGGCGCTTTCGAAGCTCTCAGACCGCGAGCAGGATATTGCACGGCAGAGGCTCATGGCCGACGATCCACAGACGCTTGAAGACCTCGGACGGCAGTACAATATCTCCAAGGAACGGATACGGCAGATAGAGAACAATGTAAAAAGCAAGCTCCGGAAAGCCCTTGAAGGCGAGATGGAAGCGATAGAACAATAGCGGGGACCGATAAAGGCGATGGCGTACCAGAGGAGACATCCGTTGCGGGACATCCTGGACCTTCAGGACAGGATGAACAGGGTATTCGAAGAGAGTATGCGGGACCGGCTCCCCGGCCAGTGCAATCCTTCGGTCGACGTGTTCGAAGACGACGATGCCTTATATATCAAGGCCGAGCTTCCCGGCGTCAGGCGGGAGGATATCATCCTGGACTTCTCGGACGGGGTGGTTACCATAAGCGGCAAGAAAGCGTTTGTCCACGACAGCCGGAATGAAAGCTTCCATATGATCGAGAGGCAGTACGGTTCGTTCAGGAGGAGGTTCAGCCTCTCCCAGCCCGTGGACGTTTCCAGCGTTCAGGCCAAGCTGGAGTCCGGCGTACTCGAGATCGTATTCCCCAAGATCAAGGATTCCACGACCCGGAGGATACCCATCAGCGAGAAGCGATGAGGTACGCGTCCAGGTTGAGCCGGTAGCCCCTGAATACCTGAAAAAACCGTCCGTTTTCCTGAAACCGCGGGTGGGTGACGGGCATTGGTGTTCCCGTCTGGAAATAATAGAAGCGGCCCGGTGAGGAAACGGCGCTCAAGACGGCATCCGGGAGGCGTTCGAAAGGCGAGAACGACCGGGACATCAATGCCGGGAACGGACCTACGGCCTGTTTCAGCGGATCAGCCTCGATCACCTCGATATTCTGCAATCCGAGCAGGTCGGCCGCATGGCGCAGGAATAAGCATTTTTTCGAGCTGCGCTCGATGAGATAGACGGTCGATTCGGGGTTCACGATTTTATAAAGGAACCCCAGAAAGCCCGATCCTGACCCGAGGTCGCCGATCTCGGGCTCGGAGATGCGGCGGACGAGTTCCATGGTCTGGTTCGCCTGCTCTTCCAGGTTCTTCTCCATGCCGGAGCTCACGAGATGAAGTCTTTTGTTGTAGCTCCTCACCTCGTCGGCCCATGTGCTGATCAGGTCCTGCATCATTTCCCCACACAGAATTTCGAGAAAATACGGTCCAGGATATCCGGTACGATGTTTTCTCCCGTGATCTCAAGTATATACTGCACTGCAGCGCCCAGATCAATTGCCAGCACGTCAGGCGTCATTTGCGCTTCCGCCTCCTTCAGGCAGTTCGCCAGGCATTCCCGGGTCCTGCCCAGGAGGTAGGCGTGGCGTTCGATGAACACCTTCGGCTGATTATGCGGGAATGACCGCACCATTGCCTCCATGAGCCCGTCTATGCCCCGGCCGTATTTTGCGGATACGCAGATCGCCTCGGGAGGACCGGTATCCGCGAGATCCTGCTGAACGAGGTCGGCCTTGTTCATGACCACGATCGTTTTTTGTCCCAGAGAGAGCCACTGTTCTTCGTCGGGCGTTAAGCCTTTGCTCGCGTCCACCACATAAAGCACGAGATGGGATCTCTGAAGGATCTCCATGGTCTTCTGAACGCCTAACTGCTCCGGACCCGACGACGTCTCACGGATGCCTGCAGTATCGTGAAATACAAAGTCCATGCCCGAGATGACGAGGTGTTCCCGGATGATGTCACGGGTGGTGCCGCTTTCCTGATGCACGATCGCCCGGGGATACCCGAGAACGGCATTGAAAAGTGAGGACTTACCCGCGTTGGGAAGGCCTGCGATGGTGGTGATGATGCCGGAGTAAAGGTGGGAAGCCTGCTGAGCACCCTCGAGCAGGGAATCGAGCTCGTGGATCAGGGGCGTAAGCGACTGAGCGATGGAATCGGCCCCGGCCTCCACCTCATCGATGATGAATGATGCTTCGATATCGGAGAGTATCTTGAGCAGGCCGCTGTTGAGCTTCAGCAACGTATCCGAGAGCTTGCCGTCGAGGAGAGAATGCGCCATTTCAATGCCTGCGGTGCTCTGAGCGTGGATGAGCGCGCCGACCCCTTCGGCCTGTGCGAGATCTATCTTGCCGTTGATATAGGCCCTTCTCGTAAACTCGCCGTTTTCCGCGGGTCGCGCAAGGCCGGTCGAACGGATAATCCCCATGATTTCGTCGACGAGCAGAGGGTTCCCGTGGCAGCTTATTTCCGCGAGATCCTCTCCGGTGTAGGACCGCGGGGCGGGGTGGAAAACGACCATTGCCCTTTCCACGTCCCGGCCGTCAAGGGAACGTATCCTGCAGGGCTTCTGCATGTGGGCAGGCCAGACTGCATGCGGCGTGATCCGTTTGAGGATCGTCAAGGTCGAAGCGCCGCTGAGCCGTATGATGCCGATGCCGCCACGCCCTCTGGGCGTGGATTCGGCATAGATGGTATCTGCTAGTATTTCGATGCCTTCCTCGGGAGGATGACCACCTTTTTGAAAATGCCGTCCCCGATGCTCTTGGTGTTCACCCTGGAGTCGTTTTTCAAGGTTAAGTGGATGATGCGCCTGTCGTACGGGTTCATCTTTTCCAGAGACACGGACTGTCCGGTGCGCTTCACCTTCTGGCCCATCTTGATGGCCACGGACCGCAAGTGGTCCACGTGCCTTTGCCGGTAGCCCTCGGTATCGATGGTGATGTAAAGAGGCTCTTCCCGGTTTTTATTCAGGATCCGGTTGGTGATGAACTGCAGGGAATCGATGGTGGCCCCGTGCTTTCCGATGAGCAGGCCGGAACCGTCTCCCACGATCTCGATGACGCTGTCGTCCCGTATCTTGACCTCAGCGGACATGTTCATGAGCTTCAGGATATCGGTCACGACCCGGCTTGCCTTTTCGAGCGACTCGCGGGGTATCTGCTGAGGCTGCGGCGAGGCTTCGTCGGTGGAACGGGAAGGAATCGTCCGATCCTCTTCTTCATAGGCCGCCGCGGCAGGCTCTTCCTTTTCTTTTCTGCCCGGCCGCGCGAGGATTTTTGCAGACTTTGTTCCCACGAGCCCGAAGAGCCCCTTTGACCCCTCGGATATGACCTGGATATCGAGACTTTCGAAATCAGACCGGAATGCTCTCATTGCCGCTACGATTGCTTCATCCACAGTCTTTGCTTCAAATTCTCTGTAGTCTTCTTCCATGTTTTGGCGTCTCCTATGTGTGTTTCCTGTTTATGTAGGCCTGCTGGACAATGGAAAGGACGTTGCTCACCAGCCAGTAAATGACGAGCCCTGAAGGGAAGCTCAAAAAGAGCACAGTGAAGATGACGGGCATGAAGAGCATCATCTTCTTCTGCATTTCATCCCCGGGAGTCGGGGACATCTTCTGCATGACGAACTGGCTTAAGCCCATGAGGATCGGGGTGATGTAGTACGGGTCTTTTGCGGACAGGTCGGGCAGCCACATGCCGAAGATATGGAACGGCGTGTGCCTGAGCTCGATGGCCGCATAAAAGACCTTATACAGCGCGAACAGGATCGGTATCTGCAGGAGCATGGGCAGACACCCGCCCATGGGGTTGATCTTGTGCTCGGAGTAGAGCTTCATCATCTCCTGGTTGAGCTTCTGCTTGTCTTCCTTGTACTTCGCCTGGATCTCCTTCATGAGCGGCTGGATCTTCTGGAGCTCCTTCATGGACTTGAAGCTCTTCAGCGTCAGCGGGTACAGGAGGATCTTGATGATGATGGTCAGCAGGATGATGGTCAGCCCGTAGCTTTTGGTAAAGCCGTAGGTCCAGTTCATCGCCCTCAGGAGCGGCTTGGCGATAATGTCGAAGAAACCGAAGTCCAGGGCCTTGTTGAGCCCGTATCCCACGGACTTTAAAGTGTTCAGCTCCTTGGGCCCGACGAAGATGCGGAAATCCTTGACGGCTGCCGTTCCGGGTTTGATGCTCGCGATGGGCGCGGCATAGTTCAGCCTGATGATGTTTTCGTCTATCCGTTTGATGGTAAGCGTCGTGCCGGCCGGGGAGGTGGGGATGACGGTCTCCAAAAAGTATTTGTCCTCGAACCCGAACCACTGGATGTCTCCCGGGAAATCTCGGTACAGGCCGACATCCTCTATCTTCGAGACCTTGAACTCTTCCAGGTGCTTCCCCTCGAGGAGAACCGGTCCCTCGAAGGCATAGCCGCCCGATTCCTTATCCACGGGATAAAGCTCGTCCATCAGGATTCGCGAATTTACCTTCATGGCCTGGGAGGTGTTATTTCCCACCACCATCCTGAACCCGATCGTATACGCTGACGCATCGATGGTGTAGATTTTTTTCAGGGTAATGCCCTGGCCTACCTGCGCGCTGAAGACGAGCTCTTTGGGTATGGCTCCCGGGCTCGACTGCTCTCCCTTATCCACCGAGTAGATAACGGAGGCATCCGTAAACGTGTCGTTCATGCCGATGAACGGGAACGGTGTCTGCACGACCTCGACCATTTTCGAGTTCGGGTCGAGACTTTCCCGGTACTTCTTGAGCTGGAAAGACCTTAATGCGCCGCCTTGGGTGCTCCAGGCTGCCCGGTAGAGCGGGGTATCGACGACGACAGCCTCTGCCTCAAGGGCTTCGGAACCCTGCGGTGCCGGAGCTTCCGGGCTTTGCGACGCCGGTATTTCGATTGCCGGCTGTGAGGCTTCCGGGACAGGGGTCTCCTGCTTCGCGGCCTGTTTGGGCGGCTCTTTTGGCGTATTGGGCTTGATATAGAACATATCCCAGGCCAGCAGTATTACCAGTGATATGACAACGGCAAGCAGGGTCCTTTTTTCCATAGGATCAGGTCTCCTTGGATGATTTAAACAGGGTCAAAGCCGCCGGGGTGAAAGGGATGGCACTTCATCACCCGACACGCGGTCTTGATGACGCCCTTGACGGCTCCATACTTTTGAATCGCCTCAATGGCATAGTCCGAGCACGTGGGCCAGAATCTGCAGGACCGGGGAAGCATCGGTGATATCGCCGTCTGATACAGGCGCACAGCCACTATGAGCGCTGATCTTACCATGTTCGTGACCCCATGACAGTCTGAATTTCCTGAATGAGCATCTGATAGCATGCTTCTTGATCCCGTTTTCTCGCTATGAGGACAATATCGTACCCGGGTGGGAAAATCTCTTTGTGCCTACGATATATTTCCCGTAAGAGCCTTTTTATTCTGTTTCTCTCGACAGCGGAACCAATTCTCTTGCTCGCGGTTATGCCGATACGTGCATGTTCCATGGAATTGGGAGCAGCAAGGATGATGATATGCTCGGTAACCAGACGGCGTACTTTTGTCGCCTCTACCCGTAAGAATTCCCGCCTTTTTCTCAGCCGCTCTCGCTTCGGGAAGCTCTCGTCTGACATTATCCTGCCAAACGCTTGCGCCCCTTGGCTCTCCTCGCATTGATTACAGCCCTGCCGCCTTTTGTGCGCATCCGGACGAGAAAACCATGTGTTCGCTTGCGCCTGGTATTATGGGGTTGAAATGTCCGCTTCATTAAATACCTCGATCTTCGAATTTAGGGGGATAGTAATGACATAGGCTCTGCATGCTTGTCAAGCAACAAAAGGATGCCTGCTTCTGCAATATCGGACAGTTATTATCAGCGTCCGGAGGCCGTGCAGCGAGAGGCATGGCAAGGAATCTTCAGGCTCAGCCGGTATCTTTAAAGATTCGTCCCTTGTCTTGCGTTGCGGTTATCGGGTATATACGTTTTGCCATGAGAGGAATATTCTGCACAAAAGAAGTGAGCTCGGGCATTGACGGGAAAGCTTTTTCCGTCCGCGCCCTCCTGCATAAAGAGCTCCAAGGCTGCAACGTCTACACCTTGGACCAGGTCCATTCCGACCGGATCGTGTTCGCGGAAGACATTACTCCCGGAGAAATCCCGGAGGCCGACGCGATAATCTCCCGGAATGTAAACGACGTACTCTGCGTCCGCACTGCAGACTGCGTCCCCGTGTTGGCCTGGGCCGAGGATGTCCCGCTTATCGCGGCGATCCACGCGGGGTGGAGAGGCCTGGCCTTGAATATCGTGGAGCAGTGCATCACGGCCATGCGGTCCCTGGGGAGTAAAACTATCCGGGCAAGCATCGGGCCGGCCATCGGCAAGTGCTGCTACGTCGTGCAGTCGGATGTGATCGAGGCCCTGAGGGTTGAGCCTTCGGTCAACGGGCAGGGATTCCTGGTCGTCGACCTCTGGGAGGCTGCCGCATGCGGGCTTGAACGCGCCGGAGTCGGCAGGAGCTCCATCGAGATCAAAGGCGTGTGCACCTCGTGCGACACGGACCGGTTCTTCTCCTACCGCAGGCAGGGCGAAAAAGCCGGCAGGAATATTTCGGCAATCGGGGGGAGATCATGGTCGTTGCCGGGCTTACAGGTGGGATAGCCACGGGAAAGTCCACGGTGGCCGGAGCCCTTGCTTCGTTCGGGGCCGAGCTTATCGATGCGGACAGGATAGCCCGGGATGTCGTGAGGAAAGACATGCCCGCGTGGCGTCTCATCCGTGAGCATTTCGGGCCGAAGGCGCTTCTGGAAGACGGGCGGATCGACCGGGAGTACCTGGGATCGATCATATTCGGCGACGACGAAAAAAAGTCGCTGCTCAACAGCATCGTCCATCCCGCGGTGTTCGAGGAGATAAACCGGCGGCTCCTGGCCCTGAAATCTCACGCAGGGGGAGCCGTGGTCGTGTGCGACGTGCCCCTGCTGATCGAGACAGGGATGCACTGCGATTTCGAGGAAGTAATCCTCGTGTATGTGCCTTTCGACGTTCAGGTCGAGCGCCTCATGTCCCGGGACAAAATTTCACGGGACGTCGCCCTGAAAAAGGTGAACTCTCAGATGCCCATCGAAGAAAAGAGGCAATACGCAACCATGATCATCGATAACAGCGGGTCGCGTGAACAGACGTATGAACAAGCCCTTTCCGCCTACCGGCATCTGAAAGAAAAAGCGAAAGAGGCAAGGCCCTGATACGGAGTCGTGATTTTTTGAATCCGCCCGGTTCTCCGGACGGACGGTGTTTCCTTTTACGCCTTTACTGCTTCCGGAGTGCTCTCATCAGGAGAGAGAGGTTTTTCGGCGGGTGCGAACTCGACCTGCCCTTCTTCCCCGGCGCCGGACGCCTCTCTTGCCTTGACGATGCTGTCCGGATGCACCCGGGAAAGCGTTGACCCCGCTGGAGCCTTTTCAGAAGGCCTGCCGCTCGATGCGTCCGCCCCCAGCAGCTCTTTCCGGATGAGGCCTTCAAACTGCCTGGCCTCCCGGAACGCCGGGTTTGCGGCTACTGCCTTCTCGATCCAGATGAGGGCGTATTCCATATCTTTTGCATCAAAATACAGTCTCGCTACGTTGAAATAAAGGTTCTCATCGGCCGGTGAGATCTCCAGGGCCTTCAGATAATTGCTTAAGGCCTCATCGTTCATGTTCGCCTTTCTCAGCTCGATGCCGAATTCGTTGAAAATATGCTTGTTGTCTTCTTCGAAGATCGCGTCCACCTGGGAAAGCTTCTTGAACACGCTCTTGGCCTTGTCTGTCTGCCCCATCTCCATGTAGAGCGTTCCTATGCCGAAGTTCGCACGGATGCTTTCCGGGTCGATCTTCAGCGCAGAGGTATATTCCCATTCGGCCGAATGGAGCTCGTTGCGGTTCCGGTGCTTCTCGGCCAGAGCCAGATGCTTGTCGTGGTCACGCTCTTCTTTCGTTTTTACCTTGTAGTCAGGTTCAAAAGTATACTTGTTGAGAAACTCGTTATAGGGCATCTTTACCACAATGCCCGTAGGCTGGCCTTCATTCCCCAGATAGCTTATCTGTACCGTTTCTTCGTCGAGCTGCTCGGCTAAGCAGAAATTCTTTACCCTCTGGGTCTTCTGGGTGTGGCCCGTGCCGAGGGTGATCGTGGTTTCCTCGAAGAACACCCCGTTGATCTTTTTCAGGAAATTACTCATAGCCTTTGTATCGGAAAGTGAATTTTATAAAATTAACAGTTTTTTATATAATGAGTATTGTTGACGAAAAGCCGTGAGTGTGGCAAGCCGGGTATATCGGTTGAGAGAGGAGGATACCATGGGTGCTGTCGGATTCATCGGAGCCGGGAATATGGCGGAGGCCATTATTGGGGGCATTCTCAAAAAAGGGCTGTATAAGCCGCTGGAGATCCTGATTTACGATATCCGACCCGAGAGGGTGCATGAGATATCGGCCAAGTACGGTGTCGTCGTCTCGGATACGCTTCCTGATCTTGTAAGAGACAGTGCCGCCGTCCTTGTCGCCGTAAAACCGGACAAGGTCGCGTACGTTCTCGGCCAGGCAAAGGACCTTCTTCAAGGAAAGCCGGTCATCAGCATCGCAGCAGGCGTGACGATAAGCGCCATTCAAGCCGTGATCGGGGCTGCTGCAAAGGTCGTGCGAGTCATGCCCAATACCCCTGCCCTGGTTCTGGAAGGGGCCACCGCGATTGCCGCGTCTCAAACCTGCGGCGAGGACGAGATCAGTACCGCGACGCATATCTTCTCCGCCGTCGGGCGGTGCAGGCAGGTGGGAGAGGGGCTGATGAACGCGGTTACCGCGCTGTCCGGCTCCGGTCCCGCCTTCTGCTTCCTCTTTATCGAGGCCTTGGCGGACGGAGGCGTGAGGGCAGGGCTGCCAAGGGATCTCGCGCTTGAGCTGGCGGCTGCGACCGTTCGCGGTGCTGCAACCATGGTGCTCCAGACCGGCAGGCATCCCGGAGAGCTCAAAGATATGGTGGCCTCGCCCGGAGGCACGACGATCGACGGGATCAGCGCGCTGGAGTCGGCAGGATTCAGGGCTGCGGCAATGGACGCCGTGTTTGCTGCATACCTCAAGGCTGGCAAGCTCTCCTAGTAACCGTCCCTCAGAAGGTTCCGGCGGGAAACCTATACCCTGGTGTTTTTGATGATCTCCACCGCGTCCTTCGGCGAGTCGACCACGGTAAATATCGACCGGTCTTCGGGCAGGATCATCTTCTCCATGACCATGGTTTCCTGGATCCAGTTCAGGAGGCCGCACCAGTATTCCGAGCCCACGAGGATCACCGGGAAGGGCTTTATCTTATCGGTCTGAATGAGGGTCAGCGACTCGAAGAGCTCATCCATGGTCCCGAAGCCTCCGGGGAAGATGACATAGCTCATGGCATACTTGACGAACATGACCTTTCTCACGAAGAAATAGCGGAAGTTCAGGTGGACGTTCGTATACGGGTTGAGATGCTGCTCGAACGGCAGTACGATATTGAGCCCCACGGATTGCCCGCCCGCCTCGAAAGCGCCCTTGTTGGCCGCCTCCATGATGCCCGGCCCGCCGCCGGTTATAACGCTGAACCCCTCTTTTGAGAGAAGGCCGCCCATGTTCTCCGCCATGGTGTAGTACTTGTCTCCGGGTACCGAACGTGACGAGCCGAAGATCGTAACGGCGGGCTCGAGCCTGGACAGCGTTTCGATCCCGTCAACGAACTCCGCCATGATGCGGAATATTCTCCATGATTCATCGGAACTGATCTGGTCGATGAGATAGCGATCGGATTTCTTCATGTATGCCCCTCCACTGTTTAGCCGTGCTCATTATACCTATGTTCCCATTCACAGGCCAGATGTGATATGGGAGGATAACTTATATGATCGATCTCCATATTCATACGTCGTATTCCAGCGACGGGCAGTACACGCCCGCCGAGATAATCTCTCTTGCAAAAAAGTGCGGGCTCGCCGCCCTTGCCTTCTCGGATCATATGGATATCACCGCTGCTGCCGAAGGGATGGGGTCCGCCGCTGCAGCGGACATCGAGTTTTTCACAGGCGTGGAGCTTTCCACCACCCTCGAGGGCACGGAGTACCACCTTCTCTGCTACGGGTTCGATCCCGGAAACCTGGCCGTGCAGGAGTTCATACGACACCACTGCGCCCTTGCCTGGGCAAACGTCGAAAGCATCCTCGATTATTTCAGAGGTCTCGGGTTCCTCCTGAACGCTGACGAGGTCAGCGGATGGGGAAAGTCCGTCCCCACCGGTGTAACGATGCTCAGGGCGCTGGTAAAGGGCAATCCGGACGATGCCAGGCTCCTTCGCTATACCCGGGGAGACCGGTCCGATTCTCCCTATCTCAACTTCTACCAGGATTTCTCGCTCTCCGCTTTCGGCAAGACGTTTTCTTCCGCGTTTCCGTGCCTGAAAGACACCATCCACGAGATGAAAGGACACGGCGTCCTCGTCCTTGCACATCCCGGCCGGATAAACGGCGACCTGCTCCGCTTGCTGAAAGGATACGGATTGCAGGGAGTCGAGGTGCACAGCACCCACCACACACCCGAGACGGTTCTTTATGCTGCCGGTCTGGCGCGGTCCCTCGGTCTCTTTGCGAGTGCAGGGTCGGATTTCCACGGGGAGAAGATCAAGCCCGACATTCCCCTGGGCAAGGTTTCCGGCAAGCCCGACGACGCCCTGATAGAGGCTGTCCGGCACTCCATGGCCGTATGGCGGGGATGAAAAGGACGGGATGACGATACGGGAAAAGGGTTTCGGAAGAGAAGAATGTCCCGGTATCCTGTACGTCATTGTTCGACAATAACCGGCTCCAGGAGGATCACCAGTTCCTCGGTCTGGACGCTCTTAACCTTCTGGCTGAAGAGGTACCCGACTATCGGGATGGTGCCCAGGATGGGGATGCTCTTTGTCTGGTCCGAGAGGTCCTTGCTGATGAGCCCGCCCAGTGCAACGACATTGCCGCTCTTAACCCGGAGCTGGGTGGTGGCCTCTTTCAGGTCGATGACGGGCAGGGTAAAATTACCCACATCGCCGAAGTTCCCGATGCTTCTCTCGTTGAGACTGACCACTCTGCTCTTGATGGGGGTTATGGTGAGGTTGACCTCGTTCGTTTCCAGGTCGATATACGGCTGAACGCCGAGCATGATCCCGTCAAAGACAGCGCTTATGGTGACTTCGATGTCTTCCTCGGTGCGTCCCTCGGTGTAGGTTGTCGTCTTCTCCACCTTCTCGACATAGGAGCTGTTCGTTCCAACGCTGATGAGCGCGGGCTGTCCGTTCGTCACCCTGATCCTGGGGTTCGAGAGCACCTTGATATCACCGAATTCCTGCAGCGCCTCGAGCGCGGCGTCGATACCGTGCTTGTCCGAGTTGACCTGGATCTCCAGGGCAGGCGTCAGGCTGTCGGTGTCGAATGTCAGCCTCTGCCGGATGGGATTGAACGCATAATCGCCAATATTGCCGTGAATACTCGTCCAGTCGATGCCGTATTTCGAGGAGTCGTTCAGGGAGACTTCCAGGATCTTTGCCGTAATGACCACCTGGGAGTTGTAGTAGGTCTTGAGCGTCCTGATGTAGGAGTCTATCCGGTCGACGGCGTTTCTCCGGTCGTGGACTTCGAGGAAGCCGATTGATCTGTTCAGTGAGAAGCTCCCGTGTTCGGTCAGGGACGACCGGACAATCTGCTCCACCTGGGCATAGATATCGTTGCTTGAAGAAGGGTTGGTGGACTGTATGGAGAACTGGCCTGTAAGGGGGCTGGTGGAGCTGCCGCCGCCTCCGCTGCCGCTTACGCCGTTGAGCACGTCTCCGCCCACCGATATCTTTGTTTCTTTCTGTGACGAGATGAAGTTGAGGTGGTATGTCCGGGAATCGGTGCCTTTGACATACAGGCATTTCCCACGGATTTCGGAAAAGATATTGAGGGATTCCGAGACATTTTTCAGCGCCTCATCCAGCGGGGTTTTGTTGAAGGCGACATTGACCGGCCTTAAGCCGATCGGTGCATTATTCGACTGGGCGCCGCCCGATTCCTGGGACTGGCTGTTTCCTGCACTAGCCTGCAGGGTTTGCCCGGTCATCGAAGGGTCCCGGGAAACAAGCCTTGAGTCTATCACAAGATCCAGTCCTGCAATCTCTGCAATGGCGAAAAAGATATCGGCAAAACTCGCGCTGTTCGCGGTAAGGGTAATGACCTTGCCGGCAAAGGGATCAGGCTTTTCTTCGACTACGGGAGGTTTTGTCTTCGGAAGTTCCCGCGGTACGAGGGGGGTTACCTGTGAAGTCTCCTTATCGATGGCAGCCCCTTCTTTTTTTATCAGCTTGTCTGTGGAGCATCCACCGAGAAACAGGAAGATACAGAGATAGGGTAAGATCCTAGTAAGCTTTGACATTGATTGTCTCCTCGATCCCATCGAGATAACGGACAGTGACGGAATTTTTTCGTATCGCAGTCAGGGTGAACGAGCCCGAGCTCTCTCCGACCCTCATCTTTTTTCCATTGACGATGCCGAAGCTCTTCGCTCCGCTTTCAACAAGCATGCTTACGGAAACCGGCGGACGGGCCGCAGGCTGCGCGATGATATCCGCCGTGTTCTCCAGCGGTTCTTCCTCCGCGGATTCTTCCCCGGAGAACACGTTCCTGATACTCCCTGAGAAGGCGGCCCTTCCGTCATTTTCCGAAGATATGCCTAATTGATCGATGTAGCCGAGAAACTCGGGCCTGGACAGTGCAAAGGGCTTGGGCTCGGGCAAGGCAAAAGCCATGATCACACAGGCAGACAGGGCAAGGAACGGGGCTGCAAAGAGGGCTGCGATCTTGGGATCGAGCTTCATTGAGGATTCCCTCCCCTCTTGAACCCTGAGACTGCCAGCTTAATGCCCTCGGGCGTTCTTTCGAGGACACCGCTCTTCAAAAAGAAGAACCCGTGGTCATAGGTGGAAACGATCTTGTCGTTCAAATCATCGAAGTCCGAAGGGTACAGGGTTATCTCGTAGTTGACATTGGCTGTTTTTTCTTTCGAGAGCCGGCCGAGGCTTGCCCAGCGGAGAGACACGGAATCCAGTCTTGCCCTGTAGGCCTCTTTTTCCGAGCGTGCACTCATGACGGCACGGTATTTCTTTTCAAAGTAGTCTGCTTTCGCACGGGTGGATTGATAGTAATAGAAGGAAGATATCAGGCTCAAGGTGCTGATAAGTCCTATAATGACAGCCAGACGGTAGTACTTCATTTTTTTGCCTCGCATTCAACCGAACAGCCCGCCCGCTCCTCGGTATGCCTGAACGATGCGCCGATCACGGGATAGGATGCCTGCACACTTGACAGGAAGGTGGAAAAAAGGATCTTCGACTGGGGATACTGGGCCGTGATCGCCCCTTCTATCTTCACCCGGAACGAGGAATTGCCTGTAGGCGGCATCTGCTGCTCCTGCCCGTCCGGCTGGGCGTGGCCGCCGGCTTGGTCAGGCTGCATGCCGGACCGCAGGATCTCGATACGCTTCAGCGACATGTCGTGGGGAACGGCCTCCGTTATGGTCCCCAGGATTGCGTACAGCTTGGGCTCCGACTGGAAATCCTGGTAAAGGCTGATGAGCTCGTTGATATGAGATAAGTCCAGCTCTTTCAGAAGGTCTGCATAATCCCGCTGGAGGGCGCTCATGTCGTGAGCGTACTCCTGCTGGGCCCGTATAGTCTTCTGCTCGTAGTCTCCCGCCACAGATGAGTTGCGATAACCGAGGAGGAAGAACAGCACGGACAAGACCGCCAAAGCAAGCGAGATGCCCATGGAGTAATTTGAATATGCTGCAAGGGCTTTCGTCTCTCGATATGCCTGGGGAAGGAAATTGTAGCTTGTGCAGGAAACAGTGCCCAGGAGCATGAGAGAAGAGGGTCCGTCAACAGGCAGGCCTTCGGTCTCAAATCTTACCGCATCGATGCCGTTTTCCTGCAGTTCGGCTATGGTGATCTCTCCCTGGCTCATGACGTAAACGGCCTGCGGGGGATCGTTATAGGTGTTTTTCATCAGTGAAATCATTTCGCTGATGCCGGCGAGGACCTCGGCAAAGAGATCGAAGGCGTTGACCTTCTGAATGGTGATGAGATGGTAGATTATGCCTTCCTTTGAGCCGATGATCCGTATGAAGGAACCGTCTTCGAATACTGCTACGGCCATCTCATTCGTACAGCCGGCAATGAGGGATGCAATGGACGCCTCTACAGGGCAGTACGTATCGAGAAATACCTCTTTCTCGTTCAGTATGCCGATTCGCGCTACATCGCTTGCCGGCACGGCAAGATAGGAGAACCGTGCGCGGACGTTATCGATATCGTAGATCTTCCGGAAGGAAAGAGCGTACTGCTCATTGAAGAGCCCTGTCTTATCGATGGTCGACCGGATATGCGCTAAGGTCGCCTCGGTGGAAACACTGGAAAAGTCTCCGGTGTCCGCATAGATGCTCCGGGGGGAAAAGCATGCCGACAGGGATTTCGAACCAGGGGCGATCTTCTGGAGCTCTTCGGTGCCCACGGTGCGGACTTCCCCGAGGATCACCCGGCCCTTGTCAGTGGCGTAAGACGCAATCCCGTGCTCTCCCTCATGCAGGGAGACGGTATATCCCGACGTTCCGCTTTTCTTAGCCGGGCCGGGCCTCTTCGCCGTAAGGTCCTTCAATTTATGCAGGATATCCATACCCATGCAAACTTCTCCTGTCGTCACCTATGTTCTCGGATTTTGGGTATGATTTCTTTAGGTGAATATCTAGTCAATGGGGATGCGGCCGTTGAGGTCGGTGAGGCTCAATGCATCGAGAATATCGTCGTAGGTTGCGGTCTCCGGAGCACCGGGTTTTTCGAACCGATAGTCGTCTCCGGCCATGGCTACTACCCCGTTATTATTATCATCGTTTACGGAATCCGCTCGTCCGTTCGCTCCGGCAGAAAGTACGACAAAGGAAACATGTATATCCACGGCGCCTTCCCGGTAATACGGTCCGATACTGCTGCCGCTGGATATAAGCTGCCCGAGATTTTTCTTAAGCCCTTCAGGGGTTGCCGGATCCGTATCGGTAAGATATGGGTCCACTGCATAGAAGAGGGTGTGCGTGTATGAATCGTTTCCGGAGATGCCGAGCGTAACATAGGGGAGATACCCCCTGTACACGCCGCTGTCCTCATCACCGTCCGTATCGCTGCTTGCCGTCGGCAGTCTGCCGGTAGCCTGTGCATATCCGATGATGGCCGTCCTTGCATTTTTTACGATCGATCTGTTTTCGCTGAGTTTGCTTTGCTTGATGAGCATGGGTAGGAGCTCAACCCCCATGGACAACAGAACCCCCACAAGCACGAGCACGAGGGCCATTTCGATAAGGGTGAAGCCTTTACGGCATGTCAGGGAGCGGCCGATAATCCCGCGGCTGACTGGTGAATGGTTTTTTTTCATATCATCCTCCTCCGAGCTGCGAGATGAGATCATACACAGGGCCGATGAGCGAGACGATGATGAAGACGAAGAGTCCGCCGGAAAGGGCCATGACCAGAGGTTCGATCATCTTTCCCATGACATCGACGAACCGCGAGGTCCGTTCCTGGTAGGTGTCGGCAAGATAGCTCAAGCGTTTATCGAGCGTTCCGGTGCTCTCCCCCACGCTGATCATGCGCAGCGTAATGGCGTCGAAGAACTTGGTGCTCGAAAACGCCGTTAAAAGCGTATCGCCGCTGTTCGTGGATTTTCTGATCCCCGCTATCATGGTCTTGATGGCGGGATTCTTGAACGTCGTTTGAAGAACATCGAAGCATTTGGTCAAAGTCACCCCGGAACGCAGCATCAAGGACATGTTCGAGAAAAAGAGCGTGAGCGAAGAGCTTTTCAGCAGATTGCCGACAACGGGGATCTTGAAGTACGCCTTTGCAAGGAGGATGTTCGACCGCTCGTTTTTTCTGAGAACATGGATGCAAAAAAAGAGGAGAGCAATCGAGATCGGCAGGACATACCAGTATTCCTTGGACAGGGCGACGAAGTGTACCAGTTTGAGGGTGATGTCGGGCAGTACCACATTCATGTCCTTGAAGGTTTCCACCAGCCGCGGGAGCACGAAGAAGAGCCAGAAAGCCATGACCGCGCCCATGGCCGAAATGACAAAGGCGGGGTAGATGAGCGCTCTTTTTGTCTGTGAAATGATGTCGTCCATTCGTTTGAGGTGGTCGGCGGTATTCTTCAGGGCTTCCTGAATGGTCCCGGTCTCTTCCCCTATGTTGCAGAAGAATACGAGCATTTCGGGGAATACGTCCGGCACGAGGGCAAAGGCGCCCGACAAGGATTCGCCCCCTGCAATCTCCCGGATCACCCGGTCAAGGGCGTTCTTGAGCCTTTTTTTCTTGATGGTGTCCCGGATGCTCTGCATCGACTCCAGCAGCGGCAGGCCGCTTCCGACCATGGATGACAGGGAGTCGCAGAACTCGACGATATCCATCCTGACTACTTTAGGCTGGGCGATGTCGTCGATGACATCCATGAGGATGAATCTCTTCGCCTGGTATTGAAGGAGTATCTGGTCACGGGCGGAGAGGGTATCAATCAAACCCTGGATATCGCCGAACTGGCCTTTGCCTTTTACTACGGATCCATCCTGATTCAGCGCCTGGTAGACAAAGAGCATTACCTTAAGATCCTCCTCGCCTCCTGGAAGCTGGTTTTCCCGGACAGGATCTTGCGGACGGCATCCTGGGAGAGAGTGTACATTCCCTCTTCTATGGCCTTCTCCTTGATCTCGAAGGGGTGGGCTCCCATGGAGATGAGCTTCTCGACCTCAGGGGAAACGGGTAAGATCTCGGCAACCATAATCCTGCCCAGGAAGCCGGTGCGCAGGCACTGGGGGCAGCCTTTCGGCGCGTAGAGGGTGGTGCCGGGCGCTATGCCGAAGGCCTTATGTTCCTCATCGCCGGAGGTGTAGGGCTCCTTGCAGTAAGGGCATAGAGAGCGCACAAGCCTTTGCGCAATCACGCACAGCAGCGATGAAGAGACCATGTAGTCCTTGATGCCGAGGTCCTTGAGCCGCGGGATGGCTCCAACGGCATCGTTTGCATGGACCGTGGAGAGCACGAGGTGACCGGTCTGGGACGCGCGCATGCCCATGGTTGCAGTGTCCGCATCACGGATTTCACCGATGAGGATGACGTCCGGGTCCTGCCTCAGGAAGGCGCGGACCGCAGAGGCGAACATGTAGCCGGCCTTCTCGTTGACCTGGGTCTGCCGGATAAGCGGAAACTGATATTCCACCGGATCTTCAACGGTCACGATGTTTTTTTCAATGGCGTTTATCTCCCGCAGCGATGCATAGAGGGTAGTTGTCTTGCCCGATCCCGTGGGCCCGGATACGAGGATCATGCCGAAAGGCTTCAGCAGGATCTCCTTGAGTTTTTCGATATCCTGATCGTCGATCCCCAGATTCTGGAGGCTGTAGAGCTCCTCTGTGCTGGCCAGTATTCTTAAAACCATGTTCTCGCCGTGGGATACCCTCAAGGTCGATACCCTCATGTCGTAGTTTTCATTGAGGAAGTCGAAGGCGAGGCGTCCGTCCTGCGGTTTTCTCTGCTCAGAGATATCCATGTCCGCCTTGACCTTGATGGTGGAGATGATGCGCGGATGGAGTTCCACCGGGAAGGTGTAGAAAGGATACATGATCCCGTCGATACGGTAGTGGACCTGGGAGGTCATGTCCGTAGGGGTGATGTGGATGTCTGTTGCCCGGGAGTTGATGGCGGACATGAGGATCAGCCGGTAGAGCTTCTCGGTATCGACCTCATGGGCGTTTCTTTTCGCGTGTTCGAGCTGCTCGGCGATCTCGTCTTCAAGCGGATGTTCCAGGAGGTAGTAGTCTTTCTCTATGTGCCGGTGGATCTGGGAGGTGGATGCCACCACGCATTTTATCCGTTTCTTTGAGATTCGCGAAGCAAGGTCGATGACCTTCGGGTTGTCGGGCTCGTTGGTGGCCACGGTCAGCGTCGTGTCTTCCACGGCGACGGGGAGCAGCGCATTGTCCTTTGCAAAGGCAAGGGGCAGGGATTTGAGGGCCTCCTTGGGAGGGGTGTAGTTTCTCAGCTCGAGAAAATCGATGCCCGACTGCTTGGCGATAGCCTGGGCGAGTTCTGTCTGGGTTACCAGTCCTAAGCGTAAGAGGACATCCCCCACCCGTTCCCGGGTGGCCTTCTGTTCTTTCAATGCAAGACCGATCTCCTGGTCGGATATGATCCCTTCATCCTTGAGCAGATCGCCGATGCGCTTTTTTTCCATACCTGTCCTGTTTATTCAAAAGAGTACGTATTAGATCGACGATCCGGGATAAGAACTTTACCTCAGGGTGAAGCAGGCCGTTCCTGCACGGTTCATCCGGGATGGGCCATCTCCCTAAAAGCCCGGATCGGGGATAGGGATGCTCTGTGACGAAAATCGGGGAGATCTTATCTCGGAAGAGGAGGGAACAGGACTAAGACAGGTCTCTGCTCCCGGCTCTCCCGGATGGTGTGAGAGGCGGGTTTTTACAGACGCCAGTATACGAGTTTGACGGCGGGGTTCGTATAAACGGTGTTGGCCCGAATTGATCCGGTATTGTATACCCCGTCGTCATATTTCCGGTCGATCTGTTCGGCCACATCGGCAGGCACCGCATTGAACGCCATGCAGTTGGCGTTGAGTGCGATAGTTCCGCCGGTGGAGTTTGCTACCCACTGTACGCGCATCCAACTCCCGAAGGTATGGGTCGGTATGCTGGTGGGTGTACCGTCATAGCTTCCATTGATAATTCCTGCCAGTGCCAGATCCTGGAAGAGAAATCCATATTCGGCAGCGTCTATCTGGCCGTCGGCATCCCCGTTGTTACCGGCAGGGTCGTTCGGCGGTGCGGTGGGAAGATTCTCGTCACCGGGAAGCTGGCCGTATCTGTCAAAAAAGGTGTAGTAAGCTGCTGCGATCGAATCTTTCTCGTTGACGATCTTCTTTACCTTTGCGTTCTGGATGAGCGCTTCGCCCTTGAGGACTCCTGTGATGAGCAGGCCCACGATGACCAGCACCAGTGCGAGTTCAACGAGGGTGAATCCCTGCCTGTTATTGGATCTCAATCGTTCCATCATATTCGTACCCCTCTTTTCAGTATAGCTTTGTAATAAACGCCTATTCGGTCATTCTTTTTCATATCTTAAAAGAATCTCGATCTGCCTTTGAAAGAACCCAGGGTGATGTTGATTAAGCGTCGCTGCTGCACTGAACGGGATGGACCGGGACACGGAATGTGGTTTTTAAGGCGCTTGAGGGGTATGGCGGGACGACCCTACATCTGCTGCCGGATCTTTGATCCCAGGCTTACCGGTTTCATCCCTGCGAGATCCGTTATATCCAGCTGGCGGGTATCCATGCTCCAGCTGCTGTGCTCCAATGTCCCGGAGATCAGGTCTACGAGCGATCCAAAGGCTTTTGCCCCGAACAGGGGTTCCTGAGATACTTTCTCGCCGTTCAGCGCATCGAGGATGAGGACGGAGGAGCTCCCGGAATCCATGCCACGGCATGCGTCCGGCGTCCATGTCGTCACGTAGAGCTTCGAATCCATGACAAGGGCGTTGGTGCAAACCCCTTCTTCAAGGGACCTGCTCCACAGGATGCCGGAGAGGTTCATGCACGCTGCACGGCTCGGCGTGAGCGCTATGATGCGCAAGTCTTTTTTCTGATGAAACGATCTGATGCTCGTGAAATCTCCGGGCATACCGGGCGTGAGGAGATGGCGGAACTTCAGATCCTGGTCAAGGATATAAATCATGCCGCTTTGCGATCCTGCGATGACTATCCCGAAATAGGAATCGTACTCCAGGGTACACGCCGGGCTGTCGAGGGTGAATTGCGACAGGGGAATACCCCCTTCCAGGGTGAAGGAGGAGACGGTCTTTCCTTCTGCGATATACGCATTCCCCTGTGACAGCGTAAAGAGCTCTCCGGGTTCCACCCATCTGATTTCGGGTGTACTGTTCATTGCGGTGATGTTCCCGGCCAGGTTCGGACCGGTTACGATGATGCCGTTTTTGACCCCGATCCTGCTTCCTACCTCCTTGACCATCCATGAGCAGGCGCCCGTGGCCATGTCGATGGAAAGGAGGTCGCCCCGCGAGGTCGAGCACAAGAGCCGCTGGCCTTCCATGTAGAGGGAAGTCGCCGCTCCCTTGATGCCTGATGGAGTGCACGGTCCCAGATGGGTGGGTTCATTGGCCATAGGCCGAAGACAGGACATCGTGTCGGTGGTGAGCCATAAAGGCCTGAACGCCAGATGGGTATTCGTGAGGAAACGCTTGGCAGTACCGTACAGCGAGGGTATCTGACAGACAAAGCCGCCGGGCAGGGTAAAGGTGCTTTTTGACGGCAGGTAGCTCCCTCCGCCCTGCGTGGCGGTTTTTTTTAAGAATTCCGTATCAGGGCCTATGGTATGGACGCGGATACCCTTTGAGAAAGCATAGGCGGCAACGTCGTCGAGGCAGTGAGACCCTGATTCCAGGGCTGTGTCCTGGGGGTTGCCGTCATGGTCGAAATCCTGAAGCCAGCCGGGGATGTTCCCGTCATCTGCGGCGACCCCCGTGGTTGCTATGATTATATGCTTCGATGTGCCGCAGGTTGAGGGAAAAGAATTGATAAGATCGTAGCAGGCTTCTGAGAGACGTGCCTCATGGCCCTGGGGATGAATGCCCAGCACTGCTTCGATGAGAGTATTGCGATCGCTTGTGAAAGGCTGAACGATGCCCTTCGAAACCGTTGCAACCGCAATCGGGCTCAAGTCCATGTCGTCGATAAGGCCCGTTATGTGTGATATCGATTGAGTCCAGCCCTGCATGGCCCCTCCGAAGTGAAACATGTTGAAGGCCTGGAACCATGCATTCCCGTAGCTTCCTCGGAAATAGGTGCCGTCGGGCGTCGTGAGGGAGTTCAGCACGTCGTCCCGCTCGGCCGACGGTACGATCTCGCCCCCCGTCCGTTTGAGGTACAGATCCTGCGGACCGTACGCCTGGCCGCAGGAGGAGAGCATGCCTTCGGAATCGTCCAGGAGGATAATGATATACGGCCTCCAGGAAGAGAGCTGGAGATCCTTTTCCACCCGGTAGGGCTGTCCGGCGAGCTTGATCCGCCACGAATACCTGCTCTCGTTCGCCCACTGTTTTTCTATTATTTCGGTGGAGAAGCATGCGTGGTCCCACCCCTCAGGGGCATCGAGCACCGTGTATTTCACCAGGGGCTTCTCCTGGGCGGTCGCCCCGGCATGTCTCTGGGAGAGCAGGTTTTTGAAGGTAGTTCCCGCTTTGACATTATGGGTGATGATGCTGGTGGTGATCAGGGCGATCCCCTGGATTACGATGCAGAATATTAAGGTATAGATGAGCGCCCAGCCCTGCTTATCGGAGTTCATAGCGGTAGGAGGTGCTCTTTTCTTCGCCGTTGTGGCGGGCCGTGAGAAGGATGGTGACGGTTTTTCCGGTAACTGTTGAATCAAAGGCGGTAATGGCCTCGGCAAGGAGTTGGGCATTTCTATAGAGCCCGTCTTTTTTGAGCTCGTAGTGAACAGACGGCACGGAGCGGTCGCCTGCCTTTACCGTTGGCGGGGTGGTAAGCGAGACCAACATGTTTCCTTCTGAATACCCGTGAGATATGACGTAGGGCCCGCTGTCCGTAATAATTCCGAGGTCGGCCCGGTAATCGGCTGTGTTATTGTAGTCTACATCGATAGTGTCGAGGGTGATGCCGCTGTCCGTCGATGACTGTATGACGGAGTAGTATGGAGGAGGATATTTCCCGTGCACGTTCAGGCCCGGATACGACGAGGTGACCGGTGCGCCTGCGATGAACAGCGAGCCTTCCCGGGGGGCGATTTTCAGGTCTTGAGGAAGCAGGAAAGCGCACTGCTTCAGGTCGGAATCGATCTGGATCAGGGCGTTCCGCAACGATTGCATGCAGTACCAGTGGTCCCGGGAGTCGAGGTAACCTTTTGAAAAGAGAGAATACATGCTGTAGACCGCAAGGATGATGATCGTGCTTATGGTAAGCGAGATCATCAACTCCACCAGACTGACGCCCTTGTCCATAAACCTGCCTTTTCAATAAATTAAATAACAGGGGATACAATTCATGATGAAATCTATGGATTATTCTATTCTCTAAATAATAACAAGATGTCGGGAAGGGTCAAGGCTTTCAGGCCGCCCCGGTGTACTATTCTCTTGGCGAAATGAAATCCGCACCTTATGAAAAAGGCCTTTCAGTGCCGGGATTGCAGGATGGCGGCGAGTGAAAATGGCAATGGACATCGTTCGTATTCCTTGCTAATAACCTTACTTCAAATGCCCACAAACGGAAAAGAGCGAGGTATGGGAAGGAAAGGAAGTTCGGTTCTCATCATAGTCCTTGTCATTACCCTGGTAGGCTCGATCCTATTTCTCATGGTGCCCCTGGGAGGGAGAGTCGGACAGTTCCGGGAAGCGATAATCTCCTTCATATTCCGCAGACCCCCCCAGTTCATTTCCATGGAAGTCAGCGTGAACGGTTTCCCCAGAACCATTCATGCGGGAGAGTCTCTCAAGGTAAGCGGCGACGAGACCATCGTCATCTCCAAGATAAAGGCAAATACCTTTTTTGAATCGTATCTTACCGCGGATGTCGTAGGGTTCGGGAAGACCAATGACCTCCACGAGCCGGTCGACACTGCCCAGGTCCGCAAGCAGCTCATGGATGCAGGGATCCGGTCGATCCCCATCGAGATCTTTTATATCGAGTACCCCATCGCGAAGGTGCCTCTGGAGATAGAGCTCGATCAGCAGGATTTCCTGGCCCGGATGAAAGAAGCAAAGGATATCGACTCAAAGATAGCCATACTCAAGAGCGCCCATGCGGGCTTCCCGAAGGAGCGGAAGTTCGTCTCCATGCTCGACGAGCTTTTGAGCAGGAAAAACGATTATGATACGCTTGCCGGCATCTACAGAAAGCTGGTGGAAACGGACCCCGAAGACATCGCATCGCTGACGGAGCTTGCCCGGTGTTATCTCAAGCTGGGCATGCTCAACGAGGCCCTCGATGCGTGCCGGAAGATCGTGGACAAAGGCAAGGGCAACGCCATTACGTACAGACGGATGGCCTTCATCGCGGGACAGTCGGGAGATTTTGAATCCCGGGTGGCGTATCTCGAAAAGGCCCTGGAGCTTGAGCCGGGTAATGAGGCCATCATCGTGGATCTCGGGAAGACCTACGAACAGGCGGGCAAGGAAGCAAAGGCGCTGGAGATCTACCGGCCCGTAGCAGGGAAAGCCAAAAACAGAGAGATCCTCATCCCCCTGATCGAAGACGCATTAAATAAGAAAAAGTACGATGATGCCGCGACGTACCTGAAGCGCTACGTTACCTTTTATCCCCAGGACAAGAACGCGTATGCCCAGCTTGCCATGGCCATGGGCAAGCTCGGTAAATCGGAAGCCCAGACCGGATATTATGCCCGGGCCGTCGAGTTGAATCCGAAGGATCCGGTGCTCCTCTTCAACCTTGCTTCTTCGTATGAGAAAGCCGGGAAGGACAAGGGCGCCCTTGACACGTACAGGAGGGTTCTCGCGGTCAAGCCCCAGGACAAGGACTCCCTTGCCAGGGCCGCAGCGCTCTCGCAGAAGACGGGCGATTACAGGGCATCCTATGACTATTACCAGTCCCTCCTGAAGGTTGATGATTCAAACGAGGCCAGGAAAGGGCTCATCAGTGCAGCCGTCGGCCTCAAAGACCACGACAGGATCATCTACGCCGCCGAGAGTTATCTGAAAAAGGCAAAAGACCACGAGGTTGCGATCACCCTTGCCTATGCGCATGAGGCGCGTGCGTCCGCGAAGAAGGGGAAGCTCAGGCTTGAAGATCTGAGCGCGGCCTTAGAGGCTTACCGGCTTGCTTTAAAGATCAATCCCGGATCAAAGAAGGCCAAGGAGAAGATCCCCGAGCTCAGGATCGAAATGATAAAGCTCAAAAAGGGATCTTAGAGAAGAATCCGAAAGATGCCGGGAGGTCAAAGGCGTCTTCTTTTAAGGAAACATGAAGAAAACGTTTGCAATCGGAGACATCCATGGATGTCTTGACCAGCTTGAGGACCTCATAGACAGAATAGAGCCTGGGAAAGACGACCTTCTCGTATTCCTCGGGGATTACATAGACCGCGGGCCGGACTCCTCGGGCGTGATCGATTTTCTGATAGATCTGGCCGCCTCGATGCCCTGTGTCTTTCTGCGAGGCAATCACGAGCACATGTTCCTCGAGTTTCTCGAGTTCGGGGCGAACAAGGCCATGTATCTGGCAAACGGAGGCATGAGCACCCTTGAATCCTACCTGGGGCCTGATCAGTTCGTGTCCCACTCTCAGGTCGTTCAGAAAATCAGTGAAGGACATCGTGACTTCTATGCAGGGATGAAATGGTATTACGAAGACCAGAGCTATATCTACGTCCATGCGGGGATTCGGCCGGGCGTCGCCATGTACAGCCAGGAACGTCATGACCTGATCTGGATACGCGACGAGTTTGTTTCCTCTCCCACGGAGATGAAAAAGAAAGTGATATTCGGGCACACTCCCTTTGCAGGTCCGCTTGTCAAAGAAGATAAGATAGGCATCGATACCGGTGCTGTCTATGGCGGGGCGCTCACGGCGGTCCGGCTTCCCGGGGAGGTCTTCATCCAGTCCCATCGATAGCGCACCGGGTAGAAGCAAAAAGGTATATGTTTAAGGATTACTACAACATTTTGTGCATCTCACATGATGCGGGGGCTGAAGAAGTCAAAAAGGCTTACCGGAAGCTTGCAATGAAGTTTCATCCTGACCTGAACAGGGACGACCCCCAGTCCGTCGAATATTTCCGTGATATCACCGAAGCGTACGGGGTGCTCATAGACGGGTCCAAGAGGAAACGCTACGATAAGGACCGCCTTCGCGGATTCGAGCGGGAAGATGTTTACCGGGACATCTTTGACCGCCCTGATTTTCGCGAGGTGTTCGACGACCTGCCCATCAAGGGAGAATGGCTCGAGAGGCTGCTCTCGGCCAGCAGGTTGATCGTCTATGAAGCGCTCGTGCATGGAGGGAGTCCCCGGGATGTGCTGAAACGCTCTCTTGTGAAGCTGGCTGCAAACGGGGCGACGAAATTTTTCCACAGTGTAATGGACATCCATGAAGAGATCCGGATCCCTGAAACGATTTCTTCAAGCGGCGGCTACATAACGATAGAGTACAGGCCGGGATTTTCCAGGCGCAGGATCCGGGTGAGCATCCCGCAAGGCATCAAATCAGGTGCGACGCTCAGGATAAACGGGATGGGGAGAAAAAACCTGGCGAATAAGTCGGGCGATCTCTACTTGCACGTAGATATCGAGCCGTCGTAAACCACGATCTTGTTTTTCCCGTGCTGCTTGCCCCAATACATGGCCTGATCTGCCATTCGGAGCAGTTCATTATAGTCTGCGGTATGCTGGGGCAAACCGGCAAGGCCGATCGTGACGCTCACGTCGAGCGTTACGACTACGGTTTTGCAAATCCTCTCGGCAACGATGGTGGCTTCTTCAAGAGAGGTTTCCGGGAACAGGATGACGAACTCCTCCCCCCCGTACCGGGCGAGGATATCGCAGTTTCTCGTATTGTGCCTGAAAATGTGGGCGAGCCTGGTGAGAAGCTCATTTCCCTCTTCGTGGCCTTTGGCGTCATTGTACTGTTTGAAATTGTCGATGTCGATCATGGCGAGCGACATGATGCGGTTGTAACGGATATGCCTCGTGACCTCGTTTTTGAGCATGGAGATGAGATGGCGGAAGTTATAGAGCCCCGTGAGTTCGTCTGTCCGTGAAAGCGTTCTGTAGTAGGAAGCAAGCTCCGCCTCTTCCTTCAGCCTCGCTTCTTCCAGGATGCGGTTTATCGTCAGCAGAAGGTGGTCGAGGAGGATGGGCTTTGTAATGAAGTCCGAAGCGCCGAGTTTCATGCATTCCACTGCATCCCGGATAGTACCGTACCCGGTGATCATGATCACCTGAATATGCGAGCGGATATTCTTTATGAGTTTGAGAAGTTCCGCCCCTGTCATCCCGGGAAGGTGAAGGTCCACGATGGCGATCTGGTAGTTGTCTTTCTCCACCATGCTCACGGCCTGCTCTGCATTGGCGGCCGAACTCAGGTCATATCCCTTTTCCAGGAGATATTCGGAAATGAGGTCAAGGGTTTCCTGCTCGTCATCGACAAGAAGGATTTTCGTTTTCTTGTTTGTCAGTATATCAGCCATGTTCACCCAGTAGCCATATGCGTGTTATCGGATGCCTGCTTTCTTTGAGAAGTTCCACATGTCCTGAGCTATACTAACGGAAAAATAGAGAAAATACATAAGGGAAAAATGCTTGCCCCCGAATTTGAAAGGAGAAACGCACGTCAATGCCGCCTTGGATGGAATAAATTCTCTTCGGGCCGGCGCGCTCTTCCTGGCCGGAATGATAAGGGGAGCGAGATCTTGGGACCTGGAAAAATACCTCAAGTTATTTACGAAAAAGACCGTTAAACCATGGCGATGGAAAACTCGCAGGGCACTTTCTCCCTAGACAGACATATCGAGAGCATCCCGGCTTTGGAGACGAGCAGGATGCGGCTCTTCCTGGTGCTCCAGGATGAGGACGCGGACCTTGAAAGGGTTGAGTGCGTCATCTCCTCAGACCCGGCCATGGCTGCCAAGGTCGTCAAACTCGCCAACTCGCCGTTTTACCGTCATGCGAACCAGTTTTTAGGGATACACCAGTCGCTTCTGACGATCGGCCTCGATATGGTGAAGTGCATAACGTTGTCCATGGCGGTCATGGATACCTTGAGATGCGAATCCCGGTATGCCAAGTCCCTCTGGTCGCACTCGTATGCAACAGCGCTCATCGCTCTGTCTCTGGGCAGGGGCAAGGCCGAGAAGGATTGTCTGTTCACCGGTGCCCTGCTTCACGATCTCGGGAAAATGGTCTTTCTTTCGAGAGCCCCGGAGACCTATATCCCCCTGGTGGCCTTCGAGGGCAGCTGGCCCGATTCCGATCTGGAAAGAGACGTGTTTTCCGTCGATCATACCCTTCTCGGAGAATCGGTGGCCAGATCCTGGCATTTTCCCGAGGAGATAGTAAGAATCATTCGTGATCATCACAGCCCCAAAGACCTGAACTCCGCCATCGTGTATCTGATCAATCATGTGATCTGCCGGTACGAGAAAGGCGAGACCGAAGCTCTTGCGCCCGATTCCAGGACCATTCGCTCGTATCTTGGGGATATGTATAAAGATCTTGTCAATACCATACTACAACGGTATAAGATGAATAATGTTATTGTTGAAAATCTTTTTTGAGGGGCATTGGTGGTGCTGTGAAAAACAGTTGGTCAGAGCTCAAAGCACCCATGGATTACTCCCATGATCGAGAGAAAGTGCTGCTCGACCTCCTGAAAAAAGCGACCTGTTTCTACGAAGACACCATAGGCATCTTCTCAAGCATCTTCGAGCTCTCGGAACATATGCGGAAATGTTCTCCCGAAGACGACTTCTATTCTCTCATCGTCGGAGTGCTCATCCGGGAATCGCGGTGTGAAAATGCCTCCCTCTTCATCGTCAAGGAAGGGAGGATTGTCCTCAAGGCAGCAGCCGGATCGGGTTCTCCGGACAAGGCTTTGAATGTTTCCATGGAGATGGGCGAGGGGGTGGCAGGGAAGTGTGCACTGGAGGGAAGGCCCGTTCTCGTGTCCGATGCCGCCGAATGTTCATACTTCAAAGAAATGCCCGGGACAAAAGTAAGAATCGGCTCCATCCTGTGCATCCCCATCAAAGAGGGTGACATCACCTTCGGCGTGTTGAACCTCTCCCATTCCGAGAATAATTTCTTCGACATTCATTCGTTGCGGGTATTCGAGCTGCTCGGTCTTCTCGTGGGACAGATGCTTACGCTTGTCCATATATCTTCCGTGTTCCAGAGGAACAACTCCGATCTCAAAAACCTTCTGCAGCAGAAGGATGAGAGCCTTCGGACGATCTCGGAAAGCTACAAGGCAGTCGTGGACGCATCCGAGGACCTGATCTTCATCCTTTCACAGGACGATACGGTGGCGTTCTGCAACCATAAGCTCTTAAAGGCGCTGGGCAGAACCCCGGGGTTAATCGCGGACATCTTCGATGCCGACACGGCGAACTATATCCGTGCATCCCTTAAGAATGCGGATCTTGGAGGGGGTCACGATTTCGAGATGAACGCCTCTGTCGGGAGCGGTTCGGCGCTGATCGGCCAGTTCTTCATCAAGAGGCTGAGCTCTAGTCAGACCCTGATCGTGATGCGGGATATCACGGCCAAGAGGCGCATGGATCAGCGGGCCATGCAGACGGAAAAGCTCACGTCCCTGGGGCTGCTCACATCGGGCATCGCCCATGAGCTCAATAACAAGCTTACCCCCATCTTAGGCTTTGCCGATCTGATCAGCACAAAAGACATGAGCGTCAAAGACCGCAAAAGGCATTCCATCATCATAAACGCCGCCAACTCGGCCAAGCATATCGTCGAATCTCTGCTCAAGTTCTCCAGAAACAAACCTCCCGAGAAGATCGCCTTTGACATGAGGGACATGATCAAGAGAACGGTGAGCCTCTATGCCCCAACGGTAAAGAAACGGGGCATCAGACTCCAGTGCGATGAATGCTCCGAACCCCTCTATGTCCGGGCAGATATGAACTGCATAGAGCAGGTCCTGGTAAATTTTATCAACAATGCCATAGACGCAATCGATGACCAGCCGGGCATCATCAAGCTGAAAACCGGCCTGGCCGACGGGTATGTCCATCTCTCCATCGAGGATTCGGGTCCGGGGATTCCCGAAGAGATCATGACGAAGATCTTCGATCCCTTTTTCACGACAAAATCCAAGGACAAGGGTACAGGGCTCGGCTTGAGCATCTGCTACGGAATCATCTCCGACCACAAGGGTGAAATATCGTTGGAGAATACCGGCCAAGGCGCCGTTGCCCGAATCAAGATTCCCGCCATGCTGACCGATAAACAGGAGCAGCAGGAAGCGGCGAAAGCAGAGAAGGCTCCTTCCATCACCAGGATGCAAGATCCGGGGAAACGCTCGATGATCATGGTGGTGGAAGACGAGGAAGACCTGCTGGACCTTATGGTGGATACATTGAGCCCCTACTACGAAGTAACACCTTTCAACAACGGCCGAACGGCCTATGACCACCTCACGGAGCGGAAGTGGGAGCTCATCATATCGGACTTGAGGATGCCGGTAATGGACGGGATGGAACTGTACTATACGGCGGTGAAGGATCACCCGGGGCTGAAGAAGAAGTTCATGTTCATAACCGGTGATACCTATGATTACCAGATAAAGGAGTTCCTTGAAGCAACCGGCGTTGCCTTCCTTCGTAAGCCTTTCAGGATCAAGGACCTAAGGGAAATAGTGAATCAGCAGCTGGATATGGAGTAGGGCAGCCACTTATGGATAAGAAAAAAATACTCGTTGTCGATGACGAAGAAATCGTACGGTATTCCCTGGTGAATATACTCAAGGAGCACGATTACGATGTGGACGGAGTCCCTTCGGCTGAAAGCGCGCTTGAGCTCTTCAATGAAAATAAATATCACCTGGTGCTCACCGATCTTGTACTGGAGGGCATGGGCGGCCTCGAACTCCTGGAGAACGTGAAGGTCATATCGCCCAAAACCCTGGTGATCGTGATCACCGGATACGGCTCAATCAAAACCGCCGTCACTGCCCTGCGATTGGGCGTCTACGACTATCTTCTCAAGCCCTGCGATGAAGACGAACTGATCATCAGGGTGCGAAGGGCCTTGGAGATGCAGAATTACGGGCAGGAACAGAAACGCATCCAGGAAGTGAGCGCCATCACCAAAACTACGGTGACGCTTTCCGACAGGATAAACACGCCCCTGAACATTATTCTGGGGAACATCGAGATGCTCCAGATCTCCCCGGACGTGGAGGAGAATACGAAAGTCCAGAAGACCTTAAAGGTTATGGAAGACCAGATCTTCAAGATCAAGGAGGTCATGGACAAGCTTGCACGGCTTACTACGGCTGAGACAAAAAAGTATACTGCATTAAGGGATTATGAGATTATTGATTTGACAACGAATAAATCCAATGATTGACAGCAAAAATATACTCATTGTAGATGATTCGGACGATCTGGCGCAAGTGATCGCCGACTTCCTCAGCATGTTCGGCTATCATGTGCACACTGCCAAGGACGGGCTGGATGCACTGCAGTGTTTGGAAAGGAAGGCCATGGATATCGTGGTGAGCGATATCCATATGCCGAGGATGGACGGGTATACCCTGATGACGGAGATAAAGAGCCGGTATCCTGAAACCCCGATCATCCTCATTACCGGATTCAGCGTGAGCGAGGCAAAGAAGATGGCGTTTGAAAAGGGCGCCAATGCCTTTGTGGCCAAACCGTTTCATCTCAAGGATTTGAAAGGCGTGATAGACTCGGTCATCAGCCATTGAAATAAAACGATTGAACAGACACCATAGAGGGGGAAATCTATGAAAAAGAACATGCTGAAGAAACCCAGGAAGATTCTCTGCTACATCGATCTGAGCAAGAACAGCCCGAAGCTTGTGCGGTATGCGAACGAGCTGGCCAAGCTCATCGACGCCGAGCTCTTCGTGCTCCACACCGTAACCGATATCAAAGGCGCAGCGGGATTCTATGTTCCGCATATCAATATGGACAAGCTGGAAGAGGAAGTCATTCAGGCTGCGAGGGACAAAGTATACGGCATCTGCCACCAGGCTGTCGGCGACACGGTGGATTCTGTCCACAGAATCGTCAAGAGGGGCGGCCCCATCGAGAGCATCGAAGAAGTTATCAAGGACAGGGAGATCGAACTCCTTATCCTGCCCCATGACGGCGACAAGGGCATACTGTCCTGGTTCAGAGGTGACTATGTGGAAAGCTTCATGAAGAACGCCGCGATCCCGTTTCTCGTCATGCCGATGGAATAAGTTTCACGGAACGGATCATTCCGGCCGCCTTTGCCTTGTCAAAGGATCCATGGAAAGAGAGCACGAGATAACCGTGGTTTTGCGCCGTGATGCCCAGAGACCGGCCGGCGGCATGGAAGAGCAGAGCCGTGCTGCCTTGTGGGACGAGTATCTCGGCGCCGGGGCTCTTTCTCATCCATGAGGGGATGATTTTCGCCTTTATCCCCATGAGGGTCGGGTTGTACCTGTGACGTAAGACTTCCGTCATGAGCTGCACAGTTCCTATGGACCGTGTATCGCCCAGCCATGCCCTCATCAGGGGAGTGCCCAGAGATTTTCTCAACCCCTCTTCCTGGGGGAGCGCTTCGATAAACCTGATCTCGCCGCGTATCTGGGAACGGATAGAGAATACGTACAGAGCTTTGTCACCGTTCGGGGCTACATCCAGCTCCGAAGGGATACACAGGGAAAATCTCCCCAACAGGACATCCCTGCACGGATATGTTCCGGGTACAATAACCGACGGTTTCAGGAAAAGCTCGGGCGAATTTCCTTTCGCCAGGGAGAGGTAGAACCCGTAGATCGATGCGGCGATGATGCAGAAACCGATAAGAAAGCGTATTCCCTGGTCCGTTGGCCTGCTCTTTAGAACCATTTCGGATGGATGGGCTCGTTGCTGATTGCGGGGTGTTCCTCTCCGTGGACGCCGTTTTCCGGATGAAACACTTCCGGATGTCCGGGGATGGTCTCTCTGGGGATCGTTATCTCTCCGGGATCTTCCTCGTCCCTCCGGCCGCCTTTGCTGTTCAGGGTGTATTTCCCCAGGAGCTTGAGCAGAGAAGGAACCACGAAGAAGAAGACCAGGAGGAGAATCAGACTGGTTAATGATTGTTTGTCCATATATAAATAATAGCACAGAAGAACACCCGCGAACCAGATATTTATTCCGGCCGGGGCAGTTCTCTTCAGGGCCAGGAATGTAGAGGACAGGTGCCGCAGCGCGGATTGGAAGGCCTGCAGCAGTCCTTGCCGATAAAGACAAGGTACGCGTGAAGATCTTTGTAGAGTCCGAGATCGGGGGGGAGGTTCTGCTGGAAAAGCCCCTGGATCTGATCGTAGGTTGAAGAGTTATCGATGATCCCGTGGCGCATAAGGATCCGTTTCGTATAGGCGTCGACGACAAATATGGTTTTATCGGCAGCATAACAGCAGATGCTGTCGGCTGTCTCCTTGCCGATGCCGTTGGTCTGCAGGAGAATCTCTCTGAGGCTGTTCAGATCCTGGCCGAGGAAGGCCTCGAGGCTGTCGTATCCTGAAGCCGCGGCGCTCACCAGATTCTTGAGCCGGCGAGCCTTGATGTTGTAGTAGCCCGAGGCCCTGATGAGTTGTGCGAGTTCGCCTTGGTCTATTGCGGCAAGTTTGCCGAGATCGAGCATGCCATGCTTTTTTAAGTTATCGATGGCCTTTTCCACGTTGATCCATGCGGTATTCTGGGTGAGGACCGCCCCGACTGCCACCTCCAGAGGGCTTTCCCCCGGCCACCAGCCTGACGGTCCGAAGCGGTCCTTCAGGATGCGGTAAAGGTGAACGAAAGCGGATGGGTCAGGAGCAGACGACTTTTTTCCCTGTGGGGTCTTTGTACAGAATGACATCTTTCATTTTATCCCGGATATCCCCTCGTATATTGAAGAGCATCGCGGTCATTTCCAATTCGTATTCGAGTGCTGCCTTGGCATCGAGGCGGCTGACCACATCGAAGGTCCGTTTTAAGGCGCGTACGACCTCGGGAGATCTGTGGACCAGCTGTTGAGCCCAGGCGTTTATCTCTTCCTTGAATCTTTCCGGGGGAACGACCCGGTTCACCAGGCCGATGGCATGCGCTTCCTGGGCGCCGATGGGCTCGCCGCGCAGGGTAAGCTCCTTGCTCCTGGCCATGCCGATACGGGCAACGAGCGGCGTGAGGAGGGGGTTGAAGCCGTATTTGATCTCGGGATGGCCGAATATGGCGCTTTCCGATGCGATAATGATGTCTCCCATGAGCGCGAGGTTGAAGCCTCCGCCAAAGGCAATCCCGCTCACCGCGGTAATGAGGATCTTGTCATAATCGATGAGCATCGAATAGATGCCGACCGCCAGGTTGAAGTATCGCGACGCCTCTTCGGAGGTGAAATTCGGCGCTTCCTTGAGGTCTATCCCTGCGGAAAAGCACTGGTCGCCTCCGGTGAGGACGACGAGCCGTACGCTGTTCCCTTCTTTGAGAAAAGAGGAGAATGCGTGATGGATCTCCGAGAGCATTCCGTTTGAAAGGGCATTGAGCTCATGCTTGCGGTCCAGTTCAACCCAGGCGATGTCTCCGGCTACTTCCACCTTGATAAACTGATAATCCATTCAATGCTCCTCATGATAAAGTGGTATTTATTAGTACATGGATAGGTCCTCCCTGTCAATGATTCCCGGACCGCCGGGCCGGAGCGGGCAAGTGCACGCGGTGCCAACGAACCTCACGGCTGCACTCCTATCCATCACTTGATTATCTTCCTCCCTTTCTGTTATGCCTTTGCTCATGACGTGCTTGAGTGTAAGCCGGTTGAACGAGCTGGCCAGAGAATCCCTCCAGTCGTGCTTCGAGCCCGAGATCTGGGTAAAGGGAGAAATTCACGGCCTGAAGCTCCATGCGAAATCCGGCCATATGTACTTCGACCTGGTGGAAAAGTCCAAGAGCGGACTTGATGGCTACATCGCAAAGATAAGCTGCGCTTTCTTCCGAGGACCCTATACCAAATGGCGTACGAACCTTGCATCGATGGGGATAGGAGGTTTCGAGCTCAACTCCGGCATCGAGGTGAAGCTCAAGGCCAGGATCGATCTCTTCGTCAAAGAAGGCCGCTACCAGCTCATCGTATCCGAGATCGACCCGTCATACACCTTCGGCGCCATTGCGAAAAAGCGCGAGCAGACAATACGGGAACTGCGCGCGTTAAACCTTTTCGAAAAGAATAAAGACCTGCCTTTCCCGGCGTTGCCGCTGAATATCGGGCTGATTACTTCGGAAGGATCGGCTGCCTTCAGCGACTTCATGCACATCGTCCGCGACAGCGGCTACTGCTTTTCCATTACCCTTTTCGATGCGCACATGCAGGGAGACAATACCGTGCCGGAGGTCCTCAGGGGGATCGGGATCCTTCAGAATCACCCCAATGTGGATACCATCGTCATCATCAGGGGCGGCGGGGCAAAGACCGACCTCTTCTCCTTTGACGACAGCACCCTCTGCAAGGCGGTTGCGCTCTGCCCCAAGCCGGTAGTCACCGGCATCGGGCATGAGATCGACGTGAGTGTGGCAGACCTCGTAGCCCACACCTACTGCGTCACCCCGACCGATGTGGCAAGGCTCTATGTTGCGAAAGCCGACGAGGTCAGCGTGTTCCTGGAATCGGCGTGCCGTGACATCTCCTACTGCTGCAGCGATATCTGGCAGAAAGCAAAAGAGCGCCTTCGCCTGTCGACGGCGGGCCTCGATCATGTATCGCAGAGATGGATGGTCTCGGCGCTGTCCGGCCTGAAGGATGCCGCTTTTCGCCTCCATACCGCGGTTGCGGCGGATCTGGCGAAGGCGGAGCATGCGGTTTCACAGAGCGTCTTCATCCTCAAGAGCTCAGCGAATGGCGCGCTTACAGCGCAATCCAGGACCCTTGACGGGATTCCGGTGCGCCTGGCCCGCGACACCCATACCCGCATCCGGTCGTCCCTGCAGGAGATCCGCCATGTGCAGCGCGGCTCCCAGGATCATGTGCATGCCCTTCTCGAGCGGGGACTCCAGCGCCTGACCCACATCGATTCGTATGTATCCCTCATGGATCCCACCGAAACCCTGAAGCGGGGGTACAGCATCACCATGGACAGCAAAGGCAGGGCCGTAACGGACTCGGGGTCGGTAAGGGAAGGGGAGTGCATTACCACCAGACTTTTACAGGGCACGCTTACAAGCATTGTCAAAGACAAGGAGTCATGATGAAGAAAACCAGCCGTTATTCCGAAGTGCTCAAAGATCTCGAAGACACAGTGGACAGGATGAGCAGAGGCGAAGTTCCCATCGACGAGCTCGAGGACACGGTCAAGGCGGCCGCAAAGAAGATCCGGTTTCTGCGCCAGGTGCTCAAGTCCACACAGACGGAAGTGACCAAGGTGCTCAAAGACATGGAGGAAGAGGAAGCGGGCGAAGACAATCTGTGACGCCCTTATCGTCATCCCGTGATTGACCCGTTCGTTTCCGGTCTGTTATAGAGGCGTTATGGAGACAGCCAAAGGAATCAAGGATATCACTCCCTTCCTCGTCATGGATGTGATGGAAAGGGCGAACAGGCTTTCTGCAGAAGGCAGGGAGATCATCCACCTGGAGGTGGGCGAGCCCGATTTCGACACCCCTCAATCTATCCGGGATGCTGCGGCAAAGGCAATGCACAACGGCCGGACCCACTACACGGACTCTTTAGGGATCATCGAGCTCAGGGAAACGATCTGCGCCCATTACCTCAAAACCTACGGGGTGAGCATCGATCCTTCGCAGGTTCTCGTGACCGCCGGATCGTCTCCTGCACTGCTCACGGCCATTGCCTGTCTCGTGGATCCGGGTGACGAGATTATCCTGACCGATCCCTATTATGCCTGCTATCCGAACTTCATAAAAATACTGGGCGCGGTCCCGCACCCGGTTCGGACGGGAAGCGACGATGCCTTCCAGCTCAGCCCGTGGAAGGTCAGGGGCGCAATCAACTCCCGGACAAGAGGGGTCATCATAAACTCGCCGGCCAACCCCACAGGGGTCTGTCTCGATAGCGCCCATCTGGAAGACATCGGTAATTTACGCATCCCCGTCATCTCCGATGAAATCTATCACGGGCTCGTCTATGCCGCAGAGCAGCATACGATCCTCGAATATACGGACAACGCCATCGTGATCAACGGATTCTCGAAGGCCTATGCCATGACCGGGTGGCGTCTCGGCTGGGCGGTGTTCCCGAAAAATCTCATCCGGACGGCCCAGAAGATCCAGCAGAACCTGATGATCTGCGCACCGTCCGTAGCCCAGTGGGGAGGAATTGCTGCGCTTACCGAGGCCGAAGAGGATGTCGGGCGCATGCATGCGGTTTTTGCCCGGCGGCGCCTGGTAATGCTCGAAGAGATGGCCGGGCACGGTTTTACGGTCGAGGTGGAGCCGACCGGTGCGTTCTATGTGCTCGTGAACATGTCCGAATTCACCGAAGATTCGTACCGGTTCGCGCTCGATATCCTGGAGAACACCGGGGTGGGAGTCACGCCAGGCATAGATTTCGGTCCCGGGGCGGAGGGGTACATCCGGTTCTCCTATGCGAATTCCGAGAAGAACATCAGAGATGGCGTTGCAAGAGTCGCCCGGTATATAAAGTCGTTATGATGATTAAAATCCGAGACGCCAAGTACGCAGGCACCGTATACAATACCCTGCCCAGCCTTCCGCAAATCGCCTTTGCCGGAAGGTCGAACGTGGGCAAGTCATCCCTGATCAACGCCCTGCTCGGCCGGAAAGCCCTTGTGAAGACGAGCAAGCAGCCCGGCAAGACGAAAAACATCAATTTTTTCCAGGTGGATATCGTAGAGCATCCGTCCCTCTACATGGTGGACCTCCCGGGGTACGGGTATGCAAAGGTCCACCGGGATATGAAGAGTGCATGGGACGAGCTCGCCTCGCGGTACTTCCAGGGCAACAAAGACCTGAAGATCCTTATGGTCCTCATCGATATCAGGCGGGAGTTGGAGCAGGAAGAGCTTCTGGTCCTGGATCTCGCCCGAAAGGCATCCATCAAGCCGATGCTCATCGCCACAAAAGCGGATAAGCTCACCTATAGCGGCCGCATCAAGCGAATCGGAGAGATAACCCGGGCCTCGGGAATAGAGCCTATCCCTGCATCAGCACAGACCAAGCTCGGCATGAACGAGATCTGGGAACGGATTTTTCAGGAAATAACCGCTTAGATCAGTGCGGCCGGTAAACGCGGATAAAACCGTTATTCCTCTTCCTCCTCTACCTCTTCCTCTTCTTTCTCCAAGCCCTCGCTCTCTATCAGATATTCATCCCTGTCTTCGCGTACTTCGGTCAGGGAATCGGCGTCAACGGATTCGGAGAGGGCATCGCTGTCCTCGGGGAGGACGTGCATATCGGTATCCATCCTGGAAGGCCAGCGCTTCTTTTTTGTGAAAAGCTGCTTCGCCTCCTTATTGCTCTGGTCTTCTCCGCATGAAGGGCAAATCGGCTCGGGCCGGTTGAGGTCATAAAATTTGCTTTCACACTTGAAGCACTTGTAACGTGTTCCCAGTTCGCCCACAGATATCTCCTTTTCTTTGGTTGCATTGTATTGCTCATCGTATGCGTTTGCCGCTCGTGCAGCGGATTCCCCGGCCGGGCATGTGCCGATCACCTTCTATCCGTAAAGGAATGCCGGAAAGCGTCTTTATAGTATCATCAACTGCCGATCGAAGCGATACATATTTCAATCGGGGGTACATCTCTTATCGGGGGATGTCCCGCCTCGAATGTGCTGTTCGGGGCCACCCGGACCTGTTTTCGCCATTGAACGGACGTGCTGACGACAATCCTCCTTGAAAACGTTTTGGATATGAAATAGATCTCTTGCATGGACCAGTTTGATATTATCGTCATCGGTGCAGGCCACGCAGGTGCAGAGGCTGCATTTGCGGCCTCGAAGACCGGCTTGAGCGTTGCGCTCTTCACCATGAATATGGACACGGTGGGAAGGATGCCCTGCAGCCCGTCAATCGGCGGCCTTGCCAAGAGCCACCTCGTCAAAGAGATCGATGCCCTGGGCGGGATCATGGCTCAAGTTGCCGATGAGACCGCGATTCAGTACCGGGTGCTCAATACCAAGAAAGGCCCCGCAGTCAGGGCCACGAGGACCCAGAACGACAGGAGGCTCTATGAGGCAGCCGTGAAATCCCGGCTGGAGGGTTCGGGCATCCGTCTGCGCCAGGCTCACATCGACCGGGTCGAGGTAAAAGAAGGAAAGGTGACCGGCGTCGCAGATCGTACGGGCATGCTTTATTCCGCCCGGGCCGTCATCATCGCGGCAGGCACGTTCCTCTCCGGCACTATCCATATCGGCGACAGAATAATACCCGCGGGCAGGGCAGGTGAAGAGGGTTCCTATGAGCTCGCCCGGTGCTTGAAATCTCTCGGATTTGTCATGGGCAGGCACAAGACAGGCACTCCTCCGAGGCTGCATATGGATACCATCGATCATGCCTCTCTCCTGCGGCACGACCCCCTCGATCAGTGCATGCCCTTCGCTCTCGGATCCAATGGTCCGGCACTGCCCCAGCTCCCGTGTTACCTGGCCAAGACGACGCAAAAGACACATGAGATCATCCGCAATAATATCGGCTTGAGCCCGCTGTACTCGGGTGCGATTACGGGGACGCCCGCCCGGTACTGCCCTTCGCTGGAAGACAAGGTCATGCGGTTCGGCGACCGGCAGGGCCACCAGGTCATCATCGAGCCCGAGGGTTTGACCACGAGGGAGGTGTACGCATCCGGCCTCGGCAATTCCTTGCCCGTGGATCTCCAGTGGCAGATCGTCCGGTCGGTTTCCGGGCTGGAAAAGGCGGAGATCGTTCGGCCGGCGTATGCCATCGAGTATGACTACATCCTGCCTACCCAGCTCCTGCGCACCCTTGAAACCAAGGCCGTAGAAGGGCTCTACCTTGCCGGACAGGTCAACGGAACGTCCGGGTACGAGGAAGCGGCCGCTCAGGGGCTCATGGCGGGAATCAATGCATCCTTAAAGATCAAGGGAGAAGAGCCCTTCGTCCTCGACAGGTCCGAGGCCTACATCGCGGTCATGATCGACGACCTCGTAACCAAAGGCACATCAGAGCCGTACCGCATGTTCACCTCCCGGGCGGAGTACCGGCTCCTGCTGCGGGAAACGAATGCCCTCTTCAGGCTTTCCGACAAGGCCCATGCCCTGGGACTCATCACCTCGGAGAGGAGGGCGCAGGTGCACGATTTACTCAAGGAGATGGCTGATCTGGACAGCCTCCTCGACAGGACGTACATCGTGATACCCCGCGATATGCCGGCTGCAGCTCCTACGCGCGGGGCCGAGAGCGAGCGGATCAGCCTGAAAAAACTCCTGAAGAGGCCCGAAGTAGGCATGGACGACATCGAGAAAGCAGGGTTCATCCCCCCGTCGCGGCCCTTATGCGCCGCCGAGGTGGAAGTGGACATCAAGTATGAAGGCTACATAGCGAGGCAGGTCAGGGATGTTGCGCACCTCAAAGAGATGGAGCGGATGAAGATACCGTATACCCTCGATTATGAAAAGATCGAGGGGCTTTCCAACGAGCTCAAGTCGAGGCTTACCGAGATTAAGCCGGGAACGCTGGGCCAGGCGGCCCTGATCGAGGGAATGACCCCTGCGGGGCTTCAGGCACTGAAAATAGGGATCAGATCTTCATCTTCCTGACGGCGGAAAGTATCTCGAGCTGTCTTTTGAATACGTAGCGCTGGAGATGCTGAATATCCGAGGAATGCAGCTTTATGGACAGCCCGTAAAAGAAATCGCCGCCCGTATCCTCTTCCTTGAAAACTACCTCTGCGGTGCCGAGCAAGGTTTGGCTCAACGGTGCAGGCTCGACGGGGAAGATCTGCGTGTTGTCCATCACTGCATGGGGAAGGGCCGGGTAGTTCGGCAGCGTCAAGGAGACGGGATATATCTTTTTTTTCTGGAGCCCTTCATACGGCATCGTCAGGCCGACTCCCCCTTCGCTTATATCCCTTACCGGGATGCGCAGAGTCTGATGGTCCTGGGGAAGGATGTGGATGGTGACAGGGTCTCTCGGGTCAGGCTCAACGCGGATATATTGCCGCTTCTGCTCGTAGATTCTTTCCGGGAGGAACGCCACGATCCTTCCCTCATACAGGGCATCCACGCGCAAATCAAAACCCATGGTCTCCTCGTGATGGGTGAAGAAGCCCGAAAGGGGTTTGCCCATAGCCATCTGAGCGTAGAGCTCTATGAACTCATAAGGCCTGAAATTATCCAGGATGAGCTTGGGCTCGAACTCTCCTGTCAGCTGAATGATCTCTCCGGTGACGGTAAGCGTCGGCAGGTCTTCCTGGAACTGGCAGGTGAGTATGATCCTCGATCGCTCCCTGATGATGCTCCGGAACAATTCCTTGATTTCCGAGGCATCCTGGGACGGCTTGGTGTAGGGTTCCTTGGGCGCTTTGTGCAGGGACGCGTGCACGTTCGACATGTCCTGGCACTTTTGGAGAAACATGATGAATCCCAGAGCCATGTCCCTGGAGATTCTCGATGGGTCGATGAAGAGGATTCCCTGGGGGGCATACTGCAGGATATCGAACTCCTTTATTTCGGAGCCGGAATAGACAATTATGGGGCCGACGATCCCGCGGTTCCGGATTTGGGTTACGGTGTCCTGAAAATTCCAGTAAAAAGGCAGGATCACAACGTCTCTGGGAGAGCCCAGCTTGAGAATCTCATACACCATGGACGTGAAATCCATGAGCCTGCAGGGGAACTCATTGCCCTTGATTCCGAGATCCTTTGCGTCATCATGGGTAATCCAGACAATCGATTTTCCGCTCATGGCTCTCCTGTAGGAAGCTATCTCAGGTTATCGATGTGCTGTTGCGCCAGGGTGCCGAAAACGCCGTTCGGATCGAGCTTTATCACCTCGTTCAGCAATCGTATGGCTTCTTTTTTTTCTCCCCTCTTGATGTGGATCTGGGCAAGGTTCCAGTAAGCTTCGGTATATCCGTTGTACTCGAAAATCGCCCGATTGAAGGCCTCGATGGCCTTCATATTGTCGCCCTTTTTGACGAATATCCGGCCAGAGATATGCCAGGCCGGGGCATAATGCTGATTTCGGTCCAGGGCCATTTGTGCAGCCTTCTGGGCATCCTCGTACCGGTCCATGTCCGCATAGAGGGATGCGAGATTGAAATATGCATATTCGGGCGTCGCATACAGCTCGTCTTTTACCGCCTTCGTGAAAGCGGTTATTGCCTCCTCGTTTTTGCCTTTCAGCACCAGGATGGTCCCTTTGAGATTATATGCCTCGCTCTTAAGCCCCGGGTGATCCAGATCGAGGCTGTCTGCATACTGGATCGCCTTGTCGACATTCTCCAGGGCCTTGTCATATTTCTCCGATTTCCAGTAGGCAAGGGTGAGCGCATAATAGACCTCGGGATCCTTCGGGTTTGCTTCAAGCGCCTTCCTCAGTTCGACGAGTGCTCCCTGGATATCGTTTCTCTCGATCTTCCCCATGGCCAGGGATACAAAGGGCTTGGAAAGAGTGCGCTTTTCCTTGAATGATGCAGCACAGCCCGTGATCAGGGCAACGATGCACAGAAAGATAATGCATTTTCTCATTATTACCGCCTCATACGTTATTATGTTCCTATCGACCTGTTGCTCAGAAATATCAAAATCTAAATGGAACCTTTTTCCTGTATACCACAACCGGGGAGCAACCGGTATCACATCCTTTAAGGGCGGACGATGAACGACCCGTAAACTGAAGAACGGCGGACGTGGGGAATGGATAACCTCCGGGCACGGCAGGCGGCGGGAAAAAGGGTGTAGCGGTCTGATTCTTTTACTCCTCAGTTTCTACCGTAGATGCGTGGTCTCTTGAACCGGAAAAAGTCGTCTTTCTCCTCCAGCGCGATCGTATTCGCCTCGTCCTGGAAATAATATTCTCTGAGTGCCTTGAGCTTTTCTTCCTGCTCCTGACCTTCGAATTCCCGTACGATCTCTTCGCGCGCCTGCATATATTTCAGGCCGGTTTCCCAGCGCTTTTCATTATCACTATCCCGCTTTGCCAGGGCCTCGACCTGTTCCTCCGAGAACCCCATTTTTCGCCGAATGTCGTTTATCTCCTGCCGGCGTTCATCGGGGCTCAGCTGCTTCAATTCGTTCTGGACGGAATCTATGCTGAAGAATACCTTTGAAAGAATGTAGTTCTGGCTCAGGATGAATTCTTCGGGAGATCCCGTGTACGTATCACGTAAGGTCATCTGATACATTTCGTACTTTTCGTCGATCGTCGTGTCTTCGGATTCGTTGAGAGCGGCAAGGACATCCTGCACTTTTGCTTTTCTCGCTTCTGTCGCCAGCAAATCGCCCGACCATATTTTCTCTGCATCAGGGCCGAAGAGCTCTCTTCTCTTCGCCCATAAGGCGGCAGATTTCTCGGTGGCCGTCATCCGCACGAGCATTTTCTTGTTGTCCTCAAGCCAGCGGTTGTACCGGTCCATTTTCTCCAACGTTTTCAATATTTCGTGGGCAAGGTCCGGGAAGGCCTTCGTGAGAATGGTGTAAAACAAGGCTTTCCCATTCTCGGGGTGGGTGTCTACGATAAAATTTCTTACCGCCAGAAGGCTGGCCTGAGTGCTTGTTTCGGATATCGTTTTTCCATAGTACTTCTGCAGTTGAGCAACCATCCGGTCTATGAACGATTCTTCCGAACCGTCGGTAAGGTTCATACTCTCCTGCCGGAGAAAGTTCGGATATTGCAGGGGGTTCCGGGAAGGGGCGTCCTCCGCTCTATGCGTGATGAAAAAAAAGGAGAGGGCGGCCGCTGATACGAGTACCGTGAGGGCCGCGACTTTTATCAGTGTTTTCTTTTTACTGCTCATAGCTGCTTTTTTAGCCTCCCATAGTAAAGGGGGTTGCAAGGGAACGTGCCGGTTCATGTGCGAAAGGGTCACGGAAGTTTTCCTGAAGGCCTTCCGTGACCCTTTTGCTGTTTACAGAAGGGGCTGAAGCTTTGCCCAGATCCTTTGCGCAAGTTTGTACGAGCCCGAATCATTGGGATGGACACCGTCGATGATGATGTCGGAATTGTAGATGTAGGGCCGCGGGTCTATGAACACGCGATAATTGGGAGCAGCAGTTGCATTCGCCACTGCCAGTGCAAGCTTTGCATCCCCGTAATCGACTGCCTGGTTCAAAGTCGTGCTTCCGAAGGCGCCGTTTTTCACATGATAATAGCCCTGATAGATGATGTTCTGCACGCCGTCTCTGCCCATCTGGTTCAGCAGAGTCACCGCATCCACGTATACATCGTTTATGAGCGCCTTACACGATGACGATAGCCCTGATTCCCACCAGTTGACTTTGCAGTTGTACGGATCGAACACGATGGCAGGGATAAGAATCTCGTTGCCTCCGCCGTCCATGAAGATGGTCCGGATGTAGGGATGATCGCTTTTTGCAGTGGCATACTGCATGCCTACATCAGGAGTAATGGAATCTCCGCCGGTAATCGTAGCACCCGACTTGCTGTACCGGCGGAAGGTCTGCCCCGACCAGCTCTGCAGATAGTCATGGATCCCTCCGGATAGTGCATAGATGGAGTCGCCCAGATTCACCACATCGTTGCGGCTGGCGTTGCGTATCCACGATACGCTGAAGATCCCGCACGCAGAAACAAGCGAAGACAGGAGCAGCACGACCATGAAACGAGCAAACATCCCCGATGTAAATCTTTTCATAGAACCTCCTTACCTCTTAAATTTTTTTAAATCTCCCGAAGCTCAAAACAATTACGTGGTAGAGCATCAACCGTGTTTTCTTTCCTCTGGGATTCAAATTTAAACTACAACAAGCGGGTGTACTATTGACTTATCAATATATAACATATTAACTAATATAAATACGAAGTGCTGTCAATTGATAATTATCTAAAAAATTAAATCCTTAAGGATCCGCGCGGCGAGGTTGTCAGGGGTCGGTGCTCACGTGAACGGCAGAACGCCCTCACGATCGTTTCAAGGAACGATTTCCTTATGAGTATATCTAAAGGAACTGATCTGCCACCCAGGAGGGTATCTGCATGCTGCCCAGTATCGCAGGCTGCTGGTGGCAGTCTGATCCCCCGGTCGCAATGAGGCCTTCCCGTTGTGCAAAGGCGCTGTAGGTTTTCGTGGTGATCCTGTTGTGGCGTGTATGCCAGCACTCGATGCCGTCGATGAAGTCCATCATGGTCTCCCGGATGATGGTCAGGTGCTGCGAGATATCAGGGCTTAAGGAGACAAGGGAAGTCCCGTTCGTATCTCCCGGGTGTGCGAGGACAAGCCTTCCTCCTGCTTTTCTGATGAGCGTGGAGGCTTCCTCCAGGCTGAAATGCATCTTCGGGACATCGCATTTCACGAGGTACGTTTCAAAGGCCTCCTGTTTGTCTTTCACGATGCCTTTTCTGATGAGGTATCGTGCGATATGGGGCCTGGCGAGCGACCCGTCGGCATAGGACCGGACCGCCTCCATATCCTCCCCCGTGAACTCGGGGATGCCGGCATTCCTGAATTCGGCATTTATCTTTTCAAGGATCCTGCCCGCACGATAGGTCCTGTAGCGCTGCAGCTCCTCGAGCTTTTCCTTCAGGGAGGCATCGTGCATGTCGAATCCGTAGCCAAGGAAATCCAGCGGGATCTCTTTGCCCTCGCGGTAATCGGGATGAGAAAAGGTGATATTGAGCTCCACCCCGGTTATGAAGTGCATTCCGTACTCCCGGGCGAGCTCTGTCGCACGCTCGGAAGCGGCAATGGAGTCGTGGTCGGTGATGGAGATGAGCCCGACCGCCCTGCGCTGAGCTTCTGCAAAGATGTCCTCTACATCCCACCTGCCGTCCGAGCCGTTTTTGCTGTGAATGTGGAGATCGATATTCATCGTGACTGAAGAGCTCAAAGGGCCTCCTGCCGGGCATTAACGACATGTCCGGCAAGCTGGCCGCAGGCGGCCAGAATATCTTTCCCCTTTTCCTTGCGCAGCATGACGGCAAAGGGAGAATTTCTCAGCACCTCTTCGAAGGCCAGAACAGCCTCGGGGTCCGGCGCCCGGAGGTGACAGCCGGGCCAGGGATTGAACGGGATGAGATTGACCTTTACTTTCAGCCCGTGGAGGATGCGGATAAGCTCCCGGGCATCGCGGATACGGTCGTTTACCCCTTTGATCAGGACATACTCGAGGGTGATCCTCCTGCGGTTGGGGAGCTGGTATGCCTTCAGGGCTGCGAGGAGCTCTTCTAAGGGGTACTTGCTGTTGACGGGCATGATCTTCTCCCGTATCCCGCTTGACGGCGCATTGAGCGATACGGCTAAAGCGGCCTCGGTATCCTTGGACAGCGTGGCAAGCTTGGGCAGGATGCCGCAGGTGGAAATCGTGATCCTTCTCTTGGAAAACTGGGGTCCTTCCTTGTCGGTAAGGATGCGGACGGTTTTGATGACATTGTCATAGTTGAGCAGCGGCTCTCCCATGCCCATAAAAACGATGTTCCTGATCTGCCGGTCCGGATACGCATTCAAGGGGGAGAGTACCTGGGATACTATCTCGGAGACGGAGAGGTTGCGCTTGAAGCCCATGGTCGCGGTAAAGCAGAACGCGCACCCCATGGCGCACCCTACCTGTGAGGATATGCAGAGGCTGTAATGCTGCCCCTTCCCAGGCATGAGAACGCTTTCGATGATATGCCCGTCATGGAGCCTGTAGGCGAGCTTTTCCGTGCCGTCGGAAGAGACCTCCGTACGGACGAGTTCGGGGTAGGAAATGACCGCCTTCTCCGACAGCTCCTGCCTGAGCTGCTTGGAGAGGTTGGTCATCTCGCCGATATCCCGGACACCTCTTCCGAACACCCAGCCGAATATCTGGCTGCCGCGGTAAGATTGTCCGCCCATGAGTCCCTTCAGCTGTTCTTTGTCCAGATCGAGAAGATTGATCATGATGCAGTCATCCTATGAACTCTTACATGAAAATGCAAGGATTGATGAACCGGGTAAAGCAGGAAAATGCGCCCGACAGGAATCGAACCTGTGGCCTTAGGCTCCGGAGGCCTACGCTCTATCCAACTGAGCTACGGGCGCACACTAATTTTTGCTTACGAGCTGTTTTACAGCCTTTTCCAACCCTCCGAGCGTTATCTCGTACATGGGGAATATCTCCCCGATGGCCTCGATGGTCGGAGTGTGGGACCATATCGATGCATATTTCGGATTGAGCCATACACTATGTTTGAATGTCTTTGCAAGATATTCCAGACTTTTTATGCTCGGCTCGCCGGACTGGGTTCCATAATAGATGCTCCCGTTCCTGTGGAAGAGCTCATAACTTGCCATGGATGCGTCGCCCACGACGATGAGCCGGGTCAAGGGGTCGAAGCGGCTGAAGTCTTCGAGAAAGACCGGTTTGAACTGACGGGAGGTGTCTTCCCATACGCGGGAATAGATCGTGTTGTGGAAGTAGTAGATCTTCAAGTCTTTGAACTGGCTCTTCGCATGGTTGAAGAGCACCTGGACCACACTCACATAGGGGTCCATGGAGAACCCGCCGTTGTCGATCATGAGGATGACTTTCAGCTTGTCTTTCAGCGAGCGGTCGAAGACGATCTCGATCTCTCCGGCGTTTTTCATGGTGGCATAGATGGTTTTCTCTATGTTCAGGTTGTCCTTTGGGCCTGCCGGCTGCATGTGGCGGAGCCTCTTGAGGGCGTCGGAGATCTGGGACGGGCCAAGCAGGGTGTCTTCGGTGTAGTCCTTGTATCTCCTGTCCATGGCGACCTTGACGGCGGACTTGTTTTTGGAGGAACCCCCCACCCGCATGCCGCCGGGGTGAGAGCCGGAATGCCCGACAGGCGAGGTCCCGCCGGTGCCGATCCATCTGTTTCCGCCGTCATGCCGTTCCGTCTGGTCTTTCAGCCTTTCCCGGAAATACTCCTCAAGCTGCTCGGGGGTGAGGTTTTTTACGGTCTCGGGATCGAGCCCTAAAAAGTCGGCCACCCGCCGGGGATCCTTGAGCCATTCTTCGAGCATGGCCTGGATCGCGAGCTCCAGCTCTGCCGAGAGTTCTTCGCTCAGCTCGGCGCCTTTGAAATAATAGGCGAAAACCCGGTCGTAAATGTCGAAGTGGCGCTCGGACTTGATCATGAGCGCCCTGGAGAGCGAGTAGAAGTCGTCGAGCGACCGGATGAGTCCTTCATGGAGGGCCTGCTGGAGGCGCAGGAATCCCGTAGGGGAGAGCTGCAGGCCTTTCTGCCTGAGGAGATAGAAGAACTCGATGAACATGGCTTTTTAAAAGTCCTTACCGGTACGATCCTCCGAGCTGCCTCTGGAGAACCGCATAATCTTCGCTCTTCTTGAACAGGACACCGAGGAAGGGGATATCGTTCTTTGCAAGGTGCTTCGGGTCGAAATTCTTATCCATGAGCAGGATCCTGATCCAGTTGATGAGCTCGCGCGTGGCGGGCTTCTTCTCGATGCCGCGGATGTTCCGGAGCCGGTAGAATGTTTCGAGGCACGCATCGGAGAGGCGCTTGTCCAGGTCGGGGAAATGGGCGCTCACGATCTTCTCCATCATGTCCGGGTCCGGGAAGGCGATATGGTGAAACACGCACCTGCCCAGAAACGGGTCGGAGAGATCCTTCTTGGCATTTGACGTTATGATGATGATGGGACGGTTCTGTGCCCGGACGGTCTTGTCGATCTCGATGATGTCGAAGGACATCTGGTCCAGCACGTCGAGCAGGTCGTCCTGGAAGTCGGTATCCGCCTTATCGATCTCGTCGATGAGGAGGATCACCTTTTTGTCGGCTGCAAAGGCCTGGCCGATCTTGCCCATCTTGATGTAGTCTTCGATATTGCTTACATCGCGTTTGGAGTCTCCGAACCGGCTGTCGTTGAGGCGGGTGAGCGTGTCGTACTGATAAAGGGCCTCGATCGCCTTCATGCTCGATTTGACATTGAGGATGATCAAAGGGATCTGTAAGTTTTCCGCAATGGCATGAGCCAGGAGCGTTTTCCCCGTGCCCGGCTCGCCCTTGATCAGGAGCGGCATCTCGAGTTTGATGCTCGCGTTGACTATCTTCGAGAGTTCGTCATCGAGTACGTAGGTGCTTGTGCCGGTAAAGGTGTATTGTCCCATGGCCATACTCCTAAAGGTAAGAAAGATTTTTGTTTTTCCTTACCATACAATATGGGATGGTTCAATGGAAGGCGCAATAACCGTCTACGGTCGATTGACTGATGATGTTGTTTGCGTTACAGAGTTATGATGCATTTATAGATAAAGGAGACCCCGTTTGGAGAGTAGCGAAGACAGTCAAGAAAAAGGCAGTTATTTAAGGCGTCTCTGGTCACTTTTAAGGGGAGAGGATGACGAGACGAATAAAAAGGATGAGATCGAAAAGATCCTCGATGAGGTAGAGGAAAAAGGGTTCATCGACGAAGAGCAGGGTGACATGATCCACAATATCATCGTGCTCAAGGATACGCTGGTGCGCGAGATCATGGTCCCCAAGGGCGATATGGTCGCCCTCGAAGTCACCTCGACCATCGACGAGCTCGTGGGGCTTATCAATGAGGAAGGCTGTTCCCGGGTTCCTATCTATGAAGAGCACCTGGACAATATCATCGGCATCGTATACGCCAAGGACGTCCTGAAATACTGGAACTGCCCGGAGAGGCCCACGGACATCAGGTCTTTGATGCAGCCCCCGTACTTCGTGCCCGAAGGCAAGAAACTCATCGACCTGCTCCAGGAGTTCAGGACAAACCGGCCCAAGATAGCCATCGTCATTGATGAATACGGCGCTGTGGACGGCCTTCTCACCATTGGAGACGTGATGGAGGAGATCGTGGGCGACATGGTCGGCGAAGACGGGCCGGCTGAAGAAGAGGATATTGTCCTGAAAGCTGCCGGGGTCTATGTCGTGGACCCGAAATTCCCCATCGACGAGTTTGCCGAAGAGTTCGAGATGGAAATCCCGGAGGGGAATTACGATACCGTAGGCGGGTTCATCACCTACAGGCTCGAAAAAATCCCGGATCCGGGAGAGACCCTCGAATATCAGGGCGTGCTCTTCGAAGTGGCGGAGTCGGATAAGAAAAGGATAACGAAGCTCATCGTTCATGCCCCCATGAGGAAGGAAGCTTGAAGCATCTGTACCTCGCCGTTCTGGCAGGTCTTCTCTATGCCGTATCTTTTCCCCTGTACAGTATCTGGCCCCTTGCGTGGGTCTGGGCCGTTCCGCTGCTTTTTCTCATGAAAGAGGTGAGTGCAGGCCAGGCATTCCTCTACGGGATGATCGCAGGTGTCGTTGCCTGGTCGGGCGTCCTCTACTGGATTGCCTACGTCATGAACACCTACGGCGGAATGGGCCTGCTCCCCGCCGCCTTTCTCCTCCTCCTGCTCGTCGCGTACCTGTCGCTTTATTTCGGTGCCTTCGTCTGGCTCGGCCGCAGGTTCATTCATTCCCGCTGGGCGTTTCTCTCCATCCCCGGCATATGGATTCTCTTCGAGCTCATCAAGTCGCACCTCATTTTTTCCGGCTTCCCTTGGGCACTGCTCGGATACAGCCAGTATCCCTGGAAATCCTTGATCCAGGTCGCCGAGATCGGCGGGGTCTACCTTTTGAGCGGGATCATTCTCATGGGCAATGTGGCCGTGTATCAGGCTTTGCGCAAGCGGGAGCTCCTTCCGCTCGTAGTCAGTGTATTGCTTGTCGCTGTTTGTGCATCCTGGGGCGCCTGGAGGATGGACAGCGTATTCGGCAGCGGTGAGCCTGTCAGGGCAGCTGTAGCCCAGGCCAACGTACCCCAGGACCAGAAGTGGGATGACCGGCTTATCGGCCCCACCATCGACACTTACGAGAGGCTTACCCGGGAGGCGGTGAAACAGGGCGCCAAGGTCGTTGCCTGGCCCGAAACGTCATGCCCGTTCTTTCTGTTTCACGAATGGCCGTATACCTACCGGATCATTTCGCTCAGCAGGTCTGTCGACGCAAAACTCGTGTTGGGAAGCCCTGCGTTTGAAGAAGACCGGAACTTCAACCGGATGTGGCTTCTGGAGAACGGCAGGATCGGAGGTTCCTATGACAAGGTGCACCTCGTTCCCTTCGGAGAATACCTGCCGCTTGCCGATCTCATCCGCCCGTTCTTCTCCGGGCTGACCAAGGAGGTGGGGAATTTCACCTCTGCCCGGAAGCCCCATCCCATCGGCGATATCGGGGTGCTCATCTGTTTCGAGAGCATCTTCCCGGGCATGACCAGGGACCTTTCCCTCCAGGGGGCGACCTATCTGGTCAATGCTTCCAACGACGCCTGGTTCAAGACCTGGTCGACGCCCGAGCAGCTTCTGCAGATTTCGAGTTTCAGGGCGATAGAAAGCAGGAAGTGGATCTTGCGCTCGGTGAATCACGGTATTTCCGCCATCATCGATCCTAAGGGAGAGGCCGTAGAAAAGATCGATCTCTTACAAGAAGACTTTATCACGGCGGATATCATCCCCAGCCGATCGATCACGCTTTATACGAGATTCGGGCCCGTCATCGCCTTTTTCTGGGCGGGGATCTCCGGCATTGCGGCGTTGACTTTCTCAAGATCAGGTGCTAAGGCCTCATAATCATGATAGGAGACTACCAGCAATCAATCGATCAGTTACAGGAAAAGCTCGGAAATATTCGGAGCTATCTTTGAAATCCCTGAAAAAGAGAAGCGCCTCATCGAATTAGAAGACCTGCTCGCGGATCCCCACATCTGGAAAGACCCGGTAAAAACACGGGACATGCAGACCGAGAGGGTCCGCATCACCCATATCATGGCAAACTGGGAAAAAGTGTCAGCCCTCTGGGAGGACCTCCAGGTACTTGTCGAACTTGCCAGAGAAGACGAGCAGGCAGTCGAGTCGGATATCAGGGACACCATCGCACGGCTCCACGAGCATATCGCAGCCATTGACAAGGCGCATGTGCTTTCCGGGCACGACGACAGCAAGAGCGCGTTTCTGGAGATCCATGCCGGCGCAGGCGGACTCGAAGCCCAGGACTGGGCCGAGATGCTGCTTCGCATGTACTTAAGGTGGGCCGAGAAAAATGAGTTCAAAACCAGGATCGTCGATATCTCCTCAGACGAAGAGGCGGGGATCAAGAGCGCTACCGTCGAGGTCGAGGGCGAGTGGGCCTTCGGGTTTCTCAAGGGAGAGACCGGGGTCCATCGGCTCGTGCGCATATCGCCGTTCGATGCCAACAGCCGGAGGCACACCTCGTTCGCATCGGTGATGACGACACCCGAGGTCGACCTGTCCATCGATGTCAAGATCGACGACAAGGATTTGAGGATCGATACCTACCGGGCTTCCGGGCACGGCGGCCAGCACATCAATAAAACCGACTCGGCCGTACGGATCACCCACAACCCGACGGGCATTGTGGTGCAGTGCCAGAACGAGCGCTCGCAGCACAAGAACAAGGCCGTTGCCATGAAACTGCTCGCCTCGAAGCTCTATGAGCTCGAAGAGTTCAAGCAGAAAGAGCGCATAAACGAGTTCCACAAGGGGAAAAAAGACATAGCCTGGGGCTCGCAGATACGGTCCTACATCCTCCAGCCCTACCAGCTTGCGAAGGATCACAGGACGAACCTTGAGGTGGGCAATGTCGAGGCGGTGCTTGACGGCGACATCTCGGGGTTCATCGACGCCTTTCTCGCCATGAGCGTATCTGAGGGGGCGTAAAGTGAGAGACGCGATCAGGCAGCGCAGGAGCATCCGGAAATTTACCGCACAAAGCGTTCCGGATGAGCTGGTCGATCACGTACTGGACGCTGCGCGCTGGGCTCCTTCGGGCCTGAATAACCAGCCGTGGCGTTTTGCCGTTGTCCGCGACGCGTCTTTAAAGGAAGAGATGAGCCGTCTTACCAAGTACGGCGCAATCGTTACATCCGCAGACGTCCTTATTGCCGTTTTTTTCGATCACATGTCCGGCTATGACCGGACAAAGGACCTCCAGGCAATAGGCGCCTGCATCCAGAACATGCTCCTTGCCGTCCATGATCTGGGGCTTGGCGGCGTCTGGCTCGGAGAGATCCTCAAAAGCAGTTCGGAGGTAAAAGCCCTGCTCGGTGCGCCGGAGCCGTATGAATTCATGGCCCTGGTCGCCTTCGGGTATCCGGATGGAAAGCCCCCGAGGGCGCCTCTGCGGAAAAGGCTTTCGGAACTCGTGTTTTTCAGACGTTAAATTTGGCAGACCGGTACTTGACCGCCCATGCCTATCCCATATAGAGAGGTTCACCATGCCGTTAGAGCGAATACAGCTTCCCGATAAAGAAGTGATTATCCTGGGCACTGCCCACGTATCAAAGTCCTCGGTGGATGAGACGCGCTCCGCCATCGAAGAGTTCAAGCCGGATGAGGTTGCCGTGGAGCTCTGCCGGAGCAGGTTCGATATCATGAAGAACCCGAAGGTGTGGCAGGAGATGGACATCGTCAAGGTCATCCGGGAGAAGAAGTCGCTGCTGCTTTTTGCGAACCTGGTCATGTCGTCGATCCAGCGGAGAATGGGAGAACGGCTCGATGTGAAGCCCGGAGACGAGATGCGGGTCGCCATCCAAGAAGCTGAGGCGGCCGGGATCGAGATCGCCCTTATCGACCGGCCTGTTCAGATCACCCTGCAGAGGGCCTGGAAGTCTCTGGGCTCATGGGAAAAGACCAAGTTCCTCTTCTCCTCCTTGACCTCCATACTGTCCATGGAAGACATCGGCGAGGAAGAGATCGAAAAGCTCAAAGAAAAGGACATGCTCACCCAGGCCGTTGAAGAGATCGCTAAACAGGCGCCCACCATCAAGCGGGTGCTCATCGACGAGCGTGACGCCTATATGGCCCGCAAGATCGCGGACCTTAAAGGGCGCCGGGTGCTGGCCGTAGTCGGGGCGGGTCACATGAACGGCATCATGGAGCAGATCAGAAACCCTGTCCAAGACCTCAGTGCGCTGGAAGAAGTACCGGAAAAGGGCAGCGGTTTTCTCGGCTGGATTATCCCGCTGACGGTCCTTTTCATGGTGATTGCCGGGTTCTTTTTCGGGAGCCCGAATCAGGGGTATGAAATGATCAAGTGGTGGATCATCTGCAGTGCATCCCTGGCAGGGCTCGGCGCTATCGTGGCATTATCCCACCCGCTTACCGTGTTTGTGGCGGCCCTTTCGGCGCCCATAACCACATTGAACCCTGCACTGGCCGCCGGCTGGTTCGCAGGCTTGAGCGAGGCGTATATCAAAAAACCCAGGGTGGCCGACTTCCAGACGATACACGACGACATCGCAACCGTACGGGGATGGTGGAAGAATCCCATTACCCGGATTCTGCTGGTGGTCATGCTCGTAAACCTCGGGAGTTCCTTGGGGGCCTTCCTTGCAATGCCTATATTGACCAGGATAGTGCTCCAGGGGTAGCCCCGAAGGGAGAGGCTGCGGAAAGCGGCCGGCAACGGACTTTCCATGAAAGCGCCGACCCTCTCCTGTCGGGTGCATGCCCGCTGCCTTTTCGGGGGAGTGGAGTATTCCATGGGCCTGATTATATGTATACCTTGTATGGGTGAGGCGAGAAGGCCGAGCACCGGGCTCACCCGTAGAAGGGAGCCGTGAGACGAATATATTTCCTCAAAAGGGCCGGTCTTTTTCTCTACAGCGCGTGGAGAAGCACGGGGAAAAATAAATAGAACCTGTTAAATCAATGCATTAATAAATGGTATCCCATTTGCTTATAATTACTTCTTTCTTGGTTTTCATGGATGAGTCTCATTTGAGGGCCTCGTGGTATCCATATGAAAATAGGGAGAGTGTATGAACAAGATCAGCGCTTCTTATTACGACCGTTCATCCATCATGAAGCTGCTGGATATCAGCCCGCTTATGCGCAATCAGCTCATGGAGTACGGGGATATCGGCGAGAATGCCTTCGATGTGTACACGCTGTATAAATCGGCGGCGAAAAGACGTCTTACGGACACGATCGAGACGAATGACGCCCTGGATATGCAGTGCTTGGCCTGGATGACAAAAGAAGAATTCTTTCAGGCGAGGAGGCTGCTGAAACGCCTTGGGTTCATTACCGAGAGCATCGAAGGCAAGGCATACGGAATCCGCCAGGTTAATCTCGGGCGGAGGGTAATCAGGGGGCAATAGCTCATCGCAACCCCAGAGCCCAACCTTACAGGATAAATACTCTTCACGGGTATCGGCAAGGGAGCTCATCAATAGTTGGCAGCCTGCCGGGCGGTTCCCATTTCCGATGCTTGACGCTCGTGGAGAAGTTCGCTGATAGCTGCTTTGAGGTTTGTGAAGTTGTGTGACTTGAGGACGTATGCGTCTGCCGCCATTGCCATGGGATGGTCCTTATAGCTTGAATATGCCGAGTGTATTACGACAGGTTTGTCCAGTTTGGATTTGAGGATATATCCCATAGCATCCAGGCCGTCCATCTTAGGCATCCTGATGTCCATAATGATGAGGTCCGGCTCCTGCTCCTTTTCATCGAAAAGCATGGAAAGGGCTTCTTTGCCGTTCGATGCAACGGCGACATCATACCCGTCGTCGATAAGCTCTTCCCGTATGAGGAACTGCAGGTGCTTGTCATCTTCAACCAATAATATCTTTTTCACGTACAAACCTCCTTGCTGAATATCTTTTGAGTATCTCAAGAGAGTGAGCCCCTGAAGATGCCCTTTTCATCTGCTCAATACAATCATGGATGACAATATCGAAGAATCAAGCATAGAATATGCCATTGTAGGGAATATCCCCTGAAACGGCCGGAATTGTTAATATGCAGCACGCTATCCAGGTGCACATAGGCATTATATTGACGATTGAGTTGCGTGGTAGTCAACATATTGACTTGAGCCCGCAAGGGTGCTGCAATAATTCTGACGGTATCTCCCTTCTTGTGTTATCCAAAGAGTTCTTGTTGGTTAGGAGGGTTGTCGGTGGTAATCCTACAGGTTTCTCAAAAATATCCTTACAACATCATCGTTGATTGTCTTATTCCTACTCTCTCGCAGCCGTGGTATCCAATTTTCAAGTTGCCGGAAGACAGACATTATCTCCATATGAGTCGAGCAACAGTTCTTCCGGCATCTTTTTTTGCCTGCGCACAGGACCCATCCGGCAAAGGGTGCTTAGGAAACAAGTCCGGCTGCAAACCTTGTCATTGACCTTCCCTGATCTTCATGTTCTCCGATTCCACCCTCGGGCCGCCTTCGTCGAGGACAAGCCACTTGCCTGAATCGAAGAAGGAAGGGAGCACGATGAGTTTTTCGCTCATGATCATCCGGTGCAGGTGTCCGCAAATCACCACGTCCACTCCTTTCCGGCCGGCGACATCCGTATCGATGACCGCGCGGGGAGGCCGTATCGCTGCCGAAGACTTGACAAGGAAGCGGGCGAGGCGGTCTTTGAAGATGCTCGGGAGCGATCGGTCGAGCACCTTGAGCACTGGCCATCCGAAGGCATGGAGAAGCCTGAAGCCGTAGTCATCACTGGTCAGTGTATGCCCGTGGGTGATGAGTGCTTTCCTGTGCAGCGGTGTGGAGATGATCTCTTCTTCTCTCATGATGTTGATCCCGGAAGCGGAGCAGTTCGTTATCAGGAAGTCCCGGTTGCCGGGAAGAATATGGACATTTGCCGCACAAAGGGCATCCAGTACCTGCCGAACATGTTTCTCGATCCCGGTGAACCAGTAATTGAAAAGATCTCCCAGGATGAAGACATGCCGGCTCTCAACCTTTGCCCTCTCTATCCAGCCGATGAATCTTTCGGTGTCTTTCTTCGAGTCGGGTTGTATGTGAACATCTGCGACAAAAGTAATCACACCTGACATACAATCAGAAGAAGCTTGATATATCAAGCGAATCCTTTTATAAATGAAAACCCATGAGCGTGCTCTCCCATTCGAATCCATGGAAGCTGAGTACGTTCATCCTCGCCATGCTTGACGATGACTCATTGGATTATACTACAAAGCTCAGTAAGAGAGATTGATCTTAAAGCCCATTAAAGGAGGTGAACTATGGAAGGATATGCCCTGATCACGATTCTTGTCATTGCAGTCTTGTTCCTGGTGTCTGCAATCAAAGTACTGAATGAATATGAGCGGGCCGTAGTATTCAGGCTCGGCCGAGTCCTGCAGGTTCCGAAAGGACCCGGCCTTATTATCATCATCCCCATGGTGGACCGGTTCGTCAGAATCAGCCTGCGCACCGTTGTGCAGGATGTCCCTTCCCAGGATGTCATTACCCGGGATAACGTCACGGTCAAGGTCAACGCCGTGGTCTATTTCCGGGTGATCGAGCCCATGAAGGCCGTCATCGAGGTGGAGAATTACCTCTATGCGACGAGCCAGTTTTCCCAGACCACCCTGCGCTCGGTCTGCGGCCAGGCAGAGCTCGATGAACTGCTGACAAACCGTGAAGAAATCAGCGCCCGTATCCAGGAGATCCTCGACCGCCATACTGATCCCTGGGGCATCAAGGTATCTTCGGTAGAGCTCAAGCACATCGACCTGCCCGAAGAGATGCAGCGGGCAATGGCCAAGCAGGCCGAAGCGGAGCGCGAGAGAAGGTCCAAGGTCATCCACGCAGAAGGTGAATTCCAGGCCTCGCAACGGTTGTATGATGCGGCGAAAGTCATAGCCGGAGAGCCTATCGCCCTGCAGCTGAGATTTCTCCAGACCATACGGGAGATCTCTTCGGAAGGATCCACAAACACGATTATCCCGCTGCCTATGGAATTGCTGGCGCCTTTTCTCAAGAAGGACAAATAATAAGTCTCTCGCAGAGAGGGGGAAAGGCTAAGGGAACCCTTTTGCAGGGATAAAACGTATGAGCGTGATAACGAGCCACGGTAATTCTGCATTCAGGGCGCTGCTCGCGGCCGGAAAGGACAAGAGCATGGTGCTCCTGGAGGGCAGGAGAATCGTCATGGACGCGCTCGCCCGCGGCATGGTCCCGGAGATGGCCGCGGTTACTTCTCAATACCGGGAAGCTCACGGTCCTGTCGATTTTCCGCATATCACCCTGAGCGAGGAATTGTTTTCCCGGATAGCGGACACCAAGACCCCTCAGGGGATTCTTGCCCTGTTTCCCATACCCTGGGCGTCTTTAGACCAAATCATCCGGCATGAAAAACTCATCATCCTCGACGGCCTGCAGGATCCCGGCAACGTTGGGACCATTATCCGCACGGCAGAGGCGTTCGGGTTTCAGGCCGTGGTCATTACCGAAGAGACAGCCTCGCCTTTTTCGGCAAAGGCGGTCAGGTCTTCAATGGGCTCTTCCTTAGGGATCGATATTGCAAAGATTCATAAAAAAGATATAGGCCTGCTGCCCCACCGTATCTTAAGCCTCGCCCCTCTGGGCAGTGTGAAGCTCGCCGGAGATCTCTTCGAAGGGGAATGCGCTATCTGTTTCGGCCAAGAGGGATCGGGGGTAAGCACAGAGATTTTGTCGGTTTCTCATGCCACCGTTTCCATACCTATGAAGGGGGAGGTGGAATCCCTCAATGTCTCAATAGCTGCGGGCATCGTCATGGCATACGCCAGCGGCGCACTCGGGATCTGCTGACGGGATACACATAATTTTCAGGTCCCGCCGACTTTCTTTCCGGAACCCGTGAAGTCGATCCTTGTCTTGATAACTTCGACGTCTGTGTTTGCACGGGCAGTGCCCAAAAAACGTTCGAGCACATTGCCCGGGCGGAGAAAACGCTTGACGGGCAGCCCCTTGTCATCGAATGAGATCTCGACGATTCCATGCTTGATGATCGTGACCTCCTCGGCGGTATTGTCAAAGGATATCGTGCTGCCTTTGGGAATATTCAGAAGTGTGACGGCATCGCTGCGGAGGGTAAAGAGGGGCTGAAGACGCAAATCTTCACCGGCCTTTTTCAGGATGCGCTTTTCATAATGCGTCTCGAGGGATTTCCTCAGCCCCGGATAGCGGCTGCAGAGCTGAGTCAGCTTTCTGGCTGGCACCCTGGTAATCTCGCTTTTTTCCATTGCCTGAACCGTTGCAGAGCGTCCCTCCCGGGAAAAGAAACCGAGCTCGCCGAAGACGTCGCCCGGATGCATCAGGGCGATCCGCTCGCCGTCGCGTATAACCTCGAGCGACCCGGAGACGAGGATAAAGATGTCTTCACCCTTATCTTTCTGTTTCACGACACAGGCCCCCTTCTTGAAACGTACGAGCTGCATGGCATCGAGTATGTCCATGAATTCTTCCATGGAAAGCCCGGTGAGCAGTGATGTGTCATCCTTTCTCCAAACCGCGCTGCTTTCGGCGAACTCCTTGCACGCATCTCCCCTAAGCCCCATGGAGAGAAGGAGCCTCAGCAGCATTGCGTGGGCTTTGGGGTGGCATCCGAGGACGGTTCTGGCGACTTTGGCCGCACCAAGAGCCTTGAAAGGCATTCTTGCCTTCAGGTATTCCTGGATAGAGCACCGGAAGAGATCGATCGCCTTTTCCGCATCACCGTTTTTCGCCTCCTGCTCCGCCTTTCTCAAGAGATCTTTCGGGTTTTGTTGCGGCTGAACAGCCATTTTCATACAAGCCTCCTGTCATATCATGAAATAGCTCCTCTTTTCGGAAATGGTGCCGGATGGCTCCGTGGAAGCAGGATCTGATCCGAAAATGGAACACATATGTGCAATCCATTAAAGATAATCACGGACAATGCTTTTTCAAGCCCGGGTATCGTTTGATGGAAGCGGAGCGGCGAGGGCTTGGTGAATGTCTTAACGGGCCGGGCGCAGGAGACTATAGGCAGTGTTTCTGGAGGAAACGGGCGATATGAGAGCTTGCACATCCGTCACCGAAAGGATTTTCCGAGCCGAATGAAGCGCTGCCCGCCATATCCTGTGCGGCCTGGAATATCATCCCGGGATCGGGAGCGACCAGCGTGTTGGCACCTGCCAGGACGGTCTCGGGCCACTCGGTGGTATCCCTGACCGTGACGCAGGGGCTCTTCAGGAGGAAGGCCTCCTTCTGCACACCTCCGGAATCGGTAATAACACAGCGGGCATCCCTGATCATGGCGAGCATGGAGAGGTAGCTCACGGGCTCGACTACCTGCAGCCTTTCCCCTATGGACCGGACGGTTTCGGGGTACATGTTCCGTGTCCTGGGATGAACCGGGAAGATGACGGGGACCTGGCGGGAAATGATCTCGAGCCCTTCCCATATGGCCATGAATCTCCCGCGGTCGTTGGTATTTTCGGCCCTGTGGATCGTTGCCAGGGCAAAGGGCAGGCAGTAAGGATGCGAGATGTTCTCCTTCGAGAACCTGATGAGTGCGTCATACATCACGTCTCCGGTAAACAGCCCGGTTATTCCTTCGTTTTTCAGCAGTGCGACGGCGTTCATGGTCGGGCAGAAGTGGTATGAGGCAATATGATCGGTGAGTATGCGGTTGACCTCTTCGGGCATGGTCCTGTCAAAGCTCCGCACCCCTGCCTCCACATGGCCGACTTTGATGTTGAGTTTCGCTGCGCTTAAGGCCCCGGCCAGAGTCGAATTGGTATCTCCGTAGACGAGCAGAAGTCCGGGCCTCTCGGCAAGCAGCACTTCTTCGATGGCTTCCAGCATCCGTGCGGTCTGCCGTGCATGGCTGGAAGATCCTATCTCCAGGTGGTAATCCGGATCATCGAGCTTCAAGGCATCGAAATGCACATCCGACATGGCGTAGTCATAATGCTGCCCGGTATGGATGACCTTATACGGTATCCCGAGGTCCTTGAATGCCCGGGCGACGGGGGCGAGCTTGATGAACTGGGGCCGTGCACCCACTACGTGCATCACAAAAGGCCCCGTGCTCGCTGCATCCGAACGTTTTTTCATGGTCAACCGGCTGTCCTCCGTCCATGATTCATTTTCAGGCCTTCCAGATACTCCAGTACAGCGGGAACAGTCAAATCTTATTTCATGGGAAAGGCTTGCGGCCTGTTCTAGAGAGACATGGACACACTGCAGTCCGGCCAGTACAAGAGGGTTTTGTCCTCGCCGAGTACGAACGCTCTCACGGGTCCGTCCTGGGAAATAACAAAAACCAGGCTGTCCTCGTATGCCCCTGCAAAGGCCATTGCCGAGTTGTGGCGTGTGCCGAGCCTGGACGGGTCAAGCGTCTCCCCCCCCCCTTCTCCATACCCATCCGGCCCGGTGATGATCGGGCCTTGCCATGGCGGAGCAGAAAGCATGGCGCCGAAGCAGATAAGGTTGAGCTCTGAGGTAAGGACAACAGCACCGTCTATTGTCCCTAGCTGGGCAAGGAATTTGATTCTCTCCACGATGGCTTTTCTCATGGCAATGCTGGTCGCTACATCGAGATCGTTCCGGAGAAGCGGCTCCAGCAGGTACTGGACGGTCGTTGTTTCATGAAAACTGAAACGGGGGATAAGATACCGCAGGCGCAGGTTTTCAGGAGGCAGCAGGACAAAGATTGAACCATGCCCGCGTGCCGCTGCTTCCGACAGGATCAGCTCCACTGCGTCCTGGTAAATACGCCAGTAGGAATCGCCGTATTTGGCGTACAAGACATGGTCGCGGACAGAGTTTATCATGTAGTGGCCGAGAGATTTTACCGTAAAGGGCGAGGGTGTCGCCGGGGTAAATTCTCCGTTCAGGATACGCCCGATCTGATTGTGATGGCGTGCGATGAGGAGTGATCCTGCATTATTCGCATACAGGGTGAAAAGATCCGGCCGATAGGCGAGCTCTCCATAAACCCACAAGGGGATCTCGTTGAATCGTGACGAGGTGGGAGAGAAGGTAAATATGCCCCAGATCGTGAGTTCTCCTCCACCGGCCATCAGGCCGACAGCCATGGCGCTTACGCCGGGGTCCAGGGCCGGGGCGAGCTTTGCTATGGAATCTACGGTCAGTGGCAATGGCGTGGTGAGATGGAGGAGATACTCCGGAGGCCGCTTTACCGTGCTCGATCTTCCCCCGATATCAGGATCCGCCAAGACGAGAGTGAAGCGTATAGGGCGCCCCTCCTCCCGTTCGAGGCTTGCGAGAAAAGCGATCTCAACGGCCTTCTTTATCTGGCTGAAGGGAGGAAGAGGGGTGTGGATTTTCTCCTGGAGCGGGTGAGCCTGATCCAAGGACCATGTTTCGATGATCTTCTTAATAATATGATCCTCAAACATTATTCATATAGTATATCGATAAACCGGGATATCTCAACGACGTAGGGACAGCTTTGTGCATCAATATGCATCCTTTAGCTCCCCACGCTCATCCAAATAGTACAACAGGCTAATCTATTTGCATCCATGGCCTGTCAGACGTGTCCTTTTCGGCAGTGCACGGTAAAACAACCGGTCGTAGGCCTTTGACCTTATTTACCGGTGGTGTCGTTATACAAAGTCTTTCTTCGGGGAGGTCTTTTGTTAAAACAGCAAGGGGAAGAGTTATAGTCATGCAGAAGAAAGAACATCATGTGCACGATGAAACGGTAGGGAAAAGACCGGATTCCGAGACGATCGAGATCTTCGATAAACTGGATATGGGGGTTATACGTATCGATAATTTTTCCCGTCCGACCTATTCCAACCCCCGTTCGGAAGAGATACTCAGGATGTCTCCGGAAGAATATGCAGGCAGACCCATCTGGGACGCTTTCCCTGCCCCGCTCGCCAGGCAGCTTGCCAAAGAGCTCGACCGTGCCCGCAAGAGTGATGCAGCCGTAAGCTTCGATTCTTATTACGCCGATCCCCAGCCCATCTGGCTTCGTTTCCGATGTCTGCCCGCCGGGGAAGGGGTCACAATTTTCTTTGAAGACATTACCGAGATCAAGAATGCCGAGGAATCTTTACGGAAGGCGAACGATGACCTCGAGCGGCGGGTTCAGGAGCGGACAAAAAATTTGCGGCAGACGAACAGGAGGATGGAGGAACAGAAAGAACTCCTGCTCACGATTATCGACAACATCCCTGTGATGTTGACCTTCTACGATCCGGCCGGGACAGTCAGGCTCGTAAACAGGGAGTTTGAGCGGCTTGGCGGATGGTCCCTGGAAGAAGCCCGAAGCATGAACCTCGTAGCGGCGATATTCCCCGATCCCATTTACCGCAAGGTGGTATGGGAAAACATGATGAATGCAAGACCGGGCTGGAAAGACCTCGAGATGACCACGCGCTCAGGGAAGTTCATGCATAGCTCATGGGCAAATGTCCGCCTTTCCGACGGCTCGCTGATCGGGATCGGCATCGATATCAGCGCACGCAAAAAGATGGAGCAGGACCTGCTCCGGCTTGCCAGCGCCATCGAACAGGCCGATGAGGGGATCATGATCCTCAACCAGCAGTGGGAAATCGAGTATGTAAACCCCGCTTACGAGAAAATCAGCGGATTCCCCAAAGATGAGCTCATAAACAAACCGGTGTATTTCCTGGAAAGCTTTTTTATCGACAACACCTATCAGGAAATCATCCGCAGGGTGAAGAAAGAAGGAAAGGCCTGGAGCGGCCATCAGAAAAGAAAGAAGGCCTCAGGCGAGCTCATCGAGGTGAATCTCACCGTATCGCCCGTATTCGGCCCGCAGAACGAAATCATCAATTATGTATTTCTGGCAAAGGATATTACCGAGGAGCTCCGGTTCCAGCAGCAGCTTCTCCAGGTGCAGAAGATGGAGGCCATCGGCAATCTGGCGGGAGGAATCGCCCATAACCTGAAAAATGCCTTTACCCCCATACTGATCGACACCGAATTACTCATCGAAGACCTGGGAAAAGACAACCCGTCCTATCCTGTCCTGGAGGAGATGCTCAAGGCCACCCGTCAGGGCATAGATCTGGTAAGGCATCTCCTGACGTTCAGCCGCCGGACTCCCCAGAGGAAGAAACCCATTGATACCGTTCCCATCGTGCGGGAAGTCATGAACTTCCTCAGAGCCTCTCTGCCCAGTACCATCGAGATCCGTTCCCGGATCGGCCTGGATGAGGCAATGACCCTTGCGGATGCAACGCAGATCAAGCAGGTTCTGATCAATCTTGGCAGCAATGCCGGGCATTCCATGGAAAAGCAGGGAGGGGTCCTTGAGGTGGAGCTTGAGTCTGAAACCCTGGATGTACAGTCAGCGTTACGAGTGTCGCCCGATCTTGACGCCGACTCCTATATCCGGATCAGGGTGCGGGATACGGGGCACGGCATCGATGGAGCTGCTATAGAGCATGTCTTCGAGCCTTTTTTCAGTACGAGAGGTGATGGAGAAGGGACCGGCCTGAGCTTGTCGGTCGTACACGGGATCATAAAAGACCATCAGGGCTCCGTTGCCGTCGAGAGTTCGCCGGGGGAAGGAACGACCTTCACCGTGTTTCTGCCGAAACTGAAGGAGGGCTCCGGAGATTAGGAAAAGATCAGGAGCCGGCTGCGGCCGGAATCAATGCCGGTCCGGCTTTAGAGCTTCATCACGACGCATTCTTTTTGAAGCCTGCTGCTGAGTGTGCCGCAGTACCGTTCAGCCACTTCACGGGTATGGAAGCTCCCCCATCGAACGATGTACCACCGGCTGCTTTCTTCGACCACGCACTTCAGGTGTGACTTGCCTTCAAGCTCTGCTGCGTACTGCTTTGCCGCCTCATGGGATTTGAATGAAGCGATCTGCACGCTGTAACTCTCGCCCGAAGGAGAATGATTTTTATCCTGAAGCAGGAGGATGTCCCAGTAGGAGTACTCGAAGCTGCCCGTTGAACTTTTCTGAGGTACTTCCTTTTCGCCCGTGACCGCAGCTTTATCCTGGTTTTTTGCTACGAGCTTGTTCAGCTTGGTTTCCAGGGGATCATAGGAGTACTCGGGCCGGGCACTGATCGTGGAGAAGAGAACGCTTGCCCCGGCAAGGATTCCCAGAGACAGGAAGAGCAAGGCGATGTTTTTAGGAAGCGATTGTTTATTCGTGTTTTTTCGTTTCCTCGCCATGCCCACCTACATACTCTCCGGGGCATCAATGCCCATGAGGCTCAGTGCATTCGCCAGTACCTGCCTCACCGAAGCGATGAGGATCAGCCGTGCCGCAGTCAGCTTTATATCGTCCGATATCACGCGGTTCCTATTATAGAACCGATGAAAAGCAGTTGCAAGCTCAAGGAGATAAAAAGATATGCGGTGCGGCTCCAAATCCGCTGCACAGGATACGACTACATCCGGATACGTGGCGATGGTCTTGATGAGTTCGAGATCGTCGCCCGTGGTGAGCATGCCTTCCTCAAGCCGTGCGATATCGGGCGTAAGGCCCTGTGACGCCGCGTTCTTGAGAATGGAACATATCCTGGCATGGGCGTATTGGATGTAGTACACGGGGTTCTCTTCGCTCTTCTTCTTTGCGAGATCCAGGTCGAACACCAGCTGGGCGTCGCTTTTTCGCATCATGAAGAAATACCTGCACACATCCTTGCCCACCTCGTCGATAATCTCCTTTAAGGTGACGAACTCTCCGGACCTGGTGGACATTGATACGGGCTGGCCTTCCCTGACAAGAGAGACGAGCTGGATCAGAAGTGCATGGAAATTGTCGCTTTTCGCACCCAGGCCTTCGATTGCGGCTTTCATCCTCGGGACATACCCGTGATGGTCGGCTCCCCAGATGTCGATTATCTTGCCGAAGCCTCTGTCGAGCTTGTCTTTATGATAGGCGATATCCGGAGCAAAGTAGGTGAGCGAGCCGTCCTGCTTCCGCAAAACCCGGTCTTTCTCATCGCCGTACCGGGTGGTCCTGAACCACAGAGCGCCGTCCGCCTCGTAGCTCAGATCTTCTTTCCGGAGAAAGGACATCGTATTTTCGACCTTGTGATCACGGTACAGAGTCGATTCGCTGAACCAGTTGTCGAAATGGACATTGAACAGAGCGAGGTCTTCCTTGATGCCGCCCAGGATATCCGTGGACGCGAACTCTCTGCAGAGGGCTATCGCCTCCATCTCGCCCATGTCCAGGATACCGTTCCCGTGGATCGACCGAAGCTTTGCCGCGATGTCTCTGATATAGTCGCCCTGGTAGCCGTTGTCCGGGAAGGGGTCCCCTTGGCCGAGGAGCTCCCGGTACCTGCAGAGCACCGAGAGGCCGAGTATGTTCATCTGGTTTCCCACATCGTTGATGTAGTATTCCGCTTCGACATCAAACCCTGCCGCCTTCATGATCCTGGCGAGGGTGTCGCCTACAGCGGCGCCCCTGCCGTGCCCTACGTGGAGGGGACCTGTAGGGTTGGCGCTCACGAATTCCACCTGCACCTTTTCGCCTTTTCCGAAATCGCTGAACCCGTAACGTCCCTTGAGTTCGAAAACCGTATCCAGCACGCGCACCCACATGAGCGGGGATACAGAGAAATTGATGAACCCGGGGCCGGCGATCTCGACCTTATCGAAGGTTTCGGTCAGGCGCTCCATGCGCTCCTTGATAAGCCCGGCGATTTCCCGGGGCGGCCTTTTGGCCCTGGACGCCATCACCATGGCGATATTCGAGGCAAAATCTCCGAACTCCTTATTGGCAGGGGTGCTGAGCGTTATCGTACTGAGATCGCAGGAGGGAATGGCCTCTTCGTTCATCAGGGATGCAAGCGTTTCCTTAAGCAGGGATTCTATCTGTTCTTTCACAATGGTCCTCGTGTACAGCCTTCTTCAAAGATTGTATGCTCATTTATCGGGCTGCCTCATGTAAACATCAAATCCCCGGTCTTTGTCCAGTGTTTTTGATAAGAAAAACCCGATATGAGCATTTTTCACAGAGGACCGTCCGAAGGCTTTCCCCCCGGCAGTGCGGCAGTCAGAGTAAACTGTTTGTATATTGACATCAAATATCAGAGCCTCTATAAACTATTGTTAGCAGTTAAGGTAAGCGAGTGCTAAAAATTGATGACGTACCACTTGAGCGAACGAGATAAAAGCATCCTGGGTGCGATCATTCAGGAGTACGTGTCCACCGGCGAGCCGGTAGGGTCGAGGATTGTATCCCGGAAATACATGCTCGCCATTTCTCCTGCAACGGTCCGCAATGTGATGGCCGATCTGGAAGAGATCGGGCTTTTGTATCAGCCGCATATATCCGCGGGAAGGATCCCCACACCGGAAGGTTTCCGCTACTATTTGAGCGAGATCATGGAGACCAAGGCTTTGCCCCGGGGGGAGAAGAACATGATCTCCCGTCACATGGCCCGTGCCATGGGTGATGTGAAGGAAACTCTCCGGGAGGCGTCATGCCTGCTTTCCCAGATATCCAGGAACGCTTCGATCCTTATCCTGCCGAAACTGGAAACGTTTCTGTTCAAGCGCATAGACTTCGTCAGGCTCGATGAAGCCAGGATCCTGGTGATTCTGGTGAGCAGGGCAGGGATGGTCTACAATCATATCGTGTATGGAGAAGATGTATCCCAGGATCTCCTGGTAAAGTATGCAAACTACCTCAACGAGACATACGCAGACCTCACTATTCATGAAATGAGGGATGCGCTCGTGAGAGAGATGTCGAGCGAAAAGGCAAAGTTCGATTCGCTGGTAAAACAGGCCATCAGTCTCGGGATGACAGCCCTGAAAAAGGTTGAAGGCGCTCCGGATATTTATATTCAAGGCAAACAGAGCGTTTTCAACAGCCCTGAAATGGCAAATCTCGAAAGGTTCAGAGATATCGTCAATGCCTTTGAAGATAAGGGTCAGATCGTACGCATTCTCAACAGGGTTCTCGAGAATCCCGGAGTAAAGGTCCTGCTGGGAGAGGATATGGAGCATCTGGGCATGGACGATTTCAGCCTCGTTGCCAGCGGGTACTGCCGCAACGATGTCCCCGTGGGATCGTTGGGCGTAATCGGTCCGATCAGGATGGATTACTCACGGGTCATACCGCTTGTGGGATACATGGCCAATATCTTGAGCGATCTACTGGAGGATGTGTAGGATGAATGAGGAAAGAAAAAGTACGATGCAGAGAGACGAACAGATGATTGAAGAGACGCCCGAGGTCCGGGAGGAAGAGGCAAAAGAAGCACCTGCGATCGATGAGGTCGCGGAGCTGAAAGTACAGGTGGAGGAGTATAAAGACCGGTACCTGCGCTCCTGCGCCGAGATGGATAATATGAAAAAGCGTCTTGCCCGGGACAAGCAGGACATCGTCAAGTATGGGACGGAAAAGCTGCTCAAAGAGGTCCTCCTTGTTTACGATGCCGTTGAGAAGTCGCTCCACACGGCGATCGAACGGCATCCGGAAGATGAACAGTTCATTCAAGGGTTAAAGATGACGGAAAAATTATTCTTGGAAACCTTGAAAAAAAACCAGGTGGAACCTATAAAAACACATGACGTACCCTTTGACCCGAGATACCATGAAGCCATGATGCAGGAACAGAAGGACGGCGTTCCCAAAGGCATGGTAATAAGAGAGCTGGAAAAAGGATTCATGGTGCACGAGAGGGTATTGAGACCAGCGAAGGTGACAGTTTCAAGCTGAACGTAGGAGAAAATTACAAGGAGGAGAGAGCATGGGAAAGATTTTAGGAATTGATCTGGGGACCACCTTTTCCTGCATGGCGATCATGGAGGGTGGTGAACCGAAGGTCATACCGAACGCTGAAGGAGCTCGAACGACACCTTCCGTGGTCGCATTTACCAGCAGCGGAGAAAGACTGGTTGGACAGGTTGCCAGACGGCAGGCCATAACGAATTCAGAGAATACTCTCTTTGCGATAAAGCGGCTCATCGGAAGAAAGTACGAGGATAACGAGGTCCAGAAAGATAAAGGCATCATGCCTTTCAAGATCATCCGCGCCGATAACGGTGACGCCGCCATCGGTGTAGAAGACCGTAAGTATGCTTCGCCGGAGATATCGGCAATGGTACTTCAGAAGCTGAAAATGGATGCCGAGGCGTATCTCGGGGAGAAGGTAGAAGAAGCCGTCATCACGGTTCCCGCCTATTTTAACGACTCCCAGCGCCAAGCGACCAAGGACGCAGGAAAGATCGCCGGCTTCGAGGTCAAACGCATCATCAACGAGCCGACCGCAGCGGCGCTTGCGTACGGACTCGACAGGAAAAAGGAAGAAAAGGTCGCGGTGTTCGATTTCGGCGGCGGAACCTTTGATATCTCCATTCTCGAGATCGGGGACGGCGTGTTCGAGGTGAAATCCACCAACGGCGACACCCACCTCGGCGGCGAAGACATCGACAACCGGATTATCGATTATCTGGTTGCCGAGTTCAAGAAAGAGACCGGGGTCGACCTGAGCAAGGACAAGATGGCGCTCCAGCGGCTCAAAGAAGCTGCGGAAAGGGCAAAGATCGAGCTGTCTTCCATGATGGAGACCGAGATCAATCTGCCCTTCATCACCGCCGACCAGTCAGGGCCGAAGCATCTCAACATGAAGCTCACGAGGGCCAAGCTCGAATCCCTGGTGGAAGACATCATCACGAAGCTGGAAGGTCCCTGCAGGAAGGCCATGAGCGATGCCGGGATGTCCACGAGCGACATCGACGAGGTCATCCTGGTGGGCGGACAGACCCGTATGCCCAAGGTCCAGCAGAAGGTCAGAGAGATCTTCGGGAAAGAGCCCCACAAGGGGGTGAACCCGGACGAGGTCGTGGCCATAGGTGCAGCCATTCAGGGCGGCGTCCTGGGCGGAGAGGTCAAGGACGTGCTCCTGCTCGACGTAACTCCGCTTTCTCTGGGTATAGAGACCCTGGGCGGGGTATTCACGAAGATCATCGAGCGCAACACCACGATCCCGACGAAAAAGACCCAGGTGTTCTCCACTGCGGAGGACAGTCAGAATGCCGTTACCATCAGAGTCTTCCAGGGCGAGAGGCCCATGGCGAACGACAACAAGCTTCTCGGCCAGTTCGATCTGGTGGGTATCCCGGCGGCACCGCGCGGCATCCCGCAGATAGAGGTGAGCTTCGACATCGATGCCAACGGCATACTTCACGTCTCGGCCAAAGACAAGGCGACCGGCAAGGAGCAGTCCATCAAGATCACGAGCTCTTCGGGCTTGAGCGAGCAGGATATCAACCGTATGATCCACGAGGCGGAAGATCACGAGTCTGAGGACAAGAAGCGCCAGGCCCTGGTCGAGGCGAAGAACCGTGCTGACTCCCTGGCCTACACGACGGATAAGACTTTAAAAGAGCATGGCGACAAAGTTGATTCCCAGACACGGGCAAGCATCGAAAACGCCCTCTCTGATCTCAAGGACGCCATGAAGAGCGACGATGCAGACATGATCAACCGCAAGATCGAAACGCTCACCTCTGCATCGCACAAGCTTGCCGAGGTAATCTATGCCCAGGCGGCAGGACCCGGTGCGGGTGGGCCTCAGGCAGGAGCGCAGGGCGGAGGCGCCGGCAAGAAGCCGGATGAAGACGTTGTGGATGCGGAGTTCGAAGAGGTAAAGGGAGACAAGCGCTAGAGAAAACAGGGCAGGAGCCGGATATAGGGAAACCGGTGCTTCTGCCCTTTGTTCATTCTTGGCCGGCTGGAAGGTGTTTATGCCGATTTATGAATACAAGTGTCGAGCATGCGGGATGATAAGAAGCATGCTGGTTCAGGGTTTTCAAGACCCTGCCGGGCTTTCCTGCGAGGCGTGCGGATCACAGGATCTCAAACGGATCATCTCGCGGACCAACTACCACCAGTCCCAGTCGGACCGGCTCGGCTCGTACAACCCGAAAGCCAGGCAGTCGGAGAGCTTTCTGAAGGACTCCCGGAACATCGGGCTCCACGCCGAGCATATGCTCAAACAGTCAGGGGTGAAGCCTACGGAAGAGTTCCGGAATAAAATAGAAAATCTGAGGACGGATCCGTCCCGCGTTCTCAAGGATAAAGGCTGACTCCTTCGATCGGGGGGAGTAACGTTCAGAAGCTGAACAGCTTCTTCTTCGAGTGGCTTTTCACACTCTCGCCGGTTACTTTGGCGAACTGCTGCAGGATCTCCTGCTGTTCCTTGGAGAGCTTTTTCGGTATCTCTACTCTGATCCCGACATTGAGAGCCCCGCTTCCATTGGAGCGAAGGTGCTTTATCCCCTTGTCCTTGATCGTATAGATCTCGTTCGGCTGGGTTCCCGCTTTGATTTCCAGATCTGTCTCGCCTTCGAGCGTCGGCACCTTGATGGTCGTGCCGAGTGCCGCCTGGACAAAGGAGACGGTTGCTTCGATGTAGAGGTCGTCACCCTGCCTGATGAATGTCTCGTGCGGCTTGATATCGATAAAGACATAGAGATCGCCGGGAGGACCGCCGAGATCCCCGGCTTCTCCCTCTCCGGTGACGCGCATGGTCGCGCCGGCATCTACCCCGGGCGGAATCTTGACCTTGATTTTTTTCTTCCGGGTAATGGTTCCTGACCCTCTGCAGGTTTTGCACGGCTTGGGGATGACTCTCCCTGTCCCGCGGCAGTGGGCGCAGGTAGTGGAGATGGTAAAGAACCCCTGGGTGCGGTAGACCTGCCCCTTTCCGCCGCATACGCCGCACGGTTCGGGCGAGGTGCCCGGCTCGGCCCCTGTCCCTTTGCAGTTGTCGCAGGTATCGGTCTTGGGGAGCTCCAGTTCGATCTCGGTCCCTTTGGCGGCCTCTTCGAGAGAGATGGCCATATCGTATCTCAGGTCGGCTCCCCGGCTCGGCCTTCTCCTCTGGGTTCTTCTGCCCCCTTGAAAACCGAAAACCTCTCCGAAGATATCCGAGAAGGAGCTGAAAATATCGTCGAAATTGGAGAATCCCTGGAAGCCGCTTCCCTGAAGGCCTTCATGGCCGTACTGATCGTATATGCGTTTTTTCTCGGAGTCGCTCAAAACTTCATAGGCTTCGGCAGCTTCTTTGAACTTTGTCTCTGCCTCATGGTCTCCGGGACATCTGTCCGGGTGGCATTTCATGGCGATCTGCCGGTATGCCTTCTTGATCTCGTCTGCCGAAGCAGACCGGGCTACTCCGAGTATTTCGTAGTAATCCTTTTTCGTCATGACTTTTCGTTTAACGATATCTTCCCTTCCGCAAGTTCTCTCAGGGCAGTCACAACAGCCCTGTTCTCTTTTCGTTTGGAAAGAGTCGGGGCTCCTTTCATGAGCTGTTTGGTGCGCTTGGATGCTGCGATTGCGAGCGAAAAGCGGTCGTGCACCTTGTCTAAACAATCTTCAACTGTTACTCGTGCCATGGTATTCCTTCCTGAATCAAAAAGTGAGTGAGTTCTTGCCACACAATTCAAAAATCGTCAAGACCATTGATGGATAAGGAAAAATCAGTCCTCGTAGTTTCCTTTCGGGCCGGTCTCCTCTTTCTTGAACTGTTTTGCGGCGCGCTCGACGATCTTGTCCTTTGTCCACTCGGCCGGGTCTTCGATCCGCGTTGCCTTGGGACCCAAGTCATGGGACCCCGCTTCCAGAATGGCCTCCATGGCGAGCGGAGCGGTATCTGCGGCATTGAAATAATTGGCCAGGAGATCATGGATGAAGTTCTCGACGTCTTTTTCCATCCTCTCCCTGACGGCTCTCGGCTGGGCAAGGAGCCTCTTTTCGAAGGGGAGGTTGAGCTTCTTGTAGTCGCCTTTCTTCAGCGACTTGCTGTCCGCATAGGCGACCATTTCCTGCCAGGTCTCCTCGCTTACCCCGTGGTCGGAGAGCTTGATAAAATTCCCCGATTCATCGAGCAGGGCGTTGCCGTACTGATTGACCTTGACGCCCCAGGATATCATCTGCAGGGCGGTGGCGACATTGGCCTTTGTGGTCCTTGTCTCGGTGGCGATGCGTTTGAGGCGGTCCACGCTGTTGCCCGAGGTGCCGTGCTGGGCCCCCGATATACCGTATTTTGCCAGGGCCTCGTGGATCTCCCTGGTCAATTCCACATGGATGCCTGCATCGCTCTCTTCGATGCCGTGGGTTGTCCCGTTGTTAAGCGCGATCCAGTCCGGGAATATGCCGTGGGCATTCAGTCCCTGGATGAGAAAAAGCGCCTCTTCCGGGGTGGAAAGCCCTGCTTTCCCCTTGATCTCGCCTACCTCGGTCTCGTATCCTGCCCAGGAGGGGATGTACGCGCTAAGCTCGATGTTGGCGAGCAGGTTTTCTTCTTCGCTCATATGGGATGCGTCGATGGCGACCGAGGTTATCCCGGCATCGAACATGGAAGGGATATCGGTCCTGGCCTTCTCCACCTCGATGGCCTTCTTGAGGCCGAAGTGGTCGGCATGGACGGCAACGGGAACGGTGATGCCGAGCTCATTGCAGAAGGCATCCACGTACTGTGCGAGGTTCCACATATTCTGCAGGCAGTAGTCGCTCTCGGATTTGGCTATCTCGATGATGATGGCGGCATTCGCACGCTGGGCTGCCTTCAGAGTGGCCCGTATGACCGAGCTGTTCCTGCCGTTTGCAGCCATGGTCATGGCACGGCCTTTTTTGAGCATGGCACGGTCGATGACCTTGCCGCTCACGATCAGGGCCTTGGAGTTCGGGAATAAATTCTTTATGTTCGGCGGCCTGCCTATTTCAAGCACTTTGCTATAATCCGCTGTTTTGCTCATACACGCTCTCCTCTTTTGGTATTTTTATTAAGCGTTACAGGTTCTTTTTTGCGTATTCCTCATATTCGAGAACGTCGTCTTTCGAGCCGATGATCAGGGGCACCCGCTGATGGAGCCCGGTGGGTTTTATATCGAGGATCCGCTCGTACCCGGTGGATGCATAGCCCCCCGCCTGCTCGGCGACGAAGGCCAGCGGATTGGCCTCGTAGAGGAGTCTGAGCTTGCCGGTGGGCTTTTTCGGGTCATTGGTATCCTCCGGATAGAGGAAGATCCCGCCCTTGAGGAGGTTCCGGTGGAAATCGGCCACGAGAGACCCGATGTAGCGGGACGAATAGGGCTTCTTGTTTTTGTTTTTTTCCGACTTGAGATAGTCAATATATTCCCGGGTCCCCGGCTTCCAGTAGGGCCAGTTGCCTTCATTGGCGCTGTAGATCTTCCCCCGGGCGGGCATCTTGATATTCGGCTGGGACAGGACGAACTCGCCCACGCTCGGGTCGAGACTGAAGCCGTTCACCCCGTTTCCTGTCGTGTACACGAGATTCACGCTGGAGCTGTAGATGATGTACCCTGCACCGAAGAGCTTGTGGCCGGGCTGAAGGCAGTCGTCCAGGATTCCGTCTTCGCCGCCGGAGACGCGCTTGTAGATGCCGAAGATCGTACCGATGGATACGTTGACGTCGATGTTGGACGAGCCGTCCAGGGGATCGAACATCACCACGTATTCGCCCTTGGGGTACTCCTTGGGAATGGCGATGAATTCGTCATCTTCCTCGGAGGCCATGATACATACCTTGCCGATGTAGTTCAGAGCGTTGATGAAAACCTTGTTGGCGTATATGTCAAGCTTCTGGACCTCGTCTCCGGAGATGTTCGTCTGTCCGGCACGGCCCAGGATGTCCTCGATGAGCCCTGCATGCGAGACCTGGGCTGCCACCACCTTTGCGGCGAACACGATCTGGCTTAAGATGACGCTGAAATCGCCCTTGCCGCCATAGCGGCTCTGCTCCATCATGATGAACCGGTCCAGAGAGATAATGCTGTCGTTCATAGTTCCTCCCAAGCATACAGGTATGAATATTTGGTGATTCTTAAGATCTCAAGTGATGATACCACTGAAAGGAAAAAGAAATCAAGGCGATGTCTTTTACCAGGCATTATTTCCCCCCGATTCGGGATATGAAAAAAAGCATTGACAGGGATAACGTTACTATATATAGAAACATTCTATGAATACATGCCTCATCCCATTGACTATTCCGGTTACCCGCTGGTGGTGGCGTATCAGGAGAGAAGATGCGGTTGGAGGTTTGCCCTAAAGCAATTCTTACGTGGTCAAGCAGTTCGAAAGCGGCAACCTCCTTACATATCGGGCTTGCCGCTTTTTTTATCGGAAAGGGGACGAGATGGAAACAATTCAGATTTACCGGGATATAAAGGACCGGGGGCTTGTGATCCAGAAAAGACTTGCATGCGATACGCTGACGCCGGTGCAGACATACTGGGCAGTGGTGGGCGAAGGCCAGGGGTTTCTGCTGGAGTCCATCCCGGGCTCGTACAGCTTTCTCGGCAGGTTTTCAGAGCCTTCGATTCTGACCATCCACGAACAGGACGACCCCTGGGCACGGATGCCTCTCCGGGGAAGCGCGCTGGAGTTTGGGCAGGCAGGGCTTCCTCCTTTCATCGGCGGATATGTAGGGTACCTGGGATATGATCTCGTACGCGGGATCGAGAAGCTTCCGCGACCGGTGGCACCGTCCGGTTTTCCGGATTCCCGGCTCGGCCTGGTCGATACCTTCATGGTTTTCGATCATCTCAAGCAGTCGGTATCACTGGTGCATACCGTCCCATGCCCCGGGATCAGCGACGAGAAAGCCTTGAGCACGGCACGCGAGGCCTTCTCGGCCATCGAAGATGCTCTTTTCTCGAAACCGCACATGCCGGTGGCCGAAAAGCCTTCCCGGTGCGCTATCAAGGGAGTTTCCCTGGATGAAAAAGGCTTCATCGACGCGGTGGGAAAGGCAAAGGAATACATCAGAGACGGCGAGATCATCCAGACGGTGCTTTCGCGCCGGCTTCAGCTCGATGCGTCCTGCGACCCATTCGATACCTACAGGCGCCTTAGGCACATCAATCCCTCCCCGTATCTTTTTTTCATCAACTTCCGCGATGTGACCCTGGTCGGGTCGTCGCCCGAGGTCATGGTCAAGCTCAGGGGCGATACCGTCACCTCCCTTCCCATTGCAGGCACAAGGCCGCGCGGGAAGAACGGAGAAGAGGACGAAAGGCTTGCAAAGGACCTCCTGGCGGATGCAAAGGAGCGCGCGGAACACCTCATGCTTCTGGATCTGGCCAGAAACGATGTGGGCAGGGTGTCAAAGCCGGGAACGGTCAAGGTAACCTCCCGGGAGATCGTAAAGCTGTATTCGCACGTCATGCATATCGTTTCCTGCGTCGAAGGTCAGAAGAGGGCCGAGCTGAGCAACACAGACGTGCTCAAGGCATGCTTCCCGGCAGGGACGGTTTCCGGTGCGCCCAAGGTGAGGGCCATGGAGATCATCGACGAGCTGGAAGGGATGTGCAGAGGGCCCTATGCAGGGGCGGTGGGGTATCTGTCCTTTAACGGCGATATCGATACCGGGATCGCCATCCGCACCATCTTCATCCGGGGCAAGCAGTTCTACGTGCAGGCAGGCGCTGGGATCGTCTGGGATTCGGTACCGGAGAACGAATTGAAAGAAATAGACAATAAGCTCAGGGTCTTGAGCACTGCTCTGGGAGGTATGGCATGATACTCATGATCGACAACTTCGATTCCTTTACCTACAACCTGGTCCAGGGTTTTGAAATCATGGGGGGCTCGGTTGCGGTATACCGGAACGACGCGATCGACATCGGAGCCATCGAAGAGATGGCCCCCTCCGGTATCATCATCTCGCCGGGGCCCGGTATGCCGAAATCCGCAGGGATCTCGGTCGAGGTGATCAGGCGGTTTTACGGGGAAATCCCCATCTTCGGGGTGTGTCTCGGGCATCAATGCATCGGCGAGGCCTTCGGAGCTCAGATTGTCCATGCAGGCAGGGTCATGCACGGAAAGTTCTCCCCCATCCGCCATGATGAGAAGGATCTCTTTGCAGGCCTGCCGCAGGGTTTCTGCGCGGTCAGGTATCATTCGCTGGCCGTTGACAGGGAAACCCTGCCTGATGAAATCGAGATATGCGCCACATCGGATGACGGGGAGGTTATGGGCCTGCGGCATAAAGAATTCCCCCTTTTCGGTGTCCAGTTTCACCCGGAATCAATAGCCACCGAGCATGGCAACGATATCATGAGAAATTTCATTGCAAGGACAAGGGAGGTCGCATGAAGAATTTTATCGAAAAGCTCATTGCCGGAAACGATCTGAGTGACGATGAGATGGGCAGGGCCTTTGACATGATCATGTCCGGTCAGGCCAATGACATCCAGGTCGGAGGGTTTCTCGTGGCGCTTCGGGCAAAGGGCGAGAAGCCGTCTGAAATAGCTGCAGCGGCCCGCATCATGCGGGAAAAGGCTGTAAAGGTCGAGGTGGATTTCGATGTCATAGACACCTGCGGGACGGGCGGCGACGGCGCATCGACCATGAACATCTCCACTGCAGTCGCCTTTGTCCTTGCCGGGGCCGGCATCAGGGTGGCGAAGCACGGAAACCGATCGGTAAGCTCTTCCTCGGGCAGCGCAGACTGCCTCGAAGCCCTCGGCGTCCCCATAGATCTCGACCCTTCTCAGGCTGCGGAAGCATTAAAGGACGGCAACTTTGCATTCATGTTCGCGCCGAGATACCATCCAAGCATGAAATACGCCATGCCGGCGAGGAAGCAGCTAGGCATGAAGACGATCTTCAATATCCTCGGGCCTTTGACGAACCCGGCAGGCGCAGCGTATCAGGTCATCGGAGTTTTCCATAAGGAGCTGGTCGACCCCATAATCGAGGTGTTGAGCATCCTCGGTTCGAAGGGGGCCATGGTAGTTCATTCCGGGCTCGACGAGGTATCCATTTCCGGGGTTACGGACTATGCGAGGCTACGCTGCGGTAAGATAGAGAAAGGGCAGATCAGGCCTGAAGACGCAGGGCTCGATCCGAAGCCCGTAGACGAACTGAGAGTGGCGAACCCTCAAGAATCGGCTCAACGCATCGAGGCCATATTCAATGGAACATTGAAGGGCGCCTGCCTGGAGAGCATCCTTATCAATGCCGGGGCAGCTTTCATGGCGTATGATCCTGCCATCGATATCCGGGAGGGCGTGAACAGAGCATCGAGGGTCGTCACAAGGGGAGACGCCCTCCAGGCACTCCAGAGGGCGAGGCAGTAGTGGGCTTCCTGGCGCACATGTATCAGCTGTCCCGGCAGAGGGCTGCCGCTATGGACCGATGCAGGCTTGCCGTTCCCGCTTCCACCCGGTCGATGAAAGACGCCCTTCATGACATGGCCATTATTGCGGAGGTGAAATACGCCACTCCTGTAGAAGGGGATCTGGGGATCACGAAAAAGCCCTCAGAACTGGCAGCAGAATACGAAGCAATGGGAGCGGCGGCCATATCCTGCCTCACCGAGCCCTCGTTTTTTTCGGGCCGTATGGAGTATCTCCTCGAGGTCAGGAATGCATGCGGGCTTCCCGTACTCATGAAGGACTTTATCGTGGACGAGCGGCAGATCCGTGCGGGACGCTCCATGGGAGCGGACGCCTTCCTTCTCATCACCGAAATGCTCTCCGATGATGAGCTTTCACGGCTCTACACCTGCGGTAAAGACCTGGGCATGGACTGTCTCGTAGAGATCCACAGCCTCCAGGGCTTGCAGAAGGCGGTCCGTGTCGGCGCCGAGATCGTAGGGGTGAACGTGAGGGACCTCACTACGCTGAAAATTGTTCCCGATCGGCATGAACAGATGTTCGGACTGCTCCCGGAAGGGGCGGTCAAGGTGGCCGAGAGCGGGATCTCATCGGGAAGAAGGATTGAGGAACTGAAAAAGGTCGGGTATGACGCGGCGCTCATCGGGCGGGCCATGGCCAGGAAGGATATTCGCGAGGAACTCTTCGGATGTGGGTGAAAATTTGCGGGATCACACGGTATGAAGATGCATGTATAGCCCTTGAAGCGGGGGCCGATGCGATCGGGTTCGTGTTCGCCCGGAGCACGAGGAGGGTCTATCCGCATCTCATCGACGCCTGGATTCACAAAATAACAAAGGTGGAAAAGGTTGGCGTGTTCATGCAGGAAGATCCGAAATATATCCTGGAAACGGCCACGATACTCGGCCTGCAAACGATCCAGCTGCATGTCCCTTTCCGTCCCGATCACAGGATACTCCTGGAAAGATTCCAAATGATCTGTGCGGTGACAGGGCTGGATGGAATCGTGATCCCAAAGGATATCCCCTGCCGCATCCTGTTCGATCCGAGCACGGGCACGGGCACAGCGGGTGCATGGAGGCGCTGCGATATCCCTTATATCCTCGCGGGTGGGCTTACCCCGGAGAACGTGAGGCAGGCCATTTCCCAGGCAGGGCCCGCAGGGGTGGACGTGAGCTCCGGGGTCGAGACCTCGCCCGGCATCAAGGACAGTGAAAAAATCAGGAAATTCATACAGGAGGCAAAGGCATGAAAGGCTATTTCGGAGAATTCGGCGGCCAGTACGTTCCGGAAACGCTGCTCCCGGCCCTGGTGGAACTTGAAGAAGCATTTGCTGCGGCATCGGCGGACAAGGGGTTCTGGGAAGAGTTCCATGGATATATGAAGGACTACGTGGGCAGGCCGACTCCCCTTACCCATGTAAAGAGACTCTCCGAGCACCTGGGCATCGAGGTATGGCTCAAGCGGGAAGATCTCAACCACACCGGTTCGCACAAGATCAACAACGCCCTGGGCCAGATCCTCCTTGCAGCCAGGATGAACAAGAAGAGGATAATCGCCGAGACAGGGGCAGGACAGCACGGGGTTGCCGCGGCAACTGCCTGCGCGCTCTTCGGGCTGACCTGTGCGGTGTATATGGGCTCCGAGGACATCGAGAGGCAGATGATGAATGTGGAACGCATGAGGCTGCTCGGTGCGGAGGTGGTTCCGGTCACGTCCGGGAGCGCCACGCTGAAGGACGCCACGAGCGAGGCCATCCGGGACTGGGTGACGAATGTTGACACCACGTATTATCTCATCGGTTCCGCCATAGGTCCGCACCCATATCCGACCATCGTCCGCGAGTTTCAGAAGATCATCGGCATCGAATCCAGGCAGCAGATACGTGAAAAGACCGGCCGGCTTCCCGATGCCGTGATTGCCTGCGTGGGTGGCGGAAGCAATGCCATCGGAATATTCTCGGGCTTCCGCGACGATCCTGTGGAGCTCATCGGCGTCGAGGCATACGGCGACGGAAAAGAGCGGCACGGCGCCAGCATCAATTTCGGGGTTCCCGGCGTTCTGCACGGGACACGCTCTTTTTTGCTCCAGGACAGTGACGGCCAGGTTATCGAGACCCATTCCATATCGGCAGGCCTCGATTATCCCGGGGTCGGCCCGGAGCACAGCTTTCTCTCGGCATCGAAGAGGGCGAGATACGAGCTGGTGGATGACCGTCGGGCATTAGCCGCCTTCAAGCTCCTGAACAGGCTGGAAGGCATCGCGCCTGCCCTGGAGAGCGCCCATGCCGTAGGCTATCTGGAACAGTATGCCAGGGATCATCAGGGTGCTGTCGTGGTGGTGAATCTCTCCGGCAGGGGAGACAAGGACCTGCACACCGTGCTCAAGGAGATGTCATGATTACAAAAGCGATTCTGGCGAAAGAAAAGGCGATTATCCCCTATGTCACCGCAGGGCTTCCCGATCTCGATACCACCGGGGAAATTCTGAAGGCACTGGACGAAGCAGGTGCCGCAGCCATCGAGATCGGCGTCCCGTTTTCCGACCCCATGGCGGACGGGCCTGTGCTCCAGAAGGCATCCCATGCCGCTTTGCAGGCCGGTTTCTGCATGGACGGTCTGTTGTCCCGCATGAGCACATGGAGCGCTTCGGTGAAGGCGCCTTTGATCGTCATGTCCTATATCAACCCGATCATGAGGAGAGGGATTCGGCACACGCTCAAAAGCTTCAGGGAGAATGGCGTCCAGGGAGTCATCCTCCCGGATATGCCGCTGGACGGAAGGGACGTATACGAGTTGTGCAGGGATTCGGGCCTCGATCTCATCAGGCTCGTAGCCCCGACAACGCCTCTGCCCCGGCAGAAAGAGGTGATATCCCAGTGCAGCGGCTTCGTATACGCAGTCACAGTCAAAGGGGTGACCGGCGCTCGGGCCAGCCTTCCTGTCGAGGTCCGTCAGCAGGTATCGAATATCAAATCTTTTACGGACCTGCCGGTGTGTACCGGTTTCGGGGTGTCGGATGCCGGGCAGGTGAAAGACATGCTCACCTTTGCGGACGGCGTGATCGTGGGGAGCTACCTCATGGCAAAGATCATGGATTCTTCCCAGCCGGTGCAGGCAGCTCGGGATGCGTTCACTGCCCTGTTGAACTGAGGGCGATGGTTTTTTAAAAGCAGGGACGGGACTCGCCGGGAAAGGGCGAGGTTCACATCATTGATTCCCGGCCGGGCCGGTGATATTCTTATGCCATCATGAGATTCATGTGGCGGAATCTGCCGGTGTTCTTCATCTGGCTCATAGGATTAAGCGTGCTCAACAACGCTCTGCATCACGTCTCCCCCCCGGTGGAGAGCGTCAAGGCGCTCTCTTTCTTTCCGCTCGCGTGTTCTCTCATACTCCTATGGTACGCCTGCAGAAAAGAGTATGGCGGGGAGAGGATGTTGCGGTCGTTTTTCCCCTGGGCGGCCGGAATGACAATCCTGTATCTCACCCCGTTCATGCATGGCCTGAGCCTTCCGCTCGACATGCAGACACAGAGGTCCATCTATGAATTCAGCGCCCTTGCCCAGTTCGGGCTCCTCCTGGTCCATGCACGCACCTGGTTCAAACCATGGGACTGGGTCTGGATATTCGGCGTGACGCTCTTTTTCGGGATGATCCTGGAAAACGGAGGGATCATTCTTGGTGTTTTTTCGGAGCCGGGTTATCTTCTCTACTTACCCGGCCTGCCTGCTCCCCTGGCTACGGCGCTCGGCTGGGTGAATGTGCTCTACTGTGCATTTTTTGCTGTGGAAAGGATTTTGCCGAATATGTCGCCCTACGGCAGGGGGCTGGTGTGTGCCCTGATCGGGTTGTCTCTGGATGTGGTTTTCGACCCTGTCGCCACAAGGCTCGGATGGTGGGTGTGGGCTCCCTCTCTGGAAGTAAAAATCTGGGAGGTCCCCATCATCAATTTTATCGCCTGGTTCTGGGCGCTCTTTCCCTATGTTACGGTGTATTACTGGGTTAGGGGAATGGAAAACTATGGGGAGGGAAGGAAGGTAATCTACTTAGTAGGCGGGTTTCCGGTGATCCTATTGGGAGAATTTCTCGGAGTTATTACCAATCTGGCTTTGGCGGGAGACTGGGCAGGGCTTTTGGTAATTCATAGATTCTTCATTAATTTTGGATCGTTATGATATTTTTATAAAGTTCTTCATATGCCTGGACCATGGAAGTGAGGCTGTAATGGTCGATGATTCGCTGCCGGGCAGATATTCCCAGGTTTTTACGATAATCCGAGCCGGCATTCAGGAGGTGCTGCCAAGCGGCGCACAGGGCCTGAGGATTCTTCTTCGGTACCACTATTCCTGCATCTCCCACAAGAACAGCTGAATCCCCGACATCGGTAACTACACAGGGGATGCCGGTTGACATGGCTTCCCCGATTGCATTCGGCAGCCCTTCGCCCCAGGCTGAAGAGGAAGTAGCTATGTCAAGGGATGTGAATATTTTGTCGGTGTCGCTTCTTTCGCCCAGGAGATGGAAACTGGTTTTATCAAGAGAATACGGCAAATAATTCTCTAAGGATGGGTATGCCCAGCTGACTCCTCGCCCGGCCAGGATGAAGTGGCCCCCTGGACAGGATTGAAGAAAAGCTTCTGCAGCCTTAAAGAAAGTAGCATGATCCTTCATGGGATCACATCTGCATACCAGGCCGATGACAAAGGCTTCTTGGGGTATTTTCAATTCAGTCCTGATTTTCACACGCGCATCCGTATTCGGCTTGAAGGTATAAGTATTAAACCCATTGGTTATGATAGCCCATCTCTTTGGGCGATAGCCAAGTTCCTCATGAACATCCCTTCCTGCATATGAATTTGCGATAACCACCGAGGGGGTCTGCGAAAATGTGGCACCCGCTTTCACAGTAAAACGATATATGGGTCCATAGACCGAGAGATCCATGTCTGAACAGCGGATATTCCACAGGGTTCTTTTTGGGTTTAAGAGCGTTAGTCCGAGAAGATTGGCATGATACATCCAGCACTGGATTATATCAGGTTTTATGAGACTTGCCATGAAACGAAGACGTAGAACGGCCCTCAGGTCAGGCATACCCTTTTTCATATTTAGGCTAGAAACCCGGATACCCGACTGTTCTAACGTGTGCCCCAAAATGCCGGGCCTTGTCATGCAGACAACATGGTTTTCGAAGGCGTTCCTGTCCATGGAAGTGGTAAGCCTGAAAAGGTTTTGTTCTGCTCCTCCGATATCCAGTGTCGATATAAGGTGGAGAATTCTTACCGGCCCGGGAGATTTTCTCGGGATACTATCCAACGTACCGTTTCCTCCACATCATAAACACGAGCAGAAGCCATATGCGGTCCACTGCAATGGACCCTTTTTTCTGCTGGAATTCAGAGACGGTCCTCATGACTATATCGGGATCGATTTGATTCTGAGAGCGGAGCGACTCTGGGTTGAGATACTCCTCTATGAGTTCCATGAGATCATTATGTAGCCAGGAATAGATCGGGATGGCAAATCCCTGCTTGGGTCTCTTGAAAAGGGCCTCAGGTAGATATCTTTTCAGAAGCTTTTTTAATATATACTTGGTTTCGCCTTTCTTATACTTCAAATTCAGGGGTAAGGCGCGGGCAAATTCTACAATCCGGTGGTCCAGCATCGGGTCCCTGCCTTCGAGACTGTTGAACATGGTGGCCCGATCCACCTTGGTAAGAATATCCTCGGGGAGATAGTGCTGCATATCCCAGGACATCATGGCCTCCAGGAGAGTTTCGGCAGATGAATCCAGAGGTGGGCGGAGGTTTCGGTAGTTCCCCATGAGCTGGTGCACCTCATTGGGGAGCCAATAGCCAATCGCATAAGGATATGCACTTGATGCATCCCCGCTCCAGTTTGAAAGGACAGCCTGGAACTTTCTCATGCGGTCCTTGATTGCAGGCAACCTCAGCTTCGGGTGAGCTTGCGCCAGATGGGCAAATCTGTCGCTTCCCATGAGCCCGAGAAATTTTCCGGCCCGCCTTGCCAATGCGGACGGAAGAGGTGAAATGAATCTGTCGAGGCTGTTCATCACCCAGTAACGGTGATATCCACAAAACAATTCGTCCCCGCCGTCTGCGGAAAGGCTGACCTTGACATGGCGACGCGTCATCCTTGATACGATCGTGGTGGGAATGCCTGAAATATCCCCAAAAGGTTCGTCATAGATCTCGGACCACAGGGGTAGGATCTCCCTTGCATGATCCGGTGTCACGACCTCTTCCGTGTGTTCTGTGCCGAGGTGGAGCGCAATCTGTTTTGCCCAGGGTGACTCGTCGTAATTTTTCTCCCTAAAGCCAATGGTAAATGTTCTGATGGGCGTGTCAGAATGTTTTGCAAGGATTGCAGTAACCAGCGAAGAGTCGATGCCTCCCGAGAGGAATATTCCCACCGGCACGTCTGCTATAAGCCGTTTTGTAAATGAATCGACCATGGTCTCTTCAAGCCTGTCGATGATGGTTTCCTCTGATCCTTCCATGAGATGCTGTCCCGGGACAGTAGGGCAAGACCAGTACTGTTGTTTCTCAATGAGATTATCAGAAGATACCTTCAGCCAATAGCCGGGCTCAAGCTTCCAGGTTGATTTATAAATGGATCTTGGATTTGAGATGTATCCAAAGTGGAAGAATTCACCCAGTGCATCGGAATCAATCTCCAGCTGATCGGAAAGCCCTGCATGGAGAGCCTTGAGTTCCGACGCAAAGGCAAACGTATCTCCCTTATGGTAGTAATACAAGGGTTTCACCCCGATGCGGTCCCGGAAGAGGTAGAGCGCTTTCTCGTAAGAGTCCCAGATGGCAAAGGCAAACATGCCGATGAATCGCTTGACGCACTGCGTGCCCCAGGCAGCGAAGGCCTGGAGAACGACTTCGGTATCGGATGTACCTCTGAACGTGATTCCTTGTGAGATGAGGTCTTTTCTGATGTCCTGATAATTGTAGACCTCCCCGTTGTAAGTGAGGGTGTATCTTCCATCACTGGTGCCCATGGGCTGGTTTCCCGTGTCGAACAGATCTATGATCGAGAGTCTCCTGTGGCCGAGGGCGATAGCTGCCTGGGTTTCGATAAAAATGCCGGCATTATCAGGGCCTCCTCTGGTCATACTGTCGCGCATTCGAACGCAGATGTCCTTCAGTTCCGGGTAGGCTCCACGTTTCCAGATTCCGGCGATCCTGCACATGGCGTATAGTCTAGCTCATTCCTGGCTATGTGATGGAAACAAAGGATTTTTCTTCAAGACGAAGATATGGCAGGAACTCCCCAACAACCGGCTTAGCCGGCGTCGTGCCGGTATGCTTAATGCGGATCCGAGTATCCCATATCCAGTATAGAAGAGCCTGTTGGGAAAGTAATTCACAATAGTCCACCCGGTGTTCTGAAAAAGAGCCGCCCAACGAGATCTGCTGAAATAGTACAGCTCACTCATGCTATTGCCGATCTCGCCATGGCGAGATGAAAAAAGAGTCTTTTTTATCTTTTGAGAAAGAGACATATTGGATAGGGCTTCTGCAGTTGATCGATGGAGGCATGTTGAATCCGGATAGGTGTTTCGGAAGAAAAAGCCTGGTAAAATCTTCAAGACATAAGGATAATGAGCAATCGTAGTGAAAAATCGCCAGGAAGCTGTCGGGAGTATATGGACAGCTATCCCGCCCGTTTTTAAGACCCTCATCATCTCGTTTTGGAACTGTCTGACATGAGGGATATGCTCAAGGACATTCGAGCTGAAAATAACCCCGAAGTGTTGATCAGGAAAGGGGATATGCTTTCCATCATACTCAAGTACAGGCCATACCTGCTCTTCTTTGTTTCTGCACTCCGGGAGTTCGACGGCTTCCACATCAAAGCCGTGTTCAGCAAGAATTTGTGCCTGCCAACCTTCTCCTGCACCAATTTCAAGCAAGGGCTCTCTTTTTGAGAGAAGATGAAGAACCTCATGAATCTCATGGCTTCTGATTTCCTGCAGATTTTTCAGGCTGAACAACCGGCGTTCCTCATATGTATGATATAAATGGTCTTGCAGGAATGATATTCACCAGTGCAGAGTTCTGTATGAAAATAATGTTCTCCACATAAAAATTCTTTTCCCCAGCGGCGGAAAAATATCATGAAGCTATCCAGTTCTTTCCGACGCCAAAGAAGTTATGAAATCAAGGAGTCTTTTGCCTTGCAACCGGTAGTCGAAATTATTCAGAGCAACAACTCTGCCCTTTTGTGCCACATGATCTCTGGCATCATCTGTCAGAGCAAGCTCGAGAGATGAGGCAAAGGCGCCGATGTCATCCGGTTGACAGAGGTATGCAGTTTCTCTGTCGAGCAAGTATTCTGCGACCTCACCAACAGTGCATGAGACAACCGGACGTGCTGCCATGAGGTAATCAGCTATTTTACTTGGGAAACGCGCTTTGGAGCGAATATCATTATGTAGCGGCGCAAGGAGTACGTGTGAACCGGAAAACAACTCGCGCAACGTGGTGTCCGGTATAAAACGGTCGTTTATGATGAGCCGCGACTTCAAACCTGACTGTTCTGCGAGTTCCTTCAGACGATTCCGCGTTTCATCAGATGCGTTGCCGATAAGCACCAGATCCATATCCTGCCTTCCCAGGCGGGCCATACTCCGGATCACAAAGCATGCATCATCGAAATATCCATCTAAATTGGCGCAGAACAGCACATAGGGGCGATCAGATGTGTGTGGATTGACGTTTTTCCATAGTTCGGGATTTACGAGAACGGGCATTCGATAACATCTGGGAGGCGAAAAGAATGATGATCGGGATTCCTTGACCTTCTGCTCAAGGAATCCCGATATGACGATTACTGCATCTGCCATGACCATTGTAAGGTAATTGAAAAGCCGATCATATAACTTTCTGAAACAATTCTGCCGGGGTATTGCCGGATGCCACTCCACCAGGAACGAGATGTAGGGGACCTTGAGGTGCCGGGATATGGAACGGTAAATAATATGGTTCTCAAGATGGTTCCCATAGTAGATGACCGCATCGAGCCGGTTTTGTTTCCGTAGATCACAAAGCGTGCGGGTAGTCTTTGCATAAGCAATGAATATTTGTCGAGCCCGTTCCCGTATTTTCCGAGGGCATACGGTCTCTCCGGTCGTATATTTGTAGGTGAATCCATCGAGTGATCCAGAGGGGCATGTGTTGAGGGGCTGCCCAGGGCTTTCGGTATGCCAGGGGATAAGTACCTTCACCTGTGCGCCGGCATTGCTCAAACCTCCTGCCACCAGCCTGACGTAATTGCTGGCGGCGAAGCCATGAGGCATTCCGCTTTCCGTTATTATGACATAAGAGGGCATTGGATGAATGGACGATTATAGACCTTTGCGTAATCACTCAAAAAGTGTTTATCAGGGGCTGATTGGAATTTTATCATCAATTTCTCAAGAAAAAAGGCTCAATTTCCTGCCTGAATCATCCCCATTTCCCTCATTTTCAGAAGCATTTTCTTGCTCCGGACGCACCTGTCCCTAGGATACGGCGGCATGTGCAGTCTGCCTCAATCCCGAAAGATATGACCGTTTAATATTGAAGGCTATCACCTGACAGATCCGGTCCCATCCCTCCCTGGCAAGGGTAGTGAACCGGGCTCGGGATGCTCCCTGGTGCAGGGCTGTCACCCCAAAATACTGCTCAATCTTGTAGCGTACCGTAGAAATCATCTTGTTGCGCTCTATCTCCAGCTCGGTGAGCTTTGCATTCCTCTCATCTTTTCTCATGATTCCATCTGCCATGTCATTGATATGGAGAAACTCCCAGTTCGCTTGACCGTGATATCCCTTATCCGCATACACCTTTGGCGGCATCTTCCTCGTGTGCATGCTCTTGATCACTACGTACTGAAAATAGTTCGTGTCATGCTCCGATGCGCGGGAGATCACCGTGGACAATACCAGCCCGCTCTTTATATCAATAGATGTATGCTCCTTCATCCCATAAACCAGATTATCATTCTTCACCGTCCAGTCAGATTCTACATCCCGACTGAACTTCGCAGGCTTGCCTATCCCTTCTTGTTCCTTCTTCTCCCGATCCTCACGCACCTTTTCAAGTTTGTCCTTGCTTAAAGGACTCGATGCCGATCTCACCAGCCTCGCATCCACTGCCAGCCCTGCGTCTATCGAAAAATCCTTTATCCTTAACTGACCAAGAAGCTCGGCATGTATCCTCGACATTACTTTACTGCCAACCCTCTCCCGAAACCGACAGATCACACTGTGATCAGGAGAAGGATCCCCAAAGGGCAGCCCTATGAATACCTTAACCACTTCTGCAGCATCAACGCCTTCAACAGCATCACCGGCGGATAGGCAACATTGCCTACTGCAGACTTCCCCACCGGGTAGACTCCCATGAGAATACGCTCCAACGGCTCCCACCTGATATGATCGTGGATCTCCTTGAAAAACCTCTGTGTCCTCGAAGATCCTAAGGTCTTGCTCAATTCAAGATCCAAGAAACTCATGTTCCTCTTGTACTCCTTGAATCCCATTCCATCCCTCCTCTTGATTCACAAGATAAAGAGATTATACCATATTTTATCAATATTATCATTGCCCTAAATACATTCATTACTGATATTCGGCTCTCTGACTCGCTCCAAATCTGTCGGAATTGTGCAAAGGTTAGCTCACTTCATCATATCGGATCGAATCCTGCCATGAGAAATTTTACCATGCTGCCGAGCACCTATGGCAATTAATGGATTATTGATGAAAGCTGTGTGATGTTTAGCCCTTGCAACACCGGCAGTGTATCTTGGGTGATTGCATGGAGCACTTTCATCTGATGCGATCAATCCGTAATATTTTTTTAAGCCGGGTAAGGGGCCCCCGGCGGGTTACCTTTTTGAGGCTTTTTAGTATATCCTTATCCACTTTGATGTCAGTGGGGAATTCTGGTGTTCGAATTGCCATGGAGAGATCATTCTGATACTTGGTTGTGATGCTGCAATGAATGCCGCTTCCGTCGAAACCGATATTTTCCGTATAAGAATATTTGGGCCATATTGCGAGTCCGCCGTGCTTGTAATGGTGGTAGGCCAGGCGGATGAACCAGGAATCGATCTTTCCTTTCATCTGGCGTACTAACATATCGCTCAGGTCATCACCGCTTTGATTGAACTCCTTCTGGGCCTTAAGATCTTCGTAGAAGGTTTCGAAGTCTCTGATTTCCCAATCTATATTCAGCCACCTGTCCAGCCATGTTGCCCATCCCCAGGATGCATTCCTACGGCAGAAAAATATGTCCCCTTTGTAGGATGCGGGGATTCTCATAATGGATGGAGGATGATTATACCCGGAGATGGAAAAGATCTCCTTCCTATCCTGATAGAAATCAAGTGCAGCGTTCATGTAGCAAAGGAAGTAGTGAGAAGTCAATATGTCGTCTTCAAGCACTATTGCCTTGCCGTGTTCGTTGAGTACGGTTGATACTCCTTCAATAATATTGTTTGCACATCCCCGGTTTCTCTTTCTTTCAACTATCTGGACCGAGCGGAATCCGCTTATCTTGTTGAGGTATTCCCGAATCTGAAGAATGGGGGGCACATCACGATCATCTTTAGCTCCGTCCGAATAAATAATTAGATGACTCCTATCAGCGAGAATATTCCTCTGAAGGGCCTCGATGGTTTTTTGCGTATGGTGAGGGCGGTTATATACAAAAAGGATTATGGGAGAGCAATTCATGAAAATACCCTTAAATTACTGAACAATTTAAAAAGGTCCTTTTCCACGGAATCGAAACTGTATTTTTCGATGCATTTCTGGCGTGCAAGGGCGCCTTTTTCCTGTGCCTCTTTCGGATGTGAAAGGACATACCGAAGAGAATCGGCCATTGCATATGTATTGCCGGAAGGAATAATCCATCCGCATCCGTCCAAGATCTCCGGTAGATCTGATACACTGGTAGCTATTATTGGCCGTGCCATAGCCATAGCATCATAGACCTTTGACGGCACCTGCCCAATCGAGGCGGAAGATAGCTTCTGTGGAATGACCATAATATCTGCCATTGCGATGAATTCCGGGATTCTTTCCATTGCCTGCATCCCTATGCCCAAGAAGTTCTTTCCCAGATCATGTGCCCCCTTGTTTAAGAGATATCTACCGTATGAGTTGCTTTCGTTCAAACCCACAACAAAGAGAAATAAACGAGGATCCTTGATAAGGCATACGGCATCGATCAATGTATCAAGGCCCTTGTGCTCTCCTGGACTGCCAAGGAACATTATGACCTTTGCTCCATCCGGAAGCCGGTAGTCGTTTCTCCGTTTCTCAGCATTGAACGCAGACGGGTCGAGGAAGGCTGTATCCTTTGCATGGGGAATGATAGTCCCGCCGAATAGATTCTGGAGAAAACTTCCGGAAACCGTAACTGCATCGGCAAAAGAGGATAACCGTTCTCCAATGGATGCATTAAGGGTTGAACCAATGCTATAAAGAAACATCGTAGATAGTATTGTATTCTTCAAATAACCCGCAAGGCCTGAGTAGCCAGTGTATTTTATTCTCAGTCCGCTTTCCCAATCATCGATATCCAGCACCAATGGCTTATGATAACAGAACTTATGGAAAAGGCCTATGCCATATGAGCTCAAGAGAGGTTTCGAAGCATAGATCACGTCGCCGGTTATCATCTCGGATAATTGCAGTAGTTGGGTATACGGTTTGAGCCTTCCCTGTATCCGTACCGTCCGGTAAGGGATACCTTGCAAACCTTCCAAGGGCTTCCAGATCGTATCACCAAAAGTTGGCCCAACGATTTCAACATCGAAACGCCTTTTCAGGATGCAAGCAAGGAGATATGCCCGTGCCAGGGCATTCATAGACATATCAGGGGTAAGGATTGATATCTTCATTTTTTAAGGAGGTATTGGATACTCGAATGTATCGATGCGCCGATTGCATCCGGCGTGAACCGTTCCATGAAGGCCCTGCCTCTTCTATGATAACCTTCCCAGAGACGTTGATCGGTGTATAGGGAAACGACAGCTCGAATCATCTCAGAAGGGGAATCTGCAATGACCAGTTCATTACCGGTAAAAGAAAATCCTTCAGCCCCGATTGTAGTCGTCACTGCAGGAATTCCATAGCTCAAGGCCTGCCCGAGTTTGCCTTTCATCCCTGCGCCATACCTCAGAGGCGCCAGAAATACCCTCGACTTGATCAGTTCTGGCTCGATGTTCGGTACGTATCCTTTTATGATAATGGATGAGCTTGAAAGCGCCCGGACATCCGGCGGTGGATCTGATCCGATAATAATCATCTTTGCTGAAGGAATCTGACGGATTATCTCCGGCCAAATATTTTCAGCACAGTAAAGCACTGCATCTGTATTGGGATGATGGGTGAATGATCCTACAAAAAGTACATCCGTAGTGTCACCAAAGCCTCTTTCCTGGATAAGGGGCAGGGGGTGAATGTTGGGTACGATCCGGATATCAGCATGGGGATGTTCTAAGAACAGCGCCTGCTGCTCTTCCAAGGCAACCACCCAAGTCTGATCTGCCTGCATCATCCCTGAAGTTTCGATCTCATGATAATTATGTGCCTTTTCTGAGAGAAGCATTTTGTCAGTAATACGTTCAGTGAGTTCTGCTTGCCTTCTCAATCGTATGTAATGGAGGTCAACAGTATCGAATATTATTTTGGCATTGAGGCACGATGATTTTACAATTTTCAGGTATTTTTCCAAAATATTAGGACGGGAAATAATGACGAGATCAAAATATGGCCCGTAGCTACTTAAAAAACTCCCTTTTTGGGGGGGTGCAATTACTTCGATTCCCATATTCTCAAGTGCGGCGATGTAGCTGATATGCTCTGAAATGCTGTCCGGCCAGAAAACCAAGTTGTATCTGCTGGATAGTATTTCAAGTATCTGGAGGATGCGGAATGATCCCGAGTCTCTATCTGGAGATGGTATTTTATGGTCTATGAAGAGGATCTTTGCCGCTGATCTCTCCTTCAGCATCTGTTCCAGCCTCCGGCGTTTGATCAAGGGAGTATTGAAAAAAAAGAGGTGCTTATAGATTCCAAGCGGTAGTTCCCTGAGCGTTCTTAGTATGGCCCTTATGGATAAATGTTCAAGCATTTTCAAAACAATGATAGTGATCCAGCGAGGATTTATTAACCTATCAAATCGTATTCCATGGACCGGAATGGTCAAACTTTTCAGAATGGTATGTAAGCCAAAAGCTGTCCTTCATACTATCAAACCATGGGTTATAGTGCCTTGTGAATAAATACAATGGAAGGTTTTATGAGCAGGCAGGCAAACTTGGAATTACGTGCAGGTTGTCCTTTATTAGATTTCCTGGTTAAGTCAGCGGCACCTTGTTCGTCCACGAGTTCCTTGATAAACCCTACCATTCCATAGTCATGCGACCGAATGGGGAGTTTTATCGGAAGCCTATTGCAGAAATGCCATCTGGACTGTATTCGTTGCCAGGCCTTTGCAAGTAATTGTAGCCTCTTGCGGAAATTTCTCCCATCAACCCAATCGCTCCAATATCCTGTTCCCCAGTCTTCAATCACATATAGACCCCCAGGTTTGAGATGGTAGTCAAAGAGGTGCCAGAAGGTAATACGTGTTGTTATACCAATATGCGACGCGTCATCTATAATGATGTCGAACCCTTCAGGAGCAACCTGCCTACTCATGCCGGAAAGGAAGCCGACATCAGTCTGGTTTCCCTGGAACAGAGAAATTCGTTCCCCCAGATCTCTATTTTGAGGCAATTTCAGATCTGTACCAATAATTTTCCCGTAAGGGAAGTAATCCCGCCAGAGGCAAAGCGACCCACCTTTGTACACACCGAGCTCAAGGAGGATAATCTCTTTATTGACCCATGGTTCGAGAACCGAGTCATAGCGGTCCAGGTAGGAATTCCTTATCTTATCTGTATCATACTTGCCGAGATCTAACTGCTTGCTCCTCATGCCAGATTCTCCAGGGAAAAGGTGCAAATATTATTCATTGACTGAAAATCTTTTTGTTTAAGAGGAGTTTTCTTAGGGTCCCGACAAACAAGCCGAGATGCCCTGCCAATGGCTGAAAGACATCCACTATCCAATTCTTGATATAGTAATCACTGTAACGAAGATTCAGTGCAAAACGGAATGGGGAAATGATGATATGGCTGAAAGCATTACGCAATATATTAATAAGAGAATTCCATGAGACAGATGGTGTATTGACAAAGACATAACACAGATTTGTTCTGAATTGAAATTTCAAAAGCCAGATCAGGTTGAATTTATAGCTGCTTACAAGATGGTAGACACACAAACCCGGATCGAAGCCGATCAGGAGTCCTTCTCCCTCGATCCGTTTTTGCAGATGGATCTCTTCTCCATATGCCTGGACAGCGCCTTTCATGCCATACTCCGGTGAAAACCCGCCGAATTTGCACAAGACAGACCTTCTGAAGACCATATTCCCACCAAAGGCGTATCTTCCCTTACTGATGGGACCCGTAGTATCTTGGACATAACTATTTGTAGCTACTGCATATCTATCCTTGAACCAGCGGGGCTTGCCATATTTATACCAGGGCAGATAGACACCCCCGAAACAGTCGAACGAATAATTTTCTATGATATGGAGCATGCGCTCGACATAATCTGCCGTGGCCTTGGCATCGTCATCGATATATGCGACCCAGTCTGATGCAGCTTCTTGCCATCCACGGTTGCGCGCATTGCTCAGGCCCTGATTTGCCTCGAGCACAACCCTGAACTCATTGTTCCTTCTGGAGAAGCTTTGGGCAATCTTTCGTGTGGAATCAGTGGAATTATTATCCACGATAATGACTTCATAAAGATTTTTATTCATAGTCTGTTCTGCAAGAGATTGAAGACATTCTTGGAGAATCTCTGGGCGGTTATAGGTACATACTACAATTGAGACAAGTGGTGTTTTCATCAGTTGGTTTACCTGTTGATGGTTGTTCGCCAATATCCTTTCCTTAAGAGGCATCTCACTGCCAACGAGAGCCTGTCTTTAGCATCGCCTGAGTAGTATGCGCTTAGTGGAGAATGAATGTACAATGTCCAAGTCCATAAGCCAAGTGAAGTTGCATGAGCACATGCCACGTGCCATTTATTAGCAAGTACGGTTGATAATGCAGGTTCTGGGTACCCGTATCGCGTCTTGTTCGATGTGATGATCTTTCTCATCCAGGTATCTGCCGACATAAGGAAGGATCGATCGGATTTCCATGCACCGCATGAGATTTGCTCATGGAGTTCTTTTTCGTCTTCACTAGGGATAATATCTAAACCTTTTAATTGTTCCTCCCGAATGGCTCTGGCAGCTGATAGCTGGCTCGTATTTTTTGTCATGCTAATCTGGTCCCCATGACGCCGGAGGACGAGGAGTATTTCATTCAGGTTTGCCATCTGCATGTGTCTTGAGCATCTTGTCCAGAATTCATAATCCTGTGCATACAGATAATCTGTGGAGTACTTCAGACTGTTTGCTGCGAGTGCATCTTTGCGCATGATCACTGATGGATGTGCCAACGCTGGAGCAAAAAGGTTGTGGCAGACTATGTCTTTGTGATCTTGAGGAAATTGACTGATTGTTTCCTTTTCATTCTCCATCCACCGTACCGAGGACCCACAGATTCCTACCGATGGATTATTCTCCATAAAAGAAATTTGTCTTTCAATGCGTTCAGGAAGAGAAATGTCGTCGGCATCCATTCTGGCGATAAACCGGCCCATGGCGATCTTCAAACCCAGGTTCAGGCATGATGTGAGGCCGTGATTCGCATCCCTGTTGACCAGCCTGATTCTCTTATCATATTGTGCAAAGCTCTTAAGGATTTTCGGAGTATCATCGGTGGAACCATCGTTGATGATAAGAAATTCAAAATGAGAGTATGTTTGCCGGAGGATGCTCTCAATAGCATCTTCCAGATACTTAGACCCGTTGTAAACAGGCATGAGGACAGTAACTTGAGGAACAGACAATGTGGCGGTAAGTGCACCCATAGTTGATCAGAGTGTAATCCAGTCTCGGGGAATCAGGTCTTGAGTAGATCTCTCTTTCAGTGCAAACCACTTCTTTGGCCCTACAACAATCTTATAGGGACTTGTGGCCAACCATGCTCCCCACCATGAGAAAGAGCTGTTTGCTATGATATGGTGTTTGCAAAGGCTCATGAGATGCAGATCTTCGTAGTCTCTTTCCGGGTCATTTCGGTCGATGAATGAGGTATGAAAAGGGATGTGTAGGTTTTGACGACACCATAAAGGATCGTCGCTGAAGACAAAGAAATTGAGTTCCGGCATATGGCTGGCGATGTACTGGATGCCCTGATGATAATACTTCAAAGAACATACCCCGTGATGACTGTTTACCAAGGCGTTGGACACATAATCGCCTCTTCTTATATGGATGCTTACTGATTCGCAAGAGCTTACTGAATCAGCTATTTTCATACCTTCAGCTGAAAGAGGTGCTCTTGGATAGAATTCCTTACGTATGACATCCCGAATATCAAAGAAATACTTCTCGCTCTGCCAGTATCCTTCAAGATATACATCATCAGAGAGAGTAAGGATCTCCGGGTCAAAGCGATTGAGCCTTTCCTTGATATACCCTGGAGCGGGTGGGAGAAGCGATGACCGTAATCCGAGCGTCTTAAGAACCCTGTCATAAAGCGAAGGGGAGAGATATTTTAGCCCCAGGATCTCCTTTTCCAATGCAAAGTTTTCGTGGATACTCAAATGCCGCAAGGAATATTGACGTTCACTGTTCGAATCAAACCAAGTAATATCGAGTTTCAATTCGGAACCGACTTTACCGGCGAGCCGTCTTCCTGCTGCATATTGAAACATCTGGTTCCCGATACCGCCGCAGAGTCTAACAATGACCATGGCTCAATCTTTTCTCGCTAGGATATGGTATCCAAAGCACAGGATCTCTTGAGATTGTGTGTCTGACTGAGACATCCTGTCGAGTGCACCAAGAAGAGTGCGGACTGCTCTCCTTTCTTTCTTGTAAAGCATTTTGTCGAGGTATCTGCTGGCGACGGAATCTATCCTGCGCAGCTCCTGGCCCAAGTATTCGAAATAATTACCATTAGGCTTTATCTCGAGGATGGTGAAACCAAACTTGTCAAGCCAGTGGATATAGAAATACCGGTTAAATCCGGTGGAAAAATGAAACGGAGAATAATGGGTCAGGCTGCAGAAGGGAGCCGTGATTATGATCAGTCCTCCTTGCTTAAGAAGACGTTTGAATTCCTTGAGGGCAACAACGGGATCAGGCAGATGCTCCAGCACTTCCGTGCACATAACGGCATCGAATGAGGCATCAGGTTCAGGTATGGATGTGATGTCAGAGATAATGTCGATGATGCCCTGATTCCAGCTATCTGTCTGCAGAGCGGTGTTATCTCCCTTTCCGTCATATCTGCCGAAGTCCTGGCTGACATAATTAAGGTGGGAACAGTAATGCTTGTATTGTTGCTCTCCGGCACCTGCATCAAGAATCCTACTTCCAGGTGGGATTATATTCAACACTTCCCTAATCCAGCAATCCCGGACCTGTTTATTTGTGGTGCCACAGGTGATCTTCCTCTGATCCTCTCGGGGGGTGATAAACTTTCGGACTCTATCGACAAAGGTACTGATCATTTTGTAAGCTGGAAGAAGCCGCAGGCATAGGATGAATGTTTTAGGTCATCAGGAGTAATATGGGCCCTTAATTTACCTCTGTCATCAACTCCAGAGAATTCCTGCATCGACAACTCGGGCAGATTGGAAAGGATCTGATCAGGGGAATGGATCCTATGCGCATTGAAGCAGACGCGTTGCCTGCCAACGGGCAGTGACAGATAGAGAGTTCCTCCCTTTGCGAGGACCCGTTGTAGCTCTTTCATCGTCCTAATCGTTCCCTGCGTGTCAAGAGAGTCTCCATAACGGCCCAACCCTATATGCTCGGCTACATGAAGGCAGGAGAGGGAGTGGACAGAGCTATCCCGGAAGGGTAAAGAGAGTATGGTGCCTTTTATGGGGAAGTAGTTCGTCATGTCCAGTTCAAGGGGCCGGATATCGATAGACACTACTCGGGTTATTGCTGAAGTCAGGCCGACGAAGAACGAATGTGAACCAACATCTACATGGAGAGGAGGCCTGGATTGGTTTATTGCCTTGAATGCCCAGACAGTCTGATAAAGATAATGTGCATCAAAGGTGGTCGTCCGGGTGTTATCAAAAAGACAGGGGTATGCATCTGAGAGTGTCAATTGCTCACTTCCGGAGAGTTGTCTGTAAGCCAGCCAGTCCCGAAAATATTTTCTATATGCGCAAGGGGCCTTCTTCAAAGTTTCTATATCAAAAAAAGGCTTCAAGAACTTCTTGATGTTCAATGGAACCTCGTATGATTTACTATGAATTGATGTAGGGATGTAGCCCCAAACGAGGATAGAGACAGATGAGATGAAACTGACGAGATTGTAGGTGTTCGTCCAAAAAGGAAGTCTGAATCAGGTTTTTCATTGGGACTAAACATGTTTTGATGATGCATCGTTTGATACCTGTACGATTTCACTTTCTTGATAGTTCATCAGTACTCCCGAGCTTGAAGCCCGCAGAGGTTGCTTGTCTTTTGATATACTACTGATTGTTACTGAGTCTATCCGGTCTACATAATAAAATGTCCGCTCATAACTTGACAGACCCACGGCGAACTGAATGGTCATGGCTTTCAGAGGAAGGTCACAAAGAAAATCTGTACTGTATTTCCCTGGTAGAAGATCTCTCGGCTTAGACCAGAACGTGGTGAGAGGGAGCCCATCTGTTGTTATGAGTCCAATAGCAGCAATAACATGCTCGGTTTTTCTGAAGATCTGAAATTCAAGATGAATGAGCCATTCTTCCCCTATTTTATAGTCGCTTTTCGGTTTGTTGTCGGTGGACAGAAAAGAGAGGGTTAATCCAGAGCCTTGTTTCTCCGGGCCTACCCTTGGAAGGTGAACTATGTGATCCTTTTCCAATGAGCTAGAAGACAGGTAGGTATTGATGATATCCTCTGTTGGTCCCTTGCTCAATGCACAGCCACCTTTGAGGAGGATCGAATGCCGACAGAGCTTGCGGATGGCTGCCATATTGTGGCTGACAAAGAGAATGGTCCTTCCACTACTGGCGACATCCCCCATCTTCCCCATACATTTATGCTGGAATGCAACATCCCCAACAGCCAGAACCTCGTCGATTAAGAGTATTTCCGGTTCCAAGTGTGCTGCAACTGCAAAGGCAAGTCGCACATACATGCCGCTTGAATACCTCTTGACCGGTGTGTCGAGGAACTTCTCGATCTCGCTGAAGGCCACTATCTCGTCGAACTTGCGATCGATCTCATATTTACGCATGCCCAATATGGTACCGTTTAGATAGATGTTTTCCCTACCTGTCAGTTCGGGGTGGAATCCCGTTCCTACCTCCAGAAGGCTTGATACGCGCCCATGGAGCATGATCTCTCCGGATGTGGGTTCGGTGATGCGGCTAAGAATTTTGAGCAGAGTGCTCTTGCCCGCGCCGTTGGGGCCGATGATGCCCACCACCTCACCTTCCTGCACATCGAATGATACGTCTTTGACAGCCCAGATGTAGTCCGTGTCAGGTTGATCAGTGCCTCCATGGTTATCCAGTTGTTTCTTGTCGAACCTGGTGAGCCTGTGGAGTTCACTAAGATTCCGTATAGGAGAAGTAATTGCATCCACTAGAGCTTCCCGAAACGTGCGATTTCTCTTTTCCCTTGTGCCAATCCGGAAAATCTTGGAAATATTGTTTACCTGGATGATGGGCGTGCTCATGTCAGATTATATCCGCGAGATACCGTTCCACCTGTTTGAAGTAGATCAAGCCGGCAAAGAATAAGGTGAGACTGATGACGGCCGAGATAATTACCATATCGGTTGGGAAAGCTACCGTGCCGAGAAGAGAGGATCTGAACCCCTCTATGATGCCGGTCATGGGATTCAAGGCGTATAATATTCGATACTTCTCCGGGACCATGGATGCAGGATAGACTATGGGCGTTGCGAACATCCAGAACTGCATCAGAAAAGGTATGGTATACCGGATATCCCTGTATTTAGCGTTCAGTGCAGCCAGGATCATGCCGATGCCGCTGGCGGTGAGCATCATCAGCAGGATGAGCAGCGGCAGTACCATGATCATGGTGTTCGGATAGATATGAAAATAGTACATCATGCCAAACAGCAAGAGGAATGAAATGAAAAAGTCCAGCAACCCCGCAAGCACCGAAGTCATGGGAATGAATATGCGCGGGAAGTATACCTTGGACAGCAGATTCCCGGACCCGACTACGCTGTTGCCTGCACTGGTGGTCGCCGCGGTGAAGTATGTCCAGGCTACCATAGCCGTATAATTGAATATTGGGTAAGGTATACCGTCGGACGGGATCTTCGCAAGCTTCCCGAAGAAGAGCGTGAACACCACCATCATGAAGAACGGCTGTATAACTGCCCAGAGACCGCCAAGCACGGTTTGTTTGTATTTCACCTTGATATCTCTGGCCACAAGGAAAAACAACAGATCGCGGTATTGCGCCAATTCGTGAAAATCGACGAACTGGAAACCTTTTTTCGGCTTTATGTGAATAACAGGTTTCGTGTTTTGAGAAGCTGATTGAGTCATATCTATTTTTTATAGCTCCGCCCGCCCGGGTGAACCCAGGCCCTATGTGCTCCCTTTGCTTGAGATGCTTCTATCATTCTAATTTCATTAAAACAGTACTGTCATTACTTGTATCATCGTATCCGGCGCGTGGAAGCTTTAACCCTTAGCCGGGTTATTGAGAAGTTGATTATAAAGTGCAATGAAATTTTTGGCAACGGTGCCCCAATGGAAATGATCTTTTATTCTCTTTTTCTTTTCATTCAGCACTACAATAGGTATTTCCCGATTCAGTGCATTGATTATCTTGTCTGCAAGGTCTTTTTCGTCTTGCGGTTTAAACAGGTAGCCATCTTTGCCGTGAGATACCAGAAGGGTGTTTGGCTCAATATCTGTAACCACGGGTATGAGGCCCGCTGCCATGGCTTCCAGCAGGGCTAAGGAAGTGCCGTCGGCAATTGCAGGTGAAGCATATACGGATGATTGTTTCATGTACGAAGAGATCTGTCCATGGGACACGAGCCCGGGGAAATCCACCTGAACGGAAATACCCAATGAGTCGGCGAGATTTTTGATTTCCGATTCCAGGGAACCTGTGCCAGCGATGATGAATCTGGCGTCGGGAAATCTCTTCAGCACTATAGGAATGCTTTTTACGAGTGTCTGTACGTCATAAACCGGCTCAAAACTCCGGGAATAAAGCACTGTGTGAGAATGGTAATCAGGTGAAATATCAAAGAACAGGGAGTCGACTCCGGAGGATATGATCTGAGCGTCTTTCAGTACTGTCCTGCTGCGCATTGCTGCAGAGACCACCGTAACTTTCTTAGAGAGAAGTACCGCCAAATCGAATAGGTATTTGATCGGCCCCCTCTCGCTCACCCGCATATCCATGCCGCGAGCAGTGTTGATCACCGGGACCCGGGCAAAGAATCCTGCGAGGGAGGCTATGAGGCCTGTGGGGACGATCCAGTTGCCGTGAATGATATCCGGGTTTTCCTTTCTACAAAGAAGTAGAGCCTTGATCAAGCCGGAAAGCATATACACGAGCATGGGAAGGAGGGGGATTGCGCCCATCTGGTTAAGGGGGGTTTCGCTGCTTGGAAACCAGAAGCGACACACCCGTATACCGTTGTCTTCCTCCAGATACGGGCTCTGCTTAAATATCCGCGGGGTGAGAACAGTGACATCGAGACCTAGTTTTGTGAGTTCGAGACAATACTTTCTGATGAATATCCCCCGGTTCGATCCTGCGTAATCAGGATACGATGTCGTGACCAAGAGGATCTTCATTTAACAAACTCCTATACCAGATATCTTCACGTTCGTAATCAACTCATTCTTGATCGACATACCGGACCGGTATCTTTATATTTAGCGCACTGTGGCTAATAGGCGAAAGGGCATCGGGAAGAAGCATGCAGGGTTAAGGAGAGTGCTTTGGGGATGAAAGGAATGATCTGGCGATTTATGCTAAGTTTATATTGTAATACATACATATAACTTGACAATAAGAGCAAGGATATAATAATCTATCTAGGAAATAATTTTTATGCCATTGTTCAGGAGGTTTTGTCTGGAGGTGAATATTCATTTTCTTCAGGCAAGGTATTAACCGCTAAGAAATCATCGGCAGTTTAGTATGGTATTTAAACCTGTTGGGGGTATGTTTTTGCGATGAATGCACTTCTTGAAGGAATCAGGATCCTCGATTTCAGCTATCTCCTGCCCGGTCCTTTCGCCACCATGATGCTCTCCGATCTCGGCGCGGAGGTGCTGCGGATAGAATCGCCCAGCCGGATTGACATGGCCCGCCTGGCGCCGCCGTTTGTCGATAAGGATCAGCAGGTCTCCTGCATGCACGCCACGCTGAACAGAAACAAGAAATCCATCGCCCTCGACTTGAAATCCCCCAGAAGCTTTGACATCATTCAGAGGCTCATCTTGGACAAGGGATACGACATCATCATCGAGCAGTTCCGCCCCGGTGCCATGGACCATCTTGGCCTCTCCTATGAAAAACTTGCCGAGCTCTGCCCTGGGCTCATCTACTGCTCCATTACCGGCTACGGCCAGACAGGCCCCTTGAAAGACAGGGCAGGCCACGACATAAACTACCTCTCCCTCTCGGGCGTCATGAGCTACTCCGGCAAAGAGTGCGCCGGACCCTGCCAGATGGGGATCCAGGTGGCCGATGTCGGCTCGGGTTCGAATAACGCCGTCATCGGCATCCTCGCCGCGATCATCCACCGGATGAAGACCGGCGAAGGGCAGTATATCGATATATCCATGACGGACGGCATGTTCCCGCACCATGTGGTCAGCGGCATCCGGGCGCTCGTGGGTGATACGGACCCCGGGCTGGAGACTGAGCTGCTCAACGGTGCATCTCTTTATGGCTTCTACGAGACCTCCGATGGTGGGTATCTCTCTTTCGGAGGGCTGGAGCCCCAGTTCCTCACGGCTTTTCTCAAAACCCTCGGCCTTGAACGGGATATCGATCGTCTTATGGAGCCGGGGATCACCGATGAGCTGAAAATCCGGGTGGCTGAAACAATACGTTCCCGGACAAAGAAGGATTGGATAGAAGCTTTCCGCACTGTCGATGCCTGTGTGGATCCCGTGCTCACGGTATCGGAATCCTTATCAAGCGAGCAAGCCGATGCCCGTGGAATCGTCGTCGAAGTACCGGGCCCGGATGGAACACCGATCAGGCAGATAGGCCTCCCCATACGCTTCTCAGGATATTCACCTCAGTACCGGTGGGCCGGCCCTTCATTGGGGCAGCACACAACCGAGATTCTCAAATCTCTTGGAATAGCGGACCAGGAGATCGGTGATATGAAATCCAAAGGAATTATCGGCTGAGAATGAGAAGCTTTATGAAAGGGGGAAGTAAGCTATGGTTGGTATTACAGCCTATGGAGGGTACATACCGCGCTATCGTTTGAGCCGCATGACGATCATCCAGAATATGGCCTGGTATTTCCCGGTGATCATGGCAGTGGCCGGAGGGGAAAAGGCGGTTGCGAACTGGGATGAGGACAGCCTGAGCATGGCAGTCGCCGCGGCCAGTGACTGCATGGCCGGACAGGACAGGAAGTCTCTCGATGGGGTGCTCTTTGCCTCCACCACCATGCCGTTTGCAGACCGGCTCAATGCAGGGATCATTGCCGCAGCCCTGAATGCCCCGGAAGAAGGCGCCATGAATGCGGACTTCGGTTCATGCCTCAAGGCAGGCACAACGGCGGCTGTCTCGGCCCTGCAGGCGGTTGAGTCCGGGCAGAAAAACAATGTGCTCGTGGCTGCCTCCGACTTGAGAAAGTCGAAGATGGCGACCCTGGCCGAGATGTTCACCGGAGACGGTGCGGCGGCCGTGCTCTTCGGGAGAGACAATGTCATTGCCGAGTTCAAGGGCAGCTATTCGACAAGCTACGATTTCATCGACCATTACAAGGGCTCCGGCAAGGACTACGATTACCTCTGGGAAGAAAGATGGGTGCGGGATGAAGGGTACGGGAAAATCATACCCCAGGCCATACAGGGCTATCTGAAGAAATACGGGGCCTCGATCGCGGATTTCCATAAGGTCGTATACCCGTGCTATTTCAGCGGGACGCACCGCGAGATAGCCAAGCGGCTCGGCATCGATCCTTCAAGGGTCCAGGACAACCTGCATACGGTCTGCGGCGATACCGGTACAGCCCATCCTCTGCTTATGCTCTCTGCCGCGCTCGAAGGGGCGAAACCGGGCGACAAGATCCTTCTGGCGGGCTTCGGGCAGGGGTGTGACGTATTGGGCTTCGAGGCGACAGACAAGATCAAGGGGTTCAAACCCGCCCGCGGAGTAGCAGGCTCTCTTGCCGCCAGAGTAGACCTTGCCAATTACCAGAAGTATACCAAGTTCAAAGACCTCATTGAGGCCGATCTGGGCATCAGAGGGGAGGCGAACCCAAACACCTCTCTGACTGCGCTTTGGCGCAAGCGCAAAATGATCCTCGGTTTCGTCGGCGCGAAATGCGCAAAGTGCGGGACCCCGCAGTTCCCTCCCCAGCCCATGTGCGTAAACCCTGACTGCAATGAGGTAGGCTGCTTCGAAGAGTACGAATTTGCCGATAAATCCGGGTTTATCCAGATGTTCACCGGTGACCTTCTCTCTCCCTCGGTCGACCCGCCTGCGGTCTACGGCCTCGTTGATTTTGAAGGAGGGGGGAAGGCGTTTCTCGACTTCACCGACTGCGATCTGAGTCAGGTCAAGGTAGGGATGCCCATCGCCATGTCTTTCAGAAGAAGGGCCCATGACCGGGTCCGGGGTTTTACCGGTTACTTCTGGAAGGCCGTGCCGAAGGTTCAAGGGTAGGGGGTGACGAGATGGCGAGCGGAATAAAAGATAAGGTTGCGATCATTGGAATGGGATGCACGCGATTCGGTGAACGGTGGAATGACGGCCCGGAAGAATTGATGGTCGAGGCGTTTCAGGAATGCTTAGCCGATGCCGGGATCGGGAAGAACGATATCCAGGCTGCATGGCTGGGCACCTGTTTTGATGAGGTCATGGTGGGCAAGAGCGCTTTGTCGATGTCGATGGCGCTCAGGCTTCCCAACATCTCGGTGACAAGGGTGGAGAACTTCTGTGCGAGCGGGACGGAGTCCTTCAGGGGTGCGGTCTATGCCGTGGCGTCGGGGGCATGTGACATTGCCCTGGCCATGGGGGTAGAGAAGCTCAAGGATATCGGCTACGGGGGCCTGCCCGAGTTCAGCACTGCCATCGGTATGACAAATTCGCTGTGGTTTCCGAACCTGACCGCGCCGGGCGGGTTTGCCATGCTTGCATCGGGTTATGCCGCAAAGTACGGCCTCGATATCATGGATGTGAAGAAGGCCATGGCCCATGTTTCGGTCAAGAGCCATCAGAACGGCGCCAAGAACGCCAAGGCGCATTTACGGAAGCCGGTTACGGAAGAGCAGGTCATGAATTCACCCATGATCGCATTTCCCTTAGGCCTGTTTGACTGCTGCGGGGTAAGCGACGGTGCGGCCTGCGCCATTGTCACCACGCCCGAGATTGCGAAATCGCTCGGCAAAAAGGACATTGTCTCGGTAAAGGCCCTCCAGCTTGCGCTGAGCAACGGGACCGAGATCGCCTACAAGTGGGATGGAGCTCATTTCGCCACAACGACCAAGGCGAGCAGGATGGCCTATGAGGAAGCAGGCATCACGGATCCGAAGGAAGAGGTCAGCATGATGGAGGTACACGACTGCTTCTCCATCACCGAGCTGGTGACCATGGAAGACCTCCACATCTCCGAGAGGGGAAAGGCGCCGAAAGACATCCTCGACGGGTTCTACGACCTGTCAGGCAAGATCCCCTGCCAGCCCGACGGCGGACTGAAATGCTTCGGCCACCCCATCGGCGCATCGGGCTTGAGGATGCTCTACGAGATGTACAACCAGCTCCAGGGAAAAGCGGGCGAGCGCCAGGTCAAGGACCCGAGATACGGCCTTACCCACAATCTCGGCGGTTTCCCGATGATGAATGTCTGCAGCATCGCCATCGTGGGGAAGTATCATGCGTAACATGTGCATGTTCTGGAGGTGTTATGGCTGACGCGACAAAAACCGGAAAAGAGTTTGCTCCCATAGTCTGGGAAGTTGAACGCGGGAAGATCAGAGAGATGGCGAAGGCCATCGGCGATCCCAATCCCGTTTACCTTGAAATGGAAGCGGCAATGAAAGAAGGCTACCGGGATATCCCCGCTCCGCCGACGTTTCTCACCGTGCCCATGATGTGGAGCTCGTCCATGCCCGTGCTTATCAATGACCTCAAGATCAACTTCATGATGGTCCTTCACGGTGAGGAAGAGTACGAATTTTACCGGGAGATCTATCCCGGTGACACGATCACCGGGATACCGAAGGTTGTGAGTGTCGAGGAAAAGACCAGCAAGACGGGCGGCAAAATGGATATGATAACGGTCGAAATCCTCTATAAAAACCAGAACGATGAAAAGGTCGCGAAGGCAAGGACCCTCATGGTCGAGAGGAAATAGGGGGGGATTATGGCGAACGATTTGTATTTTGAAGATGTGAATGTAGGCGACCAGATGCCTGCGCTCTCAAAGGGCCCTATCCTGAAGCTGCAGCATGTCCTGTATGCAGGCGCATCCGGCGATTTCAACCCGCTGCATACGGATGACGATTTCGCCCGCGCCGTGGGGATGAAAGACGGCGTGATCACGCACGGCATGCTCGTCATGGGGTTTGTCGGCCAGGCGGTCACGAGCTGGGTTCCGAAAAGATGCCTGAAAAACTTGAGCGTGCGCTTTGCCGGGATGACCAGGCCGGGCAACACCATCACGATAACCGGGGCAGTGACGGAAAAGAGGCAGGAGGCATCCGGGAATATTATTACCTGCGATGTTGTTGCCCGTGATGAGGCAGGTGATGTAAAGATAATGGGAAGGTTTTCCGCGGCATTGCCGTCGAGGCAGGGCTGATCGAACGAATGCGAGGAGGGAATGGAAATGTCCAACATTGATTTTACCGGGAGAGTTGCGATTGTTACCGGCGCAGGTGCCGGTCTTGGCAGGCAGTATGCCCTCGAACTGGCGAAACGGGGTGCAAAGGTCGTGATCAACGACCTGGGCGGCACCCGTGACGGTGCAGGATCGAGCGATGCCGCAGCGAATAAGGTGGTGGACGAGATCAAGGCGCTCGGCGGGTCTGCGGTGCCGAACTATGACAACGTTGCCACCGCAGCCGGCGGAGAGAACATTGTGAAGGCCGCTATCGATGCGTTCGGCAAGGTGGATATTCTCATCAACAATGCCGGGATCTTGAGAGACAAGACCTTCACGAAGATGGAGGAAGAGAACTGGGACTCTGTCGTGAATGTCCATCTCAGGGGCGCCTACTGTGTCTCGAAGCCGGCCTTTGCCAATATGCGCGACAACGGCTACGGCAGGATCATCATGACCACCTCCGGCGCAGGCCTCTTCGGGAACTTCGGCCAGAGCAACTATGCCTCGGCAAAGATGGGTCTCGTCGGCCTCGCCAACGTGCTCAAGATCGAGGGGGCGAAGTACAACATCAAATCCAACGTGATCGTCCCTGTTGCTGCCTCACGCCTCACCGAAGACGTGCTTCCTCCGCAGCTTTTCGAAAAGATGAAGCCCGATTTCATTACTCCGGCCGTGCTCTACCTGTGCTCGGAGGAGTGCAGCGATTCCGGAATGATCATCAACGCGACCCTCGGGTACTACAGCCGCACGGCCATCCTCACCGGCCCCGGTGCGATCCTCTCCGACGGCAACCGGATCCCGAGCCCGGAAGAGGTAAGGGACAGCTGGGACAAGATCACGAGCCTCGAAAGCCCGAAATACTTCGATAATCTGCCCGAGATGTTTGGTGTTCTGGGGCCGCTGCTCAAATAATCCGAAGAAAGACAGCGTATCCCTGATTTTTCAGCTTTGAATTCATAAGCGGCGATGATCCTTCTCTCAAGGGAGAGGGATCATCGCCATAGCCATAAACAAACGTACAGATCACATGAAAGATGATTGTATAAATATTTGAACTTTATATTTTAACACCACTGCTATTACAATTCATGTACTTTCCTGGAAGTTCATGGCTTTCACTTATTCCTTTTACACATAGTCTATCCATAAGAGAATGGCTTGATTACATGTTTTGCGGGCTTGATTTGATTCCACCGCTGGTATATTTATCATGATCTGTTTGTTTACATTTTTTGATATCAAATTGGGTAATACGTGGAGACGGTGGATACACCGGAAGTGGCGGAGCTTCAGAGTATTAGAGCCCTCCTGTTCCAAACCGAGAGTGCATTACCAATCATGTTATTGCGACTGCACTGGGAAAGATGTAGCTTGGGTGAAAGGTAAACGGGATATGAGAGCTTAAAGATGAACTTAGTAAGAAAGACAAGCGGTTTCCCGAGAGTATGGTAAATACCAAAGACATATGTTTTTTGGGTTGATCCAATCCGTTTATGGACAAGCAAGAGGAGGCTACGTAAGGATGCTCAGGAAAAATATGATCTGGTGGGGTTTTGTTCTGATCATGATGTCTATCCAAATCGGCGTTTCGTATAACCTGTATGCCCAGCAGATCCAGCTGACCCCTATTTACGGATCTTCGCCTGCCGTAGTCATGCCTGCTCTGACCCAGCAGCCCCAAGTTCTTCAGCAGTCCGTCCTCCAGGAAAAGAAAAGCGAACAGCCAACAGTTGCTCCCACGGGACCTTCTTCTTCCGAAAAGGCTTCGGAGTTCGAGCGGTTCATCCGAGAGAGCACGGACATCAAGCAGTTCGGCTACGACCTGTTCAGTGCTCCGCTTTCCAGCTTTGCGCCGGTGGAAGAGGTGCCTGTCGGGCCGGACTATGTTATCGGGCCGGGTGACGAGCTCCGCATTACCATTTGGGGCAGTATCGAAGGGCAGTGGGCAAGTGTTGTGGACCGTAATGGAATGATCAATCTGCCCAGGATAGGCACTATCGGAGTCACCGGACTCACGTTCGAACAGCTTAAGCAGACACTCCACAAAGAGGTCTCGAAGTACTACACCGGTTTCGAGATGAATGTGAGCATGGGGACGCTCAGGACAATGCGCATCTACGTGGTGGGCAACGCGCACAAGCCGGGCGCATATACCCTCTCGTCGCTTTCCACCCTTATCTCCTCCCTGTTCGCATCGGGCGGACCGGCCAAGACGGGTACCATGCGCAGTATCCGCGTCGAGCGGGGCGGAAAGACTGTGGCGCGATTCGACCTCTACGAACTGCTCCTCAAGGGCAATAAGACCAGCGACATCCGCCTCATGCCCGAGGATGTGGTCTTCATCCCGCCGGTGGGCCCCCTCGTGGGAATCTCCGGCAGCGTGAACGTCCCCGCGATCTACGAGATCAAGGACGAGAAGTCCCTCTCGGAGCTTATCGCCATGGCCGGCGGCCTGAGTGCGGTGGCTTTTAAGGGAAGAGTGCAGATGGAGCGCATCGTGGACGGCAGAAGCCAGGTGATCCTCGATGCAGACCTTGGCTCCATAGTGAACAGTGCCCTCACCATACAAAGCGGCGATCTGTTCAAGATCTTCCAGGTCGTCCAGGACAGGAAGGTTGTCAGGCTCACCGGAGCGGTCAATCGCCCCGGCGAATACGGCCTCAACTCCGGGATGAGCATCAAAGATCTCATCGATATGGCAGGCGGATTGCGCTACTACGCGTACCAGAGAGAGGCGGAAATAACCAGAGTCACGGTGACACCCGCAGGCCCGAAGACGGAAAAGATCCTGATCGATCTGGAGAAAGCCCTTGCCGGTCAGGACGACCAGAACATCCCTTTGAGGGAGAACGACTACCTCTTCATTCGCGCCGTGCCCGAATGGGACCTGTACCAGACTGCGCAAATAACGGGACAGGTGCGCTTTCCGGGCACCTTTACCATAGTAAAGGGTGAGCGGCTCTCCTCGCTCATCGAGCGCGCCGGAGGCTACACGGACAAGGCCTACTTGAGGGGCGCAGTATTTGTCCGCGAGCAGGTGCGGCAGCTCCAGCAGAAGGGCATAGAGGAGATGGCGTCCCGCATGCAGCGTGAGCTGCTCGCGGAGAGCTCGGTTCAGCTGTCGACAGCCCTTTCTTCCGAGGAAGTACAGGCCCGGAAGATAGAGGTGGAGTCCAAGAAGATGTTCATCCAGACCCTTCGTGAACTCAAAGCCACCGGCAGGATGACCGTCAGACTGGCACATCTGCGTCTGCTCAAGGGAAGCGATTACGATATCGAGCTCCAGGAAGGGGACAGTCTCGTCATCCCCACAAAGAGCAGTGTGGTAAATGTTATGGGCTCGGTCATGTCCCTCAGCAGCCATGTCTACCGAGAGAAGTGTTCCTACAAGGATTACATTGTCCTGTCCGGAGGGTATACCCGCTATGCAGACAAGGGTAGCGTCTATGTCCTCAAGGTTGACGGATCGGCACGAAAGCTCTCTCGTGGGCTGCTCAACTGGAACGATCCCAAGTCGAAGTGGGAGATTGCAGGCTTCGGAGAGGCTATACCGGAGATCGAACCCGGCGATACCATCATCGTGCCCGAGAAGTTGGATCGGATCGCGTGGATGCGCGAGATCAAGGACATCACTCAGATCCTCATGCAGACGGCTGTGACTGCGGGTGTGGTGATCGAGCTGCTGGATAATGATTAAGCGGGACGAGGCATTGCCCCGGCCTGGATGCCCCTTTGCCGCGACTGATTGACATCATTGTGCTGGCGGGCCTCATCGTCATCATGCCCGGTTCCCTTGCACAAGCCGGCGACGAACCATTCACCTTCAGCTCGTACTGGGGAGGCACCGGTCTCATGGAGATACCCACGGCACGGGTCATGGAGGAGAACCACTGGCGCGTAGGCATCAGCCAGATCGATCCATCGAGGACCTACTACGGGGCGATCAGCCCTCTTGCAGGCCTGGAGATCGACGGCAGGATCACCGAGATTCTGGGGACAAGAGAAGAAGTCGATACCGGGAAGTTTGAGGGATACGGCAACAACAAGGACAAATCAGTAGATTTCAAATATCAGTTCATCTCCGAAGGAAAGTACATGCCTGCCATTGCCCTGGGCGTCATGGATCCCTCGGGCACGAGGCTTCTGGCATCGCAGTATATCGTGGCAAGCAAGCAGCTATATCCCTTCGACTTCACGATCGGCCTGGGCAACGGCAGGTTCGGCAAACGCCCGCTGGACTCTTCAGGGAAAGGGGTTGAGGCAGAGCTTTTCAGGGATCCGAATCAATGGTGGGAAGACGCCCGGATGTTTGCGGGTATTCAGTTTGCGCCTTCGGAAAAATATGCCTTTATGCTGGAATATGCACCGATCAAGTACCATATGATGAGCCTGTACGATACTGGATCCACTGAGAACCACTTCGACGAGCCGGTCCCTTCGAAGGTGAATGTGGGGGTGAGATTCAAGCCTGTGAACTGGGCCCGGATCGACCTCAGCTACCAGCGGGGAGAACAGGTCGGCATGAACGTTTCCCTGGACTTTCCTATCGGGAAGCAGCTCATTCCCATTTACGATCATCCGTATCGGGAAGATGACTCTCTCCGGCTGTCCCCTGCGGAGAAGCGTCTGATCACCGCCTTGACACGATCGGGCTTCTCGGATGTCGGTGTGTTCCTCGAAGGCAATGACCTGTTGATCGAGGCTCAGAACGATTACTACTTCTTTTCCCCGAGGGCCGTAGGAGTAATCATGGGCCTCGTGGACGAGATCGCTCCTGATACGGTCCGGACTGTCTCCGTCACGCTCACCGAGAACCGGATACCGGTAGTCGGTTTTACGGCTATGCGTTCCGACATAGGGCAGTGGCGGGAAGAGAAGCTCACAACGGAACAGTTTGTCTTTCTTTCCCATCTGGATACGGAGATTCTGGAGACGCAGGATGTGCCGAAGAAGAACAGGAAGAACCTGAAATACGGCCTCATGCCATCAGTCCAGACCTTCCTTAACGACCCTTCAGGATTCTTTAAGGCGAGAGTCGGTCTCCAGGCATGGGCAAGCTGGCACCCATGGAAGGGAGTATCTTTTGTGGCAGGGGTCGATGGGTATCCGGTCAACAATGTATCAACAGCGAACGAGCCCCTGTCTATCCCGGTGAGGAGCGATATTGCCTTGTACAAGGAGCAGAAAGTCTCCCTGGGAAGGCTCATGTTCGACCAGATAATCAAGTGTCCTCTCGGATCATACGGCAGGCTTTCGGGCGGGATACTGGAACTCCAGTATACGGGATTGGACGCCGAGATGGCCGTACCGGTGCTGGATGGGAGACTCCTGCTGGGGACGGGCGGAAGTGTATTGAAAAAACGGGACCCGGATAATCCCCTCAAGCTGAAGGAAGATGACGTGAAGGACATGTACACTACGGCCTTCGGCAATATACGGGTGAACGTGCCGGAATACGACGTGTGGTTCGATGTGAAGGCAGGGCGGTTTCTGGCCGGGGACAACGGGGCGAGATTCACTGTTTCGAAGTTCATTCAGGGAGTGACCGTATCAGTCTGGTATGGAGTGACGGATACGTCGGTATTCGATGACGAGGTGAACAAGGGATACCGCGACAGTGGATTCATGGTGACCATACCCTTGCGGTTGTTCAAAGGGGAGGATTCGCGGACAGCTTTCTTCTATTCACTGTCGCCATGGACGCGTGATGTAGCGCAGGACATCAGCCATTATACCAATTTGTTTGATTTTATCGGAAGGAATACCAAAGCCGGATTCAGCAGGGATGCAGAAGAAATGCACCCATAGTATTTTCAAGTCATGAATTGATTTCCTCGATAGAAAGGGATACAATACGAGCATTCGTGAAATTTCGTGGAAATTGGTGTAAGAGAACTGGCATTTGGAGCTATTCATATTATTGTATATGTAAAGGAGCTGGGGCGATGAGATGCTTCACCAACTGGAAAACGGCATTGGTAGTCTTGGGTGCTTTTGCCTTCACATTTATCATTCTTCCCGGTTTCACAGCTCAAGTCATGGCGGCTGATACGCCCACATCTGTTGCCCAGGTTGCCGGAGGCGCCGGTGCAGCCGGTTCTGCCGCGGGAGCTTCCACCGCCGGTGCTGCAGGCGGCGCCGCTACTGCGGCAGGAATCTCGGCCGGCACCATCACCGCTGCTATCGTTGCAGCATATGCAGGAGTGATCGCCGTGTTGTCTGCTACGAGCGACAGCGGTACAACGACTTCCCACCACGGCACATCCCAGCATTAGGGTTGGGAGGAGCGTTCTCCGGGCGTCTTGAGAAAGGTGAAAACCGATTGACTGTTTTTAGCCTTTTTTTAGGGGCGAATAACTCCGTAGGATTTTTTTATCCAGGGGAGCAGCATCGGCATCCATGAAAAAGGCTTTAATCGTTGCCGTCATCTCCAGTTTCTTGTCTCTGATCCTGTGCCAACCCTATGCACCTTATGCGAAGGCATCCGACTATGAAATGGATAGTGTTATTACACCAGCAGAAAGCCTGTTTAAGGCCTTGCACCAGAAAGACTATCCAAAGATCTGGACGTGTCTGTCCGTTAAGTCGCGCGACACTATTGTGAGCGATACCTGCGCGGCGATAAAGTCCTCCTCGTGCTCCAAGGCATCCGTATCCGATGATTTCACCCGCGGAGGAACACTTTCCATGGCTTACTGGGACGCCTACCTGAAGCATTTTAATCCTGTCATGGTTCTGGAAGAGAGCAGGTGGGAGATGGGATCGGTAAAGGACGACCGGGCCGAAATCATCATTACATACAAAAAAGCACAGAAGCCTGCAACGTTGCGTATGATAAGAGAAGACGGCATATGGCGCGTCGGGCTTACCGAGTCGTTCTGGTCAAGGAAATAGCGAGGGATTCCCTATGGAAGAAAAACTATTGAAAGATCATCCGGTAGAGCGATTGGAAGATGACGAAGGTATCGATGTCATTGACCTGTTTATCGTTCTGGCCAAGCGCAAGGGGCTCATTGCAGGCCTCACCCTCGGAGCGGCGGTAGTCACCGCAGTTATAAGCTTGCTCATGACACCCGTGTACCGAGCCGAGACAACCATTCTCCCTCCACAGACCAATTCCTCCCAAGCGGCCCAGGTGCTCGGCCAGCTTGGCGCAGCTCCCGGTCTTTTGGGTATCGCGCCTCCGAGCAAGTCGACCGGCGATTTATACATGGAACTCGTCAAGAGCAGGACCGTGCTTGACCATATGGTGGACCGCTTCGGACTCATGGATCTCTACAAAGCAGAGACTCGAGAAGGAGCGATAAAGCTTCTAACCAACAGAGTCACTACCGGGAATAATATTAAGAGCGGTATCCTTACCGTAAGTGTCGAGGACACCGACCCGGTACGTGCTTCCTCCATGGCAAACGCCCTTGTAGAGGAGCTCAAGCTCTTTAATAAAGGTCTTTCCGTTACCGAGGCAGCCCAACGCAGGCTTTTCTTCGAAGAGCAGCTCAAGGACGCCAAGGATACACTCTTGCAGTCTGAAGAGGCCATGAAGGCCTTCCAGGAAAAGTCAGGTATCGTAAAGATCGATGCCCAGGCCAATGCTATGATTCAGGGCACGTCCTCCCTGCGAGCCCAGATTGCCGCCAAGGAGGTCGAGTTCCGGGTCTTGAGAACATATTCCACGGAGCATAACCCGGATGTCCTCCGGATTAAAGAGGAGCTGAAAGGCATGCACGACCAGCTTTCACGGCTGGAGTCCAAGGGCGATGGAGGAGATGTCATTGTGCATACGGGAGACATCCCCAAGGCAAGCACTGAGTACTTGAGCAGGGTGCGGGACTTAAAATTCAGCGAGACGCTTTACGAGCTTCTACTCGGCCAGTACCAGACAGCCAAGCTCGATGAGGCTCGGGAGGCCTCGGTAATCCAGGTCCTGGAAAAGGCGGTGCCACCTGAGAATAGGATTAAGCCGAAACGACGCTCTATGGTGATTTTAGCCTCCTTCATGGCCTTGTTCGCTTCCATCCTGGCGGCATTCTTCCTTGAGTATAAGGAGAACATTTCAAAGGACCCTGAGCACAGGGAGAAAGTCGCCATCTTAAGAAAGTATCTTGCATTGTGATGAAAGGTTTGCATTAATGACGATGCGTTCTAAAATGCCTTCTCCAGGAGGTCTCTCATGGCCGAATATGATGTTGTGGTAATCGGAGCGGGAAACGGCGGGCTCACCGGTGCGTTGACACTTGCAAAGGCAGGGCGGAAAGTATTGCTCCTCGAACGGCACAATGTCCCGGGCGGGTGCGCCACGAGCTTTGTGCGCGGCAGGTTCGAGTTCGAGGTGGCTCTCCACCAGCTGAGCGGAATGGGCTCTGACGAAAGGCCGGGACCATTGAGATCCGTTCTTGGCGAGCTCGGCGTTCTGGATAAACTTGAATTCGTGGAGATGGAGAACCTCTACCGGGTAGTCTGGCCGGATACGCTCGACATCATACTTCACGCCGAGCGCGCAGCGATCATCGAAACACTTCAGCAGAGATTTCCCAAGGAGAAGGAGGCGATACCCGGATTCTTCGAACTCGTCTACGGATTCAGCATGGAGATGATTCAGGGTGTCTTCTTCCGTGATCCTGCGATATCAAAAGAAAAGTACCCCCTGTTTTTCAAATATGCCCTTACCCCCACGCAGAAAATCCTCGATGGTTTTTTTGAAGACCCCCTTCTGAAGGCTCTGCTCGGCATCTACTGGTCATATCTCGGCGTGCCGCCCAGCCGGATGCCCTTTGGAGACTTCGCCATCATGTTTTTTGCATACATCGAGTTCAAACCTTATCACCTCAAAGGCGGCTCCCAGTCGCTCTCCAATGCCCTGCTCGACGAATTCCTCATGAACGGCGGAGAGGCAAGGTTCAACTGTGGAGCGCAGAAGATTGATATCTCGAACGGCCGCGTAAAAGGTGTAACGACCGAGCACGGGGATACGGTACTGACGCGATACGTGCTCTCCAATGCAAGTATCCTGGAGACCTACCTCAACCTCATGGACCCGGAAGAGGCCCCACATAACGCCCTGGAGGCATATCGAAGCTCCACTATCGGCCCATCGGCGTTCACCATCTATATGGGATTCGACTGCGAGCCCGGAGACCTGGGCATACAAGAGACTACCAATTTCATCACCACGACGACTGACATGGACAAGACATTCTCTTTGTGGAAAACGCTTGAGCAGCAGGATGTCGCGCTTTTTACCTGTTACGATGTCGCGGATCCCGAGTTCTCGCCCAAGGGTGCATCCCAGGCGGCATTCGTATCGCTTCAGTATGCGGAGCCATGGTACCTTGTCCCTCCCCATCAGTATTACGACACCAAATACCGGTACGCCGACGGGATGCTCAAGCTCGCCGAAAGAGTGTTCCCCGGTATCAGGGATCATATCGAGGAGATGGAGGTTGCGACGCCCATGACCCACCTGCGTTATCTGGGGCATCCCGGTGGCGCCATCTACGGATTTGATCAGTTTGCCAAGGATTCCGCCTACTTCATGACCAGTACTTCTCCTGTTCAGGGGCTTTACTTTGCCGGGGCATGGGCAGGCTCGGGAGGTTTCCAACCGACGTTGACCTCGGGAAGATCTTCGGCGCGTGCAATACTGAAATCCATGGCAAAGGGCTAGAGAGGAGGGCCGGTATGAGCTTGAAGGATGTTCTGAAAGATATCGAGGGTTACCAGGAAATAGGTGAAGAGATCGCTGTCCTGAAAAAGTACGGCACCGATCATTCCAGCCAAAGGGGTCAGGTCAGGAAGATCATCGACCTGCTTCATCCCGGAAAACTCAAACTGCACGTTTCGGAGATCATCCGTGAAACCGGGAGCACGAAGACGTTCAGGATGGTTTCCCCTGACGGATACCTGCCTCCTTTCCAGGCCGGGCAGTATATCAACCTCGTTGTCGAAACAGGGGGGATCGTCACCAGCAGGGATTACAGCATTTCCTCAGCCCCGAGCCAGACAGCTTTCTATGATATCACGGTGCGTCAGATCGGCGAAGGATTCGTATCCGACTACCTCCTGAACGATGTAAAGGTGGGAGATGAATTCCAGAGCAGTTCTCCTGCCGGAAATTTTTATTATAATCCCCTCATCCATGGGAATGATCTGGTATTCCTCGCAGGAGGGAGCGGGATAACTCCGTTCATGAGCATGATACGCGAGACTCTCAGCAGGGGACTGGATCGGCGTATCCACCTGATCTATGGCAGCCTGACTCCCGACGATGTGATCTTTGGACAGGAATTAGAGAATTTGTCCAGGAATCACCCGAATTTCAATCGGACACTCGTCATCTCGAATCCTCCGGAGGGATATACCGGGCGCAGAGGTTTTATCACTGCTGATCTTATGAAAGAGACCCTTGGAGAGGACATATCGGGGAAAACATATTTTATATGCGGCCCGGAAGCAATGTATACCTTCTGTGAGAAAGAGCTCTATCGCCTGGGCATTTCCAGGAAGAAAATCCGTACCGAGATGTACGGGCCGCCGAAGGACGTATCCGAACAGCCGGGATGGCCTGCCAGTGTCGGTCGTGATGCAATAGTCACGGTTTCCATAAAAAACGGTAAGTCGGTCCAGGTACGCACCACCGAACCCCTGATGAATTCACTCGAGCGAAACGGCATTGTCATCCCTTCCTTGTGCAGGTCGGGCGAATGCAGCCTCTGCAGGACAAAATTGCTGAAAGGCAGGGTTTTTCAGCCCGAAGGGGTAAGGCTCAGGGCATCGGATCGAAAGTTCGGATATATACATCCCTGTATGGCATATCCTTTGAGTGATCTGGAGATACAATTATCAAATGCTGAATTTTCAGGTTCACAAGATTAATAATGAGGGAAACCCTTGGTGTGTACATGGATTATATAAAGCCTGAAACGTGTACATTCTTAAAAGTTTGATGAATTTATTGATATTCTCTACATACAATTCATTAGTTTAAAATGACCTTATTTCCGTGCTCTGCAAGCTTGACCTGTCTATTGGTATGTTATATGAATTTCGCTGTTCTCATTTAATGATTAGGATAGCTTACAGTTTGTCATTCCATGGAAATGGTTAACACACCTGCAATGGCGGAGCTTCGCTTTTTATAGCGTAGCAAGAAATGAGGTAATGCTTCAGATAGCGGTCTTGCACAAGCTAAGCAGGCCTTTATTATCTCTTTCTAATTGTATACCATCAAATTATGTCACTACCGGAGGGAAAATGGCCGTGCAGTTCATAGATTTAAAGGCTCAGCAAGCAAGGATTTATGACAGAATCCTTGAGAATATCAAAAATGTTTTATCTCACGGGCAATACATTATGGGTCCTGAGATTAAGATGCTGGAGGATCGATTGGGGGATTTTGTCGGGGCAAAACATGCGGTTTCTTGTGCTTCGGGAACCGATGCGCTACTCATGGCCCTCATGGCATATGGAGTAGGTCCCGGAGATGCAATTTTCACCACCCCGTTTACCTTTGTCGCAACTGCCGAGGTAATTTCTCTGCTTGGAGCTACACCGGTATTTGTCGACATCGAATCGGATACTTTCAATATCTCCGCTGCCCAAATCGAGAAAGCTATTATCGCATTGGAGAATAAAGACCCGGGTATGCACCCTCTCCCTAAGGGATATGAAAAGTTAAGGCCGAGGGGGATCATTGCGGTGGATCTTTTCGGGCAGCCTGCGGATTATGAGAAAATCAATGAGATCGGTTCTGCAAGGAAGCTCTTTGTCATTGAGGATGCAGCGCAATCCTTTGGTGCGGAATATAAAGGGAAGAAGGCATGCTCCCTTTCAGATATTGCTGCCACCTCATTCTTCCCGGCAAAGCCGTTGGGATGCTATGGGGACGGTGGAATGGTCTTCACCGATAGCGATGACTTATACGAGCAGCTTACTTCCATCAGGGTACATGGGAAAGGTACGGACAAGTACGATAATATCAGAATAGGCATCAACGGGAGATGCGATACCCTCCAGGCAGCCATTCTCCTGCCGAAATTCGAAATTTTCCCTGAAGAGATCGGCCTCAGGCAGAAGGTTGCCAGGCGTTATAGCGAGCCCTTGAAGGATAACCCGGATATAACAACACCATTTGTTCAGGACGGGTCCCTCAGCGTGTGGGCTCAGTATTCACTTATCAGCGAAAAGAAAGACAACATCTTAGCTGCCCTGAAGAAGGCGGGAATCCCCACAGCAATTTACTATCCCAAACCGCTCCATCTCCAGGGGGCGTACAGCTATCTGGGACACAAGACTGGTGATTTCCCTGTTTCAGAGGAGAAAGCTGAGCAAATATTTTCTCTGCCAATGCACCCATATCTCACGGAGCAAGAGCAGAAGCAGATAACGGACACAATCTTAAGTGCAGTACGATAGCTCCTGCAAGGAGGAGGTTGTTTTGGATAATAGCAAAGTCCTGGTAGCGGTTGTCGGTGCAGGATACTGGGGGAAGAACCTGGTGAGAAACTATGCCGAACTCGGGGCATTAGGCGCCGTCTGTGACAGCAATCAGCAAACCCTGAAATCGTTCAATGAAGCCTATCCGGAAATTAAATGCTTTACGAGCTTTCAGGATCTTCTCTCAGATCGGAATATTAAAGCAGTCTCAATTGCCGCCCCGGCCGAAATGCATTTTTCATTAGCACGCGAGGCCCTTCTCTCGGGAAAGGACGTGTTTGTTGAAAAGCCGTTAGCATTGAGTCTCTCCGATGCGCATGAGTTGAAAGAAATTGCTGAAAAGAATGACAGAATCCTCATGGTGGGGCATCTTCTGCGATATCATTCTGCGTTCATCAAATTGAAAGAAATCATACACAATGGTGATCTCGGAAGGATTCATTATATCTACTCCAATCGCCTCAGCTTCGGAAAGATCAGGAGAGAGGAGGACATCCTCTGGAGCTTTGCCCCTCATGATATATCCATGATCCTTGCATTAGCTCAGGAAGAGCCCGAATATGTTCTGGCAACCGGCGGCAATTATCTCCATAAGAAGATCGCAGACGTTACTACTACGCATCTCGAATTCCCCAGCGGACTGAAGGCCCATGTCTTTGTCTCCTGGCTGCATCCCTTTAAGGAGCAGATGCTCGTGGTAGTAGGTGACAAGAACATGGCGGTATTCAGGGATTCATCTCCTTGGGGTGAAAAACTCCTCCTCTACCCGCACAACATCTCATGGCACGATGGAATCCCAGAGCCGGAAAAGGGCGATGCCAAGAGTGTGGAGATCGAAAAGAGCGAGCCGCTTAAAGCTGAATGCGCTCATTTCATCGAGTGTATTACTTCGAGGAAGAAGCCTGTTACCGACGCTCAGGAAGGAATTGAGGTGCTCCGGATTCTGAAAGCGAGCCAGGATTCACTCCTTAACAATGGAAAGAAAATATCGCTGAGGGAAGTACTCAAGAAGCAACAGGATACGTTTTTTGCCCATGAATCGTGCTTCATCGACGATGGAATCACCATCGGAACAGGGACAAAAGTCTGGCATCTCAGCCATATACTCAAAGGATCCAGCATAGGGAAAAACTGCAGCATCGGGCAGAACGTGGTGGTCGGCCCTGATGCAAGAATCGGAAACGGCTGCAAGATCCAGAATAATGTTTCCGTATATAAAGGCGTCACCCTGGAAGATAATGTCTTCTGCGGCCCTTCCATGGTTTTCACCAACGTGTTCAATCCACGGGCCCACATCCCGCGCATGGATGAGATGCGGACTACCCTGGTGAAAACAGGCGCCACCATCGGAGCGAACGCCACCATAGTTTGCGGTTACACCATAGGCGCATATGCTTTCATTGGTGCCGGTGCTGTAGTAACCCGAGGAGCCCCTGACCATGCCCTTATGGTTGGGAATCCAGCTAAACAAATAGGCTGGATGTGCGAGTGTGGGAACAGGTTGGAGGATGATCTGTCCTGTCTGCACTGCGGTAAAAGATATAAGCTTACAGGACAAGGCCTGGTCCTTATATAAGCAAATAATTTTGTCCGATAGAAAAGCGATCTCCATTTATTGGAATTTTGATGATAAATATCAATCAGCCTACTAGATAAACGCTTCTCGCCGAATTACGCAAATGCTTTCAGGCACAAATCGGCAGGGTAACCTTATACGGCAACTGTCCTTACACTATCAAACTGATCGTATTCGCCGCCTTGCCAAAGAAGGCAGTTGGATTATCATTGGTCAGGTTTCCTCATTGCTTGGTGCATTGGTTCTCGTGCGGATACTCACCGGGCATCTCGATCCTACTCAATACGGCCAACTAGCACTCGGGCTCACAGTGGCTGGGTTAGTGAATCAGGTGGTTATGGGCGGGGTCACAAACGGCATTGGGCGTTTTTATTCTATCGCAACAGAAAAACAGGATTTAGACGGATATTTGCGCGCCTCGCGGCGGCTGATGCTCTACGCCACTCTGGCTGTGGTTGCCATTGGAGTGGCAGTGTTGATCGGGCTGCTTTGGCTGGGGTATTCACAATGGATGGGGCTAGCGGCGGCAGCCTTGGTTTTCTCGGTGATCAGTGGCTACAATTCCTCCTTTAGCAATATTCAGAACGCTGCTCGACAAAGGGCAATTGTGGCCTTCCACGGCGGGCTGGATGCTTGGCTGAAAATCCTGCTGGTGTTGGGTGTATTGCTCTGGTTGGGCAGCTCCGGCACTGCTGTGGTGATCGGTTATGCGTGCTCTTCCCTATTTGTCACCGGCTCACAACTTATCTTCCTGCGCCGTTTGATTCCATATAAGTTGGCAAATAGTGGAGATCACACCCCCTGGGCACGCCAGATCTGGTCATATTCATGGTCGTTCTCAGCCTGGGGTTTGTTTTCTTGGTTACAGCAAAGCTCCGATCGATGGGCTTTGGAGGCTTTCACCACCACTCACGAGGTGGGCTTATATGCCGTGTTGTTCCAATTGGGATATGCCCCGATCTCGGTGGCAACGGGACTGATGATTTCGTTCTTAGGCCCGATTCTCTATCAACGTTCGGGCGATGCAACAGATTCAGACCGCAATGCCACTGTTCACCGTCTTGCATGGCACATTACTTTTGTTAGCCTTTTCATCACAGTGATTGGATTTGTGTTTGTCTTTGTCCTGCATGGATGGATCTTTAGGTTGCTCGTGGGTACACAGTACCAATCAGTGTCGTACTTGTTGCCCTGGGTGGTGCTGGCTAGCGGTTTTTTTGTTGCGGGCCAAATGCTCGCACTGAAACTGATGAGCGACATGAAACCAGTAGCGATGACGACAGCGAAAATCGTCACCGCACTATTGGGGATATTGTTGAATATTTATTTCGTGTCGGTGGCTGGTCTAAATGGAATTGTTGGAGCGCTGGTTGCCTTCTCCGTTGTCTACTTCATGTGGATGGCTTTTCTGAGCCTTCGCATTCCCATGCAGAATAACACTCATAAGGACTCACCATGAAACTCGCGATCAAACACAAGCTCTCCAAAGTTGGCATCTTGTCTTACATAGATCTTGTTCGCCGCCTCCCGCAAATTTCGCGCTGGATAGGAACTGGCTGTATGGGGATGCCTCCCCAGCCGGTGAAACAGATGATCATTTCTGCCTACTTGCGGCGCTATGCTCTGCATCAGTTCGTCGAAACCGGAACTCATCTTGGCGATACGCTGGCCTACATTGCGCACGACAAGACTGTGATGTGCACCAGCATTGAACTCGCTGATAATTACTATCAGGCGGCTATGCAGCGGTTTGCTTCATATGCCAACGTGACATTGCTTCAAGGCGACAGCGGTACAGTATTATCTGAACTTGTGCGCATCTTGAGCGCGCCTGCTCTGTTCTGGCTCGATGGCCATTACAGCGGCGGCGACACGGGCAAGGCTAAGTTAGACACCCCGGTAAGCGCCGAACTGGAGGCGATTCTGGATTCTCCTGTGAAAGGTCACGTGGTGCTCATCGATGATGCACGCTGTTTTGACGGCACCCGTGACTATCCGCAGCTTGAACGTATACTCGAAACGGTGCGACGTAAAAACATATATTACATCGAGGTGTCGGCCGACATCATTCGCCTGACGCCCAAGAATTAAAAAGTATTCTATGCTAAAGAAATCGCTCATTAAATTCCACTGGCTCCTCTCCAACCAATTCGGTTTCGACCTGCGTTGTTTCCTGCGCTCAGTCCGTGGCATACCGAGTTTTCTGTGTGAATGGCGTCGGTTCAGTGAGGGCTATTCAGGCAAGCTGACGTTGTTGCCATGTTTGCATGATCGTTACGAAGAAGGCGGCGCAACCAAGAGTGAGTATTTCTGGCAGGATCTGCTTGTGGCTCGGTGGATTCATGACAGAAGGCCGCAAAGACATGTGGATATCGGCTCCCGTGTGGATGGTTTTGTAGCCCACGTGGCGAGTTTTCGTGAGATCGAAGTGTTCGATGTTCGGCCTATTACTACCCAGATTCCTGGGGTTGTGTTCAAACAAGCTGATTTTATGAGTCCGGTTGCGTTGTATTCCACTGATGGCGGTGGGTATTGTGACTCCCTTTCCTGTCTGCATGCAATCGAGCATTTCGGGCTAGGCCGCTATGGCGACCCGATTGACCCGCATGGTTATAAGCGTGGTATTGCGAATATGGCGCAGCTGCTTAAACCTGACGGCATTTTTTATCTTTCAACGCCTGTTGGGAAGGAGCGGGTGGAATTCAATGCCTTTCGCGTATTTGACCCACGCACGGTTATTCGTTGCGCCGAAATCAGTGGATTGCAGTTGCAGGAATTGACTGTGATCGGTAACGATAGTGTGGTTCGACAGGAGCAACCGAACGAAGACATGCTACTGGAGCTGGCACAGAGCAGCTATAGCTTGGGCATTTTTGTATTCATTAAAAGTGATTTCTAAAGCGACAACGATGTTCCGCAAAATATCAACGAACTTACTCGTCAATGTGGGTTGAAGTAACTGATCTTTTCTCACAAGAGCTTGATGAAAGATTACCAATCAACTCCAGATAAACGCGAGACCTTTGCACAATTCCTAGGC